>NZ_QPJV01000004.1 GCF_003337315.1 Vagococcus fluvialis | reverse complement strand
ATAATTTTCCTCCATCAATCAGAAGAACCATTTATTCAACTAACTTGATTGAAGGTTTTAACAAACAATTAAAGAAATATACAAAAAGAAAAGAACAATTCCCTAATGAAGAATCTCTAGAGAGATTCTTAGTTTCTCAATTCAACAACTATAATCAGAAATTTTTGTGTCGGATTCATAAAGGTTTTAAAGAAATACAAGATACATTAGAATCAATGTTTTAACTTAACCGACAGAATGGTTTTTTCCATTTACACATAATTCTTGACGCAACCTTTTAAGTTTGTTATCTCGTAAAAAAGTGCACAGACTTGAGTTTTGTTAGGAGAGTTTTTAGTAATAAAATGTGTAGATTTGATTGGCCGTCCTTTTAGAAAATCCACGAGTTTTATATTTTTCCACTAACTACTCCGTATCATGCTATATTTTTTATTAAATTCTCTATCTTTCTAACAATTGATAATATAGATTCTAATCGAAAGATTCCAAGCACTAGCAACATAGTTATTTAATAAACATAAAAATAAACAAAAAGACTGTCTTAAAATCTCTTTTATATAAGAAATTTTTTAGACAGCTTTTTTCAGATGAAATATTTTTTGTTTAACCTATTAAAATTTTTTATTTTAATTAGCACCTAAAGATGCCATTGTAATATAGTTATAAGGCTGATTAAAATGAGGTAAAAAGAAAATATCTAATAATTTTAGCTCATCTATAGTCACTTGCTTCTCAATGGCTAATGAAAACATATGAATAACTGATGACATATCTTCATATGAAGATAATTGCGCCCCAACAACTCTTCTACTATTTTTTTCAAAAACAATTCTTATTTTGACTAAATCATTTTTTTCCATAAAGTCTGGTTTTTGTAAGTCCTCAAAATCAGTGTAGTCAACAACCATATTATTTTTTAAGGCTGATTCTACTGAAACACCTGTAGATACCATGTTTAAACCAAAAATGGATATGCCATTTGATCCTTGAACACCATTAGATTTTGTTTTGATGCCTACAGCATTTAATCCTGCAACAATTCCTGTACGAACAGCATTCGTTGCTAAGGCAATATAGGTTTGTTTGTTGAGAGCATTTGAAAATACGGTTCCGCAATCGCCTATAGCATAAACATCTGGTTCACTAGTTCGTTGATACGAGTCAACTAGATAAGCTCCATTTCTATAGGTTTCTAACTGATTTTTAGCAAGAGACGTGTTTGGCATAAACCCAATGGCATTAATCACTACATCGACTTGATAAGTTCCTTGATTAGTTGTAATGCCTTCTACTTTATTATTAACTCCTTGAATAGACTTCACTTCTTCATTAAAATGGAGTTCCACTCCATTATCTTTTAAGGCTTTATCCATATCAGTTGTTAACCACTCATCAAAATACGATGGTACAGATCTCTTGCCCACATCAAACAATAGCACTTTTTTATTTCTAAGTTTAGCGGCTTCAGCTATTTCAATCCCAATATATCCAGCACCAATGACTGCCACTGTTTTAACATCCTCTTGATCTAGTAGCTGATCGATTAACTTAGCCTCTTGAAAGGTTTTTAAATAATGGATATTGGCTAATTCATTCCCTGGAACATTTAATGCTATGGGTTTTGATCCAGTTCCTATAATTAATTGGTCATAAGATTCATCAAATTGACCTCTTTCATGAGAAAAACAAGTCACTTTTTTTGATTCAAAATCAATATGATTTACTTCTGTTTTCAGGTAAACTTTGGCTCCTTTTTTTTCAAAATCAGCTCCACTTGTATAAAATAAATTATCATAAGAATCAATTTGTCGACCAATCCATAAAGCAGAGCCTGTGCCTAAGTAGCTAATGCAGTCATTTCGATCAATCATTACAACTTCATGATTAGGATCATTATCAAGTATTGTATTAGCTGCTGCAATGCCAGAATGATTAGCGCCAATAATAATTGTTTTTGTCATACTTTCTCCTCCTAATAAAAACACACTTCTACTAATAGAGATAATAGAAGTGTGTTGATTATTTTTACTATGCCTTAGCTTCTGGTAAGATTGTTTCAACTTCAGCATGAGGTCTTGGAATCACATGAACAGATAATAATTCTCCTACTCGTTGAGCTGCTGCTGCACCTGCATCAGTGGAAGCTTTAACAGCTCCTACATCCCCACGTACCATAACCGTTACAATTCCTCCACCAACTAATTCTTTTCCTACAAGTGTTACATTAGCAGCTTTTACCATTGCATCTGCCGCTTCAATTGAGCCGATTAATCCTTTAGTTTCAACCATTCCTAGTGCATCTGATTTCATTATTGTTTCCTCCTATAATAGTATCTTTTTTTATTTTTTTATTATCTCTAGGTTTAATCCTGGAGTTATTCCCATTGCATTTGCTTCATCTGTATCTAGATGGCATTCTAGCTTAAAACTTTTATCTACTCGAATCATAACATTATCCAGTAGACCACCTCTAATACCTGGTACTTTTAAACTAACTTCTTCTTTATCAATAACGTTAAAAGCGGCTGCTTCTTCTTCTGACATATGAATATGTCGACTAGCAACAATGACACCTTCTTCTAATTCTAAAGATCCTTTAGGGCCAATAAGTGTCAAACCAGGTGTGTTGCGAATATCACCTGACATACGAACTTTTCCTGGTACACCTAATTTAAAGGTATCAGACATCAATATCTCCACTTGTGTTTCTTGACGAACAGGGCCTAATACACGAACCTTTTCAATAACACCTTTAGGGCCACAAAGAGTCACACATTCCTTACAAGCAAATTGACCTGTTTGAGACAAAGGTTTTAACTGAGTTAACTCATACCCTTCACCAAATAATTTAATAACTGCTTGTTGTGATAAATGAATATGTCGGTTAGATATCCCTACTGGCACTATCTTATTACTCTTGTTATGTTTAATTTCATTAATGATACATTCTAATAATTCCTCATAATTCGCCATAACACTACCTCTTTACTAATCTTTCATTCCCATTAAAACGTTTCTTACCACTTTGGTTAATTCTTCCATATCAATAGATTTACTTGGACAATTATTTTTTTGGGTCAAACAAGCTTTTTCTTTTACAGGCTCAGGACTCCCTATATGAAAACTTTTGTCGTCTTCTACTAAAGTTGTAACGTCTTTTAAGCCATAAGCTACTTTTTTAATATTCAGTAAATTCTTAGGACTCACGTTATCAGAAACAGAGCTACCACCACTTGTTCCACAACCCAAAGTAAAGGAAATTGGTAATCCAGTACTGATTCCAGTTCCACCTTGACTTCCACCTGTATTAACTAAGATTCTTGAAGCAGGTTTTGCTGCGAATTTTAACACAATATCTCGATTATTCGTATGAATACTCATAGTATGTCCAATACCATTTTGAAGTAAATCAATACTTAAATGACAGGCTTCTTCCCAATCTTCTACTACATAAAAGGCTAAAACAGTTGTTAATTTTTCAAAAGATAATGGATAACCAGCTCCTACTCCACCTTGTCGACCTAACAACACTTTTGTTTCTTTAGGAATAGTAATTCCTGCAGCTTCAGCAATCACATGAGCATCTCGACCAACAAACTTAGCGTTCATTGCGTTTCCAGCTTTAAATAACAAGTCGCAAACACGACTAGTCTCATCCTCAGTCATAAAATAGCCACCTTGTGCTTCAAACTCTTTAATGACTTCTAACTCATTTTTTCTCTCACAAACAATAGATTGTTCTGAAGCACAAATTGTACCGTTATCAAATGTTTTACTTGCAATAATTGTTGCCACTGCTTGTTTGATGTCTGCTGTTGATTCAATATAGGCTGGAGAATTTCCTGCACCTACACCAATTGCTGGTTTACCTGAGCTATATGCTGCTTTAACCATACCGGGACCACCTGTGGCAATAATAAGTGAAATATGTGGCGAATGAAGTAATTCATTCGTTGATGCCATAGTTGGTGTTGACACACAACTAATGACATTTTCAGGAGCACCTGCTTCAATTGCCGCACGATTTAAAATATCTGCCGCCATTTTAGTACACTCTGCTGCAGTTGGATGTGGGGCAAAACAAATAGCATTTCGTGATTTAATAGCAATCATTGCTTTAAAAATAACTGTTGATGTTGGGTTAGTAGAAGGCACAATTCCTAACACTAAGCCCACTGGTTCAGCCACATCTAAAGTGCCTTTCACCTTGTCTTCATCTATGATACCGATTGTTTTTTGATCTTTTATTTCTTCATATAATAATGTAGAAGCGGCATGATTTTTATAAGCTTTATCTTCCACTTTACCAAAACCAGTTTCTTTTACTGCCCATTTTGCTAATGATAAAGCTTGTTTTTCAATGGCATCTCGCATATTTTTTAAAATTTTATCTATTTGTTCATTGGAAAAATCTGCCAACTCATTTGCTGCTTTTTTCCCACTTTCAGCTAAATTTCGTGCTTCTTGAATGGAACACAAATCTTTATCTAACTTCACCATTTACACTTCCTCATTTCCTTTACGATTGGTTACTTAAATAGTTGATAATACCCTCCACTAAATCAGATTTATTGGTACGATATAATTCTTTTCTTTCAATAACAAAATCGTTATGCTGCTTAGCCATCTCTCTTAGCTGAGCCACTGTTTTATCTAATAAATAACTTCTAACAGTCTCTTTTTGATGATTGTCTAGTAACTCTTTCATCTGGATTTCAGATAAATCATCTTGTAATTCTATAACTGTTTCTTCTATTACTATCTCTTCTATTTCAGTATTTAAGTCACTGACAACTGGCATTTCTTCTATAGATTCTTCTACGTCACTAAAACTACTCTCTGATTTTTCTTTTGTTTTAGGTAGTAAGCTCTCAATACTCCTATCAGGTCGAGCCATCACATGAGAACTCATTAATAACCCTACTCCTAAACGGTTAACAGCTACTACGGCTGCATCTACGGCTGTTTTAACAGCACTAACGTCTCCAGTTATCACAACTGTAACTAAACCACCCTTAACGATTTCCTTATTAAGGAGAGTGACATTAGAAGTTTTTAGCATAACATCACTAGCTTCAATGGCTGCGATAATTCCCATTGTTTCAATTAATCCTATTGCTTCCTTCATCTTTTACTCCTTACTTCACTTAGTGGGACCTGTCACGTAAAATAGTTTGACATGATCTTTCACACACCATGTGATTTTTGAATGATTTGGCATATAGATGGTATCTCCTGCTTTAGCATGATATTTAGTCCCATCAATGATAAATGTTAAAGAACCTGAAACAACATAATTAATTTCATTTTCAGTTAAATCTAAATCAAAAGTGGATTCGGTTATTTCTAACATCCCAGCATTTACTGGCATTTCTTTTTTCCCTACTAACTCTTGATAAAACACTTGATCTTTATCATTGGCTGTTTCAAATTTTGATAACTTAACGGTGTCACCTTTAACGACCTTCAACCCATTTTTATGAGTGTCAGCTTCAAAATAGTTAGTTGAAGTGTTACCTTCTGTTAAAACTTTTCTAAGCAGAGCGATTAATGACTCCTTAGAAAAACTTAAACCTAAATCTTCTTCATCTAACTTATTATCACTACTTTGACTTTCTTTTCTAATTTGAAATTGATACTCTTCCATTAAATCTTTCGCTAAAGGCGTCACAATCGTTTCCTCATTTATTATTAGATAGTTTTCACCTTGTTGATGCGCTGTTTCAATATCTGCATAACAAATTAATCTTTTCATGGACATCCTCTTTTCTTATTACTTAAACGGACTCACAACTCTCATCAATAATGCCAATAACGGCAGCATCTACTGGGATTGAATCATTTTCCAACATTCTTCTAGCACTTGAGCCAAAGGTAACAAGCACTCTATCACCAATACCTGCGCCAATCACATCACAAACGACTAATCTCTCCCCTTCTTTTGTCCCGCCCTTTACTTCAGCTAACATAAATTTAATGCCATTAAGTTGATCAGATTTACGAGTAGCCCAAACAGTATCTATTAATTCTGCTATAACCATTCTTTTTTCTTCTCCCTCAACTTTATTTGCTCAATTGCTGCTGTTACAGAAGCCACATCTCCGAAAATTGCCAACATTATCATATTTTGGGGGCAAGTTCCTCTAATATCTTCAACTGTGACACCTACTGCTTTTTCAGCAATATCAGATGCGCATACCATTTCAATTAACTTTCCTTGAACTAATCCAACTGCTCCAGGATTTTCAATATCACCTCTTGACCCTTTTCTTCTATTTAAAATGGCCAGAGTGTTTTCTCCTGGGGCTTTAATAATGCGACAATCCATCGATCATGACCTCCTTTATTTACTTCGTTCATTAAAACAATTCTTAGCAATACCAAGTGGGGTGACAAACATCGGGTTAATGGGTTTATGTGTGGGAATTCCTAAATAAGACTCAATAATTGTTTCCATTCCCGTTAAACAAGCTGTTCCACCTACCAAATAAACTTCATCTACTGGATAAGTAGATACTTGTCTTTTAATAATTGAAGCAATTTTCTCAATAACAGGTTTCAAAATTCCTATGAGTTCTTGATGATTTTTAGAGTTTCTTTTGTATATTTCTGCTTCTTCAAAAGGCATATCATAAGAACCTGATACAACAAGAGAAAAATGAGTACCTCCTGTCGCCTCATCAGATACATCAATTACTTCTCCGTCTACTAGTATTGAGATGCCCGTTGTCCCACCACCAATATCAACTACAGCCCCATTAGTAATATTTAACAACTGATTAGCTGCAGTTGGTTCGTCTAGGACGCTGACAAGCTCAAAACCTGAAGCTTCAATCACATTTTTTATAGCCCCTGAATCTAGATTGTCGGTTCCTGGTGGGATAGCTGAAGCGGCATAAATCAGCTCACAATCAAGCTTTGCTTCAATTGTCTGTTTTAATCTTGTTACGATTTCGATAGCACCTAAATAATCCACAACCATCCCATCTCTGACTACATCTGCGTATTCGTAAGCCCCAGCCACAGGTTCCCCTGAC
The DNA here is from genome assembly GCF_003337315.1 of Vagococcus fluvialis. Taxonomy (GTDB): domain Bacteria; phylum Bacillota; class Bacilli; order Lactobacillales; family Vagococcaceae; genus Vagococcus; species Vagococcus fluvialis. The sequence goes on along the minus strand of NZ_QPJV01000004.1, from coordinate 241,941 downwards.
TCATCAAGGACTGCTAATACAACACAAGCTGTCCCTAAGTCAACACCAGTAAAATAAGTTGTTGATGTATTTTTTTTGGGTGTTTCCATAACTTCTTCAAATTGATTGATGAACTGATTATATTTAGATATATCATAGTGGGATTTTTTCATGTCTATTCTCCTATTAGTTGTGCCGTTAAAAATCTTAATTTAAAACTAATTATTTCTAGTTGCTCTTTTTGTTCACTAGTCATAACCTCTTTAGACTCTTCTTTAAAGATATTAAGTTTAGCTTCTAAATTAAGCAGATGAACAATCAGATCACCTTCTTGGCTAAACAATTGATTTAAAGTAACTTTATCTTGCCAAGTAACATTAGTCTCACTTGGCATCTTTAAGGTAATCTCTTGTTTTTTAGAACTACTCATTTGCTTAATCACCAAACTAATAGCATATAATTCCTCACAAATATCAGAACATTTTTCTTTAGCCAATAAAACAAGTTTTAAGGTGTCAGTATATAGTAGCTGTGCTGTTAAATTTAGCTGCTCATCTTCTACACTGGTTACATCTATTTCTCCAGCTATTTCAGTTGTTTCAACTTGTTCTTCTGTGATTATTGTTATTTTTCTATCTTGTAAAAATTGTCTAGCTTCAGAAGTTAATTTGTCCTTTGTTGCCAGCTTGTACGTGTTAAAGGGAGTTTGGCGATAGTCATTTCTTAAGTCAATCTCAGTAATAAATCGCATTAATATCCCCCCTGGCATAACTGTAGATAAATCTGCTCTAATTCTTTATGAGTCGGAACTCGAGGGTTAGTTAACGTACAAGTATCTTTCATAGCAAGTTTGGCCATTTCAGGAATTTCATTGATAAATACTTCTTTATCAACACCACAATCTGTTACATATCTAGGAATGCCCATTTTTTTAGTTTGACGATTTAATTGAGCAATCATACTTTGAACAGTTCCACGTGTTGTTCCTGATTCAATGCCTAAAAGTTTAGCCATTGATTCGTATTTAAAAAGTGTCTGTGTTTCTTGATTTAGATCCATGCCTGCATTATAAGCAATCACATGAGGGAGTAATAAAGCGTTCGCTCGCCCATGAGGAATATGAAATTTAGCACCTAAAGCATGGGCTAAACTATGACAGATTCCTAAAGAAGCTTCATTAAAAGCAATACCTGCTAAACAAGAAGCATTAAGTAATTTTTCTCGTCCATAAGAATCTTCACCGAAAGCTACTACTTGAACTAGATTTTTCCAAGCAATCCTTAATCCTTTTTCCGCACAAGCATCTGTAAAATCAGTTGCTTTTAAAGAAACATAAGCTTCAAAGCAATGAGTCATTACGTCAACTCCTGTATCAGCCGTTATATGACTAGGAACTGTCTCTGTTAGTTTTGGCTCTAAAATAGCTACATTAGGAATCATACTAGCATCCACTAACGCATATTTTTCAGCTTTTTGGCTATCTGAAATAACGGAAAAAGCAGTTACTTCACTACCTGTTCCACTAGTAGTTGGAATGGCAATTAACTGAACCTTTTGAGTAGCTGAATGACTATAAACTTCTTTAATGGCTTTGGCTGAATCAATCGCCGAACCACCACCTAAAGCAATAATCGTATCTGCCTGACAACTACAAATCTCTCCAACACCTTTAACAACCACCTCAATTGTTGGATCTGGAATAATATCTGAAAAAACTGTAACATCTATTTCTCTTCCAGCTAAAAGGCTTGTTACGTCATCAATCTTGCCAGATTCAACCATATAAGGATCACAAATAATTAAAACTGAGGTCATCTCGATTTCTTTTAATGCCTTTAAAGCACCATTTCCTGAAATAATTTGTGTACCCATTTGAAAGTAATTCATTTCCTTACCTCCTTTCTTAATAAATAATGTTGTATCTGTTTTAATTCATCTTGATTCTCAATGTTTAAAAAAATAATATCTTCAAATTGCCCAACATAGGTTAGTTTTTTTAAAACCTCTTGTTGGATAGCTTCATTGATCAATTCATCGTTAGGATAAGTAACAAGTGCCATCACAGGGATTCTAAAAACATGAGTAAACCCTGGAGGATAGCTTTTTTTCTGTTCAGCTAATGGAAAAAGAAAACAGGCCACATAAGCATTTTGCTGGAGGGAGATAATATGTTGACGCATCCAAGGACTTTCTAAATAAGTGCTTGGTGTATCAATTGTTTTTTTCCCGTACACAATATTAGCTTTTTTTCTAATTGGCTTGTCCACTTCCTCTATAGAGTGAGCAACAGTTGTTTTCCCACTATTTCTTGGGCCAACTAGTAGTATTTTTTTAGGAGTCATGACACAGTAACATCACAAACTGTAAAATTTAGAGTTCTAGCTAAAAAGTCTGAAACTGCTTGTAACGAAATTTCTACGCTTTGAACATCACCACTTATGACAACTGAACCAGTAAAACGATCTAAAAAACCAATTGACACATTTGCTGATTTAGTAGCAACATCTGCTGCGATGATTGCTGATTCATAAGGAGATAGAGTCAAAATGCCAATGGCGCCTTCCGAATCAATTCCTAAAGCTTCATATATATCTTCAATTGGTGAGGCAATCACATGTAACATGGTTACTTGTTTACCAGGAACTGATTCTTGAATCACCCGTTCAATACTTGCCATCCTAACTCCTCCTTCCTAATGTCTGACTACTTGTACTGGAAAATCGTATTCCTTAATCCATTCCTCAATTTGGTCTAATTCTTGATCACTTAAACTTGGGTCTCCTTCAACAGGATACTCAAGACCTAGTTGACCGTATTTAGCAACACCCATTTTGTGGTAAGGTAATAGATCGATTCCTTTAAAGTTCTCATAATCTTTATAAGGTAATAGAAAATCAATAACAGCTTGAATTTCTTCTTTACTACAATTGACTTGTTTTAACATAGGCATTCTAATTTGAATGTCATAGCCAAGTCGTAATAATTCTTGTAAATTTTTCAAAATTCGCTCATTACTAACTCCTGTTAATTCATTGTGACGAACAGGATCCATGTGTTTTAAATCAAATAAAAACAAATCTACATATTCAGCAATTTCAAACATTTTTTTCATTCTTGTATAACCACATGTTTCAATAGCCGTGTTAATACCGTCTTCTTTACAGGCTTTTAATAAGGCGAGAGCCACTTCAGGCTGGGCAGTACACTCGCCGCCGCTGAGTGTAATCCCTCCTCCTGACATTTCATAAAAGGCATCATCTTCATGAACAACTTCCATTAATTCAGAAATTGTTTTAGCTTCACCTGTAATGTTTAGTGCTGCTTTGGGACAGACAGCAACACAAGCCTTACAGCCATTACAAGTGATATCTCTTCTGACTTGATGATGCCCTTCTTCATCAATATAGTGAATTCCTAGTGGGCAAACATCCACACAAGCATGACAATCTATGCAATTATTCTGTTTATACATTACTTCATACTTTTGCGATATTCCCTCTGGATTCGAACACCATTGACATTTAAGAGGACATCCCTTTAAAAACACAATGGTACGAATTCCTGGTCCATCATATATATTGTATTTTTGAATATTAAACACCATCGCTTGCCTTTCGATTGCGCTTGCTTTTGCATTTACCACTTGTTTCAACTCCTTATATATGATGTGTTAAATCTTAGTTAACATCGTTCTACTAATAATTTCATCCTGTACATCCTTACAAAGTTCAACGAAGAAAGCACTGTAACCTGCTACCCTAACGATTAAGTCACGGTATCTTTCAGGATGGGCTTGAGCGTCAATTAATGTTTCATTATCTAAGTAGTTAAACTGCATTTCCCCATTACCTAAAATACTTGCTGTTCTTAATAAAGTAATTAATCCTTCTTCACCTTGTGGTGTATCTAAAAGACCTGACATGATTTTAAAGTTATGTACCATACCAATGTTCATTGTGTCATTTGACATTTTAGAAATGGATTTAATAATCGCTGTTGGGCCTTTGTAATCGGCTCCTTGTGTTGGACTAATACCATCTGATAAAGGTGTCCAAGCACTACGACCATTAGCTGAAGCTCCTGTTAATTGACCTAATGGTGTGTTGTTTGAAATTGATAACGTACCGTGGCTTAAAACTGAATACAATGTTTTAAATTTACGGTGTTCTGTTTCAGTAAAGTGAATCAATTCAGAAGCAATTAAGTCTGCATAATCATCGTCATTACCAAATTTAGGTGCATTTAAACAATCTGTACGAATTTGATCGTAGCCAACAAAATCAGCTTTTAATGCTGTATTTAACTCAGCTAAAGTATATTTTTTATCATCGAAGACTAATTTTTTAATAGCTGCCATTGAGTCAGCATAAGTTGCTAAACCTGACCACACAACACCTGGTCCAAAGTTATACATCGCTCCACCAGCTGACACATCTTTACCACTTTCCATACAGCCTTCATACATTAATGACATTAATGGTTTTGGTGCTAGATCACGGTGAACACGTTGTGTAATAACCGTTGCAACTGATGACCATTTTGTTACATATCTGATTTGCTCTTTAACAGCCTCCTCAAATTCTTCATACGTTTTGAAATCATTAATGCCACCTAAATTAGGTGTTACTTGTTTGCCGTACCATAATGGCACACCTTGGTTAAGAACTAACTCAATACAAATTGGCCACTGTGTATAGGCTGTTGATGTCCATTGGTATAAGCGACCTGATTTCTGTGGTTCCACACAACCCATTAAACAGTAATCACGAGCGTCTTCTATACTAACGCCTTTAGATAACATCATTTTGATATGAGTATCATCAAAGTGACACGCTGGGAAACCTAAACCAGCACGAACAACTGATACGATTTTTTTCAAATATTCACGAGGTGATTTATTATGAATACGACAAGCCAATGAAGGTTGGTAGACTTTTACATGTCTTACAGCATCCATTAATAAATAAGTTAATTCATTCGTTGCGTCTACTCCTTGACGGTTCACACCACCAACACACATGTTGACAAATGGTTGATAACCAGCGAAGAATTTAGATCCACCTTCACTTGTAATCCACATCATTTCAGACATTTTAATTAACATACAACCAGCTAATTCAAAGGCTTTGAAATCATTTAAACGTCCTGATTCCATATCAGCTTTAAAGAATGGATACATGTATTGATCCACACGACCGATTGACATACCTGTTTGGTTTTCTTCAACCACTAGTAGTGATTCAATTGTCCACACAGCTTGAATGGCTTCCCAGAATGTCTCTGGTTTATATTTTGGAACGGTTGCATTAATTCTGGCAATTTCTTTTAACTCCGCTTTACGTTTTGGATTACTTTCTTTATTAGCTAACTCTAAAGCATAATCAGATAAACGTTGGGCATAAATCATTACCCCTTCTGTTGTATCGATAATCGATTTATAGAAATAGATTTTTTCAATATCATCTGGGTTCTCGTAGTCTAAATTTTCTAAATATTCTTTCGCTTCGTTTTGAATATCTAGCATCCCTTTGCCCATTAAGATAACATCGTATCCTGGGTTAGAGTCTCCCCCACCATTTAATTGGTGATATGAACAATCTGACACATAAGACTCACCAGATAATTCCCAAACACCTGCATCACGGAATTGATCTTCACAGTATTCATCAACTGATTGACCTTTCCAAAATGGGAATAACTCTTCTTTCATAATTTTTTTATCTTCTTCTGAAATGAAGAACGGGTCTTGAGGACGACTACCAATTGTTTCTAACTCATCTTCCATCCATCTCCAAGCAATATCTGGAGAAAAAGCTCCTGCTCTAGGTGCTCCATTTGGTGCTCCTACAATCAATTCATTTTCTTGAATGACTAGTGGGGCTGTTTCACAACAATATTTGAAACATTTAGCTCTAAGTACAGCTTTTGGCATACCTGGATTTTCTTTAGCAATCTTAGTAATTGCTCTGGCTCTATGAGTTGTAATAGTTGGTACTTTAGTTAAATAGTTATCTTTTAAAGCTTGTAAACGATCTGTAATGCCATCTGGTAAATCCTTTTGATCATCTCCACCTACATAGACACCACTTGCTTCTTCTTCCTCAATTTCTTGAGTGACAGAAGAAAACATTTTTAATAAAGCTTCTCTTTCATCTACGCCAAGCTCTTTAGTAGCTTCGGCTAACTTTTCTGAAAACTCTTTGATATCCATTAAAGTCCCTCGCTTTTCCTTTTAATTAGTTATTTCTTTTAATAACTCTGCAAATACATTTAAGTCATCTAATCCATCTAAAACTTCTTCTTTTGAAACCTTTAAAGGCTCACATTTTTTAGTAGTCTGATAAGCCACACTTCTTTGGTAAGTCAAATCCTTAGGTGTTATGTTCTGTGCTGAAAAACCTTTTTTAGTTGTTAAGCCACCTAAAATCATTGACGTTGGTAATTTAGATTCAATTCCAATACTGCTTAGTCCGCCAGAACCATTAACAATTACCCGGCCAACTGGTTTTTTCAAAATAAACTCTGTAATAACATCCTTATTTTGAGAATGAATCACTAATGTGTGACCATTCCTTTTGTATTCAATTAAGGCAATACATTTTTCGCAAGCTCTTAACCAGTCTGGCTCTAAATAATAAGTTAAAAGTGGAATCGGTAAATCCTCAGCATAAGGGTTTTCGTCATTTATATAAGGTTGTTCTGACACCAAGACTGTTGTTGTCTTAGGGACATCAAAACCTGCTTTTTGTGCTAGATAGCTAGCTGATTTACCAATGTAATTAGCAGCTAATTTGTTGTAATCTGGAAAAATCAGTTTAAGTAACAACACTTCTTCTGACTGGCTCATAAAATAAGCTCCCTTAGAAATAAGCTGCTTTTTAACTTGCTCTGACACCACATTTTCAACAATGACATATTGTTCTGCTCCAGGTAACAAACCGTTATTAAGAGCACGACTTGTTACAATAGATTGACAAGCAGAATCAATATCTGCACTTCTTTCAATAAAGACTGGTGAAGAACCAACGCCACCAAATAAATAAGGCGTTTTTCCTTTTTCAATAACCGTCATAAACTCTGTTGATCCAATATTAATAAATAAATCAAGAAATTCATGATTGCATAATTCAGAAACACCTATGCTAGACACACTTTGCATACAACTTATGACATTAGTTGGTCCTTGTCCTTTTGTAATGAGCCCATTAAGTAAGTGAACCAATTGATTAGTTTCCTGAACAGCTTTACTATTAGGGACAACTACAAGAGCATTTCCCGTCTTCAAACAAATCAATGTTGTATAGATTAAGTTCAGAACTAAATTAGTTGCTGGTAATTTAACACCTATGACCCCTAGTGGAATCCCTACTTCTACTCCTTGATTTAACTCATCAAACTCTAGTAAACCAATATATTTTTTTAACTCATAATCCTCTTTAAAACTTTCAATAAACAAGTGAAACAGCTGTTTTTCATCTGCTTCATTTCCTAATTGAAGGGAATTATGTACGGTCTCAATAGTATGATCTACTTCTGAGTTAAAACTTTCTATTAAACCACTCACTAACTTATCTAAGTAAGACTGCTCGTATTCTTTTAGGGTTTCTTGAGCTACTTTTGCCCTTTCAACTAAAATTCTAGCTTCTTGAATGGATTGTAAATCCTTATCTTCAAAAGACATCTCATTCCCTCATTTCTTAAAGCTCTTGTGATAACTGATAACGATCTATTATTTTTCGTAAGTCAAGATGAGGACTCGGAATAACAACTGAGCTATAAACTTCAGCTCCCATAGCTTCCACGGCTTGAACTCCTGTTTCAACAGCTTGCTTACAAGCTGCCACATCACCGCGAACGATGACAGAAATATAGCCTGAAGCCACATTTTCAAATCCTAATAACTCCACATCAGCGGATTTACACATAGCATCAGCTGCTTCTAGTACAAAAACAATTCCAAATGTTTCAATGGCACCTATTGCTTCATAACTTCTCATATAGTTCTCTCCTTACTCCTCAATATCCACATCATAGATGGAAACAATTTCACCAACAGCAGGGATTGGTCTTGGCATAACGTTTCTTGCTGTTAATGTCCCAATGGCTGAAGCTGCTTGAGCTCCTGCTTCAACTGCGGCCTCAACAGCTGCCACGTCACCTTTAACCATTATGGTAACAAGAGTTGAGCCAATATTTTCATAGGATACAAGTTCCACATTTGAAGCTTTTAACATTTTGTCAGCAGCGTCTAGTGCTGGTACTAAGCCAACTGTTTCGATTAGCCCTAAAGCTTCTTCACCGTGATATTTCATCTTTTTAACCTCCATTATCTTATCGATATTCTTGAGGGACATACTTGCCCACTGCAGCTCGACCATCATCTGTTATTTCAAAAGATAAGACTAATTCATCATCAGTTCCTAATCTATAATTTTTTAAAGAGAGGTAACCATTTGCTTCTAAAGCCATTAAATGATCTAAGTACAATTCTTTATTAAACTGTTTTTCTGACCCATAACTTGGTTTCAAACTTTCCATGACCTCTTCTAAATTTGCTGTTCCTACTTTTTCTACGTGATTCAAAACGGCCATTCTTGTTGGTAGTAACATACTATTCACTCTCCTTTTTTAACAGATCTAGTGGATTCATTGTTACTAAAATAGCACCAGATACAATGACAATTGAACCGACAACGATTGTTGTTGTTAAAGGTTGATTTAAGAATAGGACACAGAATAAAACACCCCAGAAAGCATAGGTTACATTAAGAGACATACCGATAGCTGTTCCCACAGTTGAGTTAGCTTTATACCAAGTTAAGAATGATACAGCTGCACTAAGTCCTGAAAGAATTAACCAATAAACTGGTTTAATCGCTAAGAATGTATCACCTAATAAAGGAAATGCGCCAACTGCTGGTACGATTAAGACTAAAACAACTAACCCTGAAATTAATTCACGCATGTTTACAGCCACATCTGTATCAATCATCGCACCACCAAAACTAGATAACACACCTTCTAATCCCCAACAAATAGCTGCTACTAAAGCAAAAATAATTCCTAAAGTAAAGTTTTCGGCACCTTCTGGTTTAGTCCAGTTAATAACGATAGCTCCTACCACACAAATCAACATTCCCACAATAACTCTTGCTGTTGGACGTTGTTTTAAGAAAATCCAAGCAAATAAAGCCCCAAATAAAGCACAAGTTGCTGAAATTGGAATAGCGTAAACACCAGCTAGAGCTAAACCAATTAGATAAGCTCCATTGGCAATTGGGCCACCAAGTAAGAATCCTAATACCAACAACTTACCTGGTTTTGTTTTTAATGTTCGACGCATTTCTTTTAGGCGTCCTTTTTTAGCATTGAAAAATAGTAAGAAAATACCTGCAAATAAATCATTTAAACCTGAGCATATAAAAGGAGCTGCTAAAATCCCAGCTGCACTTACTAATGGATCATACCCACTAGCCACCATTACTAAGGTTGAATAGATTCCATAAGTCAAACCTGAAATTAATCCGTTTGAAATCCCAGTTCTTCTAAATTTTTTGTTCAGCGCTTTCATTTTGTCATCTGCCGTTCCATATGACACTGGTTTAGATGACATTCTTACATCTGTTTTTTTACTTTCCATGCTGTTCTCCTTTTGATGATGTTCTTATTTTTTAGGTAAAATTGTTTCAACTTCTCCGTGTGGTCTTGGAATGACATGAACAGATACTAATTCCCCAACACGTTGAGCTGCGGCAGCACCTGCGTCCGTTGCTGCTTTAACAGCCCCTACATCACCACGAACTAACACAGTTACTAAACCTCCACCAATTACTTCTTTACCTACTAAAGAAACATTTGCTGCTTTGACCATTGCATCTGCCGCTTCAATAGATCCGATTAATCCTTTTGTTTCTACCATTCCTAAAGCATCATAAGCCATCTTTTTTTCCTCCATCTTTTTGGTTATTTAATTTATAATGCTACTGTACATCATCCCCTTAGATGGAAGGTCAATAACAATTATTATTTATTTGTTAAAAAATTCACTTTCAACGATAACGCTGTCTTTTTAACATTTATATCACTTAGATTCAACTAATTTTTTTAAGTTAGATCATCATTTCAACGTCAAAAATGAACTAGAATAAAATTTTAATTTTAATAAATAACACTACATATACTAAACACAGCACAAGTAACCGTTTGCGATCGCTATAAAATAACATCCTTAAAACCGTCCCCCTAACGTCACAGTTTGCTTACCACCTTGCAAACCCCTATATCAATGGGTTAGAATAGACGTAAGTTTTCAGTACAAGTTTAAGAACTATTTTTTAATAACTTTACTATAGTACGACTCACATTTAATTAGTCACTTATTTTGAAAGGAAATACTAAGGGGAGGATCATTAAAATGACTCATGTTGGTGTGGAAATGTGTTTAAAGGATAAGCTAGCTCCAAAGGCAGCTGAAGAGTATTGCCAATTATGTAAACGACAACTTTTTACCATTGGCCAAGTCTCTAGAGAATGTCATATATCAAAAAAAGCCCTTCGTTTTTATGAAGAAATCGGTGTTGTGATTCCTGATAGGATTTGTCCTGTTAACGGATATCGCTACTACACGCGAGACACAATGAATTTGATTCCTGTGATTAAATATTACAAACAAATTGGTTTTAAACTCCAAGAAATACAAGGAGTTCAAAACAATAAAACTTACTTTTACCATGAACAAAACTTCATTTCTAAATTAGATGAGTTAACAATTGAAAAACAACGAATTGTTGACTGCCATACAGCTATAAATGATTGGTACAGTTTATTAAGAGAAGCCTCAATGGTTATCAAAAATAACCTAACTCACATCAATATTAAATTTTTACCACCTACTCAGTACTATTATTTAGAACAGCCCTTTAATTATGAATACCAGGAATCTGTTATTAATATTCCTTGGGTTAACTACCTTGAGAAAAATAACTGTGAAATAACTGGCCCTGTAATACTTAACTTCTCTTCTTTCCAAGAAAAAATGGCTGGTACGATTACACATGCAAGAATTATTCAACAACCTGTGGGACAGCCACGAGACGCCATTCCTTGCCAAGAAATAGACCATACCATGTATGCTTCTTTGTATCATATTGGAGATCCTAAATACATTACTGACAAATACCAAATGATTCAAAAATGGGCAGATGAAAATGACTACACTCTTGATGAAGGTTGTTTTGAAAGGTATGTTGTTGATTACTGGTCAACAACCAATATCGATGATTTTGTCACTGAAATTTTAGTTCCTTTACAAAAAAAATAGTAAAAGCTCCTGTAGAATTATTTTGACTCTACAGGAGCTTTTAGATTAAAAAATATATTCTCACTTTAAAAGATTAACTTCAGTATCATTAATTAACTATCAAAAATTTTATTTAAACGTCATTTGAAAATCCCAATTAAATTCTTCCTCATCAAAACGATAATCTTCTGTCACGTAAGGACCACAGCTATTAGACCCGATTCCATTTTGTTTATAATCTAAAGTTAAATAATTTCCCTCCTCTACTAACTCAAAATCATGATTTTTTGCAGTTAATTGTTCTTTAGAAAATGGTCTGTAAGAAAAATTATTAGGATTATTTATTTGAACAGTGATATCTCCATTACCTATTTTAACCCATCTTGTATCAGTATGATTGCCATATTCTTGAGGTTTTACATAGCGTTCCTGCTGATGTAAATCTAGGGAATAAATACCTAGAGCACCTGCAGAATTTCGGTCACTGTAACTTTCTTGAGGGCCATTTCCTAGATAAGTCACATCTGTGAAATCTTTTTGAAGCGGTAACGTTATGCCGAATCGAGGTAAATCAGGAAATTCTGCTGTTCGATACGCTTTAATCTCAACTGCTAATTGATTATGGGTAATCTGTATGTCTAGCTCAAATTCTAAAATCGGTTGAAAACCCGTTGCTACGAGTGCATATTTACCTCGAATTTGATTCCCCTGAATCTCATAAGAAAGATTTTTCAGTTTAGTTCGATTATAGCCAGCTGAAAGCCACTCGTTTTTCTTATTTCGGTCATTGTCTGTTGGTGCACGCCAAATATCGATTATTGTTTCATTAGCTAAAACAGATTGTCCTTTAAATGTTAGTTCTGTAAAACTACCTCTAACGACATCAAATACAATTTTTAACTCATCTGCTTGGATTTGCCAGACTCCTTGGGTATCAGTTTCAACTATTTCTAGTAAATTAGAAGGTGATGTCTTTTCTTTTAATACTAGATTATCCTTCACTATAATTTGTTGTTCAGCAACAATTGTACTTGTTCCTTTAGTTTTAACTATCATATTTAAAGTTAACAACTCATCTTTAATACCTTCTGGTAACAAATACTTAATAGTTATCTTCTCATTTGGCTCAATAACCTCATCAATTAGGCATTCGGAAACTGTCTCTCCATTTATTTGCCACGAAAGACTAATAGTCAATAACTCACTTGTGACAAAACGCTGAATATTTTCTAAAGTCACCTGTTCACTCTCAACTGAATACCGCACTAATTGAATTGGTGAGTGAATATTTCGGTATTCAATTAGTTTGCTCGTTACCTTTCTATCAGGTGTTGTTAAGCCATCAACACAGAAATTTCCATCATGAGTTTCTTCTCCAAAATCACCACCATAAAGTAAATGTCCATCAACTTCAATAGCGTGATCTGCCCACTCCCAAACACAACCACCTAAAAAGGAATCATACTGTTGAATTAAATCAAAATACTCTTTAAATCCACCAGGACCGTTTCCCATAGCATGAGCATATTCACACATAAAATAAGGTTTATCAAGCATTTTATCTTCACAATAACCGATCACAGTTTCTAATGAAGGATACATCTGGCTAATAACATCTAAATGACGAAAATCATTTTCTTGCTCTATAACTGGCTCAATCGAACGTTCATTATGAATCAAACGAGTAGGATCTAATTCATGAGTCATTTTCTGAGCTTTTTCAAAGTTAGTCCCATAGCCTGATTCATTCTCCATTGACCACATAATAATTGATGAAAAATTGATATTTTGAATAACTGAACGTTCAACTCTTTCAAGTATTGGTTTTAAAAAAGTCTTGTCTGAGCCAATCAAATTATAATCAGCCGTCTCACCATACAAATGAACAATCCCATGACACTCAATATCCGCCTCACTTATTACATAAAATCCGAGTTCATCTGCTAGTTCGTAAAATTCTGGTGCTTTAGGATAATGAGCTGTTCTTATACAATTCATATTGGCTTCTTTCATCATCAGCATATCTTTTTTCATTTGCTTTAAAGTCATTGAAGGTCCCTCAAGAGCATCAAAATCATGATGATTAACACCAAATAACTTAATAGGTGTCCCGTTAAGTAAAACCGCACGCTTATCTCTAGTAATCTCACGAATACCAATAGACTGTTTAATAAACTCCTCACCGACTTTAACAATCAATGTATATAAATAAGGTGTTTCCGCAGTCCAATAATGACAATTAGTTACACTTATTTCTAGATGACTCCCAGAGATTTTTTTAGATGCTATTAAATTTTTCTTTTGATCGTATAACCAATACTCTTGGTTCTCAACTTGACTATCTAATAATTCAAAATGAATACTTCCACTCTGATTACTTAAATCAACAAAAGTTTGAATTCTGAAATTTTCTACGTGAGATTTAGGACGAGATACAAGGTAGACAGAATGAATAATGCCAGAGGTTCTAAACTTATCTTGGTCTTCAAAATAAGTACCATCACACCATTTCGTTACTAAAACAGTTAAGGTATTAGTACCTTTTTTAAGATAAGGTGTCACATTAAATTCCTTTGTACTATGAGTTATTTGATCATAACCAACAAACTGCTGATTAACCCAAATATGAACATTTGAGTCAACCCCTTCAAAGTTTAAATAATGTAACATTTCCAAATCATTAACTTCAAATTCACGTTGATAGACACCACATGGATTATCATCAGGCACAAAAGGTGGCATATAAGGAATTGGATAAGAAACATTAATATACTGATGTGAATCATATCCAGCATATTGCCAGGCAGAAGGGGCTTTAATTTTGTCATGTAAATCTATTTGACCATCATCATAAAAAGAACTTGGTAGCTTGCGAACTGAATCAAAAAATCTGAAGTCCCACATACCATCTAGCAAAGTAAACCTAGAAGAGTCTTGACGCGTAATAGCTGTTCGTGCTTCTTCAAAGGTTCCATAGGGAATATAATAGTTGCGGTTTGCTTCCTTATTAATACTCTGAATATCGAAATTTTCATAATTGTTCATACTGGCTTCACTTCCTCATTCAAAATTGTATAAACTCATCATACAATTCCCAGTAATCACTCTTAAATGGAGTATCTCGTTATTTGAATGTCATATCTGTCTTTGTTGAGGAAGAATGGTTCTTTAACTAATAACTTTTCTCTTATAAACAAAGTTAGAAATTTAAAATACTATTTATGTTGTCTCATACTAAACTGCTTCGGTGTTTCTCCGTAATACTCTTTAAAGGCTTGAGAAAATGCTTTACTACTTGGAAAGCCAACTGAGATAGCAGTTTCTTCAACTCCTTTATCTAAAACAAATAGGATATTTTTTGCAATTCTTAGCCTTGTTTCAGTAAGTAACTTTAGAAATGTTTTATTAAAGGATTTTTTCAATAAACGATTTATTTGTTTTTCTGTTGTATTTGTCATATCGGCTATAACACTTAATGATAGATTTTGTTGATAGTTTTCTTGTATGTAAATATATATTTCCCATGCATCAAGTTTAAATTCAAATGGAATAGTTTCCTCTGAAAGCTCTCTTACTGTCTGTGGTGTTACACCACGTAACTGTTTGAAATTTTTATAAAAATTGGCTTCAGTTTTGTAGCCACATATTTCACTGATTTGACGAATAGATAACTCATCAAATTGTAGAAGAGCTACCGCATTTCTAACCCTAACCCTATTCAAATTCTCTGAAAAACCTACGCCTGTTAATGTTCTTAAATGATAGTTAAGCTCTTCATCTGTACAAGAAAATTGCTTGGCTATTTTTTCGCGTGTTATTTGTTCTTGGTGATGGACTTGTAAATACTCTAATATTTCCCAACTTTTATTCTTTTTAGTTTCTAAAATATTTTCTTCTTCCACTGTTTGAACTAAGTAGATGAGATAAGAAATCAAACTGACATCTAAAGTTCCAGTCTCTTGATTTACTATAGAATGCTCTTCTACTACCTCTTTACATAAATTTAAAACAAGTTCTTGCTTAAGTTTTGGAACATTTAGGATTGTAACAGGACCATGTATATCTAACATTGATTCTAAATACTGTTTTCTATTCATACTACTTAGGAGCAAAAAGCCAATTGAAAATCTAATTCTATAAAAAGATAGAGTTTCTGTTGGCTCTAAAATAAACGAATGAATATGATAAGGCATTAACAGTGCTAGACTGCCTTTACTTACATCAAAGAGATTTCCATTAATCATTAAAGTACCACTACCTTTATAAATGTAGATAAACTCAATTTCATCTCTATGTATAGGTACTTCAGACTGAGTTAATATCTCCTTTGTAATTCTTAATTCATTATTAGCAAATTTTTCCGAATAATAATCTCCACTAACATAAGGAAATAATTCTTTATTTTTATTAGACATAGGATTTCACCTCTTTTACTTAGTATAAATTAAATAGTTAGTGTTTTGTCCTTTTATCTACTATTTTAATCAAAATATTTCACTTATAATTATAAGTGAAATAAATCACATAAAGGAGAGAAATATCATGTCAAAAATTTTTGTTTTAGGTGGAACTGGCTTTTTAGGATATTATACGGTCAAAGAATTATTAGCTAGAGGATACGAAGTAAAAACTATGTCACTCCCTCCAATTCCTTCAGACAACTTATTTCCTGATTCAGTTGATAACCGTTTAGGAAACATGAACGACTTATCAGATGAAGAGATAATTGATTTACTTAGTGATTGTGAAGGATTCATCTATGCTGCTGGAGCTGATGAAAGAACAGTTCCTCAAAAACCAGCTTTAAAATTTTTCTACGAAGCAAATGTATTAACAACTCAACGTATTGCTCGTTTAGCAAAACAAGCAAATGTTAAAAAATTTGTTGTGTTTGGTTCTTACTTTGCAGAGTTTGCTGAGAGATTACCTGAATACAATTTAAGAAGCCAAGGCTATCCTAATACTCGTCTATTACAAGAACAAGTCGCTTTTGCTGAGGGTGAAGGTAGCATGGATGTGATGTCACTTAGATTGCCTTATATCTTTGGAACAATGCCAGGAAGAACACCTCTATGGAAAATGTTTACAGATCAAATCAAAGGTCAACCAGTCTTCCCTGCTCTAAAAGGTGGAACTGCAATGGTTACAGTAGAACAAGTTGCTGAAGCAGCTGTTGGCGCAATAGAAAACGGAACTCACCGTAGTACTTACGCGATTTGCGGAGAAAATATGACTTATCAAAAATTCTATGAAATGATGGTTGATGCCTTAGGACAAAGTGACACAACAGTTATCCCAGTTGTTCCATATGAACAATTAAAAGAAAACTACGAAGCTATTGATAAACACGCAGAAGAAAATGGAACTGAACATGGTATCCACATGACAATCAGCTCTAAACTTCAAGAAGAATATCTTTACTTAAATCCACAAGATACGATGCCTATTTTAGGAATTAAAAATCATGATGTGATTAAATCTATTGAAGAAACATTGAAAAAGTGTGTATCTGAGTAAAGTTATATATTTACAATGAAATATAAAAAGACATGATATTCAGTTTAAGGCTGATTTCATGTCTTTTATTATTTCAAAATGCCTCATTTTAGATACGACAAATTTATAAATTTGTGCCAGATTTGTCATGAAATCAAAAATTTGGCGACACTACAGTTTGTTTAAAAAGTTACAACTTCCCCTTTTTATTTAACTGGTTAGCTCGAGTAGATAAATAAATAATCTTAAATAGATATTTAAAGGAGTAATGATGGCGCAAATTTAAAAATTTGTCGTATGTCATTTGGAGTTTTTTTTAATAATTTCAATATTTTTGTAGAGAGGAATTAAGTATTCTCAGATTGATTTTTATCTAACTAAAACTTTGACTTCCCACAACAAGCTTTTATATTATCCTTATTCCTTCTCAACCTTCAATTTGATATACTCTTCATAAGGAGTTGTTTATTATGAACAAAAATGATAACCATCAAAATACAATTTCAATCATTTTGATAGTCCCTTTAATTATTATTCTTCTAAGTAGACGCGAAACCATGATTCCGATTCTTTTTATAGTCATATTATTTATACTGTGCGCTTACATTGGCTTTTTCATCATGGAGCCCTTTAAAAAGAATAAATCTGATAAACAAGGATGATTTCATTCTTGTTTTTTTATATTCAAAAACTACTTATCTATCATTCTTAAGAAAAACTGATTCAAAGCTTCCCAAGTATTATCATTCTTATCTAATGAGATTTGAGCCTGTTCTTCTAAATTATCAATACTTTCCTCAATATACTGATTTAAAACATCAATTTTATCTAACAAATCATAAAAAAATGCCTACACTTTTTCTTTTCTCTCTATCTTAAATAGTGGTAATTCTTTATATTCATTAAGATCAAATATAAAAGCTTTATGCTCTTCAATATATTTTCCTTCGATTTGATATCTCTTATCCTCATTCCATTTATCTTTCATGAGCATTTTGATAGCATTTCGAACAACAATAGATTGAATTTTTACAGAACCTTTTTGCTTGCTTTCAGGCTTAGAAAAAGAAACAGACTTACTTGCAATGGAACGGCATGATTGAATAGCAAATATTCTATTTTCTCTGTCAATCAAAGGTCTAATATGGCTTGGAAACTTCAAACATTCTGCAATAGAACGATCAAAACTAATCGCACCTTTATTTATTGTCAATACATTAGCTTTAGGATTTTCTACATTGATAACTTCAAAATTAAAATCTTCAAATGATAAACTAGTCATTATCTTCTTCTCCTTTTAAGAGTATATTTTCTAGCTCTAATTGAGTCCAATCTTTATCTAAAATAATAAAACCTTTAAAAATTCCTGTTTTAATTTTCATTACATATTTTTTAGGTTTTTCAATTTTTTCAAATTGTCTATTTATTCCCTTACTTGGATTTTTCAATAATCTTTGAACTTCATTCCAATCTGTTTTGCAAATTATTTCAGGAATACCATTTCTAAGAAGATATTGTGGTTTCTCGCCTTTATTTTTCTTTATTTTATGACTAAAACAATCAACAGTGTATGTTTTTTGCATTAAAACATCACCACAATATTTTTCATTTCTTAATATTCTATAAATAGAGGATGAAGTCCACTTTTGATTACCTATAGCTGTAGGAATATCATTATCCATCAACATCTGAGCTATTTCTTTAGCTCTTACGCCATTCAAAAAATTCTGGTAAATAAACTTAATAACTTCTGCTTCGTTATTGTCAATTTGAATACGACCAAATCTATCTTTTGTAAACCCCAATAAATTATGCGTAGGGATTATAGGCAATCCTTTTTTAAAACGTTCAATTATTGACCATTTAATCGCTTCACTTTTTTGCTCACTTTCAGCTTGAGCAACTGTACTAAACATAACTAAAATAGTTTCACCAGAACTATCTAATGTATTTAGATTGAGGTCTTCAATAAAAATTCCTACTGGATTATTTAAGTTTTTCAACTCTCTGTATACTGAAATAAAATCCAATGTATTCCTTGAAAATCTACTCATGCTTTTTACAAGTATTAAATCAATTTTGCCATTTCTACAATCATCGAGCATACGATTAAAATTGATTCTTTTTTTCATCGAAGTTCCTGAGGCTCCTTGATCAGCATAAATATCAACTAGTTCCCATTCGTTATTATTTTTAATTTTTTCTTGATAACTTTGGACTTGTAGCTCATAACTTCCTGACTGTGCCTCTGCGTATGTACTCACTCGACAATAAGCTGCTACTCTAGTTTTTCTTTTTTTATTATCTTTATTTTTAATTCTTGACGGTATTACTTCAACGATTCTATTATTTTCAAATAACTCTTTTATCTCTTTTTGCTTTCTTGTTACTTGTTTCTCCTTTCCTAAATTTGATTGATTTTTATTCAACCATCTCACTTCCTTATTTGAAAAACCTAATACCTAGATTATAAAATCACAATTGATTTTTTACTAGTATTATTTTTAGTTTTATTGACAAAATAATAAAAAAGATTCAAGATATGAAAAACATATCTTGAATCTTTTTAGAATTATATATCGTCCTACGAAACCTTCCATTAGATTTTTTAATAACAATAGACGGTCAAAACAGCTTAATATCAGCATTTTTTATAAAGAATATCCTTTCATAAAATCAATGATATTAAGCTAAAATCAAACCAATGGCATTTAGAATGGCATTACATTTTGAGGAGCTATTTCAGAAATCATTAGTACCACCTAACATATTTTTTAGATTCTGCGCTTTTCAGAATCCCCTCGTCTACGTGTTTTATTGATATTACATTTATACTGTCCTGAATTATCTCATAGTTTATTATTACTATATTATAGCCTGTATCATACGTACAATAGGATAACGTACGGCATTAAACCCTAGTAATAAGGCAACATCTGAAATAAACCTTGTAAATATGTATTGTAGCTTATTACAGCCCTACCATCTTCTGGGGAGCACAGCAACGATGAAAATTGTATGGCGTGCATCAAGTAATTATCTGATACTTCTTGATGTCCTCTCTAGCTCTATACAGTGGCTTATCTAAACGTGAAAATCTGATATTATTTAATAAATCTTTAATCTGATAATATACTTTTTTGAAATTTATGATTTATTAAGAGAAATGGTGTTCTGTTCGCAATGTTAGTCATTTCTTCAATACTAACTAACATAACTAATAAAATAATAGCTTATCTTCATGTTCTCAATAAATTAATTGATAGTTCAATAAATTCGTTTACATTGTCGATTTATTTTTGTGATATTCCTGTTTCCCCCAATATGTCACTTCTCTTTTTTCAGATATTAGATTTAGTATTTCATCCTCAAATAAAATAATATTCACCTCTATTTTCTTAGTCCACTGTAATTATTAATTTTTCCACCGTCTTTGTAAAACTTCTTAACATTTTCAAAAATTAATTTAATTTCGTCTTTTGATTCTCCAAATACGGCTTCCCTTGTATACAATACTAATGCTGCATTCTTAAAATATCTATAACAAGATTTTCTAAAATCAGCTGTTTCATCCAATCCATTCTTTAATTTAAACTCTAAATAATTTTTTAGATGAAACTTTTGACTGTAGTCACCCTTGTTATAAATATCTGCTATAACAAGCCAATCTCTTCTATTACCAGTTTTACTATTAATAATTTCTATATCTTGCTTACCTTCTTCATAAGCTTTGAAAATTTCTTTAGAATACTCGGTATCGTTATCCGCTTGATTTAATATATCTAGAACTTCTTTTATTTCCATTTTAAATTCACCCTTTCTTAAACAATAAAATTAATATTTATCGAACTAAATTTCATTCTAGAGATTATTAAAAAAAGCAAACAAGTATAGCCCTATAGAACTATACTTGTTTGACTACATACTCAATCCCCTAAACTCCCCATCAATCACAATTTGAGCGAGTTGTTTCATGGTATTTCTACCATCATTTATTGTGTAGAATTTAAGCCCTTTAATTTTAACACCGTCTATTTCATCTTCAAAGGCTAATTCTGCTTCGTTTTCGTTGATATACATCAACAAATCTTCTTTCCATTGTTGTTCTTCTATTTTACCGCCTTTTGGTTCAATAAAAACTTGTAAGAAAAAGTCGGCATTTTGAAGATATAGTATGAAGTCTGGTTGGAATCCTTCAAAGTGTACATCTTTAGCATTAGGATTGAATTCATGTAGCTTCATGTTTTCACTTTTGGCTGATTCTCTATGCATGTTTTCATCCATACGAATCAAGTAAACTTCTGAATAGTGTTCTTTCAACTCTTGTACTCTTTCCCCAATACGATCAATCAATTGTTTTTCTGTTAAGTTAATAATCGCTGATTCGTATACGAAATAATCATCATCAATCACAAAACGTTGCACTGTTTGAGGATTTTTATCCATAAATAATTTTGACGTATCATAGTTAGGAATACGTTTCTTATAATCCGTCACATAGTCTTTCACTGGATAACCAATGAATTTATTCGTCCCTCTATGACTGTTAAAGTTCTTCTTAATTTTTTGAGCCACTTCTGCTAAGTATAACTCAACAATTCTCAACTTTTCTTGCGCTGTTAAATCATGTCGTGTCATTTTCATTGGAACGTTTGCGTATATTGTACGATTGGTAATATTTAACCATTTTCCCCCTAAAAACTCTTCTCTTGAATTTAATAATGGCATATATTTCTTTAGGTTATCAAAATGGAAAAATGTTAAACGATTCATCGCTTTTTCTATGAATCGTCTATCAATTTCAACGGGTATTTGGTGCATATCTGTATAATCTTCATACACCATATTCGCTTTGTAGCTTACTTCTTTTGCTGAAGATAACCAATTAATGACAATATCGATTAAAAGTGAAACCTTCAACTGTAGCTACATCACGTCGATTTGTTGAAAACTATGCCCTAAAATACTTTGGTAACTTAAAATTAGATAAAATCACTGTTCGATATTGTCAGGAAATAGTTAATCTTTGGCATGAACAATACAAACAGTACCATTATTTTAGAAAAGTAGTCGGTCAAGTTCTTCAATTTGGCATTCAAATGGAATTAATCGATTCTAACCCCATGAGGAAGACCGTACTGCCTCGTAAGAAAGAAATCGAAGAATTCCCTAACTTCTACACCAAAGAGCAATTAGAGGTCTTTTTTGAGCGTTTAGAGACTCACACTGAGCAATCCAGTCGTACCAGCACTAAAATTCTAACTTTTTTCCGTGTTTTGGCGTTCACTGGAATGAGAAAATCAGAAGTGCTTGCTTTACAGTGGAAAGATATAGATATTTTCAACAGAAAAATCACTATTGGAAAGACACTTGCTGTAGACGAGCATAATCAGATTATTATTCAAGAACCCAAAACTATTAGCTCACAAAGAGCTATCGCTTTAGATGTAAAAACGATTAAAGTTCTCGAACAATGGCGATACAATCAAAAAGAGTGGTATTTAAAATTCGGTTATAACACATCTAAAGATACTCAGTTCCTTTTTACAAACAAATTCAATGAATTGTACTATCCTCAAGCACCTAATGATTGGTTATATAATATTCTTGAAAAGTATGATTTACCTAAAATTACTTTGCATGGTTTTAGACACACTCACGCCAGTTTACTTTTTGAATCTGGTGCTAGTATCAAAGAAGTTCAAGAACGATTAGGACATAAAGATGTCAAAACAACTATGAATATTTATACCCATGTTACTCCCGAAAAGGTTAGAGAAACAGGAGAGCGATTTGCAAAATATGTTAATTTTTAGTAAATGGCATTTAATTTGGCATTTACTCTAAAATCACACAACAAAAAAAGAGCCCAAAACATTGTCAATTCAATGTTTTGGCACTCTTTAAATTTATTATCCCACTGACCCTTCCATCTCATACGCTATAAGTCTATTTAACTCAACTGCATATTCCATTGGAAGTTCTTTTGTAAATGGCTCAACAAATCCCATAACGATCATCTCTGTGGCTTGTTCTTCACTTAGACCACGACTCATTAGATAGTATAGTTGTTCTTCTGAGATTTTTGATACTTTGGCTTCATGTTCAAGTGCTACATGGCTATTGTGAATTTCGTTAAATGGAATGGTATCACTTTTTGATAGCTCATCCATAATAATCGTATCACACTCAATGTGGGAGATTGATCCCGCACTGTTTTTAGCAAATGTTACTTGTCCACGGTAGTTCACTTCACCGCCATCTTTTGCGATTGATTTTGAAACAATCGAGCTAGATGTGTTTGGTGCGTTGTGAATCATTTTTGCTCCTGTGTCTTGGATTTGGTTTTCTCCTGCAAATGCTACTGATAGCATAGTTCCACGAGCGCCTTCTCCGTCTAAATAAACACTTGGGTATTTCATCGTTGTTTTGGCACCTAAGTTACCATCAATCCATTCAACTGTTGCGCCAGCTTCTGCTTTAGCACGTTTTGTTACTAAGTTATAAACGTTGTCTGACCAGTTTTGGATGGTTGTGTAACGACAGTAAGCGTCTTTTAAAGTAAAGATTTCTACAATCGCCGCGTGTAAACTGTTTGTTGAATAAGTTGGGGCTGTACATCCTTCAACGTAATGGATACTTGCTCCTTCGTCAACAACGATTAACGTACGCTCAAATTGTCCTGTGTTCTCTGCGTTAATACGGAAGTATGTTTGCAGCGGCACATCAACGCGGACACCTTTTGGTACATAGATAAATGTTCCACCTGACCATACAGCTGAATTTAAAGCAGCTAATTTGTTATCTGTTGGTGGGACTAATTTTGAGAAATATTGTTTGAAAATATCTGGGTACTCTTTTAAGGCAGTGTCTGTATCTGTAAAGACAATCCCTAGTTTTGAGAACTCTTCTTTCATGTTGTGGTAAACCACTTCTGATTCATACTGTGCTGATGCTCCAGCTAAGTATTTTCTTTCTGCTTCTGGAATCCCAATACGCTCAAAAGTTTCTTTGATTTTATCTGGTACATCATCCCAGTCACGAGCCGGCTTATCACTTGGTTGTTGATAATATTTAATCTTATCAAAGTCCATATCTGATAAATCAGGTCCCCATTTTTGCATTGGCATTTTGTTAAATGCTTCTAATGATTTTAAGCGGAAATCTAACATCCATTCTGGTTCTTCTTTTCTAGCTGAAATGGCGCGAACCACGTCTTCTGTTAGACCTTCTCCAGTACTGAAGACTGGCTTAACATCGTCATGGAAACCAAATTTATATTCTTCTAGCTGTGGTACTTCACTCATTATTTGCTCCACTCCTTACTCTTTACGTCTTATGTATTGTCTTCGACTGTTGTCTAATTTTCTTCAATAATACCACGCTCTAATGCTTTCCATGCTAAGGTCGCACATTTAATCCGTGCAGGGAACTTAGCGACTCCTGAGAGCATTCTAGCATCTCCTAGTGGTTTAGGGTTTGGTACTTCTTCACCTTGAACTAACTCTAAAAAGCTAGCAATAATTTCCATTGCTTCTTTTTCAGACTTGCCTTTGATTGCGACTGTCATCATACTAGCACTTGCCATACTGATAGAGCAGCCATGTCCATCAAACTTTACATCTTCAATCACACCATCTTTAATCATTAGTTGTAATTGAATCACATCACCACAAGTCGGGTTATTTAATTCAATTTGACTAGTTGCCTCATTAAGCAGTCCCTTGTTATGAGGATGATTGGTATGATCTAAAATAACTTGTCTGTAAAGATTTTCTAATTTAGATAAAGCCATCAGTGAAAAACTCCTTTGTTGCGATAATCGCTTCAACTAAGCGGTCCGCATCTTTTTTCGTATTGTAAAAATAAAAGCTAGCACGTGTTGTTGATTGGACTCCTAAATAAGTTAATAAAGGTTGAACACAGTGATGACCTGCACGTACTGCAACGCCTTCCATATCAAGAGCCGTTGACGTGTCATGAGGATGAACCCCGTCAATATTAAAGGCAATCACACCTGTATGCTTTTTAGGGTCTTGAGGTCCGTAAATAGTTAGGCCTTCAATGGCTTTAAGTTTTGGAAATACATATTCAACTAACTCTTGTTCATGTTGATGAATATTATCCATGCCGATTTCAGTTAAGTAATCAATGGCACTTCCTAAAGCAATTGCCCCGGCAATATTAGGTGTTCCAGCTTCAAATTTCCAAGGTAGTTCAGTCCATGTACTATGATCATGATAAACAAAATCAATCATCTCTCCACCAAATTCAATTGGCTCCATTTTTTCAAGTAAGTTTTGTTTACCATATAGCACACCAATGCCAGTTGGTCCACACATTTTATGACCACTAAAAGCATAAAAATCAGCATCTAAATCTTGGACATCAACGCTCATATGAGGCACTGCTTGTGCTCCGTCAACTACAATCACAGCACCAACTTCATGAACAAGTTCTGTTAATTCTTTAATTGGATTAACAACACCTAACACATTTGAGGCATGAGCAAGAGAAACAATTTTTGTTTTATGAGATAACTTCTTTTTAAAGTCCTCAATATCAAGCTCGCCCTCATCTGTTAAGTCTACATAAACTAATGTAGCATTTTGTCTTTTAGCTAGTTCTTGCCAAGTAACGATATTTGAGTGATGTTCCATTTGAGAGATTAAAATTTCATCTCCTGCTGACACATTAGCGTCACCGTAACTTCTTGATAACCAGTTAATAGCAGTTGTCGTACCACGAGTAAAGAGAACTTCTTTCGTGCTTTTGGCGTTAATAAAATTTCTGACCTTTTCACGTGAAGCTTCATAACTAGATGTCGCTCTTTCAGCTAAGGTATGAACACCACGATGAACGTTGGCATTATCATGTTCATAATAATGAACTAATGAATTAATGACTTGTTTGGGCTTTTGGCTTGTTGCAGCGTTATCCAAATAAATTAAAGGTTCATCATTAACTTCTTGAAATAAAATAGGGAAATCATTTTTGATTTTGTTATCAAGCATTGTTAATCAACCAGCTTTCTATCAATCACTTCTACAAATTCATCTTGAACAGCTTTTACAGGAATTGCTGTAATAACTGAACCTAAGAATCCTCTTGTTACCAAGCGTTCTGCTTCTTTTTGAGGAATTCCACGACTCATTAAATAATATAATTCTTCAGGATCTAAACGTCCCGCACTTGCTGCATGTCCTGCAGTTACTTCAAATTCATCAATTAATAAAATTGGGTTAGCATCTCCGCGAGCTTTATCAGAAAGCATTAAGACACGACTTTCTTGTTGCGCGTCTGCACCTTTTGCTCCTTTAAGGATATGACCAATTCCGTTAAATGTTAAGGTACCACGTTCACGAATAACTCCGTGTTGTAAAATATTTCCCACTGAATGTGGTGCCATATTTGTCACACGTGTATCGATTCCTTGAACTTGACGGCCTGATGAAATCGCAACAACTTTTACTTCTGAATGAGAGCCAACACCAGCTAAATCAGAATCAAAATCAGCAATCACATCGCCATCATTCATAATTCCTAAAGCCCAGTCCACACTAGCGTCACGCATAACATGAGCTCGGCGGTTCATATAAGTGCTAACATTTTCACCTAAACGGTCAATAGCTGCAAATTTAACTTTAGAACCAGGTTTAGCGATCACTTCTACTACAAAGTTAGCAGAAATTTTTTCGCTGCCTTCTCCTTCAGTATGAAGTCTTTCTAAGTAAGTTACTTCACTATTTTCTTCAGCAACAATTAAGACATGTTTAATCCATGCACTATTATCAGTCATAGATTGGAAGAATAGTGATTCAAAAGCTTCCTTAACAACCACATTTTTAGGCACATAAAGGAATACTCCACCATTTAAAAAGGCAGTATGGAAAGCAGTCATTTTATCTTCATCCATTGGAACTGCTTTTGTCATAAAGTACTCTTCTACAAGTTCACTATGTTCTTTCATCGCTGTAAAAATATCTGTAAAAATAACTCCTTGTTCCGATAATTCAACAGGCATTTGCTCATAAAGAGTCGTTGTACGCCCTTGGATAATCATTGGGTTATCTTCCATTTCGTCAAAGCTTGGTAAAACTGGGTTACCTAAGATTTCTTCATTCAGATTTCCTACATTCATTAATGGCCAGCGGTGAATTTTAACACGCTCAATTTTTGGTAAATCTAGTTCTTCGCATTTTTCTAATGCTTTCAAACGTAAATCTAGCATCCATTGCGGCTCTTCCTGACTAGCTGAAAATAATGTAATATCGTCAAGATAATCTTTTAAGTCTGCATTTTTCATTTATCTTGTCTTCCTCTCATTATTTTTCTTCGACGTATTTAATGCCTAGTTCTTCACTGATACCTTTGTATCCTTCTGCTTCTAGACGTTGAGCAAGATCTGCGCCACCTGTCATCACAACGCGACCTTCCATCATAATATGAACGATATCTGGCACGATATAGTTCAATAAGCGTTGGTAGTGAGTAATGATTAATGAACCAAACCCTTCACCGCGCATTTCGTTAATTCCTTTTGATACAACTTGAAGGGCATCAATATCTAAACCTGAGTCAATCTCATCTAAAATAGCAAATGTAGGTTCTAACATTAATAATTGTAAAATTTCGTTACGTTTTTTCTCTCCACCTGAGAATCCTTCGTTTAAGTAACGCTCAGCCATTTCTTCAGGCATATCTAAGAGTGCCATTTTTTCATCTAATTTATCTAAGAAATCCATAACTGAGATTTTATCGTCTTCATCACGTTTTGAGTTAATAGCAGCACGCATAAATTCAGCATTAGTAATTCCTGGAATTTCACTTGGGTATTGAACAGCTAAAAATAGACCAGCACGAGCACGCTCGTCAACTTCCATCTCTAACACATTTTCACCATCTAAAAGGATTTCCCCTTCTGTTACTTCATAGTTAGGGTTTCCCATGATTGCTGCTGAAAGTGTTGATTTCCCCGTTCCGTTTGGCCCCATAATGGCATGGATTTCTCCAGTTTTCATCGTAAGGTTAACACCTTTTAAAATTTCTTTGTCTTCAATAGACACATGTAAGTTTTTTATTTCTAAAACGGACATTTTTTTCCCTCCATTTGTTTAGTAAAAAATTTTTAACTACCTCTTTTATTCTAGCTCAATTGAGAATGAACTTCAATTAGTTTAGTAGTTTAAATTAAAATCATTATAAATAAGTAATTCTTTTTGAAGTTATCGTTATTTAAACGTCAAAAAGTGACTATGACTTTACATCATACATCACTTTTCTTCTATATATTATTGAACAACAGAAATTGTACCATTCCATTTTTCAGTAATAAAATCTTTAATTTTTTCAGAATGTAGAACTTCGATTAACGCTTTGATTTTTTCACTGTCTTTATCTTCTGTTCTTGTTGCAATGACATTAGCATATGGTGAGTTATCTTTTTCAACAAACACACCATCTTTCTCTGGATTTAAACCAATGTTTTCAGCAAAGTTAGCATTAATAGCAATTAAGTCTGCTTCATCATTTTGATAAGCTGTTGTTAAAATAGCTGGGTCAATATCATATTTGAATTTTAAATTTTTAGGATTTTCTTCAATATCATCAAAAGTTGCTTTTGTTAATTCAACACCGTCTTTAACTTTAACTAAACCAGCATCTTGTAAAATAGTAATCACACGTCCCCAGTCGGATTGAGAGTTACTTACAAGAACAGTTGCACCGTCTTTTACATCATCTACGCTTTTAACATTTTTTGAATAGAAAGCCATTTTTTCAATGTGGATTGATCCTGCATTTGCAAAATCATAACCTTTATCTAAAATTTCTTTTTCTAAGTAGGGAATATGTTGAAAATAGTTAGCATCAATTTCTTTTTGCTCTAAGGCTTTATTTGGTAATACGTAATCTTGGAAAACTTTAACTTCTAAGTCATAACCTTTTTCTTTTAATAAAGGTTTTGCTTCTTCTAAAATTTCAGCATGAGGTGTTGGAGAAGCTCCTACAACGATTGTTTTATCATCTTCTTTAGCTTTCCCTTTATCGCTCGTTTCTTTATTACCGCCACAAGCTGCTAATCCAATTGCTAATACTGTTACTAATCCTAAACCTAATAATTTCTTTTTCATTTTTGTTTCCTCCATTTTTTTAGTTTTTTATCTTTTATCTAATAATTTCACACATAAATCGCCAATACCTTGAATAATAAATACAATCACTAAAATTAAAATTGTTGCTAACATAATAACAGGGTAATCATTCCCCATGAAACCTGCTTGGTAAGCTAAAGTTCCAAGACCTCCTGCACCAACTGCTCCAGCCATAGCTGTAAAACCAATCATTGTAATAGTTGTCACAGTCACACCTGAAATCAAAGCTGGTAAGCTTTCAGGAATTAAAACTTTATAAATAATTTGGAACTGAGTAGCCCCCATAGCTGTACTTGCTTCTAATACGCCTGAATCTACTTCACGAAAAGCAATATCCACAAGTCTTGCATAAAATGGTGCTGCTGATAAGACAAGGGCTGGAATTGCTGCACTTGGTCCTAACATCGTTCCAATTAATGATTTAACAATTGGGAAAAGCAAAATCATTAAAATAATAAATGGAATCGAACGAAACGTATTACTAATAAGTGACACAACTTCGTAAGCTAATTTTGAGCTGCTTTTTTTACTTTTTCCAAAATAGAAAAGCATTAAACCTAGTAATAAGCCAATGATGATAACAAAAAACATGGAGACAAAAGTCATATATAAAGTTTCTTTTGTGGCTGTTAAAAAGCTTTCTGTTTTAATGTTACTAAAATCAAAATAAGTAGCAAAAAATCCTTTATCCATGTTGCATCACCTCAATTCCTACACCATTCTCTTTGAAAAAGTCTAAACAATTATCCAAAGCTTGTTTCTCTCCTGTTACTTGAATTAACATGTTACCAAATGATACTTGGTTACTGTTTTTTATGTTTGCTTGTAAAACGTTAATATCAACGTTAAGGTTACGTACTGCTTTTGAAATAATCGCTTCATTCGCTTTTGCTCCTTCAAATAGAAGTCTAACAACGACTCCCTCAGGATAAGCCTCAAGTAAGTATCCAATTGCTTCTTCATTTTCCTCACGGTCAATTAATGTATCTTGACGGACAAAACGTTCTGTTACATCATGTTGTGGGTTTTTAAATAGAGAAAGGACTTCACCTGACTCCACTACTTTACCTTGCTCCATAACAGCTACCTTATGACAAATTTTACGAATAACATTCATCTCATGAGTAATTAAAACAATCGTTAAACCTAACTTTTTATTAATATCTAGTAATAAATCTAACACTTCATTAGTTGTTTGCGGATCAAGTGCACTTGTTGCCTCATCACATAATAAAATTTCAGGATCATTGGCTAAAGCTCTAGCAATTCCGACACGTTGTTTTTGCCCACCAGACAACTCACTTGGATAAGCATTCTCACGTCCTTTAAGACCAACTAACTCAATTAAGTCCTGAGCTTTTTTGACTCGCTCATTTTTTGGAACTTTACTTAATTCAAGAGGCAACATAATATTATCAATCACTGTACGTGACCAAAGTAAGTTAAAATGCTGGAAAATCATTCCAATTTTCTTTCTGAATTGTCTTAACTCACTGCCCTTTAGTTGGCTAATATTTTTGTCATTAATAATTACTTCACCTGAAGTTGGTGTTTCTAAATTGTTTAGCAGGCGAATCAATGAACTTTTTCCAGCTCCTGAATAACCTATAATGCCAAAAATTTCGCCTTTTTCAATTGTTAAGTTTACGTTATCTACAGCTAATACATCTTTTTCTTTTGTGACATATTTTTTTGTCACTTCGTTAATTTTTATAATACTCATTGTGTTTCTCCTCGTTTCATTCAATTAAAAGATGAAAACAAAAAAAGCTTCCCTCCTTTATCTACTTTAATAAGTAAACAAAGGACGAAAGCATTAATCGTGTTACCACCTTTATTCGCTATTGTCTCAAAACAATAGCCTCACCCAGTACGCAAGAAAAGTCTCTGAATACTGTTGTCCGGTAACGGGAACTCCCGAAAAAAGTTTACAACTACTTGCTCACTTTTTTATGCTCAAAGGCCATTTTCTGCTTCTTTCCAGTTCCTCTTTCACACCATCCGAGGTCTCTTTAAACTTTCCTAAAACATACTTTCCTTTTCAACGCTAGTTATATTTAATAAAATGTATCTTATCAGACAAAAATAGGATTGTCAACAGGATAATTCATTTCTTAGTAAAATATATTAATATAGGTAAAAAAGACTTTTTTTATCAGAATATGCTTATTTTATATGCTTTTTGTGGTAAAATGAAAGCGTAGTTTTTTTGTAACATATTATAGATAAAGGGGTTTTTCCAATGAATTTAGCCAAATATGTCGATCATACTTTGTTAAAACAAGATGCAACAAGAGATCAAATCAAACAATTATGTGAGGAAGCTGCTGAGTATGTTTTTGCTTCAGTCTGTGTTAATCCTTATTGGGTGAAATATTCAAGTGAATTACTAGCTGATTCAGAAGCTAAAGTTTGTACAGTAATTGGTTTTCCTTTAGGCGCTAACACAACAGCTACTAAAGTATTTGAAGCAAAAGACGCTATTGCTAATGGCGCTGATGAAATTGATATGGTTATCAACGTTGGCGAATTAAAAAATAAAAATTACGACGTTGTTCAAGAAGATATTGCTGCTGTTGTAGAAGCAAGTCATCCAAAAGCAATCGTAAAAGTTATTATTGAAACTTGCCTGTTAACTAAAGAAGAAATTGTTAAAGCATGTGAGTTATCAGTTGCTGCAAAAGCTGATTTTGTTAAAACATCAACTGGTTTTTCAACAGGTGGTGCAACTGTGGAAGATGTTAAATTAATGAAAGAAACAGTTGGTGACCGTGCTTTCGTTAAAGCATCAGGTGGTGTTCGTTCTCTAGAAGACGCTCAAAACATGATTGCTGTAGGAGCAGACCGTTTAGGAACAAGCTCTGGTATTGCTTTAGTAAGTGATAAAGGCGAATTTACAGGTTACTAAAATAGAATGAAATTAGAAAAGGAGCTACGGCATAAATATGTCATAGCTCCTTTTCCTTATTTCTTAACAACTAAGGCAATTGCTTCTTGAATTTTTTCTGTTTTTTCATCATCACTAATATCTTCCATTGCTAAACATTCTTTTAAATTTTCAGCGACAATAACGCCAATTGCCCGGTCAATACTTGATCTGATGGCTGATAATTGAGTCACTACTTCGCGACAACTTTTATCCTCATCTAACATTTTTAAAACACCGCGAATTTGTCCTTCACTACGTTTTAATCTGTTTTCTATTTTTTTCTTTGTCTCTTCTGATTCAGTCATAGACTTCCCTCCTAAATCATCTCAATTCCTTTTTACTTATTCTACCTGTTTACAACACTATAAAGCAAATATGAACCATCTAAATTTTTCACTTTAAATCCATGTTGCTCTAGCATACGAGAGGCAATATAACTTCTTTGTCCACTATGACAGCTTAAAATAATTTCTTTATTCTTTGGTAACTCACTCATTGAGTCCCTTAAATTATTTAGCGGGAAGTTAACAAATCCAGGAATATTACCACGTTCAAATTCAGCAGCTGTTCTAACATCTACTAATACAGCACCTGAATTTTTAACCTCTTCTAATTCATGAAGCTGGATATTTTGAGAAATACCTTCCATAATATTTAAAGCTGCGTAACCTGCCATATTCACTACATCTTTAGCTGAACCAAATGGTGGTGCATAAGTTAGCTCTAATTCTGGTAAATCTTCAACAGTTAATCCACCTTTAATGGCAGTGGCAATAATATCAATTCGTTTATCAACGCCATCTTTACCGACTGCTTGTGCTCCGTAAAGCTCACCTGTCTTCTCATTAAATAATAGTTTTAAAAAGACCATTGAAGCATTTGGATAATACCCAGCATGGTTTTTACCGTCAATATGAACAATTGAAAAATCATAATTTAAATCATTTAATTGTTTTTCTGTTAGTCCCGTTGAAGCGATCGACTGGTTAAATACTCTAACGATTGCTGTTCCAATGCTGCCTTTATTTTTACGTGGCATACCAGCAATTACATCGGCTACTTGGCGACCTTGACGATTGGCAGGAGAAGCTAGTGCAATCATAGCATCATCTTTTGTAATTTGATTTTTTACAATAATCGCATCTCCAACTGCGTAAATATCTTTGACTGATGTTTCATAGTTTTCATCAACTAAAATCCCACCACGCATACCTAGTTCAATTCCAGCTGATTCTGCCAAATCATTTTCTGGTCTCACACCAACAGATAAAATAACTAAATCTGTTTCAATTTTTTCACCAGTATTTAAAATAAGTGTTCGACCTTTGTCTTCAATTTCTACAACACCTTTTTCAGTGTGAACAATTATTCCGTTATCAACTAATTCATTATGAATGAATGCTGCCATTTCATCATCAACAGTTGGTAAGACATGACTAGCAAATTCAACAATTGTGACTTCAAGACCTCGTTTAGCCAAGTTTTCTGCCATCTCTAACCCAATAAAACCAGCTCCAACAACAACTGCCTTTTTAGGTTTAGTTGTTTCAAGAGAATCCATAATTTTGTCTACATCAGGAACATTTCTTAGCGTAAAGATATTATCTGCTTCTTCTAATCCATTTAATGGCGGAATAAAAGGTTTAGCTCCAGGAGACAAAATTAATTGATCATAACTTAATTCATAAGTTGATTCAGCTGATTTAATAGTAACTTGTTTTTTCTCACTATTAATTTCAGTTGCTTCTGAAAATGGTCTCACATCTAAATTAAAACGTGCTTTCAAAGATTCAGGTGTTTGAACTAAGAGTTTTTCACGGTCACTTATTTCACCTGATACGTAGTAGGGTAATCCACAGTTAGCAAAAGACACGTAAGGTCCTTTTTCTATAATAACAATCTCTTGATTTTCATCTAGTCTTCTTAAACGAGTTGCCGCTGACATACCACCAGCTACTCCACCAATAATCACTGTACGTTTCATCTTTTTACCTGCCTTTTAATATTTTTCATTATCAATTGATAATTTAAATATACCCCCTACCCTATAAAAAGAAAAGTAAAATGCTCATTATATTTTTTTAATCTAGAGATTCCTTAATTTCTTAGTAATCTCACACAGCTCTTTTTCTAAAGAATTTTTTCGTGATTCATCTGTAGAGAAAGATAGTTCTGATAAAACCATCGTTTTTCTCATTTCTAATACCATCTTATCTTCTTTTTTACTATCTCTCTTCTTAATTGCTGTACCTTGAGTTAAGTTAATAACACTTTTATTTTTAATTGCTAATATCTCTTCAGCTACGTTTTTTATAAAATAAGGATCATGACTAACAAAAATAATTGTCCCTTGGTACGCCTTTAATGATTCTTCTAGAACTTCTAAAGATTCAATATCCAAGTGATTAGTAGGTTCATCTAAAACCAAAACATTACTATCTCCTAAAATTAATTTAGCAATGGCAACTTTCGTTCTCTCTCCACCACTAAGAACTGCCAC
Source organism: Vagococcus fluvialis (assembly GCF_003337315.1). GTDB lineage: Bacteria > Bacillota > Bacilli > Lactobacillales > Vagococcaceae > Vagococcus > Vagococcus fluvialis. Next base: position 207,586 of record NZ_QPJV01000004.1, on the reverse strand, counting down.
TCGTTTATTAACCTCACTCCCTCTAAAAAGTAAATGAGCTAATAAATCTCTTGCGACTTGTGGGTCATGGATAGATGTTTGCTGAACATTATCTAGAATACTTTTAGCTTCATCTAACTGATTAAAAGATTGACTAAAATAAGCAAACTTAGCTTTTTGACTAACAGTGATTGGCTTTTTCTTATTTAATATAGCTTTAAGTAAAGTTGTTTTACCAACTCCATTAGCTCCTACAAATGCCGTTCTAACTCCTGTTTTTATTTTAAAGCTAGCATTTTTCAGTAATATCTTTTCATCTACTGAAAGATTTAGATTATCCACTTCAACCACATTAATTTTGTGAATCTTTTGACCTTCAGAAAAAGGAATATGTAACTCTTTTTTCTGCCAGGGTTTCTCAATTTTTTCCAATTTTTCCAAACGAGTTTCTATTCGTTGAGCTTGTCTTGAAATCACACCTTTTGCAATAGTTCCCTTGCCTCTAGTATGAAGCCTAGCTTCAGAATTTCCCATTCTTTTAGGTGCTTTTTTTATACCTGCACTTTTATTATGCAACTCATTAATTGATGTACTCAGACGTTCTTTTTCTTTTACATAAGAATCATATTTTCGAAGTTGTTCCTTTTCCTCAATTTCTTTTTGCACTAGATACTGGTCATAGTTACCTGGATAATGACTCACTTTACCATCTGAAATTTCAATCATTTCCTCACACATTTGATTTAAAAAATCACGGTCGTGAGAGACCATTAACACAGTGCCATCAAAACGACGTAGCTCCTTCATTAGGTATTCACGGCCACGACTATCTAAATGATTAGTTGGCTCGTCAGCTAAAACTAGACTAGTTCCTTGGTGAATACTTTTTCTTATTTTTTCTTTTGTCTGTTCTCCACCACTTTTGTTACTATCTATTGCTATAAATTGATCAATCATAGCAATCTCACCTTGATAATCAATACTTCCTTCATCTGGTTCAAGTTCTCCTGAAATCAATTTCAAAAGAGTTGTCTTCCCACTACCATTTTTACCAACAATACCTATTTTACTGTTACTAGGAATTGTTAAATTAGGAATCTCTAAAAGTAGTCTTTCTCCAATATAATATGTTAAATTTTGAATTTTCATTACCAATAAAAAAACATCCTTTCATTAACGAATGGATGCTGTCTACAAATATACTTAAAATAACCCAAAGAAATTAATACAATAATCCCTTGGTTTCAACGTTAGTATAGGTAATTTTAGACACACTCATCCACTTGTAATTTTTAATTTGCTTAAAAAATTAGTTAGCGAATGTTGTCTTCATCGTCTTAGTTACCTATCCCTTTCTTATAATTAGATTCATAGTAACAGAGAAGTTCTCATCTTTCAATCATTTATCCTTGATTCATTTTGGGTTTTTGATAAAATAAGAATGTTAAAGATATGCACATACGTGAAGAAAGGATGTATATAAATGTCTTCATTTACATCAAGAGCTGAAGAACGCCATTATTTTGAAACTCAAGTATCTGAAAAAGAGTTCTTAGAATGGTATAAAAAACAGCACTTCCCAACACAAGATATGCCTTCTGTTACAGTAGATATGGTGTTATTTTGTTATAATAAAGAGCAAGATGATTTCAAAGTATTATTAATAAAAAGAAAAACTCACCCTTTCCAAAATTCTTGGGCATTGCCTGGTGGTTTTGTAAGAAATGGTGAAGCTACTTCTGATAGTTGTATTAGAGAAACTAAGGAAGAAACCAATGTATCGATTACTCGCGACCACATTGAACAGCTTCATACTTTCAGCACACCAAATCGTGACCCTCGTGGTTGGGTAATTACAGTTAGTTACTTAGCTTTTATTGGTGAGGAACCATTAGAAGCTGGGGATCAAGCTGCAGATGCTACTTGGTTTTCAATTGATCGAAAAGGCGAGTTAATTCACTTAACAAGTGAAGAAGATGATGCTAAAATTGTCTTAAACTTAAAAACAGGAGAGTCTTTAGGAACAGAAAGTTTAGCTTTTGACCACTCTCAAATTATTATTAAAGCTTTTAACCGTGTTTGTAATAAAATGTATCATGAACCTCAAGTTTTACGTGTGTTAGGTGATACCTTTACTATTACAGAAGCAAGAAAAGTTTACGCTAAGTTTTTAGGTGTTAATTACAGAGAAATCGATCATTCGAATTTTAAAAAAGCGATGCTTCCTTATTTCAAAGAAATCGGAGAAAAACCGATGGGCGTTGGCAGACCCTCTAAGATCTACGAACTCCATTTTTAATTTTTAGTTAAAGGTGATGATGAGATGAAAAAACTAGTATCAACAACTGATGGTTCTCATATTTTTTATCGAACAATAGGACAAGGACCACCACTTTTCTTTATTCACGGAAATAGTGGCAGTCATAATTACTTTAAACAACAAATTAATTTCTTTAAAGATCGTTTCCAGTTGATTTTAATGGATACAAGAGATCATGGAAATTCATCTAACAAAAAAGATCATTTAAGTTTTGAACAAATTGTTTCAGACATGAATGTGATTATGGAGCATGAAAAAATTAAACAAACAGCTTTATTTGGTTTTAGCGATGGCGCTAATATTGCCCTTACTTTTGCTAGTTACTATCAAAAGAAAGTGAGCCAAATGATTTTAGTATCACCTAATATTACCTTTAATCAGCTAAAACCATTACAACAATTTGTTTCCAACAAGCTTCATTGGATGGCTAAACATATTATTCGCTCTAAAAAGAAAGAGCGTGTTTTACAATTAGCTAGAGAAGATTTACCTGTCACAAAAGATATTTTATCTAATTTAAATGTCCCTACTTTAGTGGTTATGGGGGATCATGATATTGTGACTCCTGATAAGATGAGCTCATTTGTTAAGAACTTACCACTCGGTCACTTATCTGTAATCAAACGATGTGGCCACTCAGTTCCAAAATTAAAACCACGTGAATTAAATAAACTATCTCTAAAATTTTTAGAACAAAAAAGTCTGACTACTCATTAGTCAGACTTTTTTTATTAATATCCATAAACAGTATGTCTTTGAATTTCTTCTTCTACTTCTTTAGTTATTGTTTCTTTTACTTCCTCAGTCCACTCATAGTAATCAGCCATGTAGTCAATGACTGCATCCTTAATTTCTAAACATTTTTCAATATTAAAGAGCATCATACTACTTCTTCTTAATAGAAAATCAATTGGATGAATAACCATTTCTTCTTCAAGACCATAACGTAACATCGCATAGGTCATATCATCTAAACCAGTTTGATTATCTTCCATTAAGTAGTTATAAACTTTTTCAACATTGCCACCGTATCTATGAGTTAGAGCCTCTGCTACTTCTTTGTCTAAATTAAAGTTCTCAGTCCCGATACGAACTTTATTTTCAACAAATCGATTAAACCCTTCACTTCCGCCAGCTAATCCTCCTGAAAGACGTTGTTCTTTTGTTAAACATGGAATAAAGCGAGCCTCATGTGAGGCTTCCATGTCTTTAAGAACTTTATCAACTATTTCTTCTGCCATCTTACGGTAGCCCGTCAGCTTACCTCCAGCAATTGAATAGAGCCCTCTATCAGATACAAAAATTTCATCCCGTCTTGAAATTTCTGAAGGATCTTTACCATCTTCATGAATCAAAGGCCTAACACCAGCCCAAGCTGATTCCACGTCTTCTAATGATAAAGGTTCGATGTCAAACATTTGATTAACACCATTAATTATATAAAGCACATCTTCGCGCTTAATGTCTGGTTCTGCTGGATTTTTTTCATAAAAAGTATCTGTTGTTCCAATATAAACTTTACCCTCCCGAGGTATCGCAAACATCATTCTGCCATCGTTAAAAGGTGTATCAAAGTAAATAGAATTTGTGATTGGGAATTTATCCTTATCTACTACTACATGGACGCCTTTTGTTAAATGAAGATACTTCCCTTTTTTAGAATTGTCCATCTCACGAATTTTATCTACCCAAGGACCTGCTGCATTGACAACTCGTTTGGCATAAATTCGGTATTCTTTTAAATTAACGGTATCCATAACAGCCACACCAATAATACGTCCTGACTCATTACTATAAAGAAGCTTTGTTACTTTAGCGTAATTTGAAATTAGAGCTTTTTTTTCATTAGCTTTTTTAATAGTCTCAAGTGTCAGTCTACTATCATCTGTTCTATATTCAACATAGACTCCTGTTCCTTTTAGGCCTTCTTTTTTCAAGTAAGGCTCTCTCTCAAGAGAAGCATCAGGTTCTAACATAAATTTGCGCTCATCTTTTTTAACACGAGCCAATCTATCATAAATCTCAAGACCAACTGATGTGGTAAAAGAGCCATACGTTCCTTTAGAATAAAAAGGTAAAACCATTTTTAATGGTGTTGTTACATGGGGTGCATTTTCATAAACAACGGCACGTTCTTGCCCAACCTCAGCTACAGTTTTAACATCTAATTGTGCTAGATAACGTAAGCCACCATGAACTAATTTAGTTGAACGGCTTGATGTTCCTGAAGAAAAATCTCGCATTTCTACAAGGCCCATTTTTAAATCACGGAGAGTGCCATCTAAAATAATTCCAGCTCCTGTTATACCACCACCAATAACTAAAACATCTAATTCTTGTTCTGACATTGCTTCGAGATTTTTTATTCTCTCTTTATTTGAAAATAACATGAATCATCCTCCTAGACGTTTTTTGATTATAAGCGTTTACTTCTTATATTTTAACATAACTTTTTAAACTTGTGGTTGATTTTATTGTAGTTTAATTATTTTACAAATATCTTTTTTATGATAGCATGGATATACCACTTAAAAGGAGGGTTAATTATTGGACTGGTCTATTTTAATTCAAATATTTTTAATTAATTTTTCCTATGTCACACTTAATACGTTGCGTTTTATGTTAACAATGAAGGGATACCGCTTAGCAGCTCCTCTTGTGAGTATGTTAGAAATTACGATTTACATTGTTGGTCTATCCTTAGTTCTTGATCATATTGATAGTCCTATTAATATTTTTGTTTATGCATTAGGATATGCAGTTGGTATTAGTGTTGGTATTCGAATTGAGGATTATTTAGCATTAGGTTACATTATGGTCACTGTTATTTTGCCAGTAGATGAATTAAAACCGAATCTGACTTCGCTGATTAGAGAAGAAGGATACGGTGTGACACAAAGCTTTGGAGAAGGTCGCGATGGTCAACGGGTTATCCTAGAAATTCTTTCTACTAGAAAAAGTGAGCGCGCTCTTTATAAGTTGATTAAAGAACTAGATGAACGTGCTTTTATTATTTCTCATGAACCTAAATATATCTCTGGCGGCTTTTGGTCAAAAAAATTAAAGAAGAAAAAACTTAATAAAAATTAACTATTCAACTTAAGTACATTTGTTATTTTAATTTTAAAATGATAAACTTAATTTATCTATAATATGTTTTTGGAGGTTAATTATGATAGGTAAATTTAAAGAACTCACTTCTAAACAAAAATCACTATTTATATATATTATTTTTGCGATCATTCTTTTTATTCTTACTTTAATTTTTGGAAAAAATAGTTGGAGCTTTGTTCATTACTTCTTGTTTATAGGAGCTACCTACCAAGCTCAAAGTTATTACCAAAAAAATCGGATAGAAGAAATTAACCACATGTGGTCTTTAGCAGACAAATTGCAAGTATCAACTGCTAAATTAAGTGAAGTAACAGGGATTGGTCGTCTTGATTTAGAAGCAACTAAAAGAGATAAAGACTTTCTTTATTTACCTCCTAAAAAAGATATTCAAAAAGGAATTTCATATTTAGAATCACTAAACTAAACAGACAAAAAACCATGAGTTCATATCTACTTGAACTCATGGTTTTATTTTTCTTATTTATTATCATTTTTTCTTATTATTTTATCTACTTAGAAACTTTTTGCGTGTTCTTCAATTAGTTGAGCTGATTCTTCAATAGATTTATTCTCTACATTAATAATCGTTGCTCCTAATTGTTGGTACAAGTTTTGAGAATATTTCAATTCTTCTTTGATTCTTTCTAAAGAAACATAGGAAGAACTTCCTGTTAAACCAAGTGAAACAAGTCTTGATTGGCGGACTTTTCTAATATACTCTGGATCAGCAGTTAAACCAATGATTCGTCTTGAATCAATTTGGAAAACCTCTTTAGGTACTGGTACTTCTGGTATTAATGGTAAATTGGAAACTTTAAAAGAACGGTTAGCCAAATACATACTTAAAGGCGTTTTTGATGTTCTTGAAATACCTAGAATGACTAAGTCTGATTTGGCGAAACCTTTTGGGTCTTTCCCGTCGTCGTAACGAACGGAAAATTCAATAGCTTCCACACGATTAAAGTAGTCTTCATCCATTAAATAAAGTGAACCACTTTGGTAAGATGGTGTCATTTGTGTTCTCTCAGAAACAATCTTTACAAGTGGTGACATGTAATCAACATACTCTAAACCAGTTCTTCTTGCAAAATCAGCACATAATTCATTTAATTCCTCATTAACTAAAGTTGTTACAACAACTGCTTTTTCTTGTAAGGCATCAGATAAAATATTGGTTAAAACTTCTTTTGAGTCAACAAAAGGGAATTTCTTTATCTCATAGTTATTCAAGTCTGGAAACTGTGCTAATACTGCGTTAATCACTCTTTGTGCCGTTTCTCCTATTGAGTCTGATACAACAAATAGTCTAACTTGTCGGTAATGTCTTTCTCTTAGTTTGTTCATTTGTTTCCTTCGCTCCCCATTTTAATAAAGTGTTCCATAATGCGTGTTTTAGAAATTTTACCAATGACTTTTTTAGATCCTTTACTCTCAACCACTGGCAAGGAATCCACTTCATGTTTTGTTAATAATTTACCTGCTTCTAACACTGTCATTTCCGGATAGGCAACAAAAATATTTGGCATCCTAGTCATGATAATCGCTACAGATAACTCATTATCTTGATTATTTAATAAACTTCTTAATAAATCTTTTCTAGATACTAAGCCAATCAAATCTCCTGATTCAGCCTCTGTTACATATAAAGAACCACTATCATACATAAATAGTGAAGTTGTCGCATCTCTGACACTTGTATCTGGAAAAACAATGATACTTGAGGTCATCAATTCACCGATTTGTGTTTCAAATAATTGTTCATGAAGTAAAGGTTCAAAAGAAAGGCCTGAATAGATATAACCTACCTTTGGACGAGCATCAAGTACCCCTGTCATGGTTAACACTGCTAAATCGCTTCTCAGCGTTGGTTTTGTAAGTCCTAAAGACTCAGCAATTTTATCGCCACTTATGGGTTCATTTGCTTTAACAATCTCAACAATTGTTTTTTGACGTTCACTTAACTCCATTTTGTCCCCTCATTTTAACTTATTTTTTTAACTGAATAGCACTTTGAGCTGCTGCAATATAAGCGACAGGTACTCGGTAAGGTGAACAAGACACATAATCCAAACCTAATTTATCAAAGAATAAAATAGATTCAGGATCGCCACCTAATTCCCCACAAACTCCGATTTTCATTTTCGGTTTAATCGTTCTTGCTTTTTTAACAGCTACAGTAATTAACTCACCAACACCATCCACATCAATTGTTTGGAATGGGTCAACTGGTAAGATACCATCTGCTACATATTGATTAATGTATTTCGCTGCATCATCTCTTGAAAAGCCGTAAGTCATTTGAGTTAAATCATTTGTTCCAAAGCTAAAAAAGTCTGCATCTTTAACTAATTCATCCGCAATCAGACACGCTCTAGGTAATTCAATCATTGTTCCTAAAGTGTAAGAAATAGTCGCTTTTTCTTCTTGTAAAATACTTTCAATATGACTCGTGATTTTTTCTTTTAAGACAGTCAATTCACCCTTCATTCCCACTAATGGTATCATAATTTCAGGATTCACGTCTATGTTCTTTTCTTCTTTCATACTAATTGCACTACGGATAATCGCCTCTGCCTGCATTAAGTATAATTCAGGGTAAGTAATCGCTAAACGACATCCTCTATGGCCTAGCATAGGATTAACTTCATGTAATTCATTAATACGTTGTTGCAACACTGGATACTTCATATCCATCTCTTTTGCAACGCGCTCAACATCTTCTTTTTTAGATGGAACAAATTCATGTAATGGTGGATCAAGTAAACGGACAACTACAGATTTTTCTTCAATAGTTGAGAAAATTGATTTAAAATCTTCAATTTGGTAAGAAAGAATCGTTTCTAAAGCTTCTTTTCGAGTTAACGTACTATCTGATAAAATAAAACGACGCATTTCAATTAATCTCTCTGGTGCAAAGAACATATGCTCAGTTCTTGCAAGGCCGATACCACTAGCATCAAATGCTATTCCTGTTTTGATATCTGAACTTGTTTCAGCATTCATTCTAACTTCTAAGCGAGCAATTTCTTTTGTCCATGCCATAACTGTTTCAAAGTCTTCATTTTTCTCAGATAATGTTAATTCAACTTCACCAACATATAAATCTCCATTTGTTCCGTCAACTGAAATAATATCTCCTTCAGTTAAAGTACCATTTGGGTATTTGATTACTTTTAAAAACTCATCTATTTCAAGTTCACTACATCCAGCGACACAACATGTTCCCATTCCACGAGCCACAACAGCAGCATGAGAAGTCATTCCTCCACGACTAGTTACAATAGCTTCACTAACAACCATACCACCAATATCTTCAGGAGAGGTTTCTTGTCTAACTAAAACTACTTTTTCACCGCGATCTACCCACTCTTTAGCTGTTGCTGCATCAAAACAAATACGACCAGTTGCAGAACCAGGACTTGCTGGTAAACCTACTTTCGAAATCACATTAGCTTTTGCTAAAGCTTCTTCAACAAATACAGGGTGGAGTAATTGGTTAACTGATTGAGCATCTAAACTCATAATAGCTTCTTCTTTTGTTTTTAAGCCTTCATTCACTAAATCTACAGCAATTTTAAAGGCAGAATGAGCTGTACGTTTACCATTACGAGTTTGTAATAAATATAATTTTTTATTTTCAATCGTAAACTCAATATCTTGCATATCTTTATAGTGTTTCTCAAGTAATTCAGACATTTCAACAAACTCATCATACACTTTAGGCATTGTTTCATGTAAATTAGAAATTGGTTGCGGTGTTCTAATACCAGCTACAACATCCTCACCTTGAGCATTAATTAAATATTCACCAAATAATTTATTTTCACCAGTTGAAGGATTTCTTGTAAAAGCAACTCCTGTTCCACTTTCCTCGCCGCTATTTCCAAAGACCATTAATTGAATATTAACAGCTGTTCCTAAGTCATGAGGAATATTATGTAACTGACGATAGAAAATAGCCCTTTCATTATTCCAAGAACTAAATACTGCTTCAACAGCTGCAAATAATTGTTCACGAGGATCTTGTGGGAATTCCTGTTTCTTAATTTCTAAGTATAAGCGTTTATATTCAACCACAATTTCTTTTAACTGTTCAGCTGTTAAGTCTGAATCTACAAGTACACCATTTTTTTGTTTGTAGAATCCTAAGAAATTTTCGAAATGTGACGTATCAATACCAAAAACAACGTCACCAAACATTTGTAGTAAACGACGGTAACAATCATAAGCAAATGCTTCATCATTTGTAATCTTGGCTAAATGCTCCACATTTTCATCATTTAAACCTAAATTTAAAACGGTATCCATCATTCCTGGCATTGAGAATTTGGCTCCACTACGCACAGATAATAACATGATGTTTTCTGGATCATCAAAAGACTTACCCGAACTTACTTCTAATTGTTCTAAGTATTTCTCGATTTCTTTTTTAAGTTCAGTTGTAAAGGAATGTCCGTTGTTTAAATAGTCCATACAGGCTTCTGTAGAAATAGTAAAACCATCTGGTACAGGCAAACCAAGACGCGTCATTTCAGCTAAGTTTGCTCCTTTCCCTCCTAATATTTCTTTCATTTCTGCATTTCCTTCTTTAAAACGATACACACGCTTTGTCATGAATAGACCTCCAAATATCTTATTTAAGTATGATTGAATTATATATGACGTATTATATAATTTCAATAGGACATCTTATATATTTTTAAAAAGGTAGGTCTTATTAAAATAAAAAAAGACTAAACACTCCTTTAAAAGTGTTTAGTCATAAGGATTTATAAAGATTTTTTATTGAATAAAACAATTGTTAAGATTTTTATAATAACAACTATACCAATTGTCACATAAATGGCTGGTAGCACATCTGATGGTACCATATCACCTTGAATTAAAGGTGTGCCTGCTGTAAATAAACTGATTGGATTATATTCCTTAACATCAGGTATAAAATTTAATAGCATTAGAATGACATTCACACCACCTACAACTAATAAAACTAAATAATTTGTGGCACAAAGTACAGAACCTAAATTAATTAAAGCTATTAGAAAAATAGTAAATAGCCATAAACTAATTAAACCAAAAGCTAAATGAGGTACTTCCATTGAATCAAAATAAAATTTACCATAGATGAAAGTTAATGATATGCCTGATAAATAGGCTAAGGTGAAAATAAAGCTATTCATTAAAAACTTAGCTGTGACTATTTTCCAACGTGATAACCCTTTGGTAACAAGTAATGTCAGTGTTCCTTTACTATATTCTTGTGTGAGAGTCCCACTGAATAAAATAACTGTGACACTCACACCAATTTGGCCAATATTTTTGAAAAACTGTAACCAAGCATCTATTAATGTCGGTGTTGGAATGCTTTTAGCAAACTCTTCTGAAACAAAATAAGTTATCATTTCTGGTGTGTACTTAGCTGTAAAAACATTCATTATGCCAAATAAGGCAAATAAAATAATTAAAATAACTAATCTGTAACTAGCAAGAGCTTCTTGCCATTCTTTTTTTAAAAATGCACTTAATGCTCTCATGAGACCACCTCTGTAAAAATTTCCTCTAAAGTTGGTTGATACACACCTATCCACTCTGGATAAATTTCCTCTGCTGCTAAAAACTGATATAACTCTTTTTGAGTTTCAGCTAAAGAATGACTTGCGACAATTAAATAGTCGTTTTTATGGGCTGTTTCTTCAAGAACAAATTTAATTTTTAGCTTTTCAACAGCATTTTTTTGTTCTAAATTGATTCTAATTTTTTCAACACTGTAGTTTTTTCTAAACGTCTCAGGTGTCATATCTAGTTTAATTTCACCTTCATGGAGTAACACAATATGATCACAAATTTTTTCCACATCAGATAAAACATGGGTTGAGAAAAGGACTGTGGTTTCTCCTTTAACTTGTTGTAAAATATCTAATATTTCTTTACGTCCAATAGGGTCAAGAGCTGATGTAGGTTCGTCACAAATTAATAATTTCGGTCTATTAAGTAGGGCTTGAGCAATACCTAAACGCTGCTTCATACCTCTTGAATAAGTTTTAGTTTTTTTCTTCGTATCTTTTAAACCTACTAGAACAAGTAAGTCATCAATTCGTTTCGTTAACTCATTTTTAGGAACACCAGTCACCTCTCCGCAAAGTTTTAAATACTCCTTTGCTGTCATAAAGCTGTAGTATTCAGGAACATCTGGTAAATAACCAATTAATTGGTTCGTTTCATTCTCACCAAAAGTCACCTCTTTACCACATACCTCAATAGTCCCTTTGTCTTGCTTTAAAAGACCAACAATCATTTTCATTAGAGTTGTTTTTCCAGCACCATTTTGTCCAATAAATCCAAGAACACTATTTTCTGGCACTTCAAAACTAACACTTTTTAAAACTTCTTGCTGTCCAAACCTTTTCTCGATATTAGAAACTTTTAAGACGGTCATTCATTCTCGCCTCTTTCTAAAAGTAAATAAGCAATCGGACCAAATAATTGAACAAATAAGATAATCATCATCCAAACAGGTTTATTTAAAAATTTAAAAGTTGTTTGTTTTAGTACTTTTCTTAAACAAAAGATGATTAATCCTAATTGAATGAGCAAAATAGGAGTAATAATTGGTAATAGCTCGATAAATTGTTCCATTGATATTGTTGTTGTATTCATTTTTATTCACCACAATTTTCTTTTAGTTTTTGTAATAATTGATTAAATTCTTTATTATCCTTATAAGACGTACTAATACCTGGATGAGATTCATAAAATTCAATTAAACTTGTCTTAACTGTTTTTTCATCTCTAGGCATATTAGTATTAATACTTGGTTGCTCTATCATCCAATCATCTAATAAATAAAAATAATCATCTCCGTGTAATTCCACTGGAAAAATCTGACTAATCATTAAATCGACAATCTCTTTCATTGTATTAATAGCTTCTTCAAATCTATATTGTTGCGTATAAGAAATAAAAACATTATTTAAAAAGGTTATTAATAAAAAAGGATGCAGATGTTTCAAGTCGTAAGTTTTTGCTAATGCTTTAACGCGAGAAACAATTTCATCAAATTTCTCAATATTTCCAATTTCGTAAATTAGCTCATCACCACTTGTGACAATTAGCCCAATCAAATGTTGATATTGTGTGACCTGTAAAATCTCTTGTGCTTTTTTTATATCTCCTTTAGCAGCATAAGCTTGAGATAATAATTGCTCTTGTCCCATATAAACTAATGCATCGTGGTTTAAAACCCTTAAAGTTTCATCAATATTCCCTAATTGAAGCTGACAAAAACCTTCTAAAACGTTAGCTTGAGTCATTAAACTTGGATCTTTACTTTCTTTTTTCACTCGACTCGTTAATTCAATAATATAGTTCAATATTTCTTGGTGTCTACTTTCTTTAGCTAAGCTAGAATAATTAAGTAGCAACACTGCCATCTGCAAAAGAAATCGTTCACTTGCATAGTATTTTTTGACTATTAGTTTATACTCTTCAAAAACCGTATCAAATGGTTCTTTTCCAAATTTTTCACTGAATTCTACATAAATATCTCTAATTTGAAATTTATCTAATTGGGGTTTGTAAGCCATCAAAGAATCAATTGATATATTAAAGAATGTAGCTAACTCAGGTAATAAGTAAATATCTGGATACGTTTGTCCTGTCTCCCACTTTGACACTGAGGATTTAGAAACTCCCATAAGGCGGGCTAATTCTTCTTGGGTTAATTCCTTTTCTTTCCTTTTTTGCTGAATAACTGCTCCCATGTTAAACTCCCACATATTTATCACCTCTTCAAATTAATCATAAGTCTTTTATGACAAAACTACAATGGAGTTAAGCACAACAAAAGTGGAAAAAGTTTCTCATTAGGAAACAAAAAAAGAAAACTTCCTAAGAAATTTTCTTTTTTCTATTTTTTTTAGATTTTTTTCGTTTTTCTTTTCTTTTCGCTTCTCTACTTTGATAACTAAGACTTTGAAATAAAATTCCCACTAAAAAGATAAAGAAGTAACTAATAATAAAAATTAAAGCCGTTCTTTTAAAACTGGTTGGAAATAACAAATACATGGCTACAAAGAGAATTGATGAGACAATACAAAGAGTAACAATATACTCGGAATACTTAATTTTACGGCGTTTTTTCTTTTTTAAAAAGAATCGACTTAACAACACTAAGCCCATATAAGCCAAGATACCAGAAAATATAGCGACTAAAATAATAAATATGGCATATTCCTTAAGAGCAACTTCGGTTTCAATTGTTGCTAAAAGTGTCAACATAATAAATAATGTTGCTCCTGTTAATAATAATGATATTTCTGATATTATACCGACCACCATATTAATCAGATACCAAATTTTATTGTTTTTCTTTTGTTTTTTATATCTTTTTTTCATGACAGAAGAAAGGATACTACCTACTAACCAAAAGACAAGAAGTGATATAAACATTAAAAACAAGATTTTAGTAAAACTTGTTATCTCAGCTCTTGTCACTACAAGACGACCCATAATAAAATTTGTCATTGAAGCCCCTTCTTCCTACACGTATTAACTTAAATCTTACATGAAATACTTATAAGACTCAATATGAATATGCACATCCTTCATTATGAACAAACAGTGTTATAGAAATAGCTTTGGCGGAAATAAGCCAATTGTTTCTTATCTGCTTCAGTTACTTCGAGCAAAACGACTTTTAACTCATCCTTTTATTAAACATGTTTCATTGTATTGCTTTCAACATCAAATTGTTTATCAACTAACCCATCGAAAAATTCAGGCTCATGAGAAACAACAATTAGTGTTCCTTCAAAATCTTTTAAGGCTCTCTTCAGACCATCTTTTGTTCCTTGGTCTAAATGGTTTGTCGGCTCATCTAAAATTAAGAAATTACTTTTCTTAAGAGTTAAGCTACATAACTTCACTTTTGTCTGTTCCCCACCACTTAACTGATCAAGTGCTTTTGTTACATTATCATCAACAATCCCACTTCGTGATAAATAACGACGAACTTCTTTATTATTTAATTTTGGAAATTGCTCTTTAATCCAATCGAAAGCTGATTGATGAGGGTTATCCCAGACTAAATCTTGAGAGAAATAACTAATTTTAGCTTCTCTTGATAATTCAATATCACCTGATATAACTGGAATTTCGCCTATTAATGTTTTTAATAATGTAGATTTACCAATACCATTAAACCCACTAATCGCAATTTTTTCTCCATTTTGAACTAATAAATTAATCGGTGGTAATAAAGCTTTTTTACCGTAACCAATTTCAAGACGTTTTGCTTCTACTACTAAATTTCCATGAGAAGCTGAGTAAGGAAAATGGAAATGTCCTGGTTTTGGTGCTACTGGTGGCGTTAATCTATCCATACGGTTAAGTTGTTTCTCACGACTTTTCGCCATTGTTGAACGACTTCCTGCTTTATATTTTCTAATATAAGTTTCTAATTTATCAATTTCTTTTTGTTGTTTTTCATATTCACGATGTAAGTGCTCTTGTTGAGCCTCTTTTTGTTTCATGGCTTTGTCATAGTTACCCATATATTTCGATAACACTTGGAACTCAATGTCACAAATACAATTAGTCACACGGTTTAAAAAATCTCTGTCATGAGAGATTACAATATAAGCATCTTCTAGTTGATTAAGGTAGTCAGATAACCACTCAATATGCTCCACATCAAGATAGTTAGTCGGCTCATCTAATAAAAAGACGTCTGCTTTTTCTAATAATAATTTAGCTAAGGAAACTTTTGAGCGTTGCCCACCACTTAATGCTTCCACTTCTCTATCAAGACCTAAAGCTGTAATCCCAAGTCCTGTTGCTACACGTTCAATTTCAGTTTCAATATTATAGAAATCATTATTCTCTAAAATATCTTGATACTGACCAATTTCTTCTAAAAGAGCATCATCATAACTTTCAGCGTACTCCATATACAAAGCTTGGATTTTATCATTCATCTCATATAAATGGTTAAAGGCACGCTTCAAGTAATCAAAAATCGTATCGCCCTCATCATAAGTTAACTGTTGTTCTAGATAAGAAATACGTAAATTATTTTGCCACACAATTTGACCACTATCTGGTAAAATTTCACCTTGAATCATTTTTAATAATGTTGATTTCCCAGCACCATTTTTCCCTGTTAAACCAAGGTGTTCACCTTTATTAAGTCTTAGGGAACTATCTTTATATAATACTTTATCCGGTAATTCATAATTTAAATCTGTAATTGTTAATATACTCATTATTTTATCCTTCTTTCTATCAAAAAGAGGCCAAATCAAAGTTAATTGATTGACCTCTCTACTTCTATCCTAGACAAAAATAGAGAGAACAACTTTAACACATACCAGTCGCCCTCTCCACAATCACTACTAGAATAGAAGCACCACAAAATAAGACTAATTCTTTTAGTCTTTTTTTATAATCCTTATTCGTAATAGTGATGAAGAAATTCTTCTTTAAGCTCTGAACATATGCTTCATCTATATCTAATGTTCAGAGCAAATTCGTCTAATGAAAACCATTTTGCTCACCCTTAATGTTGTTAAATGCAATATAACACACTAAAAAAACCACGTCAAACAGAACAAATTTAAGGTAAACGCTTCCTAATATTGTAAAGTCAATAAAAGTAAGTTACTATTTGTCTTTAAGGGGGAAATTGTTTTGATCATTCAAAAATTAAATCAACTTTTTGGAAAAAGAGTTGTAGAAGTTATTCTAATCACAGCTGGTTCCTTTATGGTAGCTCTTGGTTTTAATGCTTTTTTATTACCAAATAGAATTGTTTCAGGTGGTATTAATGGATTGACTATTATTTTACATGAAATGTTTAATTGGTCACCTAGTATGGTTTTATATGCAGTAAATATTTTTCTACTAGCAGCTTGTTTTCTGATTTTAGGAAAAGAAATCTTTATGAAGAGTATTTTAGGAAGTTTACTTGTGCCTTTATTTATTTCCTTATTACACTTTATTAAACCAGCTACTCATGAACCTATCTTAGCTGCTATCTTTGGTGGACTTTGTATCGGTCTTGGTGTTGGGCTTGTCTTTTTAGGAAATGGCTCAACAGGAGGAACAACTTTAATTGCTAAAATTATTCAAAAATTCACTCACTTAAAATTAGGTATTTTAGTTGGATTTTGTGATGGATTAGTTATTCTATCTGCATTATTAATCTTCGATGTCCAACAAGTTTTATACGCACTTATTTCACTATTTTTAACAAGTCGAATGGTTGATTTAGTTCAAGTTGGACCTGACTTATCTAAGAATTTATTTATCATTTCGCCTAAATACGAAGAAATCTCTAAATTATTAATGACTGAATTAGATTCTGGTGTTACTTTCTTACCTGTTGAAGGTGGTCATCGTTTAGATCAGAAAAAAATGATTATGACGACTATTCGAGAAAATAATTACACAACTATCAAACAAGCAATTCTTGATGTGGACCCAGAAGCCTTCATGGTAGTTTCAAGTGCCAATGAAGTTTACGGTAAAGGTTTCACTCTATTTAGAGATTAAAAGTAACAACACTCTATGAAATTCATAAGGTGTTTTATTTTTTTTATGCTATAATAATCAAAAAGGAGTTGCTCACACTAATGACTCATCAAGAAATATTCATTTATCAAATTTCAACTAATCCCATCATTAAATCAAACATTACACATCTACCTATAAATGACATTGATAATTTTGCTTTTGGATTTGTAGGTGATTTTTCAATTACAACTGGGATGATGAATTCACTAGATAAAACGATTGCTACTATAAAAAAGAGTTCCCTTATTTATATGACTGGTGAGTTGGATCAAACAAGTTATTTCGAACTAGGCCTAGCTATCTCTCTTGGTAAAAAAGTTTATTACGTAACTGAAAAAACTTACGACATCCTTGATTTCCAGCTTCCATATAGTGTAGAGAATCTAATACCTATTAACTATGAAGCATTTATAAAGCTAGTTGATGAAATTTAATACTCAGGAATTAATTATTTATTTTCAGATATAAACTCTGTTAAATTAGGATATTGATTATATTTTAAAGAACCTATCTTATCCTTTTCCAAAATCGCTTGTTCTAAATCAATATTATTAAGTGCTGCTATTGCAAATGTATAATGAATAACATCTGCTAATTCAAAAGCAAGATTATGATCTGTCGTATTCTTTTTTCTGCCATCAATTTTGTTAAGAACTTCAGCAACCTCACCGATTTCTTCAACAAGTTTCATAAAAAGACTCTCTGTGATTCCTGTTTCTTTATATTTATTACCTAAATATGATTGTAGCTCTTCAACTGTTAATTTATTCATCGTACACTCCTTATATTTTTTATTAATATACATCTTGGTACTTACCTCTATTATTATATCAAAAGTAAAATATTATTTAATAGTTCATTTAATGATATTTATTTTAAAACAAAAAAGCAAAATCTTAAATTAATAAGATTTTGCTTTTTTTGATTTGATATCCAAATTAAGTAAATAATGGAATAGTTGTTTTAATTTATGGAATAGGAAAGGTGCTACTATCATCATTGGCACATAAACTACCATTAAATGGAACGTAAAGATATTTACTAAAGAGAAAATATCTGTAAAGAACACAAAAATGGTTAAGAAAATTGCAAACAAACTTCCGATTAAAAGATAGATTTTCCATGTTAGTGGTCTAGCAATAAAATGTAACGCCACAAAACAAACTAAACCTGTTAGCCAAACGGTAACTGTTGATTTCTCATCATAACTCCAGTTCAACATATTTCCGATTACTTCAATACTTAACGTGAATATCACGACACTAAATCCACTTGCTAAGGCTGGTTCGAATACATTTTTTAAGAACCTACCCTTAATCGGTGCAGTATTAGGTCTTAAAGCTAAGAAAAATGAGGGTATCCCAACTGTTAATGAGCTAATTGGGCTTAACTGAATCGGTTGGAATGGGTATGTTGAAGCAATAAAAATATAAACAGCTGCTAAAATCATTGAAAAAACGGTCTTAGTCAAATAAAGTGAAGCCACACGCTGAATATTATTAATTACTTTTCTTCCTTCTAATACAACTCCAACTAAGGAATCAAAATTAGAATCTAGTAAAACAAAATCAGCCACACCTTTTGCCGCGTCACTACCATTAGACATAACTATACTACAATCTGCTTTTTTCAAAGCTAAAATATCATTAACTCCATCACCTGTCATTCCAACCACATGATCTTTATTTTGAAGAGCAGTTACTAATAAGCGTTTTTGTTCTGGTGAAACTCGTCCAAATACTCGGTATTCATCAACAAGACTCGGAATTTCTTCATCTTTCACCTGACTCATATCAATTTTTTTATCTGGATTATTCACACCAGCTCGTTTAGCTATTTGAGAAACTGTTTCTGGATGGTCTCCTGAAATAATACAAATATCCACTTCTTCTTTTTTAAAGTAGGCTAATGTTTGAGGAGCTTCTGGTCTAATTTCATCCTCTAAATAGATAAATCCTAGTAGTTCGAGATTTTCAGGTAATTCCGAACCCTCAATTTCACCAAGTGATTTAGCTACGGCAATAATTCTCAACCCATGAGCCATGGCCTCATTCATTTTATCAATTTGTTTTTCTTCAAAACTTGCGAATAAATACTCTGGTGCTCCCATATAGTAGCTGCCATTATTTTCAAATGAGACAGCACTCCATTTTCTTGCTGATGAAAATGGAATTTGTTTAGTTAATCTAAATGCTTGATTTTTATTTGGATATTCATCCATCAGAGCTTGTCCTGTTGCATTGTCCTCGTCTAATCCGTGAACAACTGATGCTACTAAACTATCAAATTCTTCATTTGTAAACGTGTCACTGGCTAATACTTCTCGCTCAACAACTTTTAACTTACCACTAGTTAAAGTTCCTGTCTTATCAAGACAAAGAACGTCAACACGAGCAAGAGTTTCAATTGATCCCATGGTTTGAACTAAAACATTTTTCTTACTTAACTTAACAACACCAACAGCTAAAGCAACACTGGTAATTAAAACTAAACCTTCTGGAATCATACCAATCATTGCTGCTGTACTACCTAAAATAGCTTTATCTAAATGGATTCCACTAGCAATACTAGTAAACATTAACATAGCACCTACTGGAATAATGACAAAGGTTAAAATACGAATCATTTTTTTCATCATCATAACAAGCTCACTGTAAATACCTTGAGTTTGTTTTGCTTCCATAGTTATTTTATAGCTATAACTATCTGCTCCGACTTTAGTAGCTTGCATTAAACCATTACCACTAACAACAAAACTACCTGAGAAAACTTCTGAACCGTTAAATTTCTCAACTGGGTCTGACTCACCTGTAAGTTGTGACTCATCACATTCAATGCCTTCTGTTTCTATAACTATTCCATCAACGATGATTTGTTGGCCGCGCCTTAACATAATTAAATCATCTTTTACTACCTCATCTTGAGGTATCTCTTGCTTTTCATAATCACGAATAACTGTCACTTTTGTTTGATTTAAAAGAGTTAAGGAATCAATATTTTTTTTCGCCTTTAACTCTTGGTAAATTCCGATAAAGGTATTCGTCACTATGACACCTAGAAAGAGTAAATTCTTATAACTTCCAGTATAAATAATAAACCCTGCAATAATTAAATTAATAAAATTAAATAGAGTTAAGCTATTTTCTGCAAATATTTGTCTGAAACTGCGTGTGGTACTTGGAGCAGATAAATTTGCCTCTCCTCGCGCTTTACGGTTTTCAGCTTCTAATTGTGTTAATCCTGGATATTTACTTATGTTCTCCATGCTACTACCTCGTTTGTTAGTTTTATTGGATAAGGTATTCATACAAATTAAAGTCACCAAAAAGCTCTGCAACCTCATCAGCTTTTACAGTTTCTATAAATTTAAAGCCTGATTTTCGGTAAAAATTATTAAGATAAGAAACATCAGCTCTACAATCAAGTAAAACTTTTTCTCCTTCATTTTCTTTAACCCACTTAATAACATTACTCAATACCTTTGCTCCATAATTATTTCCAACAAACAAATCCCCAATAACTAATTTATGTAAATAATAGTGTTTTTTATTTTCTTCCCTTTTCCAAAGCGAGAAATCCCAGTCATTTGGCTGTGTATACAAATAACACATCCCTACTAATTGATTCTCTTCTTCAATTAATAAGAGTTCCTTTGACTCAAGACGTGTTAGTAAATTACGTTGTTCGTCATTAGTCAGTATTTCTGACCATTGACTAGAACCTTGATTTTTTAATCGTGTGGCTGCTTCTTTTTGTAACTTATCTAATTGATTAAAGTCTTCCATTTCTGCGATTCTTACTTTCATTTGTCCACACCTTTCTAACTTATTTTATCCTATCATGTATTTTGCCTTCTTAACACGTACTTAAGACCGAGTTAAAAGAAATTTAGTTTTTAACTTGCCATGTTTTTTTAACCCTTATTTTATACATCACTTCTTAATTATACCTTTATATATAAATTTTTCCTATTAATCTATAATATTTCGGCTGATTTATCTAATAAAAAAAACTAACCTCTCTAGGCTAGCTTTCTCTTATTATTTTCCTAAAACTAATTGAGTCACACGTTGGATACAGAATGAAATTGTATCTGTTGCTTCATCTTGTTTATTTTCAGATGTATTAAATTGCTCAACATCTACACTAACAGCATCTACATCAATAGCATCAACCATTTCTTGACACCCTTCAACGTATTCTGTAAATGATTTTTCTAATTTTTTATGGATTCCAATTACTTTAGCAGGTGCTTTTAAGCTTGTAATTTCTGCTAATAATTCACGGTATTTGTTAGTTCCACTTAAGAATAACTCTTTAATTTCTGTTAATTCTTCTTTTGATAAATTAGCTACTTTGTTATCATCAATAGCTGTTCTTACTTTTTCGTATGACGGATTCATTTCTTCTCCTACATTTTCAGAAGTAGTTACAACGTCATTTATTTTTTGTACATAAAATCCTAAGCTTGGTTTTTTCAAAGGGATCCCTCTTTCTTAAATTACTCACCAATTCATTTTAACTTGTTTCAATGAAAAGATAAAGCTTTCTCTAAGAAAAGGTGTTTAATTATTTTGTTTTTCTTTCAGTTTATAGGCTTCTTCTATAATTGAATACTCTTTTTTAATACTTTTTAATACATTATAATTATCAATTATCTGAATACCTCGTGATTCAAAATAATCAAACATTGGACAGAAATACATTCTTTCATTAGAATCGGGAAAGAAAGCTCTGTCTAAGTTTAAACAAATTACTTCCCCATTTTTAAGATATAAGTGTAATTCAAAAAATTCCCTATTGTAAAAATATTGTCGTGGACGATAAGCAACTGTAGTTCCGTGCCCTTCAAATCCTGTATTATCAAAATAAATCACCATTTTGCTTATTTCACTATATAATATGAATCTTGTAGAACGCTTATTAAATAAAGCCAATATTTCTCTTATAATACTTGGACAATATATTTTAGGTGAAAAAAATTCTATTCCTGATTTTGTAACAGTAAAATAAGTAAACATTCTCCTTAAATCTATCATACCAATCGCTTGAACCATCCCACCTAGCCATAAACCTACTAAAATCGGTATAAAAGCATTTTCTAAATCCTTCAAACTAAATAAACCTGAAAGTATCAATAGCATTGGAAAAAACATCCAGTATAAGAATACTCTTTTAGATTTTAATTTACCATAATTTAGAGGTAATGGTAAATCTTCTTTGTTTAATATTAATTCATCTAATGATAAATCTAGTAACTCACTTAAAGCAATTAAATTTTCAATACTCGGTAAAGCATCTCCACGTTCCCATTTTGAAATTGATTGTCTTGAAATATGCATCCTATTTGCTAACTCTTCTTGTGTAAAATGTTGTGCTTCTCTATGTTTTTTAATGTTGTTTGAAATTATCATTTCCACCCACTCCTTTTGTACCTCAACCATAACAAAAAACTAATATTTAGTAACGAACCTTTTAGTTGCATCCTTATTATATCAATGTTTTAACAAAAAAAGTAATGTTTCCTTTTTTAAGAAACATTACTTTTTATTTATCTATTAAAATTGGCCTAGAAGAATTTTCCGCTGTATTTTTTACCTGAAATCATATCATATTGAATGAGCTGATAATCAGAAAAAACAGCTTCTTCTTCTTTGGATAAACTAACTTCTTTTTGCCAAGATTGATCGTAATAATAAGAGCCTCTTTCAAAAGCAGGTAAAAATTCGTACATCTCATCTAATAGCTCAAAAAATCCTGTTGTTTGAATCCCCTGACTTTTACTAACTAAAAGTGGGAAATAAAAGGGACTTATGATACTTTCTTTAGTAGGAGAATCATCTCTACTATCATATACAAAATATTCAGTTAAATGAGCAGTAATATCTTCATTTTCCTTTAAAATCTCGTCTGGATAAATCGAAGGTAGATGGTCACCCCAAAAAACGACAACTGTTGGACGATCTAATTCTTTTATCTCTTTCATAAACATTTCTAAAGCATCTGATGTATAGGCAGTATCCTGAGCATAGTTTTCAATACTTTGTGACTTCTCCATACTAGGAATCGAATAATCTGAATGCTCGTATTTGTTAGAATATGGCATATGAGTTTGCATCGTCACCAAGTGAACAAACTGCGGATTATCACTTTTTTCAAAAATATCTAGCACTTCTTTAAAAGCAGACTCATCAGAAATAAAACCATTTTTTGACAACTTATCTTGGTGAGTCATTGTTTTTTCATCTAAAAATTCATCGAAGCCAAATGTTTTATAAACATCTTTTCGCTTGTACATCGATGTGTTATAAGGATGAATAGCTGTTGTTTCATACTGTTGATTTTTTAAAGTTGAAACAAGTGATGGAAATTCCTTTTCTTTTGGTAGCATCATTGTATAGGGTGTTGTCATTTGTGGGTTTAATAATCCCATTGAAAATCCGGTTAACGCTTCAAACTCAATATTAGCTGTTCCACCACCATAATTTTGAGATAACATTTGACCGTAAGCATTTCCCTCACTAGCCACTTCTCGATATTTTTTCAAAGGATCTGGTGTCATATCAATTCCTTTTAGTTTAAGTGGATCAGAAAAACTTTCTGACATAATATAAGCCACATTAGGTTGCTCTGCATCCTTTTTAGATTGATTCACTTTATCAGCTTTTTTAGTATATTTTAAGGCAATTTCTTCAATTTTATTAGCTGAATAATTATCTGGTTCACTCATACCATCAACTCTTAAATTAAATAAAAACCCACCCATAAAGCCAGTATTATAATAATTCATTTTCTGACTATAAGGAATCCATTTGGCCGACCTATCAAAGGCTTTTTTTAATAAGTTATTTGGTTGATTAAAGTTACTAACATAAAATAATGACAGTGTTGTCACTACTAAAACAACCATTCTAACTCGTTGCCATCTAGGAGGTAATTTAAGGGATTTATAAAAAGAATAAATAAGTGTTACGGTAACTACAATTACCACACAAATAAAGAGTAAAAAGAGGGTCACTCCTAAAATATCTCGCAGCATACTCCACTCAAAAATCATTTTTAAATCATCTGGATAGATTGGTTCCATTCGGTAAGATAACTTAATCGCATTGGCTATTCCTAAAAGAGAAATTCCTACTACATAGAATAAATTACCAATAAAAAAGGAGCCAGCCACAGAAACAATGAATAAATTTAATATTAGTAAAACCAGTGAACCTAATAAAAATTTTTCAGTATGCCAAGAAAAAGCAAACTTACTAGCTAAATAAAAGGACCATTCATTTTCTGATAACTGTAAATAATAATTACTGATTAAGACTAAAACAACGCTAAGTAATAGACCTACCCAAGGTGACCTAAATTTTGCGAGTTTTTTTGATTTTAATGTCATTAAATAAACCTACTTACTTCCAAAATGTGTCGTATTGTGTAATTGGTAAATGACGTTTATGCATTGTTTTTAGATACCAATTCTCAATCGTTTCAGCTGCTTCTTTTGTTACTTCTTTACCTTCTAAATAATCATCAATTGCTTCATAAGTTACTCCTAAAGCTACTTCATCAGCAATCATTGGTTTATTTTCTTCTAAATCTGCTGTTGGTACTTTTAAATACAAACTTTCATCAGCATTTAAAAATGCTAACAATTGACGTCCTTGGCGTTTATTTAAACCTGAAAGTGGTAATAAATCAGCAGCTCCGTCACCAAATTTAGTATAAAAACCTGTAACTGCCTCTGCGCCGTGATCTGTTCCAAGAACAGCCCCATTAAATTCACCAGCAACGGCATATTGAACAATCATACGTTGTCTTGCTTTCATATTTCCTTTGTTAAAATCCCCAATAGGCAGATTACTATTATCTTTTAACTCAGCCACTAACTGGTCAACAGCTGGCTTAATATTAACAACATATTCTTTATCAGCCTGAATAAAAGCTAATGCTTTATTTGCATCATCCTCGTCGTTTTGTTTTCCATAAGGTAAGCGAATGGCGATAAATTGATAACTCGTGTCACCTGTCTCTTCTCTCATTTCAGAAATAGCCATTTGAGCTAACTTACCAGCTAAGGTAGAGTCTTGCCCACCACTAATTCCTAATACTAATGATTTGATAAAAGGATATCTTTTTAAATAAGCCTTTAAGAAATGAACACGATCACGAACTTCAATTCCTGGTTCAATACTTGGTGATACTTGTAATGTTTCTATGATTTCTTTCTGTAATTCTCTCATCATTATCTCTCCTTGCTTTGTTATATTATAGCATACTGATATTTACGATTAGATTACTTTTTCTTTAAGACTTAAAAGCACACGATCTATTTTTTTCTTAAAAGCTGATCTATTGTCATCAAGTAATTTTATGTTTGTTTCTTTTGTAATCTGGTCTAATACTTCTTCAATAGATAAATCATCTGTCTTAATTCTTTTAGCTCCTTCTAATTCTATTAATGAAGACACAGCGATTTCAATTCTCTCTCTAGCCCAAGACTTTTTTCCCTCAAAACGTTTATCTAATCTCTGATTAAGAGTTTGAGGAGTCGTTTCGAGTATAAAATGATATATCTCCACATTTGACTGACTTAGCTCACCAATAATTTCTTCTACATAAAGAGAATTGATTAAAGTCATAGGAACAATAATATCTCCATCAAAATCATTAGCTAATTTTTTTAACAGTTGAACATTAATTTCACGCCACTCTTTAAAGTCTTGAAAATCTGATTGATGTAATTCTTTCGGTAATACCTTATTGATAAAAAATCCTGCTTCTTCTGGATCATAAATCATACTACCAGGTAATCTTTTATAAAGTTCCGTTGCAGTTGTTATTTTCCCTGAACCCCAAGCGCCATTTAACCAAATAATCATCTCTTGTCACCTATATTTTTCTATTAATTTGTTTATCTACTACTACATTAAATCAAATAATGCTACTGGAATCAAAAAAAGAACTCCTCTATTTCTAGAGAAGTTCTTAAAACTTTGTAAGTTACATTGTTTTTTCGGTGCAAGATTACTCTGCAGCGTTTTCGTCTTTGAGACCGTATTTTTTGTTGAAGCGGTCCACACGTCCGTCTGCTTGAGTGAATTTTTGACGACCTGTATAGAATGGATGTGAATCAGATGTGATCTCCACACGGATTACTGGGTAAGTGTTACCATCTTCCCATTCGACAGTTTCTTCTGAATGTTTAGTTGATCCAGATAAGAATTTGAACCCTGTTTGAGTGTCCATAAAAACTACTGGATGGTATTCTGGATGAATTCCTTGTTTCATGTTCTTTTCTCTCCTTTGCCCTGAGTCATTTGCTGAAACAGAGTTATTATACAACGCTACTATTTTAACACGTCGATTTCAAATTAGCAATTACTTTTTTGTAAATGAAACATCTTTAAAAGTTTTGTAGAATGCCTCATTATCATCAGTCTTTTTCAAGACATTTAAAAATTGATTAGTGAAGTCAATCGAATCACCCTTCATGTTTCGGCGTAATTTCCAGACTTCTTCTAGGTTTTCTGGTGCAATTAAAAGTTCTTCTTTTCTTGTACCAGAACGCTTGATATTAATCGCTGGGAATACTCGTCTTTCAGATAGCTCACGTGATAAATGAAGTTCCATATTACCTGTTCCTTTGAACTCTTCATAAATCACATCGTCCATACGACTACCTGTATCGACTAAAGCAGTGGCTAAAATAGTTAAGCTTCCACCTTCTTCAATATTTCTGGCAGCACCAAAGAAACGTTTTGGTTTATAGAATGATGCTGGATCAACACCACCACTTAGTGTTCTACCACTTGGTGGAACCACTAAGTTATAGGCTCTTGCTAATTTAGTTAAGCTGTCCATTAAAATAACTACATCTCGTTTATCTTCAACAAGACGAAGAGCTCTATCTAAAACAAGCTCTACTACACGCGTGTGGTTTTCAGGTTTTTGGTCAAAAGTCGATGACACAACTTCCCCTTTGACACTACGCTCAATATCAGTTACTTCTTCTGGTCGTTCATCAATTAAAAGCACAATCAACTCGACATCAGGGTAATTTTTACTAATACCATTAGCAATTTCTTTAATGACACTTGTTTTACCCGCTTTTGGTGGGGCAACGATTAATCCACGTTGTCCAAAACCAACTGGAGCAAATATATCTATCATTCTTGTAGCAAGTCGTGTTTTATGTGTTTCAAGTTTAATTTGTTTATCCGGATAAAGAGCTGTTAAAGCAGGAAAGTGAGGACGTTCTTTAGCTTCCTCCGGGTTTTTCCCGTTAACAGTTTCTACATGCATCAAACCATAATAACGCTCTGATTCTTTTGGTGGGCGAGCTTTTCCAGCTACTTTGTCCCCATTTCTTAATCCAAAACGTCTGATTTGAGATGTTGAAATATAAATATCTTCTTTACTAGATGAATAATTAATCGGTCTTAAAAAACCATAGCCATCTTGAGAAACAATATCAAGAACACCTTCCATCATGAAAAAGCCTTGCTTTTCAGCTTGCGCACGAATCACGGCTAAAGATAATTCTTTTTTATTCATTTGGCTATAATAAGGGATTTTAAAATCTTTGGCATAAGTGTAGATTTCTTTTAATGTTTTGTTTTCAAGTTCCCCCATAGTTAAATAATCACGCATATCAACTACTCCTCTTCTTCCATGCGAATATCTGCACCAAGAGCTGTTAATTTTTCAATAATACTATCGTAACCTCTTAAAATATTACCTACATTTGAAATTTTAGTTTCTCCAGTAGCCATAACACCAGCCGTCACTAAACAAGCTCCTGCTCTTAAATCACTTGCAGTTACTTCTGCTCCAACTAATTGTAAATCTGGGTTACCATTAATAACAATCATGTTACCTTCAATACTAGCGTTAGCACCCATTCTTACTAATTCTGGAATATGGTTAACACGAGCTTCATAAATAGTATCTGTTACAATACTTGTGCCTTCTGTTAATAATAATAAAGGTGTAATTGGTTGTTGTAAGTCTGTTGCAAATCCTGGATAAGGAACTGTTGTCACGTTAGCTGCTTTAAGACCAGTTGAAAGATGAACTGTAATTGAGTCCTCTTCGATTGTCATTTTAACGCCCATTTCAGTCAATTTCGCAATAAAGCTTTCTAAATGTTCATGAATCACATTTTTAACTTTAACACCGTCACCGTATGCTGCTGCCATTGCTAAATAAGTTCCAGCTTCAATACGGTCTGGAATAATAGAATGACGGCAACCATGTAATTCTTTCACACCATCAATACGAATTTCATTTGTACCTGCACCGCGAATATTAGCACCCATGTTGTTTAATAGAGTTGCTACATCAATAATTTCAGGTTCACGAGCTGCATTTTCAATCACTGTACGACCTTCAGCTTTTACAGCTGCAAGCATAACATTAATTGTTGCACCAATAGAAACCATATCCATATAGATTCTAGTTCCTGTTAATCCTTCAGCTGCTTTTAAATTAGTTGCTCCATTTTCAGTTGTAACTGTTGCTCCTAAAGCTTCAAATCCTTTGATATGTAAATCAATTAGACGAGGTCCTAAGTAACAACCACCTGGTAAACCAACGACACCTTCGTTAAACTTACCTAATAATGCTCCCATGAAGTAATACGATGCACGTAAACTTTGGATTTTGCCACTAGGCATTGGTGTTGATTTCATATTTGTTGGATCAATTTTCATGCGATTATTTTCAAAACTGACAGTTACACCCATCATTTCTAAAATTTCTTTTAATGAGTGGACATCTTTAATGTCAGGTACACCTTCTAAAATAACTGGTGAGTCTGCTAAAATGGCTGCTGGAATTAATGCGACAGCACTATTTTTAGCTCCACTGATTTTAACTTCACCTTTTAACTTCTTTCCACCGTTAATAACCAATTTTTTCATTATTTTTAAATTTCCTCACTTTATACTTTAAAAAAGCTGCTTTTTTACAAGCAGCTACAAGTTTCATCTAGTTTTTATTAACCAATGATATTCTACCATAAATAGGTCACTAAAAAAAGTCATAGATACATTTATGTCTTTTAAACAAAAAAAGAGACTAGCTAAAGTGCTAATCTCTTCTTAAAAATTATTTACGCTTTGTTTGTAGAACCGAACCATTCGATACGTTCTTTAACTAATTCAGTAACAGCATCAAATCCTGGTGCTAATAATTTACGAGGGTCAAATCCTTTACCTTCTAAGTCTTTACCTTCTTCGATGTATTTACGTGTAGCTGATGCAAATACTTCTTGACATTCAGTGTTTACGTTGATTTTTGAAACACCTAAAGAAATAGCTTTTTGTACTTGGTCTAAAGGAATACCAGAACCACCGTGTAATACTAAAGGTTTACCATCAGTAACGTCAGCGATTGCTTCTAAAGTTTCAAAGCTTAATCCTGTCCAGTTTTCTGGGTATGAACCGTGGATGTTACCAATACCTGCTGCTAAGAAATCAATACCTGTATCAGACATTGCTTTACATTCAGCTGGATCTGCTAATTCACCAGAGCCAATAATTCCGTCTTCTTCTCCACCGATGCTTCCAACTTCACATTCTACAGAAACACCTGCAGCGTGAGCTTTAGCAACAACGTCTTTAGCTTTTTCTAAGTTTTCGTCAAATGGTAAATGAGAACCATCGAACATTACTGAAGTATATCCAATTTCGATACATTTTAAAGCATCTTCGTATTCACCATGATCTAAATGTAAAGCTACAGGAACTGTAATTCCCATTGAATCAATTAAATCTTTTACGATATCGTAACAAACTTGGTAGCCACCCATATATTTAGCTGCTCCCATAGATGTTTGGATCATAACTGGTGCGTTTGCTGCTTGAGCTCCGCGTAAGATAGCTTGAGTCCACTCTAAGTTGTTTGTATTAAAAGCCCCAACTGCGTATTGTCCTTCTCTAGCTTTTTTTAACATTTCTGCTGCTGATACTAATGCCATAAATAATTTCCTCCTAATTTTGGATAAAGATTTTTATTAAGTTTAGCTTAGCTAACACGGTTATTTTACCACTGTTTACTCCATTTTGCTAGTTAAACTAAAATTTTACTATGAATTTTCTGAAACTTTCAAACCATTTCATCTTCCTACTATTTAATACAAATTAATACAGTCCAATCGGATTCTCATTTGTATCAATGTAAATATTTTTAGTTTGAGAATAACTATCTAAAATTGCCTTGTGAGTCTCTCTTCCAATACCAGATTTTTTATAACCACCAAATGGACTACCTGCTGGAATTTGGTTATACGTATTTACCCAGACACGTCCTGTTTCAACACCACGTCCAACTTTTAAAGCTGTATTGATATTATTAGTCCATACACCACCACCTAATCCGTAGTCAGAATCATTTGCCAGTTTAATCACTTCATCAACTGTTTTAAACTTAATAACTACAGCAACAGGTCCAAAAATTTCTTCTTGAGCAATTTCCATATCATTTGTCACATCTGTTAATAAAGTTGGTCTCATGAAACAACCATTACTTAAAGCACCTGTTAATCTTGTCCCTCCTGTTAAAATAGTTGCTCCTTCCTTGCGACCTCTTTCTACAGCATCTTCAATTTTTCTTAATTGTGCCTCATTTACTTGAGCTCCCATTTGAGTATCTTCATTTAAAGGACCACCTACTACTACTGATTCAAATTTTTCTTTTAAAGCATTAACAAATTTGTCATAAATTCCTTCTTGAACGAAAATTCTTGACCCCGCACAACAAACTTGGCCTTGATTAAAAAGAATACCTAATTGTGCTCCTTCAATTGCTTTTTCAAAAGGCATATCATCAAAGAAAATATTCGCTGACTTACCACCTAATTCTAAAGTAGCTGGAATTAATCTTTCTGCTGCAGCTTTTGCCACATTATGACCAATCTCAGTAGAACCTGTGAAAGCTAGTTTGTTAAATCCTTCATGGTGTAACATATATTCACCAGATTTAGAACCTTTACCAGTAATAACATTTAAAACTCCTTTTGGTAACATCGGTCCAATTAACTTAACCAGCTCAAGTAAACTTAGTGAAGTAGATGATGATGGATGAATAACAATTGTATTTCCTGCAGCTAAGGCTGGCGCTATTTTCCAAGCAGCCATAAGAATCGGAAAGTTCCAAGGAATAATTTGTCCGACTACTCCGATTGGTTCACGAATGACTATACTTAATGTATTTTCATCAAATGCTGTAGCACTTCCTTCTTCACTTCTAATAACACCTGCAAAGTATCTAAAATGATCTGCACTAAGTGGCACATCAATTGTTCTTGTTTCTCTAATTGGTTTTCCATTGTCCATCGATTCAACCATTGCTAAATGTTCCATGTTCTCATCAATCACATCAGCAATTTTTAATAATAAATTACTTCTGTCTAGAAGTGACCATTTTTTCCAATCAACTAATGCTTCTTGTGCAGCTGAAACAGCCATATCCACATCTTCATCGACTGCATCTATAAAAGTTGCTAATTTTTCACCAGTTGCCGGTGAGAGACTAGCTATCTTTTTAGAACCAACACCATTGGTCCACTCACCATTTATATACATACCATAGCTTTCATCTATATTAAAATCAACCATTTAAAAATCTCTCCTAACATTTTTGTTTTTTTGGTATAGTTGATATTGTAAGCGTTGTTAAAAAATATTACAAGTGTTTTGTTTGAAATAAAAAAGAAGCTTAACACTTTTTTAAGATGTTAAGCTTCCTTTTTTTAAATTTCAGTACTCTCCATTTCCTTACCTAAGAAGTAAGAAATCGCTGTTCTAATCACTACTACACCAGCTAAAATTAAAATATCTTCAATTGATGGATTCAGAATTGTTTCGATAATATCAGAAGCAATTAAAACTTCTAAACTTAATAAAACATAAGACCCTAAATACATTTTCACATAGTTATTTTTTTTGAAATACTCATTCGGTCTAATCCACTAAATTTATTTTTAAAGAAATCAATCATTGCTTTTCCAACACCAAATAATAAAATGACAACTGAAAAAGAATTCAAAGCAAAAATAATATACTCCACTAATTGATGCACCATTTTTATTTCCTCACTTTTAAAAAAAGAGCATCCTTTAAAAAGATGCTCTTTTAATTAATTAATTTTCTTCAGTTTCTTCTTCGTCTTCTTCATAAAGATCATCTTCGTCTAAATCATCTTCATCAACGATTGTTAAACCTTCTGCTTCATCTGTATCTTCATCTACATCACCGATTTCTGATAAATCAGTTGTGTATTCTTTAATTTCTTTTGCTTCATCGTCATCTTCTTCTTCGTATAACTCTTCATCATCTTCATCATGAATATCTGAATCTTCTGGATCGTCATCGTTGTAGTCAATGGCATCTTCGTCCATACCAATAAAGGCATTAACTTTTTTACGTTTTTTACGACGAACAGTTTCATCTTCATCTTCATCAATTCCTGAAACTTCTTCATCAATTGAATCGATTGGATACCAAGAGCGTAAGCCCCAACGGTTATCACCTAAAGAAATAAAACTACCATCAATATTTAAATCTGTATAAAATTGAGGTAATACATCTCTAATTTCACTATCTGCTTTTTCTAAATAAGTTTGAATTTGGTTTACTAAATCTGAAAAATCCATAATATCGCCACGCTCAGCTAAGATAGCATGAGCCACTTCAATCATTGAAATTTCTTTTTTGTCGATACCTTTAAATACGTCTAATTCCAACTGGCACACGTCCTTTCACAGTCTACTCTTTATAATACAATAACTACAGTGTCAATGCAATTCAAATATGACTTTTTAAGTCTATTTACGCTGTAAAATTTAACTCTAGATGGTAGACACCAATTTTTTCATCTCCACCAAATAAATCATAATCAATAGTCACTTGTCCTGAGTAAGGACGATCTTTTAAGCTAACACGCATATTATTAGTAAAAGTTGTAATCCACATAGTTCCAAATGATGTTTGGTAATGCGTTTCATTGTGTTTTTGGTAATCAAATTTTAATTTCATTCGTACGTCCCCTGCGCGAATCAACTGAACGCTACCGTCTGCTAAAATTTTCATTGTAACTGAAACCTTGTTATCGACACCTTCTAACTGTTCATTGTATCTAATATAAAGAACTTCACCGATTCTAACTATTTGTCCTTCTTCTTCCATAAAAAATTCTTTTAATTCATTTTCTTGGAAAACTTCTGTCTTCACTTTTATGATAACTGGTATTGATTTTCTTTCTTCCATTTTACAAGCACCTCTATTTAATCTTTCCTCTATTTTCCACGGGTTCCATGCTTTTGTCAAATAAAGTCAAAGCTTATTTATTCAATATTTTGTCAAAATTCATGTATAATAAGTTTACTATCTATTTAGGAGTGTTTCACATGACAGAATCAAATAAACAAGCTCTCTTACTTGAACAATATCAAATAAAACCTAATCAAGCATTGGAGCCATTTATATATACAGATATTTTAGCCGAATATGCAGGAAATCACCAAGTAAATTGTTTCCACTTTTGGACAATGAAAAATCAACTTATTTTAGGTATGCAAGACACTCGAGTTAATGACCTAGAAAAAGGACTTACTTCTATTATGTCTAATCAGTACCACCCAATTGTTAGAAATTCTGGTGGCTTAGCAGTTGTAGCAGATGAGGGAGTCCTTAATTTCTCTTTAATTATGCCTCAACCTTCTGAAAAATTTGCCATCTCAATTGATAATGGCTATGAATTTATGAAAGAAGTCATTGAAAAAGCATTAGGTGATTTCAAAGCGTCCATTGATGCCTTTGAAGTATCAGATTCTTATTGTCCTGGAGAATTTGATTTAAGTATTGATGGTAAAAAATTTGCTGGTATCTCTCAACGTAGAATAAAAAAAGGAATTGGCATCATGATTTATTTAAGTGTTAACGGGAATCAACAAGCACGTGGCGAATTAGTCAGAGATTTTTATCAAGCAAGTTTAGGTGAAGATTTTGGTCAAAAAAACTTCCCGCCTGTTAACCCTGACTCGATGGCTAACTTATCTGACTTACTTAAAGCTGATTTAACAGTAGCTGATATGGTTACACGCCTAAAAAAAGTCATCGCAACTGATTACATCATAAGTGATGAAAAACAGCAGACATTTAATGACTTTTTAGAATCAGAGGACTTTAAAGAAAGTTATACTTTTCAAGAAAAAAGAATGTTACAAAGAAATGAAATTATTAACTGGGAGGCGTTAAATAAATGAGCTTTGAAGCAAAACTTCCAATAGAAAAAGTCTTCAGAGATCCTATTCATCAATATATTCATGTAGAGCATCAAATTATTTTAGAATTAATTAACTCTAAAGAATTTCAAAGATTAAGAAGAATCAAACAATTAGGAACTTCTTCTTTCACTTTTCACGCAGCTGAGCATTCTAGGTTTGGTCATTCTTTAGGAGTTTATGAGATTACTAGACGAATTTGTAACTTCTTTGCTCGAAATTTTTCTATTGAAGAGGATCCAGAAAATGGTTGGGATGATAGTGAACGCTTAGTTGCTTTATGTGCTGCTTTACTTCATGACGTGGGACACGGTCCTTACTCTCATACCTTTGAAGGCATTTTTGATACCAATCACGAATTGTTTACAATTGATATTATTACCTCAGAAACTACTGAGATAAATCAAATTCTAAGACAAGTAGCACCTGATTTTCCTGAAAAAGTTGCTAGCGTTATTAGTAAAGATTATCCTAATCAACAAGTAGTTCAGCTTATTTCAAGTCAAATTGATGCTGACCGTATGGACTATTTATTAAGAGATGCTTTTTATACTGGAACAGAGTATGGAACTTTTGATTTAACTCGTATTTTAAGAGTGATTAGACCTTATAAAAGTGGGATAGCCTTTCAATTTAATGGGATGCACGCTGTAGAAGATTATATTGTCAGTCGCTACCAAATGTACATGCAGATTTATTTTCACCCTGTTTCTCGTGGTATGGAAGTTATTCTTGACCACCTTTTAAAAAGAGGGAAATTTTTATACAGTAGTGACCCAGACTTTTTCCAAAACTACTCACCACTAGTCGTGCCCTTTTTAAATGGCACGTATACGTTATCTGATTATTTAAAATTAGATGATGGTGTATTAAATACCGCCTTTTTATCATGGATGGATCACCCTGATGATACTTTAAGTGACTTGGCAAAACGTTTCTTACACAGACGTCCCTTTAAATCAATTACTTTTAATGAGACAACAAAGGAAAAAATCCCAGAGCTCGTAGCATTAATTAATGAAGTTGGTTATGATTCAGAAAACTATACTGCCATTAACTCAAGTTATGACTTACCTTACGATTTTTACCAACCTTCTAAAAATAAACATCGTACACAGATTGAATTAATGGAACCAGATGGCTCATTAATTGAGTTGTCAAAAGCAAGTGACTTAGTCGCATCTCTTGCTGGGCAATCAAAAGGAGACCAGCGTTTCTTTTTCCCAAAAGAAATGCTTGCAAGTCAGACTTCCCCATCCTATACTTTATTTGAAGAACAAATTGCTCAGTTTAATCAACAAATCCATAACGGAGCAATCAAGGAAAATTAAGGAGTGTTTTTATTTTGGCAATAAAATTAGTCACAATCGATATTGACGGTACTTTATTAAACTCAGAAAGAAAAGTAACACCTGAAGTGAAAGCTGCCATCAAAAAATGTACTGAAAATGATGTTAACATTGTCTTAGCTACTGGTAGACCAACAATTGGTGTTCTAGATTTAATTAAAGAATTAGAATTAGATAACGAGCATGGCTTTATGATTACTTATAATGGTGCTATGATTCAAAATGCTGGCACAGAGGAAGTCTTAATTCAACATCCTTTATCACATGAAGACTATTTAGATGTTGAGTTATTATCAAGAAAACTTGATGTTCATTTCCACGCTCAAGATTACTCAACTATGTACACAGCTAATAAAGATATTAGTGAGTATACAGTTCATGAAGCCTTTTTAACAGGTATTCCTTTAGTTTATCGTCCAGTAAGTGAAATGACTTCTGAGACAACTATTATCAAAGCTATGATGATTGATCATGAAGAAAAATTAAATGAAGCCATTAAAAATATGCCTACTGATTTTAGTAATCGCTTTGCGATGGTTAAAAGTATGCCTTTCTACTTAGAAGTTTTAAATAAAAATGCAACCAAAGGAATCGCTGTCACTGAACTTGCCAATCACTTAAACATCACCCTAGATGAAGTCATGGCCATTGGTGATAATGAAAATGATTTATCAATGCTTGAAGCTGCTGGTATTGGGGTTGCTATGGGCAATGCTGTTCCTGCTGCCAAAGAAGCTGCTGATAGAATCACTAAAACAAATGATGAACACGGTGTTGCTTACGCATTAGAAGAATGGGTTTTAAAATAAAAAAGAAGCAGTGACATGAATCTTGTCACTGCTTTTTTTACAAACTAAACGGTGTCACAAAAGTAGCTTCTTCGGAAATAAGCCGAAAATCACAAAAATTTGAAAAGCAATTTTCATGATTTCCTTCTTATTTCTTGAAGCTAAACACTTCTGTCACAACCTCTTCTTTTTTAGCTTATTTTTTCTAAGGGTTAAAATATTAGTTCCTGTAAAAATAATAATTCCTATCCAAATAAATGAAAAAGCAATTATTTGCGGCGTACTAAATGTTTCGCCAAACTGAAAAATTGCTGCTAATAGCATTAAAGTTGGTGCAATATATTGTAAAAAGCCAACTAAAATATAAGAAATATTTTTAGCTGCCTCTGCAAATAAAAATAAAGGAATTGCTGTAACAACACCAGCTCCAACTAACAATAAATTAATTTTTAAATCAAAAGCCATAAAACCTTCAGCTGAGAAAAAAACTAAGTAAATAAAAGCATGTGGTGCAATAATGGCTGTTTCTATTGTTAAACCAGTTAAAGAACTAACACTGGCTGTTTTTTTAATTAATCCATATAAACTAAAAGTTACTGCCATAGCAATACTAGACCAAGGCATATGTCCACTTTGAACAGTTAATAAAATCACGCCTGCTGTTGCAAGAAGACAAGCAATTAACTCACCGCGACCTAAGCGCTCCTTTAAAATAACTGTAGCCAGTACTACGTTA
The DNA here is from genome assembly GCF_003337315.1 of Vagococcus fluvialis. Classification (GTDB taxonomy): domain Bacteria; phylum Bacillota; class Bacilli; order Lactobacillales; family Vagococcaceae; genus Vagococcus; species Vagococcus fluvialis. Next base: position 170,448 of record NZ_QPJV01000004.1, on the reverse strand, counting down.
ACTAAAGGATTCATATAATAACCAAGACTTGCATCTATCACTTTGCCACTACTAACGGAAAAAATAAAAATAAACCAATTAGTTGTGATTAAAATAGCTGCAATAATAATAGCGATTAACCTCTTTTTATTATCAAATAACTCTTTAACTTCTTGCCAAAAACTTGGCCATTTTTTGTAAGTAATAAGACCACATTCATAAAAACGAATGACCATAAAACACGATAACTTAAAATAGAAATAGCTGATACAACACCAACTGCTTTCCAGTAAAAAGGTAATACACCCCATAAAATATAGGCTAAAAGACCAGCCGTTAATCCCCATTTAGGATTTGTTTTTTCTTCCAACTTTTTCCCAACTTTCTAACAAACATGATAATTTCATTATTCTATCATTTTCACCTAATATAAGAAAGAAATATGAATTCTTCATTTTTGGTTTCTAAATAAAAAACTGTAGCATAAGATTTCTCTTACACTACAGCTATTAATCATTACTTTTTTAGAAAATATCTCCATTAAAAATTGAGTTTTTAACAACAACATAATCAACTTTTCTAATCGCTTCTAAATCTTTACCACCTGCATAAGAAATTGATGATTGTAAATCTTGTTGCATTTCAATTAATGTATCTTCTAAATTACCACGATGTTCAATCATTATTTTTTTACCTTCAACGTTTTTGTGCTCACCTTTTTGATACTCAGAAGCACTACCGAAGTATTCTTTATATAGTTTACCATTCTCTTCAACTGTTTCACCAGGAGACTCTTCATGTCCTGCAAACAATGAACCAATCATTACCATAGTAGCTCCAAAACGAACTGACTTAGCAATATCACCGTGAGTACGAATTCCTCCATCAGCAATTAAAGGTTTACGAGCAGCTTTGCTACATCTTCTTAAAGCTGACAATTGCCAACCACCAGTACCAAAACCTGTTTTTAATTTTGTAATACATACTTTACCAGGTCCAATTCCAACTTTTGTTGCATCAGCTCCAGCGTTTTCTAATTCGCGTACAGCTTCAGGTGTTCCAACATTCCCTGCAATAACGAATGTTTCTGGTAAATAAGTTTTTAAATGTTTAATCATGTTAATAACAGAATCTGAATGTCCATGAGCAATATCAATTGTTACATACTCAGGTACAACTTTTTCATCAGCCATTTTTTTAACAAATTCATATTCATTCGGTTTTACCCCAACACTAATAGAAGCGAACAATCCTTTGTCTTGCATGTCTTTAATAAATGGAATTCTTCCCTCTTCATCAAAACGGTGCATAATATAGAAATAGCCTTTTGACGCTAAAAACTCAGCAATATTCTCATCAATGATTGTCTGCATGTTAGCAGGCACCACAGGCATTTTAAATTCTCTATTCCCTAATTTAACTGTCGTTTCGCATTCAGAACGACTTTCCACGATACACTTATTAGGTACTAACTGAATATCTTCATAATCAAAAATCTTCATAAAACTTCCTCCTATAATGAAAAAAAGTATTTTAGAGAGCAAAACACGAATATTAAAAGATAAAAATCCGGATTATTTTTGCGTCCTATGATAATCTACCTCATAACTAAAAAAAAAGCAAGATATATCATACTAATCTTGCTTTTTATTATTTAATTGTTCGTCTTTAGAGATTTTGTTTCTTCATAATTCTTAAAGAAAGTAAAATCATTCCACAAGATACTAAGATCATTGTTAAGTTATTAAAGATTGAAATGCCTGTATTACTAAAGTCCATAGCACTTGGAATAAAGGCTAAGAAACCTAAAATCATTGATTGAGCGATGTTGAAGCCAAAATAAACTAAAATAGTTAAGTTACGGCCTTTCATTAGTATAGTTGCCGCTGAAATTAAGATTAAAGTATTTAAGTAAGAATTTAAGAAGGTGAATGAAACACCAAAAATACTTAAACTATTGATATTCATTAATTCTAACAGCTGGCTAATCATTTGGAACATCCCAGTTGTTTGAGAAATCTTAAGTAGTACGATAAAGCCAGGAATAAAGACTAGTACAATAGTCACACATAGTGACCATAAAAGAGTTGCTCCAATTTTTGAAAAGAACAACCGAGTTCTGTTAACGCCTGATGCTACAAGCATGGCCATGACATCATTTTTATAATCCATAGACATCAGATGAAAAGGATATAAAAACATAAAGGCAAAGTTTGCAAACATCGTTAAAGTAAAGAAAATAAAGAACAAGCCAATAAATGTACTTTCAGTATCAGAAATGTAATTTGCTTGATCAATCAAGTGTACTAAATAAATCGTTGTACAAATATTAATAATCGCTAAAATTCCAGTTGTAATTAAATAGCGTTTATCTCGCATGTATTTAAATAATTCCATTTTAAAAATCAATTTTGCAGTCATTTTATTCCTCCTCTAATTCAAATTACCATCAAGGGCATGAACTTTCGTTAAGCCAGTTATCTCAATTTCTTGGTTACGTAATTGAGTTTTTACCTCAGACCAGCGCTCGTCTTGAATATTTAGACGAACAACACCACTGTCTAATACTTGATAATAATAATTCAGATTTTCTAAAATGACGATTAAAGCTTCTTGATTCGTTGTTTCAATATCACGAACCATTTTATCTTGTACAGCTGTTAAATCGATATGTTTAGCAATAACGCCTTTTTTAATAACAAATACTTCTTGGCACAATGATTCAATATCATTTTTAACATGACTTGAAATGATTAAAGTCATTCCTTTACTAGTCATTTGTTTTAAATAAAATTTAAACCAAGTCACTGTATCAGAATCAAGACCTCTAAAAGGTTCATCTAAAATCAAAATTTTAGGTTCATGTAATAAAGCAATTAATAAAATTAACTTTTTAATCATTCCGTAAGAATAAGTTTTTACCTTACCATGTAAGTATTCAGAAATCTCTAACTCTCTTGCTAAGTGTTCAGCACGGCTTGGGTCAAAATTCCCTCGAAGTCCAGAAAAATATTCAATATTAAACCAACCTGTACGGTCTTTATAAACTGAAATACCATCTAAGACAATTCCTACATTACTTAATATTTCATTGTTTTCTTTAACTGAAATGCCATCAATAGTAATTTCACCTTCATAATCACTAATGATATTGGTTATGCTTTTAAAAAGTGTTGTTTTACCAGCACCATTTGGTCCAATAACGCCATATGCTTTACCACTTTCAAAAACGAGATTTTCAACATTTAAAACCTCAATGGCACCATATTTCTTAACCACATTTTTTATTTTAATTTCCATAATTTCCCTCTTTTTTCATATTATAACAACTCATAACCACTAGCTTTATAAAGAGTGTACCAATCTTCTCTTGATAAAGTAATATCACTTGCTAAAGCAACATCTTTAATTCGTTTTGTGTTCATTGTACCAATAATAGTTTGAATATTCGCTGGATGACGGTTAATCCAAGCTGTAGCAATACCAGTATCTGTCACACCGTATTTTTCAGCCATTTGATTAATCACATCGTTTAATTCTTTAAAGTCATCATTTCCTAAAAAGACTCCTTCAAAATAGCCATATTGGTAAGGTGACCAGGCCTGGATAGTAATATCATTTAATCTAGAATGCTCTAAAATACCACCGTCACGGTAAATTCCAGCAGTGTTTTCCATATTATTATTCATACCATAAGCAACCATGCCACCATGTTTTAATCCAAATTGTAATTGGTTGACTACTAATTTTTGATTAATTGAGCGTTGAATTAATTCCATTTGCATAGGACCTTGATTACTTACACCAAATTGTCTAACTTTTCCTTGTTGTTGTAAAATATCAAAAGCTTCAGCAATTTCTTCTGGTTCCATTAAAGTATCTGGTCTATGTAGAGCTAAAACATCTAAATAATCAACTCCTAGACGTTTTAAACTACCTTCCACACTATTAATGATATGTTTCTTTGAAAAGTCGTAAAAGCCGTCTCTAATGCCACATTTAGATTGAATAATTAACTCTTCACGGTTGAGACCTAACTCTTTGATAGCTTCACCAAAAATAATTTCAGCTTGACCTGCTCCGTAAATATCTGCATGATCAAAAAAGTTAATCTCTTGTTCAATACTTGTTTGAATCACGTCAGCAGCTTCTTTTTTAGATAAGCCACTCATTCTCATACATCCTAATGCTACTTGTGGTACTTTTAATCCTGTACTGCCTAAATTAATTTGTTTCATACTTCAACAACCTTCCTAGTTTTATACTTGTTGATCTATTAACTCTAAATTAAGACGATTAAAAAAAACACGAATATCTTTTCGACATAATTCATATGAATCCGATAAAATATGAGTACATACTGAGGTTAAGCAATAACTTACCTCATCATATAAAAATAATAAAGGAACATTTGGAAACTTAACATAGTGTAGTTCTTCAAAATTTGAAATAACTAATTGTTTAATTAATTGGTTATCCATTTCTATTAAAAAACTCTCTAAGCACTGACCTAAAGCTTTTTGTTTCCCTGTGTAATCAGACTGAGCCTTCATTTTTTCTATTTTTTCTAACACTTCATCCGTTGGCAGTTTTAAATGCTTAACTTGAAGTTGGAATAAATAATTTGATAATAGCAATTCTAATAATTGAGTTCTTTCAATAAACTCCTTAGTAGAGATTGTTTGTTTTTTAACAATTACTCCACGGTTTGCTTCTTTTTCTAAGTATCCTTCGATTATTAAGCAGTTGATGGCTTCTCGAATTGGCGTTCGACTAATAGATAACTCGTTTGAAATATCTTGTTCAACAAGTCTAACATCATTGACCCATCGACCTTCAATAATATTATTTTTAATATAATCATATGCCATTTGTTGCATTCTACTTTTTTTCACTAATTCTTCCATCCCTACTTCAAATACTAGTCAATAAGTAAACCAGCATGTTTAATTTCCTGAATCGTTTCTTCAATATTTCGCGATAACACTGTAACGTGCCCTTTAACAATACCCTCAACTTCTTTTGGATATTGATAAAAATGATAATGCCATTGTCTTTTTTTACCAAGTAAAAATAAAACTAAATCATAATTCTCAGCAGTGATATTAAAGGTAACAGCTGGAACTAGTTGATTAATTTTAGGCAACGGCCAATTACAGATTCCACGAATATGAATATCATATTCTGAAAAATCACAAGCATCTAAACTATAACTTGAAGATTCATGGGCAATTGAAGAGATTTCATTGACAAATAAGTTTCCTGATTCATTAATCAAAAACTCAATTCCCACAACACCACTTACATTAAGTTCTGAAGCAACTACTCGAGCAATTAACCCAATTTGATTGATAGTTGATTCATCTAAATCTTGAAATTCTATTGGAGCTTTTATCTTCCTCAGCTCACCCTGAGAGTTATGAATTGTTTCTACTATTGGAAACAATGTGTACTCACCCTCTTGGTTAATTCCGATTGTTAAGAATAATTCCTTTTTGATTGGCACATAAGCTTCAACTATACAGGCTCCTTGCTGAATTAAAGGAACAGCTAAATTAACATCAGCCTCTGATTCTATAATCACAACATCCTCTTCTTCACCAAATCTTCTAACTGATTTAACCACGCAAGGATAACCAACAATCTGGGCAGCTTCTTTAATATCAGAAATCAGAACTGCTGTTTCATAAGGTAAGATATTAATTGAATTATTATCTAAAAACTCTCTTTCAATTAATCTATCTTGTGTGATAGCAAGACCAAATGTTCCTTGAGGAATACTAACTATTTCCTTTAAAAACTCAATCGCATTGATATCAATGTTTCTTGTTTCATAAATTAACACATCACTTCTTTTAGCCAATTCTAATAGGGCACTTTCGTCGTTATACTCTCCAATTATATGCCAATCAGCTACTTGGGAAGCTGGACACTTTTCAAGTGGATCTAATATCCCAACTGTTAACCCATATTTTTTGGCTGACATGGCAAGCATCTTACTTATATGCCTTCCACCAATAATACCAACTGTACTTCCTGGTAAAATCATTTCAGTCAACTTCCCTCACTACTTTCTCCTAATAAATCTAATAATTCACTTATAATAGTATCAATCTGTGATTAGACTGTAAAGAGTAAATGCCCATATATATAGGTTTATAAAGAAAAAACAGTCAGCTTTTTCAAGCTAACTGTTAAAATTAGTATTTTTTAATTTTATTCTTCAACAAATGTTACTTTGTTATCCTTCAATGATTCAATTCGGGCTAAAGAATCTACTTTATAACCCTTTTCTTCTAACAAGCTACGTCCATTTTGGAAGGACTTTTCAATCACAATATTAATAGCTTCGATAGTTGCACCAGCTTGGCGGCATAATTCAATTAATCCAAGAGCTGCTTGCCCATTAGCTAAGAAATCATCTACTACTAAAACGTGATCTCCCTCAGTTAAGAATTTAGTTGAAATTGAAATTTCACTTGTTACTTGTTTTGTAAATGAATAAACTTCTGCTGTTAAAAGCTCTTTATTCATTGTTAAACTTTTTTGTTTTCTAGCAAAAATAACTGGAATTCCTAATTCTAAACCAATAAAAACAGCAGGAGCAATACCTGATGATTCAATTGTTACTATTTTAGTAATTCCTTTATCTTTGTAACGACTAGCAAATTCTTTACCAATTAAACTCATTAATGTTGGATCAACTTGATGTGTTAAAAAGCTATCCACTTTTAATACATTTTCCTCTAAGACTGTTCCATCTGTTACTATCTTGTCAATTAATTCTTTCATGGTCTTCCTCCATTTAAACTGATTATTTTGTTGAAAGCAAAAAAAGGCCATGTTTCCTTATTTTGCTTATAGTTCAACATTTGTGGTGCTGAGTAGAAACGATTATCCATATTATAATCATATATAAGCTCTTTAGTTATAAGCCATTTCTTAAGAAATGTCAAATCAAAAAAAGTAAAGAGCATAGCTCTTTACTTTTTAGTTACTTGATATTTAGCAGGTTTTTCAAAACCTTCAAATAATTTATCTGTCATAGTTTGACCAATTTTATTAATAATATCAATATTTTCTGTTTTCTTCTTACTGTCATCTTTCACAACAACAGGTTCTTGTTTTTTAGGCTTTTCATCATACTTCGTTAAATCATAAGTAGCAATCAAAGCATTCATTTTTTTATGATATTTACGATCATTGTTCTTTTTAGCTGTCATATAAGCTGTTACTTTTTTGTAATTATCTTTTTTAGACATTGTCATTTCTTTATAAACATCTTTATCTTTTTTCAGCTCAGTCACATAATCTTTAATAGCAATGTCATAACTTGGGTATTCTTTATAGGTAACCTTTTCAAGTTTTGTTTCTTTTCCTTTTTGTTGAAGTGTTTCAACTTCAATACCCTTGTCCTCATACTGTCCTTCAGTTAAATAAATGTTTTTCTTTTCAGCTACAACATTATTTCCTGAAGTGCTTTGAATGATTGCTTCTGCAATTAAAACTGATGCGTATAAATCATTTTCTTTAGATGTTTTTTGAGCGTCAGCTGATATCTCTTTAATAAAACTTTCTGTTTCTTTTGATTTTTTCATTTTAGCTTCAACAGATTTTTCATGATCATATTGTGTTAAGTCATAAGTTTCGATTAAACCATTTAACTTTTCATCGTAACGAGTATCTGTTGCATAACGACCTGTTAAATATTTAGTCGCTTCTTGGTAAGAATTGGTATTAGCTTTCCAAGCACCTTGATAAAAAGTAGATCTACCTTGAGTTCCACCTGTCATTAACGTTGCATAATCTTCTAGAGATTCCTTATAACTTGGATACTTTCTAAATTTAGCAGTGATTGTGTACATACTGCCTGAACCGTTATCTTCTAACGTAGCCATTTGAACAGAACTACCCTCGTAAGATCCCTTAATCCCAAATAAGTTATAATTAGGAGCTTTCGCTAAACCACTATTTCCCGAACCACTTTCCAAAATAGCTTGAGCAATCATGACTGATGCGTAAAGACCATTTTTTTGTCCAATAGCTCTAGCATCTTCTCCAATTTCCTCAATAAATTCTGCTGTTGACTGATTTCTTGTATAAGAAATCGGCGTTTTATCTTCTTTTATGTTTTTGCCAACTAAATCATCTTTTTTACTTGATGAAGTTGTTGGTGTTTTGCTTGAAGTACTAGTTGTACTACCTGTGTCTTTACCGCTTGATGAACTACTAGAAAAACTATTGCTATTTGATGTAGAAGTACTTGTAGAAGAGCTCGTTGATGAGCTACTAGAAGTTTGACTACTATCAGAAGTAGATGAGGAACTGCTACTAGTCTGGCTAGTTTCAGTTCCTTCACTACTTGAAGTTGTTGTTTCGTCAGTCTCAGTTACTGAAGTATCTGTTGTTTCATCAACGAATGAACTATCTAAATTAGAAGTAAATTCTGAGTCATAATTAATGACTGATGTCACATCAGGTAAACTTGATAACTTTTTAGTTGATGACTGATTGGTTTCTTCTGCTATAGCTACAGTTTGAAGTATCGGTCCACAAATCGAAAACAGAGTTGTACTTATACCAACAAATATACCCATTTTACGATGTGTGTTTTTTTTATGATTGGTTGTCATAATCCTTTACCTCACTTTCTGTTTTATAGTCTATCGATGTCTCCAATTGATTCTAATTTTCTTAATAATTCAGAGAATACCACTTCTGATTCAGCTTTGATTTTCTCTAATTTTCTGTAATAGTTTCTAGCTTCTTGGCTAACTGCACTTAATTCCATTTCAGAATCAGCAACACGGCGTTTAGCTTCATAATTAGCTACATCAACAATTTGGCGGGCTTTTGCTTGAGCTTCTAACATAACATGAGCAATATCAGATTGGTTCATTGAAGCATTTTGTTCAGCTTTAAGATTAGCTAAACGTAATTCTTCTTTAACTCTTGCAAGTTCAGCTTGTAAGCTACCTACTTCTGGAGTTCCAGCATTTTTTAATTCTGAAACTTCTTGTTCTAGACGAGCTGCTCTTGTTTTTTCTGATGCTAATTCAGTTAAACTTGTTGTTACTTCTGCTTGTTGCTCACGCATATTTGATAATTCTTGTTGTAATTCATAAATAGCTTTTTGATTTTCTCTTAATTCAGCTAATTCTTTTTCTAATTCCTCTGTTTGGCTAATTCTTTCATTCATCTCAGTTAACTCCTGTTCGTTTTTCTTCATAATTTGTTTATTATTTTCAATCTCTGTTTCATAACGTTTTGTTAATTCTGTTTCTAACTCTTTTGACTGATTTAATTCTTCTTCTAACTCTTTAATCATACGCTTGTTTTCTTCAATCATTAAACTTTCTTCAGTTGAAGTGTTTTTAGATTCAGCAAGTGTATTTTGTAATTCTTCAATTTTAGCAGCAAAAACAGCATTTTCTGACTTAATTGTTTCAACTAAGTTATTAGCTTTTTCAGCTTCTTCTTTTAATTCATTGTTAGATTGTGTCAATTCTTCTTTTTCAGTAGTTAACTCTGACGTTTGTTTTTCTAACTCTTCTATTTTAACGTCTTTAGCTTCAATTTCACTAGTAAGTTCATCGATTTTAGCATCTAATTCTTGCAGATGCATATTCTCTTCCTCACTTGTTTCAGTCACATTTTCCATATCAAGTAAACGTGATTTTAGCTCATTATTTTCATCTAAAACGTTACCATATTCTTTAAGTTGCTCTGTTAGGCGTTGATTGTTGTCTTCTACAAAGTTCAAACGACTTGTTTGTTCCTTCAGAGATTCATTTTCTAATAACAACTCATTGATCTTTTCTTTCAATTCATTAATCTCAGCTGATTCTTCTTCTAAAACTGCTTGAGCAGGTTCTAAGAAATCTTTTTCATAAGAGAAGTCTGTGTTATCCTCAACTTCTTCTATCTTTTTAGATTCTTCCTCTGACTTAAAGGGACTTACATATGTGTCCTTTTCTGAATTGAAGAATTCTAATTTGTCCTCTTTTTCAGTTGATTCCAAATTAGGAATTGTTAGATCTTTATCACCAGTTGACTCGTAATAATAATAGTAATAATAATCGTCATCATTTTCACTATCATAAACTGCATTAGATGTCTCTAACTCTTGTTCTTCTAAGAGTGTCTCATCTCTGTTGTCACTTTCATCGCGACGTTTTAACCAATTATTAAACAATACAATCCCACCTCACAATAAAACTTATATTTATAAAAACTATGAAACTTCCAAGTATTCTCAGAATAAAAAAACAAAGAAAACCTAAAAAAATAAACTCAACATGCCTATTCTAATGGTACTTATACAAGAAAATTATATCATAACCCTATTAATATGCAACTTTTTTCAATGTGATATTTCACAATAAAATATTATTCTCCGTGAAATTCCTTATACACCACTTGTTTTTTTAATCCTCTAATTTTAGCAACTTCTTTAATCGCTTCTTTACTTGTGAAGCCCATTTCATTTATTAATAAGTTAACATGCTCCATTGGTGTTAAATTTTCTTCTAAAGAATTAGTTTCTTGACTTGGGTCAAACCCTTCAATGATTAAACAACACTCTCCTTTTATTGTTTGCTCTTCAAAAAATTCTAATAATGACTCGATTGTCCCTCGTGTGTATTCTTCATATAGTTTAGTTAACTCTCTACATAGAACTGCTTGTCTTGTTTCCCCAAAAATTTCCTTCATATTTGCTAAAGTTTTAGCAATTCTATGAGGTGATTCATAAAAAATCAAAGCACTCTCCATGTTTTTTAATGTTTGTAGTGCATTTTTTTGTTCGTTATTTTTACGAGGTAAAAAACCATAAAATGTAAATGGCTGAGGAGCAATTCCTGATGCGATCAGAGCTGTAATTCCTGCTGATGCTCCAGGTAAGGATATCACATCAATATCCTCTGAAATGGCTTTGACGACTAATTCATGACCTGGATCACTAATTGATGGCATACCAGCATCACTTACTTGAGCAATTGTTTGCCCCTCTTTTAACATCTCAATTAACTCAGGCACTCTTTCGGCCACATTATGTTCATGTAAACTTATTTGTTTCGTTGAAATATCAAAGTGATTTAATAACTTTTTAGTATTTCTCGTATCTTCGCTTGCAATAATATTAACTTCTTTTAAGGTTTTAACAGAACGAAAGGTCATATCTTCTAAGTTTCCTATTGGTGTTGGGACCAAATAAAGTTTTCCTCTTTCCATATGTTTAAAACTTTTTTGCTGTTTCATTTATTTTACTCCTTTAAAAAAACTGGTTAGGCAATTTGCCTCACCAGTTCTATTTTCCATAAATCATATGTGAACAAAAAACGCATTCTTCATGGTTCTCTCTTCTTGAACCATAAAAATCTTTACAAACATGAAAGCCTTGCTCGTACAGTTTTTCTAAATTCAAACGAGACTTAGATAATTCTTGTTTACTATCTTCTGGTAAATCTTCTCGTTCTAATTTTTCTAAACGATCTCTTAAGTGTTGATTTTCAAGTTCTAAATTCAAATTCTTTTCTAGAACTGTATCAATTACATCTTTCATCTCACCAATTTGGGATAACATGGTTTGTAACGTTTTCTCTACATCTACTAATTCATCATACAGATTTGTTTTTTCCATGCTAATCTTCCCTTTTCATCAGCTCTTTTGCTTCATTTAACTCATCTAAATCATATTCTACAGGAGTTTCTCTAGATTGCAATTTTATCTTCACAACTTCTGATAAAACATTTAATCCAATCACTCTACCTGGACCATCTGGAGTCTCTACTGTTTGCCCAAAATCAGGCATTAGTTTTCTAACTCTTTCATATTCATCATTTTCATAATTTAAACAGCACATCAATCTACCACAAACACCAGAAATTTTAGTTGGATTTAATGATAAACCTTGTTCTTTCGCCATTTTTATTGATACCGCTGCAAAGTCTCCTAAAAAAGTGCTACAACATAGAGGTCTGCCACAAGGACCAATACCTCCTAAAAGCTTAGCCTCATCTCTAACTCCAATTTGTCTAAGTTCAATTCGAGTTTTGAAAATACTTGCTAAGTCTTTAACGAGTTCTCTAAAATCAATTCGACCGTCTGCGGTAAAGCTGAAAATAATTTTACTTCTATCAAATGTATATTCAGCATCAACTAGTTTCATTTCAAGTTGATGTTCTGAAATTTTATTTTTAGTAATAATATAGGCTTCTTTTGCGTCAACTTGGTTTTGTTGGTATTTTCTTAATTCCTTCTCTGTTGCTACTTGAAGGATTGGCTTTAACTCATCTGGTAAATCTTCTTTAGGTATTTCCTTCTTAGGAATTGCAACAAAGGCTAATTCTTTAGCTTTTTGTGACTCTACCAAAACTTCTTGATTGTATGTGTAAGTGATTTGATTAGTTGCACCTGTGTAATAGTAAATTCTTCCAGCTGGCTTAAAGCGAACACCGACTACTTCTACCATTGTGTCGTCCTCCTATATTAATTTAACAACTGCCATACTAACTGCTCACACACACTTTGAAAAGAAACATTAGCTTCTAATTTTCTTCGGGCTGCAATTATTTTTTCTATAGCACTCATTAATTCTTGTTGTTTAATACTTTCATTTTTTATACTTTGTTTTAACTCTAAGCGATATAAAACAAGTAATAGGTCTAAGATTAAAAACTGTTGCTCTTTGTCTTTAGCTATTTTTACGATATGCTGTTGGACAAAAACAAAGCTTAATGAATTTTTACTCTGTAAATATTGAAACCATTTAGACACTATTTCTTTAGAACTATTAAACCACTCATCTTTTGATAATTCAACAGCCATCTCCTTAGAATCACTTAACTCTGCGATAATTTTAATCTGATTTTCAGAAAAATCTGTTACCTGGCTTAATTCAGACTCAATACTTTTCTTAGGAACAGGTTTTAAATAAACTTGTTGACATCTTGATTGAATGGTAGGAATGATTTTATTGATGTTTGAAGTTAAGAAGAAAACATACATCATTCCATCAGGCTCTTCAATAAATTTCAGTAACCCATTAGCTGCGTTAACAGTCATTTTTTCAGCCTGTCTAATAATTAACACTTTTTTTCTCGATTCCATTCCACTTCTAATGAAAGTTTGCTTGATATCTCGTATTTGATCTACTTTTATCGTTTGACCATCTGGCTCAATCGTATTTATATCTGGAAAATCAAAACTTTCCACACGGCGACAGTTATCACAGTTGCCACATGCATCACCTTCAACTGGATTCAAACAAAAGATAGCTTGAGATAACCACAGTGAAAAATCATAGGTCATTTGATGATCTTGATTTTCTATTAAATAAGCATGAGTTAACTTATTGTTTTTCAATACTTTTTGAAACTGTTTAGCTAATTGAGGTTGTGCCTCAAGAATTTGCGATTTTAAATTTTTTTCCATTAGAACTGATGAAATCCTTCCACTGGCATAACAAAAACAGTCGCTCCACCTACTTGAATTTCAATTGGGTAACTGGCATGTGGATCCATAGAAATATCGAAAGTCACAGGAGAGGTTACATACTGCTCTCTTGACTGACACGTCTCTTTAATAACTTGTAAGACCTCTTCGACACGCTCATCCTCAATCCCAACAATAAAAGTAGTATTGCCAGCTCTTAAAAAGCCACCAGTACTTGAAAGTTTAGTTGCACGGATATTGGTTTTAATAAATTCACTAGACAAACGGTTACTATCTTTATCTTGAACAATTGCTAATAAGAGTTTCATCATAATCCCTACCTTTCACAGTTTAAAAAATTGCAGGATATTTTTCCTTGATTAAATCATAACAATTTTTGACAACTTTTTCTATATCTTCTTTAGCATCTACTAAAACTATTCGTTCTGGATTTTCTTTTAATAGGGTTAAGTAGGACTGTCTAACTTTTTGATGAAAGGGTAAGGCCTCTTTATCTAATCGGTCTAATTCTTCTGCTTTTCTACCCTTATTAATGCGCTCAAGTCCAACTTCTGATGGCACATCAAGATAAAGTGTTAAATCAGGTAAGTGTCCTTCAATAGCAAATTGGTTAAGCTCATAGACTTCTTTTTCCCCAATACCTCGTGCTGCTCCTTGATAAGCCACTGAACTATCAATGAATCTATCACATAAAACTAATTTTTCTTCTTTTAAAGCCGGTAATACTTTTTCAACTAAATGTTGTCTTCTAGCAGCTGCATAAAGTAAAGCTTCTGTTCTTTCATCCATTTCAGTATTTTCTGGATCTAAAATAATCTGGCGAATTTTTTCAGAGATTGGAATGCCACCAGGTTCTCTTGTGACAACGACTTCCATTTTACTTGTTTCAACTAACATTTTATTTAGTTCTTTAACAACTGTTGTTTTCCCCGCTCCATCTGGTCCTTCTATTGTAATAAAGATTCCCTTCATTTTAACTCACTCCAATTTCTATAACTCTGTTCTTCCTTCAACTGCTTTAAGTAATGTAATTTCATCTGCATACTCAATATCACTCCCCACTGATAAACCATGGGCTAATCTAGTTACTTTGATACCAGCTGGTTTAATTAAACGAGATAAGTACATAGCAGTAGCTTCACCATCAGTTGTCGCATTAGTTGCAATGATGACTTCTTTGACCTCATCTCCGTGAAGTCTCTTAATAAGGGAGGCAATATTTAAATCATCAGGTCCTGTCCCATCCATTGGAGATAAGACACCATTAAGAACATGATAAAGACCTTTGTACTCTCTCATTTTTTCCATAGACATCACGTCTTTTGTTTCTTCAACAACTAAAATAGTTGATTTATCTCGATTAGGGTTTCGGCAAATATCACAAGTTGCTTCGTCTGTAATATTGCCACAAATATCACAGTAATGTAAATCACGTTTGACACTGATTAAAGACTTAGCAAACTCTGTAACATCTTCTTCTCTCATATTAATTGTGTAGAATGCTAAACGTGTAGCTGTTTTTGCTCCGATTCCTGGGAGTTTCATATAACTTTCAATTAATTTTGCTATAGGAGTTGGATAATGCATCTAAAAGCCTTCTTTCTCTTAAAAAAACAGGAAGTTTCCTTCCTGCTTTCATTTGTCTATTTTATTGTTAGAATCCAGGGATGTTTTTAGTATACTTACCCATCATTTTTTCTGTTTCTACTTCAATTTTTGCTAATACATCATTTGTTGCAGCTAAAACTAAATCTTGAGTCATATCTGCATCTTCTGGATCAAGTACATCTGGTTTGATTTCTACATTAATTACTTTTCGCTCACCAGTCATCGTAATAACAACTAAGCCGTTTCCAGCTTCGCCAGTAAATTCCATGCTATCTAATTGAGCTTTGGTTTCAGTCATTTCCTTTTGCATTTTTTGCATTTGTTTCATCATACCTTGCATATTTCCCATTCCACGCATCATAATAAATCTCTCCTATAATATATAATTAGTCTTCTATAATATTAACAAAAGAACCAAATAATTCTTTTGCTTCATCCACTACTGGATCACTTTGGACTTGTTTTTCTTCACCTGGAGTACTTGATGTATCCATTTGTGAGATAAAGGATTGCCTTAGTTCTGTCCATTGTTCTTTTGGTACACTAATAAAATTAGGTGAATACCTTAATAGTCTTTCAAAGCCATGTCTCATTGCAATTGCTAATTCTTCATCTTGACTTGCCTTTTGACATAAAATTTCATAATCAAAAGCAATCACTAGACTATCCTCACTAGCCGCCACAGGTTCACTTGCTTTTATCATAGCTCTTTGAGTTACGGATAAGAATTGCAATAACTCTTGCCATGCACCTTTAACAGCAATCAGTTGATCTTTTTTAGCCTTTTCTAATACTTGATAAACTTGCTCAGTTGGAATTCTATAAGTTGAAGCTTTCGCCTTTTTAGGTGCATTTGATTGTGTAGCTTCTTGCCTACTAACTTGAATCCCTTTTTCTTTTAAGGAATGAACTTCTAATTCTAGCTGGTTAATTTTATCAAGTAGATAAGAGTTATCTTCATTTGAAGCACCAATTTCACTTGTACTTAACTCACTTGTTTTAGAAGAAGCTAGCGAGCTAGTAGACAACTTAACAGTCATGACTTCTAGAAAGACTGTTGGTTGATAACTAAATCTAATTTCTTTTTGAGTTTCATTTAGTTCATTGATTAACTCATAAAGTTTTTCAACCGTTACTTCTTCACTTAATTTTTTGAAGGTATCTGTTACATAACCAACTTGTTTTTCTAAAATAACAGGTGCTTGTTTATGCATCAGTAAATCACGACAATAAAGTAATAAGTTCTCAACAATTCGATTACTTTCCTTACCATCTCTAAGAAGCTGATTTAAAATATCTAAAGCTTTTTCTGTTTCATGATTAATACAATAAGACAAATATTGATCCATCATGTCATTAGTTAAACTACCTGTTACTTCTAAAGCATCATTTACAGTTAAAGTTTCTTCACTAAAAGATAAGGCCTGATCAAGAATACTTAACGCATCCCTCATACCACCTTCAGCACTCCTAGCAACAATTTTAACAGCTGCATCTTCATAAGAAATATTTTTTTGATCTAAAATATATTTCAAATGACCAACTATATCCTCTAAACCAATACGTTTAAAATCAAAACGTTGTGTTCTTGATATAATAGTTGCTGGAATCTTATGAGGCTCAGTTGTAGCTAATATAAAAATAACGTGTTTAGGTGGTTCTTCTAATGTTTTTAATAAGGCATTAAAGGCACCAGTTGATAACATATGAACCTCATCAATGATATAAATTTTATAAGTCACTTGAGTAGGTGCATATTTCACTTTGTCACGGATTTCTCTAATTTCTTCGACACCATTATTACTAGCAGCATCTATTTCAATAACATCGTTCACTCTACCTTCAGTAATGCCGATACAATCAGGACATTCATTACAAGGTTCTCCGTTTTTAGCAAACTTACAGTTAACTGCTTTAGCAAAAACTTTAGCAGCACTTGTTTTCCCTGTTCCTCTAGGTCCTGTAAAGAGATACGCATGGGACACTTTATCTTGAATAATTGCATTTTTTAATGTTTGGGTAATCATTTGCTGCCCAATCATTGTATCAAATGTCTGAGAACGCCATTCACGATATAACGCTTGATATGCCACTACCATTCTCCTCTCTTTTGAAAACTCACTCTCCATTATAATAGAAATTCATAAAAAATACCATGTTAAACCCTAATAAATCTTTATTTTATCTCCTATAAATCACTTTAGTTTACTTCTTTGGTCGACTTTCGTAAACTATATTTAAGGAGCGTGAAAACTTTGAAATTAACTATTAGAAAAAGAATGATTGAACACATCCCCATTCTTGAAGTTGCACCAGAAGATAAAATAAATGAAGCTTTACCATTAATTGTTTACTACCATGGTTGGCAAACTAAAAAAGAACTAGCATTAACAGCTGGGAAAAAAATTGCTTTAAAAAATATGCGTGTGATTATTCCTGATGGGATGTATCACGGAGAAAGACTGGTTAGTAACCCAACTAAAATACCTTCTTTTAGGTTCTGGTCTACTATTCAGCATAATCTAAGCGAGTTTTCTTTAATCAAAGATTATTTTGAGGAACGTCATTTAGTTAAAGATGATTTACTTGGTGTTGCAGGCTTTTCAATGGGTGGCATGACAACTGCTGGCATTTTAACTCATTTCCCTGAGGTCAAAGCTGCTGCTATTTTAATGGGAGCACCTAACTTTCAAGACTTTATCAACCGCGTAACAACTTATATGACTAAAGAAAATATTTATCATGTTCCTGTTTTAAAAGATTTACTGACTTGGACAACTAACTATGATTTAAACTTAATGCCAGAAAAAATTGATGGTAGACCTCTTTATTTTTGGCATGGCACAGAAGATGCCAAACTACCATACGAGGTAACTCATCAATTTTATCTAGATAATATTCATACTGATTATGGTAAAAATATGCGTTTTGATACAGGTGTTGGTGAACCTCATATTTTAACAATTGATATTATGAACCGAACTGCCGATTTCTTTGAAAAAGAATTTACTAACTAAAATTTACTGACTACTTCTTCAACGTTTTTAATCATAACAGAAATAGTTCCATCTGGATTATTGATAAATTCAATTAATTCCTTGTCTTTAAAAATATCAGTTGGCACACTTAATTCAATCCCATTTGTTAATTTGAATTTTTGTTTACTATATTTTTTTTCATACTTAGGAACATTACTTGGAATTTCTTCTGAGAATTTTGTTTGTTCGATAATCTCAAAATATTCTTGTTTAGCTGATTCGTTATTTTCAAAAACGACATCAGCTATTTTTTCTTTACTAATAATGCCATCTTCTTCAATGCTCTCAAAAATAGCTTGTTGAGTCTGACTCATACTAACATACTCTTCCTCGTTGTATCTGCCTGCTACTTCCTTAACTGCCTTTTTAATAATTTTTAAATTTTCAGTTACTGTAGGCTTTGGATCAACCTGTAAAAATCGTTCTGTGAAAAACAAACGTTTTTGACCTTCAAAACTATATTTTTTCTCTACAATTTCAAGTTCAAAAGTCTCTAAATTAATGAGGCAACATTCGTCAATTCGCTGAGTCATAGAAGGAAAAATCGTTTTATTTAGAATAATATTATTTTGCATTTTATCCTCAACATAAGTCACGTGATGAGTAAAACTTGGCTTGTAGTTGAATTTTAATAACCCTAATTTTGGTGTCCCATTTAATTCTGCTAATTCAACTACTAATAAATCTCCACTTGGAGCATCCTCACTAATGGCTAAGCTATCAAAAACCATTTGAGCCATTTCACTAGATTTTTCAATAAAATCCAACTCTTTATTCGTTGTTAGATGATAAAAATCTGAGCTATCATTTAAAATACCACTTTTGTATTCTGCTTTTTCTAATCTTTTTAAAACTGAGTCTAAATACTGTTTTACGGCATACTCTTTTAAATCAAGTTCAGCCTGTGAACAAATTAAAGAACCTGCTTCTCTATCAATAATATGCAATATCGCTTTTTTTATTTCCATTCTGACACCTCTCATTAGATCCATTAAAAAGAGACTGTGACATAAGCTTTACAACTCATATCCAGTCACTTAACTACTCACATCTTATTTATTAAAGTAATTTTGTACCAAAACTTTTTTAAAACTCTTGCTCTGATTTAAATTCTCTTAACATAATTTGTTTAATCACATTTTCAACTTTTTCATCTTCATAAAGAACTTTATAAATTGTTTCAGTAATTGGCATTTCGATATTTAACTCTCTAGACAATTCGTAAGCTGCTTTAGTTGTTGAAACTCCTTCAACAATCATACCCATATTATCTAAAACATTATCAAGTGAGTGACCCTTTCCTAGTAAATCACCTGCACGCCAGTTTCTTGAATGAACACTTGTACAAGTAACTGCTAAATCTCCTACACCACTTAAGCCAATAAAAGTTAGAGGATCAGCACCCATCGCTACGCCTAATCGACTAATTTCAGCTAAACCGCGTGTCATAATTGCTGCACGCGCGTTATCTCCATAACCTAATCCATGAAGAGCACCTGAACCTAAGGCAATAATATTTTTTAATGCAGCACCTAGCTCTACACCAATTACATCTTGGTTCGTATAAACTCTAAAGTACTCATTTGAAAATATTTGTTGTACATACTCAGCACATGCTAAATCTTTAGCAGCAGCTGTAATAGTTGTTACATCTTTTACAGCCACTTCCTCAGCATGACTTGGGCCTGAAAGAACAACAACATCTTTTCTGTTTTCTTCTGGAATTTCTTCAAGTAAAACCTCAGAAATACGTTTGTATGATTGTTGCTCTAACCCTTTACTTGCATGAATAATAACAGGTTTATTATGTGCAACTGCAACAAATTGTTTAGCAACTTCACGCATTGCTTTTGTCGGTACTACAAAAAGAACAGCGTCTGCGTCTTCCACACATTCTTCTATTGTATAGGCTCCTTTTAAAGCCATTGGTAATTGAATATCTGGTAAATATTTATGATTTGTATGGTTATCATTAATTTCAGTCATTTGTTCTTCATGATGTCCCCAAATTCTTACATCATGACCATTTTCTACTAAAACCATAGCTAAAGCTGTTCCCCATGACCCAGCTCCTAGTACAGCGATTTTTTGCTTCATTATTGAAAGCTCCTTTAATTATCTTTTATCATTTCTAAGTTTATCATACTAAAAGTTCCTTGATAAGGCAAAAAGATAAGAAAAACCTACTAGGCTTTCTTATCTCCTTTAGTTCTATCATAAAATGGTAAATCCATTTTCTTTCTTCTGTAAATTAATAAGCCTATAGCACCAACAAATAGTAATCCAGATAACATTTGAGAGACTCTTATAACGTCACCTATCCATAAACTATCTGTTCGCATTCCCTCGATGAAGAAGCGACCTAATGAATACCAAATAACATAAACAAGTGCTACTTCTCCTTCTTTTAAGAAATTAGGTTTTCTTCTTAGAAGAATTAAAACCACAAAGCCTAATACACTCCAAACACTTTCATAAAGAAAAGTCGGTTGACGGTATTCTCCGTCAATATACATATTTTCAATAATAAACTTAGGTAAGTGAAGTGATTCTAAAAAATTGCGGCTAACTACTTCACCGTAAGCTTCATGATTCATAAAATTACCCCAACGACCAATACCTTGAGCTAAAATGACACTTGGTGCGGCAACATCTAAAAATTTCCAAGTCGAAATAAATCGATGTCTCGTGAAGAAATAAACGACTAAACCACCGGCGATTAAACCTCCATAAATGGCCAATCCACCACTTCTTATAGCTAATATTTGTCCTGGATTTTCAATGTAGTAATCAAGTTCAAATAACACATAATAAAGCCTTGCACCTACAATTGAAATGGGTAAAGCCCAGAGCATTAAATCGACTACATCATCTTCTCTAAGTCCAACCTTAACTGCCTCCTTTGAAGCAAGCCAAGATACGAGTACAATAGCAGAGACAATAATAATTGCGTACCACATTATATCTATCCCAAATAAATTAAACGCTATGGGATTCACACTTAATAACATCATGTATTACTTCTCCTTATCAACAGAATTCTCTTCAATTAATCTTGATAGATTTGACTCAAATTTTTTCGTTGCATCATAACCCATTGTTTTTGCTCTAAAATTCATAGCAGCGACTTCAATGATAGTTGCAACATTTCTACCTGTTGAAACTGGAATAGTGATTCTTGGAACAGGGACATTGCTTAAGGAAATTGTTTCAGTACTACTTCCTAAGCGGTCATATTTGTTATCTTGCTCCCAATCTTGTAAGTTTACCACTAAAGAAATTTGAGATTTATTTCTAACAGAACTTGCTCCAAATAAATTCATAATATCAATAATGCCTACTCCTCGGATTTCCATTAGATGTTCTAAAATCTTTGGAGCTTCCCCAATAACCGTTCGCTCGTCTTGACGGTAAATATCAACTCGGTCATCAGCAATTAAACGGTGACCTTTCTTAATTAACTCAAGACCTGTTTCACTTTTACCAATACCACTACTTCCTTGAATTAAAACACCTAGTCCATAAACTTCCACTAAAACTCCGTGGATAGAGACACGTTCAGCAAGTTGGCTTTCTAAAAAATTAGAAATAATTCCTGATAAAAGAGATGTAGAGATAGTAGATGAAATAATAGGTATTTGTTTTTCCTTAGTCATCTCAACTAGTTCCTCTGGCACTTTAAGCCCTCTTGCCACTACGAAACATGGTGTATCCTCAGCACATAACTTTTTAAAAATCATATCTTTTTCAATAGAAGTCATTTTTTCTGTAAAGGTAATTTCCTTTTTCCCAAACAACTGAATGCGATCAGCTGGATAGTAATTAAAATATCCTGTCAACTCTAGGCCTGGTCTTGAAATTTCGCTAGATGAAACTGTTCGGTCTAAGAAATCTTCTCCTGAATAAACATCTAATTGTAATTGATTAACAATATCTTTTATTTGTACCATTTTTTCACTTCCTTAACTTTAGAAATCAGTATCGACTGTTATAGTTTATCATTTAATGACTGGTTATTCTAGGAAATCAGCCTTAAAACATGAAAAATTAGGCTTTTTTCAATTTGTTATAACGAAGCAAAAAAAGAAACTACAACTCAAGTTGATATCTTTGAGTTATAATTTCTTTTAGCCTATTTACCTATATTTACTTTCATTATGATCTGTCACAATACTATTGATTATTGACATGATGACAGCTATTAAGACTGCTGAGCCAAAACTTGAGAAAGCAAAGTTTGTTTCACCTACAAGTTTTGAGGTCATTTGTAATATAGCTGCATTAATAACAAAACTGAACAGTCCGAAAGTTATCAATGTTATTGGTAAAGAGAAAAAATGCAATATTGGTTTAACAATCATATTTAAAATTGATAACACAACACTTGCAACGATCGCAATAACAAAACTACTGACATAAAATTTAGTTGGAAATAAAACAGATAGTGAAATAAACGCTAACGTATTAACTACTAATCTTTGGAGATAAGACATTAAAAGTCGCTCCAGTCGTCTTCTGAGACGTCTACTTTTTCAGCTTCTTTTCTTGGTCTTGAAGATTTTTTACTACTACTGTATTTATTTCCTTCATATGGATGGAAATTACTGTAAGGTCCATCATAGTTTTGACGATTTGTATTATTTTGTGTGTTTCCAGATGGTAACAACACCATTAAAGCAATATATAGTAGGAATCCTGGGAATCCAGTTGTTGCAACAGAAAGTATTACGTAAATAACACGAACTATTGTTGGATCAATTCCAATGTATTCAGCTACCCCAGCTAATGAACCAGAAATAACAATATTTGATCTAGATTTAGTTAATCGTTTATTCATTTTATTTCACTCCAATTAATTTAATTATCAGTATCCTTTAATAGAATACTACCAGTTGTTGTAGAAAGGTTAACGTAAACTAAGTTGTCTTCTCTAACTCTTCTAAACTCTTCACATTGATTTGTTTTATCTTTTTTCTCACGAATCATTTCAACATCTGAGAAACGGTTTTTAATACTACCAAAATTTGTCTTACATGCTCCTTCAATTCCTGTTTCTTTTGGAATGGCTAATTTAATTGTACCATTCACTGCTGAAGCATCAATTTTTTTAGGTGTTGAACCTTGTGGTGCTGTTACTCTAATTTCACCATTGATTAGTGACACTTTAGTACTTTTAATATTGGCTTTTAATCTAACATTACCGTTAACTGTTTCACCTAGAAAATCAATGATTTCACTATTTTTAACTTCGATTTCGCCATTAACGCCTTCTGTTTCAAGCATACTAGCTGTTACCCCATCAACGGTCATTTCACCATTTGTTGTTTTTAAGAAAATATCACCTAAGTTAAGATCAGTTAACTTAATATCTCCATTTAACATTTTTACTGACATATGATCATAATTACGTTTTGGTAAGTAGAATACTAAATCTACTTTCATACGTTTATTTGGAATTTGGAATGAAATTTTTTCCTCGTCTACATCAATATCAGCTCTTTCTAAGAAAGCTTCAAATAAACTATCTGAGTTAATTTTGCCGTAGAATTTAATATCAGCTGTCACTTTAACATCTGATTGATCCCAAGTTTTAAACGCTACTTTACCATTAGCCACTTTAACATCAATTAATGTCGCTTGATTGTCAGGATAAACAAATTCATGTGTAAATGACTGACTAGCAACACCAGGTACTTTAATGTTAATGTCTTTCCAATCTACATTGTCATTAACTGAACTTGTAACAGCTTCGATTGTTTTTTTGATGAAAGAACCAAACTGAGTTCCAGCTTCACCAACTTTTTCACCTACCTGAGTAAATGTTTCATTAGCTTGTTCTTTCCAATCATCTGGAATTTCAAATTTTGATTTCCACTCATCTTTGACTGTTTCTTTTTGTTCTTTCTTAAATTCTTTTAATTGAGATTTTAGCTCTTCTCTTTCTTCTTGTAATTGCTCTCTTGTTTCTTTTAAGTAAACAACTTCACTTTCAAGTTGAGTTCTCTCAGCAGCTTTAGCTTCAGTTAAACCATCTAGGTCTTCCATTGTATTTAAAACTGTGATTGCTTCATTTTTTTCTGAAATATCTTTATCTAACCCATCAATTTCTACAGAGATTTCATCTAAATTAGCAGATACTTCATTAATACCCTCAGTAATTTCAGCTAATATTTTTTCTAGTCTTTCTTGATCTTGACGTTCATTCTCTTGTAGTTTTTCAAAGAAATCTTCAGTTCCTAAAATATCTTCATCTTCAAGTTTACCTGATTCGTGTTCCTGTTTTTCACTCTCAGTCACTTCTTCTTGTTCAAATGCGACATTCTTTTTAACTTCTGACGCTTCTTTATTTACCAATTTTTCATCTTTTTCAGTTGCAATATTCTCCAATAAAACCAAAGCTTCCTCAGTCGATAATATTCCTTTTTTTACTAACTCTAAAATTCTATCTCTTTCTTGCATGTTAAAGCCTCCCTGTAGGTTTTATAAATCTTATACTCATATTATGCCTTGTCTCTACTCTTTTGTCATAGGTCTTGAGTTGGATTTATGCATATAACTCAAGAACCTGTAAAAATTTGGTACAAAAAAAGAGATGATTTATCATCTCTTTAAAATTTTATAATCCAATAAATGGTGCTGGATCCATGAAGCCACTCCATACACCTGTTGAAATACCAAAGTGTAAGTGATCTCCAGTTGAGCTACCAGTTGTTCCAACATTACCAATAATATCACCAGCATTTACTTTTGAACCTGCTGCAATACCTGGTGCATTCATATGCATATAGTAAGTGTAGTAACCATTATCATGTTGGATAATAACGTGGTTACCAGCACTGTAATGGTAACTTGATTCAATAACTGTACCAGCTCTTGAAGCCATAATTGGCGTTCCACCAGGAGCTGCCATATCTAGTCCATCATGATAGTCACCAGCAAAACCAGTTGGGTCAACACGAGGACCAAATGTACTTGTAATAGTAAATGATGTTAATGGTCTTTGGAAACCACTTGCATAGCTTGGTTGACTATTACTATTGTCAGCTGTTCCTTTGTCACCTGTAGGTTTTGATAATGAAACAGGCTTATCAGACTCTAAGTTTTCTGCTTCTTTTTGTTGTTGAGCTTCAAATGCTTTTTGAGCATCAGCAGCTGCTTTTTGTGCCGCCTTTTGTTGTTCTTCGATTTCTTTAGCTTTTTTAGCTTGTTCAGCAGCAATACGTTCTGCTTCAGCTTTTTGAGCTACAAATTCAGATTTTTTGTTTTGAGCGTCATCTAAGTTTTTTAAGATTTCATTAGCTAATTGTACTTGAGCTGCTTTAGAAACTTCTAATTCAGCATGCTTCTCTTGTAAAATTGTCGCTTTTTGAGTAATTTCAGCTACTTTAGCTTCCATATCTGTTTTCTTTTGACTTAGGTCTTCTTGATCTTGTTTTTGAGCTTGCATAATATCATTATTAGCATTTACTAATTTTGTATAAGCAAATGTTCTACCAATAGCATCAGAAAGAGACTCTGAATCTAATAATACATTAACAAAATCTTGTTTATCTTGATTAATTTGAGTTGATCTTGCTTGATCTTCAATTTTTTCATTTCTTTTTTCTATTTTTTCTTCTAAAACTTTGATTTCTTCAGTTAATTTGTTAACTTCTTTTTCAAGTTTGTTTTTTTCAGCTAGTAAGCTATCTGTTTCAGCAGTTAAGTTATTAATCTTAGCCTCTAGGTCAGCTAAAGAACTATCTGCAGATGCTTTTTTAGAGCTTAAATCTTTAATTTTTTGTTCTTCATTTGCAATTTTACTATCGATACTTTCAGCTTGAACAATGCTTGGACAAGTTAAACCCATGATTGAAATCGTCGCTGCTGTAAAGATTAGTGATTTATTTATTTTCATATTTTTAATTACCTCGGCTTAATTTGATTACCTATAAACTATAACATAAAAGCCTAGGTAATTAAATTACAACTAGATTACAAATTATGACGAAAAAAACTAGACGTAATGTCTAGTTTTCTTCAAAGTTTTTAAGGTCTAATTCTTCGATTTTTCCTGTTGTTAAATAAACAATCCACTCGCAGATATTTGTTACGTAATCTCCAATTCTTTCTAGGAAGCCTGCAACTTGCAAATAGTCAGCTCCTACAATAACTGTTTCAGGATTTTCTTGCATGGCTTCAATTGAATGACGGTAAATTGATTTGAAATATTGATTTGTCACTTTATCACTCATGGCAATTTCAATTGCTTTTTGACTATCAGTATTAACATAAGCAACTAAAACTTCACTTACCATTGCCATTACGTGTGTTGCCATTTCAGAAATTTCATTTTCAATTTCTAAAACTCGTTTATTTCCTTTAACACGAATAGTTGACTTAGCAATTGATACTGCATGATCTCCCATTCTCTCTAAATCAGAACTTGCTTTCATAATAGTAACAATTTTTCTTAAATCTAAAGTTACTGGTTGTTGCAAGGCAATCATTTCGAAACATTTTTTCTCTAAATCTTGTTCCTTAGCATTAATACGATCATCTTCTGCAATCACTTCTTTAGCTAAACTTTTATCATGGTCGATAAAAGCTTTTACTGATTTATTTATAGCTGTATTAACATATTGTCCCATTTTATCGAACTTGTCATGTAATTTTGTTAAATCTTCTTCAAATTGGCTTCTTAACATACTTTCCTCTCCTTCTTTTATCCGAATTTCCCTGTAATATAATCTTCTGTTTGTTGTTTCTGAGGATTTAAAAAGATATTCTTTGTTTTATCATACTCTATTAAATCTCCACTCAAGAAAAATGCTGTTTTATCAGAAATTCTTGAGGCTTGTTGCATGTTATGGGTTACCATAATCATTGTATATTTCTCTTTTAATTCTACCAACATATTTTCAATTTTTCCACTAGAAACTGGATCGAGAGCACTTGTTGGTTCATCTAAAAGAATAACTTCTGGTTTTACTGCTAAAACTCTTGCAATACACACACGTTGCTGCTGACCACCTGATAATGAAAGAGCACTCTTATGTAATTTATCCTTCACATCATCCCAAACTGCAGCTGCTTTTAAACTTTCTTCAACAATTCTATCTAGTTCAGCTTTCGTATGATTTCCTTCTAATCTTAACCCATAAATAACATTTTCATAAATAGAAAATGGAAATGGATTAGGTTGCTGGAATACCATTCCGATTTGTTTTCTTAGTGACACCGTGTCTGTTTTAGGACTGTAAATGTCTTTACCATTGTAAGAAACATTTCCAGTAATAGTTACTGATGGAATTAAGTCGTTCATTCGGTTTAGAGTTCTTAGAAAAGTTGATTTACCACAACCAGAAGGGCCGATTAAAGCTGTAAGACCGCCTTTATCAAAATCCATTGTAATTCCTTTTAAAGCTTCATTTTTCCCGTAGTATAAATGTAAGTCTTTAGATTCTATAATAGACATGTACTTCCTCCTTAACCGAAGTGTCCAGACACATAATCGTCTGTCGCTTGAATTTTTGGTCTTGTAAATATTTTTCTTGTTTCATCATATTCCATTACTTGTCCCATATAGAAAAATGCCGTGTGGTCACTAATACGAGATGCTTGTTGCATGTTATGCGTTACAATAATAATCGTATAGTTTTCCTTTAAATTAATTAAAGTTTCTTCTACTTTACTTGTAGAGATTGGGTCAAGGGCACTGGCAGGCTCATCTAATAATAAAATATCAGGTTTCATAGCAATGGCACGAGCAATACATAAACGTTGCTGCTGTCCACCAGATAAAGCCAAAGCACTTTTATTTAAGTTATCCTTAACTTGTTCCCATAAAGCCGCTTGTTTTAAACTTGTTTCAACAATTTCATCTAATTCTTTTTTGTCCTTCATCCCGTGGCGACGAAGAGCAAACGTAATATTTTCATAAATTGACTTACTAAATGGATTAGGTCTTTGGAATACCATTCCAATATGTTTTCTCATTTCATAAACATCAACTTCTTTTGAATTGATATCTGTGTTTTCATACATAATTTTTCCTGTAACATTAGTTCCGTCAATTTCATCATTCATTCTATTTAATGATCTTAGATAAGTTGACTTACCACAGCCTGATGGGCCAATTAGTGAAGTAATTTTATTTTCTTCAAACTGAAGACTAACACCTTTAATGGCTTCATTTTGACCATACCAAACATGTAAATCATCAGTTGATAAAGCTATTTTTTTCTCTTTATCATTTAGCTGAACAATATGTGTTTCATCCAGATTGTATTTTTTCATTATAATTCCCCTTAACTATTTCTCTAAGCAGATGTAATTTTTCTGTGTAGTCGTTTACCAATGAAACGAGCTAAAAAGTTAAATAATAGAACTGCAATAATTAATACTGCAGATGCTCCTGCTGATACTTGCGCACCATCAGGCATGTTTCCTTCACTGTTAACTTTCCAAATATGAACAGCTAAAGTTTCAGCTTGTCTGAAAATATTTAAAGGACTTGTAATACTTAATGGATTCCAGTTTGTAAAGTCTAAAGCTGGAGCACTTTGACCTGCTGTGTAGATAAGGGCTGCAGCTTCACCAAAGATACGACCTGCTCCTAAGATAATTCCTGTTAAAATCCCTGGTAAAGCTTCAGGAATAATAACTCTAATAACTGTCTCCCAACGTGATAAACCAAGTGCAAGACCTGCTTCACGCTGTGTAAAATGAACTGCTTTTAATGACTCTTCTACGTTTCTTGTTAAAAGAGGTAAGTTAAAAAATGTTAAAGCTAAAGCTCCTGAGATAATCGAGAAGCCTAAACCAGCTTGAATAACAAAGACTAAAAATCCGAATAAACCAACTACAACAGAAGGTAATGAGCTTAGTACTTCAATAGAAGTTCTAATGATATTTGTCATCATATTCTTTTTAGAATACTCAGCTAAATAGATACCTGCACCTAAAGAAATTGGAATACTAATTAACATCGTAATAATTAATAAGTAGAAAGAGTTGAATAATTGGATACCAATTCCTCCACCTACTTGGAAACTTTTAGAAGGTTGTGTTAAAAATTCCCAACTAATATGAGGAATTCCACGACCTAATATATATAGTAATAAACTGGCTAAGATAGTTATAATAATCACGGCAATTCCATAAAGAATACCAGTGGCTAATTTATCTGCTTTTTTTGCATTCATTATTTCATTGCTCCTTTTCTACCAATCATACGTGTAATAATGTTAAAGAAAAGTGACATTAATAATAGTAATAAGGCTAGTGACCATAATACATTATTTTGTAGAGTTCCCATAATTGTATTACCAATTCCCATTGTTAAAACACTTGTTAATGTAGAAGCTGGTGTAATTAAATTATGAGGCATTAATGACGCATTACCAATAACCATTTGAATCGCTAAAGCTTCACCAAAGGCACGTGCCATACCAAATACAACTGCTGTCAAAATTCCAGGTACTGCTGATCTTAGAACAACTTTATAAATAGTTTGCCATCTTGTAGCACCTAATGCTAGAGAGGCTTCTCTATAGTGTCTAGGAACAGCCTTTAAAGCATCTACTGTCATAGAAGTTACTGTCGGTAAAATCATAACAAATAAAACAAATGTACCCGCTAAAATACCAAAACCAGATCCACCAAATACACTTCTTACAGCTGGCACAATTACAGATAAACCAATAAATCCGTAAACAACAGAAGGAATCCCTACTAGTAACTCAATAACTGGTTGTAATACTTTTGTTCCAAGTTTAGGTGAAATCTCTGTCATAAACACAGCAGCTCCAATAGCAAACGGTGTTGCGATAAGTGCTGATAAGAAAGTTACAATGAATGAGCCTAAAATCATTGGCATAGCGCCAACTAAAGCTTTACCATTTTCATCTACAGAACTTGGGTTCCATTCAGTTCCAAATAAGAAATCTTTTAAACTAACACCATCTACAAAAAATGTTGCTAAACCTTTACTTGCAACAAAATAGAAAATAGCTACAACAACAGCAACAATTAATGAAATAGCTAAAAAACTGATTGTTTTACCAAACTGCTCTAATTTTTTCTTAGGCGATTTTTTTAGCAATTTACTTTGAATATCTTCCAACGTTTTTCCTCCTATAAAGCCAGTTATTTCGGCTTAACATTTCCTTCAACATCTCGTTCGATTGTCATACGAGATACTGGAATATAACCTAGTTGTGGAACAATTTCTTTTTGAACTTCCTCTGAGAGCATATAATCTAAGAATTCTTTTGTTAAACCTTTAGGCTCTCCTTTTGTATACATATGTTCATATGACCAAACTGTCCATTTGTTTCGCATAACATTTTCTTCAGTTGGGTTTACCCCATCAATTGAAAGAGTGGCAACATCATCTGTTACATAAGAAAAAGCAACATAACTAATTGCACCTGGTGTTGTACTAACAATTTGTCTTACCATACCTGTTGAATCTTGTTCTTGAGCATTTTTCGATTCTTCACCATCAAGAACCCATTGTTCAAAAGTATGACGGCTACCACTTCCTGCTGCACGGTTAATAATCACGATTTTTTGGTTTCTACCGCCAACTTCTTTCCAGTTAGTGATTTCACCTGTAAAGATTTTTTTTAAGTCTTCTTTTGAAATATCAGTTATTCCTATTTCTTTGTTAACAATCGGAGTTAAGCCTACAACTGCTACTTGATGATCTACTAATTCTTCGCTTTTTATGCCATCCTTTTCTTCGGCAAATAAATCAGAATTTCCAATTTGAACAGCCCCAGCTTGTACTTGACTTAAACCAGTACCACTTCCGCCACCTTGGACATTAATAAATTTACCTACATTGGCGCTACTATATTGCTCTCCTGCGGCTTCAACTAAAGGTTGCATAGCAGATGATCCTACTGCATTAATAGATTCACCATTATCAACATTTCCACAACTAACTAAAATAAAAGATAAGGCCAGTAGTCCAGTTGCTTTGTACACTTTTTTCACGAGTTAACCTCCTAGAATTTACATATAATTTACTAATTATTATTATTTACTTTTTCATCCAAACTAAACATATAATTTACAGAAGAAAATTGCAAGTCTTTTTACATTCTTTTTACAATAATGATTTTTTTTAAAATATAGTAATAGTTTTTTTAACTTCCCTTTTTTATTATAATACACTTGTGTTATAATTTAATAGAAACATAGTTTATTTTTGTTTTTTAAACGTAAGCTCCCCAACTTACGTATGAAAACTTTTTGTGATAAACAAATAATAAACAGTTTCACGTCACTAATAAAATATTCCCCATTGTATTAGTGATAGATATCATCCCTTATAAGAAAAAAGATGGCATTAATTTGCCATCTTTTTTCTTTGTTTTTCTTTTTCTTCGCATTCTAATATCATATCTTTATATTTCAATAGATAGCGAGTATCCAATTTGAAAGTATGCCACGCTTCCATATATAAATATACATAAAACAATACAATCACAAATCCTAATATTTCACCAAACTCCATTTGGATAGTGATACTAATCATTTTTTCTATCAAACCTTGTAAAAAAACAAAAGTCACAATAATTGGTGAAATCTCTTTTAAAATGTCTAACTTTTTCTCAGACAATTGAACGTATCTTTCGTAGCGATTAAATTCTTTTACTAATAGTAGATAATATTCTTCTGACTCATTACTCGGGATTTTTTCTTTACGCTTTTTTAATCTCAAATAATGATATATTAAATTGGAAGCAGCTAACAAAATAAAGGCAGCAGTATAAATTAATCGATGTTTTGAGAATTCTATCTCTTTAAAAAAACCACCATGTTTATTTTGATTAAGTAAAAAATCAAAAACAAAAAATAAAATCAGTAACACCACATACATACTTGCCTTATGTTTGATTAAATTAAAAGTTTCATTTTCTTGATTCATTTGTTGTTTCACCACTCTTTCTGGATAGATATTACTTTAATTGTACTATTTCCATAAATTATAACAACAAACAAAATAAAAAAGATAAAAGTTTTCACTTTTATCTTTTCTAATATTAATAATTACACTTTTAAGAATCTTCTCATTGATAAAATAGAACCAAATGATCCGATTACCACACCAATAACTAATAATAAGCCATTTAACTGAAGAACTAAAGTTGCTGGTGAAACTAATTCGTAAGCTGCTGAAGCAATCATACTCTTAGTAAAAATATAATAAACTTGAGAGTAACCAAATGAAATTAAAAGAATTGGAACAATTGAGCCTAGAATACCAATGAAGGCTCCTTCTAGGAAGAATGGCCAACGAATAAATCCATTTCTAGCTCCTACAAGTCTCATAATTTGAATTTCACGTTTTCTTGAAATAATTGTAATTCTAATTGTATTTGAGATTAAGAACACTGCAACTGCAACTAAGAATGCCGCACCGATTGTTCCCCACAATTTAACATTTTTAGAAATAGCAAAAATTTTTTCTGAATTTTGGCCACCATAGTCAGCTTTATGTACATTTGGTAAAGCTGCTGCTGCTTTTTGAATTCCTTTTATAGAATCAGAATCTTTTGATGTTAAAATATATACATCATATAGCGGATTATCATCACCATCAAAAAGTTTCCATGTGTCCCCTAATTTATCAGTTAATTTTTTGTATTCATTTTGTTTACTAGAGAAAACAACTTTACTAACATTTGGCACTTTATTAAGTTCTTCGCCTAATGCTTTTGTATCCTCTTCAGAAGTACCAATCTCAACGAATACTGATACGTCTACGTTTTTATTGATATCCTCAGCTATTTTAGTAACGTTTAAAATAACCCCTAAAAAGATACCTACTAAAGTTAGAGTCACTGTTACAGCACTGACTGATGCTAGTGTCATCCAACCATTTCTCTTTAAATTCTTTAATGCACTACCTATATGTCTGAAAAAATTTCTAATCATCGTATCCGTAATCCCCCTCGTCTTGATCTCGCGTAATTCGACCATTTTCAATGGCTAGGACACGGTGACGAATTTCATTTACTATCATACTATTATGAGTTGCCATCACAACAGTAGTTCCTTGGTGGTTAATACGCTCAAGTAATTCCATAATCTCCCATGAGTTTTCAGGGTCTAAATTTCCTGTTGGCTCATCGGCAATCAATACTTTAGGTGTATTAACAATAGCACGAGCAATCGCTACACGTTGTTGCTCCCCACCTGATAGTTCGTTTGGGAAAACTCTTACTTTATGTTTTAATCCAACTAAATCAAGAACTTCTAATACACGTTTTTTAACTTCTCTTGGTTTTTTACCAATAACTTGCATCGCGTAAGCTACATTTTCATAAACTGTTTTTTGACTTAATAATTTGTAATCTTGGAAAACAATTCCGATTTCACGTCTTAAGTAAGGTACATTTCTGTTCTTAATTGTTAATAGGTCATATCCACAAACATTTAAAGAACCTTTCGTTGCTTTTTCTTCACGGTACATTAATTTAATAAATGTTGATTTCCCAGCACCACTTGGTCCCACGACATAAACAAATTCACCTTGATTTATATTGACAGATAAGTTTCTAACGGCAGTCGTTCCATTAGAATACTTTTTTGTTACTTTCTTCATTTCAATCATGAGTATTCTCCCCACTCTATTTTATCTTATCTTTTTTCATAAGTATCTTCCAAATCAGTATAACATGAGATACAAAGGATGTTAATTTTCAATTGATTACAATTCTATTTCAAAATAACTGAATTGCTTTCTTTTGTTATATATTTGACATTTTCCATCTTAAATAAGCATCGATGAAGCCATCAATATCTCCATCCATTACAGCTTGAGTATTACCTACTTCATAGTTTGTTCTATGATCTTTTACCATTGAATAAGGATGGAACACGTAAGATCTAATCTGTGAGCCCCAACCAATCTCTAGTTGTTCACCACGAATCGATGCTGCTTCCTGTTCCTTTTTCTCCATTTCAATTTGGTAAAGTTTTGCTTTTAACATACTCATAGCTTGCTCTCTGTTTTTTAATTGCGAGCGTTGAGCCTGACTTGCTACAATAACCCCACTTGGGATATGAGTAATACGAACAGCTGAGTCAGTTTTATTAACATGCTGACCACCTGCTCCACTAGCACGGTAAGTATCTACTTTTAAATCATCAGATTTAATTTCAATTGACACATCATCTGTTAATTCAGGCATCACATCAATGGAACAAAATGACGTATGACGGCGACTGTTAGAATCAAAAGGAGATATTCTTACCAAGCGATGAACACCCCGTTCTGATTTTAAGTAGCCAAAGGCATTAAATCCTTTAATCATTAAAGTAACACTTTTAATACCAGCCTCATCCCCAGCTTGGTAATCAATCGTTTCTACCTCATAACCTTTTGAGTCAGCCCATCTCGTATACATTCGAAGTAACATACTACCCCAATCTTGAGATTCAGTTCCTCCAGCACCTGGATGAAATTCAATAATCGCATTATTATGGTCATATTCTTCGCTTAGTAATTGAGATAATTCAAAGTCTTCAATTTTCTTTTTAAACTGATCATGATCTGTGACTAGCTCTTTAAACATTTCCTCATCAGGTTCTTCATCTAACATTTCTACCATTAATTGTAAGTTTTCTAAACCTGTTGTTAACTCATTAAATGTTTCATATTGTGCTTTTAATTGATTTGATTTATCGATTATCGTTTGTGCTTTTTGACTATCATCCCAAAATCCCGGTTCAGCCATCATACTTTCAGTTTCGGCAATTTGTTCCTCAAGATCTTCTAAGTCAAAGAGACCCCCTGAAGTTCTTTATTTTTTCAGACAACATATCTAAACTTGATTTTATTTCATGTAATTCCATAAGTGAACCTCCTTAAAAATAAGAGAAAGCGACTCAGAATTTCTAAGTCGCCATACGCTTTAAACTGGTTTACCGTGACAGTTTTTATATTTCTTACCACTACCACATGGACATAAATCATTACGTCCGATTTTTTCATCTACTTTGATTGGTGTTTTCTTCGTATCAGAAGACACTCTTCCTTGTTCTTCAGTTGGTTGAACAGCTTCCCCTTGAGCTACTTGCTCACGTTGAACGTTTTGGCGAATTTCTGCTTTCATGAATAAACGAGTCACTTCATATTCAATTGCTCCAACCATATCATTAAACATTTGGTAACCTTCTGTTTGGTAATCAACTAATGGATTGTTTTGGCCATAAGCACGTAAACCAATAGATTCTCTTAATTGGTCCATTGCATCGATATGGTCTGTCCATTTAGTATCAACAACACGCAAGATAACTACTTTTTGGAACTCAAGTAATTGTTCTGGGCTATCTAAAATACTTTCTTTTTCAGCATAAAGCTCATTAGCTTTACCTAAAATAAATGATTTCATCTCAGCTGGTGTTTTTCCTTCAAAATCAGAAAGAGAAATCGCATCTTCATGAGTAATTGTTGCTCCCACAAAATCTACTAATCCTTCTAAGTTCCAGTTAGTTTTTTCACCTTGAGTATGACTGTCTACATATCTTTCGATAGTTCTTTCAACCATACCTAATAAAACAGGTTTTAAATCTTCATCAGATGTAATCACTTGATTACGTTGACGATAAATAACTTCACGTTGCTCACGCATGACATCATCGTATTGTAAAACGTTCTTACGTGTATCGTAGTTATTACCTTCTACTCGTTTTTGTGCAGATTCAACTTGTTTGGTAAACATTTTACTTTGAATAACCGCATCTTCTTCTTCTAAGTTCATACGGTCTAAGAACATCTTAATTCTTTCAGAACCAAAACGTTTCATTAATTCATCTTCTAATGATAAGTAGAATTGCGTTACACCTGGATCTCCTTGACGACCAGAACGTCCACGTAACTGGTTATCAATACGTCTTGATTCATGACGTTCAGTACCAATAACAGCTAAACCGCCTGCCTCAACAACACCTAATCCTAAACGAATATCTGTACCACGACCAGCCATGTTTGTGGCAATCGTTACAGAACCTTTTTGTCCAGCATTCATAATAATTTCAGCTTCTTTAAAGTGGTTCTTCGCATTTAATACTTCATGAGGAACATTTGCTTTTGTTAACATGTCTGATAATAATTCAGATGTTTCAACAGCTACTGTACCAACAAGTACTGGTTGGCCCTTTGCATGACGCTCTTTAATATCAGCTACAACTGCTTTAAATTTACTTGTTAATGTTGGATATAATAAGTCTGCTTTATCATCACGAATAATTGGTTTGTTTGTAGGAATTTGAATAACTTGCATGTTATAAATTTCTCTAAACTCTTCTTCTTCTGTTTTAGCAGTACCTGTCATACCAGATAATTTTTTGTACATACGGAAATAGTTCTGGAATGTAATGTTAGCCATTGTTTTTGTTTCATCTTCAATCTCAACGCCTTCTTTAGCTTCGATTGCTTGATGTAAACCATCAGAATAACGACGCCCATCCATGATACGACCTGTAAATTGGTCAACGATCATTACTTTTCCATCTTGAACCACATAATCAATATCTAAAAGCATAATGTAATTAGCTCTTAATGATTGATCTAAGTAGTGAGTTAAAGAAGTATTTTCAATGTCATAAAGGTTAGACACGTCAAAGTGTTTTTCTGCTTTAGAAATACCTTCTTCAGTTAATGCAATTGTTTTTGATTGAACATCAATTTTATAATCTTCTTCATTCACTAAAGTTTTGATGAAGTTATCAGTTCTGTTGTACATTGCTGTTGATTTTTCAGCTTGTCCAGAAATGATTAATGGTGTTCTAGCCTCATCGATTAAAATCGAGTCAACCTCATCCACTACAGCAAAGTTTAATGGGCGTTGTACCATTTGCTCACGGTAAACTACCATGTTATCTCTTAAGTAGTCAAAACCTAGCTCATTGTTTGTTGAATAAGTAATATCACAAGCATAAGCTAAACGTTTTTCTTCTGAAGATTTAGAGTTAATATTTAAACCAACTGTTAAACCTAAGAAATTGTATAACTCACCCATTTCGCTAGCATCACGTGTTGCTAAGTACTCATTAACTGTTACAACGTGAACCCCTTCACCAGAAAGAGCATTTAAATATACTGGCATTGTTGCAGTTAAGGTTTTACCTTCCCCAGTTTTCATCTCAGGAATACTACCTTCATGTAACACAATACCACCCATAATTTGAACTTTGTACGGGAATAAGCCAAGAACACGTTTAGCAGCTTCACGAACTACTGCAAATGCTTCTGGTAATAAATCATCTAGTGTTTCACCATTTTTAACTCTTGTTTTAAATTCTTCAGTTTTTGCTTGTAATTCATCATCACTTAACTTTTCAGTTTGCTCTTTTAAAGCTTCAACTTTATTAGCTAAATGCTCCAAGCGTTTTAAATCTTTTTTATCATTTTCAATTAATTGTTTCAAAAAATTTGCCATGAATAAAATCTACTCCTTATTTATTATCATTTGATATCAATTATCATTATTTATAGTTCATAAAAATAAAATGAGTTCATCTCACATATTTTATCATTAGTTGTCATAAAATAAAACTCTTTTAGCTATAAAAGCATAATAAAAAGAGCTTGTGGATTGCCCACAAGCTCTTTTCTTGATTAATTTGTTTCGATTAAACCATATTTCCCATCTTTACGACGATAAACAATGCTTGTTCCATTTGTTTCAGCGTCTTCAAAGATAAAGAAGTTATGACCTAACATGTTCATTTGTAATACTGCTTCTTCACTATCCATTGGTTTTAATGACAGACGTTTAGTTCTAACGATTTCTAAATCAGGTTCATCATGAACTTCTACATTTTCCGTATTAAAAATCGCAGCTGCAGCAGCTTGATCTAGATTTGTTTCTCTAGATTTACGATTAATTTTCGTTTTGTATTTTCTGATTTGTCTCTCTAATTTATCTACTACTAAGTCAACACTAGCGTATAAATCTGGAGATGTTTCCTCAGCTCTTAAAACTAAGTATGGTAAAGGAATTGTTACTTCTACTTTAGCTGTTTTATCTGAGTAAACTTTTAAATTAATGTGAGCTGTTGACTCTGGCACGTTAGTAAAATATTTTTCTAACTTTCCAATTCTTTTTTCAACATAATCTCTAATTGCTTGAGTAACCTCAATGTTCTCTCCGCGTACATTATATCTAAACATACTAATTACCCCTTTCGTCTATCACTCAAAGAGTAAGGAAAAAAGGACCACTCTTTTACCTTCCTCTTCTTACTTCTATTATAACTAACTAATAGACAAATGACAATTCAGTTTGATAAAAAAACGCTTTATATTTTATCTTGTGAGGGAAAAAGAGGCTATTTCCAATGGTTTAGCTTGTAAAAGACACTCATAAGCATGTAGTATAGTTCTTCCTGTCGTGTAGACATCATCTATAACCAATACTTTTCTATTATGTATAGTGCTTTTCCCTCCTTTTTTCAAATAAAAGGGTTGTTTACTTAAAAGTCGTTCTTCTCTTGATTTTTGAGATTGCGCTTTTGTTTCTTTCTTTTTCCCTAAGATAGTAGTTGTTTTAATCTGACAAGAATCTAGAAAAACTTCTACTTGATTAAATCCTCTTTCCTTTAATCTTTTTTTCGATAGTGGGATTGGCACAATTAGATAATCCTCTTGAGTAAAATCATTTAATTTCTCATGAACATCTTTTGTAAAAACTTTTCCCATTTCAATATCTCCTAAAAACTTATAACGCTTAAAGTAGTCTTTCATTTGCTCGTTGTGTTGATACAAATAATAATGATTTAACTTAAAATCCGCTAACTCTTTTTGCCATATTTGGCAATCTAAACAGATTTTACTGTTTGAGGTTGTTTCTTTTCGGCAATACTTACAGACAGATTTATTCCTTTCATCAAAAAGTAAGATTTCTTCATAACAACTACTGCAACACTGATTGAAATAAAGTCTTTCCAACCTGATAATCTCCTTTACAGAAAGTTCTCTTCTGATTTCTATTTTACAAAAACCACATTTCATTCAAATCCCGCTTCCTGGTTCATTAATTTAATTTGTTTAATTGCTTCATTAATACTTTTGGTTTTCCCTTTATGAATAAATATGATTTTCCCAGTTGGATATTCTGCTTTTCTACCAACTCTTCCAGAAATCTGAACAAGACTTGCTGTATTAAAAACTTGATGATCTGCTTCGTAAACAATTAC
Organism: Vagococcus fluvialis; assembly: GCF_003337315.1. Classification (GTDB taxonomy): domain Bacteria; phylum Bacillota; class Bacilli; order Lactobacillales; family Vagococcaceae; genus Vagococcus; species Vagococcus fluvialis. The sequence continues at coordinate 131,166 of NZ_QPJV01000004.1, read as the reverse complement.
ATCAATATTAGGAAATGTAACACCACGTTCTAAAATAGTTGTTGTTAAAAGCCAATCAATATCCCCGCTTCTCATTTTTAAAATCAATTCTTCACGGTCTTCTTTTCCAGCGTAAACATAAGCCATTCTTTTTTCAGGATATCTTTTCCTTAATAAACAGAAACATTTTTTCATTCGATTAATATTAGAGAAAAAAATTAAACATTGTTTCTTTTCTTTATTTAATTCTTTAATCAAAAATGGAGAAAGTTTATTTTTAGCTAATCTTCGATTTAGAAAATAATCAAAATAACACACAGGTACAGGCAGAGGTTTGCCGTGATATCTTTTAGGAAGTGAATTTAAAACTAATTGTTGACTCCTCACTTCTTCTTGTAAGTCTTTACTAGGAGTTGCTGTTAAATAAACTAAAACCCCTTTCTTCTTTAAAGCTCTTTTAACAGCATTTGTTAAAACCGGGTTGTTTGCATAAGGAAATGCATCCGCCTCATCTACTATAATTAAATCAAAACTTTGAAAAAATCGTAACATTTGATGAGTTGTTGCCACAACAAACTTTGAATATCTGTATTCTTCCTTTTGCCTACCATACAATAAGCTAATTTCTTCATCAGGAAAAACACTTTGAAAACGAGGGTAAATTTCTAAACATACGTCTACGCGCGGAGAAACCACAGCAATTTTCATTCCACTTAACAAAGCTTCTTTTATAAGTAAAAATAGCATCTCAGTTTTCCCAGCTCCAGTTACAGCGTGAACTAACTGATATTCTTTAGTTTTCAAACAATTTACTAAATTTAAAGAAATTTTTTCTTGCTCATTAGTCAACTTTCCCTTCCACACAAATTCAATCGGTCTTTTGACTCCTTTTTTCTCCTTCATGCTATATAGATTTTTATTACTGTCAACTCTTCCTAATAGTAAACAATGAGGGCAGTAGTAAATAGTTCGCTTTTTATTTTTAATGTGGCAATCTTTTTTTAAAGAATTTAGACCACACCGATTACAAATTAGAAAATTTCCTTTTTCTTTAATGCCTGGTTCTACAGTGATTTTTGAAGAATTTAGTTTATTTTGATAAATCTTAGGTATTTCTTCTTTTAATAATTTTCTTCCTATTAAATAGTTTTCAAGACTCATAAATCACCTCTTTTGTTGAAATATACGCAGAAGTCTTTTTTGTTTTTTCGAAATAGACTATAATGGACAGTAGCTAGTTCGAACAGAAAGGATGTACAGTATGAAAAAATACTTTGTTATCGAATCTATGGATGAAAAAACAGATTTAAATGGTGTTATTTGGCAATCGGATACGAATAAGGCGCCAAAAGCAATTCTTCAAATTATTCATGGAATGGCTGAATACATCGAAAGATATGATGAGTTCGCACAGTTTCTAAATGATAATAATATTTTAGTCGTAGGACATGATCACTTAGGACACGGAGAATCTGTTGATATAGAAACACCTCTAATGGGATATTTTGCAAAAGGAGAAAGTGCAGATATTCTTGTAGAAGATACTTATCAAATTACTAACTACATTAAGAAAAGGTATCCTTCTCTCCCTATATTTATTTTAGGTCATAGTATGGGCTCTTTTGTTTTAAGAAATTACTTAAAAACTTATTCTAATGCCGTTTCTGGTGCAATTATTATGGGAACTGGTGGAAAAAAAGAAGAAGTTAAAATGACTAAGAGATTGTTAAAAGGCTTAAATACAATTAGTCCTAAAACTGTTAATCCAGCTTTTAATCACTTGTCATTTAATAGTTTTAATAAAAAAATTAAACAACCTATTTCTTCAAACGCCTGGTTATCAAAAAATGAAGAAAATGTCCTTAATTACGATCAAGATCCAAAATGTGGTTTCATCTTTACAAATAACGGCTTCTATACTCTTATTAATTTAGTAGATGGGGCGACTCAGAAAAATTGGTTTAAAACCATTCGTTCTGACTTACCAATCTTAATTGTCAGTGGAGAAAAAGATCCTGTTGGTAATTATGGTAAAATCCCGAGAAAAGTAGCTGTTGAATTAACAGATAACTACTTTGGGGATGTGACTTTAAGACTGTACCATGATTTAAGACATGAAATTTTAAATGAAACTGAAAAAGAAGATGTCATGAATGATATTTACGATTGGTTAACAAATCATTTATAAGATAGATGATAAAAAGAGGATGTGACTGAAGCTACTTCTGTGACACCGTTTAGTTTGTAAAAAAAGGGACTGTGCCATACTTATGTCACAGTCCCTTTTCACATTATTTAATTTGCTCAAATGTTTCTAGCATGGTTGTTAATTCTTTAGTTGTTTTCTCGTCTGGTTTTTCTTGACTTGTCCAAGCAGCTAAATTAAAGAAATATTCCTTAGTTTCAATTAAATTAGTTTGATAGGTTAACACACGCTCCTTAGCATCTTTCATTGTAAAGTTAACCGAATAACAATCTAATTCATTAACTGTTTTTTTCTCAGATACAGAGGTTACTGTTGCCCCGCTTTCTTCTAATTTTTTAACGAATGATTCTTTGTATTCATCTAAGGATGTTTCTTTTGGTTCAAAACCAGATGTCATAAAAGCTTTTAAATCTTTGTTACCTACTAAAAATAGAATATTTTCATCTTTGTTTGGATATTTAATCCATCCATCAAGTAATCTAAAACGGAATTCTTCCTTATCAACACTAAAGGTATACATTAAAGCATTGTCTGCAGTAGTTGCTGGTCTTTCGTTCTTTTTAGAAGAAGAACCACAACTTACTAAAAACACTAAACATAACACACTTATTAAACTTACAATTACTTTTTTCACTTAAAACACCTCATACTTTTTATTAATCAATTAACTTGGAGGCTAATTATGTTATCACATTACTATACCATAAAAAATGATGGTCAATTTGAAATAGTTATAAAAAAATCTCGTTTTATCTGTACCTTAAAACGAATTGATTCTGAAGAAGAAGCTAAAGAAATAATTCAAGGTATAAAAAAAGAACATTGGAAAGCTAGCCATAACTGTTTTGCTTATGTTCTTCACGAAAATCAAATGATTCAACGTTCTAGTGATGACGGAGAACCTAGTGGGACAGCTGGTATTCCAATGCTAGAAGTCTTAAAAGTAAAAGAGCTTTATAATGTATTAGCCGTTGTTACTAGATACTTTGGTGGAACGGAACTTGGTGCTGGTGGGTTGATTAGAGCATACAGTAGTTCAGTTGCTGAAACTCTAGAACACATAGGTTTAGTAAAAGCTATTCTACAAAAAGAAGTTATTGTGACCATAGATTACTCACTTCACGGAAAAGTAACTCATTTTTTAGAAACCAATCCTGAATTCACTTTAAAAGATACTCTCTTTACTGAAAATGTAACATTAATTATTATGGCTAATGAGGATAAAACCTTAGAGCTTGAAGAAAAATTAATCAATCTTTTAAGTAACCAATGTCAGATTTCATTTGGTGAAACAGATTACGTTGAAATTGAAATTTAAAAAAGAGACCTTAGACAGGTCTCTTTTTACTTCTCTAAATAAAATTCAAAACGCTCGCCAACATATTGACTTCTTACATATTCAAATGGAGCTCCGTCTTCAAAATAAGAAATTTGAGTCATTCTTAAGATAGCTTCACCACGTTTAATATCAAGAAAATGAGCAATTTTTTCTGAAGAAACCACTGCTGAAATATGTTGTGAAGATTTTCCAATTTTAAAGTTTCCTTTTTCTGCTAAGGTTTTATATAAAGAGGTTGTAATTTCTTCTTTATCATAATCCGATACTAACTTATAAGGAATACTGGCAACTTCAAAACAAATCGGAATATCATCTGCATAACGAATACGTTCCATCTTCAAAATATCTTCTTTTTCCGTTAATTGTAACTTCTCCATCTCACTTGAACTTGGCTTAGTAACAAAATAAGATATTGTTTTACTTGAGGGAACACTTCCCTGAGATTTAATAATATCAGAAAAACTTGTTGTTCCAATCATTGTTTCCTGAACTTTTTTTCTAGCTACATAGGTTCCAGAACCAATCTTACGCTCTAAAATCCCTTCATCTGCTAAAGTTTGAATCGCTTGTCTTAATGTCATACGACTGACATTAAACTTTTCAGATAGCTCTCTTTCTGAGGGTAAACGATCACCAACATGCCACTTACCATCTTCAATCTCTGATTTTATTTGATCATGAATTCTTAAATATACAGGTAATTTAGAGACCATTTTTCATCCACTTCCCTCTCCTAATTCTAGTTACTATTATAACTGGTATAGACAAAGGATACAACTAGTTTTCTTAATTCCAACTAATTTTGGTCAATCTGTACAGTTTCTTTTAAATTTTTCTCAGCAGTTGCTAAAAGTAGTCTAATTCGGTTAAGTTGGTTGACAACAGACACTCCAGGATCATAATCAATAGCCGAAATATTAGCCATTGGATATTGATGCCTTAACTCTTTCATAACACCTTTACCTACTACATGATTTGGTAAACAGCCAAAGGGTTGCATACAAATAATATTTGGCACGTCATTATTTAAAAGATCAATCATCTCACCAGTTAAAAACCAACCTTCCCCTGTATGATTTCCAATGGATAAGATTTGGCTCGCATCTTCTGCCAATTTATCAATAGAAGTAATCCCAGTAAATCTCTCAGATTCTTCTAGAGCTTTATTCATTGGTTTTTCACAGTATTCAATTAATTTAATAGCAAATTCTGCAATCCATTTTGATTTTTTACTAAACCCTAGATTTTCATATTTCCAAATTGAATTATATAAAGAGTAATTCATAAAACCAATAATACCTGGAACAACAGCTTCTGCACCTTCTCTTTCAAGAACAGCAACTATATCATTATTTGCTGTTGGCGAGTACTTCACTAAAATTTCCCCAACAACTCCTACTTTTGGTTTCTCTTCTGATGTAATAGGAATATTATCAAACTCTTTAACAATTTGTTTCATATGTTTTTTAAATAGTCTAAAGGAACCAACTTCTACACTATGAGTTATTTTTTCAAGCCATTTATCATGAAGTTTATTAACAGAACCAGGTATTATTTCGTAAGGTCTTGTGCGATATACTACCTTTTCAAATAAATCTCCATATAAAAAGGCAATCGCGACTTTTTTCATCAAAGGTAAACTCATTTTAAAGCCAGGATTAGACTCCACACCCTGATTACCTAATGAAATCGAAACTACAGGTACTTGGTCAAAACCTGCATCAACTAAAGCTTTTCTCAGTAAAGGAATATAATTTGTGGCACGACATCCACCACCTGTTTGAGTTAACATGACACTTGTATTCTCAACATCGTACTTACCAGACTGTAGAGCCTCAATAAGTTGCCCAATGGATATAATGGCAGGATAACAAGCATCGTTGTTAACATATTTTAAGCCAACATCAATCGCTTCTTTATCATCACTAGGTAAACAGACCACATCATAACCACTAGCTTTTAATGCAACATCTACTAACCCTTCTTGGTGAATTGGACTAAGCATAGGTAAGAGTAAGGTATGTTTTTGACGCATATCTTTCGTAAAAACAACTTTTTCTTTCTCTTCAAATCTCTTAACAGGTAATACTTTTGCTTTTTCTCTTTCTTTCATTGCAGCTTTTAAAGAACGTAATCTAATCCGAACAGCACCAAGATTAGAACCTTCATCAATTTTTAAAACTGTATAAATTCGACCATATTGAGCCATAATTTCTTCCACTTGATCAGTGGTCACAGCATCTAGTCCACAACCAAATGAATTTAATTGAACCAGTTCTAAGTTAGGCATTTTAGCTACAACTTTAGCTGCTGCATAAAGTCTAGAATGATAGACCCACTGATTAACGACTCTTAAGTTTTCAACGTCTCCTAAATGAGAGATGCTGTCTTCTGTTAAGCAGTGAAAGCCTTCTTGAGTAATGATATTAGCAATTCCGTGATTAACTTCTGGATCTACATGGTAAGGTCTACCTGAGAGAACGATTCCTTTTTCATTGTTTTTATGCATTTTCTCAAGGACTTTTTCCCCACGCTGTCTAACATCTAATTTAAACTTATCTAATTCTTCAAACCCATGATGAACAGCTTGAGAAATTATATCATCACTAAAATTAAAATCTGCAAATGTTTTTTGAAGTTGACTCGTAACAGATTCCACATCCGCTAAATTAAGATAAGGGTTCCGGTAGTCAACTTTGCCTTCTCTAATAGGATCCATGTTATTTTTTATAACATCAGAATAACTTTGAACAATCGGACAATTAAAATGATTATCAGCTACTCTATCCTCAACGCGCTCAAAGACAACACCTGGATAAAATATAATATCTACCTTGTCCTCTATTAAAGATTCAATATGACCATGAACTAATTTAGCTGGATAACAAACCGTATCACTAGGTATTGTTTCGATCCCTTTTTCATATAGCTCTTTATCTGATTTAGGTGAAAGGATCACTTTAAAACCTAAATCCGTAAAAATAGTATGCCATAATGGGTAATTCTCATACATATTCAAAACTCTTGGAATTCCGATTGAACCATTAACAGCTTCTTCATTTTTTAAAGAGCGATATCTAAACAAACGTCGGTATTTGTAATCCACTAAATTTTCACGACGTTTCGTTTTAATTTGTTTTTCCTGAGCTCCTCTTTCACAGCGATTACCTGTAATAAATTTACGCCCATCTGAAAATAAAGTCACAGTTAATAAACAATTATTTTCACATAAACCACATGTTGAAAATTCTTTTTCAGACGTTAAAGCTAACATCTCTTCCAATGATAAAAGACTACTTTCAGATCCATTAATGTCATATTCTTCTAAAGCAATTATGCCTGCACCAAAAGCTCCCATTAAACCTGCAATATTTGGACGAATCACTTCGCGCTCACTAATTAACTCAAAAGCTCTCAAAACTGATTCATTATAAAAGGTTCCACCTTGACAAACAATGGTTTTCCCAAGTTCTGCTGATTGCTTCATTTTTATCACTTTATACAAGGCGTTTTTGATAACTGAATAAGCTAAACCAGCAGAAATATCTCCTGGGGTTGCTCCCTCTTTTTGAACTTGTCGCACTTTAGAATTCATAAAAACGGTACATCTAGAACCTAAATCAACAGGCGTTCTTGAATCAATAGCCGCACTTGCAAAGTCTTCAATCGAATAATTTAGACTTTTAGCAAAAGTTTCTAAAAATGAACCACAACCAGAAGAACAAGCTTCATTTAATTGAATCGAAGACAAAGCGCCATCTTTGATGGTCATAGCTTTCATATCTTGACCGCCAATATCTAATATAAAGTCGACACCTGGAGCAAAAAAGTTAGCTGCTTTATAATGAGCCATAGTTTCAACTTCACCAATATCTACTTTGAGAGCATGCTTAATTAAATGCTCACCATAACCTGTAACAGCAGTTTTTGCTATAAATGTATCTTCAGGCATCAGCTCATAAACTCTTTTTAATACGTTAATCGTTGTTTCTAGAGGTCTACCTTCATTATTACCGTAATGACTAAATAAAAGTTCTGAGTTACTACCAATGACAGCTATTTTAGTTGTAGTTGAACCAGCATCAATGCCTATAAAAAGCGGTCCAGAGTAGTCTGTTAATTTAAATTCCTCTAATTCAGCCTGAGCATGTCTGTTTCTAAATTCATTTAAATCATCTTTTGTTTCAAACAAAGCTGGTAAACAATCTTCCATTCCTAATGAATGTTTCTCAGAAAATTTTAGTTTTTTGATTAACTCTTCTATATTAATCTTTTTTTCTTCCTTTAAAGAAAGTGCTGCTCCCAGTGCAACAAATAATTGCGAATTCTCTGGAAAAATAACTTGCTCATCTCTCAAATCAAGAGTTGCTATAAATCGTTTACGTAACTCACTCATGAAAAATAACGGACCACCTAAAAAAGCCACATTGCCTTTAATTTTCCTTCCAGAAGCTAAACCAGCAATGGTTTGATTAACAACTGCCTGATACACACTAGCGGCAATATCCTCACGTCTTGCTCCTTCATTAATTAGTGGTTGAATATCTGTTTTTGCAAAAACACCACACCTTGAAGCAATCGGATAAATAGTTTCATAAGACTTAGCTAAGTTATTTAACCCTTGGGCATCAGTTTTAAGTAAACTTGCCATCTGGTCAATAAAAGCTCCTGTTCCTCCTGCACAACTACCATTCATTCTTTGTTCAAGAGAACCTTCAAAAAAAGTTATTTTAGCATCTTCTCCCCCTAACTCAATGGCAACATCTGTTTCTGGAATTAAAGTTTCAACTGCTTTTGTTCCAGCAATCACTTCTTGAATAAAAGGAATATCTAATAACTCAGACAGTCCCATACCACCAGAGCCAGTAATCATAACTTGCATATTTTCAGTTTCTTTTAATTCTAGTTCCATAGCACATAATACTTCTAGGGTTGCATTTTTTACGTCTGAAAAATGTCGTTTATAGGTAGAAAATAATAATTGATTATTTTCATCTAACACGACGCATTTTACTGTTGTCGAACCTACGTCTATTCCAATACGTTTACTCATTTACATCAGTCCTTATTTAATTTCAAACCAACACTTTGTTGATTATCTTACAAAGTGTTTGATATACTATATAATATATATTAAGCGTGTTTGAAATAATTACAATCATCAGTTTAGGTTCATTTGTGATTTAAACAACAATCAAGGCCTATCTGTTGTTTTTTAAAGGAGAAAAAATGAAAAAACAAGACTTGCGTGTTATTCGAACCAAAAAAATGATTATTGAAGCTTTCCTTGAACTAATAGGTGAAAAAGGATATGAAGCCATTACTATTCAAGAAATTGCTGATAAAGCTATGATTAACAGAGCTACTTTTTATGCTCATTTTAAAGACAAGCCAGACCTTTACGACTACGTGATGAACTTTGCTATTTCTAATTTAAGTAGTATTTTAGACTCTAGTAGCCTTAATAAATCTAAATTCATCCACTTAAAAACAATCGAGAAGACCTTAACTAGAGTTTTTACAATGATTAAAGAACAACAGACTTTCTTTGTTATGCTAACAGAGGGTAGTTCTAGCGAGCCTTTTAGAAAAAAATTATCCACCGTTTTAGCAACGACTTATGAAGAAACTTTTTCTAAATTGAGAATAACTGAAAATGATATTGAGGTTCCTATGAGTTTTATTATTGAGTATATGACATCAATCTTTATTGGAACTGTTCATTGGTGGGTAACAACTGACTCAGATTTCGAACCTGACCACATGGCCCGCCTAGTTATTAAATTAGTTGGTAATGGTCATTTAACTGTTCTTGGAATAGATATTATGGAATAGAAAAAGAGATTAAAACAAGTCACTGTTTTAATCTCTTTTTAGCTTTTTTAATACAATTTAGAATGCCATTTACGTGTATTTTCTTTTGTTAACTTAGCTTTTTTTACTTCGTTCATAAAAGGGATCGTCTGTCTGACATCTTCAACTAAATCTTTTTCCTTCATCATGTCACGATAATTGACATACTGCTCTTGTAATCTGTTTTTTAAATCCATCAACATAACTTCCTTTCTAAAAATAAAAAAAAGTTAACATAAAATTATGTTAACTTTTCTACTGGGCTAGCTGGATTCGAACCAACGAGTGACGGAGTCAAAGTCCGTTGCCTTACCGCTTGGCTATAGCCCAAAAATAAAAAATGGAGGGGGGCAGATTCGAACTGCCGAACCCGAAGGAGCGGATTTACAGTCCGCCGCGTTTAGCCACTTCGCTACCCCTCCAGCTAGTCGTGGTTAAAAACCCGACTTCATAATCATACATAATTCATTAAAAAAAAGCAAGCTTTTTTTTAATTATTATGCAAATTCCAATTTCTTAATACTTCTTCATATCCTTGATCCATTGTTTTTACAAAACCTACAAAAGAATCATCAGATTTCACTTCAAATTTAGTTGAATCTAAAGCTGTTACTTCTCCAATCATTCGTTTTCCAATGAATAATTGATGATGAGCTAAAGTTTCACCGTCTTTTTTGATTTCTGTTTCTTTAATCTCAACTTCAACCGGTTTATTTTTTCTCACATTCTTCACCTCTTATCTATTAACTAATTGAGAATAGCATATTTTCAAGATTTTGTTAAGTCAAAATGCCACTCAACTTAAAATAACTTTAAGCTAAGTAGCATTCTTTTTATTTTATGAAAAATCTCTGATTCTAATACTGCCATTAGTTGTTTGAAAATTAAAAGTTAAATTGTTAGCATCTTTTTCATATTCTGGACTTTGTGCCACTAGGTAACCTTTATCTTGAGCTAATATAATTAAATTATCTGAATCTGTTACTACATTTCCTCTTCTTGTAGTTCCACTAATCCGATAAGGAATTCGTTTGTATTCAGGTAAAACACACTCAATATTGGCATTTGTTGTTCTAGCTTCAATTTGTGCTTTTCTTAAATATTCCACTGCAACACCATTAAAGTCTAACCAAATTTGAGCATTTTTTGTTTCTAAAAGGCTATTTTCAATGTAACTATCTTGAATATCAATCGTAGCATTTGTTGTTCTAAAATCAGCTTCATTTGATAAAACTTCTTTTACTTTTAATTTAGCATTCGTTGTTGATAGCTCAATAAAATCAGATTTTATTTTTCTAACATGAATATGACTATTTTTTGTTGTAGCTAAAATTCGTTTAGACTCACAGGCATGTAAATCAATACTAGCATTTTTAGTAGCAACAATAATTTCACTTGCTTCAATATTACGTATCTCAACTGTCGCATTACTATTTTCAATCATCATAGCAGGAATCATTGTTTCTGGAATATAAACGTCAAATCCTAGATATCTAACACCGTGATAATTATAATCTAAAAAATATCGACCATCCAATTCTTCTAAACGAATCATTAGATTTGAATTTCTGGTAGTTTTATACCATCCCTTAATAATAATTTCATCGCCACTATAAGAAGTTACAGCTATTTTGCTGTTTTTCCCTTTTAAAGTAATCGGTGAAAAAGCATTTTCTTTTACTTTTTGCGCCACTGAAAAGAGCTGATGTCCACCTCCAAAAAAGTCAAATGGTTCTCTTGGAATAGCAAAGTCTATTGGTTCCATAGGTCCATCTTTAATCTCATCAACAGTTTCAAAATCTCCCTCACGAGCAATCATCTCTAATAAATCTAAAGCTTGTTCTTGAGTGATAACCTCGTCCTCTAACATTTTCAAAACTTTTCTTTTTTGCTCTTTAATGCTCATCCTGACTCTCTCCTTCTAGTAAATGTTGTCGTTGAATATCTGTAAAAAATGTTAAATAATTTTCAAATAAAGCAAGTGGTAATTTTTCTTCTTTAATAATTTTAATAGTTAATTCCTTTTGAGAATGAGTTAAAAATGGAAATAGCTCATCTAAAAAATCCAACTCATAAGTCTTCAAACATGCTTCCAATGCTTTTGTTCGAATTGATTTTGACATCATAGGAACTAAGTTTTCTAAAGCTTGAAATCTTTTTTCAAAAATCAGTTGTAGAATAACCTCTTCTTTAATACTATTTGGCAAATAATATAAAAACTCTTCAATAATCTCATCAGAATCTGACATTTTTAAAATTTCAAAAGTAACTTTTTTCTTTTGAGCTTCGTTTAATAATAAGAAAAACTCAAAACCAGGAGCAAAGTCAATCACGCTATTAGCTTTTTTTAAAGCTTTCAATATAATAGCTTCCACTTGATGGTTTTTTAGCATCCCTGGTAAGTCGTATAACTGCTCCAATTCATTTAATTCTTGCTCTTCTTCCCATAAATCTGATATCGAAACATGTAGAGTACTAGCAATACTTGGAATTAATGAGATATCTGCCAGAGACTCTCCTCTTTCCCATTTAGAAACAGCTTGAGGAGTAACAAATAAAGCCTGAGCCATCTCTTGTTGTGTTAATTTATTTAGTTTGCGGTATTTCTTTAAATTTTCACTTATAATTGATGACATAGGCTCTCTCCTTTGCTATTTAAATCATATCAAGATTTACTTCATTGAACAATCAACTAGTGGTTTAGTTTGAAACAAAAAAGGAATGTGACAAAAATAAGTCACACTCCTTTAATTATAAATAACAGGTATGACAACTGCCTACCTGTTAACTGTTTGAATAGAAGATAACACGTTGTAGCCTTCTTTTTCTAAAACATCTTTTATAACTTCATTTTCCTCTGAAGTCGTCTGAATGACAATAACTGGTTGCTCTTCATGACGATACACTACTATTTGAATAATATTTAAATGATTGTCTTTAAATATTTGTGTTAATTTGGCTAAAACACCTTCCTCATCATGAGAGATGCTAATTGACACACGTGTTCCAGGTTCTCTGTAACCTGTAATATTTAAAAAGGCATCAAAGATATCGTTATTCGTAATAATCCCAACCACATCATTCATTTTGTTTAAAACTGGTAAAACATTAACCTTATGCTTTCGCATTTGAAAAATCGCATCTTCAAGTAAACACGTCTCTTTTATGGTTTCAACTTCTTTAATCATCACGTCTTCAACGACTGTTTTATTTAGTAAATAATTCGCTTCATAGACACTTAAACTAGTTGCTTTTGAAGGCATCGCTTCTTGAATCGTTCCCTCAGTGATTAAACCAACTAATCTTTTATTCTCAACAACTGGTAAGCGGTGAATATCATGTTGTTTCATCAGCTCCACTGCATCAAAAATTTTTAATGATTTATCAGCAGTAATGAGGTTTTTTGTCATATAATCTTTTACTAACATCACTTATCCTCCTAAGTACGCTTTTTGAATATCTGGACTATTTAATAATTCAGGACCACTACCTTCAAGAACAATTTTCCCTGTCTCTAATACATATCCTCGATCAGCAATGCCTAAAGCCATTTTCGCATTTTGTTCAATTAACAAAACCGTTGTTCCTTGATTTTTAATTTCCTCAATAATAGAAAAAATTTCTTTGATAAAAATTGGAGCAAGTCCCATAGATGGCTCATCTAATAAAAGTAATTTGGGACGACTCATTAAAGCTCTTCCCATAGCAAGCATTTGTTGCTCACCACCAGAAAGTGTGGCTGCATCTTGATTTTTTCTTTCTTTTAAAATCGGAAATCTATCAAACACAGTTGTTAAAATCTCTTGACTCTCTTTTTTATCTTTATAAAGAAAAGCACCTAATTCTAAATTTTCCATAACAGTCATTCCTGTAAATACATGACGACCTTCTGGCACTTGGACTAATCCTGAAGCCACAATTTTTGGTGATGTCTCCTTTTCGATATTTTTACCTTCAAAAAGAATAGTTCCTTTACTCGGTCTAACCAGTCCAGAAATTGTTCTTAGAATAGTTGTTTTCCCAGCCCCATTGGCACCAATTAAAGAAACGATTTCTCCTTCCTTTACTTCAAAAGAAATCCCTTTTACCGCCTGAATCATTCCATAATGAACAGATATATTCTCAACATTCAACATTACATTTCACCACCTAAATACGCTTCAATTACTCGTTTATTGGTCTTAATTTCCTCAGGTACTCCTTCAGCAATTAACTGACCATACTCTAACACATAAATCCTTTCGCAAACATCCATTACTAACGACATATCATGCTCAATTAAGAGAATAGTTAAATCAAATTCTTTTTGAATTCGTTTAATTAATTCTGTTAACTCAGCAGTTTCTTGTGGGTTCATTCCAGCTGCTGGTTCATCTAAAAATAAAATTTTAGGATCAGTTGCTAAAGCACGAACGATTTCAAGGCGTCTTTGTTCTCCGTAAGATAAATTTTTTGCTTTTGAAGTTTCTTTATCTAATAAATCAAAAATTGAAAGCAGTTCCCGTGCTCTTTCTTCCATTTCATTTTCAACTTTAAAATACTTAGGTAATCTTAAAATCCCTGTTAAAACACCTATTTTTTTTCGCCCTGTCATAGCAATCAAAACATTATCTAAAACTGTTAACTCTTTAAATAAACGAATATTTTGGAATGTTCGACTCAATCCTAGATTAGCAATTTTAAAGGGTTTAATGCCGTTTAATCTTTTAGTACTTTCTCCATCACCAAATAAAACATCCCCTTCACTCGGCTCATAAACACCTGTTAAAAGGTTAAATAAAGTTGTTTTCCCAGCACCATTTGGTCCAATCAAGCCAACTAATTCATTTTTATCTAAGTATAGATTCACATTAGAGACAGCTGCTAAACCTCCGAAGTTTTTAGTTAAATTATTTACTTTTAGAAGTGACATTACCTTGTCCTCCTTTATTAAATATTTTTTTGAAGGACAACTCAGCAGTACCAAGTAAGCCAGTTGGTTTGAAAATCATAATCACAACAAGAGCTAACGCATAAATAATCATTCGAATAGCACCAGCATCTTGTAAGAACATATTTAAAAACCCAAGAGCAAGAGCTGCAATAAATGTACCTGTAATACTACCAACTCCACCAAATACAACAATTATTAAAATATCAATTGATTTCATAAAATCAAAGTTTCCGGGAACTATAGTCTGAATGTAGCTAGCATAAAGACCACCTGCAATTGCTGCTGTCATAGCTCCAATTACAAAAGCTACTACTTTATATTTCGTTGTATTAACTCCCATAGACTCAGCAGCAATTTCGTTTTCACGAACGGAAAGTGTCGCTCTACCTGCTGGGCTATTAATAAAATTAGTAGTAATTAGTGTTGTAACACAGACAATCACATAAACCATTGACCAAGTAACAAATGGCGTAATCCCAAACAGACCTGCTGGACCATTTGTAATATGATCTAAATTCATAATTAATGTTCTAATAATTTCTGCAACACCTAATGTTGCAATTGCTAAATAATCTCCTGATAAACGCAGTGTTGGTATCCCAACAATTAAAGCTACCAGACCTGATAATAGAGCTCCTACTAAAAGACCTGTTAAAAATCCAGTTAGTGTTGGTGTCTTCATGGAAAGAATGGCAGTAGCATAAGCACCAATTGCCATAAATCCAGCATGTCCTAAAGAAAACTGACCAGAAACACCAATAACTAAGTTTAAGCCAACTGCTAAAATAATATTTATTCCAATCATTACTAAAGCATTTTCCATAACAGGTGACATTAAACCTGTAGAATAAGTTATTGCTAATATAATAAATCCAGTTGCCATTAGTCCTAGCCACGAAAGATTTGCTTTCATATTTTTTTTCATTTTAATCACCTACACTTTTTCTTTGACATTTTTACCTAATAAGCCTGCTGGTCTAACTAATAAGACAATAATCAAAATAGCATACACCACAGCGTCTCGGTAAGCTGTAAAACCAAGAGCACTTACAAAGGTTTCAATAATTCCAATTGAAAAGCCGCCTAACGCAGCTCCTGGAATAATTCCGATTCCTCCAAATACGGCAGCAATGAAAGCTTTAAGACCTGGAGCAACTCCCATCATTGGGTCAATACTATTATAGTAAAGACCAATTAACACACCACCAGCTGCTGCTAATGATGAACCTATAGCAAATGTGAAAGAGATAGTGTGATTAACGTTAATTCCCATTAACTGAGCCGCATCAGCATCCACACTAACTGCACGCATTGCTTTTCCCATTTTAGTGTATTTAACAATAACTTGAAGTAAAAACATTAAAACTAATGACGTTGTTAAAATCATTAATTGAATTTTACTAATTGTAAATAAACCGACATCATAATTTGTATTTTCAATAATTTGTGGAAATGGCCTTGTATCTGCTCCAATAAAATAAATCATTAATGATTGAATTAAAAATGAAACACCAATGGCCGTAATAAGTGCTGCTATCCTTGTTGATTTTCTAAGTGGTCTGTAGGCAAGAAATTCAATTAAAACGCCTAGAACAGAACAAATTGCCATTGATATTAACAAGGTTGGAATTAAACTAAGCTTCCACTGATTTGTCACATAATAACCTACAAATGCTCCTACCATATAAATCTCGCCATGCGCAAAGTTAATTAATTTAATAATGCCATAAACCATCGTATAGCCTAATGCTAATAAAGCATAGATACTTCCGAGAGATAGACCATTTATTAATTGTTGAAAAAAGTCCATTTGAGTTTACCTCCTCTTTAATAAAAAAAGTAAGGAAGCTTTTAAATTGCCCCCTTACTTCTTAATCCTTTATGGGTTTACAACATCAGCTGATGCTTCTTTACCTTCATTTAATCCGATAACGACAGCTGCTTTTTCAGGGTTATGATTTTTATCCATTGTCATTTTACCTGTCACACCATCAAAATCTTTTAAGCTTGCAAGTTGTTCTGTAATTTTTTCACTATCAGCTTCACCAGCTTTATCAATTGCTTCTGCTAACATATAAACTGAATCATAAGCTAAAGCGTTAAATGAGCTTGGAGCTTTATTATATTTAGTTTTAAAAGCGTCAATGAATTCTGTTACTTTTTCAGAACTAGGAGCTTGATCTGAGAAGTGTGCTGTATAGTAAATATCATTCATATTATTTTTTCCAGCAATGTCACCTAATTTTTCATCAGAGAAACCATCAGCTCCTAAGATTGGTTGCTCAATTCCCATTTCACGAGCTTGTTTAATAATTAAACCTGCTTCTTCATAGTAACCTGGTAGATAGATGAAATCAAAATCTTTATCTTTTATTTTAGTTAAAATAGCTTTGAAATCTTTATCTTTTTGATTAAATTTCTCATCAGCTACAATCTCACCTGTAAATGTGTCTTTAAATGATTTCGATAAACCTTTTGCATAATCACTTGAAACATCTCCAATCACAACTGCTTTTTTAGCATCTAAATTATTCATGGCATAATTAGCTAAAATAACTCCTTGGAAAGAATCTTGGAAACATGCTCTAAAAATAAATTCTTGAACAGCATCATTAACAACTGTAATCGCATCATCTGTTCCTGAAGGTGTAATGACTGGCACCTTAGCTTTTGTGACATTAGGAATTTGAGCTTTAGAAGCTCCAGATGTTGCTGGTCCAATAATAGCTACAACATTCTCTTTTGTTGTCAGGTTAGCAGCTACAGCCGCAGCCTCAGCAGTATCTGATTTATTGTCTTTAATGACAAGTTCGATTTTTTTACCCTTGATGCCACCTTTAGCATTGATTTCCTCAACAGCTAATTCAGCACCTTCTTTTTCTTGATTACCATAAGCTGCAACTGCACCAGATAATTCTAAATTCAGCCCAATTTTTATCGTATCAGAATCTGATTTTTTTCCTTCTTTTTCATTTGTTGCTCCGCCTCCTCCAGGCGCTCCACATGCTGAAAGTAGAATAGCACTTGCAAATAGCATTCCCATAAGTTTTTTCATAATAACTCCCCCTTATTCATTGGATAAATTAAATATTTTTAATTAAGATGTTTATAACTATAACCAAATTCTAATACAATGTCAACAGAATATTCAGACAATTCAAACAAAAAAAGAAAACAAGATTTTTACTTGTTTTCTTTACGTTTATAAGGTCCTGCATAATTTTCATCTGGGTTTCTTTTTAAAGTAAATTTTCTTGGTACGTAATCAATTCCACCCTTTACAAATGGATGGCATCTTAAAATACGACTAGTTCCCATTGTAACCCCTTTAATTGGTCCATGATAATTAATGGCATCAATCATATATTGAGAACAAGTAGGATGATAACGACAACTTCTAGGAAACAAAGGTGAGATAAATCGTTGATAAAACCTAACAGGTGCAATAAAAATTTTTTTAAACACTTTTGATTCAACACGCTTTCCTTAATTAGAATAAAAGAGGCAAACCTTTACAGTTAGCCTCAAGAATATTATTTAATAAAATCTAAAATATGTTGCCATGTTTCAGCTTTAAAAGTATCAGATGGGTGACCTTTTCCAAGTGTCACATACCCAATTCGAACTCCAATGAAAAACAAAAGGATTAGCATAATTATAGCTAATATAACAAGGGATACCTGTATAATAATCTGTTTACTTATGCTACTCATTTTATCTCTCCTTAATTAGTTAAAAGTTTGTGTTGCTTTTACTTCATCATTAATACGCTCCACAGAAGCGCCTAGTTTTTGTAACTTTTTATGGAAATTATAATAACCACGGTCTAAATATTCTAAATGATGAACTTTTGTCACACCATCTGCCACTAAACCAGCAATAATTAAGGCTGCTGCAGCTCTCAAGTCTGTTGCAGAAACTTCAGCACCTTGGAAACCTAAAACTCCGTCAATATAAGCAACATTGCCTGAGACTCTGAATTTTGCTCCCATACGCTTCATTTCTTCTAAATGTTGGAATCTGTTTTCAAATACAGTTTCAGATAACACACTTGTTCCACTTGCTAAAGTCATTAAAACACTCATTTGTGCTTGCATATCAGTTGGAAATCCTGGATGTGGTAATGTCGTAATATCAGCCGGTTGTAAGACTTTTGGACCAATAACACGAATACCTGCTGCTTCTTCTGTTACAGTAGCACCCATTTCAATCAGTTTTGAGATTAATGGACGATTATGTTCCATTAAACCATCTTGAATTAAGACATTACCACCTGTAGCTGCTGCTGCCACCATAAATGTACCAGCTTCGATTCTATCTTGAACCACAGCATGCTCAATTCCTTTTAATGAAGAAACGCCCTCAATACGAATTGATTCAGTACCCGCACCTACAATTTGAGCACCCATTTTATTTAAATAGATAGCTAAATCAACAATTTCAGGCTCTCTAGCTACATTTTCAATGACTGTTGTTCCTTCAGCTTTTACAGCTGCCATCATAATATTTTGTGTGGCACCAACACTTGGGAAATCTAAATAAATCCTAGCACCTTTTAGTTTGTCAGCTTTCGCTTCGATATAACCATTTGTTTGTGTAATAGTAGCACCTAAGGCTTGGAACCCTTTTAAATGTAAATCAATTGGGCGCTTACCAATAGCACAACCACCAGGCATAGCAACTTTAGCATGTCCTGTACGAGCTAATAGTGGCCCCATAACAACAATTGAAGCTCTCATTTTACTAACATATTCAAATGGTGCTTCATTTTTTAATTCTCTTGTAGCATTAATTTTAATTGTATTTGTTTCTTCGTTAAATTCAATATCAGTATTTAAATGTTTAATGACGTTATTCATCATAAAAACATCTGAAAGAATTGGTGCATTTGTAATAACAGTTTCACCATGATCTGCTAATAATGCTCCTGCTAAAATTGGTAATACAGCATTTTTAGCACCTTCTATTTTAACTTGTCCTAACAGTTTATTGCCACTGCGAACCTCAATGTACTCCATAGTTCTACCTCCAAAAATTTCTGGATATCATATTAAATCTCAATCATTATAACATGTGAGTGTACAAAATGGTATTTTTTATTATTATTTAGGTTAGTTTAACCATTATGAAAAAATACCTTGTAATAAATCTCTTGTTAAAAACATGACTTCCATGAAAAAATTACTTGCATTATAACCAATTAGGATAGCTAATAAGACAAAAACAACTCGCATTTGTTTGTAATATTGCTGCCCCTTTTTAAATAGTAAATCTAGTCTCATTGCTTGTAATCCCCAAAAAGCTAAATAAATAAAAGCAAAGTGACTAAAAATGCGGACTAAGGTATCAACGCCATACATCTCTTAAAACCACCTTTCGATACATGATATATTTTAACGATAAAAAAGAAAAAGGTAAAGAGTTTGACAACTCTTTACCTTTTTTTATTAGCTACATTTAATCGATTAATCGCTCTTGTTAAAGCTACTTGAGCACGAGCTAAATCAATATCATGATTATCACTTTGCTTAGCTTCTTCGATTTTAGCTTTAGCACGTTTTTTGGCTTCTTCAGCACGAGAAACATCGATATCCTCTTCTGTCTCTGCACTATTGGCAATAATAGATACAACATTATCACGAATTTCGATAATGCCTCCATTAACTGCTACCCAATCAGAAACTCCTTCTTCCTCACCAACTAAATCAATACGTAAAGCATCAATATTAAGTGGTGAAATTAAAGGTGAATGATTTGGTAAAACACCTAGTGAACCTGCTTGAGTACTAGCTACTAAAAATTTTGCTTCGTGATCATAGATAACACCACTTGGCGTTACAATGTTTACGATGAAGGAACTCATATTTTCTTCCCCCTTCTTAGTAACCTAATTCTTCTGCTTTTGCAATCGCTTCTTCAATACGACCAACGCTACGGAATGCCTCTTCTGGTAAGTTATCATGCTTACCGTCTAAGATTTCTCTAAATCCTTTAATTGTTTCTTCTAAAGGAACGTAACTACCTGGTTGTCCTGTAAATTGCTCAGCAACGTGGAAGTTTTGAGATAAGAAGAATTGAACTCTTCTTGCTCGTCCTACAATAACTTTTTCTTCATCAGATAACTCATCCATACCTAAGATTGCAATAATATCTTGCAACTCTTTGTAACGTTGTAATAAACGTTGAACTTCAGTTGCGACTTGATAATGCTCTTCACCAACAATACCTGGCTCTAAAGCGCTTGAAGAAGAAGCTAATGGGTCTACAGCAGGGTAAATACCCATCTCAGATAAACGACGTTCTAAGTTAGTTGTTGCATCTAAATGGGCAAAAGCTGTTGCCGGAGCCGGATCCGTATAGTCATCGGCAGGAACATAGATTGCTTGAATAGATGTAATCGAACCATTTTTAGTTGATGTGATTCTCTCTTGTAATTGACCCATTTCAGTCGCAAGTGTTGGTTGGTAACCAACGGCAGAAGGCATGCGTCCTAAAAGGGCAGATACTTCTGAACCTGCTTGAGTAAAACGGAAAATATTATCAATAAATAATAGCACATCTTGTTTTTCTTGGTCACGGAAATATTCAGCCATTGTTAAACCAGTTAACGCTACACGCATTCTGGCTCCAGGTGGCTCATTCATCTGACCAAAGACCATAGCTGTTTTGTTAATAACACCTGAGTCTTTCATTTCGAAATAAAGGTCATTACCTTCACGAGTTCTCTCACCAACACCAGCAAAAACAGAAATACCACCTAATTCTTGTGCAATGTTGTTAATTAACTCTTGAATTAATACAGTTTTACCAACTCCGGCACCACCGAATAACCCAACTTTACCACCCTTTAAGTAAG
The DNA here is from genome assembly GCF_003337315.1 of Vagococcus fluvialis. Classification (GTDB taxonomy): domain Bacteria; phylum Bacillota; class Bacilli; order Lactobacillales; family Vagococcaceae; genus Vagococcus; species Vagococcus fluvialis. The sequence continues at coordinate 110,000 of NZ_QPJV01000004.1, read as the reverse complement.
GTGCTAAAAGGTCGATTACTTTGATACCAGTAATTAGTACTTCTGTTTCAGTACTTAATTCTTCATACGATGGAGCTTCTGTATGAATACTTGTTTTGTCCATTGTTTCTGGAAGTTCTTCACCTAAGTCGATTGTTTCACCTAAAACGTTAAATACACGTCCTAAAGTTTCTCTCCCTACAGGAACACTAATTGGCGCTCCTGTGTGTAATACTTCCATTCCACGTTGTAATCCGTCTGTTGATTCCATGGCGATAGTTCTTACGACACCATCTCCCATTTCAATCGTTGTTTCAAGAACAACTTTTTGTTTGTTCTCAGATTTATAAACAATCAAGGCATCATTAATATCAGGTAATGATTGATCTAATGGGAATGCCACGTCAACAACGGGACCAATAACTTGGACTATTTTTCCAATTTTCATCTTCTAAATTTCCTCCCCGTTAATCTTCTAAAGCTGCTGCACCACCGACGATTTCTGTGATTTCTTCAGTAATTGCTGCTTGACGTGCCCTATTATAGGAAATCGTCAAATCATCAATAATATTCTCTGCATTATCTGTTGCACTTTTCATTGCTGTCATACGTGCAGCATGTTCAGCAGTTTTAGAATCTAACACTGCACCGTAGATTAAACTTTCAGCGTATAAGGGCAGTAACGTATTTAAAATCGCGTCTTCAGAAGGTTCTAATGTATAATCTTGTTCGTAAGTTGTAGCCTCACTTGAATCCAAATCTTGAATTGGTAACATTTTTTCAGCACGGAATGCTGAAGACAATGTATTAACATGATGGTTGTAACATACGTACAATTCATCAAATACCTCATTGTTATACATTTGAATCGTTGAGTTAACTATTTTACGAATTTCATTATAAGTTGGATGGTCACTTAATCCTCTTAATTCATATGCTACTGGAATGTCACGGTGTTTGAAAAAGTTAGCACCGACACTACCAATTGACATAATGACTACTTCATTTTGACTTTCATGGTCACGTTGAAGTATCTCTAAAGTGTTTTTTAAGATAGAACTATTATAACCACCAGCTAAACCTTTATCTGAAGTAATAATAATGTAGCCTGTTTTCTTCACTGGACGAGCAATTAATAGCTTATGGTACATTTCCATACTATCTTCAAAACTAGAAAAATCCGCATTTTCAATCGCTTGTAATTGCGAAGACGCTAAGTGAGTTGTAATGCTTCTTACTTTCATTGCATACTCTTGAAAACGTTTAGATGATTGTTCAGATTTTGTCAATTTGGAAGCTGCTACCATACGCATAGCACTTGTAATTTGACTCGTCTTCTTAGTTGAAGCTATTCTCTTTTTAATATCTATAAGGGAACCGCCCATGCTCAATCACCACTTTCTAGGATTGTGTTAATTCGTCTGCTACAGAAAAGCTACTTGAACTAAAAATACCTTTAAATTCTTCAATTGCTTTTTTAATGTCTTCTTCATTTGGTAAGTTCTTTGTTGTTTTGATTGTGTCAAAAATAGCTGGATAGTTGTTGCCAACATATTCAAACAATTCTTTTTCAAAACGTAACAAATCATTTACTGGTATTGTATCTAATAAACCTTTAGTTAAAGCATAGATAATCAATACTTGTTTTTCTACACCAATTGGTTCGTGAACATTTTGTTTTAGAAGTTCAACTGTACGTTTACCACGGTTTAATTTAGCTTGTGTTGCCGCATCTAAATCAGAACCAAATTGAGTAAAGGCTTCTAATTCACGGAAACTAGCTAAGTCAGTACGTAGTGTTCCAGCAACTTTTTTCATTGCCTTAATTTGTGCTGATCCACCTACACGAGATACAGACAAACCAGGGTTAATCGCTGGACGTACACCTGAGTTGAATAAATCATCTTCTAAGAAGATTTGTCCATCAGTAATAGAAATAACGTTTGTTGGAATGTAGGCAGAAATATCTCCTGCTTGTGTTTCAACAAATGGTAAAGCTGTCATAGAGCCTCCACCAAGAGAATCATTTAATTTCGCAGCTCTTTCTAATAAACGAGAATGTAAGTAGAATACATCCCCAGGGAATGCTTCACGTCCTGGTGGTCTTCTAAGTAATAATGATAACTCACGATAAGCAGCTGCTTGTTTTGATAAATCATCATAAACAACTAATACGTGTTTTCCGTTATACATGAATTCCTCTCCCATAGTAGCTCCAGCATATGGTGCTAAATATAGAAGTGGTGCTGGTTGTGATGCACTTGCTGATACAACGATTGTATAATCCATTGCACCATATTTTTTAAGTGTTTCCACTTGATTTCTAACAGTTGATTCTTTTTGTCCAATAGCTACATAAATACAAATCATGTCTTCATTTTTTTGATTAATGATTGTATCAATGGCTACAGACGTTTTACCAGTTTTACGGTCACCAATGACTAATTCACGTTGACCACGACCAATTGGCACTAAAGCATCAATAGCTTTAATCCCAGTTTGTAATGGTTCATCAACTGATTTACGAGCCATTACACCTGGAGCTTGAGACTCAATAGGTCTAAATTTTTTAGTTTTAATTTCGCCCATACCATCAATTGGTTGACCCAATGAATTAACAACTCGCCCGATTAACGCTTCTCCAACAGGTACTTCCATGATACGTCCAGTACGTTTCACTTTGTCACCTTCGCGGATTTCTTGGTATCTACCTAAAATGATAATACCTACGCTGTCAGACTCTAAGTTTTGCGCCATTCCGAAAACACCATTATCAAACTCTAAAAGTTCACCTGACATGGCATTTTCTAAACCGTAAGCACGTGCAATACCGTCCCCAACATATGAAACCGTTCCGACTTCATCGACTGTTAGTGACTCTTCGTATTTAGCAAGTTGTTGTTTTATATGCGAACTAATTTCTTCCGCTTTAATACTCATGTATTTCACCTCTCACCTTGTCACTTTTGTATCATTTAAGTAACGCTGCATGAATTTCTGATAATTCACTTCTAACGCTTTGATCAATGACACGATGTTCAGATTCGATAATCATTCCACCCATAATGTTTGGGTTTAATTTTGGTCGAATAACAACTTTATTAGCATGAAATTGTTTCGCTAAGCGATTTTCTAAATCATGTCTTTGATCCATATTAAGAGCAACGGCTGTTGTTACATCAACAACAATAATACCGAATTGTTCATAATATAAATGTTCAAATTCATCAATGATTTGTGGCATTTCATCCATACGTCCATAGTCATAAACTGTATGAATAAATTTGGCTACAGCATCACTGAAACTATTTTCCAGATCTTTAACAATGTTAACTTTCTCATACACTGATAAACGATCATCTGTTAAGATATCTCCTAAGTCAGGTACTTGACGATAAACTTCTCTTAACTGAAGCATTTCTTGATAAATTTCAGAAACTGAATTTAATTGTAATGCCTCAGAATATAAAGCCTTACCATAAGTTTTTGCTACAGTATATTTTCTATTCATCTTCATCGACTCCTAGCTTTTCAATACTAGATTGAATTAACTCTTGATGAGTGCTCGCCGATAATTCCTTTTTAAGAATTTTAGAAGCAATTTCTACAGATAAATCTGCTACTTCTTTTTTTGCTTCGTCAATCATTCGTTCACGTTCAATGCGTAAATCCTCATGAGCTTGCTTTTTAATACGAGTTGCATGCTCCTCGGCTTCTAATAAAATAGCATGAGCGTTATTCTCAGCTGTTTCTTTAGCTTGAGCGATAATTCCTTGCGCTTCAGTACGTGACTGCTTTAGTTCCATTTCTCTTTGCTTGCCTAATTTATCGGCTTCAATTTTAGATTTCTCTGCATTATCAATATCTGACGCGATTTTGTCTTCACGCGCTTGCATCATATCAACTACAGGACCCCATGCAAATTTCTTCAAAGCCAGTAACAAGACTAGAAAAGAAACAGTAACAAAAAGGATTGTACTTAGCATACCTTGACCTGCATTAGCCACGACTAATTGTTGGATCATAAGTTTACTACACTTCCTTCCTTCGTCATTAAAAAAATGACTCTTCTCTAATTTTTATTATTACTTGAAGACTAAGATTAGGGCGATAACCACACCTAAGATTGGCACAGCCTCGATTAAGGCTACCCCGATAAACATTGTTGCTCTTAATTGTCCAGATAACTCTGGTTGACGAGTCATTGACTCAAGTGTTTTTGAAATTACTTTACCATTACCATATGCTGCTCCAATAGAAGCACCGAAAACTGCGATAGCCGCTGCAATATATTGCATTACTATTTCCTCCTAATAATCTTTTTGATTTAAAATAAATTCTTTTTAATGCTCTGCTTCAACTTTGTGAGACAGGTAAACCATCATTAATGTCACAAAAATAAAGGCTTGTACTGCGCCAATAAATAACGAGAATGTTTGCCATACTACTTCTAACGGTAAAGCTAGTACAAACTTAGTTGGACTGCTTGCACCAAGTTGGGCAATTAAAGTTAATAAAATTTCCCCAGCAAAAATATTTCCATATAAACGAAGACCTAACGTTAATACGTTTGTAAATTCTTCAATAATTTTAATTGGTAATAAAATGGCTGTTGGTTTCATGAAACTATTAACAAAATAACCTTTGACACCTTGCTTTTTAACACCATAATAATGGGTTAAGGCAATGGCGATCAGTGCTAAAGTTAAAGTAACTAATGGATCGGCTGTTGGAGACTTCCATAGTGAAATTTCATCTGGGAATATAACAACTTTTGTTACTAATCCTAGAATATTTGACACGAGAACAAACATGAAGAAAGTAAATCCTAATAAATGATAATCATTTACTTCTTTCTTAGGTATGTTATCAGAAACAATACCACGTACAAAGTCAACAATAAACTCTAAAACATTCTGTTTCCCCTTAGGCTTCATCTGTAAATTTCGACTACAGAAAAATACGATAGCAAAAACAATAAGACAGGTTAATACTGTCATGATACACACTGTCGCATCAAATGTTATGCCTGCAATCTCAATCATCAGGGACTTTTCTTCCACCTCTATTCACCCCTTTTCTATTTAGAAAATATTTTTCCAGGAAAACAAATTTTTTCCTGTTTTTTTATGATGAAAAGACTCGAGAAGTCCATTCTAATCATTAGTTGATATTCTATGCTTTTAGAACCCAACTAGGACTATAATAACACCAAATGATAAATAACACAAAGTAATTATTCGTTTTTTAAAGGTGCTATAAGTATTCATTTTTTAGAAAATAAAAAGAGAGAAAGGGTTAATTTTTCTCTCTTTTAGCCGATTATCTTTGACGTTCTTTTAAAGTGCGATTAATTTCCCGATTCATGTCTTTTTGTTTTAAATCTTGTCTTTTATCATATTGTTTTTTCCCTTTTGCTACTCCAACTAAAACTTTGGCAAATCCATTTTTAATATACAATTTCAAAGGAATTAATGTTACACCAGTATTTTTAGTTTCAGCAGTTAACTTAGCAATTTGTTTTTTATGCATCAAAAGCTTTCTTGTTCTTAAGGGATCATGATTAAAAAGATTTCCTTGCTCATAAGGACTAATATGGACATTGACTAGATAAGCTTCTCCATCTCTTACTCTTACATAACCATCTTTTAAGTTAACTCGGCGGTTTCTAATAGCTTTGATCTCTGTTCCTTTAAGGACCATACCTGCTTCAATGGTTTCAATGACTGTGTAATCATGTCTTGCTTTTCGGTTCTGAGCAATCAAATTACCGTCTTCTCTTTCTTTTGCCATTTACTTACGTCACCTCTTTTTATTCCTGTTGCCTTTTCCTTTACCTTTTTTGGCAACACTTTTATAGAATGGTTGTTTTTTGTTCTTACGTGGTTTCTTTTTACTATCTTTGTCTGAATAATGTTGAGATTTTCGTTCTCGTTGATGGTGTTTTTTACCATCTTTATTATTTCTTTTGTTAGGTAGTTCAATTTTTCCAGTTACAGGTTCTGCTGATAATAATTCAAAATCAATTTCTCTTGTTTCTGGATCGGCTTTTACTACTTTAATTTTTACTTGTTGACCAATTCGGTAAATAACCCCAGTTCGCTCACCAACAAGTGCTAAGTGATTTTCTACAAATTGGAAATAATCATCTTTTAATTGAGAGACGTGAATTAATCCTTCTATAGTATTAGGCAATTCAACGAACATTCCAAACTTAGTAATTGAAGTAATTATCCCGTCAAATTCTTCATCGATTTTGTCAGCCATGAATTCTGCTTTTTTCATGCTATCTGTTTCACGCTCTGCTTGGACAGCTCGACGTTCCATTTTTGAGCTATGATCAGCAATATCAGGTAAAATTTCTTCCCATTTAGCAATTGTTTCATCACTAATTGGTTTCTTCATATAAGACTTAATCAATCTGTGGACAATTAAATCAGGGTAGCGTCTGATTGGTGATGTAAAATGAGTATAGTCGTCTGCCGCAAGACCGTAGTGACCAATTGGGTTTTCTTCATATCTTGCTTGTTGCATACTTCTAAGTAACATCATACTGACAACAGGTTGTTCTGGTTTACCAGCTACATCATCTAAAACGCGTTGTAATTCTTTTGGACTAACGTCATCCTTTTTCCCTTTAACAAGAATACCAAAATTCGTAACAAACTCAAAGAATCTTTGAACTTTCTCCTCTTTTGGATGTTCATGAATCCGGTAAATAAATGGTAATTTTAACTGCGTGTAGTGTTTAGCAACTGTTTCGTTAGCTGCTAACATGAAAGATTCGATTAATCTTTCCGCATCTTTTCTCTCACGTAGTTCAATACCTAATGGATGCCCTTCATCATCAACAATAATTTTAGCCTCTCGGTCTTCAAAAGAAATAGCTCCTCTTTGAGTACGCATATGATCTAAAATTTTGTGCAGTTCACCCATTTCCTCAAAATAAGGAATTAAATCTTTATATTTTTCTAATGTTTCTTCATTGGATTTTTCTAAAATTTCATTAACTGCTGTGTAAGTCATTCTAGCTGTTGAGTGAATCACTGCCTCAAAAATATCATGTGACACCACACGTCCTACTAAATCAATTTCCATCTCACAGGCCATTACCAAGCGGTCCACTTGTGGATTTAAAGAACAGATACCATTTGATAACTTACGAGGTAACATTGGAATGACACGGTCTGTTAAGTAAACACTTGTAGCTCTATCACTTGCTTCATTATCTAGAGCAGTATTCTCTTGTACATAATGAGACACATCAGCAATATAAACACCAAGCAAGAAGTTACCATTGTCTAATTTTTTTACTCGAACAGCGTCATCTAAATCTTTTGCTTCTTCACCGTCAATGGTCACAATGGTTTCATCTCTTAAATCTACTCTACCAGCTAGCTCTTTTTCTAATACATTATCAGGAACCTTTTCTGCTTCTTCTAATGTTTTATCATCAAACTCAACTGGAATTCCGTGAGCTAAACAAATAGATAAAATATCCATTCCCGGATCATTTTTATGACCAATGACTTGTTTAACCAATCCTTCAAAACTATGAGTATGATCATTATCTGGATAGTGAGTAATCTCAACTGATACAACACTACCTTCTTCTGGTTTAATGCCATCATCAGCAATAAACACACGATATTTATTTAATTTCTTATCCTTTGGAACAACCATTCCATACAGACCACTTTTTTGAATGTCTGCTTCAGAGTAGGCATAAAAAATACCTACTAATTGAGTTGTTTTACGCTCAAGAATGTCAATTACTTTTCCCTCAGCTGCTTGAGAATCTAAAGGATTACCTGATTTCATAATCTCAATAGCAACTTTATCTCCTTCAATCGCAAAATTTGTAAAGTCTTTCGGAATGAAAATATCATCTTCATCCTCTTCAACTGTTACAAATCCAAAGCCTCTTTCGTTGGCTCTAAAAGTTCCTTCTAAGAAACTTTCTTGCTTATTTAATTTAATTTTCCCTTTTGCATTGAAAAGGACACTACCTTCTCGCTCCATTTGGGCTACTGTTTGAACTAATAATTTGAAGTCTTTACTTTTTTGTAATTGTAACCCTTCTGCTATCTGTTCTAAAGAAAATGTCTGCTTTTTACTTTCAGTCATAAACTTTATAACAGTTTCTTTAATACTACTTGTCATATTTATTCCTCATTCCATTTAATATGGCTTAAAAATGCGACAATATCTCCTTCAAACTGTTTACGATCTTTACTTACTGTAATAACGTGGGTACTATTTGGATACCAAATAATTTGATGATATGTCCCTTTTAACTGATTTCCAATCTCATAAACACTACTTCCATCAAACATCTCATCTTGACCAGATTGAGCAACATAGATTGGCTTATCAATATTTGGCAACCCATCAAAAGCTATTTTTGATAAATTAAAAACTTGTTCAAGTTGAACATTTAAAGGCATTTTTACCATATTCATTTTTTCTTCTAATTCTTCAGGTGAGTTAGTTATTTTTTTATACATGAACTCACAATATTTTAAAAAGTTTGGATAAATCTGATTCGTTGATTCAGGAACTAGCGGTGAGCTGAAAGATCCTCCTCCAACAAATAAATCTGGATTTTCTCCAAGTAATGTCATAGCAATTACACCACCCATAGAAAGACCAAAGACAGCAATTTCTTCATAGCCGTCATCTTGCAATTTTTTCAAGGCTTTTTTAGCATCATTTAACCAAATATCTGGTGTCATATGTAAAATATTCATCGGGTCAGGTGTTCCGTGACCTGAAAATAAAGGCGCTAATACGGTATAATTTTCTTTTTCTAGTTGTCTAGCTAACATTCTTACGTCATTAGGACTTCCTGTATAAGCGTGTAATAATAATACAGCTCTTTTTCCATTTTTAAAGTATATTTCCTGTGGCAACATTTAAATCATTCCTTATCATAAATCTTGTTTTCATTGTACCAATAAAAAAGCCTCCTGTCAGAACAGGAGGTTAGATTTTACTTATTTTGATGATAAATAGGCTAAAGTAATAGCTACTACAACCCACGCAACACCTAAAACAGCTGTTGCTTTTTGCATGAAGGCTTCAAAGCCTCTTGCTTTTGCTTTTCCAAATAATTCACTGGCTCCGCCTGAAAACGCACTAGCCGCACTATTTTGTTTACTTGGTTGCATCATAACAGCAATAATAATAAGTACTGATAAAATAAGCATAATGGTTAAAAGAAGTTGATACAAAGCATGTCCTCCTCATCTCTACTAAACTAACTGACATCTTAATGATTTTATCATAAGTGTCTATAAATTTCTAGTTATTCACTAAAAAAATAACTTTCCTACTATAGTATTTATAGTTTTTTTTCCACTTACGATATAGTTACCTCTTTCTTACATCGTATAAACCGAAACGTTTTTGAAGAAAAAGTTCATTAAACTTATATATAAAGATAAATAAGAACTAAAAAAACTCTTTTTATTCATAAAAAGAGTTGAAAACGATTTATTATAATGTTATGATGTTTATATAAAATATATAGGAGGTTTTTTTATGAAGTTAAGTCACAAAGTTTTAAGCGTTTGTTTAGTTTCTTTAGGTATGGTTAGTTTGATGTCGCCAACAGCGTCAGCACATGGATATATTAAAGAACCTGCAAGTAGAGCATATCTTGGAACATCTGCTGGTGGAAATTTAAATAACAATGTTGGCCGCGCTCAATGGGAACCTCAAAGTATCGAAGCTCCCAAAAACACTTTTATTGATGGTAAAATTGCTAGTGCTGGTGTAAGTGGTTTTTCTCCACTTGATGAACAAACAGAAATGCGTTGGCATAAAAATGAAATAACAAATGGCAGTCTTAACATAAACTGGTTCCTAACAGCTAGACATCGTACTAGTACTTGGGATTATTATATTACTAAAGAAGGATGGAATCCGAATAAACCTTTGACCTTTGATAATTTTGAATTAATAACTCAATTTGATGATAAGTCAATGATTCCTCCAACTCTTGTTTCGCAAAACATTCAAATTCCAAATACTCATAAAGGATATCATATTATTTTATCAGTTTGGAATGTAGCAGATACAACAAATGCTTTTTACCAAGTTGTTGACGTAGATATCCAATAGAAAAATATTCAAAAGCTCCAAAGTTACTCATAACTGTTTAACTTTGGAGCTTTTTATATCTATATACAAAAAAAGTAGTAGATAAATCTACTACTTAGGAAAAGATATTTTTTATTCGATTAACATGAAATTTAAACACATTAGATAGATATTATTGTAGTTTAGTTTTTCCACCTACTGCATAGTTACCTTTTTCCATATCATTGATTACTATATGAACTGCGTCTCTACTTGCACCAGTTGTTTTAACAATGGCTTCTGTAACCTCTTTAACCATTTCATTTTTTTGTTCTTGAGTTCGACCTTCTAATAATTCAATATGTACGATTGGCATATTCTCTCCACCTTTTTAGTAGTCTTTTATTTAGTCTACTCTTTCTAGAGACACGATGTCAATATTTGTTTAATTTCTCTTTTTATTAATTCACTTGACCTTGAAGTGAACTTCAGTGTTATCCTTATAATAGAAAGAAGGTTGACCTATGAAAATAAAAGATATTGCCAATTTAGCTGAAATTTCAAAAGAAAGTATTAGATATTATGAATCTCTTGGATTGCTTAAGCCTGTGCGAAATCAAAATGGTTATAGAGAATATTCAGAGTCTGATTTAAATAACTTATTTTTTATATTAAACTTAAAAAAATTAAATCTTAAATTAGATAAAATTCAGATATTAATGGCCTTAAAAAATCAAGAAACATCTATTCAATGCAAAAGTGAAACTTTAAATTTCCTTGATACTCATATTAATATCCTTAAAGAAAAGATTGCTTTTATGGAACAAAGTTTAAAAATTCTAGAAAAAATTGAAAGTATTATTTCTACCAGTAATGGCATCAAAGATGAAGAAAAAATTATTCCCTTACTAAAAAAATTCGAAGGAGAATCCCTATGAATCGTTTATTAAAAATAGAAAATTTATTATTATTTATGCTGACTTTGTTTATTTATTTCTATTTGTTCAAATTTTCTCTTTGGTATTTTTTAATTCTACTATTTATTCCTGATGTTTCGATGATTGGTTATTTTATCAATACCAAAGTTGGTGCTTATATTTACAACACCATTCACTACTTATTTTTCCCCATCACCCTACTATTTATTTCTATTTTAGTTAAATCGAATACGGCAACTATGATTGCTCTCATTTGGATTAGCCATATTTTTATGGATCGTTCACTAGGTTTTGGATTAAAGTATCTAGATGATTTTAAACACACTCACTTATCTTAATATTAATTTATGATTTTTAAATTCATAAATTTCTGTAGCAACATTCTCAACAAAATAAGAATCATGAGATGTGAAAATAACTGTACCTTGATATGATTTTATCAAACCCTCTAAAGCTTCAATCGTCTTTAAATCAATAAAATTAGTTGGTTCATCGAGAATTAATACATTTGATGGTTTGGTCATCACTAGACTTAAAGATAATCTCGTTTTTTCTCCTCCGCTTAATAAACTAAGCGGTTTTTTCAGCTCATCTTGAGTAAATCCTAGTTTGTTTAAAACACTTCTAGAAACTGACTCAGAGTAATCAGTTTGACTTAAAAGATACTCTAGTATACTTTTATCACTATTTAATTGATAGCTAAGTTGTTCATAAACCGAAAAAATTACTTTTGAAGAAACCATAATGCTATGTTCTCCTTGATAAATTTTCTTTAACAAGCTTGTTTTTCCAACTCCATTATCTCCTACAATAGCAATTTTTTGACTTTTTTTAAACTGAAAATCACAATTATCTAGAATAATTTTGTCACCATAACTAATACTCAAGCCTGTAGCCATAATAGGATACGGGTTGTGCATCTCATTAAAATGATGTTTTGGAAAGCTAATTTCTTTATCGTTTAGAAAAACTTGTCTTGGTGTTAACTTTTCTAAACGATTTTCTAAGTTCTTCACTTGCTTAAACATGTTTTTTTGCACAGTATCTTTTGATTTACTGCCTGCTAGACGATCTGGTTTGGTATTTTTATTTGCTCTTGATTTTGATATTTTACTAATTTTTTTAGCTTGTTCTTTTTGTTTTTTGATTGAAGTCTCTAATTTTTTCTTTTCTAAGTTATATTTTTCTTGAGCATTTTGATTTTCAAGCTCTTCTTGCTCCTTTTGATTCCGATAATCATCATAGTTGCCTTTGTATTCTTTGACTATGCCTTCAGATATTTCCCAAATTTTAGTAGCTAAATTGTTTAGAAAATCACGATCATGGCTAACAAAAATCAAAGTTCCATAATAATATCGTAACTCTTCAATTAGAAATTCTTTACTTTTTTGATCTAAATGAGTCGTTGGTTCATCTAATATAAGTCCTTCCTTATAAGATGAAAAAATTTTAGCTAAGCGGTATTTTGCCTGTTCTCCACCACTCATTAAATCAAAGTTAGCATCTGGCACATCAAATTGACTTAATAATTCAGCATTAACTTCTATATTATTATCACATAATTCTTCTGGTAATTGAGCAAAGTATGAAAAATCCACTTCTTTTTGTATTCTACCTACTCCTGATTCAAGTTCCCCCATGATAAGTTTTAACAAGCTTGATTTACCTTCCCCGTTTTTTCCAATAATTCCAATCCGTTCTCCTTGGTAAACCGATAGTTTCTTAAACTGAAATAATTCTTTGTTTCCTAATTCTAAACTAATGTCTTCCATTGATAGTACTAATTCTTGCATATTAACATTCTCCCTTTTTTCACTAACAATGAAAAAAAGAACACAAAAAAGAGACAGCCTAAGCATGCCTCTTAACATTTAAATAAAATAAACATGTATTCCATGAAAAATGTTTCATTGCTAGACTTTTAAATTGTATTTAATTGGTCTTTTAATAATGCAAGTCGAATTCTTCCTGGCATGTCTATCGCTCCTTGTTTAATAGTTACTTCACTATAACATATTTTCGTTAATTATAAAATTAACCTACTCAATTTTCATTTATAAATAAACTAATTACATTTTTATCTTCATCTCTTACTAACGCATAATATTGTCCCGACGGAGCTGACTAAGGTTCTTTTACGATATCATATCCGTGATTTTTTATTTTTTCTACTAATTTGTTAATTTCTTCTTTTGAATCACATAAAAAAGCTAACTCAATCTTTTCACCAGTAGAAGTAGGAACAAATCCAAAAACTCCTGATATCAAATACTATAATCAACTTCAACTTCTCCTACTAAATCACCTACCATATTGTAAGTTGCTGTAGCGTGAGCTATTTTTTCATCAATGACAAAAGACACTTCCCAATTTTTTACTGTAAATACACTTTTCATATCTGCTTCCCTCCTTATTTAATAATTTTAGTTTAGCAAACTACTTTGACACCTTTATGTCATATTGCTTTAAAATTATTTGAGCTTCTTCAATGATTTCCTTTTGTAAAAACTCTGGAGAAATCACTTTAACCAGACCACCAAAGCTCATTAACATCTCAACTAGCCATCTTTCTTTTGGCATTTCTTTTGACACAATTATTTTTTCAGGATATTCAGTAATGTCTTTTTCTAAAAAGGAATCGTAAACTTTAGCCTTTGCTTCTTGTTTAAATTCTAAAACAATAGGAATCATTTCAATTCTTTTAGATAACCCAGTGTAAAAATCTTCTAATATTTCTTTTGATAAAGCTGTGTGCTTTTTAGGATCAAAGATTTCTTCCATTTGTCTAACTTGTCTAATACGACTTACTCGAAAAAGACGTGGCTCTTGTCTTAGTCTACAAAAGGCATAAATATACTAAACACTAGATTTAAAAACTAAATTAATAGGTTCAACTTTTCTGACAGAAGATACACCATTAAACGTTGTGTATTCAAATTCAAGCACTTTATTATTTTCCATAGCTTCTTCGATTTCCTCTAAAAAAGGCTGATTTGTTTTCCATAAGGTTAAATCGAAAAAATAGGGTGACACACTTTTATTTTTCTCAACTAGATAACTCATTTTTTTACTTAGTTCATCAAGTTTTGGACTTTTGTAGCTAGTCGCTAAACTAAGACTTAATTCTTGAAGCATCTTTTTTTCCATATCAGAAAAAAGGAGTGAGTTTAACTTATAATTTTCATCAATATAAAAACCACCATCAGTTCCTTGTTTAGAATAAATTGGAATTCCTGCTAAACTTAATGTATCAATATCTCTGTAAATCGTTCGACTAGAAACCTGATACATCTGGGCCTCTTCGCTTGCTTTGAGGTATTTTTGGGAAAGCAAGGTTACTAATATATACATCAATCTTTCAATTTTCATTATTTGCCTTTCATGACATTTTTTTCTATTATACCAAGAAACATAAAAAAGGCTGTGACCTATCATTCACAACCTTTCTGTATTATGCTTCTATTTCTGTTACCATACCAGAACCAACTGTTCTACCACCTTCACGGATTGAGAATGTTGTTCCTTTTTCAATAGCAACTGGATGAATCAATTCAACGTCTATAGCAACATTATCTCCTGGCATAACCATTTCTGTACCTTCATTCAAAATAATATTACCTGTTACATCTGTTGTTCTAAAGTAAAATTGTGGTCGGTAGTTGTTAAAGAATGGTGTATGACGACCACCTTCTTCTTTACTTAACACATAAATTTCAGCTTTAAATTTAGTATGTGGTGTAATTGAACCAGGTTTTGCGATTACTTGACCACGTTCTACTTCGTCTTTTGTAACACCACGAAGAAGTAACCCAACGTTATCTCCTGCTTCACCTTTTTCTAATGTTTTACGGAACATTTCGATTCCAGTTACAACAGCTTTTTTAGTTTCATTTTTAATTCCAACGATTTCAATTTCTTCACCGACAGAAACAGTTCCTCTTTCAATACGTCCAGAAACAACTGTTCCACGACCTGAAATTGAGAAAATATCTTCTACTGATAATAAAAGTGGTTTCTCAGTATCTCTTGAAGGAGTTGGAATATAAGAATCTACAGTATCCATTAACTCTAAAATAGCAGCTTCTGCTTTTTCATCACCTTCAATTGCTTTCAAGGCTGAACCTTTAATCACTGGTGTTGTGTCTCCTGGAAAATCGTACTCAGTTAATAAATCCCTTACTTCCATTTCAACTAAGTCGATTAATTCATCATCATCTACTAAATCTGTTTTATTTAAAAAGACAATTAAATATTTTACACCTACTTGACGAGATAATAGAATATGTTCTCTTGTTTGTGGCATTGGTCCATCAGTTGCTGATACAACTAAGATAGCCCCATCCATTTGAGCAGCACCTGTAATCATATTTTTTACATAGTCCGCATGCCCTGGTGCATCAATATGAGCATAATGTCTTTTTTCAGTTTCATATTCAACATGTGACGCATTGATTGTAATTCCACGCTCTCTTTCTTCTGGAGCGCCATCAATACTTGCATAGTCTTGAGGGTTTGCTAGGCCTTTTTTAGCTAGCACACTCGTAATCGCAGCTGTTAATGTTGTTTTCCCGTGATCGACATGTCCGATTGTTCCAATATTTACGTGTTCTTTTGTTCTTTCAAAATGTTGTTTTGCCATAGCGCAAACCTCCTATATATTCTTTTATAAAAACCAAAGACTTGTTTGACCTTCTTTGACTTTCATGTGATTATCATACAACTTTTTTCTTATACTTACAAATGATAAGCTCAAAAAAAGAGAACCTTTGAATTAACAAGGTTCTCTTTAAAATCTATTTTCTCATTTTTGATAATCTTTCGTAATTTTCATTTCGATCTGCTACATCTTGTTGTGTATTATCATACATTTCATCAACTATTTCTTCATCTTTTGTCACATTTATAAGTGATGAGAAGCGAGTTTGAGTTTCAAGGAAATCAGGAATTTTACTCAAGTCTGCTTTTTTGTAATCAATTCTCATTGGGTCTTTACCTTTTTCAGCTAATCTTGGATCATAGCGATATAACTGCCAATATCCTGATTCAAGAGCTTCTCTCGCATTTAGTAAAGCATTACTCATACCACCTTTAATTCCATGATTAATACACGGTGTATAACCAATGATGAGTGATGGACCTGGATAATTTTCTGCCTCAGTAATAGCTTTTATAGCCTGATTTGGATGGGCATTAATTGAAATTTGTGCCACATATACATTTCCGTATGTTGCTGCCATCATCCCTAAATCTTTTTTACTAGTTTTCTTGCCTGAAGCTGCAAATTTAGCGATTGCTGATTGAGTTGTTGCTTTTGACATTTGCCCACCAGTATTAGCGTACAGCTCATTGTCCATAACAAAGATATTAATATCTTCACCAGAAGCTAATACATGATCAATACCACCAAAACCAATATCATAAGCCCAACCATCTCCACCAATCATCCACTGACTTGGTTTAACAAACATTTTTTCATCAGCTAATAAATCTTTAAAAACTTCATCTGATTCATTTTCTATAGCTGATACTAAGCGTGTAGCTCTTTGTCTTGTACCTTGACCTTCATCTATGTGTTCGAGCCATTCTCTTAAACAGGCTTTTGTTTCTTCTGTTCCTATTTCTTCATCTAATATATGTTGGATTTTCTCTGCTACTCGAGAGCGTTTCACTTGATTTGCCACATACATTCCAAATCCAAATTCTGCATTATCTTCAAATAAAGAGTTACTCCAAGCTGGTCCTTGACCAAACTGATTGGTTGTGTAAGGTGTTGTTGGAGCTGATGCTCCCCAGATTGATGAACAACCTGTTGTATTTGCAATCATCATTCTGTCTCCAAATAGCTGAGTTAATAATTTAACATAAGGTGTTTCACCACAACCAGAACAAGCACCTGAGAATTCTAATAATGGTTGCTCAAATTGAGACCCTTTAACCGATTCTTTTTTAACTGGATTTTCTTTTTGTTTTAAAGTCATAGAAAAGGCCCAGTTGACAGCTTCTTCACGTTGTTCTTCATAAGGCTTCATTACTAAGGCTTTATCTTTTGCTGGACAAGCATCCACACATAAACCACATCCGGTACAGTCTTCAACAGAAACTTGAATTCGGTAGTTTAAACCATCTTTGCCTTTAAAGTCACGAGTAATGTAGCCTGCTGGTGCCTCTTCCATTTCCTCTTCATTAGCTAAAAATGGTCTAATGGCTGCATGTGGACAAACAAATGCACATTCATTACACATGGTACATGCTTCTGGAATCCATTCAGGAACTTCTAGTGCAATTCCTCTTTTTTCATAGGCTGCTGTCCCTAAAGGAATAGTTCCTCCTAACATACCATTATCGATTAAGGTCTTAACTGATAGACTGTTTCCTTCTTGTCGTTCAATTGGTTGGGCAATATTTTTTACATACGCCGGTATATTTTCTTCTTCATTTTTTGGTGTTATTTCTATATTAGGCCATTCTTTTGGTACATCAATTTTAATTAAGGCATCAAAAGTTTGATCAATGACACGCCAGTTACGTTCGACAATTTCAGAAGATTTTTTTCCATAACTATTTTTAATTTCTTCTTTTAATAACGGTAAATATTCTTCTCTTGTCATTAAGGATGTTAATTCGAAGAAGGCTGTTGACATGACTGTATTGATTCTTCTACCTAGTCCTTCTTTTTGAGCAATCTCCATGGCGTTTATAATATAGAAGTTAATGTTGTGTTCCGCAATATATTTTTTCAAATGTTTAGGTAATAATCTCAGAACTTTTTCTTCATCCCAAACTGTATTCAGTAGGAATGTGCCACCATCTTTCAAGCCTTTTATTAGATCATACTTATGAATATAAGCTGCATTATGGCAACCAACAAAATCTGGATTTTCAACTAAATAAATAGAATTAATTGGTTCTTTTCCAAATCTCAAATGAGAGACTGTTAAACCACCTGATTTTTTAGAATCATATGAAAAGTAAGCTTGAGCATAATTATCTGTGTTATCACCAATTATTTTAATAGCTTGTTTATTAGCTCCCACTGTTCCATCTGAACCAAAGCCCCAAAATTTCCCCTGGAAAGTTGTTTTTGGTGTTAAATCAAGAACCGGTGTCATCGGTAATGATAGATGAGTTAAATCATCTTCAATTCCTACTGTAAATCTACGTTTCATATTTTTTGAATCTATTGATAAATGATCAAATATAGAAATAATTTGATTTGGTGTGACATCTTTTGAGCCAATACCATACCTTCCGCCAATAATACGGGGACGCGTTTCTAACTCATAAAGAGCACTTTGAACATCTAATAATAGAGGATCCCCGTCAGCACCTGGTTCTTTTGTTCTATCTAAAACGGCAATATTTTTAACAGTCTTCGGTAATTTTTCTAATAAGTTATCAGTTGGAAATGGACGATAAAGATGAATTGCAATATGTCCTACTTTTCGTCCCTGATTATTTAAATAATCAACTGTTTGTCTAATAGTCGGTGTTGCTGATCCCATTGAAATAATAACTTCTGCTGCTTCCTTATCTCCATAATAAGTTGTTAAATCATAATTAGTTCCACGAATCTCATTAATTTCATTCATGTATTTTTGGACAATTTGCGGTAAATCTTCGTAATGTTTATTAACAGTTTCTCTTGATTGGAAATAAATATCTGGGTTTTGAGCAGTACCTGAAACAGTTGGTGTATTGGGATTAAGACCACGGTTTCTAAATTCAGCTAATTTGTCCTGATTAACTAATCCTTTTAAATCCTCATAATCAATAACTTCAATTTTTTGTAATTCGTGACTTGTTCTAAAACCATCAAAGAAATTTAGAAAAGGGACACTACTTTCAATACTAGCTAAGTGGGCGACACCTGATAAGTCCATCACTTCTTGAACACTGCCTTCAGCTAACATAGCAAAACCTGTTTGCCTAGTTGCCATCACATCACTATGATCACCAAAAATACTTAAAGCGTTAGTTGCAATAGCTCTAGCTGTGACATGGAAAACGCTTGGTAGTAATTCTCCAGCAATTTTATACATATTAGGAATCATTAATAACAAACCTTGAGACGCTGTGTAAGTTGAAGTTAAGACACCAGTTTTCAAAGAACCATGAACAGTTCCTGCTGCACCAGCTTCCGATTGCATTTCAACTACTTTTACAGTTTCACCAAAAATATTTTTTTGTCCCTTAGCTGACCAATCATCTACTAATTCAGCCATAGTGGAACTTGGGGTAATTGGGTAAATAGCGGCAACTTCAGTAAAGGCGTAAGAGATGTAGGCTGCTGCCGTATTTCCATCCATTGTTTTTGTTTTTTTCATTCTTCTCGTCCTTTTCTTATCTTTATGAAAGTTGCTCAATAACCTCTTTAGCTAACTTATTGATTTTTTCAATATCATCACTTTCAGCATCATTTTCTATTGTTAAAGTTTCATGAGCTTTAGTTGCCCCAGCTTTTAATAAGGTTTCTTCAAATGAGAAAGCTGCTTGACAGAAATAATCTGGATAAAGTTCACTATCTCCACTACCAACTACTGCGAATAATTTCCCATCTAAATCTTCATCAACGATTTCTTCATAAAAATCTTCAAAATCAAATGGAATCTCACCATCACCATCTGTAAATGTTGCTACAATAGCAATATCAGCATCTTCAAAGAAATCGCTATCAATATCTCCAGCCTCTTCTCTTTCAACATCTACTCCTAACTCTTCAAATGCTTCTTCTAAATATTCTGAAATTCCTTCTGTGTTTCCTGTGTTTGATGCGTACGCAATTTTTACTAAAGTCATGTTTTTTTCCTCCTAATTTTTTATCCAATACGTTCCATATTTTTACAAGCAACAACATTAACGCCTGTATCTAAAACATTTTCTATCACTAAATCTCCAACAGAAACTGGGGCTTGTAATTCGACTTGATTAATTAATTTCATAATTTCAATCATTTTTCCTTTTGGAATGGTATCTTGAGTTTTCACTGGAATACGTGGTAAATTTCCATTTTTGATTTTGCAAGTTGAAGTGATTGTTCTAACAGGGCTAATTAATTCTTGTTTACCGTATACTTCACCTTTACGACAGTTATTGCCAGTTACTTTATAGTCGTTATTTTCATCAACGTTTAAGTGACAACCTTTGGGACAAACAATACAAATCAGTTCTGCCATTTTTTACATCTCCTTTACTGCAATTTCTAAGTCTGTAATCTCTATATCTTCAATAAATTTTTTCCGCAATCTTAGTGATTCCATCTCACCTGGTGCTAAATCTTTTTTCTTAAAGGTTGTAATAACTTCTCCGTGATTTTTAATTTCAATTTCACATTCATCCATTACTTTTGTTACTCTAAAATAAACCTCTACACGTTTATCCACTTGATCGCGTCTAATTTTTTGAGGTAAAACATAAGAAACACCATCTCCGTTTACTAGTTCAATCCCTTTTTCATGACTTTCCTCACCTTGATTTTTAACATATTCAGCTGCAGCTGCTCCTGCTATCATACTTTCAGCACTAACGTTATCTACTAAATCATGAACATGTAAAACATTTCCGCAAGCAAAAATACCTGGTATAGATGTTTCTCTATTTTCAAAAACTAATGCGCCTTTAGTTTTCTGATCCATCTTAACACCCATTTTTCTAGATAACTCATTTTCTGGAATCAGACCTACAGATAGAAGTAAGGTATCGCACTCTATTTCTTCTTCTGTTCCTGGAATAACTTCTCTATTAGCATCAATTTGAGCCATTGTAATAGATTCAAGACGTTCATTTCCTTTAATATCAATAATACTATGAGATAAATAAAGTTGAATATCAAAATCATGTAAACACTGAACAATATTTCGATTTAAGCCACCAGAATAAGGCATTACTTCAATACAAGCTAATACTTCTGCTCCTTCTAAAGTCATTCGCCTTGCCATAACTAAACCAATATCACCTGAACCTAAAATGACTACCTTTTTACCAACCATAAAGCCTTCCATGTTGACATATCTTTGGGCTGCCCCAGCTGTCATAATTCCTGATGGCCTAGCACCTGGCAATTGGATAGCACCTCTTGTTCGTTCCCGGCATCCCATTGCTAAACAAATAGCTTTTGCTTTTAAAATTTGATATCCTTTGATTTTATTCATGATATGGACTTGCTTTTTGTCTGTTACTTCTAAACAAATTGTATCCATTAATACTTCAATAGAGGTTCCTTTTAGTTTTTCAATAAACTTCCCAGCATATTCTGGACCAGTTAATTCTTCTTTAAAATAGTGAAGACCAAACCCATTATGAATACATTGATTTAAAATCCCACCAAGTTCAACATCACGCTCTACAATTAAGATTTTTTCTAAACCATTTTCATAGGCACTTATAGCTGCAGCCAAACCAGCTGGACCACCACCAATTACAATCAAATCATACATTTAAAGAACCTCCTTCGATTCACTGACAAGAACTGGACTATTAAATCGGTCTAAATCCACATCAAGTGGTGAAATATTTAATTCTTCTGCAATTATTTCCACAACTCTTGGTCCACAAAAACCACCTTGACATCTTCCCATTCCAGCAATTGTTCGACGTTTTACACCATCTACTGATTGAGCTGGCAATGTTTGATGAAGGGAAGCTCTAATATCTGCTTCTGTAATGTTTTCACAGCGACAAATAATTCGACCATAATCAGGATTTTCCATAATTAATGCTTGTTTTTCTTCAATACTTGCTTCATTAAAATGAATTCTTTTTCTTTCATCTACATAGTTTTCTTTTCTTTTTAACTCTAATCCTTTTTCTTTCATCAATTCAATTAGATAAAGGGAGTTAGCTGGTGCTGCGGTTAGCCCTGGTGATTTTATACCTGCCATATCAAAAAATCCTGGAATAACTTCTTCAATAATAAAATCTTCTCGGTCTGTATTAGCTCGGACTCCTGAAAAGTTTCTAATTGAGTTATTTAAATTGATTGATGGAATACTTTTTCTAGCTCCTTTAGCTACATCTTTCAACCCTTTTGCAGTATTTGCTGTGTCTTGTCCTGTATTGACTAGAGTTTCATCGATATCTTCTGCATTTGGACCAACAATAATATTTCCGTGAGTTGTTGGCGCTACTAGTATTCCTTTACCAACTTTTGTAGGACATTGAAAAACAATATGATTCACCGTATCTGTTTCTTCTAAATCAAGTAAGTAATACTCCCCACGACAAGGAATCGTTTTAAAGGTTGGCTCTGCTACCATTTCATGAATCTCCCCAGCATGAACGCCTGCTGCATTAATTACACGTTTTGCTTCAAAACTTCTTTCCTCTGTTAAGATATCAAAATAATTTTCTTGGGTATTAATCGCAATAACCTCTTGATTGAAATAAAAATCCACACCATTTTGAATAGCAACTTCTGCCATAGCAATTGTGTACTCCCAAGGATTAACAACTGCTGCACTTGGAGCAAATAAACTACCATAAATATCTTTGTTTAAATGTGGTTCTCTTTCCAGAGTTTCTTCTTTACTTAAGAGCTGCAAATCAGGGACACTATTTTCAATACCTCGTTCGTACAATTTTTCAATAGTGACTAAATCTTCTTCTGAAAACGCGACTACAAGTGAACCTAATTGCTTTCTTGGAACATCTAGTTTACGACAAATTTCTTTTGCTAATTTGGAGCCTTCTACATTTAATTTGGCATTTAATGAACCTGGTTTTGGATCGTATCCTGCATGTAAAATGGCACTGTTTGCTTTTGTTGTTTTGACTGAAACATCATTCTCTGCTTCAATGACGGCAATTCTTAGCTCATACTTACTTAATTCATAAGCTAAGGAAGCACCACTGATTCCACCACCAATAATTGCTATATCGTACATTTTCTCACCCTCCGATTAATAAAAAGAGCGCATTGAACCAACCCTCACGTTAGTGAAGATTCGTTCAATGCGCTCTTTTCTCTAGCTGTTTATTTAATTACTTACATTATAGAATAATTCACAAAGTAATGCAATCTGTTTTTAAAATTTCCATACATTTTTGTTCGTAGATGAGATTGCAATAGCTCCGTATTTTAAAGCATTAATAACATCTTCTTTATCCGTAATCAAGCCACTAACGATTAAAGGACGTTTAATTTGTTCTTTTACAGATTGGATAATTTTACCACTGGTATTAGGTAATATCTCAATAAAATCTGGAAATTTAGGGTTTTGAGCCTTTTTTAAAGAATTAAAAGCTAAAGAGTCGACCATAAAAATACGATAAACTGTCATAAAGCCTAGAGCTTGTGCTCTAACAAGTTGGGGCCATTTAGTCGAAATAATACCTGAAAAAGAAGTATTTTCTTTTAAATACCTAAGACCTACTTCGTCATCCGACAATCCCTTTACAAGGCCTAAATGAACAAAACCAACTTTCCCACTTGCCTCTATTTTTTCAGAGATTTCTTTAATCGTTAATAAGGAAGATTGGAGTACAAAAATAACTTCTATATCTGAATCAAGTAACTCTTCTAAATCCGATTCGTCTTTAATAGCCGCTATTATCGGATTATCACTTAGTCTGTCATAAATCTTAACTTCTTTCATCTCAATCCCTCTTTTCCTTCTTTCATTATACCTAAAAAGAAAGTTTGTGGAGATTTATTTTATACATCTTGCCAAATCTCTCATAAAATACTAAAGTAAGATAAATAAGTGAAAAGGAGGTCAATTATATGCGCCAATTATACATGAAACAAAAAATGTTAAGTGTGAATGAAAAATTTTCGGTTACAGATAAACATAATCAAACTGTTTACCGTGTTCAAGGTAGCTTATTTAAATTAGCTAAGTCTTTTACCATGGTTGATAAAAACAATAAAGCTATTGGAAAAGTGACAAAAGAGTTATTCAAACTAATGCCTAAATTTATTGTAGAAGTTAAAGGACACAAAACCCTTCGCATTGAAAAACAACTCACTTTGTTTAAATCTAACTATCAAATTTACAGTGAAGACATTGAAGTCCGTGGTGATATTTTAAGTAAACATTTTGACGTTTATCAAGGGCGAATAAAAATAGCTACCATTAATCAAAAATGGTTAGCTATGACAAGTACCTACGAAATGACAATTTATAATCAAGACTATGAACATTTAATCGTCCTTTTAGTTGCTGCCATAGACTTCCTTAAAGCACAACAACGTAAAAATAATACTTCTAGCTCAACTAATAGCCAAAATTAAAAACAGGGTGGGTCAAAAGTCGTTTTGCTCTAAGCAACTGGAGGAAATAAGGAACAATTGGCTTTTTCAATTGATCCTTAGTTGTGAAGTTGTTGAAAGAGCAGACTTTTTATCCCCTGACTAGTAAGAATAGTTAAGAAATAATAAATAGTCTAACATTTCGGTCAGACTATTTTCCTTTCTATTTACTTGGTGTAACTGAAGTAGTTTTGACAAGCTTTTTTTGTATTACATTCATCCCAATAATAGGAATTAAGATAATCAATATTCCTATGATTTGATAGCTGTAGATTGGTTCATTTAATACAATAACACCTGAAAGAATCATAATAACTAGTGATAAATTTGAGAATAAACCTACAGTAGATGCAGGAATATGATGAATCGCATAATTCGATAAAAAAGCACTGCTAATGAAGATAATAATCCTAAATGACATTTATCAAGAAGGTGAAAAATTACCTTCTTTAAGACAATTATCAAAAAACTATCAAGTTAGTTTAGATACAATAAAAAAAGCTATCTCTTTACTTGAAGAGGAACATCTCATTTATCCAAAAGATCGTAGTGGTTTTTATGTGTTACAAAAGGAGAAAATTAAGCCTGAAAACACATTAACAACTACTATTGATTTTGGCTCTAGTCGCTCAAATGCGGTTTCCTTTCCTTATAGTGATTTTTTACTTTGTTTGAAAAAAGCAACTGAAAACTATAAAGAAGAGTTTTTTTAATATGGCCAATCACAAGGCCTACCAGAACTTATTCAAACTTTAAAAAAATGGTTCGAAAAAAATCAATTATTTATCAAAGAAGAAAATTTATTTATTACAACAGGCATCCAACAAGCTCTTTTTATTCTAAGTAAGCTAACTTTT
Organism: Vagococcus fluvialis; assembly: GCF_003337315.1. Lineage (GTDB taxonomy): Bacteria > Bacillota > Bacilli > Lactobacillales > Vagococcaceae > Vagococcus > Vagococcus fluvialis. The sequence goes on along the minus strand of NZ_QPJV01000004.1, from coordinate 84,897 downwards.
CCAAATCAAAAAGAGACTATTTTAATTGAATTACCTAGTTATCATTTAATGCTTGATTTACTTGAATTAGAAAAGATTCCTTTTCTAACAATTGAACGAAATGAGAATGGTCTTGACTGGGAACTTTTAGAAACTTATTTCAGAGATAATGATATTAAATTTTTCTATACCACACCTAGAATTTCCAGTCCTCTTGGGCTCTCTTTTTCAGAAATCGAGAAAAAAAGATTACTCAAATTAGCTAACCAGTATGATGTTTATCTTGTGGAAGATGATTATTTAGGAGATTTTATTTCTACAACTACTAATCTACCTCTTCATTTTTATGATACAAATGAACGGGTCATTTATTTAAAAAGCTTTTCTAAAATTATGTTTCCTGGGCTTAGAATAGGTGCTTGTTTATTACCTAGTGTCTTACGAGAAGCTTTTATTAAGTACCGCACTATTTTAGAAGTTGATAGTTCGATGTTTTCTCAAGCGGCACTTAATCTTTATATCAAAACCGGCATGTTTGATGAGCATATTAAAGACACTCGATTGATTCAACTAAGTCGTGATCAGGCTTTTATTAACCAAGGAAAAAAGACACCTGAATTATTTGATTTAAGCCTTTTTGAAACCGGTAAAAGTTTTATTACTCTACCTAGAGATGTCTCTACCTCTTTATTTGAAAATTATTTACAGGAAGAAAATATTAAACTTGAAGATATTGGCAGAAATGTCCCTAATAACTATAAATGCAAAAATAAAATCTACACCATTGAACTCCTTCAATTAACTCCAACTCAAATTACAAAAGGAATAGCCGCGATTCAAAATGTCTATCAAAAAAGTAAAAGAAAGCTATCAAATTAATAGCTTTCTTTTACTTTTAACACTTTATTTTTAAAATATGTTGATAACCTCTTGGGCCTAAATGTTTTTTCTTTGTATCTATAAATCCTACTTTTAAATACATTTGATACGCATTAGGATTTTTTTCGTTCACACCTAAAACAACTTCTTCCACACCTTCAAAGTTAGATTTTATAAAAGGTATTAATACTCTTAAATTTTTTGTTGCAAAGCCTTTTCTAGTTTCACGAGAATCCGTTGAAAAAGAACGAATCAATAAACTCTTTTCATTTGATGTATAAACATTTTTATTTTCTGAGCCATCTAAAGAAAAGAAACAAACCAATCGGTCTTCCTCAAAACATAATATTGGATAATAATTTTCTTTCAGATGATTTTCCTTAATAACTTCTGATGGTATCCCTGTAAACGAGGCATCATCAAGTTGATAGGCTTTAATCTCTTTCAAAAAATCTTCATTGTAAAAAACTAGGTGCATACTTCACTTCCTCCAAAATTTGATAGCTAAGTATAGCACGCTAAATCAAAAAAATAACAATTGTTTGCTCAGATTTATTCTAAATTTTGAATGTCAAAAACAACTTGTTTTTCACTATCTTTTTCCATTGGTTCGGATAAAATAAATTCCTTAATTGTATGATTTGTTTCATCTGTTTTTTCTTCAAAACGCCAATTTTTATAGCTAGCACTGACAATATTTTTTTCACCAAACTTATCTTTAGAATTATCGTAATAATAATAAATTTCTTCACCATTAAAGCTAAGCATCTCAAAAATCGGATCTGCCTCTGTTGTAAAACGAGTCATTTTTAATAGAAAGGCTTCTTTTCTCTCAAACATGTCTAAACTTGTTTTTAGAGTCTCTTCAAAATTTATTAATTCATCTTTTTCAGAATTATGTACTTCTATCTCTTTTGTATCAATTGGGATTAGTTTAATGGGAGCTAGTTGTCCTCCAGATTGTCCTTTTGGAACTGGATAGGAGGGTATCACAGTAATATTTTCTCCTTCAATTTTAAAATCATAGAAAAATGGTTTTTCTTTTTTAGTTTGTGTTAACACTAAGTTATCTTTTGTTTCAGTTACTTCCAGTTCTTCTTGATTAATCCATAAAGTTTGTTTTTTATATGTAATATCATAAATTTTCTTTTCCTTCTCACCTTCACCTAACCAAGCTCCAGTCACTTTTTTTACTAGCTCTGTATTAATATCCTTATAAACTTCTCGTTGCATCGGTTTTTCTTGTTTAGAACACGCTCCTAAAACTATTATTAAACTAATAACTAATAATCCTTTAAATTGTTTTTTCATTTTTCTACACCTCTCACTATGCTATTTTACCATCTTTATTTTTCTAAAACCTACTTTGGTTAACATTTTTTGATTCTATGCTATTCTAAATCCACAAGAGAGGATTAAAAAAAGCTGTAGCTAATAATAATTTAGCTACAGCTTTTCTTATTTCGTTACAATTGTTCCTTTTTCTCCTTTTAGAGCTAGTAAACCATTTTCTAGAGAAGAGATTATAGCTGTTTTACCTTCTTTAGCAAAATCGATACAAGCTTTTACTTTAGGACCCATACTACCTTCTGCAAATTGACCTTCTTCATAATATTTTTCTAATTGAGCAACAGTAATATGTTCTAATTTTTCTTGATTATTTTTACCGTAATTAATATAAACATTATCAACATCTGTTAAAATCATTAAAACGTCAGCATTGATATCACTTGCTAAACTTAAAGCTGCTAAATCTTTATCGATAACAGCATCTTGCCCTACATAAAGGCCGTCTCTTTTAATAACAGGTACGCCGCCTCCACCGGAAGTTATAACGATTGTATCCATCTCAAGTAATTTGGCAATTGTTTTTCTTTCTACTATTTCTTTAGGCTTTGGAGAAGGTACAAGCCTTCTGTATCCTCTGCCAGAATCTTCCCCCATAACAATTCCCTGCTCTTCAAATTCTTCAGCTTCTTCTTTTGTGTAAAACAAACCAATTGGCTTCATTGGATTCGAAAAAGCTGGATCTTTTTCGTCTACTTCAGTCATGGATAAAATGGTAACAACTTCTTTTTCAGGGAATCTATTTTTAATAGATTCTTGAATCATATGTCCAATATAACCTTGTGACTGAGCACTGACACTAGCAAATGGTTGTGCTGGAACACTATCTTTACACAACTCATTTCGTTGAAGTAATTGACCGACTTGAGGGCCATTCCCGTGAACAATAGCTAACTTAAAACCTTCTTCAATCATTGCACCAATACTATCCACACTAATTTCTATATTCTCTTTTTGCTCATCAAAAGTTCCCTTTTGACCAGGTTTTAATATAGCATTTCCCCCAAGAGCAATAACTACTCGGTTAATTTTATCCATTGTTCTTTCCTTCCTGTTACTGATTCAATTCTTTAAAAGTCTCCCAAAGAACATCACAATCTTCTCTTTCACCAATATGCTCCATGTCAAAAACGTCTGGTGTACTACCATCTAAATAAGTTCTTAAATGCATATCTGAAAAACCGTTAGCACCAGCATCATCTCTTGTACTACTGTAATAAACTTTTTTTATATTAGCCCACATCATAACACCAACACACATTGGACAGGGCTCACAAGTTGCATAAATTTCACAATCAGACAAGTCCATGGTATCTAATTTTTTACAAGCTTCTCTAACTGCCACCATTTCAGCATGAGCAGAAGGATCAGTATCTCTCATCATTGTATTTCCGACAGCTGCAATCACTTCACCATTTCTAACTATTGTTGCACCAAAGGGACCACCGTGTCCTTTTTTCATTCCTTCAATAGTTGCTTCTGACGCTAATTTAAAATACTTATTAAACTCATTACTCATTTTAATTATCCCCTTTTATGATTTTTTTTGAACTAAAGTTAAAATTGTATACAAAACAAATGAAGATATTAAACCAGAGAAGAAAGCAAAATCATTTAACATTTTTAATACTGGAATGCCTGGTAAAAAGGCTCCAACCATTGATAATGAAAAACTAATTATAAGAACGATCATTGCTTGTTTATTATAAGAAACTGATAGAGGACTCCCTTCTGGTGCGTAGATTTCTTTTAGATTTAATTCCTGTTTTTTATTGATAAAGAAATCTGATAACATAATCCCTGTTATTGGACCAAACATGGAACCAATAAAGCTATAGAATAAGAATAGATTATTAACAATCTTCCAAGGTAAAATCGCAGCTCCTAGTAAAGCGGTTACAATTCCACCAGTTTTAACTGTGAAGATTTTGGGCATTAATGAAGTCAATTGTAGTCCGGCTGGATAAAGATTTCCGAATACAACAAAAGCAAATGCTCCAATATTTAAAGCCATAATTAAAATAATAACTGCTAATGAACTATCCATTTGATTAATTGACATCACAATATCAAAACTTGTTAATTCTGGAAAAGCTAAAGCAGTGCCTGCAAATAAGCTGACACATGTAATAGCAAATAATACATAAGAAAAAATAAATCCTAGTGGTAAGCCAATTGCCATTGATTTCATATCTTTTGCTCTTTGAGTAAAATCACCTGTATTAACAATTGGACCTGCCCAGTTAGAAACTAGTGCACTCACACAAGCAATAAATGAAGGAATTGTAAATTTAGCATTATCGGGTGCGTAAGCTAATACATTACCAAAACCACCAGCTGTATTAATAGCCCAAACTGCTGCTCCAATAATAAATAAGTAAACAACTGGAGAGGCATAAGTTCCTAACTTATCAATTACTTTATTCCCACCCATAAAAAGTAAAACCGTAATAAACCACACTAAAACAAAACTAATAGCAGTATAAATTGGTGAACCTAAAATCGTAGCTCCCCCACCAATCGATGTATATCCTGGAAAAATTCTTTCAAAGATAACATCCATAGCTCCTGCTGTTACATATGACTGAGTCCCAAAGAAAACAACTCCTGCAATAAGCCCTCTGGCTAAAGCTGGAAATTTAGACCCTTTTATCCCAAAAACAGATCTTAAAACCATTGTAAATGGAATACCATATTTAGCAGATGCCACACCATTTACTACATAAAAGAAAGAAACAATAACTGCTGAAGTCATTACGGCTGCAAGTACTTGTTTAGAATTTAATCCAAGAATGAAAAATCCTGCTACTGTCATATAAGATAAAATATTGTGAACTGACCCCATCCAAAGAGTCGCAAATTTTCCGACTCCCCAATTACGTTCCTCTTCAGATTTTGGTCTTAATTCTTCTCCAACTGATTCAAAATCAGTGACATCTATTTCTTCAACAAATTGATCACTAATTGACATTTCTTCTAACATTCTAACTTTCCTCCCTTATTTCATTTTTAACTGAGATTCTTTAGCGTGCTCACTAAATAGTGAATTGCTTGATTGTATTTGACTTGCTTGTATCATTGTTTCGTAAGCTTCTTTATGACGAGCTAAACTTCGCAAACTATTGGCTTTATGGAACAAGTAGTCTACTCGTTTTGGATCTTCTACTAACAAAGTATCCATTATTTCAATCGCTTCTTCATGTTTCCCAAGCTCTCTTAAATAATTGGATAAGTGATATTTGTAAAACACCTTATCTGTTTTTATTTCTCCTCCCTTTTCAAAATAACTAATAGCTTGTTGTGAATTGCCAACTTTTTTAGCTAAATTACCTAGATAATAGGCAAACTGATTGTCTAACTCATAGCCTCTCTCATAGTAATAAAATGCAGCCGTTTCGTTTTTTAAACACTCATAAGTAAATCCTAAATAATAAAGTTGTTCTGCAGATTCTTCTATCTCTAATAATTGTTTAATTGCTTTATAAAACTCTTTATTTCTAATTAATTTTTTTATTTCTGTAAAGGCAGTTTCTGTTATTTCTTTTTCTAAAATCGGTAAAATGAATTGGCTATTTCTTTTTTCAGCGTAATCAATCCCTGATAAACTATCAAAATCTTTAATCTCTACATCTGCTCCGTGACTTACTAATTCTTCAATAATATCCCTAAAAAGAAATCCTTCATTTCCTAAAATTACAGCTTCTAATAATGCTGTCCAACCTAACCTGTTTTGATGATTAACTGGCACACCTGCATCAAGTGCTTTTTGAACAACTTTAATAAATCCTTTTTCACTTGAAGGTAGGAGAGCTGTTCCACCAAAACGGTTAACTTGCTTCAAATCCGGATGATACAAAAGTAATAATTCAAACATCTCATCTAAACCATTAGCTGCTGAAGCAATTAATGGTGATAATTGATTATTATCTTTTTGATTAGGATTGAATCCTTTTTGAAGTAATAAAGCTGCTATTTCGATATTGTTATTTAAAACTGCTAAGTGAAGAGGGCTTTGTCCCTCTTCATTTACCTCAGCAACATTAAAAGAATCTAATTGACTAATTTTTTCTAAAGACTTTTCTCCTTTTAATAAGTCAAATATTGTTTTTTCTGCCATTTTTATCAACACCTATTTTAAAATTTTTTACTTAAAGCAATTATTGCTTTTTGGAAAGCTTCGACTGGTGGGTAAGTAATACCTGCTCCAATCATTCCAATTCCTGCTTCTTTATGGGCTATCGCTGTATTAATTACAGGTAATGTATTGCTTTGCATTACTTTAATGACATCAATTCCAGTCGGAAGTCCCATGAAATTAAGTGAAGGTATGGTCACATTAGGATTTAAACCTGTTGTAATCGACTCCATTGATAAACTGTAATTAGTGGCATCTGCTACTGTTCCACCAACTAAAGCTACAATTGCAGGAGCTGCAGCCATCGCAAATCCTCCTAATCCAAAAGTCTCAGTAATCGCACTGTCTCCAATATCAAGTCCAGAATCTTCTTCTGTATAACCTGCAAACATAGGTCCAATTACTTTTTGAGAAGGTCCAACAAACCATTCTTTTTCATCCAAACTTGCTAAACGAATGCCAAATTCTGTTCCATTTCTAGCCATCGTTGAAACAATTGAGCTATATTCTTCTACTCCAAAAGTAGCATCAAGTGCTGCTTTACAAAATGCCATCCAAGTTGGCCCTGAGAAGTAATCACTACTGGCAATAAAATCAAAAACTTCTTTTTGTTTTTCAACTGAAAAATCAGTTTGGATAATTCCTGGTGTTAAGGCTTGAATAAGGAGAGTCGTTCCTGCGACATTTCGGTTATGAAGCTCATCCCCCATTTGCAATGCTTGAGAGACAAGTAGTCTAAGATCAATGCCACCTTCTATAAAAGTCATTGCTTCAGCTAACATTGGACCAAAAACATCTCTCATCCAAATTAGTCGTTCAATAACTGATTCGTCATTAGCACCCATTCGTAAAATTTTAGATAATTGCTCACTTAGGTTTGTGTAAGCAACGTTCCCATAAGTTTTATTTTCCACAATATGCATGTACATTGAAGCACTAGTTACTCCTGCCATAGAACCTACAGCATTGTGTTCATGACACGGACTAAATTCGACAGCGCCTGATGCAGCTACTTTCTCAGCTTCTTCTAAATTTTCTGCTAAGCCTTCAAATACAATTGCTCCAAGAACAGCGCCCTTCATTGGGCCATTCATTTTATCCCAAGTAATTGGAGGACCTGCATGAAGTATCATATTTTTTTTCATACCTGGAACAACATCAATTGCTTTCCCGTATCCAGTTAAGTAGATACTTGATGTGGAAATAATCTCAAAAATAGTTTGGTTAGCTTCTTCAATTTTAGCCATATTCTCTGGTTTTTCTAAAATAGCTAAGGCTTTAATAACTTCTTCATTTCCAAGTCCTGGAGGAGCCCAATCAAGTTGTACACTTTCTCCACCTTGTTCAATAATATCTTCTGTAAATTTTTCTAACCCTACATTGATTACTTTTAAATCAGACTCAAATAATTTAGACATTTTATTCATCCTTTCCTATCATTTCTCTAGCAAGTAAACTGGCATTTTGCATACTACTTGCATACGTTGCTCCAGTGCTTTCTAGTTTTTCAAGCTGACTAGCTAATCCTTGATTATCAAGTTCTGTACCAAGAACATATCCAATAACTTCTAAATGACGACCTGCTTTTTCTGCGTCATCTTTAGCCTCTTTAATCACATCTACCATGACACCTACTGGATCTTCATGAGCCCCGTATCCAATAACAAAATCAAGTAAGATTACGCCTACCTCAGGATCTTTTGCCTCTTGTTTAAATCGTTCAATTCGATTACTTGGATCAATCATTGGATGAGGTTTTCCATCTGTGTACTCATCTGCCCCAAAGTCAATAAATGTATGAGCCTCACTTTTAAGTGGATCTTTTAGTTGATGTGCTGCCTCTTTTACTGTGTTGCTATAAATATCATCATATTTTTCTTTTGTAATATAATAAGCTTCACTTGCTAAAGTTCCACCTGAAAATAATCCTCTAATATATTTTTGTTCCTTGTTTAATTTAGCCTTAACCTTTTCAATCAAAGGTAAGTTTAAAGGATGTAAATCTAATTTTGAAATATCTACTCCTGCTAATTCAACAGCTTTTAAAGCTGCATTTTTTGACATGTCTTCAAAATAAATATTATCTTCTTGATAAGTCTCCATCTCTCCAACGAACCAAATAACAACTGGTTTACTTAATTCTTTCACACGAGTTAATATTTTTTGTTTGACAGAACCTGTTGTTGGTTTGGATACAAGGACAATCACATCAGTATTGTCATCTTCTGCTAAGGCATCAATACCTGCCAACATCATTTTTCCGCCAATCGCTTCATTTAAATCTCTTCCACCTGTACCAAGCATTTGAGAGATGCCGCCACCAAATTCATGAATTCTTACAGAAATTTCTTGAGAGCCTGTTCCAGATGCACCAACTATTCCAATATTTCCTGTTCTAACCTTATTAGCAAATCCTAAACCAATATTGTTAATAATCGCTGTTCCACAATCTGGCCCCATCATCAATAAGCCTTTTTCAAGTGCCAAATCTTTTAGCATAATTTCATCTTCAACAGAAACATTATCACTAAACATCATGACATTTAAATCGTTATTAAGTGCTTGGAGCGCTTCTCTTGTGGCAAAATGTCCGTTAACAGAAATTAAAGCCAAGTTTGATTCTTCTTTATTTTTCTTGGCATCTTGTATGGTGTGATAAACCCTTTCTTCACTTGATGTTTCAACTTTTTCTTTGTGATTAAGTAATGCTTCAACTTGAGCTAAAATTTCTTCTTCATTTGTATTCTCTTCAAGTTTCATTGTAATAAGTAAATCACTTGATTCAGCATTTTCAACAACTTCGTTAACTAGACCAACGTTTTTCATAACTTCTTTATTCATATCAGTTGCCATTGCAACAATTACTTGAGAAACACCTTCGATTTGATTAGCTTTTGTTGATAGAGCCATTAAGGAAACAGAATCAATGTAGCGATTTTTAATTATTTTAACTGTTAAACTCATTTTTCTCCCTACTTTCTTCATAGTTGATAATCTAAAATACTTTGTCTATAATGTATAACAACATCTATATAGTGATTCTCTTCAATCTAGTATCACTACTATAAAAAGATACGTGAAAATATAATAAATTAAGTATTTAAAAGACTATCTCTTTAACTACATCTATCTTATCTTTTTTGAAAGCGTTATTAAACGTACTTTCTATTTAAAAAAATATCATTCGTTTTGTATATAATATACAAATACTAAAGGAGACGACTAAATGAAAGTTGAAGATTTCTTACAACTACCTAAATTCCAAGATTTTAAATTATTAGCTGGCAATTCAGGTGTCACAAATCAAATTACAGGAGTCAATATTCTAGATAACCCAAATGCTTTAGATTGGTTATCTCCTGGTGAATTAATTGTAACTTCAGGTTATTTTTTCAAAGATAGTCCTGAAGCACTAAAGAGTTTTATTGAAGGATTTAAACGTTTGAATATAGCAGCACTTTGTATAAAACCACAAATTTATCTTAATCCCTTACCAAAGGAATTAGTAACACTCTGCAATAAGCTTGGAATTCCATTAATCGAAATTCCTTATGGTGTTGCTTTTTCAAAAATCTTAAACACTGTTATGAATTTATTAGCTGAAACCAGTCATGAAACAAATCAAATGGCTCTTGAAACTACTTCAAAATTTTTAGAGTATGGACTAAAAGCTGATGGCCTTGATTATCTTAAAGAAAAGCTAGAAGAATTACTCGACCAACCTATAATTATTACTAATGCTGAATGGACTCTTGTAACAAAAAATTTCGATTCACTTTTTGAAGATTTTTTACTTTCAACTAGCAACCATCTATCATTTAATTTAAATTGCCTTTCTGTTGTTCCAAGAAAGGTAGATGAGTTAAAACATCCAGTAACAGTTACCTTTAAAAATAAAACTAATGGAATGATTCTTCCTATTTTTTTCAATGAGGTAACTTACGGCTACATCATTGTCCTGCAAAAAAATAAACCCTTAGCTCAAAAGGATTATGTTGTTCTTGAGCAAGCTACCATTACTTTTGCTTTAGAAATGGTTCACCAAGCTGAAAAATTACATATTAACAATAAAAAACTCCGTGATTTCTATAGAAAACTTTTATTTAGTTTTTCAAGTATAGAAGAGTTACGCTCTTTTGATATTGATTTTAATTTTGATATAGCTTATTCAATTTTTATTATTGACCTTAACCAGATAACTTATTCAAAAGACAATATCTTACAGCAAAAGCACGAAGAAGATTTAATCTTCCAAAACATCTTAAGTCTTTCTTCAAATTATAAAAAAATAGCAAATACAGAGCTTCATCTGTTTAAACAGGGTAAACAATTTATTGGATTTCTCGGGCAAAAAAACTTGGTTCCTAAATCTAATAACAATGAACAAGAGCGCATTTTTAAAGATTATTACCATTATTTAGAGGTTTCACTTAAAAATAAATTCAAGTTAACTATGTTTGTAGGTTCAACAAAAGAAGTTAATCAACTTAATGAAAGTTATGCAGAAGCTAAACAACTTCTTAATTTTAAAAATACTCAAGAAGACTCTCTTGTTTTTTCTAATCATTATTACGTAGATAATTTTTTAAGAAAGTTTATTCCTACAAATGAAGCAGCTAACTTTACTACTTATTTTTTAGACCCACTTATTCAGTACGATCGAAAGAATGATAGTAACTTAATGCTCACATTAACGGCTTATTTAGACAATCATCAAAACCTAGCAACTACATCAAGACAATTATTTATTCATCGTAATACCCTTTTATATCGTGTGGAGAAAATTGAAAGTTTACTCGGCTATTCCTTAAATGAGAAAAATGCCCAATTCAATTTATCCTTTGCGATTAAATTACAAACAAGTTTTGAGCAAAGGAATGATACTAATGAAAACTAACTATATCTACACTACAATAGATGAGATTCCTTTAAGTTTTGATTTTTATAAAAATAAGGTTAATGAAAGTAAACCTACTATTATTTATTTTCATGGTGGAGGTTTGATTTTTGGAAGTAAAGATGACTTACCCAAAGCCTATATTGATTTATTTCTAAATGAAGGCTACAACCTAATCGCACTAGATTATCCATTAGCTCCAGAATGCAAAATAGATACTATTTTTTCTGCTATTCAATCTTTTTTTAATTGGTTTGAAACAAATTATCAAAAAGCATTACATTTAAAAACTGATGACAAAATTTTATTTGGTCGCAGTGCTGGAGCTTATCTTGCTTTGCAATGGGCAAGTAAAATTAAAGTTAGTGGTGTCATTAGTTTTTATGGTTATCACACACTGTTTCATAATGACTTTTTACTTCCTAGTGAGTCTTTTAAGAAATACCCTATACTTCCTTTTTCTGATGTAACGCACTTACTTTCAAATCATTTCCTAATCTCATCAAGTGTTGAAGAACGTTATCCGATTTACCTGTCACTACGACAATCTGGTAATTGGATAAAAGAAATATTAGGGAAAGATAATTTAATAGATGATTACTCTTTAACAGTCAATCAACTGAAAAAACTACCGCCAATTTTTATTACAGCTAGTCGTTCTGATGAGGATGTTCCTTTCTTCTTATCTAACATGCTTAGTAAGCAAGTAACCAATAGTACATTTATCAAACATACAGGTGTGGTTCATGATTTTGATCGTCAGCCGGAATTAGCAGAAAGTAAGTTAACTTATGACGCTTTACTGACTTGGCTCAATGAACTGACTGAATAAAAATAGGGCGTGTGACAAAAATAAGTCACACGCCCTGTTTTACTGTCGTAGAAGTAGCTTCAATAAATAAGCTACTTCTGTGACAACCTTTTCTTCATCTTATTCAATTACCATTACTCTATCTGCAATATTAAGAGTTGATTCTCTGTGAGAAACAACTATAGTTGTTTTACCTTCACTAATATGTTTGATAGTATGTAATATTTTTTGCTCATTTAAATAATCTAAACTACTTGTTGGCTCATCTAGCAATAATAAAGGTGCGTCATGTAAAAAGACTCTCGCTAAACCAATTCGTTGTTTTTCACCATCTGACACTCCTCGGTTCTGACCACCAATCTTTGTTTCATATTTATCTGGTAAACTTTCTATCCACTCAGAAAGTGAAGCTGCTTCAGCTGCTTTTTCAATATCTTCTTGGCTTATTTTTTCATTTTTTAAAGAAATATTATTTTTAATAGTATCAGCAAAAATAAAAGTCTTCTGCTCCATAACACTTTCAAGTGAATGTAATTCTGTTTCCGAATAGTCTTTTAGATTGTTTTTATCAAATAAAATTCGTCCTTGATTAGGGTCAAAATATCTCATAAGTAGCTTAAGTAACGTACTTTTTCCTTTACCACTTTCACCACCAATACCTAGAGTGACTCCCTTTTCTAAATTAAAATTTAGATTATCTAAGATTTGTTTTTCATCGTAACTAAAAGAAAGATTTTCAATTACTAAATCATTAAATTCATTTTCATTCTGTTGTTTACTACTATTAAAAATAATATTTGGTTCTTCATTTACTAAAGCAAACAATCTTTTACCACTAGCAAACGTTGATAGTAGTGCATTTCCTAAACCACTTAAAGCTAATACGGAACCAAAAGAACTAAGAGTAATAATACTGGTTGTGACTTGTTGTGAGACGGATAAATCTAATTGAGTTCCTACTAAAATCATTAGAATAGTCGTTCCAATAACACCAAACTCACTTAGTATTTGAATCTTACTACTTTGTTTTAGTTTCTTCTGATATTCTTGATTTAATTTCTCCCCGGCCTCATGTAAACTGGCTAATTTTTCTTCTTCAAGTGAAAATTGATTGATATCTCTAATGCTATCTACATTTTCAATGACTTGTTGGTTAAGTGAAACAAAGGTTTCCTGATAGACTGAACCTGTTTTTTCATGTTGTTTATAACTAATTACAGGAACAAAAACACCAACAAATAGATGACCTAAAAGAAGAATAAGACCTAAATACAAATGATTTGTCAGTAAATAACTTACTAAAACAAGACTTGTTCCAATTGCAATGAAAACCGGAGAAATAGTATGTGCAAAAAAGACTTCTAAAGCTTCTACATCAGTTGTGATAGCTGTAATCATGTCACCACTATTTTTTCCTGACAACTTAGCAGGACCAAGTTTTCTAAGCACTTTAAAAATAGAACTTCTGACATTTGCTAGTAATGAAAAAGCAATATCATGATTCAGGTATTGCTCCATATATCTTGCAACACCTCTAATAACTCCACATAAGATTAATAACCAAAAAGTTTTCATCACAGAATTTGTATCTCCTGAAAGAATAGCAAACATCTCTTTTAAACCTAAAAAAGTAATCCCAATTACAGACAAATTACTAATAATTCCTAGTAGGACTGCCCCTGACATTTTTAAAGACAAAGGTTTAACAAATGATAGTAGCCAGTTGATAACTTGTGTATTTTTAACCTCTTTCATTGATTAAACCTCCCTTATCCTTTTCTTCCTCTTCAAAGTAAGTTTTAAAGTAAGTTGAAGAGCTTAATAATTCTTTAGGTGAACCTTTTTCTAAAATTTCTCCCTGCTCCATCACTATAATTTGATCCGCATCTAAAACATTGTATAAACGATGGGAAATGAAAAAGACTATTTTTTCTTGTGCTAATTCTTTAATAACTTCTAAAATATTATTTTCACTCTCAATATCAATGCCTGAAGTAATCTCGTCAAAAATATACAACTGGCTTTCTCGTAATAAAGCACGTGCTAAGATTAAGCGTTGACGTTGACCACCAGATAAATTTTCACCATTTTCATCTAATTTAGTTGTTAGCTTCTCTGGTTGCTTAGAAACAAATTCTGCTAAGTTAACTTTATTTAATACTTCCCACATCATCTCATCTGTAGCATCCTTATTAGCAAGTAAAAAATTCTCTCTAATAGTTGTGTTATACAAGTAACTATGATTATTAATAACCACTGCCTTTTCTTGAATTAACTCACGACTAAATAATAAAGCATCCTCATGATTCCAAGTAATTTTGCCACTATATTCTCTAAAATCTCCTGATAATAGCTTAACTAATGTACTTTTCCCAGAACCAGATTTCCCTATAACTGCAGTAAATTCCCCTTTATTCAGCTCAAGATTAAGATGATTAACAGAAAAAGCAGTATCTCCTTCATAAGACACTGAAACATCTTCCAATTGAATTGTTTCTAATTTATGGCTTCTTAATTCAGTTTGTTCTCCGTAAACAGGTTCTTCTAATTCTAAATAACTAAATAGTTCATCACTTGCACTAATTCCGTTCATTGCCACATGGAAAAGAGAGCCTAATTGTCTCATTGGAATAAAAAACTCAGCACTTAATAAAATAAATAATAGCATTCCTTGGATTGATAAGCTGTTACTTGAAAACTTGAGTAAGGCAATTCCAATACTTAAACCAGCTCCACCGTAAGAAATAATATCCATCACTGTAATGGAGTTTAGTTGCATAGATAATAAAGCCATGGTAGATTTTCTGAAAACTTCAGCATCTTGTTCTACTTCCACTTGTTTAGAAGCATCTTGATCAAACGCTTTTAAGGTACTTAACCCTGAAAGATTTTCATGAAATTTCACACCTAAATCAGTATAATCTCCCCAATATTCCTTTAGAATTTTTTTAGCTATCTTCATCACAAATACAATAGTCAATGGAATCATTGGCATACAAACTAATAAAGCAATGGCTGGTACTAATGAAAATTTAGCTAAAACAATAAAAATAATAATAGCTGAAAAACCACAGTAAAATAACTGAGGTAAAAAACGAGCATAATAGATTTCAAGTTGCTCAACACCGTCAACAACTAACTGAGAAAGTTTAGTTGCTGGTAACTGATTCTTGTTATCTTTTCCTAGTTTAAAGGCTTTTTTCATAACTGATTCTCTAAAAGACAGCCTTAAATTGGCTGATGATTTAAAGGTTAATTTTTCAATCAGCTTAATTAAAAACTCTTTACAAACAAATACAACTATCGCAACACTAACAAGATAAATCGGATTTTTTAATGTATTATTTTTGATGAGATAACTTAACTCAAAAGCAAGAGTCAACCATAGCCAAATTGAAAATAATAGCATTAAAATTTTTGCTCCAACTAGCCAAATTAAAGAACCGCTATCTACTAACTTAAATAAACGCTTGTCTATCATCTTACTCTTCTACCCTCACACTCATATTTTTGCGCTCTTTCTTTTTAAAGTACAATGTTAAAAAGATAAGATGTAGCATATATACTACCACTAAAGAAATTTTCATAACCAAATTATCCACTAAGATACCTGGAATTAAAAAAACAATAAAAATCATAGCAAATAACTTAACTAATCCTTTTGTTGTCATCTTTTTCTCTATAATTAATTCTTGTATATATTTTTGATAATAGGTTGATTGCACAAATTTATTATAAAGTTTTTCAGAACTTCTCAGCCATAAAAAACTTGTTAGCATATAAAATGGAACTGTTGGGATAAAAGGCAAGCTTAATCCTAAGGTACCTAAAATAAAAGAGATACCACCTAAAATAATAAAAAGACTTTTCTTGATTTTGTTCATCCTCTTCCTCCTAAATTCTTTAACTTCTGTTAGTATAGCATATCACAATCATTATTGATAACGATTATCAGTCTCTAATTTTGTTAGCATTTATTAAAAGAAATCAGCAATATTATTGACTGATACTAAGAAAAAGATTAAAAAATAATCTTAATTCATTTTTAATCGGACATTTAATGTAGAATAGAACTATGAAAACGTTTATAAATAAAAAGATTGGAGTGTTACAAATGGAGAAGAAAAAGAAAAAGTTTGAGATGCCTACCGCCTATACCGTGTTATTTTTAATTATTATGGCTGTAGCTGTCTTAACTTGGATTATTCCTGCTGGAGAGTACCAAATTGACCCTGATACAGGAAATTTTATTGCTGGTAGTTACGCTCAAATAGAGAGCAGACCACAAGGACTTTGGGATGTATTTATGGCACCTGTTAAGGGAATGATTGGAGATGATACAACAGGTGGTGCTATTGAAATTTCATTATTTATTTTATTTATTGGTGGTCTTTTAGGAATTGTTAATAAAACTGGAGCTTTTGATGCGGGGGTTGCCTCTGTTATTAAAAGTCGGAAAGGAAAAGAAAAATCACTAATTCCTATTTTAATGATTATTTTTGCAATTGGGGGAACAACTTTTGGTTTGGCTGAAGAAACTTTAGCCTTCTTTCCATTATTAATTCCAGTTATGCTAGCAGTTGGATTTGACTCTGTTGTGGCTATCGCTATTCCACTAATTGGCTCACAAATTGGTTGTCTTGCTTCCACCGTTAATCCCTTCTCAACGGGAGTAGCTTCTGGAATGTTAGGAATTAGTCCTGGTGAGGGCTTGTTATCACGAATTATTCTTTTAATTATTTTAAGTGCAATTAGTATTTGGTATGTTTACCGATATGCCAGTAAGGTAGAACAAGATCCAAAAAATTCGTTACTTTATGACCAACGTGAAAAAGACCTAGAACGTTTTAAAATTAACATGGACGATATTGAAGAAATTTCTAAAAAACAAAAACAAGTTCTTACTTTATTTGTCTTAACATTTGCTATTTTAATTTTAGGCCTTGTTCCATGGTCAACAATTAACCCAAACTGGACTATTTTTGAAACAATCACAGAGTGGTTTACTAATATTCCAGTTTTAGGTACAGTTCTAGGGCAAAATATGGCACCATTTGGAACTTGGTACTTCTCTGAAATTACTATGTTAATGCTGGTTATGTCAATTGTGATTGCCTTTTTCTATGGTATGAATGAAAAAGAATTTGTTAGCACATTTTTAGAGGGTGCTGCTGATTTTGTCGGTGTAGCAATTGTTGTTGCCGTTGCAAAAGGAATTCAAGTTGTTATGAATGATGGTGCTATCACTGCGACTATTCTTCATTGGGGCGAAATGGGATTAGAAAACGTGTCTTCAAGTGTCTTTGCTGTTTTAGCTTATATCTTCTATATTCCAATGTCCTTCTTAATTCCATCAACTTCAGGATTAGCTGCTGCTACTATGGGAATTATTGGTCCTATGGGTGAATTTGCTGGCGTATCAAAAGATGTGATTATTACTGCTTACCAATCAGCTTCAGGTTGGGCAAATTTAATTACTCCAACATCTGCGATTGTTATGGGTGCTGTCACTATCGCTCATACAGACTTGAGGGTTTGGTTTAAATTTGTTGGAAAATTAATGATTATACTATTTCTTGTTACCGCTGTTTATTTAGGAATTTTAGCTGTATTATAATAATAGAGAATAAGGAAAGGTGATTAAATGAAAACTTTTATTACAGATACACACAAACAAGAAGCCATTTCTGCTTTACAAAGATTGGTTAAAGTTCCCTCTTACTTACAAGATGAAGTGCCAGGAGCACCTTTTGGACAAGATGTATTAGATGCTTTAAAAGAATGTCTAGCTCTTTTTAAAGAAGAAGGTTTCTCAACTTTTATTGATCCAGATGGGTATTATGGCTATGCTGAAATCGGTGAAGGTAAAGAAACATTTGGAATTCTATGTCATATGGATGTTGTTCCAGCAGGTGATTTAACTTTATGGAATACACCAGCCTTTGAGGGAACTGTTAAAGACGGAGCTATCTATGGCCGTGGTGTTCAAGATGATAAAGGACCATCAGTTGCAGCTCTATTTGCTATTAAAGCCTTGAAAGACTCGGGCGCAACTTTTAATAAAAAAATTCGTTTTATTTTTGGAACAGATGAAGAAAATTTATGGCGTTGTATGGAGCAATATCATAAAAAAGAAAAAGGTGTAGATATGGGAATAGCACCTGATGCAAACTTTCCAGTTATCTATGCTGAAAAAGGATTACTTCAAGTTTACTTAACTGGTGAAGGTTCTTCTGAATTCACCTTATCAGGCGGTTCTGCCTTAAATGTTGTTTCTGATACAGCAACTTACAGAGGAAATAAAGCTGATGAAATTGCTAAAGAACTAACAAAACTTAATTATGAATACACTCAAAATGGTGAAGAAATTGTCGTTAAAGGTAAAGCCATTCATTCTAAAGATGCTCCTGAAGGAATTAATGCTAATACAAGATTAGCTGAAGCTATGGTTCCATTTTATAATCATCAAGGATTAAACCTACTTGGTAAAGTTATTAAACAAGATGCTAACGGAGTGAGTCTTTTAGGTAACATTGAAGATGAGGCGTCAGGTAAACTAACCTTTAACGCTGCATCAGTTAGTATCGATGAAAAGGAAACAAAAATCGGAATTGATATGCGCATGCCTGTCACAATAGAAAAAGACTTTTTAGTTGCTAAACTAACAGAAGCTGCTAAAGAATTTAATTTAACTTATTCTGAACACGATTTTCTAGATTCACTTTATGTGCCAGTTGATTCAGAACTTGTAACGACTCTACTTAGTGCCTATAGAGATATTACAGGTGATAGGAGAGAACCTCAAATTTCTGGTGGAGCAACTTACGCTAGAACCATGACTAATTGTGTGGCATTTGGAGCAATGTTTGAGAATACCAAAGACACTATGCATCAAGCAAATGAAGTTTGGCAATTAGATGAAATGGAAAAAACAATGGAAATTTACGCCGAAGCGATTTATCGTTTGTGTTGTGAATAAAATAAGATTGTGCCAGAAGCTACTTCTGTGACACTATTTAATTTGTAACAAAGAGACTGTGACGTATACGTCACAGCCTCTTTGTTTTTTATACACGATAATTTCTCTCAAAAAATCTACTTACCTTGGAAGCTTTTTTCTTAAATAATATTTGGTCGTTCCTTCAAATGGACAATCAACTAACTCACCAAAAACTTCAAATCCATTATTTTGATAAAATCTCAAACCTTGAAAATCTTGAGTATTAACAGTTAAATAAAGACACTCTCTTTTAACTGCAATCTCCTCCACTCTTTTTACTAGTTTAGTTCCGATATTCAAATGTCTCTTTTCTTTTTTGACAGCAAGTAAAGAGATATGTAATCTATTCCCCGTTAGTTTTCCAGTAATGCCACCTAAGTAACAGCCATCCTTTGTATAAGCAAAAGATAAACTTTCAGTTGGACTAGAATTTATTTGAAATACTTCATTTTGATGAGCTTCTAATATCTTGATAATTTGTTGTTGATTTTCTTTTAATGACATCTCCTCTATCATTAAATACCACCTTCTTCAAATATCATCTCTAGGTAAGTATCTTGTTGTTTTTTCATTGGAAACTCCATAGCTATCAATAATTTGTGAGACATAATATCAGAAAAAGCTACAAAAGGTAGATTAAGAGTTTTAATCTGAGGTCTGACATTTTTTAGCATTTCAACACCATCAAAACCTACAATTTTTATGTCTTGATTAACTTGCTTTCCGGAATCAAAAACTGCTTGATAACACCCTAAAGCCAAATTATCATCACAACAAAAAATAGCTGTTACATCACTCTCATCAATCATTTTCTTAGTAGCTAAGTACCCTGCTCTAACAGAAAATTCTGTTGCTACAATTTGATTTTCTAAAATAGGTAAATCATGTTTTTTCAGTGCATCGTAATAAGCATTAGAGCGATCAGGAAAAGCATAAATTTTACCATCATCTGTAATTAAACCAATCTTTTTATGACCTGCCTCAATCAGTAATTCAATGGCATTAAAAACTGTTTCATATTCATTAAAATAAACATTTCCAAAATGACTTTTATTAATACCACGATCTACAAAAACTACAGGGATTCCCATATAACAACTATCAATAATTACTTCTTCAGAAAAAACAGTAGAAGTAAAACACAAGATACTCTCAACAGCCATTTGACGATATCTTTCAAATAATTCAAGCTCCTCTGCCTCATCACTCATAGATTCACTAATCATCAAGTGAAACCCTTGTTTATTTAAGTTTTTTTGAATTAAATTAATTAATGTTGCAGCAAAAGGTTCAGTAATTAAGGGGACGATTATACCAATTAAATGGGATTCATTTTTTATTATATTTGAGGCAAAATAGTTTGGTGTATAGCGATTTTCCTCAATGACTTTCAAAACACGGTTTCTCGTTTCATCACTAAACCGTTGTCCTTTGTCATTTAAAATATGTGAAACTGTAGTTGTTGAGACACCTGCTAAATCAGCAATCTCTCTAATAGTTAGCTTTCCCACTATTTTTACCTCCTACTTGTCTTTAATCTCTTTTCAATTATAACAAAAAACACTCTTAGTTACCTAAAGAGTGTTAAAGACTTTTTACCCCTCTCTTTATTCTTTTTAACTATTTACCGAGTATAAATGAACTGGTAGTATAAAAGTGAACCTACAATTTCAGATAAAGGAGAGAACTTCATG
The DNA here is from genome assembly GCF_003337315.1 of Vagococcus fluvialis. Lineage (GTDB taxonomy): Bacteria > Bacillota > Bacilli > Lactobacillales > Vagococcaceae > Vagococcus > Vagococcus fluvialis. The sequence continues at coordinate 64,155 of NZ_QPJV01000004.1, read as the reverse complement.
AAAAAATTTATTAAATTTTTTGTGGCATTTGGTATTTTCTTACTATCTGCATGGAAATTAAAAACGGAATTATCCTCAATTAACTTCAAGGACATCTTTCACGTTATCCAAAATAGGTCCTTCACTTCAATTGCAGTTCTATTATTAGTTAGTTTTTTAGGTGTTTGGATCTTAAGTTTATATGACTTTGTTTTAATTCGTTCACAAAAAATAAAAGTTCCAGTACTAAAAACAATGAAAATTAGTTGGATTATTAATTCCTTAAATACCTTAATTGGTTTTGGAGGCATTATTGGTTCAAGTATTCGCTACAACTATTTCCAAACTTATACAGAGGATGAAGAAGATAAAAAAACACTAAAGAAAAATATCTCCCTTTTACTACTATCCATGTTAACTGGGATTGGTGTTTTATCCTTTTTAGTTTTATTTAATGTCTTTGCTGCTTCTAGTTTACTAGAAAGTAAACCTATCTTAAAAACAGCTTTATTTATCTTGGCTGGTTTATTACCTATCTTTTTAGGTGTCACAATGATTAAACCTCCCGTTCCAAGCGACAGATTTCTTAGTCTAAAATACACTTTTGTCTCTGTTCTTGATTACTTGTTTGTTGGAATAGTTATGTTTCTATCCTTACGATTTGTCGGAGTTCATGTAAACTTTTGGCAAATGGAAAGTGTCTTTATTATTGCAGCCATTGCTGGTTTAATTAGTATGGTTCCAGGTGGTTTAGGTGCTTTTGATGTGGTCTTTTTACTTGGAATGACACAACAGTTTGATGTCTCAAAAAGTTCCGTTTTACTTGCATTAGTTTTTTATAGACTTGCCTATTACATCTTGCCATTTTTCTTAGGTTTGGTTTTATCAATCAGTGAACTACAATTAATACTAAAAGATAAATTCACTGAGAAAAATGAAATCGTTCTGTTTACTAAAGAATTTGGAACAATCGTTATTGATATTACTAAAAAACGAGTTCAAACGTTAACTCGTTGGGCTATTATTGTCCTTTTTCTAATTGGTGAGTTTTTCTTCTTCCAAGATTCATTCTTTGGTTTATTTTATGTTTCTGGAAAAAGCACCCCATTTCTTTATGCTATTTTTTCAGTAACATATATTTTAGCAAGCACTTATTTAGTTCCTAATTTAGTTGGTTTATATTATGGAACAAAAGAAGCCTACCGTAATCTGATGTTTCTACTAAGCCTGATTTTAATTAGCCAAATTATTTTATTTGACGAGTTACTTTATGTTGAAGGTCTGATTTTCACTCTGGTTTTAATGGTCGTTTTATTCTTATCTAGAAAAAATTACACTCAATACTTAACCATTCGTTACAGAAGAGAAAAAGTCATTTGGTTGTTAACTTTAGCTATGCTTACATTTAATGTGCAGTCTATATATGACACTGCTGATGCTTTTAAATTAGATTTATTTCCTGGCTTTTTGAATTATATTTTAGGTTTGTCAGCAATTTGGTTTATGTTCATTCTCTTTAATCGTTACCGTTTAAGACATAAATACACTTTTTCAACATTAGGATTTGAAAATCAAATAAGTCACGAAAAAGATGATTTTGAAAATATCATAACAGAATTTTCTGGTAGTAATTTGGCCAACTTAGGCTTTTTACCAGCAAATAAAATCATGGTAGATAAACAATTAAATGTTGGCTGTATCTATCAGGAAACAACCTACTTTGTCCTTATACTCGGGGATCCAGTTGGAGAGAAGGATAATTTCTTTCCATTTATAAAAAACATTCATGAGTACGCAACAAAAGTTGGAAAAGAAATTATTTTTTATCAAACAAGTACTGAAAATATTCATATTTATACTGAATTTAACTATAATTTATTTAATCTTGGTGAAGAAGCTGAAGTTGATGTAACCACCTTTAAAACTTCAGGCAACAAAGGAAAAGTCTTCCGCCAATTATTAAACAAACAAGAACAGGAAGAACTCTCTTTCCAAGTCGAATCACCTTCTGATGAGTTAATTAATGAGTTAGCACCTATCTCTAAGGAGTGGTTAGGTTCTCGAAAAGAAATGAGTTTTTCTTTAGGTAGTTTTGATAAGGAGTATTTACTTAAACAAGATATTGCCACAATTCGAAATAAAGATGGTGAAGCAATTGCCTTTGCTTCAATGATGCCTACTTTTACCGAAAATGAAATTTCTATCGATTTAATTAGATGGAAAGAAAATGAAAAAATCCCTATGATGGATTTACTGTATCTCCACTTGATTCTTTGGGCTAAAGAGAATGATTACCAAATTTTCAATTTAGGTATGGCACCACTATCAAGTAGTTATGAACGTACCAATGGCTTACTTGGAACCATTACAACTAGTATCTACCAACACTCATCAAGTCTTTATTCTTTTAAAGGTTTGAGACAATATAAAAATAAATTTAAACCAGAATGGTCACCTAGGTACTTAGTTTATCCAAGACGATTACTTATCTCACAAGCATTAATGAAAAGCTATAAAGTCATTCATCCAAAATAAAAAGAGACGGACAAAATTGTAGTGCACCCCTAAAGTTAGATTTTTACGTCTAACTTTAGGGGTGCACTACAAATATCAGCCTCCTTTATTTTTTAATAGTCAGGGAATAAAAAGTCTGTTTTTGTTAATAAGTTTCCTCTTCTCCTTGAGAAGTTAAAATAACTGGACCATCTTTTGTAATAGCTAAGCTATGTTCATATTGACAACTTAAACTACCATCTAGTGTTTTAGACTCCCATCCATTAGGCTCCATTTTCATTTGCCATGTACCAATATTTACCATTGGCTCAATTGTAATGGTCATTCCTTCTTTTAAACGAGTTCCTTTTCCTTTTTCGCCGTAGTGAGCAAAGAAAGGTTCCTCATGAATAGTTGGTCCAATTCCATGTGCAATAAAGTCTCTAACAACACTATATCCTTCTTTTTCTACATATTGTTGAATTGCATAACCGATGTCTCCAGTTCGATTACCAACCTGAGCCTGTTCAATGCCTAAATACAAAGCTTTTCTTGTAACAGCCATTAATTTTTTTACATCTTCGCTAGCTACACCAACAACATAAGCCCAACATGAATCTGAAATAGCGCCATTTAAATCAATACACATATCTACTTTGACTAAGTCGTTATTTTTGAGTTTTATCTTTTTAGGAAAGCCATGACAAATCTCATCATTTACACTTATACAAGTTGCATATTTATAACCTTCAAAACCAATTTGAGCAGCTATTCCACCATGGGATTCGATATAATCTCTAACAAAGACTTCAATATCCCAAGTTGTAACTCCTTCTTTAATAAAACTTCTTAATTCCTTATGAACATTTGCTAAAAGTGCTCCAGACTTCTTCATTAGTTCAATCTCTCTTGGTGATTTTATTGTAATCATATTATCTCCTTAGTTGTATTTTTAATTTTCATATTTTTCTTATTTACTCAACATGTTATATTTTAGAACTAAAAAGAAGATACTACAACTAAAACCTATTAAATTTTGTAAACAAAAAAACACCCCCTAGCACCAGCTAGAGAGTGTTACGTCCGAACAGTTTTAATTCCTATTAGAATAAGCTTTATTTAAACTTTTAATTATTTGTTTTTTAAGTTGTAGAATGAAGCTAAACCTTTGTACTCAGCAACTTCACCTAATTGGTCTTCAATACGTAATAATTGGTTGTATTTAGCAATACGGTCAGTACGGCTAGCAGAACCAGTTTTGATTTGACCAGCGTTTGTTGCAACAGCGATATCAGCGATTGTTGCATCTTCAGTTTCACCAGAACGGTGAGAAACTACAGCTGTGTATCCAGCTTCTTTAGCCATTTCGATAGCTTCAAAAGTTTCTGTTAAAGTACCAATTTGGTTAACTTTGATTAGGATTGAGTTAGCGATACCTTCTTCGATACCACGAGCTAATTTTTCAGTGTTAGTTACGAATAAGTCATCCCCAACTAATTGTACTGTTTTACCTAATTTTTCAGTTAATTGTTTAAATCCTTCCCAATCGTTTTCGTCTAATCCGTCTTCGATTGAGATGATTGGGTATTTAGCACATAATTCTTCGTATAATGATACCATTTCAGCAGAAGTTAAAGAACGTCCTTCTGAAGTTAAGTCATACATACCAGTTTCTTTGTTGTAGAATTCTGATGAAGCAACGTCCATTGCTAAACGAACGTCTTTTCCTGGAACGTATCCAGCTTTTTCGATAGCTTCGATAATTACTTCTAAAGCTTCTTCGTTTGAACCTAAGTCAGGAGCGAATCCACCTTCGTCACCTACAGCAGTGTTTAAGCCTTTAGCTTTTAATACAGCTGCTAAGTTATGGAATACTTCAGTACCCATACGGATAGCTTCTTTAAATGTTGAAGCTCCAACAGGCATAATCATGAATTCTTGGAAATCAACGCTGTTATCAGCATGTGATCCACCGTTGATGATGTTCATCATTGGAGTTGGTAATACTTTAGTGTTAAATCCACCTAAGTAGTGGTATAAAGGAACTTCTAAGTAGTCAGCAGCAGCACGAGCAGCAGCGATAGACACACCTAAGATAGCGTTAGCTCCTAATTTACCTTTATTTGGAGTACCGTCTAATTCGATCATTTTTCTGTCGATTGCCATTTGGTCACGAACATCGTATCCAATGATTTCTTCAGCGATAATGTTATTTACGTTATCAACAGCTTTTAAAACACCTTTACCTAAATAACGAGATTTATCTCCATCACGTAATTCAACGGCTTCGTATTCACCAGTTGAAGCTCCAGAAGGAACCATTCCACGACCAAAAGCACCACTTTCAGTATAAACTTCTACCTCGATTGTTGGGTTTCCACGTGAGTCTAGGACTTCGCGAGCATAAACATCAGTAATAATTGACATTGTTTTTTTCTCTCCTTTAGGATTATTGTTTTATAGCTAGGGGATTACTCCCGTAGTTTCATTCTAATAGGTTTTTGATATTTTTTCAATCAAAAACCGGACTATTTAATTAATGACTCTCCAGTCATCTCAGCAGGTTTGTCCACACCTAATAAATCTAACATAGTTGGTGCAATATCAGCTAAGCGACCACCATCTCTAAGTTCTACATCAGCTTTAGTAACAATAACTGGTACTGGAACTGTTGTATGAGCAGTATGAGGTTCGCCTTCAGGAGTTGTCATTGTTTCAGAGTTACCATGATCGGCAAATATGATGGCATGACCACCTTTAGCGTGAATCGCATCCACAACTTTACCTAAACACTCATCTACTGCCTCAATAGCCTTGATAGCAGCTTCTAAGATACCAGAATGTCCAACCATGTCTGGGTTAGCAAAGTTTAAAAGAATCGCATCATGTTTGTCTGCTTCAATGTCGGCTACTAAAGCTTCTGTTACTTCGTAAGCACTCATTTCAGGCTGCAAATCATATGTTTCAACTTTTGGTGAGTTAATTAAAATACGGTTTTCACCTTCAAATTCCTCATTACGTCCACCATTCATAAAGAATGTAACGTGTGGGTATTTTTCAGTTTCAGCAATACGTAATTGTTTAAGTCCTTTGTTTGAAAGTACTTCTCCAATTACATTTTTCATTTCAATTGGTGGGTAAGCAACTTCAGCAACAATGCTTGGGTTGTATAATGTCATCGTAACAAATTTAACATTTGTTGGATGATTTTCTCTTGTAAAGAATTCCCACTCAACATCAGTGAAAGCATTAGACAATTGAATGGCACGGTCTGGACGGAAGTTAAAGAAGATAACTGCATCGTTGTCTTTAACGCTTCCTACAGGTTTGCCGTCTTTTTCAATCACAGTTGGAAGAACAAACTCATCGTTTTTGCCAGCAGCGTATGAAGCTTCGATAGCTTCAACTGGGTCAACAGCTTTGTTTCCTTCACCGTTTACTAATACATTATAAGCTTTTTCAACACGTTCCCAACGTTTGTCACGGTCCATTGCATAAAAACGTCCTGAGACTGTAGCAATTTCTCCGTATCCTAATTCATCGATGAATTTAACTAATTCTTCCATGAATCCTTTACCAGAAGTTGGAGATACGTCACGACCATCTAAGAAGGCATGTACGTAAGTGTGTTTAACACCTTTTTCTTTAGCCATTTTAAGTAAAGCGTAAAGGTGATTTTGATGACTATGTACCCCACCATCTGATAATAAACCAAATAAATGTAAGTCAGAGTCATTTTCTAAAGCATGAGCAATCCCGTTGTTTAAAGCTTCATTGGTTTGGAATTCTCCATCAGTGATAGCTTTATCAATACGAGTTAAACTTTGGTAGACAATACGTCCTGCTCCAATGTTTGTATGCCCTACTTCTGAGTTACCCATTTGACCTTCTGGAAGACCAACATCAAGCCCTGAAGCTTTTAATTGGTTATGAGGAAATTCATTCCAGTAACGGTCAAAGTTAGGTGTATTTGCTTGAAGTACAGCGTTTCCTGTTACTTCGTCGCGTTTTCCATATCCATCAAGGATAATCATAGCAATAGGTGCTTTTGTCATACTATTTTACAGCCTCCAATAGTGCTAAGAAAGAATCAACTTCTAATGAAGCTCCACCAACTAATGCACCATCAACGTTTTCTTTTGCCATATATTCAGCAATGTTTTCTGGTTTAACTGATCCACCGTATTGGATACGAACTTTGCTAGCAACAGTGTCGTTGTAAAGTTTTGCAACAGTACTACGAACTACGCCACAGATTTCGTCAGCAATGTTAGCGTCAGCTGATTTACCAGTTCCAATAGCCCAGATTGGTTCGTAAGCAATAACTAAGTTAGATACTTGCTCTTCAGTTAAATCTTTTAAGCCACCAGTAATTTGTCCTTCGATCCATTCAGCAGTTTGTCCTGCTTCATAAGTTTCTAAAGACTCACCACAACATAAAATTGGAGTTATGTTGTTAGCAATAATTGCTTTAGCTTTTTTGTTAATGTCTTCATCAGTTTCACCAAAATACTCACGGCGTTCTGAGTGACCAATAATAACATAATCAACACCTAAGTCAGCTAATGCAGCTGGTGAAGTTTCACCAGTGAAAGCTCCACTGTTTTCATAGTAACAGTTTTGTGCTGAGATTTTTAAATCAGTTCCTTTAGCAATGTTTACTAAATCAGTTAAGAAAAGTGCAGGAGATCCAATAACTGAATCCACTTTATCATTTGAAGGAACATTAGTTTTAACTGCCTCTGCAAAAGCATTTGCTTCTGCTACAGTTTTATTCATTTTCCAGTTACCTGCAATAATAGGTTTACGCATATTTTTTTACCCCTTTAAAATTATTTGTCAGAAATAGATTCTACACCTGGTAATTTTTTACCTTCTAAGTATTCTAATGAAGCTCCACCACCAGTTGAAATGTGAGTGAATTTCTCAGCGTAACCTAATTGAATAGCTGCAGCTGCAGAATCTCCACCACCGATGATTGTTGTAGCATCTTCTAAGTTAGCAATTGCTTCACATACACCGATTGTTCCTTTTGCAAATGTTGGTAATTCGAATACTCCCATTGGGCCATTCCATACGACTGTTTTAGCACCTTGTAATTCTTTAGTGAATAACTCGATTGATTTAGGACCAATGTCTAAACCTTCTAAATCAGCAGGAATATTTTCTTCGTGAATTTCAGTTGGAGCGTCGTTATCAAAGTCAGCAGCACATACTGTATCTACTGGTAAGATAATTTTGTCGCCAGCTTTTTCTAATAAAGATTTAGCTAAATCAACTTTATCTAATTCAACGATAGATTTTCCGATTTCACGACCTAAAGCTTTGTTGAATGTATAAGTCATTCCACCACCGATAAGAATTTTATCAGCTTTGTCGATTAAATTTTCAATAACACCAATTTTATCAGATACTTTTGCGCCACCTAAGATAGCTACGAAAGGACGTTTTGGCTCATCAACAGCGCCACCAATAAATTTGATTTCTTTTTCCATTAAGTAACCTGCAGCTGATGGTAAGTTAGATGCGATTCCTACGTTTGAAGCATGAGCACGGTGAGCAGTACCAAAAGCGTCGTTTACGAATACATCACCTAATGATGCCCAGTATTTACCTAATTCTGGATCGTTTCCACTTTCTTTTTTGCCATCGATGTCTTCAAAACGTGTGTTTTCAACAACTAAGATATCTCCAGCAGCTAATTTAGCTACAGCTGATTCTAAAGCTTCTCCGCGAGTTTCAGCTACAAAATTAACTGGTTTTCCTAGTAATTCAGAAAGACGTTCTGCTACAGGTTTTAAAGATTTACCAGCTTTATCTTCTTCTGTTTTCACACGACCTAAGTGTGAGAATAAAATAGCTGATCCACCTTGTTCAGTAATGTATTTAATAGTTGGTAATGCTGCCACAATACGATTATCGTTTGTAATAACACCGTCTTTTGAAGGTACGTTGAAGTCTACACGTACTAAAACTTTTTTATCTTTTAATTCTAAATCTTCTACTGTTCTTTTCGCCATGATGAGTAAAGCCTCCCGTTAATGGTTAATTAAAAAGCGAGGAAGCGTGTCAGCTTCCCCGCTTCAATTGAATTTTTTAAACTTTAATTAAGCTAAGTTTGCAAAATATTCTAAAGTACGAACTAATTGAGCAGTGTATGACATTTCGTTATCATACCAAGCTACAGTTTTAACTAATTGTTGGTCTCCAACTGTCATTACTTTAGTTTGAGTTGCATCAAATAATGATCCATAAGTCATACCTACAATATCAGAAGATACGATTTGATCAGTTGTATATCCGTAAGATTCGTTAGCACAAGCTTCCATTGCAGCATTAACTTCTTCAACAGTAACTTTTTTATCTAAAACTGTTACTAATTCTGTTAATGAACCAGTTGCAACAGGAACACGTTGAGCAGCTCCGTCTAATTTTCCGTTTAATTCTGGAATAACTAAACCGATAGCTTTAGCAGCACCAGTTGTGTTAGGTACGATATTTTCAGCAGCAGCACGTGCACGACGGAAGTCTCCACCTGGGTGTGGGCCATCTAAAGTCATTTGATCACCAGTGTAACCATGGATTGTTGTCATTAATCCTTCAACAATACCAAAGTTTTTGTTTAAAGCATCAGCCATAGGAGCTAAACAGTTAGTAGTACATGAAGCACCTGAGATAACTGTTTCTTTACCTGTTAAGATATCGTGGTTAGTGTTGTAAACAACTGTTGGTACGTCGTTTCCACCTGGTGCAGAAATAACAACACGTTTCGCTCCACCTTTTAAGTGTAATTCAGCTTTTTCTTTTGAAGTAAAGAAGCCAGTACATTCTAAAACGATGTCTACTCCTAATTCTCCCCATGGTAATTCTTCAGGATTACGGTTAGCTAAAACTTTAACTTCTTTACCGTTAACTTTAAAGAAACCATCATGAACTTCAACGTCACCATTGAAACGTCCTTGTGTAGTATCATATTTTAATAAATGAGCTAACATTTTTGAATCTGTTAAGTCATTGATTGCTACTACTTCTAGTCCTTCTACTTCTTGAATACGGCGGAATGCTAAACGTCCGATACGTCCAAAACCATTAATACCTACTTTTACTGTCATGCGAGATTTCCTCCTTTAGAAAATCGAAAAAAATTTTTTTATTTTAAAGAGTTTCCTCTTTTAAAATCTGATTAGCAGCACCTTCATCGGTTAATAACCAAGTTTGTTCTGGTGCATTTTTGATGTATGCCTCGATTACTTTTGCCTTACTTTTACCACCAGCAATTGCAATCACATACGGAATATGTTGTAAGTCTTTCAATTGAAGACCTATACGTGGGATTTTATGAACGACTTCTCCTTGTTCGTTGAAGAAATAACCAAATGATTCTGCTATAGCTTTTTTTTCCTCTAGCATCTTCATATCTTCCTCACTCATGCCACGGCGTTCAGCCATATGAAGAGCATCTCCAATACTATGGATAACACCATTAGCATTTTCAATTAACTTCAAGACACTTTGAACAGAAGGTTCATGTAATAAATACTCATACGTTTCAGGACTAACTTGTTCTGGCACGTATAGAGGTTTGAAATCTCCACTTGTTTTTTCAGCCATTACCCCACTAATTGAATTAGCTTGGATTTGGACTGTTTCACCAACGCCACCTCTTGCAGGTACAAAAAGTACATGTCTATTTGGTGTTGCTAGTTTTTCCATGTTTTCTGCAACAGTTCCCATTGTCGTTCCACCCATTACTGCAATGGTATTTTCTCCGTCAGGCAATTTATTTGCTAACAGATCAGAAACAATAGGACCAAATTTTTCTAAAACTTTTTTCTCTTGATCACTATCTCCTGCTACGATGATACAACGAGCAATACCTAATTTATTAGATAATTCTCTTTCTTTAACGCGAGTACCTGAATACTCAGCCATGAACTTTTCAAGTCCTTCATAAACTTGTAGGCCTTCAGCAGTTAAAGACATACCACTTTTATTAGAGTTAATGAGGTTCAGTTGTTTAAGAAAATCTGTTTCAGTTCGTAAAGTTCTCTCTGATACATTTATTTTCTGAGCTAAGGTTCTTCGACCAACTGGCTGCATCCAATAAATATTTCGTAAAACACGATACCTACTTTCAACCACTTGCATCATGTCAGGAGCGATTCTCTCAATCATCTCTAAGTCGTGAAGCATCGAGGTGAACTCCTTTGTAGGTCGTTTTTTGTCCAACGTAGACTTACCGCGACCCATAGTATTTAAAAAAACAGGTTGATTCAAAATCAAAAAACGTATTTTTGCTTTGCTCAACCCTACAAAAACAGTGTAACAGTTAATCACAAATTATTCAAGTATGTTTTATAAATATTCTTTTTACTTTCGATCATATCGCTTTCTTTTTGATGAAGCTGGGATTTCAAGCTCGTCACGATACTTAGCAACAGCACGTCTTGAAATCTTTATTTCTTTAGCTAATAGCAGGTCAACAATCTTTTGATCTGATAGTGGTTTACTTTTATCCTCTTCATTAATAATATCTAAAATTTCTTTTTTAATTGAGTCAGTTGACACATCTTCTCCTGATTGACCTTGTGAAATTCCAGTAGTAAAGAATGACCTTAACTCAAACATTCCAAAATCAGTTTGTAAATATTTACCATTTACACTGCGGCTAACTGTTGATTCGTGAATCGACAATGCTTTAGCTACTTCCTTTAATTGTAGTGGCCCTAATGGACGTTTAGGATCTAAAAAGAATTGACTTTGGTGTTTCACAATTTCCTCAGCAACACGCAAAATCGTATTTCCTCTTTGAAGAACGCCTTTTTGTAACCACTCAAATTCACTTTTTCTTATTTTTAAAAATTCTTGCACTTCTTTGTCAGACTCACGACTCATTCTCTCGAAATAAGCTTGTTGAAAAATTAGTTTTGGCGTACTACTTTTTGTGCTTAAGACTTCTATTAAATCATCTTTCACTTTAACAACCACATCGGGAATAATATAGCTTTCTTCTTCTCGGGAAAAATTAGCTCCAGGATAGGGCTGTAGTTTTTGAATATAGTCAAAAATATCTTGTACTTCAAAAACTTCTATATCATAAGCTTTTTGAATAATCGACCATTTCCGATTGGCTAACTCTTCAAAGTACTCTTCAACTATTATATAAGCTAAATTCGGTGCTGAATCATCTTTCTCAATTTGAAGCATTAAACATTCTTTTAAACTTCTTGCTCCTACACCAGTTGGTTCAAGCATTTGAAGTAATGTTAGGGCATCTAACATCTGAATTTCTGTTGCTTCTGTTTTTTCTCTTATTTCTTCAAGTGGTGTTGTTAAGTAACCATTTAAATCAATAAACTCTATTAGGTATAGTACTAGTTTTCTTAAATACGTTTCACGGTAATTTAAATGTACTTGATTAATTAAGTACTCAAACAATGAAATAGATTCATCTGGTACTTGCTCCATCCATTCTGTCTTTTGATCATCTGAATGGTTAGATGTGCTAGTCTTTTTAGGTAAAATCATTTCATCTGTTTCTATTTTTACTTCTAATAATGGATTTTCTAATGATTTATTTTCTAAAAACGAAAGTAAATCCTCTGTATTATATTGAAGCATTTGAATGGATTGTTGTAATTCTTGCGTCATGGCAAGCTTTTGAGTTTGTTGTTGGGTTTGTTTGATTCGTTGTTCAAACTTCACTAAAACTTCAGCTCCTTATCCTAATTATCTTGCTATTTACTTATTTTTTGATAGAATTAATAAGGTAATTAAGCGCCCTTAGTGTAGTGGATATCACATAAGATTCCGGTTCTTAAGACAGGGGTTCGATTCCCTTAGGGCGTGTTAATAAAGCACAGAGATACATCTCTTTGCTTTATTTTTTTATTATATCATTTTTAATCATAGCTGACATATTTATCTGTTACCAATTACCTACGTTTTTAAAGAGCTTATCTTTTGACCTTTATTGACCATTTAGGTACACTTTATTCTAGGTAGATAATTTAAACTATGTTAAAATATAGCTATTGAAGCTTTATCTTAGGAGGAATTTTTATGAATTTAATACCAACAGTTATCGAGCAATCTTCTCGCGGAGAAAGAGCTTATGATATTTACTCAAGACTTTTAAAAGACCGAATTATTATGTTAAGTGGACCAATTGATGACAATGTAGCTAACTCAGTTATTGCTCAGTTACTATTTTTAGATGCACAAGATCCTGAAAAAGATATTTTCATTTATATTAACTCACCAGGTGGAAGTGTTTCTGCTGGACTTGCTATTTATGACACAATGAATTTTATTAAAGCAGATGTTCAAACTATTGTTTTAGGAATGGCAGCATCAATGGGAAGTTTCTTATTATCAGCTGGTACTAAAGGAAAACGTTTTGCCTTACCTAATGCTGAAATCATGATTCACCAACCTTTAGGCGGAGCTCAAGGACAAGCAACTGAAATTGAAATTGCTGCTCGTCACATTTTAAATACGCGTGAGAGATTAAATAAAATCTTAGCTGAAAATACTGGACAAGATATTGAAATCATTGAAAAAGATACAGATCGTGATAACTTTATGTCTGCTGAGGAAGCTAAAGAATACGGTTTAATTGACGAAGTAATGGTTAACAGCTCAAACTTAAAATAGGAAGTGATTTTATATGGGAATGACAGATGTTGATGTATCAAAATTAAATACTACTAATGGGATTAAAGTTGGTGACAGCGATGCACCTGTAAAGATCATCGAGTTCATCAATATTAGATGTCCTTACTGTAGACAGTGGTTTGATGAAAAAAATGATTTATTACAAGAATATGTAAATGCTGGTAAAATTGAGCGTATTATTAAACTTTTCGATAAAGAAAAACCTGCATTAGCAAAAGGAAATATTATGCATCACCATGTACCAACTGATGCTTCTGCAATGAGTGCAATTAAAGCTATTTATGATACTCAAGATATTTGGGGGGATTTAGAAGATCATACTGAAATCGCTGATTATGCTGTTAATACTCTTGGCTTATCACTACAAGATAACGATGAAATGAGTCAAGCAATTTTAGAAGAAGCAATCGATGCGAATGTCTTCTTTATCCCAACTGTTATTATTGGAGACCAAGTTTTCGACCAAAAAATTTCAAATGAAGAGTTAATTGCTTTATTAGAAAAATAAATATTATTAGAGGCTGACATTTGAGTCAGCCTCTTTTATTTACTAAAAACATTCACCTACTCCCTTTGACTGATTGTTTCTTCTTCTCTTTCTATGATAAAATTGACTAATCAACAAACTAAAAAATGAAAATTTTAAGGAGTGAACTGGTACATGGGATTAATTAAAGCAGCAACAAATTCAATTGGTGGTGGCTTAGCAGATCAATGGTTAGAGGTTATTGAACCAGCTGATTTAGGTGATAACACAGTTATGACAACTGGTGTTTTAGTTCGTAAAAACGAAAAACGTCAAGGAAATAAAAAAGGAACTTCTGATGTTATTACAGATGGTTCTGTTGTTCATGTTTACCCAAATACAATGATGCTTTTAGTTGATGGTGGTAAAATTGTTGACTACACAGCTGAGGAAGGTTACTACACAGTCAGCAACCAGTCTGCTCCTTCTATGTTTAGCGGTAATTTAAAAGGTGCGATTGAAGAATCTTTTAATCGTTTTAAATTTGGTGGTTCAACACCTCAAAAACAAAAAGTTATTTATATTAATTTACAAGAAATCAGAGGCATTAAATTTGGAACACCAAGTCCAATTAACTACTTTGATAATTTCTATAATGCTGAATTATTCTTAAGAACTCACGGAACTTATTCAGTTAAAGTGACTGACCCTATTCTTTTCTATACTAATGTACTTCCTAAAAATAAAGACCAAGTTGAAATGAATGATATTAATGAACAATTTTTATCTGAATTCTTAACAGCTTTACAAACTTCAATTGGTCAAATGTCTATGGCTGGTGAGAGAATCAGCTATATTCCATCAAAAAGTATGGAACTAAGTAATGTTATGTCTACAGTTCTTGATGAGCAGTGGCAGTCTATTCGCGGTATGGAAATTGTTTCTGTAGGTGTTTCTAGTATTTCTTATACAGATGATTCTAAAGAATTAATTAACATGCGTAACAAAGGTGCTATGTTAGGTGATGCTAATATTCGTGAAGGTTTTGTTCAAGGCTCGATAGCTGAAGGAATGAAAGATGCCGGTTCTAATCCAAATGGTAGCATGAGCGGGTTTATGGGAATGAATGCTGGCATGGGAGCAACTGGTAATTACTTTGCTCAAGCCTCTCAAACAAATCAACAACAAATGAATCAGCAACAAGCAAATCAAGCTCAACCTACAAGTGACACATGGATTTGCCCTAATGACCAAACAGAAAACACCGGTAAATTCTGTTCTGAATGTGGTGGTTCTAAACCAGTTGCTACTGGAAGTGGTATTCAAATGAAATGTGCTAACTGTCATGAAGTTATTACTGTAACAAGTCAAATGCCAAAATTCTGTCCTGAATGTGGTCAACCTTTCCAAGGGATGCCTGTTTAGATAATGAAAGAAGGCTACTAAATGAACGATGTCATATCACATAAATGTCCTAACTGTGATGGACCTCTACTTTTTAATCCTGAAGAGCAATCTTTTCACTGTGAATATTGTCTAAGTGTTTTTAAAGAAGATGATATTCAATTAAAAAAAGAAGAATCTAATGTAGAGGAAGTTGCTAAGGAAACATTTAATCTATATGCATGCCCTAGTTGCGGAGCTGAGGTTGTCACCGAAGAAACAACTGCAGCCACATTTTGTTACTATTGCCATAACCCTGTTGTATTAAAAAACAGGGTGTCAGGTGAATTTTTACCAAATGCTATTCTTCCCTTTAAGATTTCTGAAAAAGAAGCGAAAAAGAAATTTATTGAATGGGCGAATTCTAAGAAATACATCCCTAAAGATTTCTTTGACCAAAGTCAGATTGAAAAAATGACTGGTGTTTACTTCCCTTATTGGAATGTTAATGCCAATATTTCTGGAAGTGTTAAAGCTAAAGGAACTAAAATTGATATTTGGCGTGTTGGCCAAACTGAATACACACGCACAAGACGTTATGATTTATTAAGAAAAGGCGATATTTCATTTAAATCATTACTTAAAACAGCACTATCTAAAAACGTCAAACAAAACATGATTGATTCAGTGCAACCTTTTCCAATTGAAGAATGCCAAACTTTTGATTCTAAATTTTTATCAGGTTTTCAAGCTGAAAAACGTGATTTAGAGTTTCAAGATATTAAAGATTCTGTTCAAAGTGAGTTAAATCATTATTCTGAGAATTTACTTTTAGAAGAAATTGTTGGTTACGGAACTATTACTCAAACTAAAAGTAAAATCAATCTTCTTGATCAGTCTAATGAATATTACCTACTTCCTTTATGGATAGTTACTTATAAAAATAGCTCCGGTGAAGAGCCATACTACTTTGCTATGAACGGTGTGACAGGTAACACAAGTGGTGTTCTACCAATTCAAAAAAGTAAATTAATGACTCATACTGCTGGAATTGCTGCCCTAGTTGGCTCGCTAATTCTATTAGGGGGGTATTTGCTATTTTAATCAAAAAAAGACATTTACTTACCTACCTTTTAGTTTTATTAGGGTTAAGTTTTCTCTTACCATCCTCTTTAGTATCTGCTGAGGAGAACACTTCTAAACGAGTTTATGATGAAGCTAATTTGTTTACTCCTAAGGAAATTAATTCTTTTGAGAAAGAGATTAACCAAATCAGAGAGACTTATAAAACAGATGTTGTTATCTATACGACGTTATCGACTGATGGGAAAGCACCTAAAGATTTTGCTGCAGATTTCTATGACTATAACGGGTTTGGTATTGGTGAGACCAAAGATGGCTTAATTTTTCTAATCGATATGGGAAGTAGAAAATATCAAACTGTAACAACTGGTAATACTATCGCTGTTATAAATGATAGCCGAATCGATAAGATGAATGGCCATCTTGAAGATTCATTAAGAGATCAAAGATATGGTGATACCATAGAAACTCTTTTCTCAGATGTTACATCTTATTTAAAACAAGGACCAGCCAAAGGTTATCGTTATAACCCTGAAACTGGACAAAGTGAAAAAGTTAGATATATTTCTGCTACTAAAATCATTATTGCTTTAGTAGTAGCAAGTATTAGTGGTGGGTTATTCTATTTCCGAGTAACATCCACTTATAAATTAAAAAAATCAACTTATCACTATCCTTATCGAAATCAAAGTGAGGTTAACCTGACTGATTCTCAATCTGTTAAAACAGCAGATTTTGTGACAACTAGACATATTCCAAAACCACCATCAAACTCTGGTGGTGGTGGAGGCGGATCTTCTACATTTACCGGTAGTAGTGGTACTAGTCATGGTGGCGGAGGGGGAAGCTTCTAAAAAAGAGGATGACTTTTTACAGTCATCCTCTTTTATTTTATGATAGATGTTACTTTTTGTTGTGAACAAAAAAGTATGGTTGTTTTTATACGACTAATAAATACGGATTTTCTAAGTAATAGATAATTTGAGCTAAAAACTCAGCTGCTGGTGAACCATCTACTACTTGGTGATCAAATGTTAAGCTTAAAGGTAATTCTTGAATTTCTTTGATTTCTTTTTCTTCATTAAAGACTAATTTAGCAGTTGTTGCTCCAACACCTAAAATACCAATTTCAGGTGTGTTTAAGATTGGTGTGAAGTATTCTACTCCTGCTGTACCTAAGTTAGTTATTGTGAATGTTGAACCACTATATAACTCGCCAGGCAATGTTCCTTCGATAGCTTGAGAAGTTACTTCTACAAATCCTGCTCCAATTTGACTTAAAGATTTTGTATCTACGTCTTTAATCACTGGAACCACTAAACCATCATCAACAGCTACGGCAATTCCCATATGTACTGAATCATGTTTAATATGTTCAACTCCATTATATGAAGCATTCATCTCAGGTTTATCTTTTAACGCTAAACTTACTGCTTTAACTAGTAATGTATTAATGCTTAAGGCACTTTTGCTCAAGTTATCTCCAGCTTTTTCTTTTAAGTCTTTTCTAAAGGCTAATAATTTAGTGATATCTGCTTTTCGATGTAGTGTTAATTGAGCTGATTGATTTAAACTATTATGCATTCTTTGAGCAATAACTTTACGCATACCTTCTAAACCTTCACCTGTTACTTGAGACACAGTTGAAGTCATAACTTGTGGAATAAATCGGTCCACATCACGTCTTGTAATTCTTCCATTACCACCAGTTCCAATAATATCTTCTAATTCATAACCTTTATCAGCAGCTATTTTTCTAGCTAATGGTGTGGCGAAAATACGCTCTCCTGAAACTCTTTTAGGAGCTGATGTTGGAGTTACTTTTGCTTCTTCTTTAACTTCAGTCACTTCTTCAGCTATAGACTCAACAGGTGCATCTCCACTCGGAACCTCTTCACCTTCTGCTCCAACGTAACCAATCACACCTTGACAGACAGCCTCTTCACCATTATCTACTGTAATTGCAAGTAGCACACCATCAACTGGTGACTCCACATCATGAGTTAATTTTTCTGAACTAATAGAAACAACTGCCTCTCCTTTAGCAACAGGATCTCCAATTTGTTTATACCATTGATCAACTGTTCCTTCTGTCATTGTTAAACCTAATGTTGGCATTAATAATGTTTCTGCCATTTTTTTCACCTACCCTTTATTTTAAGTCTTTAATTAATTCTTCTGCTTCTTTTAAAACTTTGTCTTTATTTGGTAAATAAAGTGCTTCTAAATTACTTGCAAATGGTACTGGTGTATTTGGTGCACAAATACATTTGATTGGTCCATCTAAGTAATCAAAAGCTTTATCTCCAACTACTGAGGCAATATCAGTTGCTGTATTATTGTGTGGGTTAGCCTCATCAATAACAATTAAACGACCCGTTTTTTCAACTGACTTAATAATAGTTTCTTGATCCCATGGAGCTACTGTGATTAAATCAATGACTTCAACTGAAACGCCAGATTTTTCTAATTCTTCAGCTACTTCTAACGCAACATAAAGCATTTTTCCAATCGTCACAATTGTTAAATCGCTACCTTCACGTTTTACTTTAGCTTTTCCAATTTCTACTTTGTAGTATTCTTCTGGCACATCATCTTTAATTCCGTATAAAGTTTTATCTTCTGAGAAAATAACAATATTATCGTCTTCAATAGCTGAGATTAATAAACCTTTTGCATCATATGGATTAGAGGGAACTACTACCTTTAGTCCAGGAATCGAACCAAACATTCCATAATATGAACCTGAATGTTGTGCTGCTGCTGAAGCTCCAGCTCCGTGACATGTTCTAACAGTCATTGGAATAGTCGCTTTTCCACCAAACATATAACGCATTTTTGAGCCTTGAGCTAATAATGTATCAAAACAAAAACCTAAGAAATCATTAAACATTAATTCTGGTACAGGGCGTAAACCAGTAGCTGCTGCCCCAACTGAAGCACCCATATAGCCCATTTCAGAAATCGGTGTATCAATAACTCTTTCATAACCGTGTTTTTCAACTAGGCCTTTGGTAACACCGAATACGCCACCCCAAGCACCTTCACCTTCAAGATGATCAATATGAGTTCCACCTGCGATGTCTTCACCTAAAAGAATAACGCGCTCATCTTTCTCCATTGACATATCTAAACCTTCATTAATTGCTTGCATAAAAGTAATTCTTCTACTCATTGTTGTCACTCCTTATTATTAAATTTATTAGATAGACACATCTTCATATAAAGCTTCTGGTCTTGGTACTGAACTTTCTCTTGCAAAAGTAACCGCATCTTCAGTATCTTTAACTGATTGAGCTTCAATTTCATCTGCAACTTTTGCTGATAACCATTTATTCTTAATCGCTACTTCTCTAAATTCAACGATGTTATCAATATTAGCGTAGTCTTTTTCTTCGCCATCTTTTGCTTTGTATTTTTGTTCGTCTCCTTCAAAGTGTCCATAATTTCTATAAGTAACACACTCTAAAATAGTTGGGCCTTCTCCGCGTCGAGCTCTATCAATTGCTTCTCCAGCTGCTTCATAAACTGCTACTAAATCTTTTCCTTCAACACGAACGCCAGGAATTCCATAAGCAACACTTCTTTCAGCAATTGTATTAGATCCTGATGCATATTTAACTGATGTTGATTCTGCAAATCCATTATTCTCACAAACAAATACTACTGGTAAATTCCAAATAGCAGCCATGTTTATTCCTTCGTGGAAAGTTCCTTCATTTGCTGCACCGTCTCCAAAGAAACAAATTGCTACATCATCAGTTTTAAGATATTTATTACGAAGACCTGCTCCAACAGCGATTGGGAATCCTCCACCAACCATTCCGTTTGCACCAAGCATCCCCTTATCAATATCAGCGATATGCATCGAACCGCCTTTACCTTTACAAAGACCAGTTTCTTTACCAAAAATCTCGGCCATCATTCCATTTAAATCACAGCCCTTTGCAATACAGTGGCCATGTCCACGGTGAGTACTAGTAATATAGTCTTTGTCAGTTAAGTGAGCACAGACGCCAGTTGCTACTGCCTCTTCACCTGCATATAAATGGACAAACCCTGGAATTTCACCAGTTGTAAAAATACGATGAACTTCATCCTCAAAGTTCCTGATGTCGTTCATTGTTTTGTAAATCCACTCTGCTTTTTGTTTTGTCATTTTTTCCATTTCTAATTCCTCCTTAGAAAATCATTTCACTAGCCAACTCACCAATCATTTCTGATAAAGTTGGATGTGCAAATGTCATTTTTTCGATTTCTTCTAAACGTCCCTCAGATTCTTTTACTGCTAAAATGGTGTGTATCATTTCTGTTGCGTTTGCTCCAACAATCACTCCACCTAAAATTTCATGATTGATTTTTTCTGAGATTATTTTGACAAAGCCAGTTGTTTCATTCCCTGCAATAGCGCGACCATTTGCCGAATAATTTGTTTTAGATATTAGTACGTCATAACCTTTTTCTTTTGCTTCGTTTTCACTTAACCCAAAGCTTGCAATTTCAGGATGCGTGTAAACACAACGAGGAACTTGTTCATTTTTTAATGGTGCTTCTTTGTCAGCAAACATATGCCTTACAGCTTTAATGCCTTCTTTACTTGCAGCATGAGCTAACATAAAACCATCAACAATATCACCAACTGCATAAATTGAATCAACTGATGTTTGATAGAAACGATTTACCTCAACAAATTTTTGATTAGCTGTTTTAGTAATGCTTAATGAATCTAAAATTTCTAGATTCCCTCTTCTTCCCGTTACAACAAGCAACTTATCAAAATCAATAGATTGATCAGGTAACTGCATACTTGATTGAGTCACTTGATTTATCGTTGCTCCTTCAATCAGTTTGACACCCATTTTTTTGAGTTGATTTTTGATAATCGCAGTTGCTTCCTTGTCTTCTGTCATTAAAATACTTGGAGCTACTTCTATTACTGACACCTCAACACCAAGGGGAGCCATAGCAAAAGCTAATTCAATCCCAATGACTCCACCACCAATAATAGCTAATTTTTTAGGTAGTTCTTTTAAATCAAAGAAAGTATCTGTTGTTAAATAATTAACTGTATCAATTCCATTAATTGGTGGAACAAAAGGTTTACTACCTGTTGCTAATAAAATAAAATCAGTTTCTAAAGATTTACCATTCACACTCACTTCATGTTTACTCTTTAGGCTTGCTTCTCCTTCAATGTAATCAATGTTGTGCTCTTTAAATAAGTAGTGAATACCTTGCTGTAACTGATTAACCACACCATCTTTTCTCTCTACTAACTTAGGATAATCAATTGTTGTTACTTGATTATTGATTCCAAAACGGTTAGCTTCCTCTAACTCTTCAACCCAATTTGCATGTTTCAGATAGGCTTTCGAGGGAATACAGCCAACATTTAAACAAGTACCTCCGATTTTTTCTTTCTCAATGACTGCTACTTTTTTACCTAGCTTAGCAGCTTCAATTGCAGCTACATAACCACCAGGCCCCGCACCAATCACAATCAGATTGTACTTTCTCATAACATCACCTTCCTTTAATAGTCTTACACTTTCTTATTAGCAATTAGCGTGCCAATTAAGAAAGCGCTTTAAATAAAACTTTTTTGTTTTTAAATTTGTGAAATCGAACAAAATCGTCTCACTAGTGTTGCAACAAAATGAGAGGTTGTGACAGACATATTTATCAAAAAAAGAGACGGACATTCTTGTCCATCTCTTTAAGTCTTCTCTTATTTATTTGTGAATTTGGATTTGATACTTATCTATTTTACGATACAAAGTACTTCGTGCCATATTAAGTTTATCTGCTGTTTGAGTTAGGTGGTAATTGGTTTCTTTTAAAACATTCATAATCTGTAGTCTTTCATCTAGAGAAGTATCTGCTTGTTGATTCATCTTAACTGAACCTATAGAAATTAAGTCTATGACTTCTGCTTTACTTGGCTCAAAACTTGGAAAATATAAATGCAAGCGCTCAAGGAAGTTTTGAAACTCTCTAATATTTCCTTGCCATTCAAATTCTTTAGCAATTTCACTAATTTTTGCTTTCCAATTTGGTTGCCAATTTTTTCGTTTACAGAAATCCTCAACTAAGGTTTCAAAGTCTTCTTGTCTTTCTCTAAGTGAAGGTAAAATTAATGGTATCACGTATAAACGATAGAATAGATCTTCTCTAAAATCACCAGATTTCACTAACTCTTTTAAGTCCTTATTACTTGCTGTAACTAATCTAAAATCAACTTCTAATTCTTTATCACTACCAATCGGTGTGATTTTCTTCTCTTCTAATGCTCTAAGAAGAGCAACTTGCATTCTTTTAGACATACTATCAATCTCATCTAAAAAAAGCGTCCCATGATCTGCTTGTTGAATTTTTCCTTGGTAACCAGAAGAGCTGGCACCAGTAAAAGCACCTGGTACATAACCAAATAATTCACTTTCAAGTAAAGATTCACTTAATGCCCCGCAGTTAACTGAAACTAACTGCCCAAATTGACGATTACTATTAAAATGAATGGTTTTAGCTGAAACTTCTTTTCCACTACCAGTTTCTCCGTATATATGAATCGGAAGCTCAGATTTTGCTGCTTGAGACAACTGATTTAAGAACTTTTGATAATCACTGTTTTTTGATGTAATACCAAAACTAACTAAAGAAGGTTCTTTAACTGTTTGCTCAAGTTGATAACAAAAACCTATTAGTTGGTTCTCTTGATATAGTTTTTTCTTATGGAAGGGTTCAAATTGTTTTGTAAGTGACTCATTAATAATTTCACCCTCTATACTACTATCGAGTAAATGATAGTCATCTGAAACTGAAAGAATTTTGCCATCTAAGCCAACTAATACTGATTGTTCGAAGGGTTGATTTAACGCTTCTAAAAATTGCTCTTTCTTTTCTATTAACTGCTTTTCAGCTACTTTATGTTGTACATTTTTAGCAATCATTTTCAAAGCAAAAAGAGTGTAATTTGTTTCACTAAAATTTTCCATTGTAGAGACATTTAGACAAGCAATCACTTTATCATTGCCATCTAAAATTGGTGTTGAAGTACATGTGAAAGGATGAGAAGCTTCTGAAAAATGTTGAAATCTTTCTACAGTAACACTTTCTAAAGTTCGTAAAGCTATTCCAATGGCATTTGTTCCAACAGCTTTTTCTGTCCAAACACTACCTTCTGAAAAATGAATATTATTAGCTAAATGTCTTGTTTCTTGATGTCCATCACGCCACAAAACAACCCCTTGATTATTGGTTAAAATAAAAAGTGGTTTTTTAACATAAAAAAATTCATTTAAGCGCTTTATTTCATTTTTAACTGTTCCTATTAAAAATGAAAGTTCTTGCTTTTTGATTGATAGATCATATTCTGAAACTCGCTCTAGTCCTTGTTTTGAGTAAGGATTCACATCGTTTTTCATACAATATTCCCAAGATTCCGCAATATAATCAGGCAGCAGCTCTTCACTCAGCTCGTGTGATTGTACATATGAAAGCCATAAATCTTTTGTTTTCAACAGCTTCACTCACCCTTCTTATTACTTTAAGTATATCATCTTTTCACAATCTTTTATATCTCAAACAAAATAAAAAAGCAAGAGACATCAGAATATTCTTACGTCACTTGCTTTTAAGTTAACTATTTTATTTTTGAAGTTGTTCAGCAAATTCATTTATTTTACGAATTCTGTGATTAATACCAGATTTTGTAATAGGGCCACTTGGTAAAATTTCACCAAGTTCTTTTAAACTAATTTCTGGATTTTCTAATCTGACTTCTGCTACTTCTCGAAGTTTTTCAGGTAATGAATCTAATCCTACTTTATCTTCGATTAATTGAATATTTTCAATTTGTTTTTTCGCAGCATCTGCGGTTTTATTCATATTAGCATTTTCACAGTTCATTAATCTATTTACTGAATTTCTCAAGTCACGCACAATACGCACATCTTCAAACTTAAGCATGGCATTGGTCGCACCAACTAATACTAAAAAGTCAGCAATTTCTTCTGCCCCTTTTAGATAAGTAATGTGACCATTTCGCCTTTCAGTCACTCGACCATTTAGACCGTAGTAGATTAACATGTCACATAAATCCTGACACTGCTCTTCATACATAGAATAAATTTCTAAATGATAACGACTTGTCTCAGGATTATTAACTGAACCACCAGCTAAAAAGGCTCCTCTTAAATAAGAGCGCATTTTCTGTTCATTTCCCATGATTGTTGGTGACACACGGGTATTAAACATAAATCCATCCATAATTTCCAAGTCTTCTAAAATACTTTGTGTTTCTTGTTTTAGACGCACAATGTAGACATTATTTTTCTTTAATTTCATTTTACGTCTTACTAATAATTCACTATTTACATGATAATGATCTTTTAAAAGTGTATAGATTCTTCGAGCTATCGCAGCATTTTCAGTTTGAACATTTAAAACAAATTGCCTATTAACAAGAGTAACAGCACCATTCATACGAATAAGTGCTGCTAGTTCTGCTTTAGCATGTTCAATATGTACTTCTAATGTGGTCAGTTCTTTTTTTACATCAGATGCAAAAGACATCCTGACTCACCCCTTTTTCTTTAATATTTCGTTCCAAAAACTAAACGGAATAACTCTTCAACTACTTTATTCCCATCATGAAAAACTCCGCCATCTCGCAACTCTAAAAAGTCAGCTGAAATCACACGGCACTCTTCATCTCTTAATGTTTTAAAATCATGTTTCACTTGGACTAAGTATTCATCATACACATCAAAATCCATATAACCATCTGGTATTGGCTCAGTATTAACTAAGACAGTATCAATAAATTTGGCATTTAGATGTTCATGTAACACTTTAACATGTTCTGCGTCAGAAAAATGTTCTGTCTCACCTTTTTGAGTCATAATGTTACAAATATAAACTACTTCACCATCTGATTCAACAATCGCTTTACCTAAATCTTCAATCATTAAATTTGGTAAAATACTTGTGTAGAGACTTCCTGGCCCTAAAACAATCATATCAGCTTCTTTAATAGCTGATATAACTTTTCTAGCAGCTTTTGGTTTTTCATCATCATCAGTATTTGTCACATAAACATAATCAATTTTTTTACGGTCTTCAGCAATTTTTGATTCACCTTCTACCTCAGAACCATCTACAAATTTAGCATGTAGGGTTAAAGACTTTTCTGAAGCAGGATAGATATGTCCATCAACATGCATAAATTTTGTTAATAATTGAATCGCATCATAAGTACTCTCTTTCATTTCAGAAAGAGCTGCAATAATTAAATTTCCAATTGTATGATCGGCTAAAAAATCATCTTCCTTTTTGAATCGATATTGAAAAATTTTCTCATACATTTGTGGCATATCTGATAAAGCCACTAACACATTTCTTAAATCTCCAGGAGGGCTCATGTTAACACTTTCTCTTAACTTGCCACTGCTTCCCCCATCATCTGCAACAGTTACAACAGCTGTAATATCAGCACTTTGATATCTTAAGCCTTTCAAAATAACAGGCAAACCTGTACCGCCGCCGATGACCACTATCTTAGGTCTTCTAATTCGGTAGGTTTTCATGATCGGTTCACAGTTTCCTTTCTTTTCCCTATATCGCGATGTGTAATATTTGTTTTATAGTCTTCTGAAATTCGTTTACCTAATCTTTCAGTTAAGGCTACTGAACGGTGTTGCCCACCAGTACAGCCAATGGCAATCGTTAAACTCATTTTTCCTTCTTTAATGTAGCCAGGTAAGATTGATAACATTAATTTTTCATATTGTTGATAAAAATCTTCCGTCATCTCACTTGCCATAACATAGTCATAAACTGGTTTATCTTTTCCTGTCATAGGACGTAATTCCGGCACATAATGAGGATTAGGTAAAAATCTGACATCCATTACCACATCTGCATCAATTGGTAATCCGTATTTAAAGCCAAATGAAACCATTTCAACACGGAAAGTCGATGTATCATTTGATTTAAAGTTAGCCATAATTTTTTCACGTAGTTCTCTTGGTGCTAAATTAGTTGTATCAATAACTAGTTGAGCTTCACCTTTTAATTCACTTAATAAACTACGCTCTTTAATAATTCCTTCTGTCACTAAACCATCCATAGCAAGTGGATGAGTTCTTCTTGTTTCTTTATAACGAGATACTAACTCTTTGTCTGAAGCCTCTAAAAACATAATCGTTGTATCTACTAATTTTGTGTTTTCAATTTCAATTAACATACTTTGAATTTCTTCAAAAAAAGCACGTGATCTTAAATCAATAACTAGAGCAATTTTTGTAATTTTTCCAGATTCTTTAATTAATTCCCAAAATTTTGGAATCAATGTTGGAGGTAAGTTGTCAATACAGAAAAAGCCCATGTCCTCAAAGCTTTGTACAGCAACGGTTTTTCCAGCCCCACTCATACCTGTAATTACAACTAATTGAAGACTATCTATTTGTTTTCCGTTCATTTTCTTCACTCCCTATTCTCAATTCTTATATTATAACATACCTGGTGTATCATAAGATAGTCATAAATATGTTTTGACTTTTTCAAACTAACGTTATATAGTTAGTTACATAAGTAACTAACCGATTAAGCGATGAGGTGAATTCATGGAATTTAATTACACAAGCGACAAACCACTCTTTCAACAAGTAGCTGATCAGATTTCTTTAGGTATCTTAAACGGAGCTTATGAAGAAGGTCATCAGATTCCATCAACAACTGAAATTTCTAAAAGTTATCAAATTAACCCTGCAACAGTGTTAAAAGGGGTGAATATTTTAGTAGATGATGGATTGATTGAGAAAAAAAGAGGAATTGGAATGTTTGTTTTAGATGGAGCAAAGGAGAAAGTTAGGATGATTAGAAAAGAAGAATTTTTGACTAAAGATGTTAATAAATTAATTGAAGAAGCTAAAAAATTAAATATTAATTTAGATGAACTTAAAGAAATTCTTGAAAGAGGGTATCGAGCATGACACTAGAAATTAAAAATATCACTAAGAAATACAAAGAAAAGCAAGCTTTAACTGAAATTAATCTTACTCTAAAACCAAATACGATTTATGGGTTACTTGGTAGAAATGGAGCTGGTAAAAGTAGTTTACTTAATATTATTAATAGCCGCAGTATTCCTAGCAGTGGGGCTGTTATGTTAGATGGCGTTTCTATTTTTGATAATGAAGCACTCCTTAATAAAGTCTATTTAATGAGTGAAGATAATCTATTTCCTTCTAATATGAAAATTAAGGACATGTACAAAATTTCCGAGGCTTTCTACGGTTCTTTCGATTGGAAATTAGCAACTCAAATGACTGAAGCATTTGAATTAAATACTAAATTAACATTCAAAAAATTATCAACAGGTTATCGAAGTATTGCAAAATTAATAGTCGCTTTGTCAGTACCATATGATTACATCTTTTTAGATGAACCTGTTTTAGGATTAGATGCTGCTCATAGAGAATTATTTTATTCTTATTTAATTGAAACTTACGAAGAAAGAAGTCGTTCTTTTATTATTTCAACTCACTTAATTGAAGAAATTTCAACGCTTTTAGAAAATGTCATTGTAATTAATGATGGTCGAGTTAAAGTAGATAGCGATGTTGAAACTTTAATCAGAAGTAATTTTGCTCTTTCTGGACCAAAAGATATGATAACTGATATAGCAGAAAACTATTCCTTAATTGGTAGTGAATCCCTGGGTGATTACTATACGGTATATTTAACTGGTACGATACCTACTGATTTGCCACAGGAAGTTACAGCTAAACCCGTTACACTTCAAAATTACTTCGTTCAATTAACTAAAAGAAAGTAGGTTCTATAAATGAAATTATCAACGGCATTTTCTTATCGTTTAAAATACCAAATGAAATCAATTAGTTTCTTTTTTGGTTATTTCATCTTTTTCTCAATTTTATTTCCTTTAATTAGTATCTTAATTTCTGGTACAGATGTTACTATTAGATCCGACGCTATGTTTACGTCATTCGTTTTTGTTTTTGTTATCGCCTTATTTGGTGTTAGTACAGATTTTAAACTATTTATTCAAAACGGAATGTCTCGAAATAATATTTTTATCAGCTATTTAATTTCAAATACAACTATTTCAGCATTTTTAGCAGCCTTTTTGATTGTCTTTAAATTAATAGCAAATAATTTATTAGTAAATTATTTAAAAATAACTCTGTTTCTTTCTGATATTTATGTTGGAGATAACTATTGGCAAAGTTTTTTATTCTTATTTTTATTCTTTTTATTTGGTGCTTCTTTATCATCTGTGATTGGAACATTCCATGATCGAGTTAGCGGCTATAAAAAAAATGTAACTATCGCAACTGTTATCATCATTCCACTTGTTTTGGGTATTATTCTTCAATTAGGTGGTCCTATTCTTAAAAGTCATTTTTTTAACTTTTTAAAAACAATCGTCGGATTCACTGAAACAGGACTTACTATTATCCCTGTTTACATCACTCTTTTCGTATTAATTTTTATTTTTTCAGTCATAACCTATTTAATGAACTACAAACGAGAAATCAGAAGAGTAAATGATTAATCAAATAAAAAGAGCAATGACATTAGCTAATAAAATGTACCCTATGTCAAGGACATAATAAAAAAGAGTTCGTCTGTCATCAAGATGATTTCCTAAAGAGGAAGTCATCTTTTTTATGTGCATAACGATTCATAGTAGTTCTGCGGCGTCATTCTGTTTAGTGTCCACTGACCACGGTAATGATTGTAGTAATCCATGTAGTCGTCTACTTCTGTGACAACATCATCATAGGTCACACAGGCGTCAAGATTTAGTTCATCTTTCATATGACCATAAAAGGATTCTTGCGGTGCATTGTCCCAGCAGTTGCCCCTACGGGACATTGATTGAATTAAACCTAGTTCTTTCACTCGCGATTGAAATCCATTGGATGTATAGTGACATCCTTGATCAGAATGAATGAGAGCAGTTGACTCTTCTCTGTTCGTTAGATACGGAGTCAAATCTTCTAATGTTTCTAAGACAAAATCAAGTTTTAAGTTTGGTGAAACACGATAAGCTACAATTTCTTTTGTACAACTATCTTTAATTGTTGAAAGATAAGCATGCTTATTTTGATAATGTAGATAGGTGATATCTGTCAAAAATATCTTTCTAGGTTTTGGTGGATTGAATTGGCGATTAAGATGGTTTGGATGATGGTTACTAGTGCCGAGTGTTTTTGCCATTCGTCGATAAGGATTTGCTTTTCTGATAGGACAAACAAGATTAAATTTTTTCATCAAACGTCTAATCTTTTTTAGGTTCATGACTGTATTAAAGTATTTTTCTAATGTCATTTTGATTAAACGAGCACCTTTATTTCGGTTCTTGAATCGGTATGCTTCTAGAATCAAGGTATAGTCTGAGTAATCTTGTTGATTTTTAATAGAGGCCTCTAAGCATGTTTGGAGGTAATGATAGTAACCCGAACGAGACACTCCTGCTAGCTGGCACAGGTGCTTCACCTGTGTTACTTTCTGATGTTTCTCTCTGAGTCTTCTTATGACTTCGAATTTTTCGTGGACCGTGAGTTTGCTTTCCAAATCGCCTCTCTCTCTGCTTGTTCTAGCTTTTTTAAAAAATCATTTTCAGCTTTTAGATAAGCCACTTCTGCTTTTAAGCGTTTTAATTCTTCTTTTTCAGTTAACTCTTTGTGTCTTGGGCGACTACTATTGCCAAGTCGTAAATCTTCTAGACTTTCTCCTTGTTTTGCTTTTTCGCGCCACCTGTGGCTGGCAGTATTAATTCTACGCTGTTTCAACACAGTAATATCAAATCCAGCATCACTAAAAATTTGATGGGGTAACTGCCCTTCAGAGTGTTTGAGCACAAATAATTCTTTAAATTCTTTTGTGTAAGTTATCGAAGAACTGCTCACTCGTTTGACATATGGATTTTGTTTTAACTCTTCAATTTCTTCAGTGGTAAATTTATTAATACCCATTTTAGTCACGTCTTTTTTATTTATCATATAAAAATACCCTATAGAAGGCACGCTTTTTTTTTCGTGTCCAATCTATAGGGTACATTTTATAATGTCATTGCTCTTTTTTTATCGATTTTTAATTAAATCTTTCCATAACTTCTTTTAAATAGTAACCTGTGTAACTTTCTTCAACTGTGATAACTTCCTCAGGTGTACCAGTAGTAACTATTGTTCCACCACCATCTCCACCTTCAGGACCTAAGTCAATAATATAGTCAGCTGTCTTAATCACATCTAAGTTATGCTCAATCACAAGTACTGTGTTTCCTGCATCCACTAAACGAGTTAAGACACCAATCAAACGACTAATATCATCAGCGTGTAGACCAGTTGTTGGCTCATCTAAAATATAAAAGTTTTTACCAGATGAGCGTTTATGTAGTTCACTTGCTAATTTCATACGCTGTGCTTCTCCACCAGAAAGAGTGGTTGCTGATTGTCCTAGTTTCACATAACCTAAGCCTACATCAACAATTGTTTGCATCTTACGATGAATTTTAGGAATTGCTTTGAAGAAATCGACTGCCTCTTCAACAGTCATCTCTAAAATCTCAGCAATATTTTTTCCTTTGTATTTCACTTCTAATGTTTCTGAGTTATAACGATGTCCATGACACACTTCACATGGTACATAAACATCAGGTAAAAAGTGCATCTCGATTTTTATGATTCCATCACCACGACAAGCTTCACAACGACCGCCTTTAACGTTAAAACTAAAACGACCTTTTTTATATCCTCTAATTTTAGCTTCATTTGTTTTAGCGAATAAATCACGAATATCATCAAAGACACTTGTATAAGTTGCAGGATTGCTTCTTGGTGTTCTTCCAATCGGACTTTGATCAATATCAATAATTTTTTCGATATCTTCATAGCCAGTAATCGATTTGTACTTACCAGGTTTCTCAGAGTTACGATTAATTTTTTGAGCTAATGCTTTCTTCAAAATTTCATTAACTAAAGTACTTTTCCCTGAACCAGAAACTCCAGTTACGGCAACAAACTTACCTAACGGGAACGCTACATTTAGATTTTTTAAGTTGTTTTCACTTGCACCTTTAACAACAATTTCTTTACCATTACCAGTTCTTCTTGTGGTTGGTACTGGAATTTGTTTTT
Organism: Vagococcus fluvialis; assembly: GCF_003337315.1. GTDB lineage: Bacteria > Bacillota > Bacilli > Lactobacillales > Vagococcaceae > Vagococcus > Vagococcus fluvialis. Next base: position 32,907 of record NZ_QPJV01000004.1, on the reverse strand, counting down.
TACCTGATAAATATTGACCAGTTAAAGAAGCTTTATTTTTTTCAACTTCTTTAGGTGTTCCAGCTGCAATAATCTCTCCACCCAACTCACCAGCGCCAGGTCCAATATCAATCAGATAATCCGCTGCTCTCATGGTATCTTCATCATGTTCAACAACGATTAAGGTATTACCTAAATCACGCATTTTTTGCAAAGAATCGATTAAACGATTATTATCTCTTTGATGTAACCCAATTGAAGGCTCATCTAAGATATATAACACACCAGAAAGATTTGAACCAATTTGAGTAGCTAGACGAATACGTTGAGCTTCCCCACCAGATAAAGTTCCTGCTGAGCGGCTTAAAGTTAAATAGTTCAAACCAACATTTTGTAAGAAACTTAAGCGGTCTTTGATTTCTTTTAAAATTGGAGCAGCTATCATTTGTTCTTGCTCACCAAATGACACATCTCCAAAATAAGATAAAGAGTCACCAACTGATAAATTACTAATCTCACCAATATGTTTCCCATCAACTTTAACAGACAAGGCTTCGTCATTTAATCTGTAACCATGACAACTCGCACAAGTTAATTCTGTCATATAAAGCTTCATTTGTTCTCTTGTATAATCACTATTTGTTTCGTGATAACGACGTTTGATATTCTTTAAAATACCTTCAAATGGAATATCCACATCTCGAACACCACCAAACTCATTTTCATAATGAAAATGGAATTCATCTCCATTTGAGCCTGTCATTAAAATAGCTTTTTGCTCTTCTTCTAATTTTTCATAAGGTGTATCAAAATCAATGCCAAACTGCTCACAGGCTTGTTCAAGCATTTGTGGATAGTAGTTTGAACTAATTGGATTCCAAGGAGAAATAGCTCCTTCTCTTAAGGTTTTACTTCTATCCGGAATGACTAAATCCTCATCAACCTCTAGTTTAATACTCAAGCCATCACAATCAGGACAAGCCCCAAAAGGTGTGTTAAAAGAGAATAATCGAGGTTCAATTTCGCCAACAGTAAACCCGCAATATGGACAGGCGTAATGCTCACTAAACAGAATCTCTTCTCCACCAGTCACATCAACTAATGCATAACCTTCTGATAATCTAAGTGCCATTTCAAAAGAATCAAATAGTCTTGACCTAACGCCGTCTTTAATCACAATACGGTCAACAACGATTTCAATATCGTGTTTCTTATTTTTTTCTAATTCTGGTACTTCCTCAATGTCATAGGTTTCTCCGTCAACACGGACACGGACAAAACCTTCTTTTTTAACTTTTTCAAAAATCTTTTTATGCTGTCCTTTTTTTCCTCTAACAATTGGAGCTAAGATTTGAATTTTGGTTCTTTCTTCTAATTCTAAGACTCTATCTGTCATTTGTTCTGGTGATTGACTACTAATTTCTGTGCCATCATTTGGACAAATCGGGTGTCCTACTCTAGCATATAATAATCTTAAGTAATCATTAATTTCAGTAACAGTTCCCACTGTTGATCTTGGGTTTTTACTAGTTGTCTTTTGGTCAATAGAAATTGCTGGGCTTAAGCCATCAATACTATCCACATCTGGTTTATCCATCTGACCTAAAAACTGTCTAGCATAAGCAGATAAACTTTCAACATAACGGCGTTGTCCTTCAGCATAAAGTGTATCAAATGCTAGAGAACTTTTTCCTGAACCAGAAAGTCCTGTAATAACTACTAATTTGTCACGAGGAATTGTCACATCAATGTTTTTTAAATTATGAGCTCTCGCTCCTCTAATGACGATTTTATCATTTGCCATTTATTTTTCTCCCCTTACTTGCCAGACTTCAACTCAAGTATTGTATCTCTTAGTGTTGCTGCTTTTTCAAAGTCTAAGTCTTTGGCTGCTTGTTTCATTTGACTTTCTAATTCAAATAATAATTCTTTTTTCTCATCTTTATTAAGTGACTCATATTGTTCTGTTAAACTAACATTTTCTTCTTCCTCATTATCTTTAGAGATTCTAATTAAATCACGAATTTCTTTAATAATTGTTTTAGGAACAATACCATGTTCTTTATTATAAGCTTCCTGAATACTTCTTCTTCGCTGAGTTTCCTCAATAGCTTTAGTCATGGAATCAGTCATCTTATCAGCGTACATAATTACTTTTCCGTTTTCATTACGAGCTGCTCGTCCAATCGTTTGGACAAGTGAACGTTCACTTCTTAAGAAACCTTCCTTATCAGCATCAAGAATTGCTACTAGAGATACTTCTGGTACATCAATACCTTCTCGTAACAAGTTAATTCCGATTAAAACATCAAACTCACCTAGTCGTAAATCTCGAATAATCTCTGTTCGCTCTAAAGTTTTAATATCACTATGTAAGTACTTAACTTTAATACCTAATTCTTTAAAGTAATCTGTCAAGTCTTCTGACATTTTTTTAGTTAAGGTAGTAATAAAGACACGCTCATTTTTCTCAACTCGCTCATTAATTTCTCCAACTAAATCATCAATTTGTCCCATAATAGGTCGCACATCAATAATTGGATCAAGTAAACCTGTTGGTCTAATGATTTGCTCTGCTACTAAGTCAGTTTGTTCGCCTTCATATGGGCCAGGTGTTGCTGACACATAAAGAATTTGATTCACATGATCTTCAAACTCTGACAATTGTAGCGGTCTGTTATCTAAAGCACTTGGTAATCTAAAACCGTAATCAACAAGCATTTGTTTTCTAGCTCTATCTCCGTTATACATACCTCTAATTTGTGGCATTGTGACATGAGACTCATCTACCATAATTAAAAAGTCATCTGGAAAGAAGTCAATTAACGTATAAGGTGGCTCGCCTTCTTTTCTGTTTTCCATTTGTCTAGAGTAGTTTTCAATTCCAGAACAATAGCCCATCTCACGCATCATTTCAATATCATAATTGGTTCGCTGCTCTAATCTTTGAGCCTCTAACAATTTTTCATCACTTCTAAGTTCTTTTAAGCGTCCATCTAATTCATCTTGAATTCTCGCAATGGCTTCTTCCATCTGATCCTCATTGGTCACAAAGTGAGTGGCCGGGAAAATAGCTACATGTTCTGTGTCTGACATAACTTCACCCGTCAAAGCGTTAAACTCTCTGATTCTATCAATCTCATCACCGAAAAACTCAACACGAAGAGCAAGCTCATCACGAGAAGCAAGGAAAATTTCCACAACATCTCCACGAACTCTAAAACGCCCACGCTGAAAATCAATATCGTTTCGGTCAAATTGAATATCAACTAAAGAACGTAGCAACTGATCTCTTTCCATTTCCATACCGACACGTAAAGAAAGAACCTGCTCTTGGTATTCTTTTGGATCACCTAAACCGTAAATACAAGAAACTGATGCGACAACAATCACATCATTTCGCTCAAGTAAAGAGCTTGTGGCTGAGTGACGTAGTTTATCAATCTCATCATTGACACTTGAATCTTTTTCAATATAAGTATCACTTGAAGGAACGTAAGCTTCTGGTTGATAGTAATCGTAGTAACTTACAAAATATTCCACTGCATTATTAGGGAAAAATTCTTTAAACTCAGAATATAATTGTCCTGCTAGTGTTTTATTGTGGGCAATTATAAGAGTTGGCTTATTAACTTCCTTAATCACATTAGACATAGTAAAGGTTTTTCCTGAACCTGTTACACCTAATAAAGTTTGAGCTTTTTCTTGTTTATTTATATTATCTACTATTTGTTTTATTGCTTCTGGTTGATCTCCAGAAGGCTCATATTTCGAGACCAAATCAAAGGTATTATTTGTTTGTCGTTCAATCATTTTACATTCTCCTTTGTTTATCTTCTGACTGTTTTATTTTACCATAGCGAACATATTTTCGCCAATTCTAAAAACTTCATTATGTTAATTATTTTCGTTTTCCTCTCAATAGGAGTACAATAGATAACAAGAATTATTTTTACGTTTATTTACTTAGGAGAGGAAGATTTATTTTATGTCAAAAGAAATTACTTTTACTCAAATTGATTCCTTTAACGAATCATTTTACAGTAAACAGGATCACCTAATTAGTCAAAGAAGTGTTATGAAAAATGGAATTTTAGCATCTTCTGAGAATCAACAATCAACAGTTATTAACAACCCTGTTTTTTCAATTGATTTAGATACAGGAAAAGTTGCTAATCAAAAACAAAGTGGACGTTGCTGGATGTTTGCAGCCCTTAACACTTTCCGTCACCGTATTGAAGAAACATTTAACATTAAAGACTTTGAATTATCTCAAAACTTCACTTTCTTCTGGGATAAATTTGAAAAAGCAAATTATTTTTATGAAAATATTTTGGATACAGCATCAGAAGATTTAACAAGTCGTAAAGTGGCATTCTTACTTCAAACACCTCAACAAGATGGTGGTCAATGGGATATGTTAGTAGCAGTTATTCAAAAATATGGGATTGTTCCTAAAACAGTCATGCCTGAAACTTTCAGTAGTTCTCAAAGTCGCGACTTAAATACTTACTTAAACAAAAAATTAAGAAAAGATGCTGTTACATTACGTACTTTAGTAGCAAATAAAACAACTGAAGAAGATATTCAACAAGTAAAAGAAGAAATGTTACAAGAAATTTATAATTTACTTGCAACTACTTTAGGTACTCCTCCAACAACATTTGATTACTCTTATGTTGATACAGATGGCAATTACCAACTAAAAAGAAACCTAACACCTCAACTATTTTATGATGAGTTTGTAGGTCGCAATCTTTCTGATTATGTGAGTGTGATTAATGCGCCTACTTCAGACAAACCTTACAACGAAGTTTACACTGTAGAAATGCTTGGTAATGTTGTAGGTGGAAAAGAAGTTCGTCACTTAAACGTTGATATTGAAACTTTCAAAAAATTAGCAATTGATCAATTAAAAATGGGCGAAGCTGTTTGGTATGGTTGTGATGTTGGTCAGTCTTCAACTCGCGACTCTGGCATTATGGCTACAGATATTTACAGTGTAGAAGAAACTCTAGACATTGATTACTCAATGACTAAAGCAGAACGTCTAGATTATGGTGAAAGTTTAATGACTCACGCTATGGTTATTACTGGTGTTGACTTAGTTGATGATAAACCAACTAAATGGAAAGTTGAAAATAGTTGGGGAGATAAAGTTGGCGATAAAGGTTACTTTGTTATGAGTGATGATTGGTTAAATGAATACACTTACCAAATTGTTATTAATAAAAAATATTTAGAGAAGGAATTGTTAGATGTTATTGAAGCTGATAATGTAACAACTCTTGCACCGTGGGATCCAATGGGAGCATTAGCATAAAAAATAAGGCTGTTAAAAAGTTTAAAACTTTTTAACAGCCTTTTCTTATTTCTTAAAGCTAAGCATTTTTTAGATAACTTTTTATTTACCTAATTGTTGTTTTAATAATAACTGTACTCTAGCTAATTCTTCATCTGGAATGATTTGATATGATACTTCATCAATCATTTCACCATAGCCGTTTAATGATTCATTATCAATTGTTGTGAAACTGTTACGATAATCAATAGCAATTTTAAACATTTCTTCTGGCTCTAAATCTGTTTTCATGTTATCTTCAATTGCTTTTAAAATTTGTTTGTATTTTGTTACACCATTAAAGCTTAGTGCTTGATCAGCAATACCACCGATTACTTCTTGTTGTCTTACTTGGCGACCATAATCACCATTTGGGTCTTCATATCTCATACGTGTGTATGCTAAAGCCTGTTCTCCGTTTAAAGAATTTTTTCCTTTAGGGAAAGTAAATCCATCTTGTTTAAACTCAAACTTGTTATCAACTTCAACGCCACCTACAGCATTTACAAGGTCTTCAAAACCTTCCATGTTAATCCAAACGTAGTGATCTAATTCAATACCTAAAAATTGTTCCATTGAATCCATAGCCATTTTTTCTTGACCATGAGCATAAGCATGTGCTGCCTTTTCAACAGTTCCATGTCCAACCATTTCCATACGTGTATCACGAGGAATACTTACAAGAGTTGTTTTGTTTTCTTTCGGGTTAACTGTAGCAACTAAAATAGTATCTGAACGACCAACATCATTACGGCCAAATTCTCCTGTATCTAATCCTAGTAGTAGTACAGAGAACGGCTCTCCGTCCATAACAGTTGTTGTATCAGGTCTTCCTTCTACTGGTTGACTTACTTTATTAGCAGTTTTTTTCACATCAAAATACGTTTTACCTAAAAAGGTTCCGATTCCAAGTAACATCACTAATAAAACACCAGATAAAATAAGGACTATTTTCTTTAAAGGATTTTTTTTCTTTTGTCTTCTACGATTTTCCATAATTCATCTCCTATAAATAACAATTTAAAACAAGTCTAGCATAGGAATTATTTAAAAACTATCTTAAATATAACAGATTTAAAGAATCTTAACTTTTTAAAATAACATAGGCTATTTGTTTTCTAAAATATCTGATAAGTGATTCATAGCTTTTTCAATGTTTTCTGTTTTTGTTGCTAAGTTAACGCGAATAAATGATTGACTATTTTTATCAAACCATTCACCATAATCAACTGCTATTCCGACTTCTTCTTCCATAATTGTTACAATATCTTCCTTAATATAATGAGATAAATCAATCCACGCTAAATATGTAGCTTCTTTATTAGTAACTTTTGCATGTGGCAATCGTTTCTTTAAAATGTCTTTCATACACTCAAAGTTAAATTCTATAACTTCTATTAACTGATCTAACCATTCTTCACCATGATTATAGGCTGCTTCTGTAGCAATCATTCCCATTAAACTCGTTGTACTACCTATTCCTTTATTTAAGTAATTATCAAATTTTTCACGTAAATCAACATTTGGAATTACTACATGAGAATGAAGTAAACTAGCTAAATTAAAGGATTTTGATGAAGCGGTTAAAACCACTAATATCTCATGGTATTTTTTATCTAAATTTAGGGCACTAATAAATCTTTTTCCTGGTTGTATAAAATCTTGATGAATCTCATCAGAAATAATTTTGACACCATTTTGATAACAAATCTCAAAAAGTTTGGTTAATTCATCTTCACTCCAAACTCTACCAACTGGATTTTGAGGGGAACAATGAAGGAATACTTTAACATTTTCATTAATAATTTTTGCTTCAAAATCAGCAAAATCAATTTCATAGCGTCCATCTTCATTTATTAATGTTGATACAACAAGATGGCGCTCATTGTTATTAACAGCATCAAAAAAAGGATAATAAACAGGAGCAAGAATTAAAACTGAATCGTCTTTTTGCGTCATACTTTGAATCACGTAGTTAAATGAGTTAACAACACCTGTCGTAAAACGCACCCACTCTTTTTCTAAAGTAATATCATGACGTCTTTTTTGCCAACTTAGTAAGGCTTCATAATAAGAATCTTCAACAAAAGAATAACCAAATACACCGTGGTCTATTCTTTCCATTAGTTTTTCTTGAACTTTTTCTGGTACTTTAAAATCCATATCAGCAACCCATAAAGGAAGTAAATTACTCCGCGTAAATTTATTTTCAAGTCCATCCCATTTAACAGAAGATGTTCCCTTTCTCTCAATATAATATGTATTAATAAAATCTTGTACAGTCATAAAAAAGCCTCCTTTTATTAGTTAATGTAATTATAACTAATTTCTTTACATAATTACATCTTAATCATCCTATGTCTTTTAACAGACACTTGTTACCATCATCGATTAGGTATATAATAAAAAAAGATTAGGTAAACCTAAAAGGAGATGAGAACAATAAATCTTTTAGATATTGAAGAACAAGAAGAAGTTTTTGTGAATAAAATCACCCATCCAGACGAGGAAATGAACAGAAGGTTAATTGATTTAGGATTCTACAAAGGAACTGCTATTAAACGAGTTTTAACAAGTCCTAAAGGAGATCCTATTGCCTATCGTGTAAGAGGGACTACTATTGCACTTAGAAATAATGATGCAAAATATGTTGAGGTGACGACAAACTAATGGAAGCACATGAAGAAGAAATTATCATTCAAAAAAAACAACCCACAGATCATGTTGTGGCTCTTGCCGGAAACCCTAATGTAGGTAAAAGTTCAATTTTTAACGAACTCACTGGTATGAGGCAACATACAGGTAATTGGCCAGGAAAAACTGTTGATTTAGCTCAAGGTTACTGTGAGCATCAAAAACAAGGTTTTGTATTAGTGGATTTACCAGGTACCTATTCACTAATGGCTCACTCACAAGAAGAAGAAGTTGCTAGAGATTTTATTCAATCAACTCACTCAGAAGCCACGATTGTTGTCTGTGATGCCACAAGTTTAGAGAGAAATTTGAATCTAGTTTTACAAATCATGCAGATTACACCTAAAGTTGTGGTCTGTGTCAACTTGTTAGACGAAGCTAAAAGTAAACAAATTGACATTAACTTACCTAAACTGCAAGAATTACTAGGTGTGCCAGTGGTTGGGACGTCAGCTGTGAAAAAACAAGGTTTAACTGAATTAATTGAGACTACTAATCAAGTTATTTCAGGAGAAATCAAGACTAATCCTTATATGCTTGAAGCACTAGAGCAAATTCATCAAGACTCAGAAACAGAAATTTTAGCACTACTTGATAGAGCCTCAGTTATAGCTAGTGAAGTTGTGACTTTTGGTAAGGCGGACTATGATAAAAGAGACCGAAAACTAGACAAAATTCTAACACAAAAAAGCACTGGTATTCCTATTATGGTTTTGCTTTTAATGTTAATTTTCTGGTTTACTATTGTTGGAGCCGATGGACCTTCTGATTTTTTAGCAGATCATTTTAATCGTCTTGGTAATTGGTTAACAGCAGTTGCTACCAGTTGGCATGTACCAAGACTCATTCAAGATGTCTTGATTAATGGTATTTACAAAGTTCTATCGACTGTTGTGGCAGTTATGTTACCACCAATGGCTATCTTTTTCCCTATATTTACTTTACTTGAAGATTTTGGTTATTTACCGCGTGTGGCTTTTAACTTAGATAAATATTTCCAAAAAGCTGGCGCCTGTGGAAAGCAAGCATTGACTATGTGCATGGGATTTGGTTGTAATGCTGCTGGTGTTGTTGGTGCTAGAATTATTGACTCACCAAGGGAAAGATTAATTGCTATTATTACTAATAACTTTGTTCCCTGTAACGGTAGATTCCCCATTTTAATTGCTGTTATTACAATGTTTTTTGCTGGTACAAGTGCAGGAATTTTAGGTTCATTTAAATCAGCTGCCTTTTTAACAGCTGTTATTCTTTTAGGTGTCGCTTCTACTATTTGGGTATCAAAACTATTATCAAAAACAGTTTTAAAGGGGCTGCCCTCTTCGTTTACTTTAGAGCTACCACCTTATAGAAAACCACAAATCGGACAAGTAGTGGTTCGGTCAATTTTTGATAGAACTTTATTCGTTTTATGGAGAGCCATTATAGTAGCAGCTCCTGCTGGTCTTGTTATTTGGATTTTAGCTAATGTTTATATTGGTGATCAATCCATCTTACAAATGACTACAGAATTTATTGATCCTTTTGCTCACTTAATGGGCTTAGATGGAACTATTTTAATGGCCTTTATTCTTAGTCTACCAGCCAACGAAATTGTTATTCCCATTATGATTATGGGGTATATGGCCACAAGCACTATTACAGATTACAGTTCGTTAAATGAATTTCATCAATTATTAGTTAATAACGGTTGGACTTGGTTAACAGCAACTAACGTTTTATTATTTACACTATATCACTGGCCATGTTCTACAACTCTTTTAACTATCTATAAAGAAACAAAAAGTAAAAAATGGACCTTCGTTTCCTTTATTGTACCAACGATTATTGGCGTTGGCGTGACTATGTTAACTACCTTAATAGCTAATCTACTAGGTTTGGTTTAATTTTTTTTACAATAAACTTAATAAAATTACAATAGAAAAAACAAAGGAACTAAAATATCATTGTTCCTTTGTTTTTTATCGATTCACCCAAATATTTTCCATTTGTTGACCAACTAAATTTAATAATTCTACAGTAAGTTTATCAATATCTTCACCTAATTTTATTCCTCTTTCATAATCAATCCACTCATTCCAAACGTAATCAAACTTTTTAATTGTAGATTGGCTATTTTTTCCGATTTGAAAAGCAAATAAAATAATATTTTTATCAATTAATTTACCTATAACTTCTTTTGTGGCTCCTGGAAAACTAGCTGCGCCATCTGTTATTTCAAAAATCATTTGAATTTTTTTCCCTGATTTTAAAAGTTGTTCATCCTTACTAGTCAACAGCTCTAAAATTTCTTTCAAGCAACTTGCATCATCTGTATTGCCTTCTTGACCATTTAAATGACTAATAGATTTTATCAGTTCACTTTCAATTTCTGTTTTCTCGTGAGTATGACTATTTTTCACTTGATAGTAATGGCTGCCAAAAAAATAGGTGGCACTAGTTAGGTTAATAGCTTGATTTCCTGTTATTGATTCTTGTTTTAAAAGATGAGAAAAATCTTCTAAGGATAGTAAAGTTGCTGCTAAGGCTTTTCGTGCTGCATCAATTTTTACTTCATTCATTGAACCAGAATTATCTACTAAAAAAATAATTTCTATATTTTCTGGTAAAATGTTAGATTGTGTTACTAAAATATGGCGATTAAAAAGAGCTAAATTTTTATAGTTGCCAATTTTTTCAGCTTCTGATAAAGAGACATACTGCCTAATAACACTATTAATATCCAATTTTCCTTTAAGCTGCTGATTTACTTTCGTACTTACTTCTTTTTTTGCTTGTCCTATTAATTTTTCCCAAAAAAGAGTCATCTCTTGCCTTATTTTTTTCGTTTCATTTACATAGTATTGGTAAATATGTTGATCTATCTTACTCACACCGTAAGCTTCTAAATTTATTTTAGGGTCTAATAATTGTTTAAGTGTAACATCTGCCTGCTCTTTTTCCTCAGACAAAGTTTCTAGTAATTCCTGTTTTTCATCTGCTCCCATTTCGATCGCTTCAGCTGGTTTTTCTTGCTCTTGATTTAACCATTCTTCTATTTCCTTATAAGGCTCTTTTCCAGTTTGAGTTTGAACTAACATCTGATCAATTTCTAGTTGCCACTGAACTTTGAATTCTGGATAGATAAAAACTCTAAAAAAATCTTCTCTTTCTTCCAGTGAACTATTATTATTTATTTCTTCAACAACTTGTTGATAAACAAAATCGAAATAGGCTTTACCAAATAGCTTTTTTCTGTAAGGATTTTTATCAAAATTAGTCACTATTTGATTTTCTGAATCAATCATACAGAGTAAAAAACTTTTCGCAAATAATTGATTAGTAGGCAATTGATTAATCATCTTTTTGGAAAAATAAGTTACTTTCAAATAGTTTTTTATGTACTCTTGATAAATTGGTTGTCTATAAATAGGACAAAGTTGGAACACTCGTACTAAAGAATAAAAATTATCCCATTCAAAAAAAAGAGTATTTATTTCTTTTTTTATATAAGTAACTAACTTTTCAGGTTTAAACAAGTCATTTTTTTCCATACCTAGTTCTTTTATTTTTTGGTACAAATAAGTTGTCATTTCATTAATTTCTTTTTTGAAACGTTCTAAGCGTAAGAGATAACTCTCAGGATTCTTTTGCCATTCGTGATAAAGGGCAAGGTTGTAGTAAACATGCCATAAGATAATTTGCTCTGATTCTTTATTTTCTAAAACTAGAGTAGCTGGTAAATACACTTCTCTTTGTTTTAGATTCCATGTGATCGTTTCATTCGTCAAATCGGGCACATATCGTAAACGATTATCTTTGGTAAAAGTCACTAAATTAGGTTGCTCTTTTGTAATAAACTCCTCACATTTTTTCTCCGCTAACTCGGAAAATTCCATGCTTTGCTCAGTAATCATATCTTCACCTCCTTATTCATACAAAGCTAGTTCTAATAAATCTGTCTTTTCCTTGATTTCTTTATTAATAGTAGCAATGTCAAATAAACCATCACTATTAATAAAAAGAAATACTTTATTAAAATGATAAGCTTGAGTAAAAAAAACTTCTTTTTTTGTTGCATAAGGATTTAATTGCCAGCTCTGATTAAGTTCTTCTAGTAAATATAAATCTCCTGAATCACTGAGAATAACAGCATTTTTTTGTTGAATAGTCATAGCAAAAAGGTTACCTGAATCAATATTCATCGTAGCTACTATTTCTAAATTATTCTTAAAACACTTCATTAAAGTTACTGCTCCATGATTTCCTAATACAAAGATTAACAAATAATTTTCTTGGTACTCAGAAATAAAAAAATTAGTTATACTACTACCTAAATTTAATTCAGCAACGATTTCTAATTCATTTTGATTAACTCTTAGATATACAACTTTTCCATCCTCATCTCCTAATAAAATATCAGTTGTATTAATAGTTAACAATGTTGACCATCTTTTTATTGTATTTCTTGGTAAACAGTAGGTTTTAATTACTAGGTGGTTTGTCTTCTTCTTAAAGATAATTTGCTTGAGAAAATTAAAATCTTTGTATCCCCAAAAAGTATGATCTATCATTTCAGATATCTCATATAAATCTTGTAATTCACTTGAGTTATCTATTTCAGTAAATTCTAGTTCCAATTGTTTTTTCTCAACTAGTTCACCTAAATAAACTGTTCCTTTCTCTGAAAGAACTATAATAGAATCTTCGTCTACAGGTATTAAGTCTCTGATTATTTCTGAAAACACACTAGGATTCCCTATTTGTTTCACTGTATGTTGAGTTTCTTTTTCTTTAAGAATTTCTATTAATTCTATAGAATTATCATTTAATAAGGAAACTATCAGAGTATTTTTTAAAGGAATTATTTTCTTATATGGCATATGTTGACTCAAGTGATTACTATCAAATACTTCATGAAAATCAAAACGAGTTTGTTTCTTTATAACCGGAAGTTCTTGATAGTTTGAAAAAAAATCACTTAAAATTGATTGTTGTTTTTCCTCTAATTCGTCTAATTGCTGTTGAAAACCTTTGGGTATCTTTCCTTCAACTTTCGCTAAATCAAAAGCATCTCTTAATTCTGTTACCTTGCTAAAAAATAATTGCTGTTCATTAGTTTTATTAGTCACTCTCTTCACCTTTATTCAAATAATCATACAGAGTTTTCGTATATTCTAAGCTTTGAAGTTTCTTCTCAATTTCTTGAAAGTCTTTGACATTTAAAACATTAGTTTGTAAGTTTTCTTCATTTAAAAAAGGAAATGGCTTCTTTCTTTTTTCTGGTTGCGTAAATAAAATATTAATTACATCAAAATAACTTAATATTTCAGTTTGTCCTCTTTGATAACTATAAGTGTCTAACCTTAATTCCTCATAGGACACCAATCTAGCATAGGTTAATACTTTGCCTAATTGCCACCCATCAGTTTCTTTAAAAAATCCAAACCTTAATGCCTGAGAAAGTATATAATACTGATCACTAGGATAGGTTATTGAACTAATAAAACCATCCCATAAAGCTTTAGAAAAACATTTTTCTTCTCCGTAGTTCCAACTGTTTAATACATGTATAATATTTCGAATAGACAAAACTGCTTCCTTCAATCCTAAAGAGTAAGTACTCTCACTTTCTTCATTATCCACATATTTTCCCATAAAAACTTCTTGAGTTAAGCGTGATAATTGAGCAAACCTAAATAATTCATCTAAGGTTTCATTTTTTTGTGGCAATTCAATTGAACCATCATCATTTGCTAATGTTGAAAGGATAACTCTAAATAACTCGTTTTCTTCATTTTTTTTTACAAATTTTAATTCACCTGATAGTTGTTGCGGAACATAGTTGTATTCAATTGTTACAAAACGAGATTGAAATGCAGGATTTAGTTGATTAGTTCCTTCATAATGAATTAAATCTGTAGACAAATTCCCAGTTCCAATAAAACCAAAACCTTGCTTAATTTCTATAGGACCAACACCTGTAATATAAGCTGTTTGTCCTACATGGCGTTGTAATAAGTCATTCAAAGCAATTAAATTTTGCATAGCAATTGTGTTTAATTCATCAACAATAACTGGACGGCCTTCTTTAAGAGCTATTAATATCTCTCGTTCTATTTTTTTAACAGTCGTACCAAAAGAGTTATTTTTAGCAATAAATAAATCTGAAAAACTTTTCCAAATTTGTACTCTTAATTGTAAAGCTTCCTCTGATGATAAATTAGTTGAGTATGTGCCATGTTCAGTCATCCAATTTAAATAATCTGCCACCATTTCATTTAAATAATCTGAAAAAGAATCTTGATTAAAATGTTGCTCTAAACTTAATGTCTTTTCAACAAACATATCTTCATAGGTTAGATTGTGTGAGCCTGAAATAAATAAAGGTTCTAATTGCTGCCGTTCTTCTTTTGTACCTGCTTTTCTTATTCTTTCATATAAAGAAATTTGTTTTGTATATTCATCTAAAAAATGATTGTAAGCCTCATATTTAGATGCTTCTTGATGTTTATTAAACCAATGCTCCATTTCTTCTTCTAAAGCAACTTGGATTTTTTCTTGGACTACATAATCTACTGCTGCTTCAATTGCTAGCTGTGTTTTCCCACTACCTAGATGTCCGACTAAATAAACTGGTTGGCTCTTTTCTAGACATTCAATCACTTTCTCTTTAGTCCGTGTCACATAAGGAACCGGTACTAATTGCTGCTCTTTTTGGCATTTAATATCAGTGAGCCACTCCTTTTTATAAAAAGCAATCCAAGCCTCTGGAGATTCTTTTATTAATAGCTTTAAGTCACTATTATGCTGATTAATTTTATCTACATAGTAGCGGGTGGCTTCACTACTTAAATTTTCATGGTTGATTCTTAATATTTTTCTTTCCCAATGCAATAGAAATTTTTCATAAGCTATTTTTCCTGAAATCTCATCTATCTTTTTATAGTAGTCACTAACTTGAGAGTCAACAAACTGTCTATACTCATCTACTAATGATTTTGTTGTTTCTTTTATTTCACTTGGTTTATGGTTTGATCTAAATACGCTTAAAAATTCAGAATCAGTTTTATTTTGCTTATTTTCTTGATGTTTTTTCAAAAGTTCACCTTGAAGAAACTTTGCGTAGTCTTCTTTCAATGATTTTTCTAGGGTAGTTATTTCGTACACTTTGAAACCTTCTTCCTAATAATTAAGTAATGAAAATAAGAGGCTGACTGATAAATTAGCCAACCTCTTACTTATTTCTAAAACAGCCTCTTAAAGAATATGGTATGTTTTCAATAATTCTTCAATATCAGTATCTTTTATTTTTTTCATTATTTTATGTTTAACAAGTGGTGGAATATGAATGTCAGGTTGTTCACCGTCTAATAAACTTAATCCCGCATATAATAAGTAGCGAATATCATAACGAGTACCAATAACTTCTGGAACACCTTTTTCAACACCCGTTAAGACGTAAACAGCTTCCATAGCAGTTCTACCAGAGTACTCAATTGTAAAGACAGTATCACGACCTGGATCATCTAATGTTTCAGCAAATTGGCCTAAAAAGGCAAAGTTAACAGCATTTTTTGGCACAACATATGGACGGTCTCCTTCTTCACGAGGCATGAATTGTGAAGTGATGTAAGGCATCATAACTGGGATTGCTGTACATGATTCAGCTAATTCTTCAATTTCATTGATTGGCACACCAATGTGATACAACCATTCTTTAGTGATTTCTTTACCTGTACAATCACGCATAGCTTTTTTAATGTAGTCACCAGGAACATCTGAGAATAAACCATATACCCAAACAACAACATCTTCTTCTGGTTGACCAATGTATTGTTCTTGGCGGTTGATTGTCCAACTCATTAACCAAGAAGAGTCTAAAGCTGAAATAATACCACCAGTTACTGTTTTACCGCCATAAGGAGAACGTTTTGTAATTTTTTCAATATACTCAGGTACTCGTTTGTCATGACAAGTCACTGTACATGACTCCCAATTTGATTGTTCTGTATCTCCACAGAATTTTTCTGGGTTACCAAAATCTGGAGATTGTTTAGCAATGTTTTTCCATAAACGCCAACAACCAGTTTCTGACTCTTTATTAAATGGTGCTGGTGTATTATCATCTCCATAACCAGAAGCTTCTGTCATGGAACCATTGGTAATAAATATTAAGTCATTCTTTGTTAACTCTATAGAAATGTCATTTCTTTCTTTATCATAAGCTACTATTTTTTTAGCTACTTTTTTATCAGATGTGATATCAAATTCAACGGTTTCTACAGTGACACCATATTGGAATTTTGCTCCATGATCTTGTAAATATTTAACCATTGGTAAAACAAAAGAAGTAAATTGATCATGACGTGAAAATTGTAAGGCTGATAAATCTGGTAGACCATCTACATGATGGATAAAGCGGTTCATATATAATTTCATCTCTAAAGCACTATGCCAATTTTCAAAAGCAAACATTGTACGCCAATAAATCCAGAAATCACTATCTAATAACTCATCAGAAAAAACATCTTCAATTGTTTTATTTTCTAATGATTTGTCTGACATATTAACAAAACCTGCTAACTCTTTAGCTAAGTCCATGCCTAAATTAAATTTACCATTATCATAACGTTCACCACGATTTTTTGTCACACGACAATTACTTGAGTTTGGGTCATCATAGTTTGTATAGAAAAAGTAATCTAATACACTCATCTCTGGATTTTCAGTTGAAGGTAGGGAACTAAACAGACTCCACAGTACCTCAAAGCAGTGTCCCATCTCACGACCACCACGAGCTACGTAACCAGCATTTTGACGAACAGCTCCATCTAAAGAGCCTCCCGGAATATCTAATTGTTCTAAGAATGTAATCTTACTACCTTCCATATGTGCATCTCTAATTAAAAAACAACCTGCTGCTAAAGCACCAATTCCTGTTCCAATTAAATAAGCTTGTTTGTCATCAATTCCTTCTGGTTTTCTTGCTTGTACTAAAGAATGATAGGTTCCATTAGTTAAAGTAAGTCTTGGATCATGTGTTTTTAGTTCCATGATAAATGCCCTCTTTCTGATAAAGTTTTTATTATCTAAATAGTTAGTAATCTTTAAATAACTATTCTTCTGATTGATACAAGATTAGTATAAATAGTTCACAAAGGGATTTCATTAGACAAAAAAAGCAAATGTATCAAAAGAATACATTTGCTTTTGTTTGATTAAAATTTAGGCACTGACCACTAAATGTCTAAAAAATTAGATAATTCATTTATAGCAGCACTACGTGTTAAAGCTGTTTCTACTGTACCGTCTAATAAAAAACCAATTCGCTGGATGATTTCCTCTGGCTCTTCCTTCATACCAGAATGAATCCATCTAATAACCATACCTGATAACGCACATTGAAAAAATGCAACTAATAACGCTTTATCTGATTCAGAAGTAGAAACATTCTTATCTCTATTATTAACATAACGCTCCATCATATTTCCAGAGACATTGTAAATATACCTAATCAATTCTTCTTGTTGCATGGAGTCATATACATGATAAATAGCCTTTTTATTTGCTAAGGCAAATTTAGTTGCAACTTTAAAGCTATCTTCCCAAGACAATGTTTCGTTAAATTCTGTAATAACTCTTTGTAATTCTTTTTCAAAAATTTCTGATAGTAATTCATATAAATCAGAATAATAATAATAAAATGCATTACGATTGATTTCACAAGCACAAGCTAATTCTTTTACTGTTATTTTTTTTAATGGTTTTTCATTAAGCATATTAATAAACGTGTCGTGAATTAATTTTTTCGTATACTGTTTTGCCAAAAAAATCACCTCTTAATTTATTATACATTGATAAATTAAGAGATGTTACCTAAATTAAAAAGATTTCAAATTAATTTCAATTATATATGCTTAATATTTCTCTACACTAATATTTTGATGTTGATTTAAATAATCATCTAAAGCAACAGGATTACTATTTTTTCAATGCTTATCAAAAAACGTTAAAGAAATTTAATTAATTTTATCAAAGGTTCCTTTATAATCAGCACCCTTAACAGCTACTAAAGGAGATAATCCTGCTAAATCTGTAAAACTACCATGATCTGTATTAGGTAAATTTAATTTATAAACACCAGGTTGGTTAACTTAGTCATTTCTAATACCACACTCTACAAATAACGAATCTTTTTCTTCTTTCATATTTTTAATCGTATCACTACTCATTAGTCACTGCATCAATTAGGTCTTTACGTGATTTAAAGTGATGATAAAATGCCCCCTAGTAATTCCCCCAACATCATCAATCACTTCTTGAATCGTTACTTTTTCCCAACCATAAATAGTAAAGAGTCTAACTGCTGAATCTAAAATGGCTTTCCTTGTTTTTTCTGGGTATTTATTTCTAGCCATTACTTTCACCTCACTATACATGCATTTATATGTATGATAAAATAATATCTTTTTTAGTTTGTCAAACAAAAAGAGGACTATGGCAAAATTATGCCACACTCCTCAAGTTTTTAAATACTACTTGCATCATATCCTAAATCTGTAATAACTTCTAATACTTTATCTAAAGGGATTTTGGTTTCATCAAATTTAACTTTAGCTTCAGCATCTTTTAGTTTTACTTTAATTTTATCAACACCATCTAATTCAGAAACAGCCTTTTCAACTTTTGCCACGCAATGATTACAACTCATACCATCAATTTTTATTTTTTGTTTCATGTTTACCAACCTTTCTTTTTCACAATTTACATTTGTAGTTAATATAATTATAATAAACCTATTTTAAGTTTAAGTCAAATAAAAAAGCTGTGACATAATTTATGTCACAACCTCTTCTTTAACAAATAATTATAATTCTGCTCCATTTGTTTCAATCACTTTTTGATACCAATAAAATGATTTTTTAGGTGTTCTGTCTAATGAACCATTTCCCTCATCATCACGGTCTACATAGATAAAACCATATCTTTTACTCATCTCACCTGTGCCTGCACTAATTAAATCAATACAGCCCCAAGGTGTGTAGCCGATTAAATTGACACCATCATCAATCGCATTAGACATCTCTTCAATATGTTTTTTAAAGTACTCAATACGATAATCATCATTAATCGTACCATCTGCTTCTACTTTATCAAAAGCACCTAGCCCATTTTCAACAACCATTAATGGTACTTCATAACGAGAGTAAATTTGATTTAAAGTATAGCGAAGTCCAACTGGATCTATTTGCCAACCCCAATCACTTGTTTCTAAATATTCATTGGATACACCACCAAATAAATTACCACCAGTTTTATCATTTCTCTCATCAATATCAGAGGTAATGCAAGTTGACATGTAATAGCTGAAAGTATAATAATCAACAGTTCCTTCTGAGATTAAAGCCATCTCTTCTGATGAAGATTTTAAATCAATATTTTCTTTTTTAAAGAAACGTGTCATAAAATAAGGATACTTACCTTTTACTTGAACGTCCCCACAGAAATAATTTAGATGATCATTTGCTTCCTGAGTTTTTAGGACATCTTCTGGTTTACATGTTTTTGGATACATTGTAATGTAAGCTAACATACAACCTATTTTAAAATCAGGATTGATAGCGTGCCCTGCAATAACAGCTTTTGATGATGCCACAAAAACATTATGTAATGCTTGATACTGCTCTTCTACTGTGTATTCACGGTTAAATAAGCCATTAATTCTCTTACCATGCTCAAGAGTACCAAAGTTAATTTCATTAAAAGTTAGCCAGTATTTCACTTTATCTTTGTAACGTTTAAATAACGTTACAGCATATCTTTCGTAAAAATCAATTGTTCTCTTGTCTAAAAAGCCATCGTAAGTTTCTCCCAAATGATATGGTAGTTCAAAGTGAGAAATTGTTACTAGTGGTTCTATGTTATGTTTAATTAATTCATCAAATAACTCATCATAAAATTGTAAACCAGCTTCGTTTGGTTCTGTTTCATCTCCATTTGGAAAAATACGTGTCCAAGCTATAGATAATCGGTAAACTTTAAAACCCATTTCAGCAAATAAAGCTATATCTTCTTTGTAACGATGGAACATATCAATTCCTGTATGACTTGGATAATAGTATTCATCTGTATTGATTACTTTATCAAAAGTTCTACGAGTACTTGAAGTTCGACTACCGGCTCTGTTGTGATCGCTAATGGAAGCTCCCTTTCCATCAACATTCCAAGCTCCTTCAGCTTGATTGGCTGCAGTTGCTCCGCCCCATAAAAAATTCTTTGGAAAACTCATGTTTACCCCTACTTTCTTAATCTGAATTTAGTTAGTTAAAACAGCTGTAAATAATAGATTATCTTTGTTAACCTCTTTTTCATCCGTCAAGATAATATCAGCATAATCCAGTGTATTCGTATTTATTACAAGTACTTGGCTACTATAACCAGCTTCTTCAATCCCTTTAACATCAAAGCTAGCTAATTTATCACCTGTTTTAATTTTTTGACCTTCTGTAATAAATATTTCAAAATATTCACCTTCTAGTTGAACCGTATCAACACCAATATGAATCAGCAATTCCATACCATTGTCTGAAATTAAACCAATGGCATGTTTAGTTGGGAAAACAGTCATGACTGTTCCGTTAAAAGGTGCATAAACTACACCTTCTGTTGGCTCAACTACTGCTCCACGACCAACAACACCCTCTGCAAAAACTGGATCTTTTGCTTGGTTCAGTGGTAATACATTCCCTTTTACAGGTGAGACAATTTCTTCTTTACTAATTTTTTTACCTTGTCCACTAACTTGTTTTTTAGCTTCTTCTTTATTTAAAGTAACAGTTGGCTCATCATCATTAAATCCTATCATCCAAGCTAAGCCAAAACCAACTACTAAAGCTACTACATCAAGAACCATACTATAAATGGCTAATTTAATATCTCCATCTGGTGAAATCATTGAAGGATATCTAAATATTCCTAATCCACCCATTTGATAAGCTTGAACTCCTAATCCCATGGTGATTGCACCAATCACACCACCAACAATTGAAGATGCCCAAAATGGTTTTTTCTTAGGTAAAGTGATACCGTAAATGGCAGGTTCTGTTACACCAAAAATTCCTGAAATAAATGCTGGGATTGATAACTCTTTTAATTTTGCATTTTTAGTTTTTAACATAACGGCTAACACAGCACCTGTTTGTGCAAATGAAACACTACCGCTTGGAGTTAAGATAGATGTTGGATCACCTTGTGATAAAGCTATGATTGCAAAAGGAATCACGGCCCAATGCATCCCAAACATTACTAATACTTGCCATGCAAAACCTAATACTGCACCATAAAGAATAGGACTAAACGTTTGAATACCGATTAATGCGGCACCTAGACCATCTGATACAATGTTCATAACAGGTCCAATTGCTAAAAACGTTAATGGTATAGTAATAAGAGCAACAAAGAAAGGTACTAAAAATAATTTCACCACATCTGGAATAATTTTTTTAAGTTGTCTTTCTAAAAAAGCTGCGAAAGCTGTTGCGGCAATTATTGGCATAACAGTGGATCCGTACCCTGCTGGTGGAATTGAGAATGGTATATTAAAAAAGTTTAGTCCACCGGCCTCAGCAAAAGTCGCTGTTGCTGAGCCATCTATAAATCCTGTATAAACTAAACTAGAGGCAATCATCATCCCGACAAATGGAGAACCACCAAATTTTTTCATGGCAGTAAAACCAATGAAAATAGGTAAGAATAGGAATAATCCATCTCCCATTGCATTAAATACAGCGTACGTAGAACTCTCAGCAAATCCTGCTCCTAATGCAAAAGCTAAAATAGCATTCACACCTTTTAACATACCGGCAGCTGATAGTGGTGCTAAGATTGGTTGGAAAATAGATGAAATAATATCAACAAACTGATCGAATAAATTCCCTTTTGGTCCACTATTAGTTGGTTCTTCTAACACACCTAAAACCGCATCTACGTCGGCTCTAACGTCTGGAACATGATTTCCAATAACAACTTGATACTGGCCTCCAGATTGCATAACAGTTACAACACCATCCATATTTTTTAAAACTTCTGTATTAGCTTTACTCTCATCTTTTAGCTTAAATCGTAATCTTGTAATACAGTTCGTTAAGGAATTGACGTTTTCTTTTCCCCCAACTTCTTTCACAATATTTTTTGCTAACTCTTCATATTTTCCCATGATAAATCCTCCATAAATTTTTTAGTTTTATTAGAGGTTTCGCCAACTTAATGTAACGATCCGGATCCTTTCCAGTGGATCAAATACATCTCCTTTCTAAAAAATAATATATAAAATTAGGTTTTTATCCCTTAATTTTTACTCTTATCCATAATACGTGCTAAATGAATCGTAATGTAAACTTGCTCATCTGGTGAGACTTCGTAATTCCATCTATTAGCAAGTAGCTCCACAACTTTTTTTGTGGCAATATAAGCTTCTTTGTATTTTGTTGTAATCAGTTCAAATAATTCTGACTCTACTCTATTATCTTCTTCATGCTCGCCATTACTTGCTCTAATAACTCTTTCTGAGAAAAAGCGTAAGTGAGTGATAAATCGCTGAAAATAAATATCTTGCTCTACAAAGTTAATTTTTAATGTGTATTTGATTGTTGTTAAAATCTCTTCAATTAGCTGCGTTAATTTTATCGCATCTTCTGAACTGTTATCAATTTCAGCATTAACAATGTGAAGAGTTAAAAAACCTGCTTCATCCTCAGAAAGGTTAGTATTCATTTCTTCGTTAACCCAACGTATCCCCTCTTGAGCAATTGCTAATTCTTTTGGGAAAAAGCGTTTAATATCCCAAAGCAAAAAGTTTTTTAATTGAATATTTTTTTCGCTTCTTTGGATAGCTGTATGCAAATGATCTGCAAAAGAAAGGAAGGCAGTTTCATTCATTTCTTTATTTAATTTCTCTTTTGATTTTTTTAAAATTCGATAAGACATTTCAATAATATCTTCTGGAATTTCTGAGAGCATTTCTTCTACTCTTAAGGAATCTAAATCACCTTTTAACTCAAATGTTTTTTGGATTTTTTCATCATCAATATGGTTACCAACCTTTTTTTGAAATCCTAAGCCTGTTCCCATTAAAACAAGTTCCGTTCCATCATCCTTAAGAGCAATAACAACATTATTATTCAACACTTTTGATATGACCAATTTATTTTATCTCCCCTCTTTTTCACATACATTAGAAAAAAAGCATAAAAAAATACCCAAACAAACTCCTGCCATTGACTTGGAGTACTGTTTAGGTTTAGCTTAACTTAATAATGACTATCCTTATTACCTATAATCTAACATTAAAAAGGAAGCGTTGTCAATCATAAAAAATAACTAAGGCATAAGTTTTTACACTTACGCCTTAATTAGTTGGTTCATTATAAATATAGTTAATTTTATTTATGGATAAATACGGTGTAATAAACGTGGGAACGGACTTGCTTCACGTACATGCTCAATACCACATACCCAAGTAACAGTTCTTTCTAAACCTAAACCAAAACCTGAGTGAGGAACAGGACCATATTTTTGTAAATCTAAGTACCATTCATAATCTTTACGGTCTAAACCATCTTTTTCGATTTGTTCTAATAAGTACTCAAAACCAATAGCACGTTCACTACCACCAATGATTTCTCCATATCCTTCAGGGGCAATCATATCAGCACGAATAACAACATCATCTCTAGTTGGATGTGGTTTCATGTAGAATGGGCTCATTGATTTTGGATAGTTTAAGATGAATACTGGTTTTTCATAGTGATTTGCGATAAATGTTTCATGTGGAGAACCAAAGTCATCTCCCCAAGTAATATCTTCAAAACCATTTTTTTGTAATAATTCAACAGCCTCATCATAAGAAATACGTGGATAAGGTAATGTTGTGTATTTTTTAAGTAACTCTTTATCGCGTCCTAAAACGTCTAAAGCATAGTCACAGTTTTCTAAAACTTTTTCAATCATAAAAGCAACATATTGCTCTTGGATTTCTAAACTTTCTTCTTGAGTCACAAAAGCCATCTCAGGTTCCATCATCCAAAATTCAGTTAAGTGACGACGTGTTTTAGATTTTTCGGCTCTAAAAGTAGGGCCAAATGAGAACACTTTACCAAAAGCCATAGCTGCAGCTTCTAAGTATAATTGTCCTGTTTGAGAAAGATAAGCAGGTTCACCAAAGTAATCTGTTTCAAATAACTCTGTTGTTCCTTCTGGTGCACTACTTGTTAAAATAGGTGGATCAATTTTAATAAAGTTACGTTCGTTAAAGAATTCGTAAGTCGCACGAATTAATTCATTACGGACTTGCATAACTGCATGTTGTTTTGAAGAACGTAACCATAAATGACGATGATCCATCAAAAAGTCTGTTCCGTGTTCTTTTGGTGTAATTGGATAATCGTGACTTTCTCCAACTACTTCAATACCAGTAATTCCGATTTCATACCCGAATTTAGAACGAGTATCTTCTCTAATTTCACCAGTTACAATAACTGAAGTTTCTTGATTTAATCCTTTAGCTAAATCAAATAACTCTTCTCCAACTTCTGTCTTAACAACAACACCTTGGAAGAAGGCTGAGCCATCTCTTAAATTTAAGAAAGCAATCTTTCCACTTGAACGCTTATTAGCAATCCAAGCACCGATTTTTACTGTTTCGCCTACATGATTCTTTGAATCAATAATCTGAATTGTTTTCATTCCAACTCTCCATCCATACAATTTATTTTTTTGATTTTTTCTCGATAAACATTGCAATCTGATCAACAGCTTTGTCTAATGTTTCCATATCAGTGGCATAGCTTAGACGGATATGTTTATCCGTTCCAAACCCTTCACCAGTTACAACTGCAACGTGGGCTTCTTCTAATAAGTCATTCACCCAATTAGTCACATTATCATAACCACAAAGTGTTAAACACTCACTAACATCGGGATATAAATAAAAAGCTCCTTGCGGCTTCTCTAATTTAAATCCTGGAAGTTGACTCACTCGATTATAAAAGTGATTTAGACGTTCTTCAAAAACATCACGCATCACAGCTACTTGTTCTTGTGGTCCTGACAAAGCTTCTACTGCTGCATATTGACTAACAGTAGAGGGATTACTTGTTGCTTGAGAAGCAATCTTAGTCATTTGAGAAATAATTTCTTTATCTCCCATTGCATATCCAATTCGCCAACCAGTCATGGCATAACTTTTTGAAACACCATTAATAATTAATGTTTGCTTCATAATAGCTTCAGACAAAGTAGCAATTGGCGTAAAGACATTCCCATTATAAACTAGTTTACCGTAAATATCATCGGCAACAATCAAAATATTATGTTTAACTGCCCAATTTCCTATTTTTTCTAACTCATCAGCTGTATAAATAGCACCTGTTGGATTACATGGTGAATTTAATATGAAAGCTTTTGTTTTATCTGTTCTTACATTTTCTAAATCTTCAACAGTTATTTTAAAACCATTATCTTCATGTCCCATTGCAAAAACTGGTTTTCCCTCAGCTAATTCTACCTGAGACGCATAGCTTACCCAATAAGGAACAGGAATAATGACTTCATCATCTAAATTTAAAATAGATTGAAATAGAGTAAATAAAATAAATTTAGCCCCTGTACCAACCATTACTTCATTTGTTTGATAAGTTAAACCATAATCCTCTTTAGTTCTTTCAATAATACTTTGAATTAACTTTGGAATCCCTGCTACTGGTGTGTAAAAGCTTGCACTTCCATTTTTAATTGAGACAATAGCAGCATCTTGAATATTTTTAGGTGTTGCAAAGTCTGGTTCACCTAATGTTAAACTTAAAACATCAACGCCTTGTGCTTTTAAATTTTTTGCCTTTGCATCTGCAGCAAGTGTTGCTGATGGTGCTAGCCCTAATACTCTGTTAGATAACTTCATAAGACTCCTCCTTTTACTTAACTAATCGTATTGACAATCTCTCCCTGATTAAAATCAATTAAGTAGTACTTAATTCCCTGATCTATACTATCAGCTACTACTTCCCAAACAGGCTTGTTATCATAAAGACCTAATGAGACTTTTTTTATTTTCTTTGTTTCCTTTAAATCCAATACCTTTTGAACAGCTTCACTGCTCTCAATTCCTTTATCAGCATTCATCACGACAGCTTCTGTTCCATCTTGAGGAATAAAAACTATTTTTTCAGTATCACTTGCATCTTTTCCAACAACTGTAAAATATGTTTTTTCACGAGTAAACCAATAAAAATCATCCACTGTTTCAATATTAGCAATTTCCCTAGAAATTTTAATCCCTTGTTTTTTTGCTTTTCTCATTGGAGAAGCAGATTGGAATAACACTATGCTAATTAAAAGTACTGTTAAAATTAAGACTAATCCTATAATTTTAAGCTGACGATTACTTTTGCGATTCACACTATCGTCCCCCATTTCATTTTTCCTATTATATCAATTTTTCAGTTATTTTTCAGTAAAAAAAGTATTAATTTCAGTTAAAGCTTCATTTAAGTAACAATTTTTGACTGTTAAATCTTTTGGCAAATAATTCAGTAGCTCTTTACTATAACTAGAGCCTAGCAATCGGTAATCAAGTACCGCAATGATTCCCTTATCCTCTTCACTACGAATTAGACGACCAATTCCTTGTCTTAATCGGTTTCCCGCTTGAGGAATAGCTTCATCATAAAACGGATTTTTTCCTTCTTGCTCAAGAAAACGATACTTAGCTTCAATTAGTGGTCTATTTGGTGGATCAAAGGGAAGTTTAGTCATCATAATTAAATCTAGCTTAGGTAGATTCATATCTACCCCTTCCCAGAAACTATTAGCTCCTAAAATAATGCCACCGTTATTCTTAATAAATCGTTTAATAATTTTCTCTTTTGTTCCAGTAATACCTTGAACAAAAATTTCAGTTTCTTCAAACCTAATTTTATGGACTAGCTCTTTATAAACCTTTTGTAAAATTCGGTGGGAAGTAAATAAGACTAACATTGAACTTTGTTTAACTTGATACATCTCAACAATTGACTTGGTAATAAAATTAACATAATTTTTTTCATTACCAAAATCTTGATTCTCATAATCTTTAATGACTAACAACTCTGCATTATCTTGGTAGCTATACTTTTCTCTTAAAATAAATTTTTCAGGTGTTGGTAAATCAAGTTGCTCTTCAAAGTAATCAGAATCAATATTTAATTGTAAGGTACCACTCGTAAAGATTATCTTTTCAAAGTTTTGATACCAACTTGTTTCTTGAATAGAAACTTGTTTGAAATTAATTTCTTTTAGACACAAATGTTGTCTTTCTAAAGAAATTAATCTTGTAAATTCTATATCCTCAACTTTAAAAAAGTTAATAAAACTAGTAGTAAACTCCTTCAAGCTCGTTAAGGTATTAGCATATTCAAGGAGTAAAAAATACTCGTTATCAGTAGTTAAGTTTTTTCTCATTGATAACTCAGCAGTTGCTTGCTTAATTAATTGATTCATCTCTCTAAAGATAATCATGAGTTCTTTCATGTTTTTCTTCATAGCTGTTGGCCACTCCGAAACAAGTCCCAAATCTTTTAAATTTCTTTCTGGGCTGTGTTCTGTTAGCTTTCCAAATTGCATTAAGAATGTTTCTAACCACTGAATATCTTCTTTGGCATCTACTGAAAGTAAACTTAATAACTCAACTGATTTTTGTAATGTTTCATCATTTTTTTCTGTTAAGCAATCTTTTAAATCCTCAATCTCTTTTATTTGTCTAAGAAGTTTGTAAAGATACTTAAATGATAGCTGAGTCAGATTTTTTTCTTCTAAAGTATGGATCAATTTATGAGCTTCATCCACTACTAAGATGTTTGTTTTAGGAAGTAGTTTCGTTTCCCGATAAGTCTCCTCACATAAAAAAGAATGATTAACAATCAACACATCTGCCTGATTTTTTTTCTCTTCTAGAAAACATAAAAAATCTTCCTCATAAAACAAACTACTTTTATTCAATGTATGAATACCGTGATGACCGATATGCTCAAAGAATAAGTGCTTTTTATTTAAATTCAGCTCATCTAGATCTCCCGTTTCTGTTTCACGTAACCAATTAAGAACTGCCATTTGATTAATAATATATTGTTTTTGATGATTAGGCTCAGCTATCAAAGTTTTATAAAACTTATCTAAATCAATAAAATGGCTGCTACTCTTTAATATGACTGCATTGATATCAGAGTTAACTATTTTTTCTAATTGAGGAATGCTACGATACATTAGCTGTTCCTGTAACATAATTGTACTTGTAGAAATAATCACTTTTCCTTTATTAGAATAGATGATAGGCAATAAGTAACCTAGAGATTTCCCAGTCCCAGTACTTGACTCAACTAATAAATTTTTAGATTTTGTATCATTAGTTGTAAATTCATAGATACGATCCATCATTTGTTTTTGTTCTTCTCTATAGGTTAAACCACTATCTAAAAGTTGTTCCTTTAATGTTTCTTCTGAAGGATACTTTAATTTTCTGTGATGATTTATTTCTTTAAACTGGTAATTTTTGATTTTTAATGTAATCATATCTATTGTTTTGACGTAATCTAATAATTGATTAAGTGGATTTTTATCTTTTTTAGCTAGAGCTTTTTCAAAAATCAAATCATTATTAACACCTAAGAATTTAGATAGCTCTGTCATTTTAGCTAATGTCACATATGGTATCTCATCAATTTTTTTAACTAATTCAATAAAGATCTCCGCTGTTACATAAGCATCACTTAAAGCTTGATGAGGGTTGTCGTGAGCTAAATCAAAATGAGCTGCTAAATCTGTAACTCTAAAGCCTGTTGCTTGAGGAGACAAAATTTGTGCCAACTCCACTGTATCTACACAAGCAGCTGTTAAGGCTTTTTCTCCAGAGCGGGTGAGCTCACTGTTTAAAAATGCAAAGTCAAAGTAAACATTATGAGCTACAAACACACAGTCGTTTAACAACTCTTTTATAATCGGTGCTATATCCTCAAAATAAGGGGCACTAGCAACTTGTTGATTCGTTATACCTGTTAAGTATTCAATATTTTTAGGAATAGATTGAAGAGGGTTAACGTCTGTTGAAAAATGATTTATAATTTTTCTATTTTGAACTAAAACACAAGCAAATTGGATAATTTTATCCTTTTCTGTATTAGTTCCTGTTGTTTCGATATCAACAACTGCATAGATTGTTTGATCCTTCATTTTAACCGTCTCTCCTTTTGTGTCACTGCTTCTTATTATACAGATTTTGAAGAACTATTTCATCCATTTCCTATGCTATTTTATGAGTCATATTTTATTGCCTAGATTGTTTTAGCTAAGAAACTATGGTTAAATAGATGTATATAAAAAGTTTGATTAGGTGGACTATTAAAATTATGAGAAATTTAAAGATTGCAGGAGGGTTTGTCTTTATTTTCTGGTTGGTAGGTTTATTTCTAACCTATAGTAATAGCCTGTTCTGGTTC
Organism: Vagococcus fluvialis; assembly: GCF_003337315.1. Taxonomy (GTDB): domain Bacteria; phylum Bacillota; class Bacilli; order Lactobacillales; family Vagococcaceae; genus Vagococcus; species Vagococcus fluvialis. The sequence continues at coordinate 3,387 of NZ_QPJV01000004.1, read as the reverse complement.
CTTTATTTAATAGTTTCTAGTATTGCCCTTATTTTAGCTGCTATTCTGTTATATCAAACAGAGTTTAAGAAAATATACCAATATGCTGACAAAGAATTCACTAAATTAAAAGTGAAACCAGCTGAAAGGATTAGCTATGACGAGGATGAGGAATACTACGAAGTATTAGATAACCAAAAAAGGCGTAAAAAACGACGTAAAAGACGAACTAGTACTTATTTAGAAACAACTATGCGAGAGAGAAAAAAAACCAGCGAACACTCTGGCTCTTCTAACGAAATTCATCGAATGTCTTCAATTAGAAACAAAGAATACCTTCATACAAAAATTAACCTTTTATACAATGGTGAGAAACAACAAATTCTTTTTGAAACCATTCAACGTTTAAAAGAAAATAACTTTTTTGTGACGTATTATGCAGGTGTGACTAACGAAGACTTGATTAATAACTTTGAAGAATATGAAGAACGTAATATTTTTGAGTTATATGATAATGTTATCCCAAATACCTATGCCAAAGTATTATATGAGCCAGAATCAGATAGCAACCGAATTGGTATTTTTCTTGGTGCTGCTGGGGATGCTGATGAAGAAGTTCTTTTAGGTTTTATTGACTTAGAAGATAGTTACAAAGCTGATTTATTACTAAAAAAATACGATAATATTCAAGTCTTCCCTACAATTTTAGGTGGTACTTATAAACGGGTTTATCGTAACAAAGAAGGAGAAATCAAAATCATTAAAGACTTTATTAATTATGATTTAACTATCTCTTTAGCATTCTATAACAACTAAAAAGGATTGAGCTTTTATGCTCAATCCTTTTTTTTGAAAACTTTTCTTTTTGAAATAACATAATTAATAACAATCGCTAAAACTTGAACCACTAATGCCCAGAAAAATTCATTTAATAATTTAGGAGTACCAATAAAGTTACGAGTTAATGTGTTGCTAAATAAAAAATGGTCATAAGGCAATTTTTCAAGATTAAAAAAACGAATCAAAGTATCGCTATAACGTTGAACTGCTAAAAAAGTAATACTAATGTCTAAGAAAAAAACAAATAGTCTGCCACTTAAAAAAACAAAAAACTGTTTTAATACAACCAACGGATTACTCTCTTTATCTAGAAAAACAAAATATTTATTAGTAAAAAAAGCAAATACTATAGCAGATATTTGAGCAACAATTACTGCAATTAATGAATTTCCTGTTAAGCCAACAACTAAAAATCTAGATACAAAATAAACAATAGTTGTTAAAACACCGAAAATTAAGTATAAAATCATTTCATTTTTTAGTAATTTTTTCATGAAGTTACCTATTCCTTATCATTCATCCAAATACCAGAAAGTACTCCTGCCACAGGGAATATAATCCATGAAATACTCCAAATACCAAAAACAAAACTAACTAATAAATAAACTGCTACAATCACTAGCCAAAAATTTTCATTAAACCTTTTCCAATATAGTTTATTTTTAATATCAGCCTCTGAAATCGAACTATCAATACCATTTTCTAATAAAAAGGTAAATCCACCCTTAACAGTTCCTCCATATATTAAAAAGAAACACCCAACAGTAGCAATTACAATAGTTCCACAGGCATAAAGTAAAATATTTTCTGTGTGTTGTGAACCAATTAAAACAGGAATTGATGATAAAATAACTAAAGTGATACCAATAATTAACGAAAAAACAAATGATTTTTCATAAGCTTTATTTTCATTTTTTATATAGTTTAAGTTTTGTGGTTCTGCTAAAAAACCTTTTTCTAGATAATTAAATCGACTAGCCTTTAAACCACTTGTAATAAATAAAGCCACTGCTACAGCAATAACAAACATACTTAAAATAACTCCAGTAATCACAGCTTCCAAATGAACTGCAAATATAATCATACTAGCAGCAATACCACAAAGAATTACACCAAAACCTACACCAGTTCCTAAACTCTTTCTCATAGCTATAAATTCGTCAATCTCTTCAAAACTTAATTGACTGTACAAACTTGTCTTAAATTCTTTATTAGTTTCTTGTTTTTTTATTTCTAATTCATTTAAAAGCTCATCAATATTACCAAACTCAGAAATAACTAAACCAATTGCTTCATTATCAGACAAACCATCTGACAATAATTCTTGATATTTCTCTTCCATATTAACTAAAATATCTTGCTTTAGTTCAGCTAATTCTTGTGTGTCAGGTAAATTCATAAATATTGTTTCAACATAATTATTTATTGTATTCATTTTTACTTCCTCCTAAAAACTTATCAACAACTTCTTTAGTAACTTCCCATTCTTTTTCTTTCTCTAAATAAAAGGCTAACCCTTCTGATGTGATTTTATAGTATGTTCTTTTTTTTCCAAATGTCTCTTCACCAGGATAGGCAATAATATACCCTTTCTTCGATAATCTTGTAAAAGCAGAGTATAATGTTGTTTCTTTTATAATATATTTTTCATCAGTAATTTTTCTAATCTTTTTAGATATCTCATATCCATAAGAATCTCCGTCAATTAAAATCGATAAAATAATAGAGTCATTATAACCTCTAATAATATCACTACTTATCATTATCTCACTCCCCATTTTACTTTATCCATCGTAGTAATATAATAGCATTATTACTACGACTAATCAAGTAATTATAAAAGTAAAAAACTAGAAGTATTTCATATAAAATGATATGATTTGGCTAGTAAATAGAAAAGGAGTTACCAACATGAAAATGGCTCATACATGTGTCCGTGTAAAAGATTTAGAAGCTTCAGTTGAATTTTATACGAAAGCATTTGATTTCAAAGAAAGTAGAAGAAGAGACTTCCCTGAAAATAAATTCACTTTAGTCTACTTAACATTACCTGGAGATGATTACGAATTAGAGTTAACATATAACTATGATTCAGAAGCATACGACTTAGGAAATGGTTACGGACATATTGCAATCTCAACATCTGATTTAGAAGGTTTACACAAAAAACATTCGGATTTAAATTTTAATGTAACTGATTTAAAGAATTTACCTGGTGTTCCACCTTCATATTATTTTATTATCGATCCAGATGGTTATAAAATAGAAGTTATTAGAGAAAAATAAAAAAGAGAAACACTAAAATGAAAGTTTAGTGTTTCTCTTTTTATTATTTTATGCAACAAAAAAAGCAAATCAATACGATTTGCTTAAGTACTCCGGCAGTAGGACTCGAACCTACGACATCATGATTAACAGTCATGCGCTACTACCAACTGAGCTATGCCGGATAATTATTATAAGCATGGCAACGTCCTACTCTCACAAAGGGAAACCCTTCACTACCATCGGCGCTAAGAAGCTTAACTTCTGTGTTCGGCATGGGAACAGGTGTATCCTTCTTGCCAT
>NZ_QPJV01000003.1 GCF_003337315.1 Vagococcus fluvialis | reverse complement strand
GCCTTATTAAAATTAAATAACTAAAAAAGATGATAAATCTGAGAGTAATCTCAAGTTTATCATCTTATATATCCGACTCATCAGTCCGATTTGACAAAGAGCCTAATTTCTTAGGAGAAGTTTTTTTTGTCTATTTTTTTAAAGCTTCTACGTCGCGAGCAATCATTAATTCTTCATCAGTTGGAATTAATAATACTTTAACTTTTGAATCGTCAGTAGAAATCACACGTTCTTCACCACGAACATTGTTTTTCTCATCGTCGATTTCACAACCGAACCAGCTAATGCCGTTGATGATTTCTTTACGCATGTTAATGTCATTTTCACCAATACCAGCAGTAAAGACAATTGCATCTACACCATTCATAACTGAAATGTAGCTACCAATGTATTTACGTACTCGGTCAGCAAAGATTTCTAATGCTAATTTAGCAGAATCTTTATCAGAATTTTCTAAGTCACGCATATCACTTGATACACCTGATAAACCTAAAAGTCCTGATTCTTTATTTAAAATGTTAATCATGTCTTTAATATCAGTTAATTCTAATTTTTCCATTAAATATTGTAATAATGAAGGATCAATATCTCCTGAACGAGTTCCCATTGTCACACCAGCTAAAGGAGTGAATCCCATAGATGTATCAACAGATTTACCACCATCAACAGCAGTAATAGAAGCTCCATTACCTAAGTGACACGTAATAATTTTTGTTTCTTCAGCAGGTTTACCTAACATATCAATAGCTCTTTCAGATACATAACGGTGACTAGTTCCGTGAGCTCCGTATTTACGAGCACCAAACTCTTCGTAGTATTTAGTATCAATGCTGTATAAATAGTTTACAGCTGGCATTGTTGTATGGAATGACGTATCAAATACAGCAACATTTAATGTATGAGGTAAGACTTTTTCAAATACACGTACTACTTGTGCTTCAGCAGGGTTATGTAATGGTGCAAAGTCAGATAAATCTTCAATTGTTTTTAAAACTTCTGAATCAATAACGATTGACTCTTTAAAGTGCTCTCCACCAGCAACAACACGGTGTCCAGCTCCTGTAATTTCATCATATGACCCAATAATTTTAAGCTCGATTAATTGTTCTAATAACATGTTAATAGCAATTTCATGGTTATCAATATCTTGAACTAATTCAAATTTTTGACCTTCTCCATGTTTAATTGTAAAGATTGAATCATTTAAGCCAATTCTTTCTACGATTCCTTGAGCGATAACTATTTCTTCTGGCATTACGTATAATTGCCATTTTAAACTTGAACTTCCTGCATTGATTGCAATTGTTTTAGACATGATTTCTTTTTCTCCCTTTTGTTAATTAATATTAGACTCGCGCCAAGCACGAAACTCATTGATAAATGTTAAAACAGACTGATTATCTTTTAATGAAGGTAACTCAGCAAGCAGAACTTCTTTTGCTTGTTTTGAATTCTCACCCTTATTTTGAACAATCAAAATTGACTTACTAAGCCCTTTTTGGCTAAACAACGAACTTGGTAATTGTAAGACAGCTTGTAAATAAACCTGTTCCTTAAACCAATTAGTTAAAAGACTTGCTTGTGGTGTTTCAAGTAAATTACTTGGTACTAAAAACAAACCAAACCCATTATCTTTTACATGTGTCATTGCTTTTTCCATTAGGATATGATGAGCGTAAGTATGCTCGTCTTTAGCAGCAACTTTAAAATCTTTCACTTTTTCATCATTTGGATAATAGCCAATCGGTAGATCTGATATTGCAAAATCTACTGGATCGATTAATAAAGAATCTACACTATCTTGACGGAATAAGTCAACCTCTAAATCTAGCCATTCTTTATTAACAGCAGCCACACTTAGAAGTGTATCATCAACATCGACACCAAAACCAACTGTTGATCTTTCAGCGATTTTCAGATTACTCATCACTGTGTATAAAAGATTTCCAGTACCTAATGAGACATCAAGTAAAGACAATGTTTCTTCTTTTTTAGCCAATTGTTCCAAAATGTAGACAAATAAAAAACCAATGCCATCAGGCGTTAGCTGGTGGTTAGCTTGAAGCGCTTCTTCCCTAGAACCTTTAAGGAGCACAAGCTGGGTTATTTTTCGTTTATCTTCTTGGGTTAATGACAAACTTGATAGTTTTTGATACAGCTCTTCAATTTGAGCAACTTCTTCTGTTGATGGAACACCGTCAATCACACGAACTTTACTACCATCCATAAGATTCTCACCATTTTCAATGTAAGCATCGAAAAAAGAAGTATCTAGTGATTTTTGTAACATATCTATTGCTTCTTGAAAAAACTGAAAGCCTTTTTCTACATCAGTTTGTGACAATACTTCCACCTCTTCTTGTTTACTTTAACAAAAAATCTATCACTTTTTTATTTTATCTAAAAAAACCGAATAATTCAAGATAAAGGCATAACAAAAAGGCGAAATTTCTTTATTATTTCACCTTTTTGTTCTCAACTCTTGAATACTCGTTCGTTTATACTGGTTACTCAAACTAGTTTGAACGAGATAGTTTTTCTTTTTTTTATTCCATTCCCATGTTGATTCACCTATATTAAATGTAAAGACTTTATTTTCTTCTGTGGTTTGTTGATTAATTTCTAATAAACTGATTTCTTCCATTGTTTTAGCTAAGTAGAAATCTCTTGTATTAACTAACATTTCTCTTCTTGAAAAATAATCATCAGTTACATAAAGTAACAGTAAAGTAAACATAAATAGAATCGTTAATACTGGAAATAACACACCACCTTGCTTATTTTTTAGGAAATAAAAAATAGCTGTATCTTTCTTCCTCAAGAGTAACTACCTCCATTCGAATTAGTTCATCATCGCCAGTAAATAAAACAGATTTTATACCAGTAATAATTGGTTGGTGGCCCGTTCGACTAGTTGTTTTACGAATCATATTTTGATATTTTTCAAAAATAACAGTAACCACCTCTTTCTCAACTTCATCGTAAAACTGATATAGCAATCGATTATTATCTATTTTGTCAAATTCCATACCACTCGTTTCGATTTCTAACTGAATTTTCCCTATCTGTAATTCTAAATAATCGGATGTTTTTATTTTTTCTTCTACTTTAATTAAGGATGTTAAAAAAGGTTGTAGAAATAACATCACACTCATTAATATGACTAGTGAAACTAAACATTCTATTAATGTAAATCCTTGATAGCCTATTACTCTTTTTTTACCTCTAAAAATAACTCCTCACTCTCAATTCTAAGATGATTTTGATTCCAGTCTTTAATAACAAATCCTGATGTTTTACCTTTGTTTCTGATGATTTCTTTATTATCTGAGGATACATTCAATCCTGAAGCCATTTCATATAAAAGAATTGACATTTCTAACTCTTCTTGGCATTTCTTCTCATCTAAAAAAAGAAAATTAATGGATGACATCATCATTAAAATACTAAGTAAAATAACAGTCATAGCTATCATCATCTCAAGCAATAAATACCCTTCATAGCTTTTTCTCACTTTTTATCACCTTACCACTACCAATTTGAAATTTGTAAGTAATTTCTTTTTTATTGAGTTCATCTCTAAGCTTGATTACTTGAAGTTTCGATATATTACCTGTTGTATTTTTGAAATCGATTGTCTCATTTGTTTTTAAAACAAACGGGTATTCTACCTTTAAATAATCCGACATTTGTTTCTGATGATGCCAATAGTTAAAAATTATTTCACTGCTATTTCGCTTTTGATTAATAGATGTCCCATGACTTTCAATAATCGCACTTTGATGTGTTTTTTCAATCCCTCTTTCCAACTTATTTAGAAACATAGTTACTTCTAATTGCTCTTTCCAATTTTTTATCATGATTAGTGGAACTAAAAAAAAGACACTAATACATAACATCACTATCAAGCTTTCAAGTAATGTAAATCCACTATTTCCTTTCATTATTTAACAGCTATTTCAAGTTCATCAGCTTTTGTTTTTTGATCTTCAGAAATATAACCACCTTTAAGTAAATCATCTGTGCTTCCAGGACGCTTATTATTATCCATAAAATACATTTCACTTTGAGTTTCAATCACTTTAGTTAAAGCTTGATTTCCTTGGTTATTGATATTGTCCGTTTGTTTCACTAAATTAGGGACAAATAATAAAATTAACACTGCAATTACAAAAAGTACAATGAGCATTTCTAGTAAAGTAAATCCTTGATATTTCTTCTTTTTCTGGTTGCTTTTTATCAATACATATCCCCCATTCCCTTATAAATCGGTAGTAGTAACGCACTATACACAGAGATAATTAAAACAGCAATTAATAAAAACATCATTGGTTGTAAAAATCTTATTTTTTTATCTGCTAATTTCATTAACCCTTCCCATTCACGTCTACCATAAATTAGTAACTCTTTACCTAAATTCCCTTTCACCTCTCCTTGTAAAATAATTAAACTTAATTCTGGATTTAAAAAATGCCACTCTTTAATTGGTCCATTAATAGAAATTCCTTTTTCAATTTCCTTTTCTATCCCCTGAGCCATCTCCCTCATTAAAGGTGTGTAATTTTTACCTGTCATAATTAATACAACATCTCTAAACTCCATTCCTTGAATTAATAACCTTCCCCATTCTGAAGCAAATAGAGAAGTATAATAAGCTTTATAGAACTGATTAACAATTGGTATCCTACTCCACCAATTTGCCTGCTCTATTGCTGATTTTTTAGCTAAAAAGGATTTCACTAGAAAATAACTTATTAAGGTAAGAATTACTAACAAACCAATAACTAAAGGACTATTGTTAACAATTAATAACCCTATATTGTTGTTGTTATCTTGTGTATATAACTCTGTCATTTGAGGTAGAATATAACACTTCATCCCAAGAACAGCTCCAAATAAAAAAACTAATAACAAAATAGGATAACTAATCAGTTTAATTAAATGTTGCTTTTGTTTTTCTTTATCAATCATTTGCTCTGACATCGTCAAAAGAGTACTCACAAGATCTCCGTGAATTTCAGCAAAACTTAATTGAGCCTTCTGAGAAGCAGTTAAATTAAGTAGTCCTAAAGATTCAGACAGACTATTTCCCTTAATTAATCGCCGCTTTATATGTTTAATTGATTTTTTCTTTTTCGGTTTTATCACAACTAAAAAATCCAAACTTTGCTCTAAATTAAAACCATTTTGTAGTAATTCAGCTAACAGAGATAACACATCTTGTGTTTCTTTTTTACTAAAAGAATTAACTGTAGACATCATAAATTTCTTTTGAAATACGTTTACTTTTATAGGCTTCATCCAAACTTCTTTGCCAATTAGTCTCCACCCCATTTACTGACATATCATATAAAACACCGTAGTTACCATCAGTCCTCATCTGTAATATTTCTTGGTAAACAACTCCTTTTAAACACTGATTTAATTCCATTTTTGGAATCCCAAAATCAAGTAGTCTGAGTAATACACTTTCTTTATTTGATGCATGAATCGTTGAAAAAACTGTGTGACCTGTTAAAGCGGCTCTAACAACCATTTGCGCTGTTTGTTTATCTCTAATTTCTCCAATAATTAAAATATCCGGCCTATGTCTCAAGCAAACTTTAATCAAAGAATCATAAGTTAAATCAATTTTTTCATTAACTTGAAATTGTAAAAAATGGTGGTATTCAATTTCTACTGGATCTTCGATGGTGACCACTTGTTTTTTATTTTTTCGATACATCTCCTTAATTAACTCATACATAGTTGTGGATTTCCCTGCTCCAGTTGGTCCTGAGAACAAATATAAACCTTTTTTAGTCACTGATTTTTTCAACAGCTCATACTGATTTGGTAATACATAATGATAATTTCTTGTTTCTTCAGCACTTTGTAAGAAACGGATAACAATTGTCTCACGATTTAAATAATCCCCTACACTTGATAACCTTACTCTAAATTCCCCTGTTTTAGTTTGAATAGTTGCACTACCGACTTGAACCTTTCTTTTTTCTGCAATATCCATCCCAGCTAAATATTTTAAATACAAAACGATTTTCTCTGCTAACTCACTTGGTATTTTTTTATAACATTCTATTTCATGATGATATCTGTAAGAAATTTCGTAACTATTAGCAACTGGAAAAAGATATAAATCACTCGCTTTTTTAACAACTCCTCTTTCTAATAAACTTTGAGTTATTTTCTTTACCTCCATTTGTCACTCCTTTCTCTTACTCTTAATATTCGATAAAAATAAAATCTTTTTTTATTCTCTATAGCAATATGCTATAATCAATTTACTTTATTTGGGAGGTTATTTTATGTTTGTTACACTATTCAACCCTACAACTAGACAATCAAAACAAGTCAAAGTTGGCTTTTCATGGACAGTTTTCTTTTTTGGTTCTTTTCCTGCTTTATTTCGTGGCGATTTTAAATGGTTTTTAATTATGATAATTGCCGATTTCTTTACAGCAAGTCTTGCCCACTGGGTATTTATTTTTATTTACAATAAACTTTATATAACTGATTTACTAAATCAAGGATATATCCCAAATGATGCTTTTAGCGAGAACGCTTTACTTTCAAAAGGCTTCTTTATTCCTAGACAATATGACAATGCTAGTGATGATGACTTTGATTTTGACGATATGGACTTTTAGATAAACCAAAAATAGTCGTGTAAGCTTCTAAACTTACACGACTATTTTTATTTATTTACATATTAGCTGACGTATACACATCTGACACATCATCATCATCTTCTAAAGCATCTACAATTGTTTCTAAAATAGCTTGATGTTCTTCTGATAAATCAGTTACCATTTGTGGTACCATTGTTAACTCAGCTTGAGCTAACACGTAGCCTTCTTTTTCTAGAGCATCACGCACATCGGCAAAGTCACTTGCATCTGTGTAGATTTCAAAAACCTCTTCACTTGCTTCAAGTTCCTCACCACCTGCTTCTAAAACACTCATAAGCATTGTATCTTCATCCACATCAAGTCCCTCGCGAACAATGGCAATATAACCTTTACGGTCAAACATATACGCTACTGAACCTGTTTCACCTAAAGAACCACCATTTTTATTAATCGCCACACGGACATTTGTTGCTGTTCTATTTTTATTATCTGTTAAAGCATGAACTAAAATTGCCACACCAGCTGGTCCATAACCTTCATAAACAACTTCATCATAGTTGTCACCTTCACCTGCTGAGGTTGCTTTTTTAATCGCACGTTGCACATTATCATTTGGCATATTAGCTGCTTTAGCTTTATCTAAAACTAATCTAAGAGAAGGATTTGATGCTGGATCAGGGCCACCACTTTTAGCTGCCATATAGATTTCACGAGATAGTTTTTGAAAAATTTTACCACGTTTAGCATCCTGAGCACCTTTTCTTTGTTTAATGTTATTCCACTTCGAATGTCCTGCCATTCAAGATCCCTTCTTTCATCAATTTACTTTACAAAGCTAGTTTATCATAGTTTCCACCTATTAACTTCGTTTTTTAGCCCCTTTTTTGCGATGGGCTAATAAATAATAAATAACTAAAATAGTACAAGCCAAAATAGCACCACTACTATCTAATATAACATCCTCAAATAACGGGCTTCTGCCACCAGTCATCATTTGATGGAACTCATCTAACGCAGCATAACCAGTAGCACTTAACCAAGCAACTCCAAAAGAAATCCCTAAGTGTTGCATACGTGGATTAATACCTAAAAACAAACTACCACCTAAAACAAAATAAGTACCAAAGTGGGCTAATTTTCTAATAAAAAATTCTACAAATTTAAAATAACCACTTGTCTCAATACTTACAGGAGAACCTGCATAGGTAAAAGAAACATTAGATAAACTATTTTTAAAGGGTTCATTCTTTAACATTTTCTCTAAAAGTGGAATAGTTGTTTGTTGTTCATAGGTTTGGGAAGAACTATAAAATAAAATTGCCATCATGATTAAAGCAATCACTAAATAGGCATTTCCATTTTTAAATTGTTTATTCATACACTCACTCCTTAATCCTATTTATCGTACCTTGTCTCCTATAATTTATCAAATTATTTTTTAATAAAACAAGTTAGTGTATAATAGAAATAATAAATGAAGGGAGCTTTATAATTTATGAAATACGCAATTACATGGGACTTAGATTCATTATTTGAAGGCGGCATTGATTCAACTGAATTAAGCGCGCGATTAATTTTATTAGATGATCAAATTAAAGACTACGCAAGACTAGTAGGAAAATGGGATACAGAAAGAGATACACCTGACTTTTTATTTTTAGATTCTATTTTAGCTTTACAAGAATTAGTTAGCAATGGTTTTGGCCAAACAATTAGTTTTGTAAATGCTATTCAATCAGCTGATGTCAACAATAAAAAAGCAGGGACAATGTTAGCTAGCCTTTACTCTAAATCAACTGACTTTGAAAATGCTAATGTTATCTTCACTAAAAAGTTAACTAGCATGTCAGAAGCTTCTTGGAATCATTTAAAAGAAGCACAAACAACTCAAAGACAAGGTGTTATGTTTATTTTAAATGAAACTCGTGAGCAAGGTAAACGACTACTTAGCGAAAACGAAGAAAACATCATTAACCAACTATCAACTGATGGATTTAATGCTTGGAGTACTCACTATGATACATTAGTTTCTCAAATCAGCATTCCCTTCACTGAAAAAGATGGGACAGAAGTTCACCTTTCAGCAGGTCAAGCTTTCAATAAAATGACTGGTGACGCTGATAGTAACGTTCGTGCTGAATTATTCGAAAAATGGGAACAAGCTTGGTCAGAAAAAGCACCACTTTTTGCTGATACACTTAACCATTTAGATGGTTTCCGTTTAACAGCTAATAAACTACATGGCATTACGAATCATTTACAAATCCCATTAGAATATAACCGCATGAAAGAAGAAACACTAAATGCTATGTGGGGAGCTATTTCTGATAACAAACAACCATTTGTAGATTTCCTAGAACGTAAAGCAAAATTATTTGGAAAAGAAAAAATGGAATGGCAAGACCAAGATGCACCCATTATTTTAGGTGACTTTAAAGAAAAACGTTATACCTTTGATGAAGCGGCTGACTTCATTGTTGAAAACTTCCGTAACTTCAGTCCTAAAATGGCTGACTTTGCTCAAATGGCTTTTGAAAAAAGTTGGATTGAAGCAGAAGATCGTCCTGGAAAAAGACCTGGTGGATATTGCACTAGCTTACCTGAGAATAAAGAATCACGTATTTTCATGACTTACGGTGAGTCAATTAATGAAGTATCAACATTAGCACATGAGCTGGGACACGCTTATCATTCACACGTTATGTGGGACTTACCGGCAATGAGCCAAGACTACGCAATGAACGTTGCTGAAACAGCAAGTACCTTTGCAGAATTAATTGTTGCTGACGCTACACTCAAACAAGCAACTACTAATGAAGAAAAAATCAATTTAATTGATGTAAAAATGCAAAATGCCATTGCGATGTTTATGAATATTCATACACGCTTTATATTTGAAAATAATTTACATGAAGCAAGAAAAGAAAACGTCTTAACAGATGAAGAAATCACTGAATTAATGTTAGCAGCTCAAAAAGAATCATACTGTGACTCATTAGGTTCATATCATCCTCATTTCTGGGCAAGTAAATTACACTTCTTTATTGATGATGTACCATTTTATAACTTCCCTTATACATTTGGGTACCTATTCAGTTTAGGAATTTACGCTCATGCTCAAAAACAAGGTGCTTCATTTGAAGATGAGTATATTGCTTTATTACAAGATACTGCTTCAATGACAACAGAAGAACTTGCTAAAAAACATTTAGGTATCGATTTAACAAAACCTGATTTCTGGCAAGATGGTATCAACATTATTAAAAAAGATGTTGAAGAATTCTTAACAATCACTGAATCTTACATCTAAAAATACAAAAGGACAGGAAACTTTTTCAACAAGTTTCCTGTCCTTTTTTTATTTAATATGTTTTAAATAATAATCATATAAACCTTTAATATTCTGGCTCATAATTAAAGGTATCGCTTTTTCTACTTCTTCATCAGACCAATTAAACCATCTTAACTCAAGAAGTAGATTTATCTCTTCATCAGTAAAACGATTTTTTATTTTTTTAGCTGGATTACCTGCAACAACTGTGTAAGGTTCAATATTTTTTATGACAACTGACTCAGCCGCAATAATTGCTCCTTCGCCAATCGTTACTCCAGGCATAATCGTCGCATTCATACCAATCCAAGCATCACTTTTTATTATAGTATCACCTTTATTTTGAAAAGACTTTTGAATCGTCTGCGGAAAAGGATAAACACTTACCCAATCCGAACGATGATTATGATTACCACCTAATAAAATCGTAGCACCACTAGCAATACAGACATAGTTACCAATCTCTAAACGATCTAATTCCCATCCAAATTGTTCTTTTGGATTAAAGAAATCAACTGTCGTTTCATCGCCCCATAAATATCTAACACAACCATTTTCAAATGAATAGTTGCTATAGAATCCAGAGTAATAAGATTTATTACCAGCTGTGATTAAAGGATTTGTAATAATATCTTTTATGTATTTTGTATCTGACCAATTATTATATATTTCTTTTTCCATTTTTATCGCTCCTAAGTTTTTATTTTTTACTTAGAAGCTAATACCACTGAAACATTTTTGATTTCTCTTAATTTCTTTATCATATTTTTTCATTCCTTAAAACTAATCATTACTTTATAAAAAAAGACTACTCATAATTGAGCAGTCTTTTTGAAAAATCTTAATTACATACGTACTCCAAAGTCAGGTGACCATCCAGAAATGCTTTGAACAGTTACATTTTGACCAGGTGCTGGTGCGTGGATATATTGTCCGCCACCAACGTAGATACCAACATGGTAAGTTGCTCCATGTGATCCCCAGAATACTAAATCTCCAGGTGCTAATTGGCTAAGTGAAATTGTTGTTCCAGCACTCTCTTGAGGTACTGTCCATCCACCAATTTCTCTACCTTGAGCTTGACGGTAAACATAAGAAGTAAATCCAGAACAGTCAAATGAGTCTGGTCCTTTAGCTCCCCATACATATGGTTTACCAATATGTTTGTAAGCTTCAGCTATAACTGCTGACGCATCACTAGGTGCTGGTGTAGGCGTTTCTGGTTGTACCGGATCTGGTTTTGGTGTTGGTGTTGTTTGTCCGCCACCATTGTTATTGTTTGTTGGAGGTGTTACTACTTGTCCACCACCGTTGTTATTATTGTTATTTTCAGTTGGTGTTGTTGGTTCAACTGGTGTTACATTTTCAGTTGGAGCAGGATTAGCTGCTTCTTCTTTAGCGATTGCTTCTGCTTGTTTAGCTGCTTCTTCAGCGGCTTTTCTAGCAGCTTCACGTTGTGCTTCTGCAGCAGCTTGCTCAGCTAAATATTGATCTTTTTTACCTTGCTCTGTTTCTTTTTCAGCAGCAATAGCATTTACAGTAGCTTGTTGAGCTAACTCTTGGTCAACTAACTCGCCTTTTTTCTTTTCTAATTCAACTGCTGTTGTTTGAACTTCAGCAATTTTTTCTTCTGTTTCGTTCTTTTTAGCTTCAACAGCTTCTTTATCTTCTTTTTGTTGAGTCATCATGTCGTTGTTAGCATTTACTAATTTTGAAGCTGCCATAACTTTAGTTAAAGCATCTGAAACAGATTCAGCATTTAATACTAAGTCAACAACGTTAGAGTTACTTGATTCTACTTGAACCGAACGAGCTTGCTCTTTAATTGAAGCGTCGCGTTTTTCAATACGAGCTTCTAAAGCTTTAACTTCTTCGTTTAAAGTTCCAATTGTTTCATTTAATTCACCTTGCTTAGCTTGTAAAGCTGAAGCTTGTTCTTGAATAGATGAAATGTTTCCTTGAATTGATGCTAATGTTGATGTTGCAGAATTTTCTTTATTTTTTAAGTCAGCAATTTTTTTATCTTGAGACTCAATTTTTGAATCGACTGTATCAGCACTTACTACTAATGGCAATGCTGTTGCTGATAGCATAAGACTACTAATTAATAATGTAGATAAAATCTTCTTTTTCAATGTGTTAGTCCCCCAAATATTTTTTCATTTTTTCTCATGTAATTTAACGATAAATGAATTGTAGCATAAGCAGATGTCAATCATATAATGAGAATGTTACAAACATGTTTCAAAAATAAATAACATCTATTTCCCTACATTAAACATCCGTTTTAAAGGAATAACTAACACTGAAATTAAAATAATATTAACAAGAAGTGTCGGTGCTAATGTTCTAGCAAAAAAATCAAGAATAGTTGTATGAGTTAACTTAAAGATAGTTAACATCAACACTCTTCCCACTGATAAAGTTGTCACAAAAACAATAAAACTCATAATCAGTGTAAACGTATTTGGATAAACATGCTCAAATAAAGCATACATCACTAAAACAATTAAAGGTAATAGAATTAAATTAATTCCGATTACATTGTAAAAATAAGAATCATATAATAACCCTATTACACCTGAAAAAATAACTAAATAATTCTTTTCCATTTGAAAGGTTGCAAACATTAAAAATAACAAAAGTAAGTTACTTGTAAAATCCATAGGTACTGAAAATATTCCTAGAATAGCGCTACTAATATGACCATCTATTAACATCATAAAAAATAAAATAAATGGCAACCCATACGATAATTTCTTTCTTTTTACGGTCATTCTGTACTACCTGCCAATCGTTTAACAACTGTCACATGGTTTACATCATACATATCAGCTAATGGTGTAATCATCACTTCATTTGTTAAACCTGTTTTATTCTTTTTAACTTCTTTGACTTCACCAATCAACAGACCTTTTGGTGAGTTATTGCCTAAACCAGAAGTTGTTACTAAACTACCCACTTCAATTTCATCAGTCGAAGTTAATTGGGAAACAACTAAAGTATGAGTTTTATTGTTATAAGCTTCCATTAGACCATAAACCATATCACCCTTAGTTCCTTTAACCATAACTGGAAAATGATTGGTTGTTTGATTAACAGTTGTTAATAATTCAACTTTAGAACTATTTTCCTCAGCAATAATAACACGTCCAATCAAGCCTTTATTTCCCATAACAGCCATATTAACCTCAATACCGTCTTTTTTACCTTTGTTTATTATTAAAACATCTTGCCAGCTATCTGGTGAGCGGTTAATAACACTTGCATTAACTAACTCATAATTAACTAATGTTTCATTTAAATTCATTTGCTCTTTTAATTGTTCATTTTCTGATTTTAATATTTCTAGCTCTGCTTCAAGAGAAGCATTATGATCCACTTTTTTCTTTAAGCTGTCATTTTCAGAGTAGGTATTAAATAGATTATTTACAGATTTCACCATATTTTCAATTCCTCTAAAAGGAGCTTTTACTACGTTATCAATCGTTGCTACTACACTATTTACCTCTGATTGCCCTGGTAAACTTTGCTTTTTGTCATCTCTTTGCTTAGCACTGAAACTAATCACTAATACGATTAAAATGACAATCGATAGTGCGATAATAATATTTCGACTTGAATTAAATTTTTTCACTTTTCCACCTCAAAGAAATCTTTGTTTTTAACGTATACATAACCTCCATTCTATCATCATTTTGACTAAATCGCTAGAAATCAACTAGTAAAATTAACAATTTCCTAAGAAGTAAAAAAAGACTAACTCAGAAGAGTTAATCTTTTTTTATTTCTATGTTTAACCTTTAAATGAATCAACAATGATTTGTTGTAATTCACTAATTAATGGTTCTTTAGGGTTAGCAGTTGTACATTGGTCTTCATAAGCAAGTTCTGCCATACGGTAAGAAGTTTCGTCTAATACTTTTTGAGTAACTCCTTGTGCTTCTAAGTTCATTTCGATGCCAACGCGTGTTCCTAAATCGTAAATAGCTGTTGCTAACGCTTCAACTAATTCTTCAGTTGTATTACCTTTAAGTCCTAAGAAACGAGCAATGTCTGCATAGTCAGTATCAGCTCTAAAGAAATCATATTTAGGGAATAAAGCATGTTTTGATGGATCTTTTGCATTGTATCTAACAATGTGTGGTAAAAGAATCGCATTTGTTCTACCATGTGGAATGTTGTATTCTCCACCGATTTTATGAGCGATTGAGTGACAAATTCCTAAGAATGCATTGGCAAAGGCCATACCTGCCATAGTTGATGCATTATGCATTTTTTCTCTGTTTTCTAAGTTAGGATTTTTCACTGAATCTTCTAAGTAATCAAAAACTAATTTAATCGCTTGTAAGCTTAGACCTCTTGTATAATCACTTGCCATAACAGATACATAAGACTCAATAGCATGTGTTAATACGTCCATACCTGTATCAGCAGTTACTGAAGCTGGCACACTCATTACAAATTGTGGGTCAATAATAGCCACATCTGGTGTTAAAGCATAGTCTGCTAATGGGTATTTCACGTGTGTTTCACTATCAGTAATTACTGCAAATGGTGTTACTTCAGCACCTGTACCAGATGTTGTTGGGATACATACCATTTGAGATTTTTTAGCTGCTTCAATTTTGTAAGTACGTTTACGAATATCTAAGAATTTTTGTTTAGCACCAAAGAATTCTGTATCTGGATGTTCATAGAATAACCACATACCTTTAGCAGCATCAATAGCTGAACCACCACCAATAGCAATGATTGTATCAGGTTCAAATTTAGCAATTCTTTCTGTTCCAGCATAAACTGTGTTTGTTGAAGGGTTTGGTTCAACATCAGAGAAGATTTCATAACTTACTTTGTTATTGCGTTTGTTTAATTCATCAATTACTTTTTGTGCGTATCCAAATTTAACCATACCTGGGTCACAAACGATAAAGACGCGTTCTAAGTTTTCCATTTTTTGTAAATATTGAATAGAATTTAACTCAAAATAGATTTTTTCAGGAAGTTTAAACCATTGCATGTTTTTTCTCCTTTTTGTTACTGTTTTCGTATTAATTAAGTTGATTGCTGTAACGTTCTTAGATACTGAGTTTTTACCGTAAGATCCACAACCTAATGTTAATGAAGGAATCATATCGTTATAAATATCACCAATACCACCTTGAGCTGCTGGTGAGTTAATTAAGATACGACAAGCATTCATTCTTAAACCAAATTCTACATGTAACTCTTCATCTTCTGAATGTAAAACGGCAGTATGTCCTTCTCCACCAAGTTTTAACATTTGCTCACATAATTCTAAACCATGTTCACGATTATCTGCTTTCATCATTGCTAAGACTGGAGATAATTTTTCACGTGATAATGGGTACTCTGCTCCAGCTCCTTCTAATTCAGCAATTAGAATTTTAGTTCCTTCTGGTACTTTAATACCTGCATCTTTTGCAATTGATACAGCTGAATGACCTACAATATTAGCATTTACCGCTGTTTTTGTTTCGTTCATAACTGTTTTTTCTAATTTTGATAATTCATTTGGTTTTACAAAGTAAACTTGATGAGCTTCAAACTCAGCTTTTACTTCTTCATAAACTTCTTTATCAACAATTACTGCTTGTTCTGATGCACAAATCATTCCATTATCAAATGATTTTGAAACAATTAAGTCATTTACAGCACGTTTAATTTGAGCTGATTTTTCAATATAAGATGGTGTATTACCAGGTCCTACACCAAGTGCTGGTTTACCAGTTGAATAAGCTGCTTTAACCATTCCAGCTCCACCTGTTGCTAGTACAATTGCAACACCTTCATGATTCATTAAACCATTTGTTGCTTCAAGAGATGGTTCCTCAATCCATTGAACACAGTTTTCTGGAGCTCCTGCTGCAATAGCTGCGTCACGTACCACACGTGCTGCTTCTGCTGAACATTTTTGTGCACTCGGATGGAAAGCAAAAATAATTGGGTTACGAGTTTTAATTGAAATCATTGCTTTAAAGATTGTTGTTGATGTTGGGTTTGTTGTTGGTGTCACTCCACAAACAACACCTACTGGGTCTGCAATTTCAATAATTTGTTTAACACTGTCTTCACTAATCACGCCTACTGTTTTGTCATTTTTAATATTGTTCCAAATACTTTCTGAAGCAAACATATTTTTAATAGCTTTATCTTCATAAATACCACGACCAGTTTCTTCAACTGCCATTTTCGCTAAAGGCATGTGTTGATTCAAAGCTGCCATTGCCATTTGATGTACGATATGGTCTACTTTTTCTTGATCGAATTTTTTCATTTCTGCTAACGCCACGTTACCTTTAACAACTAACTCATCAATTACTTGTGCCACACTGTTTACTTGTTTTTCTTCTTTTTTATCTTTTGTTTTAACCATGATAGCCTCCTGAAATAATTTGTTATGTTATTCACAAACATAATATACAACATATTTTACCGCTTGTAAATAGGTTATTGTGATTTTTTTCACTATTATTAAATTGTAAGCGGTTTTTTATTTAAAAAAGCTATATTCAAAGTTTTTATGGTCTTTTAAAGACATAAATTAATAGTTTTCACCTTATTTTTATCGGTATTTTCACAAATTATAAAACAAAAAAAGAACAAAAAATTAGCTTTTTCCTAATTTTTCGTTCTCTTAATGATTAAAGTAAATGATCTAAATCGTCAAAACCTACTTTAGTGACTGCTTTTAATTGTTGATAATCAAAATAGTCATTGGCAGTAATTTTTTTTATGTCTTCCTTCATTTCTTGAATAGTTTCTGGCTGTTTTCTTTTCCAACGAAAGTTGACTAAATAATCTAACATGTCTTTTTCAGTTACTTCTGTGTAGCCAGATTTAAGTAAACTTTTGACTTGCTCTTTTATGGTTCCTTTTATCAACCAATTAGTCGTCATACTTATTTTTTTGCTCATGATAACACCTTTATATAATAAAAAAAGAAAATCTTATTGATTTTCTTTTTCTTCTTCTGCTTCGATTATTTCTTCAGCTTCAATTACTTCAGCTACTTCTTCAACAACTGGTGCAGCTGTTCCAGGTTTCACTGTTTTAATTGCGTTACGCTCAAATTCTAAATAGATGCCTTCACAATCAATAATAACTGTTCCTTTGTCAGCATTTACTTCATGAACAACTCCGTATAAGCCACCGATTGTTACGATGTCGTCTCCTGTTTTCATGCTATTTAGTAATTCTTGACGTTGATTTTGTTGTTTCTTTTGTGAACGTGTCATGAAAAACATCATACCACCGATAATTACTAATGGAAATAACATTGAACCTAATCCCATATTTTTCACCCCTATTTCGTTTTTTTAGTCACTATTTACTGTATCAAATTTTATAACATTACACTAGTTAATTCTTATTTTTTTAGAAATTTTTCGCATTTTCTTCATTAAATCCGTATTCTTCAAAGAAGGCTTGTCTAAATTCTAATAAATTATCATCCATAATCGCTTGGCGGACTTGTTTCATCACATTTAATAAGAAATGTAAATTATGATGAGATGTTAAGCGAATCCCAAAAGTCTCATCACATTTAATTAAATGACGAATATAAGCACGAGAATAGTTACGACATGTATAACAATTACATTTTTCATCAATTGGACGATAGTCTCTTGCATATTTAGCATTTTTAACAACTAAACGACCTTGGCTTGTCATACAAGTTCCGTTACGAGCAATTCGTGTTGGTAACACACAGTCAAACATATCCACTCCGCGAATAACACCATCGATTAATGAATCTGCAGTTCCTACACCCATTAAATAACGAGGTTTGTTTTCTGGAATAAGTGGAGTTGTGTATTCTAAAACTTTATTCATTTCTTGTTTTGTTTCACCAACTGATAAACCACCGATTGAATAACCTGGGAAATCAAGACTCACTAAATCACGAGCACTTTGTTCACGTAAATCTTTATAGCCTGCCCCTTGGATAATTCCAAATAATCCTTGACGGTCTTTGTTAGCATGGGCTTCTAAACCACGCTCTGCCCAACGAGATGTTCTTTCAATTGATTTTTTCACGTAATCATGACTTTGCTCAAATGGAGGACACTCATCAAAACTCATCATAATATCTGGACCTAATTTGTTTTGAATTTGAATCGCTTTTTCAGGAGATAAAAACATTTTTGAACCATTTAAATGATTTCTAAAATGAACTCCTTCTTCTTCAATACGACGCATATCACTTAATGACCAAACTTGGAAACCACCTGAATCTGTTAAAATCCCTTGGTCCCAGTTCATAAATTTATGCAGTCCACCTGCTTCTTCAACAATATCTTCACCAGGTCGTAACCATAGATGGTAGGTATTACTTAAAATAATGCCTGCTCCCATTTCTTTTAATTCTTCTGGAGCCATCGTTTTAACTGTTGCAAGTGTTCCTACTGGCATGAACATTGGTGTTGGAAACGTTCCATGAGGTGTAATAATCTCACCTAATCTAGCACCTGTATGTTTCTCTTTTTTTATTAGACGATATTTAATTGCTGGTTCGCTCATTATTTATCTTCCTACTTTCTTTTATTTAACAAACATCGCGTCCCCAAAGCTAAAGAAGCGGTATTCTTCTTTAACAGCATGGTTATACGCATGTAAAACTTCTTCTCTTCCGGCAAAAGCACTTACTAACATAACTAAAGTGGACATTGGTAAATGGAAATTAGTTGAAAAAGCATCCACTAATTTAAATTCATAACCTGGTTTAATAAAGATATCTGTCCAACCACTATCTGCTTGAATCTCGCCATTAAATTTAGTTCCAATTGTTTCAAGTGTTCTGATAGATGTTGTTCCTACTGCTACAATACGTCCACCTTGAGCTTTTATTTCTCTCAAACTAGCTGCTGACTCTTCAGATAATGAATAAAATTCACTGTGCATATGATGGCTTTCTAAATCCTCCACACTTACAGGCCTGAAAGTTCCTAAGCCAACATGTAACGTTAAATAAACTAATTTAACACCTTTAGCCTCAATTTTTTCTAATAACTCTTTTGTAAAATGTAAACCGGCTGTTGGTGCAGCTGCTGAACCATTTTCTTTCGCATAAACTGTTTGATAACGTTCTTGGTCATCTAGTTTTTCTTTGATATAAGGAGGCAGTGGCATCTCACCTAAGGCTTCTAAATTTTCAATAAAAATTCCTTCATAAGAAAATTCAATGATTCGACCACCATGTTCTAACTCTTCCTTAACAACAGCTGTTAAGCGACCATCTCCAAAAGAAATATTCGTTCCAACTTTTGCTCTTTTAGCTGGTTTGATTAAAGTTTCCCATGTATCCCCTTCTGTATTATTTAATAGAAGAACTTCTAAGTGGCCTCCTGTATCAGGTTTTTCACCGTGAAGTCTGGCCGGTAGCACTCTTGTATTATTCATAACTAGAGCGTCACCTTCATTTAACTCATCAATAATATCTTCAAAATGTTTATCTTTAATGTCCCCTGTTTCTTTATCTAGAATTAATAATTTTGATGAAGCTCTGTCCTTTAAAGGCGTTTGAGCTATTAATTCTTCTGGTAGATAAAAATCAAAATCTGACGTTTGTAGTGTCATGTCACCAGTTCCTTTCTGAGTCTTCCTGTTGTATTCTAACATCTTTGAGGAAAAAGAAAAAGAGTCCTAGCTCAACCAAAATGATTTACTAGGTACTCAATTTTTAATTTCTTTCATATCCCAAATGTTCATAGGCAAAATCTGTGACAACTCTACCTCTTTGAGTTCGTTTGATAAACCCTTTTTGAATTAAATAAGGTTCGTACATATCTTCCACTGTTTCAGTTTCTTCACTGATATTTACAGCAATCGTTGTTAAGCCTACTGGACCACCATTATAAAGTTCAATCATCGTTTTCAAGATTTTTTGATCCACATAATCAAGTCCTTTATGATCGACTTGAAGCATAAGTAAAGCCTCATCAGCTACATTAGAATCAATAAAACCGTCACCTTCAACTTGGGCAAAATCTCGCACTCTCTTTAATAGCCTATTAGCGATACGAGGAGTTCCTCTAGAACGTCTGGCAATTTCAAAAGCTCCTGACTCCATAATTTCTGTTTGAAAAATATCAGCTGAACGCAATACTATTTCTTTTAAGTCAGTTTCTTCATAGTATTCCATGTGACAAATAATACCAAAACGATCTCTTAAAGGCGCTGATAACATCCCAGCTCTTGTTGTTGCTCCAACTAAAGTAAAAGGAGGTAGCGGAAAACGAACGGGATGTGCATTTGGTCCTTGCCCAACAATGATATCCACATAAAAATCTTCCATAGCTGAGTAGAGTAATTCTTCTGCTACTCGGGGAAGACGGTGAATCTCATCAATAAATAAAACATCACCTGGTTCCAACTCATTTAAAATAGCCACTAAATCTCCCGGCTTTTCAATGGCAGGACCACTTGTTGTTTTAATATTAACACCCATCTCGTTAGCAATCACCATAGCCATCGTTGTTTTACCCAAACCAGGTGGTCCGTAAAGAAGACAATGGTCTAGAGATTCTTCTCGGTGTTTAGCTGCTTTAATGTAGATTTCAAGCTCGCGTTTCACCTTATCTTGACCAATGTACTGAGACAAATACTGAGGTCTGAGAGATTTTTCTATATACTCTTCATCAAAAGACATCTCACCAGATAATAATCTGTTTTCTTCCTCATTCATTCAGTCTCCTCCTTACTTTTTCATTAATAATTTCAGACCATGACGTAAGATTTCATCGGTTGCTTTACCTGTCATGACTTCAAGTTCTTTCTTAATACGCTTGATTTCTCTTTCTGAATAACCAAGTGCTTTCAATGCTTCAATTGCTTCTTGTAAGGATGAATCATCAACTGTAGAGAATAAATCATCTTGTTTAGCTACAGTTCCTTTTGGAGTACCTGAAATATCTAGCTCTCCTAGTTTTCCTTTTAAATCAAGAATCATTTGTTGAGCTGTTTTCTTTCCAACTCCTGGGAATTTTGTTAAATACTTAGCATCCTCAGATTCAATAGCTGTTACAAGTCCAGCATGGTCATCTAATGCCATAATAGCCATACCACTTTTAGGTCCAATACCCGAAACGCTAATAATTTTTAAAAATAATTGTTTCTCTTCTAAGTTAGAAAATCCGTATAACACATGAGCATCTTCACGAATGACTTGATGCAAATAAACTTTAACTTCTTTTTCTAAGTAAGCAGAGTACTTAAAAGGATTAGCAACAGCTACTTGATAGCCAATTTGATTTGTTTCTACAACCATGTAATAAGGGCTAACAAACGTTACAATTCCTTTAATATATTCATACACTTCTTTTTTCCACCTTTCACGTACGTGTGTTCCCTAAAATTGTAACACAGATTAAAGAGTTTGCCTAAGTCTAATCTTCAAAAAGTGGTAAGTACGCTTCATAGCCTTTTTCAGCTAATTCTTTCACAGGTATAAATTTAAGCGCAGCACCATTAATACAATAACGTAAACCACCACTTTCAACAGGTCCATCTGGAAAGACATGACCTAAATGAGAATCGCCTTTAGCGCTTCTAACCTCTGTACGTGTACGTGCTAAGCTATTGTCTTCTAATTCTTGTAGAGTTGCGATTGGTTTTGTAAATGAAGGCCAACCACAGCCTGCATCGTATTTATCTAGAGAAGAAAACAATGCTTCTCCACTGACAATATCTACATAAATACCTTCTTCAGAGAACTGGTCAAATTCACTTGAGAAAGGACGCTCAGTTCCATTTTCCTGAGTTACTGCATATTGAAGAGGTGTCAACGTTTCTCTTAATTCTTCTTCATTTTTTTTCAAATCAATCTTCCTCCTTAAAAATATCTTTCATTGCTTGATTGACAAAACCGATTGGAAAACCAACGATGGAATAATAGTCACCCCTGATTTCTTTAACAAATAAAGCACCTTGTCCTTGAATACCATAAGCACCTGCTTTGTCCCTATGTTCTCCTGTTTTTATATAGTTTTCAATGTCTGAGTCATCTAATTTATAAAACTTTACCTGAACAACTTCTGTTTGACGATAAATTTTCTTAGGTGTTTTAATGTAAACACTGGTTAAGACTTCATGGGTTAGACCACTTAATCGTTTAAGCATGAAGCGAGCTTCCGTGTCATTTTGCGGTTTTCCCATAATACTGTTACCTAAGACAACTGTTGTATCACAACCTATTACAATATCTTCTGGAAATTTTTCAGCTATTGTTAAGGTTTTTTCTTCTGCCATTCTTGCTACATAAGCTCTTGGTGTTTCTCGTTCCTTAACACTTTCATCAATGTCAGCAGGAATAATACTAAAAGAAGGAATAATTTTTTTCAATAATTCTTTTCGTCTAGGCGAACTTGAAGCTAGTATAACTCCCATATTAAATCTCCTTCTTAATGCGGATCTTGAATTCGTTTAAACATTTTTTCCATGTCATTATTCGTAAAACGAATTAAAACTGGACGACCATGAGGACAGTTAAATGGATTTTCGCAATGTTTCAAATCTTCTAAAAGAGCTCTTGCCTGGCGCTCATCTAGGTAGTGATTAGCTTTTATCGACCTTTTACAACTCATCATAATCGCTGTATCTTCTCTAAATTTAGCCACATTAGCTTTCCCTGTTTCTAAGAAAATATCAATCATCTCTCGAATAATACTTTCTTCTTGTCCTGGAATGTACCATGTTGGGTGAGCTCGAACAATTAAACTTGTATGCCCAAACTCCTCTAAGTAAATACCTACTTCTTCAAGAACCTCTTTATTTTCAGTAATTCGAAGCATATCATCTCTTGAAAACTCTAAAACAATTGGAACTAATAATTCTTGTAAATCATTAGAAACTTCACCAATTTTTTTTCTAAAGTATTCGTACTTGATTCTTTCTTGGGCTGCATGTTGGTCAATAATAAATAAACCATCTTGATTTTGAGCAAATAGATATGTTCCATGCATTTGACCAAAGTAATCTAAATCAGGAAAATGAAAATCTTGTTTGGACTCTTCTTCTAGATTTTCATGAACCTCTTCTAAAACTTCAACCCTTGGTGTTTCCTCTGGTATCACTTCATTATAAGTTTCTGGCTTTTGAGCTATTTCTCTTTCAATTGTAAAACTTGTTGGTTCTTCTTTTTTAACAAAGAAATCACCTGTTTGTTTATCATAAATCAAATTACTTTCTTTAACTTTTGGATGGTATTCAGTAGAGATTTCTTTTCTAGTACCGAAGTTAAAACCAAGTTGTTCTACTTTTTCTTCATTAACTATCTTTTTATGGAACGTTGCACTATCTCCCACATTAGGTATTAAGTTACGGTCACTTAAGGTTTCTTTGATGGCTTCTGAAATTAAAACAACTAATTCCTTTTCCTTACTTAACCTGACTTCCTGTTTAGTTGGATGGACGTTCACATCAACTAATAAAGGGTCCATCTCAATTTGTAACACTACAAGTGGAAAACGTCCCACCATTAATTTAGAGCCATAACCTTCAATAATCGCTTTATTTAAAATAAAGTTTTTAATAAAGCGACCATTAATAATTAAAGACATATAGTTGCGACTTGCTCGTGTGACTTCTGGTAGAGAAATAAACCCGCTTAATTTAAAGTCTAAATCTTCTCTTGTAACAGCTAACATTTTTTTAGCATTAGCAACGCCGTAAATTCCTGCAATAGTTTGTTTTAAATCACCGCTACCTGTTGTTGTTAACATTTGATTGCCGTCGTGAGTTAATCTAAAAGCAATATCAGGATGACTCATAGCAAGTCTATTAACAATATCTCCAACATTAGCTAGCTCAGTTTGTAATGTTTTAACATACTTCAAACGAGCAGGTGTATTGAAAAATAAATTTTCAACAGTAATACTCGTTCCTTTTCGTAAACTATGAGATTTGTTTTCTTTCACATGCCCACCAGATAAGAAAAGATAACTACCTTCTCCATTTCCAGTAGATGTTTCTAAGGTGATTTCAGAAACTGAGGCAATACTTGGTAAAGCCTCACCTCTAAACCCTAAAGTTCTAATTCTAAACAAATCATCACGGCTATGAATTTTACTAGTCGCATGACGTTTAAAAGCATTTAGCACGTCTTCTGGTGCAATTCCTTCACCATTATCAATGACTTGAATTTTTTTCAAACCAGATTCTTCTAGGTTGATTTCAATCCGTGTGCTTCCTGCATCAATAGCATTTTCTACTAACTCTTTCACAACTGAAGCAGGTCTTTCTACTACTTCTCCTGCTGCAATTTGGTTGGCTAGTGTTAATGATAATTCTTCTATTTTCCCCATTTACATCTTCCTCCTTCTCAGAGTTTTTTTTGTAATTGGAATAAGCAATTTAATGCTGCCATAGGTGTCATCTCTAATAAATTCAATTCTTTTAATTCTTTAAGAACTGGATTATCTTCTTGTGCGAATAAAGACAGTTGCTCAGTTTCCTCAACTACAGCTTCAACAACCTCTACTTTAGGTACTGAATCAGTTGTTTGTAAGGTCATTTCTGGTGTTTCTGACTCTAGATGAGCTAATATATCTGAGGATCTATCTAATAATTCATCTGGTAAACCAGCTAATTTAGCGACATGAATTCCGTAACTCTTATCAGCTGAGCCTTCCATCATTTTATGAAGGAAAACTAATTCACCGTCCTCTTCAACAGCACCGACATGAATATTTTTTAGACCTGATAAAACTTCTTCTAACACTGTGATTTCATGATAGTGAGTTGAGAATAATGTTTTAGCTTTTACTTTCTCATGAATATACTCAATAATTCCTTGAGCTAAAGCCATCCCATCATAAGTTGCTGTACCACGACCAATTTCGTCAAATAAAATTAAACTTTTTGATGTGGCATAAGTTAAGGCTTGATTAGCTTCCATCATTTCAACCATAAAAGTACTTTGACCTGAAATCAAATCATCTGAGGCACCAATACGTGTAAAGATTTGATCGAAAATTGGCATAACAGCTTTCTCACAAGGAACAAAACAACCAATTTGAGCCATAATTACTGTCAAAGCAAGTTGCCTCATATAAGTACTCTTACCAGACATATTAGGTCCAGTTATTAGTAAAATAGATGTTTCTTGATCCATGATAACTGAGTTTGGCACATATTCTTGAGAGCCTAATACTTTTTCAACAACTGGGTGACGTCCTTCAATTAACTCTAGATTTTCTTTATCATTAACAAGTTCTGGTCTAACGTAATGATAAGACTCACTAATGTCAGCGAAACTTTTAAGAACATCTAAGCTGGCAATTGATTTAGCTAACTTTTGTAAAAAGTCGATTTCTTTTTTTACTTCCTCGCGAATTTCTAAAAACAATTGATATTCTAAATCTTGAGATTTTTCTTCTGATTCTAAAATCAAGGTTTCAATTTCTTTTAATTCTGGCGTAATATAGCGCTCTGCATTGGCCAATGTTTGCTTACGTTCATAACGACCTTCTGGAAGGGCAGCAATATTACTTTTTGTAATTTCAATAAAGTAGCCAAACACACGATTAAATTTAATTTTCAACGTTTTAATGCCTGTTGCTTCACGTTCTTTAGATTCTAATTCAGCAATCCATTGCTTACCATTTTTCATCGCATCACGGTATTTATCTAATTGCTCATTATAGCCATCTTTAATCACATTACCTTCTGTAATTGATAAAGGAGCTTCTTCATTAATTGCTTCTTCAATTAAACCAACTAAAGAGTATGCTGGTACTAAATCTTCTAGTAGCGTATCCCACTGACCTTGATTAATCCCTTCAATCACTTCTCGTATTCCTGGTACTTGGTTAAGAGATGTTTTTAATTGAATTAAATCACGTCCATTAACTGAACCAAAAGCAACTCGCCCAGCTAATCTTTCAAGATCATAGACTTTTTTCAAACGCTCTTTTAAATCCATACGCTCAAAGAAAGCATTTAGTAAACTTTCTACTCTATCTTGGCGTTCTTCAATAATTTCCTTTTCGACTAAGGGTCTGTCTAACCACTGTTTTAATAACCTTGCTCCCATAGCCGTATTGGTTTCATCAAGTAACCACAAAAGAGTTCCTTTTCTGTCTTTCGTACGAATTGATTGAGCAATTTCTAAATTGTATTTAGAATAGTAATCCATTTTTAAAAAATGTTCTGGTTGATAACTCATCGCTTTTTGTAAATGATCTAAACTTCTTTTTTGGGTAATGTTTAAATAAGAAATTAGAACATTAGCACCTTTAATTAAATCACTAGACTCTAGTTCTTCTGTTAACTCATTACTTACGCTTAATTCAGAAAGTTCTTTAATATGACGAGAAATCAAAATGTTGTGATGCTCTAACCTATTGATTAATTCTTGATTAATCTCTGAACCAAAAACAATTTCTTTTGTGCCTAAGCTTTCACATTCATTAATCACACTATCAATACTTCTTAAAATCGCTACTTTAATTTCACCTGTGCTTAAATCAGCATAAGAAAAACTGTATTGCTTTTTATCTTCTAAATAGATAATTCCAGTTAAGTAGTTATTTTCTCTTGAAGCTCCTTCACTATTGGCAAGGCGAGTTCCCGGTGTGACTAATTGGACAACTTCACGTTTCACCATACCTTTTGTCGTTCTCGGGTCTTCAACTTGCTCACAAACGGCTACTTTATATCCTTTATCAATTAAGGTATCAATGTAACCCTGAGCTGCATGATGGGGAATTCCACACATTGGAATTGGGTCATCTGCATTTTTATTTCTAGCTGTTAATGTTAATTCTAATAATTGAGATACTTCAATAGCATCTTCATAAAACATCTCATAAAAGTCCCCTAGACGATAAAATAAAAAAGCATCTGGATAATCTTTTTTAATACTGAAATATTGCTCCATCATTGGGGTGTGTTTTGTTTTTTGAGGCATTTTATCACTCCTCTTTTCTTACTTTTCTAGTCCTTTTTCTAATCCTTCATTGACTTGTTGTTCTAATAAACTTGTGACGTGTTGTAATAAATCATTGGCTTCGATTAATTTCTCTCTGTATTCAACTACTAAAGGATGTTCATCAAAAGCTTGTTGCTTCTCATTTGCTAACCTGATAGCTTCTTTTTCAGCTTCAAACTTTTCGTAATGAGCAAATTGAACAGCATCTTTTTGATGACGTTTAATTTCTTCTGCTAAATCTTTTAACCCTTGATGTTTATCTACTTTTTGTGCAATTTTTTTATAGTCCTCAATGGCTTCAACTTCGCCAATTTTCGTGACTAATTCATCTAAAAGTTTTTTAATCTGGTCTTCGTATTGAAAATCTCGCTGCTCCATTTATCTTCCTCCACTAATCTTTAAAGGGACGGTCAGGGTTAATCATATTAGCTTCAATTTTTGTTGTTTTTCCTGTTGTATCATTGATATCAATGACACAATAAGAAAGGACAGTATCGCCTTCTTCAACTACTTCAAAACGATGAGGTAAAGCGGTTCTAAATTTTTCAATAACCGCTTTTCTCTGCATGCCTAAAATACCGTTATAAGGTCCAGTCATGCCAACATCTGTTAAATAACCTGTTCCTTGAGGTAAAATACGGGCATCATTTGTTTGAACGTGAGTGTGGGTACCAACAATTGCTGACACTCGGCCATCTAAATACCAAGCCATAGCTAATTTTTCACTCGTTGTTTCACCGTGAAAATCAACAAAAATATGTTTAGTTCTTGTTTTAACTTCTGCTAATAATTTATCAATCACTTCAAAGGGATCATCAATTGCTGTCATAAAACTTCTTGCTTGAAGATTAATAACTGCTAACTCTTCTTGATTAACTTTGACATAAACAAGACCAACTCCTGGTGTTGTACTTTCAGGGAAGTTTGCTGGTCTAACCATTTTTTTAGCATCGTCTATAAATTCAAAAATCTGATGGTTATCCCAAGCGTGATTTCCTAAAGTCACTACATCTGCTCCGTCTTGTAATAATTTTTTATATATTTTCTCAGTAATTCCACGACCTGCTGCCGAGTTCTCACCGTTAACAATTGTTACTTGGGGGCGGTACTTCTTTTTAAGTTTAGGTAAGTAAGTTGTAATCGTCTCTCTACCTAAAGAACCTACCACATCTCCACAAAATAA
The DNA here is from genome assembly GCF_003337315.1 of Vagococcus fluvialis. Taxonomy (GTDB): domain Bacteria; phylum Bacillota; class Bacilli; order Lactobacillales; family Vagococcaceae; genus Vagococcus; species Vagococcus fluvialis. The sequence goes on along the minus strand of NZ_QPJV01000003.1, from coordinate 244,113 downwards.
TAATCTCATTTATATTTCCTCTTTTCTAAATAGCTACTTGCTATATTCTATCAATTTTTGAGTCGAAATAAAAGTTATCTTCATGAGTAGTAAAGTGATTTTCACACGTGAGTTTTTGAATTTATGTTAAAATAAACCTAAGATCTAAAAAAAGAAGGAGCTTATCAAAATGACACAAACTTTAGTAGTTTTTGGTGGCAGCGGATTTGTTGGAAGAGCCCTTTGCAAAGAAGCAATTAAACAAAATATGACTGTTATTAGTATTTCTAAACACGGGGAACCAAAAGACAAACAACCTTGGATGAGTCATCATCAAATGACTTGGCTAAAAATGGATGTCTTTAGAGATGATTCTTGGAAAAAACTCCTTGATTCCTCGGTTGTCTGTGTTAATCTTATAGGGATTCTTTTTGAGAATAAAAGAAAGGGCTTAACTTATGAAAAAATGATTGTTAGAGCCAATCATTTAATCAGCTCAGAAGCTCATATAAAAAATATGCCTTATATTTTTATGTCAGCAAAGGGTGGTCCTTGTGGCTACGTTGAAGCTAAAAAAGAAGCCGAAAAAGAACTTTTAGCAAAAAGAAATCCAATCATTATTATTAGAAGTGGTTTAGTTGTCTCTAAAAAATACCCACTACGTTATGCTCAAGGCATGGCAATTAAATTAGGAACTAACTTACCTCTAATAAAATCAACAGCTAACAAAGTCTATCCTACTTCACTAGATTCATTAGTTCATAGAATTATCAATGAAGCCCGTGAACCTAGTCATAAAATTATTGAAGACATTCGTTAGTAACTATTAACAAGGAGTTTATTTGAATGAATATATTAATTACTGCTGGAGGCACCTCCGAAAAAATAGATGATGTTCGTCACTTAACTAACCATGCAACAGGTTCACTAGGTAGAGAAATTGCTACTTGCTTACAACAAGAAAATGTTCGCATCCATTATGTTTACGGTCCAAAAGCTGTTTTACCTAGTAAAGAAAAAATAGTTTTTCACCCAATTCACTCTGTTAAAGAGCTTGAGGCAACGATGAAAGATCTACTAACAACAATTAACTTTGATTATGTTATTCACAGTATGGCTGTTAGTGATTATGAGTTAGGGTCTGCTACTAACGAGGAGCTACTAGCAAAAGAGTTAGCTAATAAAATTAGTGACTTAAAACCAGAAACTAGTGAGGAATTAGAAGCAATCATAAAAAATAGTTTACTTGAAACCTCATCAGCGCCTGCTCAAAAGAAAATCAGTTCTAAAAATGAGAAATTAATTTTAGTGATGAAAAAAGCACCTAAAGTCATTTCAAGTATCAAAAAATGGCAACCTACGACTAACTTAATTGGTTTTAAATTATTAGTAGATGTACCTGAGGCTGAACTTATTTCAGTAGCACAAGAAAGTATCAAGAAAAATCAAGCAAGTTATATTTTAGCTAATGATTTAACGACTATTACTGAAAATGCTCACTTAGGTTTACTTGTATCAAGTACAGGTGTTAAGGTTCGATTTAATACAAAAAAAGAAATCGCACAAGGTTTAGTAGACTTAATGATTACTGAAGAAAGAAGGTTAAAATGATGCCAACAGTTTTACTTGGAGTTTCGGCTAGTATATCTGCTTATAAAGCAGCTGACATTATTAGCCAACTAAAGAAAAGAAATATCAATGTTGAAGTTATTATGACTACAAATAGTACTAAAATAATTCCTGAGTTAACACTACAAGTTTTATCTAAATCACGTGTTCACACTGATGTAATGGTTGAGCAAAATCCAATGGAAATCAATCACATTGATTTAGTTAAGCGAGCTGATTTGTTTATTGTGGCTCCTGCTTCTGCTAATATAATTGGGAAAATAGCAAATGGCATTGCTGATGACATGTTATCAACAACTGCCCTTGCTGTTCATGATATCCCAAAACTAATTGCACCCGCTATGAACACTTACATGTACCAAAACCCTGCAATGGTTGCTAATTTAGAGAAATTAGATAGCTATGGTTATCAATTAATTGAACCTAAAACAAGCTTACTTGCTTGTGGGGATTATGGTAAAGGTGCTTTAGCTGATGTAGATGTTATTGTAGATACCATTTGCAAAACTTTAAATGTTGAAAATAAGGAGTATTAAATTTTGAAAACGAAACAATTAACACTGACAGCTATTTTTTTATCAATTATTATTTTATTTTCTTTTACGCCACTTGGCTTTATTAACTTAGGATTTATTAAAGCAACCTTAGTTCATGTGCCAGTTATTATTGGTGCTGTTTGTTTAGGTCCTAGAATTGGAGCTTTTTTAGGCTTAGCATTTGGACTTTTAAGTATGACAATTAATACAATCACACCTTCTGTTTTATCTTTTGCCTTTTCTCCCTTTATTCCAGTTTATGGAACAAATGATGGTAGTTTATGGGCGATTTTAATTGCGATTGTCCCTCGCGTTTTAACTGGTGTTGTTCCTTTTTATGTCTATCAGTATTTTAATAAAAAGAATCTAAATCAAAATATTGGACTTTTTACAGCTGGAATTGCTGGTTCCTTAGTTAACACTATTTTAGTAATGAATATGATCTATTTCTTATTCCAGGATGCTTATGGTTCTATTAAAGATATTCCTGCTGGTAGCGGACTTTATAAAGCTATTTTATCAGTGATTTTTATAAACGGTGTTCCTGAAGCACTTGTAGCTGGAATCGCAACTAGCGCTGTCGCTGTTGTCTTGCTTAAAATCCTAGAAAAAAATCGGACTTAAGGTTGACGATAAGCTATTCTTCTCATGTTAAGATATCTTTAACAACAACAAAAGGAGAAGATAAGAAGTGAATCGAAAATTTACCCCACTAGAAATCGTAGGAATTATTATCTTAGCCATTATTGGTATTAACTTACTTCAATTTTTAACAGGCGTTGCTTTTTCACTCATTAAACTTGCCTTTCCAATTGTCGTAATCGCCGGGCTATGGTACTATTTCTCAAATCAGAAAAGTTCATACAAATAAAAAACAAGAATTCTAAAAGAGACATACTTCTTTTATGAATTCTTATTTTTATTTAATTAATTTATGAATAAATAGTAAATTTAAACATAAAAGTACCAAACTAAGAGGTATAAGAATAAATAGTAAATGATAGTTCAAGATTGGGATATAGTTTAATAAAATTCGTAAAAGTACCAAGAAAGAAAATAACCCTAGTACTAATCCCGGCACATAACTATTCAAATAAATAGCTTGCCCTAAATGAACTAAGATATGAATATTATAAGCAATAATTACAGAAACATAAAATTCATGATAAGAAAAATAATAGCAAATTCCTGCTATAAGAATAATTAATAAATATTCTTCAAGAGCCATTAGGGTAAATTGTCTACTTGATGGTACATTCATTTTTCTTAAAAATTGTGGTACCCTTTCTAGCTGTAACTTCTTTTGAAGCCATTCATTCATATAAGCAATCTCTTCAAGTTCATGAAGCATAAATAAAATAGGAAAAGAAAGATATAAAAAAACAAAAGAATTATCCACTTGATTACCTCAACTTTATCAATTAATTTCCAACTAATATTTATTAATTCTTCACCTTTATCGAAAGGTGATGCTATATTTTCAAACTTTTCGTTATCTAACAAATTGATTGATTTGTTTAGTTATTTTTTTGTAACTCTTTCTGAATTTCTGTTGGAATCTCTCTCCAAGAAATAAATTCTAATTGATAAACATACTTATCTTTATAGGTTAACTTACCAAAGTTTTTGCCCTTAGGTGACTGTCCACCAGAAAATGTAAGTAATGTTTTATCCAAATTATCTTCATCAATCACTTCAATATTTGTATACGGATCAGGAAATTGAGGAACTTTATCAAATAATTCAGGATCATACTCATTGCCATTATTATACGTCACTTCTTTTGGTAACACTGCATATCCTGTATTTAATTTTGCAAATGGATTATACCTATAATATCTCTCAGTATTTGATATGGCATAAATATAGCCACTTAAAATAATAATAATGAAGATAAAGATAGGAATTAAAATCTTATATCTTTTCTTTTTCTTATAATCCAAACTCAGTTCTTTTACCATTTTTGAATCACCTCTCAATAGTTTATCAAGAGAGATATCTAATTCATCAGAAATAGTAACAAGTAACTCAATATCAGGATAATTTCTTTGTTGTTCCCAATTAGAAATTGCTGTTCTAGAAACATTTAATTTTTTAGCTAAATCTTCTTGAGTTAGATTCAATTCTGTTCTTCTTACTTTTATCTCTTTTCCAATATTCATAGACACTCACCTCTCTTGTATCTCCATTAAGAATTAACTTCTATAGTTTAACAAGACAGTGAGTCTTTAATCAAGGAAAATCAGTTGTCAGAATCTCTGACATCCTTGATATAAAAGGATTTTAAATTTTCACAGACTGATTTCTTCTACTGCTGATTATGTTTTAGATGGTAATTTAAGTACAAATGAACAAATAAAAAAATTAAAAGAGTTAAATATTATTTAGAACCAATCAAAAAGCAGAGCCTCATCTCTTAAGGCTCTGCTTTCATTTTATTTCGGCAATACTAATCCTGGACTTTTTTTAACTAATAACAACGTTACAATAAAAGTTGCTGCTGCAGTTAATAAAGCGTTAGTTCCATTAATAACTAAAGAATACATCACTGGACTAAGTCCCCACGCTGCAAACTGTCCCCAGAAAATAACACCTGCGATAAAGTGCCAAATATATCTAATTCCCGTTCCAAGAAGCACACCAAAAAGAAGTTGCATCCAAGGTGTTTCTCCATTTTTTACAAGTGTTTGAATTTTCCCTGCATAAAGGCCAGCAAAACCAGCACATGCAAAAGCTAATAAATATTCAATTAAACCTTGTGAGACTGTTAAAATATAAGCTTTTCCTAATAGAATATGTAGTAATCCCCAGATAAAACCACTTGCAAGCCCTGGTAAAAAACCTCTTCTAAAAGAATAAATAACTACTGGAATCATCCCAATTGAAATAGAAAAACCAATTCCTACATCTAATGGAATTAATGATAAAGCCATTGAAAAGGAAGCTGCTATTGCCCCTTCTAACCACACTTTTATTCCTGATGAATTCATAATAAAACTCCCCCTTGTTTGTTTTAGTCTACCGACCACACAACCAAAGCGGAGTAATGTTTATTTACTCCATCACGATTCCTACGCTTGCATTATCAATATCAGGTTCTAGGGTTTAGAGATAGTTAGACTACTCATTCTCAGCTAAAGCTCCCCTTGTGATGGTAAAACTATTTAATTGTTCTCACCAAGCAGTATCTCATGCTTTGTAAAAATGGTCAACCTTCTTAAAATTCACAAACCAATTACTTGAGATATCCCTTTGTTTTTTGTACGATAGAAAAAGTTTCATAAAGGAGGACAATTATGACAAACACTAAATTAACATTTAAGCAGTTCTGGGAATTATCAGAAATCTACACTGCTCCCCTTAATCTATTCATCATTTTACTGGGAATCTCTTCTGCTAATTATTTAACAACTACAGCTCTATCAATAAATCTAACTATTTTTATTGCCATTATTATTAGTTTTCATATTGCTGTTAATATTTTCAATAATTGGATGGACTACCAAAATGCTGAGGATAGAAATTATAAAGAAGTTACCAATATTATTGGACGCGACAACTTAGCCATTGGCACTGTCAAAAAATACTTTTACAGTTCTATGATTATTTCTTTTATTTTAGGTGCTTACCTTGTTAGCCAGACTAATTTAATGGTTGGTATTCTTGGTTTTATTGGTTTCTACATTGGACTATTTTATTCTTATGGAAAATACCCGCTAAACTCACTGCCAATAGCTGAAACAATAACTGCTATTGCATCAGGTTTTTTCATTACTTTTATTTCTTTTTACTTAATGACCTTCGAAACTAGTGGTGCTAATAAATCATCACTTTTATCAATCATTGCGATTAGTTTGCCGCTAGTCATTAGTATGTTTAATAATCTTTTAGCTAATAATACCTGTGATTTAGAAGAAGATATTAAAAATAATCGTAAAACACTTGTTTATTATTTAGGTAAAAAAAGAGCTGTCTATTTATTACTTGCTTTAACAGCTTTTAACTATCTTTGGTTAGCCCTATTAGTGATTAATCACTTGGCACCAATCTCTGTTTTAATTTTATATCTAACTCTACCTATCATTACTAAATCACTTAAAAAATATGTAACTTTACAAGATAAAAAAACGACCTTCCCACTTGTTTTAAAAAGCATGTCTATGATGATGGTCTTTTATCCGATTCTCTATTTTTTAGGAAGTTTTCTTTAATAAAAAAATAAAAGTGAAACAAGCTATTAACTTGTTTCACTTTTTTTTAGTTGGTAAGTAATCAGTGACATACATAATTGATACTTCTCTTCATCAGATAGATTCTCTTCTTTTAAAGCCATCAGAATCATATCTAAAAAACCATGTCCAATAATCTTATAAAACAGACGTAAATCTTGATCACTCATTTTTTGAAATCTTGTATATGTTTTACCTTTAAGAACACGGTCTTCTGTCATCTCAGTAATTAGCCGCTCTTTCATGCCTTCATAAATAGTTCCTTCATTTTTATCTAGCATAATAACCACTTCCCGGTAATTACCAGTAATCAAGGCCATTTGTTTTTCAATCAACTCAAAAAATTCCTCAGACTCTTTTTGATTCACTAACACATCATTATATGTTTTTATAGTCGTTAAAATAACTTCTTCAAAATAAAAAATTGTTTCCTCTGGTACTACTGTATAAAATAATTCCTCTTTATTTTTGAAATAAGTATAGATATTTCCAACAGACATGTCCATTTCCTTAGCAATATCACTCATTTTTGTTTTAAGGTAGCCTTCTTTATAAAACATCTCTAAAGCTGTTTTTTGAATAGTCATTTGAAGTTCTCTCTTTTTCAATTGCATCACTAACACACCTCCAACAAAAGTATTTTCTTAATTCCATTATACCATTTGAAAATCATGTTTTTATTTCCTAATAGAAAAAAATCATGTTAGACTTAAACCTAGTCTAATCGTCACAAAGGAGTGGTTACTTATTTTTTCAATTCCTAAAAACAAATTAATATCAATTGTATTATGTCTTTTTTTAACCAGTATTGCTTTATTTTGTTCCTTCCAATTTGAACATTATAAACAAACAATTGGAAAAATCGCTAGTGTTAAACAAATAGATAAAGCTGAACAACTAGATGAAAATGGCAATACTGACACTAAAACAACTCAAGAACTACAGATACAAGTTCTAAATAATACCTACAAAGATAAATCTTTTACCTTAATAAATGAATTTACAACCTCTCAAATTAATAATCATGCGTATCATGAAAATGATTATGTTTTTATTCACGTTACTGAGACTAACAATGCTTTATCAGGTAATATTATTGAACTAAAACGAGATCATTTTTTAATCATTTTAATTGGGATTTTTGTTATTTTACTAATTTTAGTCACTGGTAAATTCGGATTATTAACTTTTTTAAGCTTTATTATAAATGGTAGCTTAATTACAGGCCTTTTAGTTTTATATCGTTTTACAAGTAGTCAACTTTTAGTCTGGTTGTTTATGTTTACTTTGCCTATTATGATTGCTTTAACATTAACATTAGTCAATGGCTGGACATTAAAAACTAAAATCACTACTGTTTCTACTATTATAGGAAGTGGTATTACCTTTCTTCTTGGTTGGATAGTTATTTCTCTATTTAATCATCAAGGACTTCACTATGAGGAAATGGAACTTGTTACTAGACCACCACATGTTTTATTTATGAGTAGTTTACTCATTGGTTCTGTTGGAGCTGTCATGGATGTTTCTATGACTATTGTGTCTTCTTTACTTGAAGTAGCTCACAACAATCAAAGTATTTCTCCTGAAGACTTAAAAAAAGCCGGCCAAAGAATTGGAGAAGATATTATGGGACCAATGACTAATATTATGTTTTTCTCTTATTTGAGTGGTTCAATTCCCTTAGTTTTAATCTTTTTAAGAAATGGCATGTCTTTTGGTTATACATTCTCTATTGTTTTATCCTTAGAATTTGCTCGCGCTCTTGTTGGAAGCATTGGTATTATACTAGCTGTTCCTATTTCCATAAAAGTGACGCAATCTCTTTTAACTAAGGAGGAAGAGCATGAATGTTAATCTTATATTACTCATTATTTTAGGTCTCTTAATGATAAAAATCGGTGGTGAAAGAGGCCGTTTAGCTCTAGCTGCACTTTTCTTCAACCTTACCTTTATGTTTATTATGCTGATTCTTTTTAATTGGGGATTTTCACCTATTATTGTCACGCTACTAGCAAGTGTCAGTATCACTGCCATGAATTTATTCTTTATTAATGGCTACTCGAAAAAAACTTTAGTTGCTTTTAATAGTAGTTTGATTGTTTTAGTTATTATGATGTTCTTTATTTTTCTAAGTATTTCATTTATGCATCTTCAAGGTTTACCTTCTGAGGAATTAATGGAGATGGATATGTATTCTATGGATGTTGGTCTTTCTTTTGTTTTATTAAGTATTTCTGTTATGACCATGAGTGTTGTCGGTGCCATTAATGATATAGCTATTTCGATTACCTCAGCTATTAGTGAAGTTCATTTTAACTCACCTGATTTAACTGAAAAAGAACTTTATCAATCTGGGATGACAGTTGGAAAAGATGTTTTAGCTTCAACTATTAATACGCTAATTTTCGCCTTAGTTGGTAGTCAAATCGCTTTACTCGTTTGGGTAAGTGACTTGCATTATACATTTGCTCAATTTTTCAATACTAAAATTTTAGTTACTGAGTGGGTATCTTTATTACTCAGTGGTATCAGTATTGCCTTAACTATTCCTATTAGCACAAAATTAATGATTAAAAGCATAAAAAAACCTTAGTAGATTTTTCTACTAAGGTTTTGTTTTTTATCTCATTGTTACGGTAACGTTTCTTCTTCCCCAGTTCCAACATTCTTCTTCAGAATTAAAGTGAACATCAATTCTGTTACCTACAATATCGCCACCTGTATCTTCTGCAATAGCCATGCCGTAGCCTGAAACTTCAACAAGTGATCCTAATGGAATTGTATTTGGATCTACAGCAATAACGCGAGAGTTTACTCTTAAATCAATTCCTGTAGCTGTATAGAAACTTAATCCAGGTTGTGTATATGAGTAACCAGTTGCTACCATGTTCATCGTAGCACCACCACCGTTATTATTACCTCCACCGTAATCTGGAGTACTTGGTTCTGTTGTAACTGGTGGTTTTGGATCTGGTGTTACTTGCGTATTTTCTGTTGAATCTGGTGTTTTTTCGCTTGAAGTAGTTGATTCTTCTTCAGCTTTCTTTTGAATTTGCTTTTCAACTTCTTTTCTATTTGCTTCTTCTGCAGCAGCTTTTTTAGCTCTTGATTCTTCTGCAATACGGTCATTTGATAACTTAGCTAATACTTCTTGGTTATTATTTAACTCTTCTTTTAATGAAGCTACGCCACTTTCTAAAGTTGCTGCTTCTTGAGCCATAGTTGCTTCTTTTTGAGTTAATTCTGATTTATTTTTTTCTAAATCAGCTCTTAATTCTTCTAATTTCATTTTATCTTCTGCTAAAGAATCAACTTTTGATTTTTCAGCTCCTTGAAGAACTGTTACAGCATATGCTCTGTTAAAAAAGTCTGACATATTTTCTGCAGATAATAAAGCATCTACTAAATTGAACGAAGAACTATTTGATTGCATATGTTGCATACGCTCGGCCATAGCTTCTGTTCTTTTAGCGATACTCGCTTCTGTTTTTTCAATATTTACTTGAGTTTCTTGAATTGTTTTCTCTGTTGCTGAAACTTCTGCTTTTAGTGTTTCAACTTCTTGATATTTTGCATTTACTGAATCAAGCGCTTTGTCAATTTTACTACTAATCTCAACACTTTCTTTTTTTACACTGTCTTCTTTACTACTTGTTGCTAAAGATACAACAGGTGAAAAAGATAGAGCGACAATAGAGAATAACATGATGGACAGCCCTTTTACTTTCACTATGACAACACCTTTCACTTTCATACCGATCTCTTTTTTCATAATTATGTTATTATTATACAAGAATACCCAGATATCATTGTAACAATCTCTTTACAAATTGTTACATTTTCCTTTGTGGTATCCAAATCATGTAACAGTAAGGAGTTTTTTTATGTCAAAACAATGTTATTTTGCTAGTCCTCTTTTCTCTGATATGGAGCGATTTTACAATGATTACCTTGTCAAAAAAATTAGAGAAATGTATCCAGAGTTAGCCGTATATGTCCCTCAAGAACAAGGTGATATTAACAATAAAGAAAGCTATGCTGACTCAACAATGATAGCTAAATATGACACAGATGCTCTTTTAAATAGTCAGTTAATGTTAGCTGTTTTAGACGGTCCAATTATTGATGTAGGTGTAGCTTCTGAAATTGGTGTTGCTTATCAAGCCGGTATTCCTATTTTAGGTTTGTTTACAGATTCTAGACAACTTGGCGCAAGTAATACTCAAAAAATTGACGCCTTAAAAGAAACAGCAGAATCACAATTCCCTTATGTTAACCTCTATACAGCAGGCTTAGTTAAGCTAAATGGTGAGATTATTAATAACGAAGCTGATTTCTTAAAAACAATTGAAACATATTTGTAACAATAAATAACTATAGTATTATTTAATGCCCCATTGACACTAAAAAGCTAATGCTCATTTTTCTAAGCATTAGCTTTCTTGTTTTTTTATCTTGAAAAGCGTAAACTAGCAACCAATAACAATATATATTTTTAAGGAAGGTGAGTGTTTGTTTTCTCTACTAAGTTATGCCAAACATTATAAAAAAGAGCTAATCTTAGGCCCTTTTTTCAAGCTTTTAGAAGCTATTTTAGAATTATTACTTCCCTTTTATATGGCTAAGTTAATCGACCAAGGTATCAAACAAAATGATGCCTCATATACCATAAAAATGGGAATTTACATGTTAGTGATGTCTGTTGTTGGACTTATTTGTGTTTTAATTTGTCAATATTACGCCTCTATTGCTTCCCAAGGTTTTGGGACCGCTCTTAGGGAAAAAATGATTCAAAAAATTAACTCTTTTTCTCATAAAGAAATTGATCATTTTGGTACCTCCACTTTAATCACTCGTACAACTAGTGATATTAATCAATTACAGCTTGCTTTAGCTATGTTGATTCGATTAGTCATTAGAGCTCCATTTTTAAGTATTGGCTCTATTATTATGGCTTTTTATATTGATGTTAAAATGGGCTTGATTTTTATTACAATTATTCCTATTTTTTCTTTCATTCTCTTTTTAATTATGAAAAAAACAGTGCCCTTATTTAAGAGAGTCCAAGAAAGATTAGATTATTTAAACGAAACAATTCGTCAAAATTTAACTGGTGTTAGAGTCATCCGTGCTTTTTCTAAAAAGGAAAAAGACATTGAAACATTTGATGAAGCTAGTGATGAATTAGCTGTTGCCTATCAAAATGTAACTAATATTTCTTCACTTCTTTCACCAACAACAACCTTTATTATGAATTTAGCGATTATCTTTATTCTTTATTTTGGTGGTTTAAATGTTAATACAGGACATTTGTCTTCTGGTGAAGTCGTTGCCCTAATTAATTATATGACACAAATGTTACTTGCATTAATTGTTGTAGCTAACTTAGTTGTTATTTTTACTAAAGCTTTTGCCTCTGGTGAACGTGTTAAAGAAATTTTTGAAACAAACCCTATTATCACTACAAATAATCAAACTAAACCAACTATTTGGTCTGATTCAGAAGTTGTTTCTTTTAACCATGTTTCTTTTAAATATACTGAAACAAGTGGACTTGCTTTAAAAAATATTAATTTCACTTTAAAAAAAGGTGACACTCTAGGCATTACTGGACCAACTGGTAGTGGAAAGACTACTTTAACGCAACTAATTGCTAAGTTTTATCCTATTACTAGTGGCGAGTTAATCGTTAATGGCAAAGATATTTCTACCTACTCAACTGGAGAATTACGTCAACACATTGCTTACGTTCCTCAAAAAAGTATTTTATTTAGCGGAACAATTAAAAGTAACTTATTAATGGGGAACCCTAATGCAACTGATAAAGAATGTTACGAAGCTTTAAAAATGGCTGATTGTCTGGATTTTTTCGATAATTTACCAGAAAAGCTAGAAACTAAAGTATTAGCAAATGGTAATAACTTCTCTGGTGGACAAAAACAACGTCTTAGCATTGCTAGAGCTTTTATGAAACAACCTGATATTTTAATTATGGATGACTCATTAAGTGCTCTTGACTATCAAACAGACTTCTCTATTAGAAAAAATCTGAAAACTAACTACCCAGACATGACAACAATCATTATTTCTCAACGTATTTCATCTGTGAAAGACGCTAGAAATATTCTTGTTTTAGAAAACGGAGAACAAGCTGGGTTTGGTCCTCATAATGACCTACTTAAAACGTCAAGAATGTATCAAAAAATCGTTGCTTCTCAGGAAGAAAAGGAGGATTCTCATGAATAGAAATTTCTCTCTAGAAAATCTAAAACTTTTCTTTCCTTATTTGAAAAGCTTTAAAAAAGAAATTATTTTTGCTTCATTTTTAGGGATAATTAACGGTGTATCAGTCGTTACTTTAACTTATTATATTGGTAAAGCTGTAGATACAATGATTGGACAAGGCAAAGTTATTCTACCTGAGCTGGTCAAAATTATTTTCTTCCTATCCTTAATCACAGTAATTGCTTCAGTATCTCAGTGGTTAATTCAAATTTTAGGAAATAAAATTGCTTACTATTCTGTTCGTAATTTAAGAAAAAGTGCCTTTAATCACTTAAACCAATTATCTATTAATTACTACGACAGAACATCTCACGGAGATTTGATGAGTCGTTTTTCAAATGATTTAGACTATGTTTCTGAAGCTTGTTCCGCGATTTTTAATCAGCTATTTTCTGGTGTCACCATTGTTTTAATTTCTCTTTTTAGTATGATTTGGCTAAGTCCACTTCTGACAGTAATTGTTTTGATTTCTACTTTCTTTATTTTCTTAGTTAACTGGATTGTAGCTACTAGAAGTCAAAAACAATTTGGAAAACAACAAAAACAACTCGGAGAAATAGCAGGTTTCTTATCAGAATCTGTAATTCACTTAAAAGTTATTAAAGCCTTTGAATACGAAGAAGAATCTCAAAAATCTTTTGATTCACTTAATCAAGAATTATTACATGTAGGACAAAAAGCACAATTTGTTTCTTCATTAACTAATCCCTTGTCACGCTTTGTAGACCATTTAGCCTATTTAGCTATTGGATTAGTCGGCGGCTTATTAGTTATTAATGGAAGTAGCAACATTACCGTTGGGATTATTACTAGTTTTATTTTATATTCTAGCCAATTTTCAAAACCCTTTATTGAATTATCTGGTATGATGACTCAAATTCAAACAGCTTTAGCAGGCTTAGATAGAATTTTCAAACTATTAAATGAAGAAACAGAAAGTGATGATTCTCATGGAATAGCTTTACCTACTATCCATGGAAAAATTGAATTTAGGCATGTTGATTTTTCTTATAATGTGACAAGACCTTTAATTGAAGATTTTAACCTTGTTGTTAATCCTGGGGAAACGATTGCTATTGTTGGTAAAACAGGCGCTGGAAAATCAACCTTAGTTAATCTTTTAATGCGTTTTTACGATGTGACAAGTGGTTGTATTTTAATTGATGATATCCCTATTACAGAAATGCGTCGAGATGATTTGAGAAGCTCCTTTGGGATGGTACTTCAAGAAACTTGGTTATTTAATGGAACTATTTGGGATAACTTAACTTTTGGAAATCCTAATGCAACAAAAGAACAAGTTATTAAAGCCTGTAAAGATGCTTCTATTTATCATTTCATTACGACATTACCTAATGAATTTGAGACAATGATTGGGCAAAGTGGTGTCACTATTTCTGATGGACAGAAACAATTACTAACTATTGCTAGAACAATGATTAGTAACCCTAAGATGCTTATTTTAGATGAAGCAACTAGTTCTGTGGATACTTTAACTGAGCAATTAATCCAGGAAACCTTCTTTAAAATGATGGATGGAAAAACTAGTTTTGTTATTGCTCATAGATTATCGACTATCCAAAAAGCCGATAAAATCTTAGTTATGGAACAAGGACAAATTGTTGAAATCGGCTCTCATCATGAACTCCTTCAAAATAAAGATGGTTTTTATAGCGATTTATACCACTCACAATTTAAACAAGTCTAGTTTTAAAGACACTGTGGCATAAGTTAGCTAATGTGGATTTTTTATACGAAACTTTAATGTATAGTATGTTGGTATTGATATATATAACGATATTGAGGGTATTGATCATTCTATTAAATACGAAGAAAAAGAAGCCATTGAAGAAATTACTGTTGATTATGACAAATTAGATTATAATAAAGCTAAAACCGTTCCCGGCATTGATGTATCAGGGGATACCAAAAAAGGAGTTAGTTTAAAAGCTTCTGAAAAATTACTTGAAGCTAATGGCTATACAAAAATAACTAAATAAAAATCTATCCCTAATGTAATCAATTAGGGATAGATTTTTATTTAATTCATAAATTTGTATCTTAAGCTATTTTTTTATAGTATTGAGCAAACCCTAAAACTGTTGCTAACCCAATAATTTCACTTTCTCTATCAGATTCAAAAATAGTCATCTCATATGTATCCTCAGATGATACCCAACGTTTTCGAACCTTCCCAACTTTCCTATAACCATACATAACATCAAAAGTCATCTCTAATAAATCACCAATAATTGCTAACTCATTGCTCATAGCTGTACACTCTTTTGTTAGGTCATTAAACTCAACAGCGATTAACTCTTGATTATCTGAATAAACAACAAACTTTTTCAACTCATTTTCTTCATCTTGCTTGACAAGCAACACTGGTTCTTTTCTACAATTTGAAATAGAAATAAAATCCCCAACTTCCAAATCATCCAAAGTTACAGTATATAGTTCTTTTCCACGTCGATCTTTAATTGTGTAGTTGTCTTTTCCACTTGAAACTAATTGTTTCATAAAAAGCTGCTTCATTAAATCACTCCGTCTTGTTTTATTCATGTTATGTCAATAGTATAACATGTTAATCATCAAATTTTAAATAAATTAATGATTTCTTTTAATTCTGTCACTTCATAGGTAGGTTTATCATTAATAACACCATCAAAATTATTATTTAACCAAATTGAATCAATTCCAACTCTATTAGCACCTCTAATATCAGAAGTTAAGCTGTCACCAATCATTAATACTTCATCTAAGTTTTTAATAGTTTCTTTAGTGAAAATAGTTTCAAAAAATCTAACATCTGGTTTTTCAAATCCAACTTCTTCAGAAATATATAATTCATCAAAAAACTGTGTCATATCAGCATTTTTCAAACGTTCACGTTGTGTTCTACCAACGCCATTAGTTCCAGCAAATATTTTATAACCAGCAGCTTTTAGTTTTCTTAGTAATTCAGTACCATCAGGGATTAAGTCATTTCTACTTTCTAATAAACTTCTAAATTCATTATCGGCTACTGCACCATCAACTTGAACGCCTTGAGTAGCAAAAAAATTAGAGAAACGTGTATTTAGAACTGTTTCTTTTTTTACTCGACCTTCTTCTAATTTAGTCCATAAATCATGATTGATTTCTTTATACACTGCAAAAGTCTCATCATTAAAAATAACACCATATTTCGTAAAAACAGCGCGTAATGCGTGTAGTTCTGACTGACTAAAATCTAATAACGTGTTATCTAAATCAAAAATTAAATAATTATACTTCTTCATAATATTCTCCTTCAAATCTCTTTTATTTCAAATGACGAGGTGTTGTTTTGATTTTATCTTTTTCATTTAGTTGCATCTCATTGTATCTATCCAGTACTAATGGATTAAAAGAACGAGTGCCTTCTACAAAATGAATCGCTTCAGTTTCTGCAACACAAGCCTCTTCATAGTACCATTTCTTCCATTTTAGAAAGGCTAGCATCGATTCTAGTGAGGATATTTTTTCTTCTAAATCTTTTTGTTTCTCAGTAAAGAAGTCTTTTCTTTTTTCTAGTGTGTCATCTCCTATAATAGTCCATTCTACAAATTGACCGATTTCTTTCACAGGAACATCTGATTTTTTTAGACATTGAATAACTTCTAAATATTTTAAATCTCTCTCACTGAATAAACGATGACCAAATTCATTTCTTTTTACAAATGGCAACAAGCCAATCTTATCATAATACCTAAGTGTATCCGTAGTAATTTGCGTTAATTCAGCAACTTGTCCAATTGTATACATTTTTTTCACTCTTTCTCTTGCCTTGGAGTTAACTCCAAGAGCTATACTCTTTTTATAGTTTCTATAAATATAAGGATGTGTTGAAAAAATGTCAAACAAACCATTAATCATTATTACAGGTGCCAGCTCAGGTTTTGGTGCTAAAACAGCTGAGATTTTTAATCAAAAAGGGTTCCCACTATTACTAATCGCCCGACGCGTGGAAAAAATTAAGCAACTACCCCTAAATTTTGAGAATATTCTCATTGAAAACATAGACGTTACTCAGATTAATGAGTTGAATGCAGCTATAAAAAAAGCTGAAAGTATTTATGGTCCTGCCGATTTACTGGTTAATAATGCCGGTGTTATGCTACTTGGTAATATTACTGAGCAAGATGAATCAGAATGGCAAACTATGCTCCAGACAAATGTGATTGGTGTTTTAAATGGAATGAAAGCTGTTTTAGGTAATATGACTAAAAGAAATCAAGGAACGATTATTAATGTATCTTCCATTGCAGGTTACAAAGCTTTTGTAGATCACGCAGCTTATGCAGCTAGTAAATTTGGCGTTCATGGTTTAACTGAAACAATTCGCCAAGAAGTAGCAGATAGTAATGTCCGTGTTAGCCTAGTTTCTCCTGGAGCTGCTGAAACTGAGCTTTTAACTCATGTTACAAATGAGAAGTCTCTTACTGACTATAATTCTTGGAAAGAAAGTATGGGTGGTTTAACTTTAGATCCTGCCAAGGTTGCCGAAACTATTTTCTTTATTTACAATATGCCACAAGAAGTAACTATTAGAGAAATATCTATTGCAGCAACCAAACAACAAGCATAAAAAAAGCCGTTGGAAAATTATTTTCCAACGGTCTTTTGCTTAGGCATTAAATTTTATAACTTGTTTTTGGAACACACTCACGTTTGCTAGTGAATATGTTACAGCAATTTGAACTGCACATAATATAAGTGAAGCAATTAACCTAGTGGGAATCATAGCGACTACTGAACTACTAAATATCATGTATAACCATAAAGTATTTAAAGGAAAACTAACTAAAAACGTAACGATAATATTCGTTATAATAATTCTTTTTAGTGTTAATTCCTTTTTATGATAGGAAGCTCCATAAATTAATCCTGCTATTAAAGCAGTTAATGTAAACCCCGGGAAGTAAGCTCCTCCTGCTGGGAACAATAAAGCTCCAATAAAATCTCCTATTGCATTTCCCGCTCCCGTTAATACTGGACCAAACATAATGGCCATAATAACTACAGGAATAAAGAAAAAACTGATTTTAACAAATGGTGTTGTTATCGATAAAAATTGCGATAAAACTATTCGTAGTCCAATCAGCACCCCCATCAGTGCAATAGATTTCGTTGTAAAACGTTGTTTTTCCATTCTAGCATCTCCTTTTCATAGAGTTGCTACATCCAATATGCAGCGAATGCAGAAACCATGTCGCAAGTACTCCATTAGCACTTTTCGTCCAGTGAGCAACATCCCATCCCACTAGCACTTTACGCATCGTTTCCTACTCTGTTTTTTTGTTTTACAATTAGACTATATCATACTTCATAATAATTACAATAAAGAGGATTCACGTCAAATTTCCGCCAAATTTTTCAGTTCTTTTAATAGTAAAATAGCCGTACTTTTATTGGTAGCTAAAGGGATTTCATAGACGTCACTTAGACGAATCAAAGCATTTACATCTGGCTCATGAGGCTGAGCTGTTAAGGGATCTCTAAAGAAAATAATCATATCCATCTCACCTTCAGAAACTTTTGCACCAATTTGTTGGTCTCCTCCAAGTGGTCCTGATTTAAAACAATGAATATTCAATTTTGTATTTTCCATAATTTTAGAACCTGTTGTTCCAGTAGCAAAAAGTGTATGTTTACTTAATATATCTTCATATTCTACAGCGACTTTAATTAAAGCTTTCTTTTTCTTGTCATGAGCAATTAGTGCAATATTCATAAAATTATCTCCTTTAATTATATTTTTTCGGCAAAGTGACATAAATGATTGGTCACTTTTAACATTGTAAGCGTATTACATTTTCTATTATACTGTATCTATCAAAGATAAAGAAAGAAGGACACTACAAATGGTAGAAATCGCATTAAAAAGCATACATAAAAAATATGATGGTAACCCTAACTATTCTGTAACAGACTTTAACTTAGATATTCAAGATAAAGAATTTATCGTATTCGTTGGACCATCTGGTTGTGGTAAATCGACAACTCTACGTATGATCGCTGGTCTTGAAGATATTTCTGAAGGTGAATTATGGATTGGAGACCGCATCGTAAATGATGTTGCTCCTAAAGACCGTGACATCGCAATGGTATTCCAGAACTACGCTTTATATCCACATATGACAGTTTACGATAACATGGCTTTTGGTCTTAAATTACGTAAATATGACAAAGCTGAAATTAAAACACGTGTTGATAACGCTGCTGAAATTTTAGGTTTAACTGAATACTTACAACGTAAACCTGCTGCTTTATCTGGTGGACAAAGACAGCGTGTGGCTTTAGGTCGTGCAATCGTTCGTGATGCTAAAGTATTCTTAATGGATGAGCCTTTATCAAACTTAGATGCTAAATTACGTGTAGCAATGCGTGCTGAAATTGCTAAATTACACCGTCGTTTAGAAACAACAACAATCTACGTTACCCATGACCAAACTGAAGCGATGACTATGGCTGACAGAATTGTTATCATGAAAGACGGATTTATCCAACAAATCGGTTCTCCTAAAGAAGTTTATGACACACCAAACAACGTATTCGTTGCAAGCTTTATCGGTTCTCCAGCAATGAACTTATTCAACGTAACTTTAGGTGAAGATGGTTATATTACTGATAGTGATCATTTAAGATTACAAGTACCAGAGGGTAAATTTAAAGTATTAAGAGAACAAGGATACGCTGGTAAAAAATTAGTCTTTGGTATTCGTCCAGAAGACATCCACAGTGAACCAATCGTAAAAGATGCTTCTCCACATAGTGTTGTTAATTCTGAAGTAGTTGTTTCTGAATTACTTGGAGCTGAAACAATGCTTTATACTCGTACAGGAGAAACAGAATTTATTTCTAAAGTTGATGCTCGTTCTTCATATGTTCCTGGTGAAAATATTGAATTAGCATTTAACTTAAACAAAGGACACTTCTTCGACGCTGAAACTGAAGCAGTTATCCGTTAAATTATATTCCCTCTTTTCACTTTATGTGAAAATTAAAAGAGTCTGACACCATCCTGTCAGACTCTTTTTTTAATTATTTTTGTTTGTGTGCTGCTAAGTAAACTGGAAATTTAAATTTCCAACCAATTTTTTGAGCAATTGAAAAAGCAATTGTATAGTCAATTAGACTATGAATGAATCCACCTACTCCTACTAATAGGAAAACTGTTACGAAAAAGCCAGATGTGTAACTTTCAGGCGATAATTTTCCTGCCATGAAAAAGATTGTTACTACTAAAGTTTCACAGGCAGCATGGATTAAACCAATAATAACGTTAAATACCAACATTTTTTTTGGTGAATCTACTAATTCAGGACGTTTGCTTAAATATAAAGCTCCTAAAAAAGCAAAAATCACGTGAGATAAAGCTCTCATACCGATAATAAATGGTAGTGTTAAAAAGAAACCAAAAGCTGTTCCTAAAGCAACTAAAACAGCAACTACAGGTGATACGAACATTGCTAAAAATACAGGTACATGACTAGCTAAAGTAAATGACGCAGGACCAATAACAACTTTAACTGGCATCACTAAAGGTATCATAATACCTAAAGCAATAAGTAGTGACGTATAGGTTAAGGACTGGACAGATCTGTTTTTCATTTTATTCATCTCCAACATCTTTTGGAACTATGATAACCAATGCACAGAGTTTTGTCAACGTACATTAGTTCCAAGTTATTATTTTTTGTTCGTTATTAACACGTTTGCTAAATCACCAAACTCCTGAATACTTAAAGTTTCCCCGCGGCGTTTTGGGTCAATACCAACTTCTGCTAAAGCTGTTTCTAACCATTCTTTAGTTTGTTCATCTTTTCCAAAATGACTCGTTAAATTGTTCCATAATGTTTTTCTTCTTTGGGTAAATGCTGATTTAGTTAATGTAAAGAAAAAGTCTTCATCTAATACTTTAACAATTGGCTCATCTCTTTTAGTTAAATGTAAAATAGCTGAGTCAATATTTGGTTGTGGCACAAAAGCTGTTTTCGGAACAATAAAGGCTAGTTTAGCATCCATATAGTACTGAACAGCAATTGATAAAGAACCATAAGCTTTTGTTCCTGGAACTGCTGAAATTCGGTCTGCTACTTCTTTTTGCATCATAACAGTCATTGACGTAATATCTAAGTCTGACATTAATAAATGCATCATAATCGGCGTTGTAATGTAATAAGGTAAGTTAGCAACTACTTTAATCTCACCCTTAGTTGAAAAAACCTCTCTCGCGATTGTACTAATATCTGCTTTTAAAATATCTTCATTTATCACTGTTACATTTGGATATGGACTTAGTGTATCTTCTAGTACCTCAATTAAACGTTGATCAATTTCAAAGGCTAAAACCTCTCCCTTTGAACGAGCTAAATGTTCTGTCAAAGCACCAATTCCTGGGCCAATTTCAATAATATTATCTGTGTCAGATAATTCTGCCGTTGCTGCAATATTTCTTAAAATGTTAGGTTCAGTTAAAAAATTTTGTCCAAGACTCTTTTTAAATGAAAATCCATATTTTTTTAAGATTTCTTTGGTACGGCTAGGTGTTGCGATATCTTTATAATCCGTCATAGTCTTCATCCTTTAATATTTCTTTCATTGCTTTAGTAAATTCTTCTTTTGTAATTTGGAACATTTTTAATCTCTTTTGTAATTGTTTGCCATTAGTATAACCAATATTAAGTGCTTCACCTAAAATTTCTCTTCTTTTTTTAGCTGATACACCTGCAATCAAGCCAAAACGAATTAAATCTTCTTGAGTAATTTCTGAAACAAAATCTTCTGTTGTTGGAGTTGAAATATTTCTTAGAGCCTCTAATATCGTTTCCTTATCAGCATGTTCGACACCTAAACTACCACCAGATTTTTTTGGAACACCTTTTTTACGTGAAATAAAAGCATGCTTAGCAGTAGGAACTACTTCTGTTACTTGTTTTCTAATCTTTTCTCCTGAAAAATCAGGATCAGTAAAAATAATCACTCCACGAACTTCTTCAGCATGACTTATTTTTTTTAAGGTTTCTTCACTTAAAGCTGAGCCATTGGTTTCAATGGTGTCACAATCAAGAAATTGTTGTAGTCTTTTAGTATCATCTTTTCCCTCAACAACAATAATTTCTTCTATTTTTATTCTCTCTGTCATTTGGCACCTATTCTAAATAATTTATGCGCATTTTCTTGCGTAATTTTTGCTACTTCTTCAAAAGGAAGATTCCTTAACTCAGCTAATTTTTCTACAACATAACGTGTGTAACCTGGTTCATTACGCTTTCCTCTATATGGCATGGGGGCTAAGTAAGGTGCATCTGTTTCAACAAGTAATTTGTCTAATGGAACAAAACTTGCTGCTTCATGAACTTCAAATGCTTTTTTAAAAGTTACAACACCACTAAAGGAAATATGCATCCCAAGGTCTAAGAAACGTTTTGCCCACTCAGCATCTCCACTAAAACTATGCATAATGCCACCAATATTATTAATTTTTTCTTCTTTTAATATCTTATACGTATCTTCAATAGCATCTCTTGTATGAATACTTATTGGTAGGTTCATCTCTTTAGCAATAGCAATTTGACGTCTGAATACTTTATCCTGTACCTCTTTAGGATCTTCCATCCAGTAATAATCTAAGCCGATTTCTCCAAGTGCAACAACTCTCTCATCTTCTAGTTGTTGCTGTAATTTGGTTTCTATTTCTTTTGTATAACTTCCAGCTTCAGTTGGATGCCAGCCAATAATACTATAAATATTTTCATATGTATGACTAAGTTCTAATGATTTTTCTATAGTCGGTGTATCAAAACCGACAACAGCCATTTCACTAACACCTAATTCTCTTGCTCTTTCCATTACTTCAGGGATTTCATCTTTAAATTGTTCTACATTTAAATGAGTATGTGTATCAAATATCATTACCCTCACTCCAATCATTCTTAGTTTAACACAAAAGAAAACGACTGAAAGGAAAAAGAATCCCTTCAATCGTTTATTTTTTTAAGCGATAATTGATCCGTTTAGAGCGCCCTTTGGAGCTTCAACTAAATGAAGTGTTCCATCTGGATTTTCAGCAGATAAAATCATTCCTTGGCTAATGTGACCACGTAATTTACGAGGTTTCAGATTCGCCACGATAACTACCTTTTTACCTACTAAATCTGTTGGGTCTGGATAAAATTCAGCAATTCCTGAAAGGATTTGACGATGTCCTTTATCTCCAGCATCTAAGCGGAATTGTAATAATTTATCGGCACCTTTTACTTTAGAACAAGCAATTACTTCTGCTACTTTAAGTTCTACTTTATCAAAGTCTTCATATTTAATTTCTTTTTCTTTTGAAGATACTAATTCTGTTTCTTCTGGATTCCACTCTTCCTCTTCTTTAGAAGTAGCTGATTGAGCCATTTGTTCTTTAATGTAAGCTACCTCTTCTTCCATATCTAAACGAGGGAAGATTGGTTGGCCTTTACTAATTACTTTAGCATCTTTTGGATAGTCACCAAAACGAATATCTAACATTGATAATGAATCTTCACCCACTCCAAGTTGACGTAAAATTTCTTTAGGTGTTTCTGTCATTACTGGTTGTAAAAGAATCGCTGTGATTCGTAAACTTTCAGCTAAATGAACCATTACACTATTTAATTCCGCCACTCGACTAGGGTCTTTTGCTAATACCCAAGGTTGTGTTTCATCAATGTATTTATTAGCACGAGAAATTAATTTCCACACTTCGCCTAAAGCAATATTAAATTCCATTTTTTCCATTGCTTTGTTGTATTTACTAATAACATCTGCTGCTGTCGTAGATAATTCACTGTCAAATTCTGTTACTTGAGAAGCATATGAAGGGACATTTCCATCACAATATTTATTAATCATTGCAATCGTTCTATTTAGTAAGTTTCCTAAATCATTAGCTAAGTCATAGTTCACACGAGCCACAAAATCTTCTGGTGTAAAGACACCATCTGAACCAAATGGAATAGCACGCATTAAGTAATAACGTAGTGCATCTAAACCATAACGTTTAACTAACATTTCAGGGTAAACAACGTTACCTTTTGATTTAGACATTTTACCATCATTCATCACTAACCAACCATGAGCAAAAATTTGCTTAGGTAGTGGTAAATCTAAAGCCATTAACATAATTGGCCAATAAATAGTATGAAAACGAACGATTTCTTTCCCAACCATATGAACATCTGCTGGCCAGTATTTTTGGAAATTACTATCATCATCAGTTCCATATCCTAATGCTGAAATATAGTTTGATAACGCATCAATCCACACATAAACAACATGTTTTGGATCAGCATCAACTGGAATTCCCCATGAGAATGAAGTACGACTAACTGCTAAATCACCTAAACCTGGTTTGATAAAGTTATTAATCATTTCATTTTTACGTGAAACTGGTTCGATAAAGTCTGGGTGTTTTTCATAATGTTCTAGTAAACGGTCTGCATATTTACTCATGCGGAAGAAGTAACTTTGTTCCTTAACAAGTTCTACTTCATGACCACTTGGTGCTTTACCACCAATTACTTTGCCATCTGTGTCACGGTAAACTTCAGCTAATTGATTTTCAGTAAAGTATTCTTCATCAGAAACTGAATACCAACCCTCGTACTCACCTAAATAAATATCCCCTTGATCTAATAATTGTTGGAATATTTTTTTAACAGTAGACATATGAGATTCATCAGTTGTACGAATAAATTTATCGTAATCAATGTCTAATAGATTCCATAATTTTTTAACATCTGCAGCCATATTATCAACATATTCTTTAGGTTCAATCCCTAATTCGTCTGCTTTTTGTTCAATTTTTTGTCCATGCTCATCTAAACCTGTTAAATAAAATACATCAAAGCCTTTTAATCTTTTAAAGCGAGCCATAGCATCACAAGCAATTGTTGTGTATGAGCTACCAATGTGTAATTTTCCACTTGGATAATAAATGGGGGTTGTTATATAAAATGTTTTTTTCTCCTCCACTTGTAAACCTCCTTGATATTATGGGATAATTGCTCCCATTTTTACATATAGTCCCAAACATTATAGCACAGTTTACTTATCATTTTTAGTCTAAAGAAAAAAATATGACTATGAGAAAGCGAGCGAAAACTCTCCCATAGTCATTTATTATTTTAAATTAACAAATCTCGGTATTCTTCATGATCGTCTAAATAGTTGGCTACATAAGAACAACTTGGCAAAATTTTTACGTTTTCAGCTTCTGCTTTTTTAAAAACTTCTAGAACTAACCTTTCAGCAATACCTTCTCCACGTCTATCAGGGTTAACAAATGTTCCGTTTACATCAAAATCACCACTTGGTAAAACTCTCCATCTAACTTCACCTACTAAATGACCATCTTCTTCAATAAAGAATCGTGTTTTCTCTTTTTGAATGTTCCCCAACTTGTTCTCCCCCTTGTTTTTTTACTTCTACTATAAATATAACGAATTATATCTAATAAAACAAACTGCTTGATTTTTCATCGTCGAAGCATATAATTTAGGTATCCCTGAATTAATTATAAGGAGCCTTTAAAATGAATAAACATCAAAATATTTTAACAGAAAAATTAAACGGTCTTAGTCTACCTGAAATTAACAACACTGTTTCAGTACCTAAAGACGCTAGTTTTATAAAAAAATTAATTGCTTACTCAGGACCAGGAGCTTTAGTAGCTGTTGGTTACATGGATCCTGGTAACTGGGTAACTTCCATTGCAGGTGGTGCTCAATATGGGTATCTACTACTATCAGTTATTTTGATTTCTAGTTTAATTGCCATGCTATTACAATATATGGCAGCAAAACTTGGTATTGTAACAGGAATGGACTTAGCTCAAGCTACAAGACTTCACACTAAGAAAAAAACAGGTGCTTTTTTATGGGTGATGAATGAATTAGCTATCATGGCTACTGATATTGCTGAAGTTATCGGGAGTGCAGTTGCTCTTAATTTATTATTTGGTTTTCCACTTTTAGTCGGTGTATTTATCACTATATTAGATGTCTTTTTATTACTAATGTTAACTAAACTCGGCTTTAGAAAAATCGAAGCCATTGTTATGACACTAATAGCTACTATTTTTATTATTTTTTCTTATGAGGTTTTTCTCGGTCAACCAAATGTCCCTGAGTTATTTCAAGGTTTTATCCCAAGAAAAGAAGTTGTCACTGATAAAGGAGCATTACTGCTTGCTTTAGGAATTGTCGGTGCAACTGTTATGCCACATAATCTATATCTTCACTCTTCTATTGTTCAATCTAGACAATATAACAGAGAAGACCATGCTGAAATTAAAGAAGCCATCCGTTTTGCCAAATGGGATTCAAACATCCAATTAATGTTTGCTTTTATTGTTAACTGTTTACTCTTAACTTTAGGTGCTACCTTATTTTTCGGACATGGAGAAACTTTAACAACACTAGGTTCTTTATATCACGCACTAGCTGATTCATCAATCGTTGGTGTGATTGCTTCACCTCTTTTAAGTGTTTTATTTGCTGTTGCTCTACTTGCTTCTGGTCAAAATTCAACTATCACTGGGACTTTATCAGGACAAATTATTATGGAGGGCTTCATTAAATTACAATTACCAACATGGGTTAGACGACTAATAACTCGCTTTTTAGCTGTTATACCTGTTGTGGTGGCGATTCTTTTATTTGGTGATTCTGAGGAAGTTGTAGAAAAATTATTGATTTATTCTCAAGTCTTTTTAAGTGCTGCTTTACCACTGTCTATTATTCCTTTGACTATTTTTACAAGCCAAGAAAAATTAATGGGTGAATTTAAAAATCATTTTCTAGTAACCATTATTGCTTGGGCAGTCACTATTATTTTAACAATTTTGAATATTTACTTAATAATTACAACATTCATCTAAATAAATAACTATTTTTTGTTAATTAGTCTTGGTAATTTACCCGCTAACCATTATAATAAAGGTATAAAATCATTATATTTTTTGGAGGATGAGCACATGTTTCAACAAAAAAAAGTATACAAAAGTTTAGAAAATCGTAATTTTACACCTGAGAGTTTATTAAAAGAATTAGAAGATTTAAAAGAATTTAAATT
Organism: Vagococcus fluvialis; assembly: GCF_003337315.1. Lineage (GTDB taxonomy): Bacteria > Bacillota > Bacilli > Lactobacillales > Vagococcaceae > Vagococcus > Vagococcus fluvialis. The sequence continues at coordinate 217,325 of NZ_QPJV01000003.1, read as the reverse complement.
TAATGACGTTTCTTACACAGGGATTAGCTTAAACATTGATATGTTAATCACTCAATATTTAAGAAATGACCAATTTAGTTTAATTGAGGTTCAAGGCGGACTTGCTAAGAAAAATTATGCTACTTGGCATCAAGATTTAAGTTTAGCTATCAATATTTTCAATCATTTTGCAGACTATACAAAAGCACACTTCAATGATTACTTAGAAGAAGCGAAAAAATATCAAGCTGAAACAGGAAACAGTAACACTTCTCCTGAATACAAAGCTTACTTTGAACAAGGAAACTCAATGTATTTCCACGATGTTCTACATAGTGTTTTTGATATCTCAAGAAAAATTGATTTAAGTGTAGAAGATTTTGAAGAAGCATTAGCTGCTGATAATATTGATGCAACAGAATATCCATTACCAGAGAAAAAAGTATTTGAAGGTAAATAAAAATTAGGGCTGTGACAAAATAAGTCACAGTCTTTTTTTATGAATAAACAATGTGATGGATGTAGTATCTAACAATTTTTGCCAATATTTATCCAGTTTTCTGTAAAAAAATTGATTATGATAGTCTCAAGAAGAAGAGAGGAAGAAATAGATGAATGAATTTGCTGCTGTTATTAATTACATTGAGGAACATTTAGAAGATAACATCGACATGAAAAAAATAGAACAACTTGCTAAGGTTTCTGAGTATAATTTCCAAAAGATTTTTTCGATTCTTTCTGGTTTAACTTTAGGTGATTATATTAGAAAAAGACGTCTTTCTAAATCACTATATGATTTAAGGGAAACCGATGAAAAAATAATCGATATTGCTTTTAAATATGGTTACAGTTCTTCAGAAAGTTATAGCAGAGCCTTTCAACAACTTTTCAACATCTCTCCTTCTAAGGCACGTAAAGAACAACTAGAGTTAACTATTTTTCCTAAGTTGTCTATTCGTGTCCAAATAAAAGGAGGCGTTCAAATGAATTATTCAATTACAAACAAACCAGACATGATGATCACAGGTATTAAAGAAAGTTATCCTAATATCGCAGTTGGACAAGCTAGTATTCCTAACTTTTGGGATAGATTTAATCAATCTGATTTATTTAATCAAGTAATTAATGAAAAATCAGAGCACTCACCTAATACTGTTTTAGGTATTTGTATACCTCAAGAAGGTGAAGCTTATGACTATTTTATTGGTGTCTACACTGATGAAAAAACAACGTCTGAGAGGTTAGAAACAATTACACTTCCTACTTCTGACTGGGCTGTATTTAAAGCTGTTGGTAAAGTCCCTGACGCTATTCGTCAAACGTATCAAGATATTTATGAATCTTTCTTTCCAAGTACCACTTACACTCAAAAAAAGGCTCCGGATTTTGAATCTTACCCACTAGATCTTGACCCAATGTCAGAAGACCATGTAACAGAAATTTGGATTCCTATTCATAAGAATAACTAAAAAAAGAGAGCAAGTTTGCTCTCTTTTTCTTTTATAAAATTATTCACTAAAATCTAAATAAAAAATAATATCTTTTTTATCAGCTTGGGATGTCCCATTGTAAACTTTTGTGTCCAATCCACCAATCTTAAATCCCGTTTTCAAATAGAATAAGCAAGCACCCAAATTATTATCTTGGCCTTGTGTGTAGATTCCTATGTAATCTTTTTCTTGTGCTATTTTTTGAGCTTCTTTTATTAGTTCCTCACCAATTCCTTTTCCACGGTAAGCTTGATCAACTTTAAAGTCATATAAATACATATATTTAAAAAAACCTTCTTTAAATATCCCAAGACCGATGCACTTATCCCCATCAAAGGCACCAAGACACACAGCATCTTTATTGATTTCGTCAAAATTATAAGATTCATCAGGAAAACACATCGTTTTAATTTTTTCAAATTTCTCCACATCATAAGTCCACTCTTCACCATCATACTTAGGTATCAGTCTTCCAAACAGTTCAAATGGCTCGTTTTTAATGTTTATGGCATCTTTATTAGCTTTAGTTATTATTTTTATATTAATTGACATTACTCGAAAACTCCTTTCTAATGTTTTATTCCCAATCCTCAAGAAAAGCCTCTACAAAATCTTCCATTAACTTAACTCTTCTTTTAGCTAACTCTTTAGCTGTATTTGTTTGCATCATACTAGGTAGTTTAAACAATTTTTCATAAAAATGATTAATCACTGACTGGTTGATTCGGTAATCTTCTTTAGTCATATTTTCTCGTGGTGGAAGTGCTGGATCATACATAGCGTGACCTTTTTTACCTCCATAATAAAAGGTGCGACCAATACCAATTGCCCCAATGGCATCTAATCTATCAGCATCTTGAACAATTTTTGCCTCAATAGAAAGTTGTGATTCTACTTCTTGTTCTAGTTGATGACTAAAAGAAACATTATCAATAATTTCAAATAAATGAGTAATTTCTTTTGGTGAAAGTTCTAATTCACTTAAAAATTTTGTTAAAGCAATTCTTGCTTCTGATACGTCAGCCACCAATTTATCATCCATTACATCATGTAAATAAGCACCTGCTAATACAAAAAATAGGTCACCACCTTCTATTTCTTGAATTCTTTGACTATTTTTAACAACTCGATTAATGTGATCCATACTATGACCTGTTTGATCCCCTAAAAGAATTGTTTCAGCATATTTTTCTATTTGGTTTAACTTCTCTTTTTCAACTTGTTTCATTAATCTTGCCACGCTCCTTATTTTTTCTAGTATAGCATTCTTCTTTGGATTAGTAGGGAGAAATCCGATCGAAATTTTATGAAATGATATAATATTAATCAACAACAAAAAAGCTGTGACGAACTTTTGTCACAGCCTCTTGTCATTATCAAAATCATCAAATATTAGCATACGCTTTTCATCATTTTTTAAACCAAAATCCCTAATGTTTGATAAGCTTTTAACGTTTGTTTTGCTTCAATTTTAGTTTTTTCATAGTTATCCACTAACACTTTACCTGATAAAAATTCTTCTGGTATTTCTATTTCTACTTCTTCTTTGTAAAAGTTATTTAAGCAAAGTAATTTTTGTCCTTGCCATTCTCTGATATAAGCATAAACTGCCTTATGGTCTTTAGCATATCCCTTATAACTTCCTTCAGCAATTAAAGGCATTTCTTTTCTCAAGTGAATTAACTGTTGGTAAAAGCTAAAAATACTTCCTTCTGCTAATTCTTTTTCCACATTAATCTCTTGATAATTATCTGCCACTTGTAACCAAGATTCCCCTGTTGAAAAGCCACTATTTTTTTCTTGATTCCATTGCATCGGTATTCTTGAGTTATCACGAGATTTGTCTTTAATAATCTCTATGACACTCTCTTTATCTAGTCCTGTTGTTAATAAGTGTTGATAAGCATTCAAGCTTTCCACATCTTTATAAGCTTCAATAGAATCAAAATCTGGATTAATCATACCGATTTCTTCTCCCATATAAATAAAAGGTGTTCCACGACTTAAATGAATCGCAGCTCCTAACATCTTAGCTCCAGTTTCTCTAAATTCTTTAATCTCTACAAAACGGTTCAAAGCTCTTGGTTGGTCGTGATTATTCCAAAACAAAGCATTCCAACCGTTAGCGTCACTCATCTCTTCTCCCCAAGTGTGGAAAAGATGCTTTAATTCTTCAAAATCAAAATCCATAATAGTCCATTTTTCTTTATTTTTATAATCCACTTTTAAATGATGGAAGTTAAAAGTCATAGACAATTCATTGCGCTCAGGCTGTGTATAAAGAATACAACTTTCAATAGTTGTAGCACTCATCTCACCTACAGTAATCGCATCTTCATACTTACCAAATGTTCTTGCATTTAACTCTTGTAGGTATTCATGAGTAATAGGTTTGTCGGTGTACTCGGCTTTACCTTCATTGACTTGATTATTTTTTAATTCTTCGTCTTTTCCAATCACATTAATCACATCAAAACGTAAACCTCGAACCCCTTTTTCAAGCCAAAAATTAACTACATCAGCTAATTCTTCTCTGACTTCTGGGTTTCGCCAATTTAAATCTGCTTGTGTTTGGTCAAATAAATGAAGATAATACTGATCTGTATCACCGAATTTCGACCAAGCTTTTCCACCAAATTTGGATTGCCAGTCTGTTGGTGTATCTCTTAAAATAAAGTAATTTTGATATTTCTTATCTCCAGCTAAGGCTTTTTGGAACCACTCATGCTCTATAGATACATGGTTTAGAACCATATCAAACATAATATCTATTCCGTATTTTTTTGCCTTTTGAAGTAATTTTTCAAAGTCTGCCATCGTTCCAAATAAGGGGTCAATACCTACATAATCTGAAATATCATAACCATTATCTTTTTGAGGTGAAGGATAAATTGGATTTAACCACAGCATATCCACACCTAATTGATTTAGATAAGGGAGTTTTTTCACAATTCCTAAAATATCTCCTACACCATTACCTGTTGTATCTAAAAATGATTTCGGATAAATCTGATAAATCACTTTATTTTTAAACGTCATTTTCTTTCCCTCACTTATACTAGTAAAGAGACTGCGACAAAAGTAAGTCACAGCCTCTATTTTTAATTTCTTGTTGCTACCCCAATTTTTTCTTTTGCTTTACTTGTTTGTTCTATGTCTAAAGAAAAGTCAGTTAACACATCTGAGTTTGTCACAACTACAACAACATCAGTTTCTTTACCTGAATTTTTAACTCTTTCTAAATCCATTGTGGCAACCTTTGTGTTCTCATCTACAGTATCTCCTACATTGACCAATACACTAAAAGGTGCTCCTTTTAATTCAACTGTATCAAGTCCCATATGAAGCAATACTTCTAAACCACTCTCTGTTAAAAAGCCAATAGCATGTTTTGTCTCAAAAATATTAGTAATTTTTCCTTTAACTGGTGCGTAAACATCATGACTTGTTGGTTTAACAGCATAACCTTCACCCATCATTTTTGTTCCAAAAACAGGATCTGCTACTTGGTCAATAGCTACAACTTCACCATCAGCTGGTGCGTAGAAATTTTCTTCTTTTATTAGAACTTCATTTGTAGTAACTGTAGTAGCTGATTCTGCCATAGCTTCTACAACTGCTTCAGCTTCCATGACTTGTTCTACTTTATTAAAAATACCGCGACGAGCAAAGAAAACAGTTAAAATAAATGGCACAACAACAGCAATTAACATAGCAATTAGAAAGGCAAACCAACCGCCACCAATTGTTGAGTTAATGGCCAAAATACCAGGTAAACCACCAACACCGATTGAGTTAGCACGTACACCCATAATAGTTGAGAACATTGCTGCAAATCCTGAACCTATCATAGCAGCTACAAATGGATAAACATATTTTAAGTTAATCCCAAACATCGCGGGTTCCGTTACACCTAAGTAAGCTGAAATCATTGATGGCACAGATACTTGTTCTTCCTCTTTGTTTCCTCGATGCAAGAAAATAATCGCTAAAACGGCTGAACCTTGAGCAATATTAGATAAGGCAATCATTGGCCAAAGATTTGTTGTACCAAAGTCTGCTACAAGTTGCGTATCAATAGCGTTACTCATGTGATGTAAACCAGTAATCACTAATGGCGAATACAAAGCACCAAAGACTCCCGCAAATAACCAGTTTAATGATGATGTTAAACCAGCATTAACTACTGCAGAGATAGCTGTTCCGATTTTCCAACCAATAGGGCCTAAAATAACATGAGCAGCTAATATAGCTGGTAATAATGAAAGAAATGGCACAAATATCATAGAAATTGCTTCCGGTATTTTTTTACGCCAAAAGATTTCTAGGTAAGCTAATAGAAAGCCTGCTAACATAGCCGGAATAACTTGAGCTTGGTAACCAATCATTTGAATTTGAGCAAAACCAAAGTCCCAAACAGGAATATCAGCAGCTGCTGTAGAACCAACACCGTATGCATTTAATAATTGCGGAGACACTAATGTAATCCCTAAAATAATTCCTAAAATTTGTGTTGTTCCCATTTTTTTAGCAATACTCCAAGTAATCCCTACTGGAAGGAAGTGGAAAATAGCCTCACCTGGTAACCAAAGAAATGCATTCACACCACTCCAAAATTGTGATACTTCAACAATTGTTTGACCACCTAAACCAGCAAACTGAATGCCTTCTAATACATTTCTAAACCCTAAAATAAGTCCCCCAACAATAATAGCTGGAATAATAGGTGTAAAAATTTCTGCTAAAACAGAAATAGCACGTTGCAACGGATTTAAGTTTTGTTTAGCTAAACTTTTCCCTTGCTCTTTTGAGACACCTTCAACACCAGAATAAGCACTAAACTCATTATAAAAAGTCGATACATCATTGCCGATAATAACTTGAAACTGACCAGCATTTGTAAACATACCCTTAACACTTGGAATTTTTTCAATTGCTTTCTCGTTTGCTTTTTTTGGATCATTTAAAACAAAACGCATACGAGTGGCACAATGAGAAACACCTGAAATATTTTCTTTTCCGCCCACAAACTCAAGTAGTTGCTTCACATCATCTTGATATTTACCCATGAACAAATCCTCTTTTCTAACTTGACTATACAAGTTGTATTTACAAACCAATAATAACGTTTTCATTTTTCAATTGCAAGCTTTTTTTATTATTTCTTTTTATATTGCTAAAAAAAAAGCCCCACCTTATAATGAAAGAGCCTATGAAAATAGAAAAATATTGCGAAATGAGTGAGTTCCTTTGAATAAATTTCATGAGATTTTTTTAGATTTAGAACAAAAAATCTTAGCTAATGAATACCCGCCTCAAAGTTTACTACCTAGTGAAAATCAATTAATTAAAATTTACGGTGTTTCAAGAGAAACAGTCAGAAAAGCGTTAAACTTATTAACAAATGCTGGCTATATCCAAAAAAAACAGGGAAAAGGCTCTTTTGTTTTAGACTTTAAACGCTTTGATTTTCCTTTATCTGGTTTAACTAGTTTTAAAGAATTACAACAAACACAAGCTATTACAAATGAAACCATTGTCACAACTTTAAAAAAAGCAACTGTCTCACCAACTGTTCAAAAACTGACTAGTTGGGATAAATCAGCTGAAGTTTGGGAGTTAGTCAGACAAAGAAGAATTGACGGAGAAGTCGTTATCTTAGATAAAGACTTTTTATTAACTGATATTGTCGCTGAATTGCCTATAGAAAAAGCAGAAGACTCTATTTATGAATATTTTGAAAATGAACTAAATCTAGAAATTGCTTATGCTAAAAAAGAAATTGAAGTCGAACCTGTCACAAAAGAAATGAAAGACTTAATGGATTTACGACCTGAGGATTCTCATGTCATCGCTGTTAAAAGTTTAGTCTTTCTAGAGGATACAAGATGTTTTGAGTATACTGAGTCTTATCATAGATTAGATAAATTCAGATTTGTTGAGTTTGCTAGAAGAAGAAAAGTTTAAGGATATTAAGGAGTGAGAAAATGATTACTCATGTGATGTGGTTTAGAAAAGATTTACGATTAGAAGATAATACTGCTTTTTATCATGCTTTAGAGTCCCTTCAAAAAAATGATAGACTAATTTGTCTCTTTCATTTAGATCAAAAGCAATACAAAATAGGTGAACCCAGTCATGATTACTTTTTTTCTGCCTTAGAAGAATTTAGAAAAGAACTAGCTAAAAATAAGATAGCTCTTCATCTTTTAACTGGTGATTTAGTTGAAGCTTTTTCTTCTTTAAAAACTCAATTTCCTGTCTTTAAACACCTCTATTTTAATCTAGATAATTCTGGTTTTGGCCAAAAAAGAGACTTAAGTATAACTCACTTATTAGAATCTGAGCATATTTCTGTCCACGCTTTTGAAGAAAGTCATTTACACAAAGCTAAGGATATTTTGAAAAACGATGGAATTCCTTATCAGAAATTCACACCCTATTATAAAAAATGGGCTGCTCTACCAAAACCTGCCTATAGGTATTTAGATGTTTCCTCTTTTTCACCATACACTGCCCATTTACCAGAATTAACAAAAGACGGAGATAGAGAATTAAACTACCTGTTAAGTAATCGCAAAAAAGAGTTTTCCAATGAAGTTGGAGAAATACAAGCTACTGATAGACTAAATGATTTTGTTGCAAACAAATTGGAATCTTATCATTTAAAACGTGATTTTCCCTTTAAAGATGGCACTAGTCATATTTCCTCTTTTCTTTCAACAGGACAAATTTCTATTAGAAAAGTTTGGCACATAGTCATGGACGGGGAAAGCCATCAAGGGCAAGAAATTTATTTGAAAGAATTAGCCTGGCGTGATTTTTACCAGATGATTTATCATTACCATCCTAATCAGTACAAAGAAGAGTTTAATGAAAAATACCGAAGTCTTAACTGGAAAAATAATCCTGAATTTTTTGATGCTTGGAAAAATGGTCAAACTGGTTTTCCCATAATTGATGCTGCTATGAGACAATTAAATGAAACTGGTTGGATGCATAACCGACTAAGAATGTTAGTAGCTTCTTTTTTAACAAAGGATTTGCTAATTGACTGGCGACTAGGCGAAAGATATTTTGCAGAAAAACTCATTGATTACGACGCTGCTAGTAATATTGGTGGTTGGCAGTGGGCTGCTTCAACAGGTACTGATGCGGTTCCTTATTTTAGAATTTTTAACCCTACAACTCAAAGTTTGAAATTCGATAAAGAAGGTGACTTTATTAAGATTTATGTTCCAGAATTAGCTAAACTACCAAGTAAATTAATTCGTGAACCTCATTCTCTATCTAAAGAACAACAAGCTGAGTTAAATTTTTACTTAGGACAAGATTATCCTTTCCCAATTGTTAACCATACTCTTGCCAGAAAAGAGACATTAGAATGGTTTCAATCTCAATAAAAAAACAGTCACACAATGTGACTGTTTTTATCTTTTCGAGGTCATACGTTTGTAGTCATCAACTAATTCTCTCGAGTTTAAAATATTTTCCATATGTTTGTCGTAATCTTCTAAAACATAGGTATAAAATAATAAGTCGATTAGCATAAATTGAGACATTAAAGAGCTTGTTGCCGCACTTCTTAAGGCTACCTCTTTTGAACGAACTGTATTTAAATTAATATCTGTTTTCTTACTTAAAGAATTCATTCCAAATTCTGTGATACTAATTGTTTTAAGTCCTCTGTTTTGTGCAATTTGGTTTAGTGAAAGGACTTCAGCCGTTTCACCAGAATTAGAGATACCAATAAACAGGGTTCCTTCTGGGGCAGAAGTTAAGCTTGCAATTAATTGATGGACATCAGCCATACAAATACATACTTTTCCGATTCGGTTCCATTTTTGAGCTACATTTTCAGCCACTAAATAAGAAGAACCGATTCCAAAAACATAAATAAATGAGGCATCTGCAATTTCTTTAGATGCTTTAAGTAAGGTAGCTTCATCTGCTAGCTGAACTGTTTCTTTCATGGCTTGATAGGCATTACCTAATAATTTACTCTTTACATCTGATATTTTTTCATTCGGCACAATATCAGAATATTCCTGGTTTACCGGTGAATCTCTTTCAGCTGAAAGTTCTAATTTTAATTCAGGGAAACTTGGGATACCAATGGACTTACAAAAACGAATCACAGATGCTGGGCTGGTTTCTGACACTTTCGCCAGCTCACTAGCCGTCATTTTTATTACTTCTTCTGGTTTGTCTAAGACGAACTGAGCAATTTTTCTCTCTGAGCGAGTTAAGTCTTCCAAAATACTACGCACTCTATAATCCACATGTTTGCCATTCATTGGTATTCCTACTTTCACTTATTAATAATATGTCACTTTCCCTAGTATAACATCTCTTGAGGCTCCTGTGGCACTTGGTACGTTACTTGGTAATTTATTTATTGTTCTATGACCTAAAACTACCATCGCAACGGCTTCTTTGGCATCAGATGAAAGACCAATATCTTCTTGAATCATTACCTTAACCTCAGGCAACTCTTCTTTTAATAATTCAATTAAAACAGGGTTATAGCTTCCACCGCCACCAACGATTAATTCTGTTGGTAACTCTAAATAAGGTGTTACAGCTGAGCTAATTGCTTTTGCTGTAAAGAGTGTTGCTGTCTTAATGAAATCATTAGCAGAAATATCAGGATATTTAGCTAACATTTCTTCTACATATTGTTTACCGAACTCTTCTCGTCCTGTTGTTTTTGGTGCAGGTTTTGCGATAAATGGATGTGACATAAAGTCTTGTAATAAGGCTTCATTAACTGTTCCAAGAGAACCATATTGGCCATCTCGATCATATTCTTCATTATAAAAATAGCGACATAACTCATCAATAATCATGTTTCCAGGTCCACAATCAAAGGCTACAATTTTATCTAAAGCACCATTTTTAGGAATAATAGTGGCATTAGAAATCCCACCAATATTTTGTAATATACGTTGACTTGTTTGGCTACGATACATGACATACTCTGAAAATGGAACAATTGGTGCACCTTGTCCACCGACTGCCATATCACGTGGTCTAAAATCTGAAACAACCGTTGTCTTAGTCATCTCAGCGATAATACTAGATTCACCAATTTGAAGAGTTGATGAAACTAGCCCATTCGCATTTTTAGGGTGATGATACACAGTTTGACCATGACTTGCTACAAATTCTAAATCGCTACTATTCATTTTATTGTGTTCGCAAATTTTTAACACGGCATCTCCAAAAAGATAAGCGAGTTCAAAATTCAAACTACAAATTAATTCTACGTCAGACGTTTCTTTGGCTAGAGAACGAGAAATTTTTTCTTTCATCCCAAGTTCAAAAGAATAACTTTGAAAATCAACTAATTCATATGTTTCACCAGTAATTTTCACTAAAGCAACATCAATACCATCTAATGATGTTCCTGACATAATCCCTACTGCGTAACTCATCTTCTCACCTCTTATTTTACTAAGTTAAAGCCAAATTTTTGCCATGGTTTAATATATGGTAACAGAACCATATCATCTTCTGTAACTGATCCAACTACATTTGTTTTACCTGAGTTTTCCATTGGTAAAAGAGCTAATTGTAATTCACCAGCGTAATGAGCATATAAAGATGTTTCAACAATAATATCTCCTGTGTTCATATCAGCTGTGTTAAATGGTTTAAAGTCATGACCTTTGTATTTCACACGACTTTGAGTTGAACGAATCACGTAATCAGAAACATCACCACGGTTGAAGTGGAATTCTTCTAAAACGATTTTTTTCTCTAACTCAGGAATATCTTCTACTAATGTACAATCTAAAGTTAATTTATATGGATCAATATTACTTAAAGCTTTTAATTCTTCTTCAGAAGCAAAAGAGTTGGCAATAATCACGTCATCAATTAAATCAGTTGCCCATAAATGTTTTGCTTGAGTTGCAATAGGCCACTCACGGTGCATTTCTAATGTACATAATCCTTCTTCTACAGGCCATGGTCCAATTGTTGCAGTTGGTGAGTTAACAAACGCTGCTGTACGGATACCATTTTCTTTGTAAACTTCTGTTGTACGGATAAAGTGATCATAACTTAAACCAGTGTAACGGTGAGGATAGAAGTTGTGACAACCCATTAATTTAGTACTATTTGCTTGGTAACTTAAAATATTTTCTAAGTAACGAGTACCAGAACTGATATTCAATTCGATATCTAAATCTTGTGGGTTGAATGTCATCATTGACTCTTCATTTCCAGTGAATCCCATATCTAAACGAATACCATCAGCACCGATTTCTTTAAAGAATGATAAATCTTTGTAGCTAATATCTAATTGACCAAATACTTTAGGGCTCACATCAGCAATAACTTCCATTCCTAATGATTTAGCATAAAAAATTGTTTCAGAGAATTCTTTAACAATTTGGTCTTTTTCTTCGTCTTCAACAGATAATAAACAAGTGAAGACACGTGTAAAGTTATACTTAGCTGCTAAGTCCATGTATGCTTTAATTTCTTCAACTGAACTATGATTTGGATAAACTGAAATACCTAATTTTCTCATTTCTTGTCACCATTCCTTTGATTTAAGTAATATGCCCCTTTGGCACATGATTCTTTTTTAATGTTTAATTCGTAAACTAAATTTTCCTGATCTAATTTACGACTTAAAGCCTCTAATACGTGTTGATTTTTTTCAACTACACTACCGTTTAAACCAATTTTAATTGGTTTTTCTAACTCAGGCATCTTATTTAGACACTGTAAGATACCTGTTGCTAAATCTTCACCAGCTTCATTAATAATACTTGCTGCTGTGTGATTATTTTCTGCTAAATTAGCCACTACTATAGCAGAAGCTGCTAAGTCACCTTTATCTAATGAATAAACTTTTTTAGTTAATTCTAAAACAGTTGTTACACCAAAGTAACTAAATATTTTCTTCGTTAATTCACTTGGAGATTGATTATTGTCGTACTCTTTTAAAGCTTCTTGAATACCTCTTTTAGCAATAAAATAGGCGCCACCCTCATCTCCAAATAAATGACCCCAGCCACCTACTCGAAACCATTGATTATCCTCCAAGCCTAAAATTACTGAGCCTGTTCCAGCAGTTACAGTCACACCGTCAGCACCTTTAAGTATAGAATAATGAGCTAATTGACCATCATTAATCAAATGGATATTTTCATGAATAACGGATAAATCCGACTTCACTTTTGTTTTAAGTCCACCACTATCAATGCCAGCAATTCCTAAAGTAATGCCCACACATTTTTCTTTAGGTAACTTTTCAAAAATAGCATTAATCGCTTCTTTTATATGACTTAAACCAGCCTCGTAATCCACAATTACATTGCCAAATCCGTAGGTACTACTAGCTAGTAATTTTCCATCTAAAGAATACGCTTCTGCTTCAGTTTTTGTTCCACCACAGTCTACGCCTAATATGTAATTCACTAGACACACCCCTTAGTTTTAGTGATTATCTACAGCTTTTCTAATGAATCCGTCGTTAGCTTCTAACAATGCTAAGCCTTCTTCTTTAGATGTTTTAGTTAAGATACGAATAATCGCTAATTTTACTTGTTCATCACTGTCTTCAAAATAATGTGTTGCTTCTTCTTTTGTACATCCAGTTGCTTCAACAATGATATTTTTAGCACGTTCAACTAATTTTTCATTAGTTGGTTTTACATCTACCATTAAGTTACCATAAACTTTTCCTAAATGAACCATACTAATAGTAGAAATCATGTTTAAAATTAATTTTTGTAATGTTCCTGATTTCAAACGAGTTGAACCTGTTAAAATTTCTGGTCCAGCTGTTACTTCAATTGGGAAACTTGCGAATGTACTAATTTCAGCATTTTCATTACATGAAATAGAAGCTGTTGTTGCCCCTACTTCTGCTGCATATTTAAGTCCACCAATAACATAAGGTGTACGTCCACTAGCACTAATTCCAATAACGATATCTTTATCAGTTAAACCACGTTCTCTGAAATCTTCCTCAGCTAACGTAGTTGAATCCTCAGCACCTTCAACGGCAACTGTCATGGCAGATTCACCGCCCGCAATAATCCCTTGTACAAGTTCAGGATCAGTACTAAATGTTGGCACACACTCAGCTGCATCTAGAATACCTAGACGGCCACTTGTTCCTGCACCAAAGTAAAATAATCTTCCACCATTTTTCAAAGATTTCACTACTTGTTCAATCACAGCAGCGATGGATTCTTTTTTCTTCTCAATAGCAGCAATAACTTTCTCATCTTCTTGATTCATTTTTGTAACTGTTTCAATAATGCTTAATTTATCTAAATTCAGTGTATCTTCATTACGCTTTTCTGTTGTTAAGTTCTCTAACATTTGCTACTCACTAACCTTTCTTTTGTTCTTCAATAAAGTTTTTATACCATGTAAAACTATCTTTCTTATAACGTTTATAATCGCCATTACCTTCACTATCAGCATCTACATAAACAACACCATAACGTTTAGCCATTTCACAACTACCTGCTGAAACAATATCAATAATTCCCCAAGCAATATAAGCTCTCACATCAACACCGTCTTCTTTGCCTTTTAAAATCTCAGCAAAATGTTGTTCAAAGTAATCTATACGATATGGGTCATGAATACTACCATCAGCTTCTAAAACATCATTAGCACCAAATCCATTTTCAGAAATAATAACTGGTTTTTGGTAACGGTCATACACTTTATTTAAAGTTGTTCTTAAGCCCACTGGGTCAATTTGCCAACCCCACTCACTAGCTTTTAGATATGGATTTTTAGTTGTTACAACTAAGTTTCCTGCAGTTTGTTTCCCGTCTTCATCTGTTGTACTAATACTTGAAGAGTAATAAGAGAATGATACAAAGTCACATGTATAATCTTTCAACAATTGCATTTCTTCTTCTGTTATATCTAAAACAACATCATTTTTCTTGAAGAACGGTGTCATATAGTAAGGATATTCACCTTTTGATAAGACATCCATACAGAACCATTGATTAACTTGCTCATCTTGAACTAGTTTTAAATTATCTTCAGGTTTTGGTGTTAGTGGGTAATAACAGAAACAAGAAATCATTGAACCAAATGTTCCTTTTATTCCCATCTCACGAGCTAATTTAATTGTTTTAGCACTTGAGACAAATTGATGATGTAAACTTTGGAAGACATCTGTAAATGAGTAATTGCCATCTTCTTCTTTAACAAGTCCGACACCATTATATGGTGAGAAGTAACCTGCATTAATTTCATTAAATGGTAAGAAGTACTCAACATACTCTCCCCAACGAGTTAAGACATATTCACTAAATCTCATATATAAGTTAATTGTTTCTTTATTTTTCCAACCATCATACTTTTCTACTATATTAAGTGGAACAGCATAGTGATTCATCGTTAGGAAAATTTTGATATTTTTTTCTTTTAATAATTTGAAGACGCGGTCGTAATACTCAACACCAGCTTCATTAGGTGTCAGCTCATCTCCATTTGGAAATAATCTTGACCAACTAATAGAAAAACGATATAAATCAATTCCCATTTCTGCTAATAATTCAATATCTTCTTCTAAAAAGTCAACACCGCGTGATCCTTTTCTAAAAGGATAGAATAAATCACTATTTTCGTCTTTTGCTTTATCAATTACTTTTTTTGTTAATAAACGCGTTTCTGTTGTTGCGTTACTTGTTCTTGGTAAGTAAGGACGACAGTCTTGTGTGTCCATTCCCTTTTCTCCATCGAATCCGCCTTCATATTGACTAGAAGCTGTTGCTCCACCCCAAAGTATTTTACTCATTAAATAAAACCGCCCTTTCGCCTACATTTAAGTCTATAATAGCATTTTTGAAATAAAATTTCAATTTTTTGTTTCTGTTTTTGTAATAAACAGTCGTTTAAGAAATTAAATTTCAAACTTAACAATAAAAAGTTGAAAAATACTTTTTATTGTGTATACTAGGATATAAGATGTGAGTGCTTTCTTTTAGGGTAGTACGGCTTTTCATATCTAATCCTCAATCGTTATTTTCTATAACTATTGAACAAACAAACCATTTATTAGGAGGTGTTTAAAGACAATGACAAATAAAGAAAACCCAACAATTCCAAAGTTTTCTCTAAAAAGTGCAGGACTTCTATTTCTAGCAGGAATTATAGGAGGTATCGTGGTTCCATACTTTTTCTATGAAATGAATTGGGATACAAGAATTGGTGTCTTATTATTTTTACCTATTCTAATCTCATCAACCATTGCTTATGTGCAATGTTTCATCGAAACAAAAGATGGTATCGGGCGCCGCTTTTATAGAACTTTGATTATTAGTTTTATTGTTCTTGAAACCGTTACTTATTTCTGGTTGTTTAAAGGATTTATATTTTAGGTATTATTATATTTTTTAAGGAGTGTAAAAAATGTTAGAAAAATTTACAAATTTTATTGATTCACGTCTAGCTGGTCCTATGGATAAAATTGCTAACCAAAGACATTTACGTGCTGTTCGTGACGGAATTATCGCTACATTACCATTAATTATTGTTGGTTCATTCTTCCTTATCGTAGCTTTTCCACCGCTACCTGCAACTTGGGGAATTACTGAATTCTTAACTTCAAACGCTGCAACGATTCTTTTACCATATCGTATGACAATGTATATCATGTCTCTATATGCGACATTTGGTATTGGTGCTAGTCTTGCTAAATCATATGATTTAGACCAAGTTTCTGGTGGTATCTTAGCTACTATTGCTTTCCTTTTAACTTTCGTTCCTGTGAACGTACCTGCTGAAGCATTAGAAGCTGCTGGAACTGCTGGATTTGTATTACCAATGGCTAACCTTGGTGGTGGCGGAATGTTCGTTGGGATCATTACTGCTATTATCGCTGTTGAAATTTATCGTATGACTGATAAATCTAAATTCAAAATTACAATGCCTGAACAAGTTCCTCCTGCTGTAGCTCGTTCATTTGAAGCATTAACACCAACTTTAATCGTTATCTTAGGTATGGCAACAATTACTTACTATATCGGATTTGACTGGCATACTGCCGTAGCTAAATTAGTTGCACCTTTAGTTACAGCTGCTGACTCATTACCATCTGTATTACTATTAATCTTCATGATTACATTCTTCTGGGTATTTGGTATCCACGGTGTATCTATTGTAGGTTCATTAGCTCGTCCAGTATGGTTACAATTATTAGAAGGTAACACAACAGCACAAGCTGCTGGAGAAGCATTACCACATATCGCTGCTGAGCCTTTCTTCCAATGGTTTATCTGGGTTGGGGGATCTGGAGCAACAATCGGTTTAGCTATTCTTTTAGCATTCACTGCTAAATCTGAATACGGATCTAAATTAGGTAAAGCAATTATTACACCATCTATCTTTAACATTAACGAACCTGTTATCTTTGGTGTGCCAATTGTATTAAACCCAATTATGATGATTCCTTTCGTAGTTACTCCAATGATCATGGCAACAATTGCATGGTTTGCAACTTCTTTAGGATTTGTTAACCCTGTAACAATTACTGCTCCTTGGACATTGCCTGGACCAATTGGTGCTTACTTAGCAACTGGTGGGGACTGGAGAGCTGCCGTATTAAACGTTATTTTAATCTTAGTATCTGTCATCTGTTACTACCCATTTGTTAAAGTTTACGATAGAAAAGAATTAGAAAAAGAGCAAGGAATTGAAGCTTAATTTCTACTTAAAAAGAACAGTCAATTGACTGTTCTTTTTTTTGTTGTATGATTAGCTTACTACCAACTTAAAGGAGTGTTAAAATGACTTACTACGATAAATCTATGAGCTACTTGAATGAGTTTTTTGAGTTAACACCTGTTTCTACTTCTGACTTATCAGAAATTTATGTAACTATCACCACTGAAAATCTTCTTAATTCACTCATAGGTCAACAGTATCAATTAACTCCTGATACAGTTGATTTCGAGTTTTATAAAATCGACAAAACAAAAGATACTCTTCTTTATTTTTCTGAAATAGATTCTCACTACACACCGTATCAACTAATGAGTAAAGAGCAGGATATTATACTAGTAGCTATTGAAAAAACTATTGGTGTTGTTGACTGTAATTCTAACCGTCTATTTAACGAATTACAATTAAACCAAGGTGTCACTTCTAGTGATCTTCAAAACGAAGAACTTGTACTAGATTATGAATCAACTAAAAAAATGTTTACAGAATTTTACACTCTTTCCCATATTCCAAAGGGGCATTCAATTCATCAAGCCCTTGCCTCAAAAAAATAAAGATTGAGACATTATTTTTTATGTCTCAATCTTTACTAAATATCAATAATTTATATTTTTATTTAACGACACCGTCTCCTGCAATGCGTCCAAAGACAATAATATCCGCAATGGCATCAGAGCCTAAACGGTTAGTTCCATGAACATCTCCTGTTACTTCTCCTGCAGCGTAAACATTAGGAATTGGATTTTTATCTCCATCCAATAATTGAGCTTTAGTGTTAATTGTTAAACCACCCATTGTGTGGTGAACAGCTGGAATAGATTTCATAATATAGTAAGGTCCTTCACCAAAGGCTACTAACTCACCACGTTTATTAAACTCTAAATCTTTTCCGTCTTTTGCATATTTATTGTAGTTATCAATTGTTGTTTGTAATTCTTTAGCATCAATCTCAAAATGTTTAGCTGCTTCTTCTACTGTATCAGCTTTAACTAAAAGACCACGATCGACTAAACTATCATATTCTTTTTTATGTGTTTTATCTACTTTTGATGCATCCATTGCTGACTGATCCCAGAACATATATGAAAATCCGTCAGATTGTTTTGTCACAGCTTTAGAAATCACGTCACGACGTTCTAACTCTTCCACAAAACGTTTTCCTTCTTTGTTAACTAAAATAGAACGTCCTTCCATACGCACGTCTCCTACATAAAGTAAACGGCCTGTTTCAGGGTCACATGTTGGATACGTTTGGATGTATTCCATATCAGTTGTTCCAGCACCAATAGCTTCACCAATTAAAATACCATCACCCATACTACCAGCACTTGTTGTTGCTAAGATTTTTTCATCCATATCTTTGTTGTATTTTTTACGCATTTCTAGGTTAGAACCAAATCCACCTGAAGCAATCACAATACCATCTTTAGCTGTAAAGGTAACATCTTTATCATTTACTTTAGCTTCTACTTGATCAAATTCTTTTCCATTTGAAGCGTTGATTTTTTTAGCATCTGCTTCAGTTAAAATTGTCACTTTAGAATCTTTAGCTTTTTTCTCTAATTTTTTAATTAATTCAGCACCTGAAGCATCTTTTGGTACTAAACTTCTTTTAACTGAGTGTCCACCAAAGAATAATAAGTAATCTTCAAATTCAACTTTTACGTCATCTCTTAACCATTCAGCACCAGATAAAGCATTGTCAGCTAAGACACGAACTAGAGCTGGATCGTTTTCAGAGTCTCCACCTTTAATGATATCTTCATAAAATTGATCTTTACTATCTTTGATACCTTCTTTTTCTTGTAACCAGTTACCAGGAGCAGCCATTTCACCACCTGAAATCATTGTATTACCACCAAGAACTGGTAATTTTTCAAGTAAAACAACGTCTGCACCTTTTTCAGCAGCAGTAATCGCAGCAGTTAACCCTGCACCACCACCACCAATAACAACAACGTCATAATCTGTTTTACTTACTTCTTTAGCTTTTGGTAAACTTGCTTTAACTTTTGACATCGCAGCAATATCTAAACCAGATTTTTCTAAAGCATTTTTAACAGCATCTACAACAGCATTACTTGTTGATGAAGCTCCACTTACCGCATCTACATCAAGTCCTTGAGCTTTAACAATAGCTTCTGGAATTTGTTTTAATGCTAAATCTGAAACACCATCTGTTTCACTACTCTCAACAATTTTTATGTCTTCAATCTTGTCTTTCTTAACAGTAACCGAAACTTTAATCGGTCCGTTGGCTCCTTTAGCCTCTCCTTCATACGTTCCATCTTTACCAGCTCCTGATGAACACGCCACTAATAAAAATAGTACCAAGCTAAACAGTAACCCTTTCAACACTTTTTTCACAGTAAACTTCCCCCTTAATTTATTAACGACCTTATTATAAGTTATCTTTTTCACAATAACAAGAGTAATATTTATTTGATTTTTCTGTATGAATACGGTTTATTTGTTAAAAATATCACTTGTTTCTGTTGGCTTATTATCGTTTATGGCAGAAGGTTCTACGAAGTAAGAAAAAAGACTTGAGATTTTCTCTCAAGTCTTTCATTTTACTTAAATGCTTTTAATACATCTTTAATCATTAGTTCAGTTGATTCAATTCCACCACCAGATAAATACCAAACATCTGGTGTTAATGTGATAACTTTGCCATCTTTACCAGCAGTTGTTTGTTTCACTAGTTCGTTTTCTGCTACATTATTTTTACTGTCATCTCCACCAATTGCTTTAGTGCGGTCAACAACAAAAATAATATCTGGGTTAGTTTCTAATACATATTCGTAAGAAACTTCTTGGCCATGAGTTGAAACTTCAATCTTATCATCAGCAGGTAACACACCAAATGTGTCATGGATAATACCAAATCTAGACCGATTACCATAAGCTGATAATGAACCTTCATTAACTAAAGTAATTAAACCTTTTTTACCACTTTTTTCAGCTACTTCTTTGACTTCAGTAATATCTTTTTCTAAACTTGCAATTTTATCTTCTGCTTCTTTTTCTTTACCAAAAATAGTTCCTAATGTTTCAATATTTTGTTTTGTTGATTCCCAAGTTTTTGAGCTATCAACACCTAAATAAAGAGTAGGAGCAATTTTTTCTAAGTCTTTTTGAGAGTCTTGTTGACGTCCTGAGATAACAATTAAATCTGGTTGTAAGGCATTAATTTTTTCTAAATCAGGTTCTTTAATACCACCTGCTGATTCTGTACTATCAAATGATTTCAAGTAAGCTGGTAAATTATCTTTTGCTGTTGCAATCACACTATCCCCAGCTCCTAATTGATTAATTGTATCTAGAGAACCCATATCAAACACAACAACTTTTGACGGGTTACTTGGTACTTCTACATCATTTCCTTCGCTATCTTTAACAGTTAGCATTTTACTTTCAGCAACGCTACTTGACGTTTGTGTTTCTTTTTTGTCACTTGCCTTCTCACTATTACCACATGCTCCTAAAAATAACACACTAACAGCTAATACGCCGACTAAACTAATTAATTTCTTTTTCATTTGTTTTTCTCCTCTTTAATTAAAATATAAACAGAATCGTTTTCCTTCAAGCTCACAGACACGAATACTCATGTCATATAGCTCATCCAGTACTTCTTTTTCAATAATTTCATCTGTTGTTCCTGTTTTAAAGATTTCGCCATCTTTCATGGCCACTATCTCATCTGCGTAACTTGCCGCAAAATTAATATCATGAAGCACAATAATAACCGTCTTTCCTTTTTCGTCTACTAGTTGACGAATGGTTTTCATTAATTGGACCGCATGATTCATATCTAAATTATTGAGTGGTTCGTCTAAAAAGATATAATCTGTATCTTGAGCCAGAACCATTGCAATATAAGCTCTTTGTAATTGTCCTCCTGAGAGAGTATCAATAGTACTTTCTGCTAAATCAAGTAACCCTAAAAAAGTTAAGGCCTTAGTTATTTTTTCATGATCTAATTCTGTTAGTCGTCCCTTACTATGTGGAAATCTTCCAAAAGCAACTAATTCTCGAACGGTTAATTTTAGTTGTACGCCATTAGCCTGTTTTAAAATAGATAATTTTTTAGCTAATTCCTGTTGATTCCAAGCCTTAACTTCTGTTCCATCTAGATAGATACCACCTTGATCTTTTTCAATCAAGCGGCTCATCATAGAAAGTAACGTACTTTTCCCAGCGCCATTTGGGCCAATAAAAGCTGTTAATTTTCCTTTTTTGACTTGATAATCTACATCAGAAACTACTTTTTTATTACCATATTTTTTAGTTACTTGATTTATATCCATTAATTGACTCCTCCTTTCTCTTTTAGTAATTTCCAAACAAAGTAAAGACCACCACTAAATTCTATGACTACACTGAGTGTTGTATTCATATGAAAAACTTGTTCGACTAAAAATTGGCCTGCTACTAAAAATAAAATGCTAAGTAATGCTCCTGAGATAAATAAATACGTATGTTTATATGTATTCATCCATTGATAGGTTACGTTGGCTACGATAAAGCCTAAAAACGTAATTGGACCAATTAGTGCTGTTGCTATTGCTACGGATAAACTAATTAAAAATAAAACATATTTTCTAAATTTCTGAACATCAATTCCTAAGTTAGTTGCTTGTTCGATTCCTAGATGTAAAACATCTAATTTAGCACTCACTTTAAAAAATAAAATCATTAAAATAATCACAACTGGAATAACTACAGTTAACAAGGACACATCTACATTACTAAAACTGGCAAATAATTTTCCCTGTAATTTATCGTATTCATTAGGATCCATTAGTACTTGTAAGAAAGTACTAATACTTCTAAAGAGCGTGCCTAAAATCATACCAATCATTAATAATAAAAATAAATCCTGCTTTTCTTTTTTTAATAATGTGGAAAATAATAGAACACTTAAAATAACCATAATAACAATATTAAAAACAAATAATTTCGGGTCTCCTTGTCTACTTTGACCCAAAATAAAAAATAGTATAGTTTGGATTAAGACATATAAGGAATCAAAACCTAAAATACTTGGCGTTAAAAAATGATTTTGAGAGATCGTCTGAAAGGAAATTGTAGAAAAACTAGTTAGTAAGCCGACTATCACAAAAGCTAGTAATTTCTTACCTCTTAGCTTTAATGCAAATTCCCAATTGCCGTAAGTGTGATAGGTCAAAAACAGAAAAATCATTGCCATCACAACTAATCCTAATAACATCAAACTTGTTTTCGGATTTTTTTTGATTGTTAACATTATTTTTTTCCTCCTTTCAGTAGCAGAAAGATAAAAATAATACTTCCAATAATTCCGACAATTAAACTAACAGGTACTTCATACGGTGGATGAATAACTCTAGATAAAATATCACAGACAATTAAAAAGAGACTGCCTGAAATAGCTGTAATCCATAAGGTATTTTTAAGTTGATCCCCGTAAAATTGAGCGACAATATTAGGAATAATGACACCAATAAAAGGTAAACCACCTATAGTAACTAGCGTGACACTACTAGCTAC
Source organism: Vagococcus fluvialis (assembly GCF_003337315.1). Classification (GTDB taxonomy): domain Bacteria; phylum Bacillota; class Bacilli; order Lactobacillales; family Vagococcaceae; genus Vagococcus; species Vagococcus fluvialis. Next base: position 194,604 of record NZ_QPJV01000003.1, on the reverse strand, counting down.
AGCTATTAGTAACAAACCTAACATCTGCGTTCTTTCATAGTTCAATCCCACATTAGTTGCCATATCACTTCCCATTCCAACAATGGTAAAACGGTAGGCAAACAGATAACATACGATTAAAACAGGAACAGACAAATAAATTAATTCATAATCACCTTTTGTGACAGTTGCAAAATTTCCTTGGAGCCATGATGTCATATTTTGAATTAATTGAAATTGATAGGCAAAGAAGGTCACAACTGAACCTATAATATTTCCAAACATCACACCAACTAAAGGAATCATAATTTGATTTTTAGCAGGTATGCGTTTTATGATTTGTAAAAATAAATACGTACCAAAAAAGGCAAATAAAAAAGCTACAAAGGACCTCGTTAATATAGACCCAGCTGGGAAAAATAGCATGGCGACTAACATCCCTAAGCGAGCACTATCCATGGTTCCTGCAGTTGTTGGTGAGACAAATCTATTTTGAGTCAGATGTTGCATAATTAAACCACACACACTACTAGTAGCTCCTGCAATTAATAAACTAACTGTTCGTGGAACTCTTGTGTACCAAAAAACTAACTCTTCTAATTCATTAAAGTTAAATAGATGAGAAATCGGAATGCTTTGTACACCTACAAACAAAGACAAGCACACAAAAAAAAGTAGTAGCACTACTGGAATACTTTTATTCACTGCCTTTTCTCCACCCTTTCTAACTGATAATGATTTTCATTACCACTAAGTTTATCTAAAGTAAGTGAAATTTGCAACATTTTTCTTAACCCTCAGTTTTTAAAGTCTATGTTATAATAAAAGTACTTACTCAAAGGAAAGGTGTTATTTCATGACGCAAAAAGATATTCAAGATTATTTAGACAAAGGAATGTACGGGGCTCCTCAAATTAAGCCTGATGAGGTTAAAAAATATCTTGGTACATTTAGAGAACGCGTTGTGTTTTCTATGACTTGTGAAGAAGCAAAAGGTTCTTCTCATGATTCATTTTGTTTAGACAGATTTAAACAGTACGTTGATGGCACTTTATCAATTAATGCAAACTCTCCTCTTGAGATTCAAAATCATTATATGAAGCTAGCCCAACAAGTTGGTGTTAATTTTAAGATGGTTGATACTGAGCTTGAAACAGTGGAACCAGATGACATTACTATTGTATTTTCAGTAGATTACGCTATTAATTTAGAGGATATTTCTGTTGAAGATATGATTAAGAAAACAAAACAAATAGTTTCCTCTAAAACCACTGAGGATACACCTAAAAAAGAAAGTCTGTTTAAACGATTATTTAAATCTTAATATTTATGAGGTGATTAGATGACTAATTTAGATAAATACAATAAAAAAATACTATTTCTTTTTGTTATCAATCTAGCGATCATTATCATCTCTATGACCTTTTTAAGAAATTCACTTAAGGAAAAAGAAACTCCTTTAACTCAAAAAGAGTTCATTGAAAAGGTTTCAGCTGACTTTAAAGAATCACATTTATCAGGTTCAGTTGCACTTGTTAAAAACGGTAAAATCATTGATACGTCTAGTTATGGCTTTTCTGATAAAGAACAAAATGTAAAGAACACAGACAATGAGCTCTATCCTATTGCCTCTTTACAAAAAAATATGACTGGTGTGATTATCGCCCAGCTGATTAGAGAAGATAAATTAACTTATGACACAATGATTAATACCTTTTATCCTGACCTTGAATTTGCTGATACTATTACAATTCGAGATTTATTAAATCATACAAGTGGTTACGGAATGCCTGAAACAGCTACAGACTCTGTCTTAAAAACTGAAAAAGTGCAACTAGAAAATGTTTTTGACTCACTTTACTATCATGGTAGTCATGAATTTTATTATTCTAATGGTAACTACAGCCTTCTAGCTGGTATTATCAGTCAGATTGAAAATAAAAGTTACAAAGAAAGTCTTAAAACAAGAATTTTTAAACCATTAAAACTGGAGCATACTTTTCTTTGGGATGATTTACCAAAAGAAGCTACAATTCCTAATGAATACCTCTTTTATAATGACGAAGACTACAATACTGAAAACCTACAATACTCTGAAGAATTAATGAGTACTTTACTAGGAGCAGGAAATGTTTATTCCACAGTCAGTGATTTAAGTCGTTTTGAAATGTCTTTAAACAATGGCACTTTGTTAACAGAAGATGAGTTTAATGAGTTGTTTAATTACTCGTTACAACAAGAAGTTATGTTTTCAGGTAACATCTCTGCTGATGGTGTTATGGGTGGCTATCGTAGTTATGTTTACGGGGATTTATCTGAGCAAAATTTCATTGTTTTTCTAGCAAATCAATCAAGTGATTATTATCCTTACGACCTTTTAAAAGATGTTTATCAACAGTTATTACTGTTTTAATATAGATATTGATAAGGAGGATGTTAAATGAATCAAGAAAAAATGATTAAACAAGAACTAGCCGAAGCTTTACACGTCCACATTTTATTACTAAAAGGAATTGAAACCATTGATTCTAACTCTGAGGGAGCTCTGCGTTTTGTCGTTAGAAGTTTAGGTTTTATGCTAGAGCGGATTCCTGAAGCTCTGATTTCTGAAGATGAGGAGGACTTATATTTTGCAGCTTTTCAATATTATAACCTTTTAGCTGAGTTGAAAAATAATTTAGCCTTATCATTTCCTCACGTATCTTCTATTGATTTATCAGCTTTCCCAGATTCCCATGTAGATTTACTTAACAAATGGTGGGAAGAAAAAACTGGATTACACGTTGACACACCGACAAAACAAACATTGATAGTAGCAGAATAAAAAAGAATCGAAGGCCTGAAATCTTAAATGATTTTGGCCTTCGATTTTTTATTAATTCATTATTTACTATCAAGATAAAATATTATTATAAGACTAGTTATACTACAATCTTCTATTTGTTATTTGACACAACCGAATATTTAAACAATAATGTGACTGTTTTTTTTACTGACGTTTTCTATTTAAACTTCTATTTACATATTTTTTACAAAAAATAACGCTTTCTTTTTGACTTTAGATCCTATATATCATAAAGTATTGTTATAAACAGTTGGAAAGGAGATTTTATATGTACCGTTCTAAAAAAGTGTTTATTTTAATAACGATAGTATTACTACTTCCGCTCTTATTTGCTAATATTGTACAAAATCAAGACTTAGCAAATCTTTCTTTTAAGCTTATCAAAATGGAAAATTATCCTTTTATAGGTTTCTATCTCCCATTTTATCTATTTTGGGGAAGTATTATAGTAATTATACTTTTAATCATTTTGTTCTTTTTCATTCTGTTTTACCCTAGAAATAAAACAGAAATTTATCATTCTAAATCTAAAGGCAGTCTTTCTATTAAGAAAAATGCTGTTGAACAATTTGTATCTACTATTTTGACTCAAGAGCCATGGTTAAAAAATCCAAAAGTGTCTGTCACAATGAAAAAAAATAGAATTAAAATTTTTATTTCAGGTAGTTGTTCTAATAATGAAACTAATTTACTTGATAAAACAAATGAATTATCTCTTCGAATAAAACAAGAATTATCAATATTTCTTGGAATAACTGACTCCAAACAGATAACAGTTGAAATAAAACAAGTTTCAAATAAAAAAACTAATAACTCACGTGTTATTTAAGGAGGATAAGAAAATGGAAGATTTCATAAAAAAATATAGATTTCCTATTTTGGGAGCTCTCATCGGCCTCGGTTTAGCTATATCATTTTTTAGTTTAGGATTTTTTAAAACAATTATCCTTATTATTTTAACGTTACTAGGTGCTTGTATCGGTTACTACCTTCAAAGAAATAATTTTTTGAAGAAATAAAAAAATAACAATAAATAAATTGGAGGAATCAATCATGGAAAACAAAGGAACACAAGTAGAAGTAAAAAAATCAGAGTTAAAAGGTGAATTAACATTTGAAGACAAAGTTATTCAAAAAATCGTTGGTATTTCATTGGAAACTATTCCTGGTCTGTTAACAATTAATGGTGGATTTTTTTCAAATTTAGCAGATAAAATTGCTAATAATAATGATGTAACTTCAGGAATTGATGTTGAAGTAGGAAAAAAAGAAGTTGCTGTTGATTTAGATATCGTTGCAGAATATGGTGTAGATATTTCAAAAATATACGAAGACATCAAACGAGTGATTGAAAAAGAAGTAAAGCATATGACGAGTCTAGAAGTTATAGAAGTAAATGTTAATGTCGTAGATATTAAAACAAAAGAACAATACGAAGAAGATAGTGTTACTGTTCAGGACAAGTTGAGTGACGCTACAAGTGAAGTTTCAGACTTTGTTTCTGATCAAACTGACAAAGTCAAAAAAGTGTCTTCTAAAGGAGCAACAAAAGTAAAAGAAGCAACTGAGCCCAGAGTAGAATAATAATATTTTTAGATGAGGAGTGATATATATGGGATTCATTTGGTCATTAATAGTAGGTGGAGTTATCGGAGCTATAGCAGGTGCTATAACAAGTAAAGGAAAATCTATGGGATGGATTGCTAATATTGTTGCTGGTTTAATTGGTTCTTCAATTGGCCAATCTTTATTTGGTTCATTTGGACCATCTTTAGCCGGAATGGCTATTATTCCATCCATCATTGGAGCAGTTATTGTTGTGGCTGTCGTGTCATTATTTACTGGTAAAAAAAGCTAACAAAATAAAAACAAAGAAGGAGAATCTTTATGACAGATAAAGGATATACAGATAAAATTAAAGGTAAAACAAAAGAAACTATTGGAAATTTACGTGGTGATGATAAACAAAAAGCTGAAGGTATCTTAGATCAAGCGATTGGTAAAACAAAAGAAGTGACTTCAGATATTAAAGAAAAAGCCGAAGATTTTATTGATGAAACAAAAGATAAATTAAATAAATAATAAATTTGCATAATTTATATACCACATAAATAAAAATATCCCTTCAAATAAATGTTTACTTGAGGGATATTTTTTATTATAAAATAAACAATGTTTAAAAAGAAAATTATTCATAGAACATGAACATATGTAAAAAAGAAATAAATCAGAATTAAGGGTCTGTTTTTCGGCTAGTAACTCTAAAAAAGAAGTTGTTCTATTTACAAGAATAATTTCCAAATTGGTTGAGTATAACTTTATTATGGGAATAATAGTAAAAAACACAAATGTATTCCAAATTACAAATAATAATTTAAAAATATTCATTGATTTCATATGTTCATTAAAAATACTAATATATAAAATCAGCTTTTTGAAAATGTTTTAATTGTACTCGCAATAACCTGAGTAAGCTCAAGTATATCAAAGTCTTCAACCCCATGTAACTCTTTCACAACAGATAAACCTAAAAACTCAGTAAACGTTACCGCCACTCTAATATTAATATCTCCCCAGTGATAGTGCCTATTCCAGATATACACTTAAATAGATTACCAGCTAATGATTTCCCAAATCCAGAAATTAGAGTTGCTTTTCATAGTCCTTTTACAACACCTTGGGAGATAGTTAAACCATTTCTTTTGTAAAGAGCAACAATCATAATTGTTTGGATAAGTACTAATAAAGCTGCATCTGAAAATGGAACTATACTTTGCTATACCTCCGAAAACGGTATGGAAGTTGAGGAATAAGAACGATATATGGACAAATGATGATTACCGTATCGAGTTTGTCTCTAATCATTTAAAGTATTTTAACCAAGCCATACAAGAAGGTAGCAATGTACGAGGCTATCATATGTGGACTTGTATGGATAATTGGTCTTGGACAAATGCTTATAAAAACAGATACGGTTTTATTTCAGTTGACTTAGATAATGACGGACAATGAAGTATTAAAAAAAGCGGTTATTGGTTTAAAAAATTATCTAAAAATAATGGATTTAATTAATATCAATTGAATTACTTATAAGTTTGACACTTGAAAAAAGCTCAAATATAGTTTTATTTTTAAATAGAAAGAATGTTTGTAGTTTACTTCTAAAGTTAAAGCAAAAATTCTATCTTTAACGGTAAATTTTTCATAATCACATATATTTAATTTTTTAACTCTTTATGTATAAAAATAAAAAAAGGAGTAGATTTCTCTACTCCAAAAAGTCTAAATACTATGCCTCGCTCTTCTTTTCTACTTTTTAATATCTGGATACAATAACTCTAATACATTCATGGTTAATCTTCTACCTGTTCCTGCAAATGGGTAAATATGCATATGCATGGCTGGGTTGAAGTTTCCTTCGATAATACCATAAGAAGTATCTTTTTTATTTCCTTTAATAGTTTTATCAGGAATGATTAAATCAATACCACAAATTTTGGCACCTAGGGCTTCGACTGCTTCTTCTGCAATTTTTTTATAACTCTCATCCATGTCATCAGTGACATCAATAGAATCGCCACCAGTACTAACATTTGAGTTTTCTCTTAAGTAAACAACTTGGTCTACTGCCGGAATACTATCAATAGTTAATCCCTGCTCTTTAAGCATTAATTGTTCAATATCACCTAACTGAATAATTTCTAATGGTGATCTGTGATGCGTTCCACGTAGGCTATCTTGATTTTTTTCATTAACTAATTCTGTGATAGTACGTTTCCCATCCCCCACTATATTAGCCGGAACCCTCAACAGAATTGCTCTTGTTTTACCATCTAAAACAAAGAATCGATATTCAGTTCCTGGTAAAAATTCTTCTACTAATAAATCAGTATCTTCACTAAAAGCTATTTCCAAAGCTTTTTTATAATCTTCAAAAGTAGCTCCGTCTTTGAAAATAGAAATTCCTAAGCCGTAGTTAGTTGATTTAGGTTTTACGACAAATCCTTTATTAGCAAATAAATCATAGGCTTGTTCTGCCTTTTCCATACTAGAAAATTCTTTGCCTAATGGGACTCTAAAGCCAGCTTTAGCTAATACTTTTTTAGTTACTGTTTTATTTTCCATGAGCAGCGGCACAATGTAGGAATCTTTACTTGTCATATTCGCATTTTTTACATATTCAACTTTTCCTTGATATGTTAGTTTTAAAAACTGGTCATTTTCATCAAGTACTTCAACTTTGACACCATTTTGAATAGCATCAAACATCATAATTTGTGTTGATAATTCCATGTGGCGATAACCTGATAGTTGATATGGTTTTTCAATAGCTCTTTCATGATACGTATTTCCTAAAGACGTTGCTAATTCTTTATTAGTTTTATAAGTTGATTCGATTTCCGTTACTATTTGAGCAGCTAAAGTTTCTTTTGGATGTTCTAAAGCTTTTGAGCTTTTTTCAATAACAGCTAAATACTCTTTTGGTAAGTTTAAGGCTGTCGCTAGTTTTTCCATTTCGTTTAGCAGCCACAAACCTTCCTCATAATTGTCTGTTTTAACCATTGGGTGTTCTAAGGAAACTTGTTCATTCTTAACAACACCTGTTTTCAATAAACTCTCAGAAGTTTCCTCTGTTTCATCTAACCACAACATAGTCATCATAAATAAATGTAAGAAATCTAAAGTTTCAAGAGAAATACCATATTCTGCAAATGGGTTTAAATCTATATTTCTAAGTTCAATATAAGAAACACCTTTAGTTAATAACTCGTCAATATTATCAGTTCCACGAAGTCTAACAGCTGAATAAAACTCTTTAGCTTCTATTAACAAACCATTATCAATCAAATCATTAATATCTGCGACATATTTTTCCAAAGAATCATAAGACACATTAATTTCAGGTCGATTAGTATAACCAAAATGGCTATTTCTAAAACTTCTAACGGGTTGTTCAACTGGCTGATTGAAGAAATACCCTTTCTCAGCAAAAGGACTTGCGCCATATAAATAAGTTACTAGCCAACGATATCTTAAATACTGACGAGATACTTTCATATAACAGCTTGTTCTAAATTCTTCAAAAGAAGTTACTTGATCTTGTTCTTTAAATAAAGCTCTTAAAAATTCATCAGAAAACTCAAAGTTATAATGAATACCACTAACCATCTGTTTTCTTTTACCATAAACTTTAGCTAAATAACGGCGATAATTAACATCACCTTGGTCACTTAATTTAGCAATAATAATATCTTTGTCATCTCTTGGCAAGACTGGTGGCATACTCATAGGCCATAGTCTTTCACCATTCTCTAAAGAACGTAAAGTCACATCGTGTAATGCCCCTAAAAATCTTAAGGTTTCTTCACTTGAATCAAATACTGGGGTAATTAATTCCATTTGAGTTTCACTAAAATCTGTTTGGATGTAGGGATGGATATCTCTTGATGCTATTCTTTTCGGGTGCTCTGTTGTCGCTAATTCTCCATCTGGTGTTATACGTTGACTCTCTTTTTCTAAGCCAATTCGAAATTCTTTAAATAATGGTTTTATTAAGTCAGATGACAACATCTGTTTCATTTTTTTCATTTAATTTCCACCTTATACCTTTTCAACATACTTTAACTTTATACCCACCTATTATATCATTCAGTGATTACTTTCTCTAAAATTATGATTACATACTAAAAAATAGTAAAAAAATGACTGGGACAAAATAAGTCTCAGCCATTTTTCGAATGATTATTTATTTTTATTTTTTAGTAACATACCTAAAATCACAGCACTAATTAATGAACCAACTAAGATAAAGACTAAGTAAAGAATCGGTTGGCTGACTAACATGATAACAAAAATTCCACCATGTGGTGCCATTAACTTAATACCTAAAGCTCCAACTAAACCACCAGCTACTGATGAACCAATAATAAAACTTGGAATCATACGTAGTGGGTCAGCAGCTGCAAATGGAATTGCTCCTTCTGTAATAAATGAGAATCCCATAATTAAGTTAGTAATTCCTGCTTCTTGATCTTTTTTAGAAAACTCTTTTTTAAATAGAATTGTTGCAATCGCAATTGCTAAAGGTGGTACCATCCCACCAGCCATAACTGCTGCCATAACAACACTACCACCAGTTGCTACACTTGCAGCTAGGGTTCCAGTACCAAACACATAAGCAGCTTTATTAATAGGGCCACCTAAGTCAACAGCCATCATCCCACCAAGTAAAGCACCTAAAATCGCTGCATTACCACCTGAAAGGTTATTTAAGAAATTATTTAAACCTGTGTTAATAGCTGACATTGGAATATTAACAAGTAACATCAAGCCACCTGTAATTAACAAACCAAAAACAGGATAGAATAAAATAGCTTTAATACCATCTAAAGATTTTGGTAAGTTAGCAAATACTTTTTTAAGGAAAATAATTACGTACCCTGCTAAGAAACCACCTACTAAAGCACCTAAAAATCCAGATGGCATAGGATTTTCTAGTTGTCCAAAAGCCACACCAGATGATGCCATAGCACCTGCTGCAAACCCAACAATTAAACCTGGGCGATCAGCAATACTTGAAGCAATAAATCCAGCTAAAACAGGTAACATAAATGAAAAGGCTGTGCCACCAATGGTATTGAAGTAAGCTGCCACTTGGTTATATGATCCAAGTGAACCTAACGAATCCGTTGGCACACCTAGCATCTGGTCAATTAAAAATGCTAAAGCAATCGCAATCCCACCACCAATAACAAATGGTAACATGTGACTAACACCATTCATTAAATGTTTATAAATTTGAGAACCGATACTACCTGAAGCTGATTCTTCTTTCGTGTCATTTCCACCAGTATGGTGATACACATTTGCTTTACCACTTGTTGCTAATTCAATTAACTCAGCTGATTTTTTAATCCCATCACTTACTGGACGATTAATTAATGGTTTACCATCAAATCTAGCCATCTCTACATTTTTATCAGCTGCAATAATAACACCACTCGCACGCTCAATATCTTCTTTTGTTAAAGCATGTTTAATACCTTCTGATCCATTTGTCTCAACTTTAATCTCTACACCTAATTCTTTAGCTTTATTCTTAAGAGCATCTTCTGCCATGTAAGTGTGAGCAATCCCTGTTGGACAAGCTGTTACAGCTACTACAAATGGTTGATCTGAACTGACAACAACAGACTCTTCTTGACTTTCTTTTTTGTCATACTCTTTTTGAGCTTCATCAAATAAATGAATCACTTCTTCTGGTTGTGTCGCTTTTTTCAAATCAGCAATTAATTCTGGATTTAATAATAAGCGCGAAAGACCTGCCAAAGCTTGTAAATGAGTGTCATTAGCTCCGTCTGGCGCTGCAATCATGAAAAATAAAAAGGTTGGTTGACCATCTAAAGCTTCATAGTCAACTCCGCTATTACTTTTCGCAAATAAAACTGTTGGTTTAAGTACCGCTTTGTTTTTCGCATGTGGCATTGCTAGTCCATCACCTAAACCAGTTGACGTTTGAGCTTCACGAGCTAAAATACCTTCTTCAAAAACCGTCACATCTTCAATTCGACCTGCAGCATGTAATTTTTCAACCATCTCATGAATAGCAGCTTTTTTCTCAGTTGCTGACAAATTCATAATCATAGCATCAACAGATAATAAATCGACAATTTTCATTTTTTCTCCTCCTAATATTCTTTAATTGTTTTTATCGTAATTTGGTTAACTAAATTTAAAATAGCTTCTTTACTTCCTAAGTCATCGCTAAAGGCAGTGGCACTCCCTGAAGCCACACCGTATTTAAAACAAGTTAATAAATCTTTCCCTTGAACTAGTTGACTAATAAATCCAGCGACCATGGAATCTCCAGCTCCGACTGAATTTTTCAACTCACCAGAAAGTCCATTAACTCGGTAAATACCTCCTTCTGTAAATAATGTCGCTCCGTCTTTTCCCATAGAGAGTAAAACATTTTGAGCACCTTGTTCTAATAATTTTTCACCGTAAGGAATCATCTCGTCGAAGTTTGCAAAAGAAGTATTAAAAATTGTAGCTAATTCATGATGATTTGGTTTAATTAGAATCGGTTTAAGTGGCAAAATATTTAGTAACTCTTGACTACTAATATCCACTACAAAAGGAACTTCATTTTGTTTGACTACATGAATCAACTCTAGGTAGATATCTTTTGAAACTCCTTTAGGAATACTTCCTGAGAATACGACTAAGTCTTGTTTTCTTAACTGACTTAATTTATTTTTTAAATGGCTAATATCTGTTGCTGTAATTTGTGGTCCTTGACCATTGATTTCTGTTTCAACTTGGCTTTTTAATTTAATGTTGATTCTTGTATCACCTTGAACGGCAATAAAATCAGCACCTAATTTTTCTTCATAAAGTTTTTCTTCGATGAATCTCCCTGTAAATCCACCAATGAAGCCTAAATTAACGGATTCCATCTCTAACTGATTTAAAACTCTTGAAACATTGATTCCCTTCCCCCCTGGAAATTTATGCTCACTTGTTGTGACATTCAATTTGTCCTCAGCAAAATCAGGTACTTGAATCACATAATCGACAGCTGGATTTAAGGTAACTGTGTAAATCATTTTCCTACCTCCTTAATAACTGTTTGACTTCTTAATTCTTGACTTACTTCTTTATTTATTTGATTTGTAATAATAATAGCTTCATCTAAATTTCCCATTTTAGCGAAGTTTACTTTATTAAACTTTGAATCATCAGCTAAAATAAAGACATGTTGTGCTTGTGACATAGCAGCTTTTTTCGTTGCTGCCTCTTCAGCATCTGCTGTTGTGTAACCATAGTTTTCATGAATTCCATTAGTTCCCATAAATGCTTTATCAAAGTAACAAGTTTTAATTTGTTCAATAGTTTGATTACTAACCGCTGCTTTTGTTGTTAAGCGAATGCTGCCACCTAACATCGTTGTCGTTAAGCCTAAATCAATACTGATACTGGCATGTTGAACTGAATTTGTAATGACATGAACCTTTTTTTCTTTTAAGAAAGGTAACATCTCTAAAGTTGTTGTTCCTGCATCTAAATAAATAAACTCACCTGGTAAGACTAAAGAAGCAGCATATTTAGCAACCATTTTTTTCTCATGAAGGTTTTTGGATGATTTTTCTACCATACTAGGTTCAGACTCTAACTTAATAATTCGCTTAGCCCCGCCATGTACTCGGCGTAGCCAACCAGCCTCTTCCATCTCTTGTAAATCTCGTCTAATCGTTGATTCAGAAACATCAAACTTAATCATTAAGTCTCTTGTTTTAACGATTTCTTTTTCTTTTAATAGGTCTAAAATACTCTGTTGTCTTTCTTCTGTTAGCACTTTCATCACCTCATAATTTTACTATACTATCATTTTCATTCTTTTTCAACCAAAATCATTCGTAAATTAGAATGTTTTTGACTGATTTTGATAAAAAAATTGCAGTGACATAAATAAACATTTATCTCACTGCAACTTTTTTAATAGATGTCGTCACAGAAATAATCTCTGTCACAACCTCTCTTTTTAATTTTCGTAGTTTTCCATTAGATCTTTGAATAAACCATAAACAAATTGATTTGGATCAAAGTCAGCTAAGTCAGTAATCTTTTCACCTAATCCCACTAACTTAACTGGTAAGTGTAATTCATTTCGAATAGCTAAGACCATACCACCTTTAGCCGTACCATCTAGTTTAGAAAGTACAATACCTGTTACATCAGTTGTATCTTTAAATTCTTTTGCTTGAATCATGGCATTTTGTCCAGTTGTTGCGTCAACAACTAGTAAAACTTCATGAGGAGCCGATGGGTATTCTCTTTCGATAACACGCTTCATCTTCTCTAATTCTTTCATTAAGTTGACTTTATTTTGCAAACGACCTGCCGTATCAACTAATAAAATATCATAGTTTTCTTTTTTAGTTCTTTCTACAGCATCAAAAACAACTGCCGCAGGATCACTTCCAGCACTATGTTTTACAACATCAACACCTGCACGATCTCCCCAAACAACTAATTGGTCAATTGCTCCAGCTCTAAAGGTATCTGCTGCTGCTAATAAAACTTTTTTACCTTCTTGTTTATAACGGTGAGCTAATTTACCAATACTTGTTGTCTTACCAACACCATTAACACCAACAAAAAGAATAATCGTTGGACCATCTGTTTGGATGTTTAAATTATTATTCTCTTCTTGACCTTCAGCCTCATAAATCTCAACTAATTTTTCAATGATTGTATTTTGAACGTCTTCTTGTTTCTTAACATTTTTCAATTTAACTTCTTCTTGAAGTTCATCAGAAATTCTCATTGCTGTTTCAAAACCAACGTCTGCACTAATTAAAGCTTCTTCTAATTCTTCGAAAAACTCATCATCAACCATACGGAAATTAGAGAACAAATCATTCATAAATTGACCAAATGTCTTACGAGATTTTTCTAATCCCTTGTCGTATTTTTCAATGGTTTCTTCTTGTTTAACAACTTCTACTTTTTCTACTTGAATCTCTTCTTTAATTTCAACTGCTTTTTCTTCAACAGGTGTTTCAACTTCAACTGTTTCTATTGAGGTAACCTCTTCAATTTCAGGGGTTTCCTCCTGTTCAACAGGCAAGTCTTTGATTTCTTCTTCAGCAGGCTTTTCACCTAAGACTGCTTTTTTAATTTTATCAAAAAATCCCATAGTATCCTCCTAATCGACTAAAACAAATTTTTCAACAGCGTGGGCCACGCCGTCTTCTTGATTTGATTTTGTCACAAATTGTGCTAGTTTTTTAAGGTTCTCATTACCGTTTTCCATGACAACACCCATTCCAGCATATTCAATCATTGAAACGTCATTTTCCTCATCCCCAATAGCCATTACTTCTGATTGTTTAATGCCTAATTCTTTGGCTAATAAATCAATTCCATTAGCTTTACTAACATCTTTATGGATGATTTCTAGTAAGCAATCTCTTGATTTCATTATATTAAATTTCTCGTACCATTCAGGTGATAAACTTTTTAGTTTTTCATCTAAGTATTCAGGATCTGTTCCAACTACCATTTTATTAAAAACAATTGTATCATCCAGTTCCTCTGGTGATTTTGTTACAAATGTTAGTAATGGATTTAATGTATGATAAATGGATTGTTTTGTTTTAGATGTTGTTAAGTTAATACAAGTATCTACTGTAATAATATCTAACGGTAAATCTAGTTCTGTCATAACTTCAGCCACTGCTTGAACTTCATCAAGGGATAAAGAAAAAGATAATAAAGCTTCTCCCGTATCATTTTTTTGAACTGAGCCACCATTAAAGGTAATGCTATAATCACCTTCATCTCTTAACTCTAAACGGTCTAAATAAGATTCAACAGCTAGTAATGGACGTCCTGTACATAAAACAACTTTAGTCCCTTGGTTTTTAGCTTTTGTTAAAATCTCTTTATTTCTATCTGAAATGGTTTTATCATCTTTTAAAAGTGTACCATCTAGATCAATTGCAATTAATTTAATCATTGATTTTCCCCTCTCACAACATATCTAGTTTTTCTTGATTTTCAAGTTCTTCTAAATGAACAGATACAATTTTAGAAACACCTGACTCTTGCATTGTCACACCGTAAAGCATATTGGCTGACTCCATTGTACCTTTTCTGTGGGTAATCACAATAAATTGTGTATCTTCCCCGAAATGACGTAAGTAATTTCCATATCTAGCAACGTTGGCATCATCTAAAGCTGCCTCAACCTCATCAAGAATACAGAAAGGAACAGGTCGTGCTTGAATAATCGCAAATAGTAAAGCAATCGCTGTTAATGCTCTTTCTCCACCTGAGAGTAAGCTTAAGTTTTGTAATTTTTTACCTGGTGGCTGAGCAATAATATCAATTCCTGTGTGTAGTAAATCTGTTGGGTCCGTTAAAATTAAGTCTGCATGTCCACCACCAAACATATTCGGAAACACTTTTCTAAATTCTTCACGTATATCACAGAAGACATCATGGAATTTCTTAATAACTAGCTCATCCATTTCATTCATGGTTTCAAATAACTCATCTTTTGCTAAAATTAAATCTTCTTGTTGAGAAACTAAGAATGTATGACGTTCTTTAACTTCCTTATACTGCTCAATCGCGCTGACATTAACCACACCTAGTTGCTGAATCTCAGTCTTCAATACTTTAATTTTTTCTTTACCAGCTTCAAAATCTTCAACTGGCTCGTAATTCAGTTTACCAGCTTCAAAGGTTAGCCCGTACTCTTCTTGTAAATACATTAATGAGCGGTCAAGAGCAATATTAGCACTATTTTTGGCTACTTCGACTGCTGTTTTTTGGTCCATTTGTTCTTGAATCAATTGATTTTGCTCAACAATTTTATCATCTCCAACAGAAATCTGTTGGTAAAGAGCTTCTCTTTGTTTTTTCAAGTTCTCTGACGTATCACTTAGATTTTCTTTGGCTAATTTTAGGCGTATCATTTCTTCTTCAATACGTTGACTCACTTCGCCGTGACTTAAGTGTTCACTTGATTCTGAGTTTAATTGGAAATGAAGATTTTCTTTATTAGTTGTTAACTCTTCAAACTCAAATTCTCTTTCTTTGATTCGTAAGTTTAGATGAGAATTTTTTTCTGTAATAACCGCTAGTTCAGCTTGTTTTTGATTTAATTTGTTTTGAGAGATTTCTTTTTGTTGAGTCGTCTCTTCCTCAAGCTCACTGGTTTCTTTCATTAACTTATCAAGCTCTAACTTTTTAGTAGCTAATTTTTCTTGAGCTTCTAATAATTGTTCTTTTTCTTCTTTGTAATCTTCTAAGAAACGTTGTAATTCACGTTTTTCATACTCAAACGCACGACGTTCTTTTTCTTGTCTAGTAACTTTTTGTTCATATTTTTCTAAGTTATTAGTTAAAGTTTGCTCTTTTAGACGAGCAACTTCACCTTCATGTCTCACTTCTTCTAATTGACTTTCTTTTAGTTGAAGCTCTTGTTTTAAGGCTTTAACCTCTGATTCTTTCATTTCATAAAGCCTTGTCATTTGAGCCACTTGAACTTCTAATTCTTTTAAATCTTGACCTTGAGAAAACAGTTGATTGTTTTGACCTGATTTATTTGCTCCACCAGTCATTGAACCACCTGGATTCATCACATCTCCCTCAAGCGAAACCACACGGTACTGGAAGTTAATTAGCTTAGCTAACTCATTGGCTGTTTGTAAGTCCTTAGCAATAATCGTTAAGCCTAGAATATTTTCAATTATTTTACTAATCTTAGTGTCATACGTGACTAACTCATTAGCAATTCCAATAAATCCAGGATGTGACATGACTTTAGCTTTAATACTTTGATTTAGTGCTCGAGGTTTAATTGTTGTCAGTGGTAAAAACGTTGCTCGACCTACTCGTTTTTGTTTTAAGTAAGAAATAGCTTTTCTAGCACTTGTTTCGTCTTCTGTAATGATATGTTGAGCTGAAGCACCTAAAGCTGTCTCAATAGCTAAGCTAACCTCTTTTGGTACAGTAACAAGTTCAGCTACAGCTCCAACAATTCCACCAAGAAAATCCTTATCTTTTAAGACTGCTCGAACACCTTGGTAAAAGCCTGCATAATTTGCTTTTAAATCTTGTAAGCTTTTTTCTTTAGCTTGAGCTTGCTGGAGAATTTTTAAAGCTTCGTACATTTGTCTTTCATTGGTTGAAACTTTAGATTTCAACTCATTTACTTCACTATGAACTTCTTTAAAATTCGCTAGTAACTCTTGAACTGTCAGACTTTGTTTTTCTAAAGCTTTTTTAGTTGTGTCATAGTTTTTTTGAGTTTCTTTTTCTTCTAACAATAAAGTCTCATAGGTATTAACATCTTTTTCATTACGCATCATTTCTTGCTGATGTTGTTTTTCCAAATATTTTAAATCATTGTTAATATTAGTTTGTTGTTGCATCACATCAACATAATCACTACGTAAATCCTCTAGTTGTTCCTTTGTTGACTTACTAAATCGCTGAACTTCTGCTTTTAATTCTTCTACTTCAACAAGTAATTCTTTTTTAGTAACAGTTAAAGAAGCCTCTTCTTCTTTCAAAGTATCTATTTCATTTTTCACAGCAATTTCTTTAGCTGCTAATGAAGCTAAATTTTCTTCATAAGTTTCCTTATTTTGATCAGAATGACGTTTCTTTTCTTCTAGTAATTGTTTTTGACCTTCTAATTTTTCAAAACCAGTTGTCACAGATAACAATTCACTTTGTTTACTATCAATTTCTTTTTCAAGAATTTCACGAGAGTCTTTTAATTCTTTTAATTTCTCTTCTTCAACTAAGAGACTTTCTCTTTTAGCATTAATTTCAACTAAAATTTTGTTTAAAGCTGCCTCTTTTTCATTCCACGTTTCTTTGTATTGCTCAATCTTTTGAACCGTGACACTGACATCAACTGCTGTTAATTGTTCTTTATACAATAAGTACTTAGTTGCCACATCGCTTTGCTCTTTTAAAGGCTCAAGTTGAGATTCTAACTCATAAATAATATCTTGAACACGGTTAAGATTATCCTCTGTTTCAAATAGTCTTTTCTCAGCCTCTTTTTTACGGGTTTTATACTTTAATACACCAGCTGCTTCTTCAAAAATACCACGACGATCTTCTGGTTTACTATTAAAAATAGATTCTACTTTACCTTGAGAAATGATTGAAAATGATTCCTTACCTAAACCTGAGTCCATAAATAAATTAACAATATCTTTTAATCGGCAGCTCTGTTTATTAATAAAGAAATCACTGTCACCACTTCTAGTTAAGCGTCTTGTTACACTGACTTCACTGAAATCGATTGGTAAAAAACGTTCTTCATTATCAAGTACTAAAGTAACTTCTGCGATATTTAAAGCTGGACGTGAAGAAGAGCCAGCAAAAATTACATCTGGCATGGTTCCACCACGTAAATTTTTTGCTGACTGCTCCCCTAATACCCAACGAACTGCTTCTGTAATATTACTTTTTCCACTACCATTTGGTCCAACGACTGCTGTTAATCCTTGATTAAATTCAATAACAGTTCTATCTGCAAAAGATTTAAACCCAGCTATTTCAATTCGTTTTAAATACACTAAAGTTTAATCTCCTTCCTAACACTGATTTTTCTTTTTCAAATCAGCTAATGCTACCTCAGCAGCTTTTTGTTCAGCTACTTTTTTAGATTTTCCAGAACCTACACCAAGTAAGGTACCACCTGCATTGACCTCTACATGAAAAATACGTTCATGAGCTGGTCCTTCTTCTTTAACTAGTCGGTACTCAATTAAGATGTCACCATTTTTTTGTAAAACTTCTTGTAAAGCTGTTTTGTGATCCATCTCATGTGAAAAAGCACCAGATTCAATTTTAGGAATAATCACTTGATAAATAAAGTCATTAGCTGCTTTTGAACCTTGATCAATAAATAATGCACCTAAAAACGCTTCAAATAAATCACATAAAAGTGATGAACGTGTACGTCCATTTGAATTTTCTTCACCCTTACCTAAACGAACGTAAGTATCAAATTTACATTCTTTAGCAAACATAGCTAAACTATCTTCACGAACAATTGTCGCTCTTAATTTAGTTAGTTTACCTTCTGGTAAGTCTTGAAAATGATGATACAAGTATTCAGAAATAATTAATTCTAAAACGGCATCACCTAAAAATTCAAGGCGTTCATTATCTGTTAGCTCTAAGTGTCGATGCTCATTCACATAGGATGAATGGGTAAAAGCTTGCTCCAATAGACTAATATCTTTAAAAACAATATTATATGTGTCTTTTATTTCTTTCATTAATGTTTCTATCATGGTTTTTGCTCTTCCTCTCATTCAAAATGTTCAATTTCTATTATACGTTGTTTTGTCCTCTTTTAAAACAAAAACTATCAACTTGAGAAAAGCTTTTCTCAAGTTGATAGTAACTAATAATTATTTAGTTAAACCAATAGATGCCCATGGGTTATCTTGTGCGTCATAAGCCCAAGTAAAGCCAGTTACGTTTTCACTTACAGGTAATACTTGATCTCTAAATAATGTTGGGAATACAAATGCTTCATCACTTGCATATTCTTGCCATTCTTTAAATGCTTTTGCACGGTATTCTGTATCAAATGATTTTTCTGAGTCAATGTTGTTCATTAATTCAGTGTTTTTATCTGATTCGAAACGAGTGTAGTTAAATGATGCTGTTGGTGCGTATAATCCTGATTGAGATGGATCTGCACTTAAGCCCCAAGCAGCTTGGTATACATCAATTTCTGGGTCATCATTTTTAAGTTTATCGTAGAATGAGTTAAACTCGATTAAACGACCTGTTGCTAATGATACATCTAAACCGATTTCTCTCCAACAGTTAACATAGTACTCTGCTAATGGTTGAGCAGTTTCTCCACCAGCCATTGATGCAAATTTAATCTCTAATTTTTCACCTTTTGGATCACGACGGAATTCTTCGCCATCTTTTTTCTTGTAACCAGCGTCATCTAATAATTTATTAGCTTTTTCGATGTCTTGTTTAGTGTAACCTTCTAAATCTTTAGCACTAAATTCAGAGAAGATTGGTGGCACCATAGCATTTGCCGCTTGGCGTAAACCGTGGTAATATTTTTCACCAATTGCATTGTTATCTACAGCATAAGCCATTGCTTGACGTAATTCTTTGTTAGCCATTTTAGATTCTGGGTTGTAGGCAACTTTACCTTCTTTTTCGTCCCACTTACCTAATTTAAATCCAATATAAGTATAAGCTAAGTCTGGACGACCTAAAATTTCATAACCTTCAATGTCTTTGTATGATGGGTAGTTATCAGTTGGCATAGATAATACCATGTCATATTTTTTAGCTTTCATTGCTTCAGTAATTGAGTTTGTTGGAGCAACTCTCATAACGATTTTTTCTAATTTTGGTTTTTCGCCATAGTAGAATTCGTTAGGTGTGTACTCAACAGACTCACCTTGATTAATTTTTGTCATTTTGTAAGGTCCTAATGTTACAGGAGACTTACGAACTGGATCACTTGATTCCATACCTTTAACCGGCATATCTTTGAAAATATGAGCAGGCATAGCACTTGACCAAACAGTTTCACTTGTTTGTTTCATACCAGGATTCATTTCTTTGTAAGTAATTTCGATTGATTTATCATCGATTTTCTTAAGTCCTGAAATTGAATCAGCTTTTCCATCATGGTATTCTTCAACACCAACAACGTTTGTAAAGTCTTCACCATAACGAATACCAGCGTAGTCTGGGTGAGCAATAACTAAATAAGGTTGAATTAAATCTTCAGCAACTAAAGGTTCACCATCTGACCATTTAGCATCCTTAGTAATTGTTAATTTGATAGTTTTCTTGTCAACATCGATATCTTTTTTAACGATACCGCCATCAGTTGTTTCAAAGTTACTATCTGAACGGAAAATTTCTTCGTGAGATGGTAACATGAATTGTGCGTCATAGTTATTTTCATAGAATTCAGTTACAAATAAACCTGCAAACTGAGTATCCATTGCTACAGCTACTTCAAGAGTACCGCCCTCTTTTGCTTTTTCTTTGTTGCTTACTTCGATTGGAAATTGTGATACGTCTTCTTGCTTAGTATCTCCCGATTTCTTTCCATCGTCTTTTTTTCCACCACAGGCAGCTAAACCAACTGTCACTGCAGCTCCTAGTGCCATTGCACTAACTAACTTTTTGTACTTCATCCTTCATTTCCCCCTATTCTTCTTTTGTTAACCTAGTCGCTGGCGAGCATCAGCAGAACGCTTAAATGCTTGACCAACATAATTTATACTCAGCATCATCACTAAAATAAGTATTGATGCAGGAGCCCAAATCCATGTTTTTTCAGATAATACGACACCATTTGACGCATATCCAATAAGAGTTCCTAAACTTGGTGTTCCCGGCGGTAAACCAAACCCTAAATAAGATAGAGTTGTTTCAATCCCGATGTTTGCCGCGAAGTTAATCGTCAAGTTAGTAATAATTAAAGAACTCAAGTTTGGCATTAACTCACCAAACATAATTTTGAAATCACTTGTACCTAATGTTTTTGAAGCACTAATATAATCACGACGAGACTCTGATAAAGTTTTACCTCTAAACAGCCTTGCCTTAGCTACCCAATAAAAAGCACTCATAATCCAAACAAAACTCATCATATTATATTTAGGTATGATTGTAACAAATACAATAACAATCATTATCATAGGTAATACCATAATAAAATCTACTATACGCATAATGATAGTATCTATGATACCACCATAATAACCTGCAATAATACCAAGACCTACCCCAATAATAGAAGTAACGATAGTAATCGCAAATCCGATAACAACTGAGTTTCTAGCACCGATAATTAATTGGCCAAACACATCACGACCACCCTCATCAGCTCCTAAAATGAACCCATTAACACCTGGTTCACCGTATTTATCAAAAATACTTACTTTCATAACTGCATCTTTATCTAACATCATTGCTCCGATAAAAATAGTTAGTAGTAATATAGTTAATAATCCTAGTGAAAATAACGCTAGTTTATCTTTTTTAAATTCTCTAACAATCATTTTAAAGCCAGTTGGTGGCGCACTGATTGTTTCTTGTTTTTCTTCTTTATTCATTATTCTTCTCCTTTCCTAATCCTAAGCTTATTATTGAATACGAATTCTTGGATCTACGATACTCATTACGATGTCAGAAATTAAGTTTCCGACAATTGTTACAATACCTAGGATTAATACTAAGGCTGTAATAACTGAGTAGTCACGTCCATTAATTGCATCAATAAATAATTTACCGATACCTGGATAAGCGAAAGTTTGCTCAATAACAACTGAACCACTGATAAGTGCTGAAATTTCATAACTTAATTGTGCTGCAATTGGTAATGAAGCATTTCTGAAAATGTGTCTTGTAAATACTTTATTTGTTGGAACACCTTTAGCTCTTGCAGTACGAACAAAGTCCATTTGCTGTGCATCAATTACTTCGTTACGTAAGTATTGAATTGTAACTGCTGTTGCTAGTAAAGCTTGAGAGATTGCTGGTAAAATCATGTGATAGATTTTACTCCAGAAATAAGACATTGTTCCCGGCTCTAAACCTGAGGCAACTGATCCTGTTGTTGGGAACCAGTCTAAGCGGTAACCAAAGATAAACAACATTAATAAAGCAAAGATAAAGATTGGAACAGCAAAACTGACAAAGTTATAAACTACTACAGTCTTATCAAATAAAGAGTTTTGATATCTACCTGAGAATAATCCTAAAGGTAAAGCAATCGCGTAAGACAAAATAGCTGTCATTAATGATAACCAGATTGTATTTGTTACACGTTGTCCAATAATATCTGTTACTGGTAATTTAAATAGGAAACTTTGCCCAAAATCACCTTGAACAGCATTTGTAATCCAATCCCAATACTGTACGTACCAAGGGTTGTTTAATCCCGCTGCTTCACGCATTTTTTCAATAGTTGCTGGGTCCATGTTCGGGTTAATCAATCCAGTAAACGGATCCCCTGGCATAGCTTTAGCTAAAATAAAGATGAATAAACTTAAAATAATGATTTGAGGAATCATTGCTAATACACGTCGAAGTATCGTTTTCCACATAACTATTCTCCCCCTCTTTCGCTCAATTTAACGGCAGCTTGATGAGTTGAACTAATAGTTTGTAGGTCATAAACTCGACCGTCTTCATCATAGTATAGATTGTAAAGTTCGTCATATTCTCTTTCAACTTTACGACGATTTTCTTTATGTGCTTCACGATTATCTACATCAATTTTAGGAATTGCTGATAATAAGCGTTTTGTATAAATATGTTGCGGATTGTTGTAAATATCATCACGCGTTCCAATTTCTACAAAGCGACCTTTATTCATAATAGCAATGTTGTCACACATATGTTTAACTACACCTAAGTCATGAGAGATAAATAAGTAACTTAAGTTGTACTCTTCTTGAATACGTTTCATGAAGTTAAGTACTTGCGCTTGTACAGATAAGTCAAGAGCTGATACTGGCTCATCGGCAATGATTAATTTAGGGTTTGTAGCTACTGCACGAGCAACACCTAAACGTTGTCTTTGTCCACCCGAGAACTCATGAGGATATTTGTATAAAGCATCTGTTGGCATCCCAACGATATCTAATAAACCTTGAACTTTTTTCTTTTCTTCTTGATCAGATAATTTTTCAAAGTTACGAATTGGTTCTGCAATAATGTCTAATACACGTTTCTTTGGATTCAAACTTGACATTGAATCTTGGAAAATCATTTGAACATCTTTATTATAACCAATTTGTTTACGTACACTTTTCTTAACAACATTATTGCCTTCAAAAATAATTTCTCCAGCTGTTGCTTTTTCTAATCCAACAATTGTTTTACCAATTGTTGATTTTCCTGAACCAGATTCACCTACTAAACCGTAAGTTGTTCCTGCTTCGATTTGGAAGTCTACACCATCTACCGCATATACATAATCTACTACTTTATTAAAGAAGCCTCCACGAATAGGATAGTGTACTTTTAAATCTTTAATTTCTATTAATCCCATTACGCTTCTCCTTCTTCTTTAAAATCAAAATGTTTGTAGCATGTACAACGTACAAAATGTCCCGGGCTTACTTCATGTAAAGTTGGTTTCTCTTCATGAGCATCAGCAGAAATCCAAGGAATACGTTCTGCAAATCGACAACCAACGCGTTCCATATTTTTAAGCGTTGGTACAACTCCTTCGATAACATGTAAATCACTATCATGTGCATCTTCTTGTGGAATTGAGTTTAGTAATGATCTTGTATAAGGATGTTGTGGGTTTTTAAATAACTCTGCAACAGGCGCTTCTTCTACAATTTGACCCGCATACATTACAGCAACACGGTCTGCAGTTTCAGCTACTACACCTAAGTCATGGGTAATTAAAATAATGCCAGATTCAGTTTCTTTTTGTAAATCATTTAATAAATCTAAAATTTGAGCTTGGATTGTTACGTCAAGAGCTGTTGTTGGCTCATCCGCAATAATAATTGGTGGTTTACATGAGATTGCAATCGCGATAATAACACGTTGTCTCATACCTCCTGATAACTCATGTGGGTATTGTTTTGCCACACGCTCAGGATTTCTAATCCCAACTTGCTCTAATAAATCGATAGCTCTTTTGTTACGCTCATCTTCATTTAAATCAGTATGATAAAACAGCGCTTCGGCAATTTGATCACCAATTCTCATTAATGGGTTTAACGCAGACAATGGATCCTGGAAAATCATACCGATATCATTTCCTCTTACCTTATTGTATAACGTTTCAGACAGACCATTTAAGTTCAAATCGTTATAGATGATGTCCCCTGTAATTCTAGTTTGGTCTGGGTTTTGTAATCCCATAATTGTCATAGCTAAGGTACTTTTACCACAACCCGACTCCCCAACAATTGCTAAAATTTCATTTTTATCTAATGTCAGCGATACGTCATCGACTGCATCATAATAATCATCCTTGATTCGAAAACCAGTGTGCAAATTTCTAATTTCTAATAACTTGTTGTCAACAAACAATAGAATTCTCCTTCCTGTTCTATTCCCGTACTGATTTCATTTCTTATCTTTCTTCATAAACACTTCATTATTGTCCATAGATTTTCATAAAAAAAACCTCAAGATATCCTTTAATTATATTAGAATTACACAAATTAATCAATAGTCATCACTAAAATACGGTTATATAATAATTAAAAAAAAATGTGCTTTTACTCATTTTAAGATAATTACACTCATTTTACCCAAATAATGCATGTTATATAAATGTTCATTTATCTGATAATTGTCTTTAAAATCTGATTTCATTATATTTTTATTATAAAACGAATTGTGTGTGATTCAGAAACAATTACGTGTAATTCAATATGAAAAAAAGACAGTTTTTCTAAAAAAAATGACTCTTTTTTTATTTATTTTACCAAAAAAGTGTGTTTTACGCACCTTTTTTATTAAAAAACCTATGTAATATAGTAAAAAACGAATTAACTATGTTTAAATCATTTTAAACATTTGCTAATTCGTTTTCTAATAATTACTGATTTGCCATAATATAATCAACAGCTGCACCGACTGTTTCAATTTTTTCTGCGGCTTCATCTGATATTTCTGCTTCAAATACATCTTCTAATTCTAAAACAAACTCCATAATGCTGATTGAATCTGCTTCTAAATCATCTTTAATACTGATGCTTTCAGTTACTTTATCTTCATCAATTTCAAAGTGTTCTACTATAATATCTTTAATTTTCCCAAATACTTCTTCACGATTCAAATCCATTGCACCCCCATTTCATTTGTACTGCGTTTTAAATCCCTCGTAAACTTAATTTTACTTCCAAAGAGAACATTTGTCTATCTTAAAAAAATTTTAAGCTTTTGACTCTTCAAAGAAGGTTTGTAAATCTTTTACTAAGTCTTCTTCTAGCATTGTTTTAATTTGGCTGATAGTATTTCTAACAGCATCTGGACCTGTTGAACCATGTGTTTTAACAACTGGTGCTTTAACACCAAACAACACAGCTCCACCGTGACTTGAATAATCCATTTTGTCTTTCATGCCCATTAGGCTATCCTTTAATAATAAGGCGCCCATTTTACTCTTCATACCACCATCTTTAATAGATGATTTTAACACACCCATAATAGCTTGAGCTGTTCCTTCAACTGATTTCAAAACAGCATTACCTGTGAAACCATCTGTTACAACAACGTCAGCTCCACCATCAAACACATCACGAGCTTCAATATTACCAATAAAATTAATACTTGGTTCATTAGATAATAATTCAAAGGCTGCTTTTGTTAACTCACTACCTTTTGTTTCCTCGCTGCCATTATTTAAAAGAGCAACTCTAGGATTATCAATATGTCTAACTTTTTTAGCGTAGAAAGAACCTAAAATACCGTAAGTTAATAAATGCTCTGCTTTATTATCTGCGTTAGCTCCCATGTCAATAAAATCAAAACCAGCATTTTTTTCTCCAGTAAAAACAGGCATGGTTGTCATTAAACCAGGACGCTCCACTTGTTTAATACGACCAATAATAAAAAGACCTGATGCTAATAATGCACCAGTATTTCCTGCTGAAAAAATGGCATCTGCTTCTCCATTTTTTACTGCATGAGCAGCTAACACCATTGATGCTTGTTTTTTCTTACGAATTGATTTAACCGGTTCATCATCACTTTCAATTTTTTCATCTGTATGAACAATTGTGACATTCACTTCGTCTGTTAAATATTTTTTTATTTCTGCTTCTTTACCAAATAGTAAAAATTCAATTTCAGGAAAATCTTTTTTTGCTAAGTTGATACCTTCAACAATCGCTTTTGGTGCATTATCGCCACCCATAGCGTCTACTGCTATTCTCACTTTGCCTACCTCCTAGTTTGTCATTACATTTGCTTTTTTATTTTATCATAAAGAACCTAATCAAAGAACTCTGATTCTTCTCTTCTTTCATTTAAACTAGTTACTAAACCAGCATTAGCTGGATCATTCATCCAGTCATCCGTTTCAATTAACTGGGTTGCTTCTACTCGAGCAGTTTCTAAAATCATCTCATCTGCCACAATATCTCCCACTTTAAACTCTGGCAAACCTGATTGCTTGGAACCAAAAAAGTCTCCTGGTCCACGCATTTCTAAATCTTTTTGACTTAAAACAAACCCATCTGTTGTTTCAGTCATGATTTTCATTCGCTCTTTCCCTTGATCACTTTTTGGACTGGCTACTAAAATACAATATGAGGCTAGACTACCTCGACCAACACGTCCTCTGAGCTGGTGGAGCTGAGCTAAACCAAAACGGTCTGCATCCATTATCATCATCGTCGTTGCATTAGGGACATTGACTCCTACTTCTATAACCGTTGTCGAAACAAGTATTTGCATGTCATTGTCTTTAAACTTAGTCATGATTTCATCTTTTTCTTGAGATTTCATTTTCCCGTGAAGTAAACCAACTTTGAAGTTTGGTTCAAAAAATTGTTTAAGGTGCTCATAAATTTCTGTCGCATTTTTTACATCTAACATTTCAGATTCTTCTATTAAAGGGCAAATAACATAAACTTGCTGACCATTTTTTAACTGGCTATTTAACCACGTTAAAACCGAATCTACTTGTTTAGGTAAAATCCACCTTGTTTCAATAGGTATTCGGCCTGCTGGAAGCTCATCAATGATAGACACATCCATTTCACCGTAAGCTGTAATGGCAAGAGTTCTCGGTATTGGAGTGGCTGTCATAAACAATACATCTGCTTGGTTACCTTTTTCTCTTAAAGCTTTTCTTTGATTCACACCAAACCGATGTTGCTCATCAATAATAGCTAAACTTAAATCATTAAAAATAATATCATCTTGAATTAAAGAATGAGTTCCTACTATAATATCCATCTCGCCACTTGCTAAATCAGCTAAAATTTGACGTCTCTCAGCCGTTTTAGTTGAGCTCGTTAAAAGTCCTACCTTAACATCTGTTTTTGAGAAAACATCGGTTAAACTTTCCATATGTTGTTCAGCTAATATTTCTGTAGGTACCATTAAAGCTCCTTGCAAACCTTCACTGACTACAGCATATAATGCAATCGCTGCGACAATTGTTTTACCACTTCCCACATCTCCTTGGAGAAGCCTGTGCATATGTTCTTGACTTCTTAAATCAGCACAGATTTCATTAACCACTCTTTTTTGAGCTCCTGTTAATTCAAAGGGTAGTGTTTTAATAAACTCTTTCAACACCTTCACATCGTACATAATTGATTTCCCTAAATCTTTTGATGTTTCCTGTTTTTTCAACTGAATCATCTTTAATTGAAATAAAAAGAACTCTTCAAAAGCAAGTCTTCTTTTAGCTAATCTATTTTCTTCTATTGTTTCTGGAAAATGCATGGCATAGGCAGCTTGTCTTTTTGGCATTAAACGGTATTTACTAGTTAACCACTCAGGTAAGTTTTCTGGTAATAAATGCCCATACAACTCCCAAGTTTGCTTAATTAAATCAACTAATGTCTTTTGTCTGATTTGTTTATTCACGTGGTAAATCGGAGAAAAATCTAGTTCTTCTTCTTGAGTTGCTAGAACTTTCATTCCTGTCAATGCTTTTCTACGTCCATCCCATTTCCCGTAAATCGCAATTTCCTCTGAAGCATTAATTTTAGATTTTAAAAAGGGTTGGTTGAAAAAAGTGACACCGATAACAGCTTGTTCAGTCATCATTCTAAAAACAAGTCTACTTTTCTTAAATCCGTAATAGCTGACAACAGGTTCAGCTAAAACCGTTCCTTTTAAAACAACTTTTTCTTGATCTTGAATCTCATCTAGACTTTTCTCTTGAATATCATCATAACGAAAAGGGTAGTAAGTTAATAAATCATAAACGGTTTTAATACCTAAACTATTTAATACTTCGCTTTTTTTAGGACCTACTCCTTTTAGCCAAGCGACTGACTGATTTAATTCATCCACAGATTCCCCTCCTCTACATTAGAATATAATCCTTCTTCATAAAAAAGAGGCTGAACATTTTCACGATCAGCCTCTTGTCATTTTGTTATTCAGCTGCAAATAGATATGGATAAACAGGTTGGTCACCTTGATGAATTTCAATTTCTAACTCATCGTTCCACTCTAAAAGTGCTTCTTCTAATTTTTGTGCTTCTTCTTTAGTTCCTTCTTCGCCGACAATAATTGTGACAATTTCAGAATCTTCATTAATCATGCCTTTTAATGTTGCTAAAGAGGCATCAAAACGATCTGGTATCGAAACAACGATTTTACCTTCAATCATTCCTAGACAGTCATTTTCTCTAATCTCAACTCCATCAATTGAAGTATCGCGAACTGCTGTTGTTACTGAACCACTAGTTACTTCTTCTAACATATCTCTCATTGCAGCTTCATTATCTGCTAAAGGTAATTGATCATTAAAGCCTAATAAAGCTGTCATACCTTGAGAAATTGTTTTTGAAGGAATTACCACTGCTGGTATTTCACTTACTTCAGCAGCTTGGTCTGCTGCCATGAAGATATTTTTATTGTTAGGTAATATAATCACATTATCTGCATTAACTGCTTCAATTGCTTTTAAGATATCTTCTGTACTTGGGTTCATTGTTTGACCGCCACTGATAATATAGTTAGCACCCATACTGCGGAATAATTCTTGAATTCCTTCACCTGCTGCTACAGAGATAATTCCGTAAGGCACGCGTTCTTTAGGAGCTGACGTATTTTCACTTTCACTCTCTAAAATAGTTTCATGTTGAACACGCATGTTATCTACTTTAATTTTGATTAAAGAACCAAATTTTTGACCATAGTTCCTAACTTCTCCAGGTTGCTCTGTATGAACGTGAACTTTAATAATCTCGTCATCAGCAACAACTAATAAAGAATCTCCTAAGTCATTCAAGTAGTTTCTAAATGTATCGTAATCAAACTCACTATCAACTGTTGGACCTTCACCAATACGTACCATAATTTCAGTACAGTAACCAAACTTAATATCCTCAGTTGCTACAGCACCAGAAACACTTCTGTGGTGTTCTGCATTAACCATTGCATCCATTTGGCCAGGTGTTGGTTGATGAATTTCACTCTCAACAATTTTCCCTGATAATGATTCTAAAAATCCTTCATAAACAAAAACTAAACCTTGTCCACCACTGTCTACAACGCCAACCTCTTTCAAGACTGGTAACATATCTGGTGTTTTAGCTAATGCTTTTTTAGCACCTTTAAGAGCTGCTTCCATTACTTCAATACAGTCATCTGATTTAGCTGCTTTTTTCTCAGCGCCAATTGCTGCTCCTCTTGAAACTGTTAAAATAGTTCCTTCAACAGGTTTCATAACCGCTTTATAAGCAGTTTCAACACCGTTTTTAAAAGCGTCTGCTAAGTCTTGAGCACTTAACGTTTCTTTTTCAATAATTTCTTTTGAGAATCCGCGGAATAACTGAGATAAAATAACCCCAGAATTCCCTCTAGCTCCCATTAGTAATCCTTTTGATAAAATCCCTGCTAACTCTCCAACATGCTCGCTAGTCGCATCTCTAACTGCTTTAGCTCCACTTGTCATTGATAAATCCATATTTGTTCCTGTGTCACCATCTGGCACAGGGAAAACATTTAAGGAATTGACAAATTCAGCGTTTTGATTTAGGCGGTTGGCACCTGCCTGAACCATTGCTTGAAATTGTCCTCCATTGATTGCTTTGACTTCCACTAAAATGTTCCTCCTCAATTCTTTAAAAACATACACATTCGATTGTCTTGTGCAATCAATTATTTTTCAGATTGTACACGTACACCTTGGATAAAAATATTTACCGAGTTAGCCACAACGCCTAGCATTGTTTCAAGATTGTATTTAACACTTTCTTGTACATTTCGACTTACTTCAGAAATTTTAGTTCCGTAACTCACCATGATATAAACATCAACTGCTACACCATTTTCTTCTTGACGTACAACAACGCCACGTGAGTAGTTTTCTTTACCTAAAATATCATTTAAGTTATCTTTAATTTGATTTTTACTTGCCATGCCAACAATCCCATAGATATCTGTTGCAGCTCCGCCGACAACAGTAGCGATGACATCGTTAGAAATTTCAATGGTACCAGCTTGTGTTTTAATTTTTACAGCCATTTTGCTACCTCCCTATAGTCAGTAATTTCCCATTATCATTCATCATTTTATCACACAGCACATAATTATTAAAGAAAAATTCCTGTTTTGTTAAAAACTAAATGGATTTATCTTCAAATTTTTATTGCATAAATAAGTAATCTATGATAAATTATTCTAGTGTGATTAATGTGCAAAATGATATATTCAAAGCAAAGGAGGGAATATCATGGCAAAAGAATGTTATATAACTGGGCGTAAAGCAAGATCAGGTAACACACGCTCTCACGCAATGAACGCTTCTAAACGTACTTGGGGTGCTAACTTACAAAAAGTTCGTATCTTAGTAGACGGTAAGCCTAAAAAAGTTTGGGTTTCTACTCGTGCTTTGAAATCAGGTAAAGTTGAACGTGTTTAATAAAGATAAAACAAGAGTCTAGAGACTTTCTCTAGACTCTTTTTCTTTTGTTTTTTGCATGAAAAAGAAAGCTAGAGATTTTCTAGCTTTCTTTTTTTAAGTCTTTCGATTGAATTGTCGCAAGAATCCCATCTTCAAAAGCAAAGCGACTCGTATCTCCTACAAATTCATTACTGGATAATGATCTAGGATATAAAAAATCAACTTGATCTAATTGATATTTCGCATCAAATAAACTTAATTTTCTAACTGGTGTTAAGCAAATATATGCTAAATAATCTTTATCTTCTTCTTTTATTATCTCATACTCACCTGGCAAGTAGTAAACTATCGAATTTTGGTTATCTAAAATTGAAAGTCTCTCTAATATCGGGAGAAATCTTTCTTGAAGTGGTAACCAAATATTACCTAAACAGTGATCTAATCTACCACCTGTTGCTCCAATCAAATAGTAATTAGCCTTTGGATATTTTTCAATTGCCTTTAATACACCAAGTTCCATATCTGTGTCATCTTTTTCAGCTGCACAACGACTAATATTAGTTATATTTTTCTCTAACCAAATCCATTCAGTCTCAGATAAGGAGTCAAAGTCTCCAACAGCTTCCATGATAGGTAAACCTGCTTTTACACCATACAAACTACCTCTGTCTACGCCAATAAAAGCTGTTTCTTCTATTTTAAATTGAGACATCTCTGGCCAAGTACTAGGCGGAGCACCACCAATAATCACAACATCTTTAATCATTATCTTGTAACTTCTCTTATTTTTTTGATTCTCTCACCAACATCTGGAGAATTATACACGTAAGACCCAGCAACTAAAACGTCTGCTCCAGCTTGAACACATAGCGGTGCTGTCTTATCATCTACACCGCCATCAATTTCAATTTCATAAGTGTAGCCTTTTTCTTTTCTTAATTCATTTAAGCGTTCAACTTTTGTTAAACACTCGCTAATGAAAGCTTGTCCACCAAAACCAGGGTTAACAGTCATAATTAAGACTAAATCCGCTAGAGGCAGTACTTCTTCAATAGCCGATACGGGTGTTCCAGGATTTATAACGACACCAGCTTTAACACCACAATTTTTAATCATTTGCATAGCACGGTGAATATGAACTGTGCTTTCCTGATGAACTGTAATAATATCTGAACCAGCTTTAGCGAAATCCTCAATAAAACGTTCTGGATCTTGAACCATTAAATGGACATCTAAAGGTAGTTTCGTTACTGGACGAATAGCTGAAACAATATTAGCGCCTAACGTAATATTTGGAACAAATTGACCATCCATTACATCAACATGAATATAATCTGCACCTTTTTCATCTACTAAACGAATATCTCTTTCTAAATTAGCAAAGTCTGCACTTAAAATTGATGGAGCGATTTTTACCATTTTTCATCTTCCTCACTTTTTATTATATTTAGGTTTTCTTGTTCTAACTTCTTCATAAAATTGTAAGTAATTTTCGTAGCGTGATAATAATATTTCTTCACTGTCTACTCTTTTTTTTACTTCACATTTAGGTTCTTTCTGATGTTGACACTCTCTAAATTTACAAAACTCCGAAGCCTCTAAAAATTCTGGGAATTGTTTTGGTAATTCTTGTAATTCAATTTCTAAGAAATCAATAGAGCTAAAACCCGGTGTATCTGCTACAAGGCCACCGTGAAGTTCAATTAGTTCAACGTGTCTTGTTGTATGACGACCGCGACCTAAAGCCTCAGAGATATCAGCAACCTCTAAATTCAAATCAGGTGCTACCTTGTTCAGAAGCGTTGATTTACCAGCTCCTGATTGTCCCATAAACACAGTTAATTTATCTTTAAAATAAGTCGTTAAGACATCTTTATCTGGTGTATCCGAAAATAAAACAGGATAACCAATTGATTCATAATACGATCTCATTTTTTCCATCTCATGAATAACATCATCTGGAGCAATATCCATTTTAGTTATATAAATTAAAGGTTGGATATTTTTTGATTCCAGAGTTACTAAGAAACGATCTAATAAATTATATGAAAAATTTGGTTTCACACAACTTGTCACAACTACGCCTAAATCAACATTTGAGACTTGTGGTCTGATTAATTCGTTTTTTCTTTCTAAGACCTCTAACACATAGCCATCTGTAATACTGCTACTTTCAAATTCTACCCAATCACCAACAAGAGGTGTAATATTTCGATTTCTAAAATTGCCACGTCCCCTTGTTTGGTAAAGAGTGTCTTCATGTTTAACATAATAAAACCCACTTAAAGCTTTTCTAATTTGACCTTTTGGCATATTGTCCCCCTTTTATCCGCTTCATTTATTCTTTTTTATTGTATCACAAATCACAGATAAAAATAGGGAGTATGACATAAGTTAAAAAGTTACGTCATACTCCCTATTTCATTTAACTACCTGGTGATTGTTCACTATTTGTTGTTTCTGTTGCTGGTTCTGATGGTTCACTTGGTTCGTCTTTACTAGTAGTACTAGAGCTTGAAGATGAGGAAGATGAACTACTAGTTGAAGGTATAGTTGATGGGTCTTTTCCAGCTGAAAAGACAACTGTCACTACGCTTCCTTTACTAACTAATTCACCACTACCAGGTACTGTATAGTAAACTTGGCCTTGAGGCACAGCATCCGTATATTCTGATCTTGCATCTAAAACAAGTCCCATACTATCTAGATAAGTTTCTACACGGTTTTTAGAGTAACCATACATATTATCTAAAGTAAATGTAGAGGCTCCCTTACTAACGTATAAAGTTACTTTAGTTTCTTCTGGAACGACTTTACGATTGGCTTTTGGTGTTTGTTTAAAGACAATATTATCTTTATATTCTTCTGAATTTTCTTCTTTTATTTCTATATTTTCATCCTTAAAACCTTTACTAATCAAATCTTCCTTAGCGTCAATGACATCCATTTGACTATAATCTGGCATACTAATTTCTGATTTCCCAGAACTAATATAAATAGTAATATCCCCACTGTTTTTCTTAACAGATGTTCCAATTGGTGGTTGTGTTTTTACTACTAAACCTTTATCAACTTCGTCATCTTTTATTTCTTCAACTTTTTTCACCGTAATACTATTGTCTTTTAAAATAGCTCTTGCTTGGGCTTCTGTTTTTCCTGTAATATCAGGGATTTCAACATCTCCATTATTTTTTTGGCGTTGACCTAGAAAAAACAGTCCTCCTGAAACTAATAAAACAACTGCAAGCAAAGCAAAAAATATTTTCATACCACGCTTAGATTTTTTCTTCACATCATCAAGTTCGTCATCATCGTCATCTAAGTAAGCCGGCTGTTTTGAATCCTCTGGAATAGACGGAACATAGACATCATCTAAAGGTTGCATCATAATCGTTTCTTCTAACATCGCAGATGGCGTAAATATTGGTTCATTAGCTCTTTCTGGATTTAGGGACGTACTAATATCAGCATACATTTCATTAACTGTTTTGTAACGGTCTGTAATTTCTTTAGCTGTTGCTTTTAACACCACATTTTCTAAAGGTTGTGGAATTTCTGGGTGTCTCTGTCTAACAGATGGGATATCATTTTGAAAATGTTTTAAAGCAATTGAAACTGCTGACTCACCTTCAAAAGGAACTGAACCTGTTAATAGTTCGTACAAAATAATCCCTAAAGCATAAATATCCGATTGTCTAGTTGCCATACCTCCACGAGCTTGTTCTGGTGATAAATAATGGACAGAACCTAGCAAAGTATTTGTTTGAGTTAAGGAAGTTTCTGATAAAGCTATTGCAATACCAAAATCCGTAATCTTAACTGTACCATCTTCATCAACTAACACATTTTGAGGTTTTAAATCACGGTGAATAATTTGATGATCGTGGGCAAGTGAAATCGCTGATAATATTTGCCCCATGATATTAACAATTGTTGGTAATGGAATAGATGGATTTTCTTTAATATATCTTTTTAAATCTGTCCCTTTAACATATTCCATAACAATATATTGCATGTCATTTTCTTCGCCAACGTCATAAACAGTTACAATATTGGGATGGACCATCTCAGTAGCAGCTAAGGCCTCTCTTTGAAAACGACGAATAGCATCCTGATCATTTTGAAAGTCAAAACGTAAGACTTTAATCGCTACTTCTCGATTCAAAATTAAATCATTTGCTAAATAAACATTTGCCATACCTCCGCTACCGATATTGCCAATAATTTCATAACGTTCACCTATTTTTGTGCCAATATTGATCATTCGATTTCACCTCCCTTATTGTTTTCATCAAAATTTATTAATAGAACCGTGATATTATCACTACCACCAGCTTCATTTGCTCCATCTACTAATAATGTTACTTTTTGTTCTAAAGACATATCTTTTAAAATAATTTCTTTGATTTCTTCATCATCTAACATGTTACTTAAGCCGTCTGAACATAATAAAACATAATCATTTTCTTTAACACTTGTGACTGAAAGATCAACTTCAATCTCACCTGGTACACCTACAGAACGAAGTAAGACATTCTTTTTCGGATGCCTTCTAGCCATTGCCGTTGTGATTTCACCAGTTTTTACTAATTCATTCACTAATGAATGATCACTTGTTAATTGTTTAATTGTAGGCTTTCTAACAATATAGCCACGACTATCACCAACGTGTGCAAGTAATAATTCATCTTTTAAGATAGCTGCCACAACAATAGTTGTTCCCATACCAAACTTTTCTGGACTACTACTTCCTTCTGCATAGATTTCTCTATTTTCTTTTTGAATAGCAGAAATCAACCATCTTGCTACTTCCTCTTGAGTTTCTAATGCTGTTTTTTCCCATGAAGTTCCTAAGCCTGTCACAGCTAATTGACTCGCTGTATCTCCTGCTTGATGACCTCCCATACCATCCGCAACAATCCCAATAACAATACCTAATTTGTTTTCAAAAACTCCTACTGTATCTTGATTACTCTTTCTTTTGCGTCCGACATTTGTCTGGAATTCAATCTGCATATTGTCACCCCTTCATTCAATCCCTTAAGCTTTTCTTTGTAATGAACAAATGAAAAAGCCGTCTGTTTGATATTGATGTGGATAAATTTGTAGCATTTTATCTTTGTAACTAGCTGCTACATTTTCAACACCCACCAAATCAATTTTTTCAAAATTTGGATGTTTTTCTAAGAAAATATCT
This sequence comes from Vagococcus fluvialis, assembly GCF_003337315.1. Classification (GTDB taxonomy): domain Bacteria; phylum Bacillota; class Bacilli; order Lactobacillales; family Vagococcaceae; genus Vagococcus; species Vagococcus fluvialis. The sequence goes on along the minus strand of NZ_QPJV01000003.1, from coordinate 158,466 downwards.
ATTACTTCTTTGTTTTCTTCTGAAGTAATGGTACACGTACTATAGGTTATTATACCCCACTCTTTAACTTTTGTAACAACACTTTCTAAAATTTCCAATTGGATTTTTTGAAGTTCTACAAAGTCTTCTTTACTTTTACTGTATTTAATATCTGGTTTTCTACGTAATAATCCTAATCCAGAACAAGGAGCATCTACTAAAATTCGGTCAAAACTATCGTCTTCAAAATGTGTGACAACTTCTCTAGCATCAAGTAATTTAGTTTGAACGACATTTGAAACACCTAAACGTTCAGCATTTTCTTCAATTAACTTAATTTTATGGTCATAAATATCTAAAGCTGTAACCTCTCCACCTTTTTCTTCTTCTAAAAAGGTAGCAATATGCATTGTTTTTCCACCTGGTGCTGCACAAACATCTAACACTTTAGAGTCTTCTTTAATTTGCATACTTGGAGCAACTAACATAGAACTTTCATCTTGAATTGTTAACAAGCCTTCTTTAAATAAAGTGCTACCTGCTAAAAAACCTTTATCTGCAACTACTCCAAAAGGTGATACTAAACTTCTTCTAGCATCGATTCCTTCACCTTGTAGTTTTTCAATCGCTTTGTCTAAACTTATTTTTCTTGTATCGACTCTAGCACTCACATGACTTGCTTCAAGTAAGGAAAAACCAAGCTTTTCAGTCTCTTCATAACCAATATCATCAACTAATTTTTTGGTTAACCATTTAGGTAAACTAATTTCTGTTGATAGGTGTTTCAAACGATTTTTAATCTCACTTGTTGGTCTTGGGCCTTGTCTTTGAACACTACGTAAAACACCATTAACATATCTTGCAATCCCTTGATTTCCTTTTGCTTTAGCGATTTCTACAGCTTCACTAATAACACTATAAACAGGTACTTTATCTAAGTATTCCATTTGATACATTGATAGTAGAAGTAATTCTTTCACCCAATTTTCAATTTTTGATGTGTCTTCTACAAAATCTGTTAAACCATATTCTAAAGTTATTCTACGACTAATCGTCCCATAAACAATCTCTGTCATAAGTCTTGCGTCTTTATCTGACAAGCGGTGTTTTGTCATATATGATTTTAATAATAAATTCGAATAAGCATTTTCTTCTGAAACTTGAACTAACAATTCCAAAGCTGCCAAACGAGGCGATTCATAGACTTTTCTTGGTAATTTTCTATTTTTATTCAAAGATATGCCCTTCTTCCATTGTTCTACCAACACCATTTAAATATTCAACAGCTTTTAATCGTCCTTTACCAGCTGGTTGTAAGTCATTAATTTGAAGAACAGTTCCTTCACCACAAGCAACTAAAAAGTTCTTTTTATTAATCTTAATAATTGTTCCTGGTGCTTTTGTCGTTGTTTCATCAAGTGGCGTTGTATCCCATAGTTTAACTCTTGTTTCTTGGTATGTTGTAAAAGCAACTGGCCAAGGTCGCATTCCTCTAACTTGGCAATCAATTAACTCACTTGTTTTATTCCAATCGATTTGTTCTTCTTCACGAGTGATATTTGGTGAATAAGTTACTAAAGTCTCATCTTGAGGTATTTCTTTAATATTACCTGCAATAAACTCAGGTAGCATCTCAAGTAACATGTCTTTTCCTAATAAACTTAATTTATCAAACATACTTCCTACATCATCCGTTTTTGAAATCGGAATAGCTTTTTGACTTAACATGTCTCCTGCATCCATTTTTTTCACCATTCTCATAATAGTAACACCTGTTTCACTATCTCCTTTAATAATTGAGTAATGAACAGGTGCACCTCCTCGATATTTCGGTAGTAATGACGCATGGACATTAATTGCGCCAAGTTTTGGTGCTTTTAGTAAGGTTTCTGGTAAAAATTGTCCAAAAGCCGCTGTTACGATTAAGTCAGGATTAAGAGAAATAATTTCTTCCATTTCAGGTGAGCCACTGATTTTTTCAGGCTGCAATACTTTAATTCCATGCTCTAATGCTGCTTCCTTAACAGGTGGTGGGGTTAATACTTTTTTTCTTCCCACTGGTCGATCGGGTTGTGTGACAACACGTAAGACATCATACCCCTCAGCTACTAAACCATTTAAGATTGGCACTGAAAAGCCAGGGGTACCCATAAAAATAATTTTAGTCATAACCGTTTTCCTCCATAAATGTTGCTAAATTTTCTGGGGCAATTGTTTCAATAATTTTATCTGTAAAGACTTTACCATCTAAATGTTCAATCTCATGTTGGAAAGCTCTTGCTAAATAATCTGTCGCATCAACTTCCATTTCATAACCATCACGGTCTACATAACGAATGGTTACTTCTTCATATCTTTCAACGGTTCCATACACATCTGGAAAACTTAAACAACCTTCGATATCTATTGATTTACCTGAGTGTTTAACTATTTCTGGATTAATCATTTCAAATAGACCTGTTTCTTCATCTAATTCAACAACGCAGACACGCTTTAAAACACCTAGTTGATTAGCCGCAATGCCAATCGCATCCTCTTTTTTGATTATTTCATGCATTTCATCTAGTAAAATAATTAATTCATCATCAATTTCTTTCACTTTTTTAGTTGGTTGTGTTAAGGCAATATGAGGATATTTAATAATTTTTCTCATAGGTATCCTACTTTCTATATAAAGTGTTGTGGTTCTTGGTCAATACTAATTCGTAGACCATTTCTTATTTCTTTTTGTGATTCTTCTAAAATTTGTTTTAACCCCTGAGATAGGTTGGCTTCGTTTTTATATTTAATAACTGTTTGATAATAATATCTTTTATTAATTCGCGCAACAGATTTTGGTGTCGGACCTAAAAGTATGGCTTGATTGGATAAATAGTTCTTCAAGAAAGCTACTATCTCATACATTTTTTTAGCTGCTAAATGCTCTTCCTCGTGACTGACAACAAGTTGGGTTGTAAAAAAGAATGGTGGGTAGTTACCACGATGACGAATTTTCATCTCTTGTTGATAAAAAGCTTCATAATCTTGGGCTTTTGCTAATTGAATTGCATAATGTGTGGGGTTAAAGGTCTGAATTAAGACTTCACCTTTTTTATCCCCGCGTCCAGCTCGTCCACTTACTTGAGTTAACAATTGGAAAGTTTTTTCACTAGATCTAAAGTCTGGTAAGTTAAGAGCTGTATCAGCATTTAACACACCTACTAAGGTTACATTGGGAAAATCTAAACCTTTAGCAATCATTTGAGTACCAAGTAAAATATCAGCTTCTCCGCTACCAAATTGTTTAAGTAGTCTTTCATGACTTCCTTTTTTACGAGTGGTGTCAACATCCATTCGAATGATATTAGCTTGTGGTAACATCTCTTTTAATTCTTCTTCTACTTTTTGCGTACCTGTACCGTAATATCTGATTTTATCTCCATCACAAACAGAACAACGATAAGGAATATTTTCCTCATGACCACAGTAATGACATTTCATTTGCTTATTATCCATATGAAGCGTTAAAGAGATATCACAGTTAGGACAGGGTAAAACAAAACCACAATCTCGGCACATCACAAAAGAAGAATATCCACGGCGATTTAACATTAAAACAACTTGCTCTTTTTTCTCTAGGCGGTCTTTTATTTTTTCTAATAAAATAGGTGAGAAACTTTGACTAGTTACATATTTCATCGACTCTCTCATGTCTACCACTTGAACATCTGGTAAAGATGCTTTACTTACAGCTCGCTCTTTTAACGGTAGCAGTTGATAGATATTTTTTTGAGCCCTTGCTCGTGCTTCTAAAGACGGGGTAGCACTTCCTAAAACAATTGGACATTTGTGGTACTCTCCTCGCCAAATAGCTAAATCTTTCGCATGGTAACGAGGTGACTCATCTTGTTTGTAGCTACCTTCATGTTCTTCATCAATGACAATCAAACCAATATTTTCTAAAGGAGCAAACACAGCAGACCTTGCTCCGACGACAACTTTAGCTTCTTTGCGTTCTATTTTACGCCACTCATCGTACTTTTCTCCTTGTGATAAGCCACTGTGTAAAACTGCTACTTCACTTCCAAAACGTTTTTTAAAACGAGTAACTGTTTGAGGTGTTAGAGAAATTTCTGGCACTAACATAATGGCAGTTTGCTGTTTTTCTAAGGCATGAGCAATAGCTTGTAAGTAAACTTCTGTTTTTCCACTACCAGTAACTCCCTCAAGTAAAAAGACATCTGGTTTTTGTTGATCCATAGATGACTGAATTTCATCTAACGCTCTTTGTTGTTCAGCGTTTAATATTAAAGCACTGTCTGGTTTAAAGTTGTGTAAGGCATAAGGATCACGGTACACTTCACGTTCTTCAATCACTAACCAGCCATTTTTCTCACCATCATTAATCGCACTTCTAGCAATTTCAAAGTTTTCAATTAATTCAGTGACACCAAATTCTTCCTCTTCAATTTCAAGTAAAAAAGCTAATAAACGTAATTTCTGAGTCGCATTTTTACGGATACTTTCTCGTTCTACTAAAAGTAGCTCATTGGTCATATTCTTTTTAATGACACGTTTTGTTTTAACTTTATTTTTTGTATTTACTTCATAACGAATATCAACTTTCCCTGATTCTTTTAAACGGAGTAACTCTGGAAAAAGCGGCGACTCCTTAGCATCTTCCCAATCAATTTCAGCTAAACCTAAAAATAAATCATCTATGATATGACTTGGAATATCATCTGTCACTTGAGTAATTATTTTTTTGTAAGTCGAGCGCATAACACTTGGTAACATCGTTTGAAGACACGTTATTTTAAAAGAATAAGTTGTCTCTTTCATCTCATCAGCAAGTGCTAATAATTCGGTATTTAAAACTGGGTGTAAATCCAAAACACTAATAATTGGTTTTAGTTGCTGTTCTACTTCCATTGTTTCTCTCAAACCAACAATAAATCCTTGGATGTGACGATTACCATTACCAAAGGGAACTTCCACTCTCATCCCAATAGCGATTACTTCTTTTAAATTTTCAGGAACTATATAACTGAAAGGTTGATCGGTCTGCATAGTCGGTACGTCTACAATAACATCTGCAATAATAAACATCTAATCCATCCTTTCTTATCTGCTTTATTGTACTAAAAAATCGGGCGTTTGTCTGTCTTCTCTTTAGTTCAGCTATTTAACAAAATAAAAAAGATACTCACTCGTATCTTTTTAGTTTCTTGCTACTGTTAAACAAAGACTTGCATCTTGATTCATAAATAACTTTTCGCCTTCGTAAAAGGTTTCTGATAAAACATCAGTAAAACCAATTCCCTCTAGTACTTCTTTTAAATAGTTTTTTTCAAATCCATTGTGAACTCGTTTATCCGTAATTTTTTCATTTAAATCAAAATCAACGATTAACAATTTCCCATCAGCATTTAACTGATTCTTTAATTTAGCTAGAAAGTTTTGGGTTTCTGGCACATGTAGTAACACCAATGAAATCAAAATAATATCAGCCTTAAAGGGTAGTTCCGTTGTTAATAAATTTGCTTCTAAAGCTTTAGCATTCCTTAGTTCTTTTTGTTTAATCTTTTGACTAGTAATTTCTGTCATCTCTTTTGAAGCATCTACTAAATAAAGTTCTTTAACTGAGTCAGCTAAATCTAAACTAACCAATCCAGTTCCACTGCCATAATCTAATAACACCTTATCTGATGTTTCTTGAAGCTTACTTTTCACTTTATCTTGAATTTTTTTAGCTAAATGAATCTGCTTTTCTGAATCATATTTTTTAGCAATGTTATCGAATAAATTTTCAGTCAAGTAACAAGCCTACTTTCTCTTTTTATAGTCTCACTAGTATAACAGATAGCTATGAACGACTCCAATTAGGACACTTTTTTTAAAGCATTTCTTTCATAAAAAAATCCTTCATGATATGATAAATAAAAAAGGTGGGATTTCATGAAATACACATTAACAGAAGGAACTGCATTTCCTCTTGTAGAAGTTACTTTAGACAAAGGTGAAGAAATTAAAATAGAACATGGTTCTATGGTTTATCATCACGGGCAGATTTCTTTAGAAGGAAAAATGAATAGTAATGGAAAAAGTGGTGTTGGTGGCTTTTTTAGTGCTGTTGGTCGTTCTATGACAAGTGGTGAAAGTTTTTATATTTCTCATGCGACTAGTAATGAAGATGGTTCGAAGATTGCAATTGCGCCAGGAACAATAGGTGCTATTCGAGAATTAGTTGTTGGCAAAACTCATTGGCGTTTAAACACTGGTGTCTTTCTGGCATGTGATGATACTGTTTCTTACAACATGGTTAAACAAAGTGTGGGGAAAGCTTTATTTGCAGGTACTGGTGGACTTTTCGTTATGGAATCCCTTGGTCATGGCAGTTTACTTGTTAGTAGCTACGGAGATATTGTTGAGTTAGATTTAGATGGTTCAAAAGATTTTATTATTGATAACACTCATGTAGTCGCATGGGAGGATTCCTTAAATTACTCTATTGAAGTTGCTTCTGGTATGTTTGGTTTCAAAACAGGAGAAGGACTTGTTAACCGATTTACAGGTTCTGGAAAAGTTTTAATCCAAACAAGAAATATTCAATCATTAGCTGGTATCTTATCCCCTTTTATGAATAATGGTAGTTCTAATTAAGCTAAAGAAAGAGGTTGACCTTTAAGTCACCTCTTTTTTATATTGTAATAGTTAGTTTACCATTCAGACAAGCTTTGCCAGATATTTTAACTTCATAAGTTTTCAATTCATTTTTAGAAGCTCTAACTTTAACCACACCTTCTTGATTAAGATGTTTTCCTTGATGAACTAATAACTCCAACTGATTTTTTTCATTAAATAAATACTTAAGTAAATACGCTCCCATTACTCCTGATGCTGTTCCTGTGACAGAGTCCTCTATACTTCCTGATCCAAAGCCAGAAAAATGACGAGCGCTAGCTTCTATTTCTGATAAAATCACAATGGGATGAATCGACGCGTTTGGAAATTCTTTTAACACGTTGGGAAACTCTTTTGTGCGTGGAATCATTTTGTCTAAGATAGCTTCATTTTTAACAGGAACGAGTAGCGTCCAAACACCTGTATTACCATAAATAACAGGCAACTCATCTGACAAATCGTCTATTTCAATCGTTAATAATTGACAAAGTTCTAATTTGTCACTTGAAAAATCTTTAAAAATAGCATGATTTTGCTTCATCGTCACTTCATTTTTACTTTTATCATAACTAACTTCCAAAATTCCTGCTAATGTTTCCACAGTTATCTCTTGACTTGCTTTACCTTGATAAAGTTGATAGATAGCTCCTATTGTTCCATGTCCACATAATTCAGTTTCTTTTAAAGGCATAAAAAAACGTAACCTCAAGTCAGCTATCTGACTAGAACAAACAAAAACTGTTTCATTAAAATTAGCCTCTTTGGCAATTTGTTGCATCTCTTTGTCTGTAAAATCATCTCCATTTAAAACAAGTCCTGCTGGGTTTCCCTTTTCAGGAGTTTCTGTAAAAACATCAATTCTTAAAACATCACACTTTCTTTTAGTCATAAGCTTAATTCCTCCTTAAAAAAAGAGCGTGACTCTAGTAAGTCACACTCCCTTAATTTCTATAAATGCTGTTACAGAAGTAGCTTCGACCTTATTTTTTTACATTTTGCGGTCCATTTGTACGCGAGCTTCCAATTCTTGGTGTTCACGTTTTTTCAACGCTTTACGCTCTTCTTCTTGACGTCTTGCTAATTCTCTTTTTAATTCTGGATTTGGATCAATCACTACGTCACCATTAGCGATTTCTTCTAAACCACGGCCTACGTTTTTAACTGAAACAAATTTGTCTTCTTCAATCATTGGTTGAGCACCTAAATCTAATTCGTGAGCTCTTTTACTTGATAAAATAACCAAAGAATATTTTGAGTCTACTTGTTCTAATAACTTATCAATTGATGGATTTAACATAATTTAAAACTCCTTTAACATTTTTTCATAGCGATCAATAACACGGTCAACTCGGTAATGCTCGCTTTCAATAATTTTTTTAATACGATCTACTGCTAACTCTACTTTATCATTAACAACAGCATAATCATAATGACGCATCATTTCAACTTCTTCACGAGCCACTTTCATTCGCTCATCAATAACTGCTAAATCATCTGTTCCACGGTTAACAATTCTTGATTTTAATTCATCAAAATCTGGTGGTGTTAAGAAGATAAACACGCCGTCTGGCACTTGCTCTTTAACCTTCATAGCGCCTTGTACTTCTATTTCTAAAAAGACATCCTTGCCTTCATCTAATGTTTGATTCACATAATCTAAGGGTGTGCCGTAGTAATTGCCTACATACTCAGCATATTCCAGCATTTTACCAGCTTGAATTAACGCCTCAAATTCTTCTCTTGAACGAAAGAAATAATCCAGTCCTTCTACTTCCCCTTCTCTCATTTTTCGAGTTGTCATTGAAATAGAATATTCAAACTCATTGCCTTCACTTTCAAATATTGCTTTTCGTACTGTGCCTTTACCAACGCCTGATGGACCTGACAATACTATTAGTAACCCTCGTTCTGACATGGTGTCTTCCTTTCCATAATTTTTTAGTTTTATCTATTATAATGCACTCTGGAAAGAAAATTTGCAAGGTCTCTTTCATTAAAAAATCAAGAAAAATCGTGATTATTCAATATTTTGGACTTGTTCTCTTATTTTTTCAATCACTGTTTTAAGGAAAACTACTTGTTCCTTAATAGCAATCGTTGTCGATTTAGAACCAATTGTATTTACTTCTCGGTTCATTTCCTGAATTAAAAAGTCTAACTCTTTACCAATACTAGCCTCGTTTTGAATAAGACTTTCAAATTTTTTCAAATGTAGGATTAATCTATCTATCTCTTCATTAATATCCCCTTTTTCAATTAACAAGGCTACTTCTGTTAAAATTCTAGGTTCATCTATTTTGTCTCCGACTAAGTCCATTACTTTTTTCTCTAGTTTTTCTTGATGCTCTGCTTCAAAAATTTCTGCTTGCCCTCGAATTTTTTCTACTGCTGATTCGATTTCTTTTTTATATGTGACAAAATACTCTTTAATACCTGTCCCTTCTTCTAAACGGCTTTTATCTAAAGCTCTCACAGCTTCTTCAAAAGTTGTTAGTAAATCAATTTCTAATTGCTCATCCACTTCATCACTTTCAACAACTTCAAATAAAGCCGGATGATTAATAGCTCCAGATAAGATTTTTTTAGCTGAAAAATGGTAATCAGCGTATCTTGTTTCCTCAGCCTCATCAAGCTCTTTAACTAGTTTATCTAGTAAGCCCCATTTAATTTCCATTGTTTGGTAAGCATCTGTTTCTTTTTTGACAGTCACAAAACATTCTACTCGGCCACGATTCAAATATTTTTTAGTCATATTTTTTAATTTCATTTCAACAGCATTAAATTCTCTTGGCATTCTAATAACTGTATCTAAAAATCTATGATTAACTGATTTAATTTCTACAATAATTTGGTAATTCTCTTTTAAGCACGTACTTTTACCATAACCTGTCATACTTTTCATCTATTTTCACCTACATTTGTTTTAATGTGTTACGTAAAATATCAAATTCTTCATTAGATAATGTAATGCCTTTACCCATTTTTTCATGCCCTGGCGCCCAATCTCTTAAATCAAATTTTGGCGGGCGACCATTCCAGCTGACTAAGTTTAATTCTTTTGTCCATCCCTTTGGATTTTCTGAAAGAACTGCAATCTCTTCTACAATTTCATATGAAAACTCTTGTGCCATTTATTATTTCCTCTTTTCTAAAAATATTAAAAATAATGCTTCTAAACCATTCATCCAAGAAACATCCATTAAAAATCCAAAAAACTCTTTGTTACTATAACTCTCCCTTTTAAAGTAACGATAATAATACATCATTAACTGATAATCTGTTAAAGGTGATCTTAGACGAACATAATTAGACAACAATTCACCTATTGATTTCATCATTTGATTCGTACTAATCTCATCAGATAACAATAAACCAGCTTGCGTTTTTTCAATTAACAACTCAATTAATTCTTCAATTTCATAAACTTGAATAGGTTCAATACTAACTTTTTCAGCTAAACTTTCCAATAATTTAATTGAAATAATTTCAGGTATTTGATTATTTTTTTGTAACCAATCCCATTTTTTTAATGTCGTTTTCTTTTGATACCATTCTTCAAATTCAGGAATATCACTTAAAAATTTGAAAAATTCACGACTTAATGTTAAACCGCTCTTTTTAAATTTTTCTTTTTTAAAGGTGTATTTCTCTCCTTTAAAATGTCCAAAACTTTTCATTGTCTCTAAATAACCTAAAGACATATTCCAGCTTGAACGATTACCATCGAATAATAAAACGTCCCCTAAGGTCCAAGGACTTCTTAATGTTATCTCTGTTATATCATTTGGTGTTTTGATTCGTTTAATGACACCCGTCCCTTTAACATCACAAATAATCAGTTCACTAGCTCCATTATCAATCAAAATATCTTTTGGCAAATTATTACAATAGCAGCCATCAATATAATAAGTTTCATCAATTAAACAAGGTGCCATTGCCGGAAAAAGTGATGCAGAAGCAAGTAACCATAGAGGAAAGGTTTCCTCTGTCATATCCTTTAAAGACACAACAGTTTCAGTCATCGAAGGAGTCGCAGTAGTCACAATAAAAAAATCCATGTCTTTAGATATAATTTTTTCTGAATCTGTGACTTCCCTAATTAAATTTAATAGAGGTGCTGTACTAATCCCTTTTGATTGGATAGCAATAGATGTTAACTCTCGCCATTCTTTTAACACCTGATTAATAGAATAATCTTGACGTTCTCCCATATCTGAAACTAAAAGGATTTGATCTGTTGTAATTTTTTGCCACATTTTTTCGGCTTGCTCTAAATCCCCTTGTAAAATCAGACCACCATTTAAAGCTCCTACAGACGTTCCACTAATCATCGTATATTTTATCCCAAGTTCCACTAAAGCATGCCAAACACCTATTTGATAAGCTCCCTTAGCACCTCCACCGCCAAGAACTAAACCTGTATTGTATTCAAGTTGATAACTATAACCATGTTCTTCTTCATAAAAATAACCTTTACTAGTTAATCTAGTATCAATATTACTAGTTTGTTTTTTTAAACTAAGGACTATTTTTTCCAAGCGATGTTTTTTAGCTAAATGAATCAAGTAAACATGACTATTCAAATCACCCTCATTTGTAATTAATTGAATAATATTATGCACAACCAATGCTTGATTAATAACAGAAACATGAAATAGTTTTATTATTTTATGTTTTTCAAGACATCCATAAAAGTATGTATCGTCTTCCAATTTAACAATATTTTGGCTTAAATTTTCAATTGCTAATTTAGGCGTTTCAAAAAAAGGAACCCACTGCTCACTATGATCAAAGTTTAGCTGAGTTATATCAGAAGGGTATAATTCTTTAAACATATAGTTTCTCCTTTATTTTTTACTTAAAAAAACAAGCTATTTTCACTAATCATTTGACTAAGGGGAACCCTATTCGTATAATAAGATGGTAAGGATTTAAAGGGGAGGCAAAAAAATGGTTAGTAGTAGCCGATCAATCAAACCAGAACCAGAAAATAGTGTTAAAAAATTTACACGTTTTATTTCTCAATCATCACAACGTTTTTTAGCTTCTTTTATTGACTCTGATTCTGAGCAAGAAAAACAGACTAATCATATTTTCCAACAAATCAATCAAGCCATTGCTCAAAAAAGCATTGTAGTTATCCAATATAGAGACGATCTTCAAGCTAAAGCTACAGATCGATTCGAAACATTAGTAGGCCGCATTTATCAGCATGCTGACAACCCTGAAGCTCTCGTTATTAAACTTCAGAAGAACAATCAAGTTCGCATGATTTCTGCGAAAAATATTAAAAAAATTTCAGTGATTAATCATAATGTGAATAGCCTGAAAACATCTAGAAAGTAACAAAATCAATTGATTTTGTTACTTTTTTTATTCTTCTAATATCACTTGAGCAATCGCTATTTTATCTGTATGTGAGATTGATACGTGAATATTGCCATTAAAAACTTTTGTTTCAATAACTGGACGACCATTTTCTTCATTTAAAATTTCAATATCTTTTAATTGGATTTTTCCAATTCCTGTGCCATACGCTTTTGAAAAAGCTTCTTTACACGCAAACCTACCACCAAAATACTCCACTTGTCTTCTTTCACCTAGTGTCTCAAAGACATCTTTTTCATTTTCAGTGAGGACTCTATTAATAAATTTAGGATTATTTTTAATAATTTCTTTAATTCGATCTAATTCCACAATATCAACGCCAATTCCAATAATCATCTGCTTCTCCTTAAACTTCTTTGTTATTAATTATACGGTTAATAAATAAAAAAAGCCAATACCAAAAGTATTAGCTTTTAAAAAATTATTTTGCGTTATTACGAATTGTAAAGCCACGTGATTTATCTTTGTTGCTGTTAGCGTTATTGTTGTTACGCTTACGATTTTCACCTGGTTTGTTGTTATCGTTACGGTTATTTTTTTTGTAGTTATCGCGTTTACGGTTATCTTCACGATTTCCGCCACGGTTATCTCTGTTGCCTCCGCGACCTCCACCACGATTGCCACCGCGGTTACCACCACCACGATTTCCGCCACGGTTACCTCCGCCACGTTTTCCACCACGACTTGGTAATGGTCTCTCAGGTGTAATATTTACAGGAACTTCTGAAGCATCATCTTTAGCAATTTGTTTAATTAACAATGCTGCTAAATCTTCTGCTGAGTAGTTTTCTAATAAATCACTTGCTGCCTCTTGGTAAGACTCTAAACCATTTTCAGCCATTGCTTCTTTGATAGTTGCAACTGCTGAACCAATTTGTCCTTCGATTGCTTCTTTTTTAGAAGGTGGACGAAGTGGTGTCATTTTTTTCTTAGTTAAATCTTCAATAACATGTAAGTAGCTCATTTCGTTTGGTGTAACAAAAGTAACTGACATACCTTCTTTACCAGCACGGCCAGTACGTCCAATACGGTGAACATAACTTTCTGGATCTTGAGGAATATCGTAGTTATAAACATGAGATACACCTGAAATATCTAATCCACGTGCAGCTACGTCTGTTGCTACTAAAATATCAATTTCATCATTTTTGAAAGCTTTTAAGATACTCATACGTTTATGTTGAGGTAAATCACCATGAATTCCTTCAGCTTTGTATCCACGCATTTCTAATCCACGTGCTAATTCATCAACACGACGTTTTGTACGACCAAAGACAATTGTTAAATCTGGATTCTGAACGTCGAATAAACGAGTCATAACATCAAATTTTTCAAATTCTTTACAACGCACAAAGTATTGATCAATTAAGTTAGCTGTCATTTCTTTAGCTTTAATCTTAACGTGTTCAGGCTCTTTCATGAACTTAACACCAATGCGTTTAATACTATCTGGCATAGTTGCTGAGAATAGTAATGTTTGTCTTGTTTCAGGAACTTTAGAGATAATTGCTTCAATATCTTCTAAGAATCCCATGTTTAGCATTTCATCTGCTTCATCTAAAACTAAAGTTTCTACTTTATCTAATTTTAACGTACGACGGTTGATATGATCTAACATTCTACCTGGAGTACCTACAACAATGTGTGGATTATTTTTTAATGATTTGATCTGACGACCAATATCAGCTCCACCATAAACTGCTTGAACTTTAATTCTTTTATCTTTACCTAGACGGTAAATTTCTTCTTGTGTTTGGATAGCTAACTCTCTTGTTGGAGCAATAACTAAACCTTGGATAGTTGATTTTTCTGTATCAATTTTATCTAACATTGGTAAACCAAAAGCTGCTGTTTTACCAGTACCTGTTTGGGCTTGTCCAATAACGTCTTTTCCTTCTAATGCCAATGGAATCGTTGCACTTTGAATTGGGGTAGCTTCCTCAAAACCGATTTTCTCTACTGCTTGTAACAATCTCTTGTCTAAATTTAATTCACTAAATTTCAAATGATATCCTCCTAATAACTCTGCCTCAGTCATCAACTCTCTCTCATCATTTGCCATTTATGAAAAAAAATTGAAAACGAGCATTCGAATAATATTATCACATTCCTAAAGATTTCTCAACAGAACAAGCCTTATTAATGATTATTTAATAAATATTCGACAATTTCTTTTAATCCCATACCGTTACTTCCTTTTAAGAATATAGTGTCTGTTGGATTAATTTCATTAGATAAAGCTTTTATTAAGTTTTCTTTATTTTCTTTCTCAAATAAATAAATGTTGTTTTCTGAAAATTGATTAGTCAACTTCTCAAATAAGTATTTCATTTCTGTTCCATATAAGTAGACAGTATCTATTTCTTCTGGTGATAAATGTTTTGCCACACTTTCATGCATCTCTTTTGAAGATTTACCAAGCTCTAACATATCACCTAAAACAGCGATTTTTCTGCCTTTAGTTTCTACTTTTGAAAAAGAATCTAACACTAAATTCATTGCTGTTGGATTAGCATTATACACATCACTTAAAATATCCATTCCCTTTGATGTTTTTAACCATTCAGTTCTGTTTTTAGTTAAGTCAAAATCGGCTAAGCCTGTTTGAATTTTTTCAACTGGAACTCCTAAAATATTTCCTACAGATATAGCAATGATTGCATTATTTACATTGTATTGTCCTAAGACTGGAATACTAAAGACAACTTTTGGGAATAAAGTCGTTGTAAAAGTTGTTTCATTTTTAGATTCAGATACAATATCAGCTTTAACAGCCGCAGAATCCTCTAAACCAAATAAAACTTTTTCTTGAGTCACTTTTTCTAAAATAGGTTTTAAGAGTGGTTCATTACTTGGCACAATTAGTGTCCCATTCTCTTTTAGTCCAGTGACAATTTCCATTTTAGCCTCAGCGATTCCCTGACGAGATCCTAAATATTCAATATGAGATTCACCGATAATTGTAATTGCAGCAACATCAGGTCTACCAATTTGTGATAGTAACTCAATATCACCTTTTCTATCCATTCCCATTTCTAAAACAGCTACTTCAGTATCTATGTCCATACTTAAAATTGTGTAAGGTAAACCTATTTCATTATTATAATTCCCTTGGGTTTTATAAGTTTTGAAAGACTGACTTAACACAGCGGCAGTCATGTCTTTTGTTGTTGTTTTCCCATTACTACCAGTAATACCCACAACTTTTGGAGCGACTTTATCTAAATAATATTTAGCTAAATCCTGTAAGGCTTTTTGAGTGTCTTCCACTAAAATATAAGGTTTATTTTCTAATTGTCTATCTGATAAAGTTAAAACTGCTCCATTTTCAAAAGCCACATCTATAAAATCATGACCATCACGATTACCTTTAAGAGGTACAAAAAGTGTTCCTGGAACTACTTTTCTCGTATCAAATTCAACACTTGTTACTTGATTGGTTAGTGATATTTCACCAAACAATTGACCTTTAACAGCTTTAATAATTTCTTTTATAGCTAATTTCATTTAATTTCCTCCTGTCTTTACGACGCAAAAGGGACTGTGACGCAAGTAAGCCACGGTCCCTTATTTTCGAATAAACGGTGTAACAAAAAACAGTTTCTGTCACAACCTCAATTTTTATTGACCTAACTCAATCTGTTGTTTCTTCTCGAAACGCAATTTAGCTAATTGAATTAACTCTTCTAAAAGATCACTATAGTTAATTCCCATGTGTTGCCATAATAATGGATACATACTAAATGGTGTAAATCCTGGCAATGTGTTAACTTCATTTAAAAAGATTTCTTCGTTAGCAGTGACAAAAAAATCACAGCGACTTAAGCCACTACCATCTAAAGCAATATACGCTTTTTCTGCATATTTTCGCATTTTTTTATGTAAATCATCTGATACAATAGCTGGTACTTGCAGAGTTACTTTGTTATCAATGTATTTTGAATCATAGTCATAAAAAGAAACATCTTTAACAATTTCTCCAGCTTCAGTTGTTCTGATTTCATCATTTCCTAAAATCGCGACTTCTAGTTCACGGGCTTCGATTCCTTGCTCTACAATGACGCGTCTGTCATAGCGAAAAGCTTCTTCAATAGCTGCTGTTAGTTCAGCACGAGAATTAGCTTTACTAATTCCTACACTAGAACCCATATTAGCCGGCTTAACAAACATTGGGTAAATTAAAGTCCCTTCACACTCAGCATAAATTTTATCTTGATCTTCTTGATAGTTACGTCTAATTACTGATACGTATGGTAGTTGTGGAATTCCTGCCTGTTGGAATAATTGTTTAGCCACAATTTTATCCATTGCACACGCACTAGCTAAAACGCCAGCACCTACATATGGCATATTTAAAACCTCAAATAATCCTTGAACAGTTCCATCTTCTCCATTTGGTCCATGTAAAACAGGGAAAATAACTGAATTATCTTCTTTAATGTCACATGGATTCATCACTTCTGAGTTATCTAAAGTTAAGTGTAACTCACTTTCAGCATCTGGTGCTTTAGTAAATAGCGGGCCTTTTAACCACTGCCCATTTTTTGTAATATAAACAGTTTGTACTTCATAATAGTTATAGTAAATTGCTTTTAATATTGAAAAGGCTGATAAAATTGAAACATCATGTTCAGCGCTCTTTCCCCCATAGATTAGCGTGATTTTCATCCCAGTCCTCCTAAGTTTCGTAGATTTTATTATACTGTATTTTATAGGAAACACCAATAATCTTTTTTAAAATGGAAAAAACCACTTACCTGCTTGTCAAATCTGCGGCAAGTGGCTTTCTTATTGAGATAGTAAAATAGATTCAAACTCTTCTTTTTCAATGCGCCAAACCCCTGCTGCCTTTGAATAAATAAGGGTACCTATTTTGTATTCTTGTTTAAAATGATAATTTTCTACTTTTCGTAAGTTGTCCTCAACTACATGGATAGGAACTATGTATTCCTCGTTCACCCAACTTGTTTGAGAGAAGTTAAACACAATTCCCTCTTGCATAGTTTCTTTTAAGCTCTTAATAATATCATTTGGAACTTCTGGAATTAACTGTAGTTGGCGACGTTTAAAAAGAGACGGTTTGCCGTTAACTTGTTGCGTTGTTAAACAACTAATTTTTTTTGAGAGCATACCGTAAAAATCTTCAATGCTTCTGTAGTAAATTTTTGTTGTCTTTTTTGTTAATTCAAAAAAGGCAAAACTATTTTGTAGTTGATAAAAGAAAGGTGAACGCAACTGATTTTTCATGTGACCAAAATATAGCAACTCCGAAATTTCATTTGGTGTTAAACGTTGCAACACATCGTAATCTTTAAAGTCTATCCATTTCAATTCACTAACAGCACGACTTTCCATTAAAGAAAAGTATTGCTCCACATTGTCACTTCCTCTAATCACTCGAAAACCAGTATGTGGTTCATATTCCCCTTCACGTTCATATGGATTTAGTAATAAGAGATTTTCTGGGCGGTTAGTTGTATACCGATTAAAATCACTATGAGTCATTCCTTTAGTCAGAATTGAATTACTAATCCCATCAAAATGAACATACAAATAATCTTGCAACACTTTTCACCTCGTTTCTTCCCTTAACACGTTTTTTTCATTAATATAACTATACCATTTATTTCTACTTTTGAAATCTAAAAAGACAAATCCTTAAATTAAGTTTATATTACATAGAATTTTGGTAAAGCGATTTCTGGCAATACTTATGTAATATTCATTTTTATTCATTTATGGTATCATGATTTTGAAGGCAACAAGGGAGGATACCTAAATGAGTCGCAAGAAAAAAACTGCAAAACATAAAAATACACGAAGTAAAAAAAATAAACAAAAAAGTATTGGAACAACTATTAAAAATATTATTGTTAATATTTTTATGCTACTTCTCCTTTTAATTGGTCTAGCTTTGGTTTTTAATAATCAAATAAAAAATTATTTGGTGAAGGATACTACCAACAAACATACTATCAGTAACGTGACTAGAGCTGATGTTAAAAAAAATGAACAAAAAGAGGCTACTTTTGACTTTGACCAAGTAGAGTCTCTTGATTTTAACTTAGTTGCTCAAGCAACAAAGGGACGTGACACAGGTCTTAATACTATCGGTGGAATCGCTATTCCTGATGTGAAAATGAATTTACCTATCTTTAAAGGTGTTTCAAATTACGTTTTAGCTGTTGGTGCTGGAACAATGAAAGAAGAACAACGCATGGGGACGGGTAACTATGCACTAGCTAGTCATTATATGTATGATCCCACCTTACTTTTTGCTCCTTTGGTCAACGTAGAGCTTGGACAAACCATTCTTTTAACAGATTTAGAATATATTTATGAATACAAAGTAACTTATAAAGAATATGTAGAGCCAACTCGTGTTGAAGTGATTGATGATGTGAAAGACAAACAACTTGTAACTCTTGTTACCTGTGACGTTTCTGGAGCTAATCGGTTAATCATTCAAGGTGAATTAGTTAGAGAAGTAAAAGGTAAAGATGCTCCTAAACACATGCAAGAAGCATTTGAAATGGATCAAACAAACTACTATTAAATTCGATTACATAATAATTTAAAGTAAACAAAAAGTCCCGATTTTCATAATCATGAAAATTGGGACTTTTTTAGCATTATTTTTAAATTTTAGGTAGATAAAAATTACGATTATCTAAACCAAAAATTCGTTCTGTATATTCACCAGGCTCAACTTGTTTTAAAGCACCTAGCATCATTTGCATTGAAGCATCTAGATTATCTAAATGGTGTAAGACTTCTGCTTCCATAATTTTAGGTCTAACAGGAGAACCATATTCAAGTAATCCGTGATGAGCTAATACAACATGTTTTAAAACTAATATTTCTTCATCTGTTTCTGAAATATTTAACTCCGCACATGCTTTAGTAATTTCTTCATCAACCATTACAATATGACCTAATAAATTCCCAGCTAATGTATATTCTGTGCCAATAGGTCCTGATAATTCCTTAACTTTTCCAATATCATGTAAAATGACACCGGCATAAAGAAGAGATTCGTTCAACTCAGGATATTGCTCGCAAACAGATTTTGCTAGTTCTAACATCGTTACAGTATGATAAGCTAAACCACCTACAAAGGCATGGTGATTTCTTTTAGCAGCTGGAAAATCAAAAAATTCTTTTTGATATTTCCCAACAATATGACGCACAATTCGGTGCCACTTAGCTTGCGTAATTTCAAACAAAAAGCTGTTGAATTTTTCTTTTAACTCTTCTACTTGAACTGGTGGTTTTTCCATATAAAGAACAGGATCATCAGGTTCTCCCTCAATCGTTAAACGTAAGCTAATAATTTTTACTTGAGGCATATTTTGATAAACTTCTCTTTTACCACCTAGTAAAACGACTTGTCCAGCTGTAAATTTTTCAATTTCCTCATCAGAGGCTCCCCAATACTTACCATCAATGGTTCCAGAAGTATCTTGAAAAGTAAAAGCGATAAATTTTTTGCCATTTCTAGCAACTCTCACATCAGCTACTTTCAATAACACAAAAATTTCAAACGTTTCATCTAATGGGATTTCTCTTAATTTTTTCACGATTTCCCTTCCCTTCCAATTTGAATAATCTCTAAATCTTGACTTTCAAAATAGGCTCTCACAGCTTCATCAGAAGATAAGCAAATAACCTGAGTTCTTTGACTAAATCCTTTTAGCAATCTAAATAAAACTAATTTTCGTTTTTGATCAAAATGCAACCAGCCATCATCAATAATAACAGGTGCTTCATACTCCTCATGGTGAAGATGTACGAACCCTAAACGAAAAGCCATATACAATTGATCTTTTGTTCCTGTTGATAGTTGGACAATCGGCCATTTTCTTTGCTGATTATCAATGACTATTAACTGCCCATCTTTCACAACAACTTTTATATATCTACCTTCAGTTAAAATCTTAAAGTAAGAAGTAACTGTTGCTAGTAAAGCTGGTAGTTGTTGGTCTGATAAGTATTGGAACACGTCTTGGGTTAACTCCTCGGCAATTCGGTAGGTCATCCATTTGTCTGCTAATTCTTTAATCACAGACAGACGGTTTTCTTTTTCCTGATATAAAACATCTAATGACCCATTTTTTTCCATTTGAGTTAGCTCATAAGATAAAGCTTGATAATCATTGCGGTACTGATTATTTTTCTCTTGTAATCGATCAATCTCATTTTTCACTTGAATTAGTTGATGATTAATAGAAACTAATTTGTAAGATTTATTTAAGTCAAAATAATCTTCTAAAGACAAGGCAAGTTCATCTTTTCTAGATTGACCTTTTTCAGACATATCTTGTTTCTTTAACCACAATTTACTTTCTTCAATATCTGTCACATTAGCTAAATCAATTAATGACAAGATTTTTTCTTTACTACTGGCAATATCATTTCTCAATTGATGTAACTGTTCTTGGAATTGATCATGAGTATTAGTAGCCAAAGCTTTGTCTGTTAAGTAATTTTTTTGCTTAGTCACAAACTCTTTAATGGCCTGGAAACTTTCTTTAGTTGTTTTATTTTCAAGTGGCACCCATTCTTTAGCAAATGCTAATGAATCACCATACGAGTTTAAAATACGATCAACTTCACTTAAATTGTGAGTCATCTCTGTTTCTTTTTCTTGAATATTTTGTAATTGTAAATAAATCGGAATTCTAGATAACCATAAACTCATTGTTTCTTTCATAGAAAAACCATATTGGTCAGCCCACTCTTGTTTTTTCACTTGTAGCTCATTGATTTGACTCTCAATTTCTTCTAATTGTGTTTCCAACTCATTTAGTGAATGAGCAACTTCATCTGCTACACTTAACTGAAGTAAATAATCTTCTCTGGCTTCTTCTTTCGTTAGTGGCTCTTTTTTTGCTCTCTTTAAAGCTGAACCAAATAGACCATAAAGACCTAAACCAAATAAAATTAAAACGGGAATATATAGCCACGCTTTTCCAATGACAATAGCTAGAACTAAAAATAGCGCCCCAATAGCTAAACTTAACCCTGAAAACCATTTTTTATTATCAGTTTGTTTACTTCTTGAAGAAGGTCTAGTAACATTTTCAGTACTTAATTGATTTTCAACTGTTGTTAGAGCCATATCCATATCTTTATGGCGAATATTTAAGCGGCTTTTTTCATTAGATAAAACTACTTTTTGACGAATTAACTCTTCTTCTTCTTTAGCAAGAGCTAACATTTCTGTTTCAACGTCATCTGATAAATCAATATTGATTGTTTCTTCTGACAAACGGTATTTCTCAAATAAAGTCACTTTACTTTCTTGATATTCCTTTAATTGCTCATCTAGTAATTGACGACGTTCAGTTAATGATTCCACCATTAACTGCTCTTCTAACAACTCATCAAATAGGCGTTGATTCATCATGTAGAACTGATACGCAGGTGATTCTGTTTCCAAGCGACCTGTTTGAGACTCCAATAATTCTTTTTCTTTTCTTAAAAGAAAATCATAATTTTGAATTTCTTGTCTAACAACTTCAACAGTTTGTGAGGAAGCTGTTAGTGAATCAGAAAATTCTTTTGATAAACTTTCCCATTCAATATACATTGGAAAACGTTTCTGTTGTTCTAATACCGTTTTTTCTAATTCTTGTTGGTAGCCTTGCTCTTTCTCAACTTCAGCAATTTTTTCAAGCAGTTGTTCCGTTTCAAGAGATTTTTCTCGGTAAGTGCCTTCTTGACTCTCGACTAAAGCTATTTGTTCATCGACTTTTTTCAATTGGCGTAATTTTTGATTAATCTCAGGAATTCGTCCTGTTGGTTTAAATAGTTTTTGTCTTTCTTTTAAAAACTGGTCATTCATACTACTTAATCTTCTACTACCAGTTAAACCTACTGCTAATAATAAATGTTGTAGCTTCATTTCATTTAACTGATTTAAATCAGCTAATTGTTCTTGCTGGAAACTAAATATTTGATCAAAAGTTTCTTTTGTTAAAGGAGATAAGATTTTTTCTAAAAATAGTTCGTCACCAGTTTCACCACTCTCAAGGGTTACAGTGGCTGCACCTTTATTTTTTTCCTTGTATCTCTCAACAGTCACTAAACCATACTGATTATCTTCAAATAAAATTTTCCCACCATAAATAGCACCATTAATTGGTGTGAAATCTCTTGTCATTTCCCTTTTCTTTGGAAAACCAAAGAGAATAGTTCGAATAAATTGGTAAATTGAGGATTTACCTGCTTCATTGTCACCAAAAATCAATTGGTTTTGAGGGTCAATATCAATGACTTGATTATTAAATTTTCCAAATCCATCAATTCTTAGTTGTCGTAATTTCATTATTCTTCCCCATTTTTAAAAATCATTTTATCTTTAATTAATTGACTACTCTCAGTAACTAATTCTTCTATTTCAGCTGTATCCCAAGCTAAGTTACTTGCAATAGCTGGTTGATTTAATAAATCAGCTACCACACTTTCAAAATTATCTTTATGCTGATACACGCGTCCTAAATCATCAATTAAAGTTGTTTCAAATCCCATTATTAATTTATCAGAAGTTACTTGAGATAGAGATAGGCTTTGTAACCAACAACGATTATCAGATGCTTTAAAGATTTTATCTTGTAAATAAAGTAAAATTTCTTCTTGTTCCTTTAAAATCTCTCTTGCGTTATCTGCTGTTGTAGTGACATTTAAGCTGACTACATTAAAAGGATGTTGATATATTTGAGCTAATATATGTTTTTCTAAGCGTTCTAATATTTCTTTTCTCTCTAAATCTTCTTCAATGTTAAATTCTTTTTTATGCCATCTTATATTTGAGATATCTAACCATTCTAT
Source organism: Vagococcus fluvialis (assembly GCF_003337315.1). Classification (GTDB taxonomy): domain Bacteria; phylum Bacillota; class Bacilli; order Lactobacillales; family Vagococcaceae; genus Vagococcus; species Vagococcus fluvialis. The sequence continues at coordinate 135,603 of NZ_QPJV01000003.1, read as the reverse complement.
CTCACGGCTACCTCGGTCTATATCCACATACACAATACCCTTAACTTGATATTCTTTTTTAGTATGTCCTTGAGGTGTTCCTGGATAAACAATTAATGGTCTATCTGATAAAACACTACTCTTATGAATGTGACCTAAAGCCCAGTATTCATAACTGGTTGGTAAATCACCATAGTTAAAAGGAGCATACTGAGGAGAATCATCTCCGTGGTAGAAACCAATATGATAAGTAGTATCTATACTTCTTTTAGGAAACTCTTGAACTTTAGATTCCTTAATCCATTTATTTTCATAAGAGAAACCACTAATTGCAACAGAGTCGCCATTTTTTAAAACTAGTGTTTTCGTTTGAACTTCCTCTTTTTTAAATAAAATTACATTGTCTGGCCATTCAAACCAGTAACGATTTTCTGTGTAGTAATCATGATTTCCAAATGACATCACGACTTTAATATTCTCACGACCAAGTCTTTCAAATTCTTCCATGACAAATTTCTGCGTATGAATAGAAGGCTGATTTTGATGAAATGTGTCGCCTACGACTAATAGAAAATCAACTTTTTTTTCAATGCAAGTATCAACAATTTTAGTCAGTATTTGCTGGTTGCTTATTTTTAATAAATGCTTTATGTCCCCATGATCTGAATGAATTCCCGAGAATGGTTGATCTATGTGAATATCTGCTGTATGAATAAATTTCATCCGTATCACTCCTTCCTTACATCATACCTATTTCATTACCTTTTTTCTATAAAAAAATACAAAAAGAGAGCTAAGTTTTAACCTTAGCTCTCTAATATGTTATTCACCCATGTCATATAATTCTTGAACTGGTTTCATGATGATTCTGTTTAAGTCATTAATAATCATACTAAAAGCTTGTTCTTTTTGCATTAACTCTTGAATGACAGCTGTTTCTTGAACTTTCATAGCCATCTCTTGAGCTTGTTTAGCATCTTCTTCTGAGAATTCGATACCTTGCATTTGTTTTTGTTGTAAATCAATTTGTAATTCTTGGAATTGTTTGAATAGCTCAAATGATTCAGTTTCAGCTTTCATTGCTTCAAAAGCGGCTTGTAATGTTTTGAACTCATCCATTTCACGGATTTCTCTTTCGATTTGATTCGCGCTATCATAAATATTAACTGTCATTTATATTGCTCCTTTAATGTTTAATCTGATGTTATTGTAACATCTTTTCAGCCTAAAACCTACCATTTACCTTCTTACTTTATTCCAAAAGCTATCCCACATATCGCCTACAGTCTCAACACCTTTTTTAATCCCGTCACCTACTGTATTAGCACCTTCAACAACTTTATCTCCAATATCATTTAAGGTTTCCCCAATATCAGATTTTTTACCATTCTTCTCAGGGACATTCTCTTGAGTAATATCATTTGAAGCAAATGGTGTATTTGGTGAAGCTGCTAAAATACGCTGGGTTTCATCTCTAAAGATATTTGCTAAGTTGTTTCCACTACTTCCTGTTAAGTAGTGATCTGGACCACTTTTATCAAATCCAATCCATGTTGAAACAACAACATCAGGTGTATAACCGATAATCCATTGGTCTTTTGACATCCCATCAGCATTGATATTTTCAGTTGTTCCTGTTTTACCTGCAATATTATAGCCATAAGGTTTAGCTTCAATACCTGTACCAGAACTGAACACACCTTGTAGCATACTTGTCATTTCATCTGCTACTTCTGGTGTAGTGACACGCTTAGTTTTTGGTTTTTCATTTTCATAAATAATTACACCTTTAGCATCTTCAATTTTAGTAATAAAATGTGGTTCTGCCTTCATTCCTTGATTAGCAAAAACACTATAAGCACTTGCCATTCTTACCGGTGTTGTTCCTTTGGTTAATCCACCTAAAGCAAGTCCATGATAACGGTCTTTTTCATCTAATTTAATACCAAATTGTTCCACTTTTTTATAGCCACGATCAATTCCAATTTCATTTAAAAGCCATACTGCTGGTGCGTTTAAACTATAGATTAATGATTCTGTCATCGTTGCTTGACCAGAATAAGTTCTAGAATAGTTTTGAACATCGTAATAACTTAAAGCTTCATCTTTTAGAATATCATCTGGTTTATAGCCGGCTTCAAGTGCTGGTGTGTAAACAGATAATGGTTTTAAAGTTGAGCCAGGCGATAACATAGACTGAGTTGCTCTGTTCCATCCTCTATATGTATAATCTCCACGTCCACCAACAATCCCTCTAATACCACCTGTTTTAGGATCTAGGGCTACTGAGGCAGCTTCAACAATCTCACCATCAGGAGCTGCTGCTGGGAACAAACTATCATTAGCAAAGGTTTGATCCATGCCAATTTGATATTGTTGATCTAGAGCTGTATATATTTTGTAACCACCATTAGAAATCTCTTCATCTTTTAGGTTAGCTACTTCTGTTGCTTCCTTGATGACAGCATCAAAATAATAAGGATATTTATAGGAATCATGCTCTGGAACATAAGAATCGGCTATTTCCAGAGGTTGTGTCATTAAGTGGTCTGCTGTTTCTTTATCTAACTTACCATTATCTACCATCACTGAAAGAACAGTATCACGCCTATTAATAGCATTTTCCATACTATCAATTGGATTGTAGATATTTGGACCTTTTAACATCCCTACTAAAACAGCTGCTTCATCAATTGTTACGTCGCTTGCATTTTTACCAAAATATTTTAAAGATGCATCTTGAATTCCCCAAACTCCGTTACCAAAATAAGCTTTATTTAAATACATCTCCATAATTTCATCTTTGCTATATTCTTTTTCAATTTCAATGGCTAAAAACAATTCTTTAGCTTTACGAGTCATTGTTTGTTCTTGTGATAAAAACGCATTTTTAGCTAGCTGCTGAGTAATGGTGCTACCACCACCACCACTATTGTTTCCTCGAATTACTTTTCTTACAGCTGCTCTAGCAATCCCCTTAATATCATAACCTTTATGTTCATAAAACTTTCTATCCTCTGTGGATACTAAAGCATCTTTTATGTAGGGTGATATATTCTCACTGTGCACAAAACTTCCTTTAGATCCGTATTTAGAAGTCGTTCCTGCTTCATCACCATCTTTATCATAAATCGTCGTTACCTGTTTTAACCCTTCTTGTAAGGTGGAAACATTTGTATTTTTGGCTAAGTAAAATAGATAAATACTCATTACCAAAGTTACTAACATAATACTTAAAATAATGATTTTATTAATATGATATTTTTTCCATACTCGCTTTCTCCATGCTCTAAATTGTTGGAAGTATGGTGAAAACCACGTCCAAAACTTTTGTAAATATAGTTTAATAGTGGCTCCTATTTTTTTTATATATTCCATTTGCAGCTCCTCTAACTTGTTTAATTAATTTACACTTATAGTAACATAGACTTGTCACTTCGTGGATAAGACCAAGGACTTATCTTAAACTCTAGCCTATGGTAACATGAAGTTGTTAATAAAGTGTGTTACAATTCTAAAAAAAATATAAAGTTTTGTAACAAATGATTGGAGTTTCCTCATGGAATTTACTTTTACATTACCTAAAGAGACAAAAAAACAAACAATAAAAGAATTATTAGAGCAAGAATGGTTAATCCCGAGAAAAGTAAAACACTTTTTAAGAACTAGAAAAAATGTCTTACTTAATGGTGAACCCGCCATGTTTCATCAAGAGGTTTTTCCAGAAGATAAAATCACCTTAATTTTTGAAGACACAGATTATGACAAACCAGAGATTAGATTAGGAAGAGCTGATTGGATCGAGCCTTTATTTGAAGATGAGCATTTAATTATCGTCAACAAACCAGCAGGCATGAAAACTCATCCTAATCAACCTGATGAAGATGATACCTTACTTAACCACTTAGCTGCTTACTTAGAAAAAAATCAGGAGATACCTTTTGTGGTTCATCGATTAGATAAAGAAACAAGTGGTGCTATTCTTTTTGCTAAAAATCCAGTTGTTTTACCCATTCTAGGTAGAATGCTTGAGAAAAAAGAAATTCATCGGTTATATGAAGCACAAATCAATGGTCATTTACCAAAACCAAAATTAACTATTAATAAACCAATTGGGCGTGACCGCCATGACAGACGAAAACGAATAATTGACGAACGTCGTGGACAAAGGGCTATCACTCACGTAACTGAATTAAAACAAAGCAAACAAACTTCTTGGGTTGAGTGTATTTTAGATACTGGTCGAACACATCAAATCAGAGTTCACTTACTTTCTATTGGAAAACCGATTATTGGAGATCCGTTATATCATCCAAAGGGAAGCAACAACCAAAGACTAATGCTTCATGCTAAAAACTTAAATTTAATTCATCCATTTACTAAAGAAAAAATTCATGTCTTAGCTACACCATTTTTATCTGAATCGTATTAATCAGGAGGCTGTTTTAATGGAAAATTGTATTTTTTGTCATCATATTGAAGCAACTAATATCTTAGCAGAGAGTACTTATTTTTTTGCGGTCTTTGATATAGATCCTATTCAAACAGGTCATATTTTAGTCATCTCTAAAAAACATTACGAAACCATGCTAGATATTCCTAATGAAATACTGTTAGATTTACTTCAATTTGAGAAACAAATTATTGCAACGTTAGAAAATAATTTTGATGTATTAGGTGCAACGATTGCTCAAAATAATGGTGCTGTTATGGATGACGGTACACACTTTCATGCCCATCTAATTCCTCGTTATCAAGATGATGCTTTTTGGGATAGTCAAACAGTTGCATTCAAGCCTCTTGACCTTGAATTATTAAAAGAAAAGCTAAAAAATAGGCTATGACAAAAATATGTCATAGCCTATTTTTTATTAATCCAATTGATGAGTATCATGATATTTTTTCCAGTAAATAAAGAAAATACCCATAACAAGTGTCCAACCGATTAGTACCATATTTGTTTTAATTTCACCTGTTTTAGGCAAAAACTTATCCGTTATTGTTGGTGTAACTGGTTTCTTCGGTTCAGTTGGTTCTTTAGGGACAACTGGCAATTTTTCATTTGTCACATGAACTTGCTCTACTTGAGTTGTCTCCTGTTTTTGAATTTCAAAAACATATTTTTTATCTGTTTTTTTGTAATCAGTTGGAGCCTTAGTTTCTACAAAGTAATAACTTCCTTCTTTTAGCTTCTCTACTAATAAAACACCGTCTTCATTGGTTACTAAGTTTTCTGCTATTAAATTATTATCTTGATCAAATAATGAAAATTCGGCACCTTTTAAGAATTTTTTTTGTATCCTTATTATCTGTTTTAATTAATTTCACAGCACCTAGATGTTCTTCTTCTTTGTGTTTTTCATTCATTACTTTAACTTGTTGAACACTACTTACCTGATCTTTTTTAATTTCAAAGACGTATTTTTCATCTGTTTTTTCATACCCAATTGGTGCTTTGGTTTCTTTGAAGTAATAATAACCAGGTTTTAAGTCACTTACATGAATTTCTCCATTAACGTCAGTTGTTAGTCCTGTTTTAAGCGGCGTGTCTTTACCTTCTTCATACAGATCAAAAACTGCCCCAGCTAATTTGCTATGATCTTTTGATGACGTTTTTCTTAATACAACTCTTCCTTTTTTATTTTCTTGAAAATTCCAGCCATACGTTTCTCCTGCACCTGTAAAACGGTCCACAATAATATTACCACCAATATTTTGCTCACCACCAAGTGTAGCTAACGGGGCTAAAACACTACCTAGCCAAGTACTTCCTAGATTAATACTTCCTTTAAAAGGCTTATCATTATGACTAAAAGTCCATAAGGCAGTACTATCTGAGAAGTCTGTCGTTTCTTTATTACCGCGCTCTGAGCCGTCTGTGTATTTAAATTTAATCTGACTTTGAACGTTATAACTTGTTTCGTTATCTGTTTCCACAATTAAGTAAACGTTTTTAAAATTACCATCACCTAAATTTTTTTCTAGTCCTGTAATGTTAAGTGGTGTATTTTTCTTTAATACTTCTGGTGCTAATCGAATATAAACATCACTGCCTTCAAATCCAGATACATCGATGTAGCGTTCATTTTCATTTTTAAAATCCTTATTATAATAAGTTTTACTCACATTCTGATTAATTAAACTTTGACTAACCTCTGTTAACTTGGCAAATTCCTTTGTAAAATCAATATAAAAATTATCTCCCTTATCCTGGTAAATATTATCTCCAGAGATTCTGTCCATTTGACGACCATTTACTTTAGGACGATTATACTCAGATAAATCAATTTGCGTTTCTTTTCCAAAAACCATTTTTGTATGATCACGAACACCTGAAGCTCCATTAATATCTAACACCTTTTGAGCGTAGTTAGATTCAACCCATGGTATATCCTGAGTTCCAAAATTAGATGAACCTGATAATTCTCTTGTCGCAACATTTCCATTTGTATGATTTCTTAAATGGGCTTTATTGGCAAAAATATGAAAATAACTTGATGCACCTAAAAAGCTTCCTTCAGCTTCAGGTACATCTGTATAAAAATTACCAGCGTCTTTTACATCTACCGCTGCCTCAACTGTTCCTAAGCCAACCATTCCTAAACAAAATAATACGACTATCCCAATTGAACTAATTACCTCGTTTTTTATCAATTTCATATTAGGATCCTCTTTCTTTTTTACATTCATCTCTATATTATCTATTTTACCACCAAAATTAGTGTTCTTTTTCACAATATGTGTAGGCTAAATGTAAAATAAAAAAAGATGTGAAACATAGTTCTTTAAACTATCGTTTCACACCTTTATTATGTTGAAATTAACTATTTTTGTGACAAAAAATGACTATTTTAGTATGCTTTTGCCCAGTGCATCATATACTTAGCATCTTCGCCGTTCCATAAATCTTTAACTCCTGTTAAATCATCATTTTGATGTTCTAAACTCCAACATCTTGACGTAGCACCAGTGTCTTCTTTAATCTTCGCTTCAACTTCAGGATCTCCTGACCAAGGCGCTAAGACAAATCCGCCTTCTTCGATTAACTCGTAGAATTCTTCTTTAGTTGTAGCTGTACGTGTTTTTGCATCTTGACGCTCTTTAGCACGGTCAAACATATCTTGTTGAATTGTTTCTAATAAGTTTTCAATATTAGCTGCTAATTCATCATTTAATTCCATTGTGATTTTTTCTAATGTATCACGGCGAACAACAACCACTTTACCTTCTTCAATATCACGAGGCCCAATTTCAATACGAACTGGATAACCTTTCATTTCAGCTTCACTGAATTTCCAACCAGGTTGTTTATCACTTGCATCCACTTTAACACTCATATTTTTACCTAATAACTCTTTTAAGTCGTAAGCTTTATCTAATACACCTTCTTTATGTTGAGCGATTGGAATAATCATAACTTGAGTTGGAGCAATTCTTGGAGGAATAACTAAACCACGGTCATCACTATGAACCATAATCATCCCACCAATTGCACGTGTTGTGAATCCCCAAGATGTTGTATAAACAGCTTCTTCTTTACCTTCTTTATTAGTAAAGTTAATATCAAATGCTTTACCAAAGTTATTACCAAAGTCATGTGATGTGTTAATTTGCAGTGCTTTTCCATCATACATTAATGTTTCATTCGTAAATGTTTTATCTGCTCCTGCAAATTTTTCGCTTTCAGATTTCACACCTGATACAACTGGAATTGCTAAAAAATTCTCACAAACATCAACATACGTTTCTAACATTAATTTTGTTTCTGCTTGAGCTTCTTCGGCAGTAGAATGGCACGTATGTCCTTCTTGCCAGAAAAATTCTGTTGTTCTTAAAAATGGGCGTGTATTTTTTTCCCAACGAACCACACTTACCCATTGGTTATAAAGAACTGGTAAGTCACGGTGAGAGTGAATAATTTTTTTGAAATGTTCCGCAAATACAACTTCTGATGTTGGACGAATTGCAAGACGCTCTTGTAATTCGTTGTTTCCACCATGAGTTACCCAGGCAACCTCAGGAGCAAATCCTTCAACATGCTCTGCTTCTTTTAATAATAAGCTCTCAGGAATTAACATTGGCATTAATACATTTTCATGTCCTGTTGCTTTGATTTTTTTGTCGATAACATCTCTAATATTTTCCCAAATCGCTGTACCTGTTGGGCGAACAACCATCATTCCTTTAACACTTGAGTAGTCACATAGTTCTGCTTTTAAACAAACATCTGTGTACCATTTTGCAAAATCGTCATCACGACTTGTAATTTCTTTTACGAAACCTTGTTTTTTAGCCATTTCTTATTTCCTCCTTCAATTTAAAACACAAAAAAATCTACTTTAATGCAAGGACCAAAAACGGCGGTGCCACCTTGCTTTAAAGTAGATTTGTACTTTACAACTTAATCTGATGATAAAGGTATCAAACCTAAATGTTTAGTTGGTAGGTTCAAGGGAAGCGTGGATGAAATCTTTCAGCATTTGATTTCTCTCTTATAATCCAGCAAGTGTCCTTTACTAGTCCAGTTTTGATATGTAATTTATGTTGACTCAAAAGAAATACTATCATCTCTGATTTTTAAAGTCAATCATCTTTCTTTTTGTATCGCCATTCTTTAACAAAATGTTCTACTGACATAATAGGATGATAAATCATCATTCTTGGCCCTGAATAACGCATAATTAATTTCATTTTTTCTTGGTAGCTTTTTTTATAGCAATGAACGGGACAAACTTTGCAAGTTGGTTTATCTTCACCAAAACGACAATAATTTAAGCGAGTCATCGCATAAGATAAAACATCTTCTCTTTCTGCTAGATGTTCCTCATCCTTAAATTGTTTATAGTAAATATCAATCATTGCAGCTACTGTTTTTTTCTCAAAATTAATTTTGGGACCATCATTTATCTTACGAGCCAAGATCGTTCACACCTTTATTTTAAGATTTCTAATAATTTTTCGGTATTTAATCTATCTTGTTTAACAAAATATTCTGCTAATTTAGTGAAAACTAATTTATTTTTATCTGCCACATCATTTTCAACTTGTAAAACAAGTAGCGGTTCATGCAAACTCATACGTAACAAGAACCAACCAGAACCGTATACGTCTGTTGTATTAACTCTGATACCCTCATCATTTTCATGATCTACTGTAAATCCTTCTGTTTCTGACACAAAATGATGCAAGTTTTCAATGACAGACTCACCGTAAACTCGGTAATCATCTCCTGAAATTTTAAAACGAACTTCTTGTGCCTCAACTGGTTGTTTTAATTTTTCGATTAATTCACTTAAATTTTTACCTTCTGCTTTTAATTTTGGTAATAACATTAAAATTTTAGCAATTACATAAGCACCATCATCTAGGAAATAATTCTCTTTAAAAGCAGCATGCCCACTAGTTTCAATGGCTAGAGGTGTTTCAATTCCAGCTTCATTTAACTGGACGGCTTTATTAATCACATTACGGTAGCCACATAAATAACGGACTTGTTTACCACCTAATTCTTCAATGAAATCTTTTAAATGACTAGAAGTTGGTGAGTTAGTTACAATTGTTTGCCCTGGATTATTTTCTAAAACAATTTGAGCTAAAACAGCAATTAAGTTATTACGATTAATCACTTGTCCAGATTTTGCTACAACAGCTGCTCGGTCCACGTCAGTATCAAAAATTACACCTAAATCAGCTTTATTTTTTAAAACAGCTTCTTGAATACTCGCCATAGCTTCTTTGTTATCAGGATTTGGCATATGATTTGGAAATGTTCCATCTGGCTCTAAAAACTGGCTTCCCGCTGTATCCGCCCCTAAAGTAGCTAATACTTTTTCAGCAAAAAAGCCACCAGCACCATTACCAGCATCTAATACAATATGAAAATCAGCTAGTGGTTGTTCACTTTTTGTTTCTGCTTGAATTTTTTTAACCATATCTGTTGCGTATAAAGAAATAATTTCTTTTTCTTCGATTGTTCCAACTTTTGGTAATTCGCTCTTATACTCAGATGCAAGTTCTAAAATTTCATCAATATCTTCATGCTCGGCTCCACCTGATTTAGTGAACAATTTAATCCCGTTATAGTAATAAGGTAAGTGACTAGCTGTTATCATAATGCCACAATCTGCATCAAACTCTTCAAATTGAGTTGCCATAAACATAGCTGGTGTTGTTGAAAGACCTGTGTCATAAATTAAAACGTCCTCTTGTAAAAAAGCATCAATTAGTGCTTGTTTAATAACGCCAGCTGACAAGCGACTATCGTGACCAATGGCAATTTTAAGTGGTTTGTGGTTAATCTTTTTAACCTCTTTTAACCAAGCAAAAATACCAACACCAATTTCCCTAACTTCTTTTTCAGTTAAGTTAGCTGTAAACTCCTCATGAGTAATAGCAATCCCACGAATATCCGATCCATTTTGTAATGCTGATAACATAAAACATCCTCCTATTTATTTAAGATAAGACAATAATCTTTTATTAATTCGTTTAGCCTCAGATTCTGAGGTAGAGATTAAAACAATAGTATCTGTTCCTGCTAGAGTTCCTACAATTTCTGGTAATTGCAATTCATCGATTTCTGCTGCCACAATATCTGCTGTTCCAAGTAATGTATTTACTACATTCATAAACTGAACTTGAGTCACTTGAGAGACAGAATCTTTAAAGACTTCCTTTAAATGAGTATCATGTTCAACAGATGTTGCTTCTAAAATACCATATTTAACGACACCACTTACATCATGGACTTTCACAATATTCAGCTCTTTAATGTCTCTTGAGATTGTTGCTTGGGTTGCCTCAATCCCTTCTTTAGCTAATTTTTCAATTAGTTGATGTTGATTTTCAATTATTTCCTCAAAAATAATTTGCTTTATGAAAGATTGACGATCTTTTTTCTTCATCTTGGCAAACCCCCTCTCCTGTTAGTTTCTTTTATTATAGCAAACCTACTTAGTAACACCTTAATTTTTTTAATTGTATTTTTTTAAAGAAATTTGAACTAATTTTTCGCATAATGTTGGGTAATCTAAACCAATAGCCTGAGCTTCTTGAGGTAGAAGACTTGTTGGTGTCATCCCTGGCAGTGTATTAGCCTCGATACAAAAGATTTCATTTTGCTCATTCATTAAAAAGTCAATTCGTGAGTAACTTGACAGTCCTAAAACACGATGAGTTTCCAAAGCCATCTCTTGCATTTTTAAGGTTAATTCTGTCGAGATATGTGCTGGAGTAACTTCCTCAGCACTACCTGCTTGGTATTTATTTTTGTAATCATAAAAACCTACTTTAGGAATAATTTCAATAATTGGTAAAGCTTCCTTATCAAGTACCCCAACAGCAAATTCACGCCCAACTATTTTTTCTTCAATAATGATTTCTGTGTTGAAAGTTTTCGCTTCAATAATGGCTTGGTCAAATTCTTCTTTTGTATTCGCCATGTAAACACCAATACTTGAGCCATTATCATTAGCCTTAATCACACAAGGAGCCTTAAACTCAACTCCTTCTTCATACACTTCCCAGGCTGGCGTACTAACACCATGAAAAGCCATTAACTCTTTTGCTAATAATTTATCCATAGCAATCGCACTTGCTTTGTGACTTGAACCTGTATATTTAATATCATAAATATCAAATAAAGCTTGGATTTTTCCTTTTTCACCTATACCACCGTGAAGAGCTAGGAAAACAATATCTGCTGACTGACAAATAGGTAATAAACCTAAACTCACTTCTCCTGCCACTTGATACGTTTCTTTTAATTCTTCAATGTCAGGTGCTATTTCTGGCACATTGTATTCATAGTGGTCTTTATTTAGAGCTTCGTAAGCGATATCAAAATCTGGGTACGAAGAAACATCATCCAATAAATCTAATAATAAAACGTGATGGTTATTTTTCTTTAAAGCATTAGCTACTTGGGCTCCTGATGACAGTGAGACATCTCTTTCATCACTTAAGCCACCTGCTAAAACGACTATTTTCATAAAAAATCCTCCAACTGTATTAAATGTAAACTCAAGTATACCAAATTTTTTAATATGTGGAATAGTTCCGTAAAAAATTTTATGAATAATTGGATATTTTTGTAACTAAAAAAGAGACTGTACATAAGTATGGCACAATCTCCTTTTAGTTTAATTTATCGGAATATAAATATCTGTTAAACTTTTATCTGTCATACTTTTAGCTGGTTCTGTCACATAGAGCTCAAAGGGAACAGCATCTCTAATTTGGCTTTCATCTTTAAACAACCACTCTTGATACATATAGTGCCAAGCTTGTTCATATTCTTTAGCTGAAATATTAAAATGGCCAACGCCAAATTTTCCTGAAATACTTGATACGCAAACATTACCACTTTCAACTATCTCCACATCATTTGGGACTGTCATAGCAATACTAGTTCTTAGATTTTCATCTTTTGTGATAAAAGGATTGTCATTATACATAGTTAAAACTTTTGTCACATCTGGATTGATTAACTCATTTTTTGTCCCAAACTCAAATAACTCTTTAAACAAACAATGAAAATGAAATTCTGAAAAATTTGCATGTTGAGCTAGGTCAGCTAAACTGATTGCTTCACTTAAATGTTGTTCAATATAATCTTCTGATTGATTAATTAATCTAAGATAAATTTCTTCTTGTTCTCTATTACCTTTAGCCAAAATTTTCCCTCCAACTAGTTCAAATATCTTAAATTAAGTGTATCTCATCTAAAGTGAATCTCACAGCCTTTCATATTAGGAATAGAGCTTCCATCTCACTATAAAAAAATGCTATACTTTCTTCAATAGACACCTATTAAAGGAGGAGTTGTATTGAACTTTTTCGTCATTGTACTATATTTAATAAATTTAATTTTTTCCTTATTTCTAATTTTTTACCGTGAAAAGGACACAAGCGTTACTTGGGCGTGGTTATTAGTTTTCCTATTCCTACCATATATCGGCTTCTTTCTATACCTATTCTTTGGTTATGGTCTTAGTGACAAACAAAAATTCAACGTTGAAAATCATCATGTACAGGCTCTAGAAAAAACAGATGGCTTTATGACACCTAATATTCAATCCTTTAGCTTTCCCAAAGAAGAAGATTCTCCTGATAAGCATTTTTTCTACAGTCTGAATCGCTTGCCTGTTAGCCATCACAATCAAGTTACTCTTATCACTGATGGGCAAAAAAAATTGGAACTCCTAAAGAAAGATTTAAGAGCAGCAAAACAAACTATTCATATTCAATATTATGCCTTTGTAACTGATGAAACTGGGCTTAGTCTTTTAGATATTTTAGTAGAAAAAGCTAAAGAAGGTCTTCAAGTTAAGTTACTCTATGATGAAATGGGTTCTAAAGGTATAAAGAAAGAGCTCTTACAACCATTGATTGATGCTGGTGGTGAGGTTTCTACTTTTTTAACATCTCAACAAATGCTATTAAAATTCAGAATGAACTATCATGCTCATCGTAAAATTGTTGTTATCGATAATGAAATAAGTTATACAGGTGGCTTTAATATTTCTAATCAGTATGTGATACCAACTGAGCCATTTGGTTACTGGCGTGACACTCACGTTCGCATTTTAGGACCTGCTAGTTTGTTATTACAACTGCAATTTATTAGTGATTGGAACGTTTCTGTTCCTAATATAAAAAGGATAGATTACACACCGAATTTCTTTAAACAGCAAACTGATACATCTCAAGCTGATACTGATATTTATGTTATTTCAAGTGGTCCAGACAATGATAAACAACAAATCAAACTAGCTTTTGTTAAAGAAATACTTTCTGCAAAAGAACGAATTTGGATTCAAACACCTTATTTGATTCCTGATACAACGATTATTGATGCCTTAGAAATTGCTAAAAGATCTGGAGTTGACGTCAAAATAATGGTTCCTGATAAACCAGACCACCCATTTATTTACCGTGCAACTCAATTTTATTCACGTTTATTATTAGAAAAAGATATTGAAATCTATTCTTATAATGGCGGCTTTCTACACTCTAAAGTATTAATTAAAGATGATAAAACAAGTATCGTTGGCTCTGCTAACCAAGACATTCGAAGTTATAAATTAAACTTTGAAACAAGTGTTGTACTTTCTGATTTAACAATGAATGCTTCCTTGTCAGAGGCTTTTGAAAATGACTTACAAAAATCAACTAAATTAACACTTGAGACATTCAATAATATGTCATTATGGATTCGTTTTAAGCAAAAAATATCTCGCTTATTTTCTCCAATTATGTAAAAAACTTAAAAACTCATGATATGAATATTTGAGTTGATACAAAATCGATAGGTGAAATCATCAAAACTCATTTAATAAAATAGAAAAAGGTTCCTAAATTTAGGAACCTTTTTTGTGATTAAAATTGATTAAATTGTGTTTGTAACTTATCCACTAACAAGGCAACATGGTAACCATCACTTGTTGCATGATGCACTTGAATAGCTACTGGCAATAATTTTTTATCTTGTTGTTCAATCATTTTTCCAGCTGTAATAATCGGTGCTAAAAAAGTCTCATTATTATTAATATTTAGATTAAAGCCATCAAAAGATATCCAGGGTAACATTGAAATAACAAATAAATTCAGTGGCATATCTACTTGAGGAGCCATTTTTTTTGATGTTTCATGTTGATTTAGTGTTTCTAAATAAAGTTCTTGAAAACTAGATACCTCTTTGTGCCAAGGTGTCCAAACACTAATAAAATTATCACTAACTTTACTATTAATCGTGTAATTTGCTTCCACATGATCCCACAAAACTAATTCTTGATTTTCGTTAAAACCTATTTTGAAACAATCAAACTCGTTAACTACCTGTGTCACTTGATGGATAAAGGTAGGATAGAACTTAAGTTTCTTCTCTTTTATTCTCTTATAAAATAAAGTGACATCTAACTTAGTTGTTAAACTAAAACTAGTTCCTGATTCCATAAACCCTTCAAAGTGTTCTTTTCTGTTCCATGTCTTTAAATCTATTTTTTTGTAAGTCATTTTTCTTTTCCTCTCAATAATAAAATCTGCTTTATTAAGAGGCTACTTTCACTGTCCAAATCATTGTTTATCACTCCTTGAACAGATTTTAGCATAAAATATTTCACCTTCATTATGCTACAATTTATTTAAAAGGAGTTCTAAAGATGCTAAATATTGAACTGACACGATTTAAAGTTAAAAAAGGAAAATCAAAAGTAGTTGATGAATGGTTATCCTTTTTAAATGATAATATGAATGAAACTTTACTTACTCTAGAAGCTGAAAAAATGTATGTCGAAACTATTTTTAGAGAGATGTTGAACGGGGATGAGTATCTTTATTGGTACTCCGTGCAAGGTGTTGGTGGCCAAGAAGTAGAAGACTTTGAAAGCTTCATTGATAAGAAGCACTTAGAGTATTGGGAAGAATGTATTGATAAAGACTTTAAAGCTGTGGATTTAAAGACAGAAGTCGTGATAATTCCCACTCAAATAAGAAAACATATGAACTAATAAAAAAAGATGACTAAAACTAGTCATCTTATTTTACTTCGTTTAGTGATTAACCAAACACTTTAAAACGGTTGTCATCTGCTGCATATTCTTTTTCGCCAGCAGCTGTTTCGATTGAACCAAATACCATTTGTCCACGTAATTTCCATGATGCTGGGATTTCCCATTCTTTAGCTACTGCTTCATCAATTACTGGGTTGTAATGTTGTAAGTTAGCTCCAATATTATTTTCAGATAAAGCTACCCATACGTTTGATTGAGTCATACCACTTGCTTGTTCTGACCATACTGGGAAGTTTTCTGCGTATAAAGCAAATTGTTCTTGTAATCCTTTAACAACATCCATATCTTCAAAGAAAAGAACAGTTCCTTTACCTGCTGCAAAGCCTTGTAATTTTTCTTGTGTTCCAGGGAAGTTTTCTGCTGGAGTTAAAGGTTTTAAAGCATCTTCTGTAATACTCCATAATTTTTTATGAGCATCTCCAAAAAGAATAACAACGCGTTGTGTTTGAGAGTTGAAAGCTGTTGGTGTTTCTCTAACAACTTCTTTAATTAATTCTTCTACTTCTTTATTTGAAAGAGAAATATTTTCTCCTAAATGATAAACTGAACGACGATTTTTTAATGCTGAAATAAATGCTGACATATTTTCACAATCCTTTTCTTTGTTTTATTAGTAACATGAGCATCATACCAACATACTTTTTGTAAGTAAAATAATTTGCTCACTTTTTGTAAGTTTTATTTTTAAAGGACGTTAAAAAAGGTTGTGACAGAAGTGTTTAGCTTCAAGAAATAAGAAGGAAATCACGAAAATTGCTTTTTAATTTTTGGTGATTTCCAGCTTATTTCCGAAGAAGCTGCTTCTGTTACACCGTTTATAAAAAATAAAAGATTGCAACTAAAAATAGTTACAACCTCTTCTTCTACGCTGTTTTATATTTTTTTAATCCCGGGATGTTTAGCATAATAACTAAACTAATTAAATAGATAACTGATAAGAACATCACTACTACTGTTAGATTATATTGATCCATTAAAAAGCCAATTACTACTGATGAGAAACCACCAATTGCTCGTCCAACATTCATAATAAAATTATTAGCTGTTGCTCTGATTTCCGTTGGATATAGGAAACTAATAATTGCTCCGTATCCACCGTACATACCATTAATAAAATAACCAACGATAACTGCAGCTATAAGTAATGACCACTGACCTTTTGCTAAAGTTAGTAAGTAAACTGATGCAGCTGAGGCTACTAAGAAAATTCCAAATGATAATCTTGGGCCTAATTTGTCCATGACTGTTCCAAAGGTTAACATTCCAAGAGACATCCCTAAAATTGTACTAATCATCCAAAGTGAAGAACCTGATACTGATAAACCTAGTTGCTTTTGCATGATTGAAGGTAACCAGTTCATTAAACCAAAGTAGCCGGCAATTTGGACTGTCACCATTAAAGATAAACCAATTGTTTGCCATGTTGTTTTAGCACCTTTAAATAAAAGTGAAAAATTGGCTTTATTTTCTTCTTTTGCTTCATGAGTAAAATCTTCTGGTTCCTTTAAATCTTTTCTAATTACTAAGACTAAAAGAACTGGTAACACACCGATTACATAAAGCATTTTCCAGCCGAGAGTTGGAATAATTAATGATGCTAACACTGCTGCCATAATCGCGCCAACTTGACCACCAATTGCTACAACAGAGGTAGCTCTTGCTAAATGTTTTTTGTTGAATGTTTCAGATACTAGTGACATACAAGCTCCGTACTCACCACCGGCACCAATCCCTGCAATAAAGCGGAATAAATAAATCCAGTAAACATTTGTCGCAAACATCATCAGTAATGATGCCACAGAGAATGTAATCACTGTGTATGAAAAAATCTTAACACGCCCATATTTATCAGCTAAAAGCCCAAAAAAAATACCACCTACAAGCATCCCTAGATTGGTAATCGTTGATATGAAACCAGCCTCTACACTGGAAATATTTAATGATTGCATAATTGAAGATAAAGAAAAAGCTAAAAACATAATATCCATATTCTCTAAACCAATTCCTGCTGCTGTTGACACTAATACTTTACGTTGATACTTAGACACAAACAATCGACTCCTTTTTGCTATTTTTACAATTAAAACATACTCTAAATATAAATAAAAGACAAAAATTTATTAATAGTTCTTTTTCTTTTATATGTTCATTTATGATTCATAGTCATTTTCACCTAAAAAGATTTATTGAGTTATAAAAGAACTAACTATCATCTCTCACAAACAGATGTGTAAAAAAAGAATAGAATTTCTCTTTGTCTAATTTTATTTTTCCTAGATTAAAAATATTTCCGTTTATTCAAACAAAAAACGATGACATCACTTTAAAATGATGTCATCGTTCCATTCTTGGTTTAACAATATAAAAATAAACATTTGTTGCTGAAAAATAAAGAGCTAAAAAAGCTATTATCAACAACATGCTGATTGTAAAATGCTGAAAAATGATAAAAAAGATTGCACAAACTAAAAGAAAAGATACTATGCTATCTAGTAAAAACAAAGTAATACCAGATAAATCTGGCCATTTTTTTATTAACCATTTCAATATCGTACCTCTTAAAGGATCTCGGTAAACATTTTGACGTTGGAGATAAAGTCCTGTACAAAATAATAAAGCAAGAAGTCCTGACAAAATTGCATATAATAAATAACTCGTCCAGTCTACAGTTCCTGGGTCAAAGCTAAAAGCAATAAAATTGATTGTAAAAAAGATAAAGAAGTTAGCTATAATTGACCATGTATTGTTAAGTCCAATTAAAATAATCAAAAGCACATGAATGAGTGTTTTAAAAAAATCAAATTGGTTCATATTACCTGAAAAAAACTCATAAAAAGAATAGCCATAACCACTATAATAGAATCTATGTTTTGTTTTATTTTCATAAATCCTCCTCCTTTTACTTCATTATAAATAACTAAATATATTTAGTCAAAAAACCATGGATTTAGTTTCTATCAACTAAATCCATGGCTTTTTTAAACATATTGACGCCATTTTAATAATCTATTTTCTAATACATCAATTAATAAAAATAAAATAAAAGCAACTGCACTTAATACTAAAATCCCACTATACATATCTAAATAATCTAATCTGCCCCAAGCATCCATTACAAAATAGCCTAAGCCATACTCTGTCCCATATACTTCAGTAAAAAATAAAATTGCAATAGCGGTTCCTAAAGCAACTCTTAAAGCACTTAATATTGATGAAAGGCCAGCTGGAAGAGTAATGACTTTAAACTTCTGCCAAGAAGATGCTCCTAAAACAGTTAAATGTTTATAGTAGCTTTCAGGAATAGCTTTTACCCCATCTCTTACAGAAAGAATCACTGGAAAAACCACAATCAACACAATTAGAATAATTTTTGATTGATTACCTAAACCAAATAACAACATAATAATAGGTAATAGAGCTATTTTGGGAATCGGATAAGTTAGATAAACAATTGGATCTAGTAGTTTATTCCATTTCTCATTTCTTCCCATTAGTAATCCTACTAAAAAGCCAATAACAACAGCTATTAAAATCCCCCAAAACAGGCGAATAAAACTATTGTAAACATGTAAACTCATCTTTGAAGGATCTATTTGAAATAAATGCTTATAGACTTCTACTGGACTTGGTAGCATGTTTTGATTAATCCATAAACTAGCTAACCACCAAAAAAAGTTTAATACTAAAAAAGCTCCAAAACTATGTAAGGCTTTATTTACTTTCGTCATATTGATCAAGCACCTCCCTAACTTGTTTGGCTACTTGATAAAAACGATCACTTAAACGCTTATTCTCTTTCGGAACTGAGAAACTTGTATTTTCAATAATCTCAACAATTTTACCAGGTTTTCCTGATAGTAAAACTATCCGTTGTCCTAGAAAAACTGCTTCTTCTACATCGTGGGTAATTAAAATAGTTGGCGCTGGATGTTTTTCCCATTCTTCAAGAAATAAAGACTGCATCTTTTCTCTTGTAATCGCGTCTAGGGCTGAAAATGGTTCATCTAGTAGATATAAATCTGAATCCATAACCAAACCTCGGGCAATAGAAACTCGTTGTTGCTGCCCACCACTAAGTTGATTTGGAAATTGTTTTAATAACTCTAAAATGTTTAATTCTGAAATAATATCATGAACTTTTTGTTTTATCTCAGCTGTTTCTTTAATTTTTTTAGTTCTTAATCCTAACAAAATATTGTCTTCTACTGATAACCAAGGTAGCAAGCCATAATTTTGTGGTATCCAAGCTAAATTCATCTCTTTTGGAGAAATCGGTCTTTTATCTAAAGTGATTTCTCCAGTATCAATCTTGTGAAGAGCTGTTATGCTATTAAGTAAAGTTGACTTACCGGTACCACTTGGCCCAATTAGAGCAATAATTTCTTTATTTTGGACGGATAAATTAATATCTTCTAGTACTTTTTTGGCTTCATAAGACACATGAAGTTTTTTTATTTCAAGCATTCTAGCTCCTCCTAATTTATTTACTTAATAATGGATTTAAAATATCTTCTTGTTTTAATTCTTTAGAATAAATTCCTTGTTCTTTTGACCAAGTTAAGACACTTGATAATTGTTCAGACTTAATTTGTTCAGCGTGAGTGTATTTAGGTAAGCTTACGCGTCCTTTAATTTCATCAGTAAAACCAATTTTTTCTTTCATAACATCATAGTAATCATCTAATTTATGGTCGTTAATGTAATCTACACCTTTGTTATATCCGCGGTAAAAAGCTTCTACAGCCTCTTTATTATCTGTTAAACTCTCTGTTGTAAAACCAAATACTGTTGCATCAATTCCTAATTCGTTGCTGTTTCCAAGTTCTGTTAAACCATTAGCTAAACCAATTGTTCTAAATGGTTCTGGTACAACTGTCGCATCAATTTTTTGGTTCGCTGTTAATTCCACACGTACTGGAATTTGTGGAACTTCTTCATAAGCAATATCTGCTACGGATAAATCAGCTGTTTTTAAAGCTTCATCTAAAAAGTAGTATGGTGCTTGATTTTTAGCAATTCCTACTTTTTTATCTTTTAAATCAGCTAATGTTTTAACTTCTTCATTGCTTGTTAAAATTGAGAATGTTCCAATGGATTGACTCACTACTTGGAATTTCATATCTCCTTGTAAATAAGCACTAACTGCCACTAAGTCAGTGTTTGCTCCATCCAAATTGCCACTACTTAATGCTGCATCACGGTCCTTAGGTGATTTGAAACTTTGTAAATCTAATTTTAGGCCTTCTTCTTCAAAAAAACCTTCTTTTTCAGCTATATAAACAGGTAAGCTATCCACAGCTGGCATAGCTCCGAAACTTAAAGTTAACTCATTCTTAGTTGTTTCTTTAGCATCGGTTTTAGCTGCCTTTTCTTTAGTTCCACATCCTGTGATTAAACCTAATGTAGCAACTGCTGCTAATCCTAAAATAAGTGTTCTTTTCTTCATGTTTCTTTTTCTCCTCTATGTATAAAAATTTAGTAATCAGTTCAATGAATCACTTTGTTTAAAGTACCACAAAGAAACATTTTTTTCTAATATTAGGCTTTAGTCTTGTGACCATTTTTTAGTTGTGATATTCTTATGGGACGCTTCACTTGAGTCGGAAAATAAAATACAAGGGGAATTAGTATTATGGCAATGAAAATTAACGTTGTACCGTACCGTCCTGAATGTCCGACATTATTTTAAGGAGAAAAAGAAAAATTTTCACAAGTAATTAATGAAGATAATCTAATCAATATTTTACATATTGGTAGTACTTCAGTTCCTGGTTTATCTGCTAAACCGGTGATTGATATGTTAGTTGTTGTTAAAGATATTAATCAATTGGATCAAGACAATAACCAAATCGCAAGTCTGGGCTATCTTTCAATGGGGGAGTTTGGGATTCCTGGTAGAAGATATTTCCGTAAAGGAGAAGACAATCGCACACACCAAATTCACGCCTTTCAGTATGATAATATGTATGATATTAGTCGTCATGTTCTAGTCAGAGATTACTTAAGATGCCACGAAGAAGCTCGTAAGGCTTATGCTAAGATAAAAATCGAAGGCGCTGAAAAATATCCTGAAAGTATTGATGACTACGGAGATTATAAAGATGCTTTTGTTAAACAATTGGAAAAAGATGCCTTAATGTGGCATTGGACAAATAATTTAAAAAAAGAACTATGACAAAATTAAGTCATAGTTCTTTTTTATTAATCTCGTCTATAGCCTAATATTACGAATGACTCATTTCTTTTTTGAATAATTCCTTGTTAGGATGTTTTTCATAATAAGCTCTTGCATGCTTACATAAATATTCTGATAATAATTTACTATTAATACTAATATGATCATCTGACACAGCATCCATAGCTTCTAAATCATGGCTGGAATCAATATGGAAATACAAATCATCGTATTTTACTTCTCCTTGCATAGCAAAATCTCCTTGATGAAGAAGTAAATATCTTAATTTATAACAAGCATAGCCACTAAATTTTGATAAGGCATTTTCCTCATTGTGTTGTTTGGCATAATACGTATTTTGTAAAAAGTGAAACTCTTCATGACGATGAACGTGGTGATTGTACCATTCTCGATAACGATATCCTACATTGGTTTCGTTAGGATATTCAATCTGACTACAAATATCTGGTAACGTCAAAGCTAGGGCTAAAGCTGGCAATGAACAATTTTTACTATTAGCATCTTCAATAACTTCAATGATTTTTAACATGACTCTCATCTCCTTTACTTATGACAAACACTTATTACTATTATTTCCGCTCTTCTCTTAGTACAGCATAATAATATTCATCCCACCAACTGTCTCCTGCTGGAATACATTTTTTAAAGAATCCTTCACGCCTCATACCAATTGCTTCCATTAATTTCCATGAACCTGGATTTTCTGGCTGACAAGTTGCTATGATTCGGTGAATATTCATCTGAGTAAAACCTTCATTTAACATGGCTTTGGCTGCTTCTTTACCGTAACCTTTTTGATGGTAGTCTTCATTAAACACCCAACCAATTTCATAAGAATGATTTCCAAAAAAAGCTTCAAATGATAAGTGACCAATCACTTTATCTTCTTCTTTTAATACAACTGGAAAAAAATGATCTTTATTTTTTTCTAGAAAAAGAGTCATCTCTTCTTTCGAGCTGAATCTTTCTGGAATAAAAGCCATTGTTTTTTTATTTAATAAAAACTCTGCTGCATCATCCATATCTTTTGTTTCATAGTTTCTAATTAATAAACGACTTGTTTCAATCTTCATTTTTTGTCCTCTTCTTTTTCATTATTACTTCCCTAGTTTAACATAGTTTTAAAGACAATATTCTGATAAATGTTGTGGTAGATGGGATTATCTACCTATGATAAAATAAAGATGATGAATCTTGAAATAATGAATAGAGGTGACTTTATGGAACAGTTAAAAAAATATACATTAGAAGTATCCTTAGTAACTTTAGGCCTAGCCTTATTTGTCATTGGTTTATTCTTTGGCGCTCAAGTAATCGTATTTAATTTAGACGGTTTTTACTTCTTTATTGCTGGACTGCTCTTAATGATTTACGGTGTTGGGACTATCATCTCTAAAGTAAGAGAAGAAAAAAAGACAAACAAAAAGGAGTCTGACTAAATGAGTCAGGCTCCTTTTTTGTAACGTATCATATCAGCTGAAATCATACGATTAAAGAATGGTTCATTTTTTTTCTTAGCCCAGTCCCTAATAAGAACAAACCAGAATCCACACCAGATTACACTCATTAATAAAAAGAACATAATTTGACTAGATAACAGATAAACATTTTCTGATGACATTTCATTTAACTTTTGAGTGATATAGGAAATAACAGAAGGTAAGTTAATCAAGGTAAATCGATAGATTAATGGCCACAGGAGGGTTTTTTCTCCTGTAGCAAATTTTATTTTCACAACCTTACCACCAATTGTTTTACCTTTAAACATAACTGGGAAAATGACTATAAAAATGAAAATCCATAGTAAATTACTCATAAATAAATAGTGACTTTTTAAAAAAATCATCGAAAAAATAGAACCTACGAAACGGGCAATCATTAAACTAACAAAAACCTCTATCAATTGCGCACCGTAAGAAGCTTGATGATCCACATCATATTGTCGATCCTTTTCCTTTAAGTCATCTCGAGTTGGAATTAAGTGTAATAAAATTGGCGCAATAAAGAAACCAATCATACCACCTAATGTGTTAGTAATTAAATCATCCACATCAAATAAACGATAAGGATTAGCATAATACCCAAAAAGGGCCGTTCTTTGAGAAACTTCAAAAAATAAAGTTGTTGAAAATACTAAGAGTAACGCAATCCACCATTTTTTTGAACTTTTAAGAAAATATCTCAAATAAACACCAAGTGGTAATAATAACGCAATATTAAAAAAGACTTCTAAAAAAGTAAATGATTTAAATAAAGTTGGATAAGTTCTTAAATGACTCGGCACAAATCCTTTTACCTCTTTAAAATTATGAAACATATTAAAGGGTTTTAGTTGCATTAAAACATCTGGACTATACACAGCTGGATTGTTTCTTTCTGCTGGAAGTGGCAAACTGACTAAGAAAAAAGCTGTTAAACAATAATAAATAAAACTAAAAATAATGACATTTCGCCAAAAACTAAAGTAGCCGTGTTTTCGGTACTGATAAACTGTCCATGGTACTGTTCCTAAAAAGGCAATCACCGCAAATACAAAAAAGGCTGACATTAATGGAATAGCATATAAAGACATGAAGACACTCCCTTTCTATTCCATTATATGACAAAAAAAGCAGATTAAAAAATAAATTTCCTAACACTTTTGTCACATAAAAATAAAGAGAGACTGACATTTAAGCCAATCTCTCCCTTGATTCTTATCATTTTTTAGATGTACATACCAACATAAGAACCATCGTCTAATTTTTGAGCGTATCGTAAAGTAAGTCCTTTGTAAGTCTTAGGTGGATATTTATCAAACCTATATTTGAAGTACATAGCTGCTCTTGGTGCGATAGTTTCTTCATTATCTAATTCAACTACCTCATCATTTGCTGAAACCACATTTGTTGCCATAAAACATCCAAAAACTAATAGTAAAGATAACATACGTTTATAATTCGTATTGAGTCCCCCTTTTAAGAAGGAGTATAGCCAATAATTATTTCAGTTAGGAGAAAACATCCTAGAATGCCCAAATGAGGTCATAAGTGTTAAATAATCTTCTTTATTCCTCTAACTGACAGAATACATGACTCACCATTCGTCATAACTGCTACTTTATTTTTCTTATCAATATAATCAATATTATTTTTATTCACAATAACTGAATTGTGAACTCTCACAAAAAATGGAGATAGTTTTTCAATTTCGGATAAGGTTTCATACAATTCAAAAGACCCATTTTTCAAATGGATATTTAATTTATGAGGTGTTCCAGTTGTTTCAATAAACATAATATCATCAAGAGAAAGTAACTTAACTGTATTTCCGATTTTAAATTTCACTTTATCCATATCCTCATTTTTATCAGACGTATAATATGAATAAGCATTTTCTAAGCAATCAAAAATTTTCTGCTGAATAAGAGTCACATTATCTTTCATAATATAGTCTAGAGCTTCCACTTTGTACTCAAAAGTTAATTGTAATAGCTCGCTATGTGTTGTAATAAAGATTATTTTGGCATTTATATCCTTTTTTCTTATGTAACTAGCTAACTGAATCCCATTAATGTCTGTATTAAAATCAATATCTAAAAAATAGACTCCACCAATAGAATCTCTACTATCAATGTATTTTTTTAGCTCATAAGGGTCTGCAGTTGATAGCTCGATTTTCATATCGTATTCTTCAATCAGAATTTTTTTATAAATGATAGACTCTATTACACTTTTTTGTAATGAGTCATCCTCACAAATAAATATAGGAATCATATCTTTTCTCCTTCTTTTAATAATAACTCTTGAATAAAAAAGTCAGAAGTAATATTAGTTGATAACATCATTTCTGCCTCATTACTGACTAACTCACTAAGATTACTTAGTCCTAGGCCTCGATTTTCACCTTTTGTAGAGAAGCCTTCTCCCTTTAATATATGCAGAGGTTCTATTCCTTCTCTAATGGAATTTCTAACAACGATATGTAAAAACTCTTCATCTGAAAATATAGCAATCTGAACTTCTCCCTGCTCTAATGATGCAATTTCTTCTATGGCATTGTCTATAATGATACCTAAAATTCTGATTAATACAGTGTCTTTAATTTGTGTTAATTGAGGAATATCATCCACTAGTTCCACACTAACAGGCACATTATATTTTTTAGCTTTAACGAGCTTCATTGTCAAAATACTTTTTAAGCTTTCCCATTTTATTTTATCTAAGGAATCGATTTTTAAATAATCAATTTGTAGGTTGCTTTTAGTTGGCTGCACATTTTCAAGGTAGAAGGTTTCTATTTTTTCTACATCTTTCTGAGCAATGAAATATTCTAAAGATGACAAAATATTGATATAGTCATGTTTAAATTTTTTAATATTTTTAGATTCTTCATTAACATAATCAATATAATTTTTTAAGTACTCTTCTTCCATTTTCTTTTTCTCTAACTCAAAAGCTAAAGATTTTTCATTACTATAGCTTTTAAATACAAAAAACAAAGAGCTAATAATTATTAAAAATAAGAAGATTAAACCTATTTTTTGTCCACTTTTATGAGAAAAAGCTGTAATTAAATAGAACTGATAAGATAGTAATATAAGTGAGCTGATAATGGAAATAGGTAAGGTAAGATCATATTTTTTAATAACTGGGATAACATATTTGGCCGATAAAAAACTAATTAATATAATAAAAACATACATAATGATTTCAAAGACTAAAAAATCAGGCTTTCCAATTGTGGTCTTCATTTCAATTGGTTTCAAAAAAGCGCCTAGTAAAATATTAATCCAAATAGCAAAATTTATTTCTAATACTGACATCACTAAATTACTCTTTTTATAAATAGATGATAAGATTAATAACGCAAATAAAAGCAAATAACTAACAATCGAATAATTAATTGAAACAAAACTAACGATAATAAATGAAATCAGAAACAGATAATTTTTTTTATCTGAAGCAATACAGAAAAAAGATAAAATAATTTTAAGAATACTGGAAATATTTAAATAAATGAATATCATAAAAAGAGCTCCTAACACACTAATTTAAAAACTACGTTACTATAATAGCACAGTTTCTCCCTCTTTATTGAAGTAATATAACTAAAGTGTTTAATAAAAAAGAGGCCGTGACATAAGTACGTCACAACCTCCTCATATTTTAATCTAATGACACATTTTTGTAGTAAGGACTTCCTAATGAACGGTAAACTAAGCCCTTAACTTTTGGCTTCACTAAGAAACTCTCACTTGATTGATAAACTGGTGTATATGGTAATTCTTCCATCATACGTTTGTGAGCAGCAATTAAAGTTTCCCAACGTTTTTCACTATCATTAGCATAAGTAGTAGATGATTCTTGTAGTAAATCACTAAATTCTTTATCTTCCCACTTACCATAGTTTTGAACTGTTCCAATATTAGCTAATTGCAAGAAATCATATGGATCAGCAAATGTTGCTGCCCAACCGGCTAATACAATATCAAAGTCACCTTTAGACATTTTATCTAAACGGTTTGCAAATGGAACTGTTGAAACATTAACTTTAAGACCAGGTAAAGCTTCTTCTAATGTTCCTTGAATATACTCTGCTAATTTCTTAGCTGAATCAGTGTCTGATGCTAGTAATGTAAATTCTAATTTGTCACTACCTAATTCTTTTTTAGCTTTTTCCCATGACGCTTTTGATTTTTCAGCACTTGTAATCTTCAAGTTCCCTGAATCTTTTGCAAAGTCGCCTCCTGTTTTGGGATTAACAA
Source organism: Vagococcus fluvialis (assembly GCF_003337315.1). Classification (GTDB taxonomy): domain Bacteria; phylum Bacillota; class Bacilli; order Lactobacillales; family Vagococcaceae; genus Vagococcus; species Vagococcus fluvialis. The sequence goes on along the minus strand of NZ_QPJV01000003.1, from coordinate 108,110 downwards.
TTCCTGTAGGGACAAATCCATTAATTTCTTTAGAACCATCACCTAAAATTGTATCGACAATTTGTTTTGAATCAATAGCAAAAGTAATCGCTTCTCTAAAGCTCTTATTAGCTGCTAATTTATTGTCAAAGTTATATTGCATATAGTAACTTGATGGGTATTCACGAATGACTAAATCTTCGTTGCCAGCTTGTTGCTGAGCAAACTCACCTTTTACTTGAATCACATCAACCTCATCAGCTTGGAACATGTTTAAACTTGTTCCATTTTCTTTAACTACCTCAATTTTAACTTCATCAATATTGACGTTTTTAGCATCACGGAAGTTTTCATTTTTCTCATATTTCCAAGAAATATTTGTTCCATCCCAATCAGCTAATTTGAAAGCACCGTTATAAACTAAGTTGTCACTATTAGTTGCATAACTGTCCCCTTTTTCTTCAACTGTTTTTTGATGTTGCGGATAGAATGTTGGTTTAGCAAGTAATGAGTCTAGATATGGAATTGGATAATCTAATTCAATTTCTAAAGTATAATCCCCAACTGCTTTAACACCTAATTCAGTAGCAGGTTTTGCCCCTGTTTTAATTTCTTCATAGTTTTTAAATCCTTCAAATAAATGAGAGTACTCTGAAGCCGTTTTTGGATCTGCTGAACGTTGCCATGAATACACAAAATCATGAGCCGTCACAGGATCTCCGTTACTCCATTTACCATCTTCTTTTAATTCAATTGTATATTTTTTCCCATCATCTGTTGGGACAGCCACTTCTTTAGCTAAAGCTGGTTGACTTGTACTATCATCTGCAAACTCATATAACCCTTCCATTACCTGACTAATTGCAGAAAAACTTACTACGTCTGTTGCTTTTGAAATATCCATTGTTGGTAATTCAGATGATTCCACAACAGTTAAGACTTTCTTTTCAGTTTTTGTCTCTTTTTTAGCATCAGCTTTTCCCTTTTCGCTGTTGTTATTATTCCCGCAAGCCACTAACAAGGTTAATGATGCGACCATCATCCCCTGAACAATTCGTTTCATTTTCATACTCACAACTCCCTCTTCGTTAAACATTAAAATTAAATTAAAAAGATTAAAATTTAATAACAATAGTATAGTTAATTTTACCTAAAGTCAAGAGAATAATTTAAACATCTTATAAATTCATACTTACTACTAAGCTTAAAAATATTAATTATTTCATTGGCAATAGCTAGTTAACTAAGTGTATTTAACAATTCGGAAAAAGTAAAAAAAATAAGGAACTGTGTCTTAATTTTGTCCTAGTTCCTTATTTTTTATTATAATGACATCTTTTTTCTGGATAATTTTTAGTTCTCTCAATAAATGTGTGATAGCCTGTTTTTTCAAAAGAATAATTCCACTTAAACATATTAAAATACATTTTAAGAGATGGCTTGTAGTTAGCTTCTTCTATATGCAGTAACTGCTTTAAAAATCTTTTACTAAACCGGAAAATCCTCACTAAATAAGGTATATCTAGAAAAATAATAATCTGACTATTGTTAAAAATAGGCTGCACAATATCTCTTAAACAAGTTCCTTCAATAAGCCAAGTATCTTCTTCTAGAATATGTCCTACTAAATTATTAACTTCCTCATCACTTCTTTTTCTATCACCTGATGGCAGTCGCTCAAAAATAATATTATCCATTTCATAGAAATTTAGACTAAGTTTAGTAGCTAACACTTTTCCTAAAGTTGTTTTCCCACTACCTACTGATCCAACTAAATAAATCTTTTTTATTTTTTTTGATTGGAGTACTTCTATTAACGCGTCTTCACTTTGTTTGTTAGTTAAATACATTTTATCTCCTTTCAATCAAAACAATTGCTAAACAAAATCACTTATTGGTATAATACCAAAAATATGAAGACGAGGTGTTATTTTTGGAACCACTATTTAGATTTGCAAAATTTGAAGATTTACCACGAATCGTTGAAATTTATAATGATACTATTCCAAGTTATATGGTGACAGCTGATTTAACAGCTGTTTCTGTTGAGTCTAGACATGAATGGTTTAATCAGCATACACCAGAGAAATATCCACTTTGGGTCATTGAAATAAATGAGGAAATAGCTGGTTGGATTTCTTTAAGCCCATTTAAAGAGCGTCCTGCTTATAGTAAATCAGCAGAAATTAGTATTTATATTGATAAAAAATTCAGAGGACAAGGATTGGGACATAAATCACTTTCCTTTGTAGAAGAACAAATAACTAACTACCCATTTGAAACAATCGTTGCTCTTGTTTTTGGACATAACTTGGCTAGCCAAAGTTTATTTACTCGAAATGGTTTTGTTTTGTGGGGACATTTACCAAATGTGGCGATTTTAGATGATACTCATCGTGATTTGCTATTTTTAGGTAAACGATATAAAAAAATATAACTGACTAGATAATGTTACAACCGAAGTCTTATATAAATTGATTTTTTTCTTTGTTACACTTGCTAAGGCTAAATGATACAAGCTTAGGAGTTAAAAGGAGAGATTTATTTATGACACAATCAGAACACAAAGTTGGTTTATCTAGTTTTACGTTAAAAATCATTGCTATCATTTTTATGGTCATTGATCACGTGAATTCTTATTTAGGAGAATTTTTACATTTGCCTGCATGGACATCCCTTTTAGGACGTTTTGTAGCACCTTTATTTGTATTCTTCTTAATTGAAGGTTATTTTTACACTAAAAATAAAACAAAATATTTCAGTCGGTTATTGGTTGGTGGAATACTTATGTACGCCATTAATATTGGCCATAACATACTCACAAAAGACACTTTCAATCACCCAATCACAGGTGAATTTGACGTCTTTCAATTAATTCAAGGGCAAAATATTTTTATGACACTAGCCTTTATTATGCTATTTATTTGGTTAATTGACTCAATGAGAGTGAAACAATTAGACTTAAAACAAAAATTATTTTGCTCAATAGCTATTGTTTTGTTAATTCCCTTTATTCTCATGAGTGAAGGTGGGATGTACGAAATAGTTGTCGCTTTAATCTTCTATTTCTTTAGAGGTAATTTCAAAAAGATTGCTATTAGTATGTCTATTTTCTGTGGTTTGTTACTAGGAAAAACCTTATTTACTTATTTTACAGTCACAGGAATTGGTACACTTTATCAGCTGCTAACTTTCAGTAACGAATTTATGATGATTAGTGTGCTACCTTTTATTTATCTTTACAATGGCCAAAGAGGTGGCTCAAATAAAGTATGGCAAAAAGAGTTGTTCTACTATTTTTATCCAGTGCATTTAATTATTATTTACTTACTGAGAGACTATTTATCAGGAGTGTTTTAAATAGAAAAACCGTTCTTTCTTAGAACGGTTTTTCTATTATCTATTGTTTAATTGGCGTTAACTTCTATCCAATATTTTTGCTGTTCTTCTTCCCAATAAATTTTATCCTCTTTTGTAATCTCACGAATAATTTTACATGGATTTCCAGCTGCAATCACATTATCTGGAATATCTTTTGTCACCACTGAACCAGAACCAATAATCGTGTTATTTCCGATTGTCACACCTGGATTCACAACGGCATTTCCACCAATCCACACATTATCTCCAATTGTAATTTTTTTACCGAACTCTAAACCAGAATTTCTAATCACCGCATCAATTGGATGACCTGGCGTTAGTAAATTAACTTTTGGTCCGAACATGACATTCTCACCAATAACGATTGGCGCGACATCCAAGAAAACACAGTCAAAGTTAGCATAAAAATTATTGCCAATTTTTGTGTTCGTTCCATAATCGCATCTAAATGGTGGTTCAATATAAATATTTTCTCCTGTTGCTTTAAACATCTCTTTTAATAAAGTTTTACGATATGCTTGCTGTTCTTCAGTTGTTTCATTGAATAAACGTGTTAATTGACGGCTTTTTCTAGCATCCTCTCTTAATTCTGGGCTTGACGCTCGATATAAATCTTCTGCTAACATTTTTTCTTTTTCAGTTCTCATTCATTACTCTCCTATTTCAATTTCATTTTTTAATACTTGATTTAAGGCTTCCAAACCTAATGACTCTAATCCTAAAAAGTAATCGTGATTAAACTCTTCACTAATGACGATTTTAGGTAGTTTTAACAGTGGAAATGCTACTTCTAACGCTTGGTTAATGTCTGCAAGCTGTTGTTTAGTTAGTCTTGATTTTGATAGATATACAACAATTTGATGTGGATCATACAAACTAATAAAGGTTTTCGCAATATCTAAGAAATGATTTTTTAAATCCACATGAGGGATATTTTTTTCAGACCAATCTACATTTAAAGGTAGCATTGCCACCTCACCTACAAAATTGTTACATCCCTTTAATAATTTTTGTCCAAGCGACACGCCTCCACCAGGTGGGAAACCAACTGGATAATAAATTCCCGCTATAATTAGATGAGCTTCTTCTTTTTTTGAGAAACCAAGAATTGCTGCATTAACATCATTTTCAACTAACACTGTGCAATCAAAACGTTCTTCTAATTCATCTTTGATATTTTTTCCTTGTAGAACTGGATAATCAGCTAACGTAATCACACCTGATGTTTCTACACCAGGAATCCCTAAAACTATTGCTTTTATTTTAGGATACTCTTTTTTAAAACTTTCAATGAAACTTAAAATATCTAACCATTCTAAATTTTCACCTGAAATTTCTTTTTCTTCGATAATTTCGCCTAATAAATCACACACATAGAAATAAAAAAACATTTCCTTTTCTTTTTCCACCATTTTAATAATCAAAGAATGACATTTATTTTGATTAAATGTATAAGTAATAGCGTACCTACCACCTGTGACAACATCTGTTGAATAAGGTTCTATTAGTTCTTTACTTAATAATTCAGGAATTAATTTATTAATAGTTACAACACTCAAACCACTTTTTTCTGATAATTCCCTTTTAGATAAGGGCCCGTATTCTCGAATCAAAGACATTAGAAAAAATAAATTATCTTTCCTAACTCTTTGAGGATTACTAGCTTTCATGACATCGCCTCTTTTTAAACTATCTTAATTAAGTTCATTAAGTATAATATGAAGAATACTTTTTTTCAATTGTATTTAACTAAACAAAAAGAGATCTAAGCCTAAGCTTAAATCTCTTTTTTTACGATTTAGGAAATAAGTTTCCTTATGTTGTGAACAAAATCGTATTGGTTTTTATTTATTTTGCAATATAGTTCATTTTTTTAGCTTCTTCTCTTAACTCATCTCTGAATTTAGGATGAGCAATTGCGATTAAAGCTTCAACACGTTCGTTGATTGTTTTACCTTTAAGACGAGCTGCCCCGTATTCAGTTACAACGTAGTCTACATCGTTTTTAGATGTTGTTACAGCTGCACCTGTATAAAGTGAAGGCACGATTGTAGAAATCGCATCATCTTTACCAGCAGTTGAGTTAAGTGCAATAATTCCCACACCATGTTCAGTCATACGAACTCCTTTACCAAAGTCAGACTGTCCACCAGTTGATGAATAGTATTTAGTTGGTAATTTTTCAGAGTTACATTGACCTAATAAGTCAACTTGGATTGTTGCGTTAATTGTATATAAGTTGTTTTCTTTAGCAATTTCTTTTACAGAGTTTGATTTATCTACTGGTAAGAAGTAGATGTCTTCGTTTTTATCTAACCATTTGTATAATTCAGTTGTTCCCATAGCAAATGTTGTAACTGTTTTACCAACGTAAGTTTCTTTTTTCGTATTATCTAAAGAACCAGAGTTGTATAATTCCATTGCTTTATCAGGTAACATTTCAGTATGGAAACCTAGGTTTTTCTTAGTTGTTAAGTTGTTCATTACAGCTGATGGAACAGCACCGTAACCAATTTGTAAAGTAGCACCATCTGGAACTAACTCAGCAATTAATTTACCAATTGCAGCTGATTTTTCATCAATAACTGGAGCTGGAATAGTTGGTAGTGGTTCACTACTTTCTACTAAAGCTGTTACGTCATCAATATGAACATGATGGTTTTCACCATATGTATATGGTGCGTTTTCGTTTACTTCAATAATGATTTTAGATGCAACATCTAAAAGACCACCAACATAAGCATTAGCTAAACTTAATGAGAAGTATCCTTTTTCATCCATTGGTGAAGCATTAAACATTAAAACAATTTCTTCTTCACGCATTTTAATTAAATCAACAGTATCACCAAAGTGGTTTGGTAATAATTCAACAACACCATCATTCATTAATTGACGATCGCCACCTAAGAAGATTGATACTTGTTTTAATTTATCTTTTGGTAAATCATATGTTTTAACGTTAGTTAACGTACGGTATAATTTATTATTTTCTAGTCCTTCGTAATTACAAAGAGCTTCATGAAGTAGAGCAGGCTCACCTGGTGCGATTGGATAAACAACAGCGTCCCCTGGTGCTAAAAATTTAATTGCTTCTTCTGGACTCATTTTCTTGTCATTATATTTAGTCTGTAAGTCTTTCATTATGCTTCCTCCAGTAACCATTTATTATTGATTTTTAAATTCTGCTGAACGTTTTTCGACAAAGGCAGTCATACCTTCTGTTTGATCTTCTGTTGAGAACACTAAACCAAATAATTCTGATTCTAGACCAAGTGCTTTATCAAGTGGCATTTCATAACCAACTTTAACTGCTTGTTTAGCAAAGTTAATCGCGATTGGTCCTTTTGTCGTAATTTTTTTAGCGTATTTCATTGTTTCTTCCATTAAAGCTTCTGGTTCAAATACTTGGTTAAATAAACCAATTCTTAAACCTTCTTCTGCTTTAACGTTAACTGCTGCGTATAAAAGTTCTAAAGCTTTTGATACACCAACAATACGTGATAGGCGCTGTGTTCCACCAAACCCAGGAATAACGCCTAAGTTTACTTCTGGTAATCCAGCAACAGCACTAGTTGATGCAAAACGAATGTCACATGCCATAGCAAGTTCTAATCCGCCACCTAATGCGTAACCGTTAATTGCTGCAATAACTGGAATTTCTAATTCATCTACTGCTTTGAAAGCACGGTTCCCAATAATTGAGAACTCGCGTGCTTCTAAAGCATTTTTAGATTGCATTTCTTTAATGTCAGCACCAGCCACAAAAGCTTTTTCCCCAGCTCCTGTAATGACTAATACTCTAATATCTTTATTGCCTTTAATGTCATAAACAGCTGCTTCAATTTCTTCTAGCGTTTTTTGGTTTAAGGCATTTAGATTTTTAGGACGATTGATTGTTAGTGTTGCAATTCCTTCTTCAATAGAAAGTAATACATTTTCATAATTAGACATGAGTAAATCTCCTTAAAAATGATTAGTCGTATTTGTAGAATCCGCGACCTGATTTTTTACCTAAGTAGCCAGCTGCCACATATTTTTTAAGTAATGGACATGGACGGTATTTAGGATCGTTGAATCCTTCATATAATACTTGCATGATTGATAAACAAGTATCTAATCCGATAAAGTCAGCTAATTTTAAAGGTCCCATTGGGTGGTTCATACCTAATTCCATTACTTGGTCAATTGCTTCTGGTGTTGCAACTGATTGGTATAAAGTAAATGCTGCTTCGTTAATCATTGGCATTAACACACGGTTTGATACAAATCCGTAAGAGTCGTTAACTTCAACTGGTACTTTGTTCATTTCTAATGTTAAGTCATGGATTGCTTGGTAAGTTTCATCATTCGTTTGTACCCCGCGGATAATTTCTACTAATTTCATTACTGGAACTGGGTTCATGAAATGCATTCCGATGAAACGTTCTGGTTTAGATACAACTGCTGCTAAGTCAGTGATTGGTAAAGAAGATGTGTTAGTTGAAAGAATAACGTCTTCACCAACGATTTCATCTAATTCTTTAAAGATAGCTTTTTTAATTTCAAAGTTTTCTACAGCTGCTTCAATAACTAATTGAGTGTTAACAGCATCTTTTTTGTCAGTTGATAATGTAATACGGTCTAAAACAGCTTGTTTTTCTTCTTCTGTTTTACGTCCTTTTTCAACGTCACGAGTTAAATTTTTAACGATATTGGCTAAACCTTTTTCAGCAAATTCTTGTTTCATATCGTTTAAATAAACGTCATATCCTGCTTGTGCACAAACTTGTGCAATTCCGTTACCCATTTGTCCTGAACCGATTACCATAATTTTTTCTAATTTCATAATTGACTTCCCCTTAAAGTTTTATAGTTTTTTATTATTAATAGTCACAACGAATTAAAATAGCATCACCTTGGGCTGCTCCACTACAGATAGCCGCAATACCATATTTAGCTTTACGTCTTCTCATTTCATGAACAAGTGTTGCAATAATACGTCCACCTGTTGCACCAATTGGATGACCAAAGGCAATTGCTCCACCATTTACATTGATTTTTTCTGATGGAATATCTAACATTTTTTGAGTGACTAATGTAACAGCAGCAAAAGCTTCGTTAATTTCAAATAAATCAATATCATCTACTGTTAAATCATTTTCTTTTAATACTTTTTCAATAGCATGTCCTGGTGCACTTGCAATTAAACGAGTTTCAACGCCACATTCAGCATGACCTAAGATAGTTGCTAATGGTTTGATGCCTAATTCTTTAGCTTTTTCTTCAGAAGCTACCATAACAGCAGATGCGCCGTCGTTTGTTCCAGGTGCGTTACCTGCAGTTACTGTGTTACCTTCTACAAATAAACCTTTCAAACGTTGTAAGTCTTCAATTGTTGTATTTGGACGAGGTGCTTCATCTTTAGAAATGACTAAAGCGTCACCGCGACGTTGTGGTACTTCGATTGATACGATTTCTTCTTCAAGAACGCCACTTTCAATTGCTTTAGCAGCTAATTGTTGGCTACGTAATGCCCACTCGTCTTGTGCTTGTCGGCTAATTTCAAACTTATCAGCACCGTATCCGCCGTTAACAGCCATATGTTGGTCATAATAAGCATCCCATAAACCATCATTTACCATTAAGTCGATCATTTGAGTATTAAACATTCTGTTACCCCAACGCATATCTTTTGAAGCAAAAGGAGCGTTAGACATAGATTCCATACCGCCGGCTAAAACAATATCCTTGTCTCCTGAGCGAACCATTTGATCAGCTAAAGTTACAGCTCTTAAACTTGATGCACATACTTTGTTAATTGTTTCAGAACAGATTGACCAATCCAGTCCTGCTTTAATAGATGCTTGACGTGAAGGGATTTGACCTGCACCAGCTTGTAAGACTTGACCCATTACAACGTAGTCAATATCTTCTTTTGAAACGCCACTTTTTTCTACAGCTGCTTTCATTACTTCTGCACCTAAATCTACTGCTGGGATTGTTTTGAATGCCCCTCCAAATTTACCAAATGGCGTACGTACCGCACTTAAAATTACACTTTTTGTCATTTTTATTCCTACTTTCTTGATAACGCTTAATTGGTATTTCCATTCAAACCTGTTATGATATAATCACTAACTAAGTTAGTTTCTAACCTAGTACCGAAAGGATGAGCTTGTTGTACTGGAAAAATATCAATTTTCAACATCTTAATTATTTTCTAATTGCCGCCCGTCACTTAAACTTCACCGAAGCAGCGGATGAGTTATATATAAGTTATTCTACTTTGAGTAAAGCGATGACACGATTAGAGTCACAACTTAACGTGAAGTTATTTGAAAAAAGTGGTCGTAATCTAAAACTAACCAAATATGGAAAAATTTTAGCTGGTCATGTTAACTTAGCCATGACTGACCTGAAAAACGGTATGGATGAAATCGAATTACTCTCTCATCAAGAACAAGGTGAGATAAATCTTTCCAGTGTTTTCACTGTTTCATCGTCATACTTACCACAACGCCTGAACCGCTTTAAGGCTGAGTATCCAGATATGGAAATTTACTTAACACAAACGTCTACTCAAACTATTCTGCAAGATATCATCAACGGAGATATTGATGTTGGCTTTTGTGGTGAATTTAATTTTATTGATTACAAAGACGATATTAATAGAGAATTTATTTACGATGACGAAATTGTCCTCATTGTTCCTAAAAGTCATCCTCTAGCTAGTAAGAAAAATGTTTCTTTCCTAGATATTAAAGATGAAGTTTTTATTGGTTACAACGAGTCAGCTGGTATGAGTCATTCGATTCGAACCGCTCTTGACCGTGTTGCTGGTGAAAATTTCAATCTCAATACACTATTTGCAATGAATGAAGAGTCAGGAGTTATCGGCATGGTGAGAGCAAATCATGGTATCGCATTTGTCTCTGTCCGTAATGCCTTAAACTATGACGACATTAAAATAATTGATGTGACTGACTTATCAATTATTTATAATATCTACATGGTTTGGCAACGTTCTGAGTACCTTCCAAGTAGTGTTAATGATTTTAAAAATTTCATCATTGCTGACAACCGTAAATTCGGGGTTTAGTTTTCAATTATAAAATTAGAACAAAAGAGGTTGTGACATAGGTATGTCACAGTCTCTTTTTGTTTTAATTTTTCAGTTGAGTAATGCAAGATATGTTTGACTTTAACATCTGCATGATTGTTTTTTAAACGAATGCACCCATACCTGTTAATGCTCTTGAAAGGATTAATGCGTTAATGTCATGTGATCCTTCGTAAGTGTAAACAGCTTCAGCATCTGCGAAGAATTTACCTACACCGTAATCAACGTTAATTCCGTTACCACCACAGATTTCACGTCCTAAAGCTACAGCTTCACGTAAGTTCATTGCATTATGCATTTTGTGTAATGACGCATTAACTGTATCAAAGTCTCCTCTTTCTTGGTTCTCAGAAAGAATAACTGATAAAGCAATGTTTGCCGCTACTTTTGTTTCCATACGAGCAATTTTTTCTTGTACTAATTGGAATTTAGCAATTGGACGACCAAACTGTTGACGTTCAGTTGCATATTTAAGTGTTGCTGTTAAAGAACCAGCTGCTGTACCTGTTGCAATATGTCCAACGTCTACACGAGAACCTTGGAATACTCGAGTTACATCGTTAAATCCTTTAATTTTTGGTAAGTATTGAGACTCATCAATTGTTGCGTCATTCATCATGATCTTACAGTTTTGAACTGGTCGAAGTGCCATTTTATGTTTGATAACTTCAAATTCAAGACCAGGAGTGTCATGGTGTAAGATGAAACATTTGATTTCGCCATCAGCTTCGTCACGAGCGAAAACTGGAATAACGTCAGCAGTGTTTGCAGCTCCAATCCAATATTTTTCTCCATTTAAGATCCATTTACCGTTTTCTTTACGAGCACTTGTTTTAAGGCCTTTAGCAATATCTGATCCGTTTAATGGTTCAGTTAAAGCGAAACATCCTGTGTATTCAAAGTTTTCTAATTTTGGTAAGTAGTGAGCTTTTTGTTCCTCAGTACCACCTTGTAAGATAACTGTATGTGCCATACGGTGAATTGTGTATGCTGTTGCAATTGATGTATCAGTACGTGCTAATTCGTGGAAAAGGAAAGCATTGTATACTTCACTGTAAGTTTCTTTTCCTTCACGGCCTACAAATAATTTTTCGTCGTTCATGATTTTTGCGTTTCTATATAAATCATAAACGTGAACTGGAAATTCTGCTTTGTCCCAATACTCAGCGATTACTGGTTGGATTTCTTTTTCTAGAGCTTGACGTAATGTGTATAAAACGTCGACTTCCCCTTCAGTTAATTTATTTGAAAGTCCCAATAAGTCTTCTGGATATAATTCCTGAAGTTTCTCTAATTTATTCATGTGCTAATTCCTCCAATTAGTATTTTAAGTTACTAAGCGCTTACAAATATTATCTTAACAAATAAATTTAAACACCGTAGGGAAAGTAATTCTCCTATTCCTCCAGATAATTCACAGTTAGTAAGTCACATGAGTTGTTTTATTTATCTGATTGAAAGCGCATACATTATAGTGATTATCATTCACAGTAGTGTTCTTTTATAAATATATTACCTTTATCATCTCATCAAATTCACAGATTCAGACACTAAAACACTATCCAACTGTGAATTTTATTCAAAAGACTGTGAAAAACTAGGATAACAATAGTTGGAAACGCTTCATAGGTTTCGCTATACTTGATTTATGACATGAGAAGGAGTGACAAGAATGACAAGAATTACTGATTTAGTAGGTATTAAATATCCAATCTTCCAAGGTGGGATGCAACATATTTCCCGTAGTCCATTAGTTATTGCTGTTTCAAACGCGGGTGGGTTAGGTTTATTAACAACTGGAGCCTTAGACGCTGAAGGCCTTCGTAAAGAAATTAATACAGTGAGAGAAAACACTGACAAACCATTTGGTGTTAACTTAAACTTACTACAACCAAACATCGACGAATTAGTTGATATTGTTATAGAAGAAAGAGTCGCCATCGTAACAACTGGAGCTGGTTCTCCTAAAAAATATTTCCCACGCTTTAAAGAAGCTGGTATTATCGTAATTCCAGTCGTGGCTGCTGTTAAACATGCTTTGAAAATGCAAGAATTAGGTGTAGATGCGATTATTGCTGAAGGACAAGAAGCTGGTGGGCACATCGGTAAATCTGGTACGTTGCCTTTAGTTAGACAAATTACAGATGCTGTAGATTTACCTGTTATTGCTGCTGGTGGATTTGCAGATGGGAAAGGATTAGTTGCCGCACTTGCTTTAGGAGCTGAAGGCGTTCAAATGGGAACTGTTTTCCTAGCAACTGAAGAATGTCCAATTCCAGACTCATTTAAAGAATCAGTAGTTAATGCTATTGACACAACAACTATGGTAACTGGTCGAAAAGGTGGACATCCAGTTCGTGCGCTGCAAAACAATATGTTAGTTGAATACTTAACTTTAGAAATGGCGAATGCTCCTGAAGAAGAGTTAGAAAAATTAACAGTCGGTTCACTTTACCGCGCAGTTGTTGAGGGTGATACTGAAACAGGAACAATGATGGCTGGAGAAATCTCTGGTTTAGTCCCTCGCATTCGTCCAGTTAAAGAAGTAATTGATGGTATCATGAAAGAAGCAAAAGAAACAATTGCTAACTTAAGTTTATAAGAAAAAGAGGAAGCTCACAGTAAAGTGGACTTCCTCTTTTTGTAGCTTTTATTCAAAATAATAATTATTTGATGATACAACTCGTGCACCAAATGGCATTAAAGCTAGTTGTGCTAATTTAAAGCTTTGGCGACCAAAAGGAATTCCTATAATTGTGATACAAAGGAGTAAACCACTTATAAAGTGCCCAATCGCTAATGGCAGACCACTAACTATTAACCAAATAATATTAACAAGTAGTGACATACTGCTATTACTATAAACAACTTGTTTGCCAAATGGCCATAGACTTAAGCTAGCAATTTTAAAACATTGCAAGCCAACTGGAATCCCTATAATAGTAACACACCACAAACAGCCTGCTAAAAACCAAGAAATCGCACCTATTAAACCACCAAAAATCAACCAAATTAAATTACCTAAAAAATTCATTTTATCACATCTTTTCCTATCAGATTCTCTTTATACTTCTATTATAAACTTTTTTTATCTAATCAAAAAGGTGCTAAAGTCTGATTTTTATAAAGGAAATTCGGTCATTTCTGTTAAAAGTTGTTTTTTTAATTCTTCTTTGGCAAATGAATAAGTGACTGCATTTTTATTTAGTTGCCTGAATTCCTCAGCTGTTAAATTATGTTCTGACACTAATAAATGATATTCATTACTTAGAGTTGTATTTGAAACTGTTTTGTTATCCGTGTTAATGCAAAATGTAACACCTTTATCTAGCCATTCGCGCACAGGATAATCTTTCAAGGTATCAATGGCTCTTGTTTGAACATTACTTGTTGGACATCCTTCAAGGCACACATTTTTCTCAGCAAAAAAGTTCGTTGCTTCTTGGTTACCGTTAATTGCTATTCCGTGACCTAAACGAGTTGCTCCGGCATCAATAGCATCATACATATTTTGTAAACAGCCACACTCACCTGCATGAAGAGTCAAAGCAACATTTCCGTGATCTGTGACAACTTGAATGGCTTCCTCGTAATCTCTAACAAATAAATCAACTTCAGCTCCGGCAAGATCTAGTCCGACAATTTTTTCATGGTTCGTTCCTAAAGCTTTTTTAAAGGTTCCGGCAATCTCTTTTGAGTCTCTTGAGCGCATACCAATCACTAAAATATTGCCGTAAACTGGATATTTTTCTTCAGCTTTTGCAATTCCTAAAGCAACCGCATGAACTGTCTTTTCCACTGTTAAACCATTTCGCATAGATAAAGTTGGAGCAAACCTGATTTCAATATAGCGAATACCATCCTCTGCAGCTTGTTCCATGACATCATAAGCAGCCATCTCTAAAGCTTTTTCTGTTTGTAAGAAAGGCAAAACATAATCAAAGCAGGTTAAATAATCCACTAAACTTTGACATGTTTTAGGTGCTTGCATGTTTCTAGCTACTTCCTCAACATCATCGCTAATAGCTAATCCTTGATAGCTAGCAATTTTTTGTAAGGTTTTTGGTCTAATAGATCCGTCTAAATGACAATGCAACTCTGCTTTTGGAAACAACTTAATTTCTGAACTTTTTAACACCTGTATCCCTCCAAATTTTTGTATATTGTTGACCATTATAGAGGGTTCTTTAGGTCTTGTATACCTTTATTAATAATATTCTCATAATTTAAAGGCTTAAAACAAAAAGTTTTCTTTTTCTAACACACTAAGTAATAATTTCCCTACTTGATCAGCAGCTTGTTTTTCATTCACTTCATAAGTTTCATCTGAAGATTCATCGGCTAAATCTGATACGCTACGTAAAGAAATAAAAGGCATATCGTTAATATAACAACAATGAGCAATACTACTTGTTTCCATATCAACAAGTAAAGGTTGGTGTTTTTTAATGATAGCTTCTTTGACTGCTGAGTCCGAAATAAAAACTTCGCCTGACACAATTTTCCCTTGTTTAGTTTCATCAATATAAGTAGAAAATTTAGTGACTAACCTTGAATCAGCAAAAAATACAGATTGATTTGGGAATAAATTCTCCATTTGCTCTTGATTAACATCATGATGACTAAAGCTTTCTCCAAGTACAACTGATAGAGGACTTATAACCTCTGACAAACTTCCTCCAATACCAATATTAATTACAGCTGTTGGTTCAAAATAATCAATTAGCATTTGTGTATAGACACTAGCATTCGTTTTTCCAACACCACTAGCAACGATGACTAAATCATAATCACCATACTCACATTGATAAAAACTATTTTTCTTTAATTTAATTTCATTCACTATTTCACAGTGAGTTAGTAAGTAGTTGATTTCACTTCTCATAGCTGCAACAATTCCAATCTTCACACCTAACACCAGACTTTCTATCTATTTTTTCTATTATACTATTAATCATTTGTTTTACTGCCCTGTTTCAGATATTCTTTTATTAACAACTATAAAGGATTTGATGACATAACAATTTCTATTGATTTTATTAAATCACAACAAGCTTTTCAGGAACTAACTAAGCTAACACCAGAAATTCAAAATGAAGAATATGAAGGTTATACATTTAATATAGGAGAAACAGCTTACAGAAGTCGATTAGCAAAGCTAACACCTAAAAAGAAAGGTTATTTTGTTGCTTTTTGGGAGAAAGACGACACGATTCAAAATCAAGCTTATAGCTTTAAAAACAGCCCTGATTATTTAATTATTGTTGTTCTTGATGATACTAAAAAAGGACTCTTTATTTTTCCAAAAGAAGTCCTTCATCAACAAAAGATATTAAAGACTGACACGCAAAAAGGAAAAATGGCGATTCGCGTTTATCCAAATTGGGAAACAGACTTGAATCCGACTGCTACTAAAACTCAAAAATGGCAACAAGTTTATTTTACAGATCTATCTACTCATCACTTATAAAGACTAAGATGTAGATTGCCATTATGATATTCACCTAAGTAAACATTTGAAAGCTCTACTTTTTGTTTAGCTAGCTCTTTATCCAACCACTCACGATCTTTATCAAAGGTTTCTAATACATCCTCATCGACAAACCCATTTGTAATAACTGGGAAACGTACCTGCTCATCTCCGTAAAGAATAATAGTGAGTTGTCCATTTTGTTCTTGGACAGCTCTTTTTACTTGTTTAGTATTGTAAATATTAGATTGACGTAATTTAAACATTAAGTCATTTGCTGAAATACCTTTTTTAGCACAATTTTCAACTAATACTTCCCCGTTTTTTATAACAACAGTTGGTTTGCCATCAATTAATTTTTTAACAAAACCAACATTCTCTTTGAGATATTTAAAAAGAGTAACTAAAAAAGTCCACATAATTAAGATTAAGAAAAATTGCAAAATCGAAATTTGATTATTGTAAATCATTCCACCGATAATACCACCTAGAACAAAGTTTTGGAGTTGGTCTAAGCTTGAAGTTGGTGCTAAATTGCCCTTACCTAATAAATTCATCTGAAAAATAAGTGCCACTAAACCTATAGCTAACTTGATACCTATTTCTAAATACTCTTTCATCCTCTCACTCCTCTACTAACTTAATATCTTTTGCGTTTAAAAGGTAAGTTTCTTCTAATTTGAATGAAGATAAATCAGCATTCATATTGATCTGATAGTAATCCTCACCTATCTTCACAAGCATCTCATCTTTAACATATTTCGAATTAACAGATAGATCACTAGCAGGAACTTGTTGATTGTCACTAATATTCTCTAAAAAATTAATCATTCTAGATGAATTATTACGATTGGTTTTCCCCACTTCGTATTCATTAATTTGAATTCCCACCATAAAAATAATTCCTAGAGACACTAAAATAATTAAATCTCGGTATTTCATCTTATCTCTACTGTGAAACTTTTTGAGAATAATAATTAATAGTAGAGCTAGTAAGCTAATAAAAACCAAATATTTCATCAAATTAGTATTAGATGATTGGTTAATAAAAAATTGATAGGTATAAAATTCCATACTCACACCTCTTATAAATTGTTTTTGTTATTTAAAGTATACTACTTTTCAAAATAAAAAAAGAAGAATCCTAGTTTTTCTAGAATTCTTCTTTGTCATTAATTAATCTCTGCACCATTTGTTGCAATAACTTCTTTATACCAATCAAATGATTTTTTCTTGTAGCGACTCAGACTTCCGTTACCTTCATCATCTAAATCAACGTAGATAAATCCGTAACGCTTAGACATCTCACCTGTTGAAGCACTAACTAAGTCAATACAACCCCAAGGAGTATAAGCCATTAAATCAACACCATCTAAAACAACAGCTTTTTTCATTTCAGCCATATGTTTTTCTAAATAATCAATACGATAATCGTCATTAATCACAAAATCTGCATCTGGTACGTCAATGGCACCTAATCCATTTTCTGAAATGTATAATGGCACACCATATCTACCATATAAATCACATAACGCAATACGTAAACCAACTGGGTCGATTTCCCAGCCCCATTCACTTGCTTTTAGGAATGGATTTTTCACGCCACCAAAGAAGTTTCCTTGGCTTTTATCATCTTGATGTTCCGCTTTAATTGAAACTGTAGCTGACATATAGTAACTAAATGATAAATAGTTTACTGTATGAGCTTTAATGATTGCTAACTCTTCCTCTGTTCGGTCAAGTTCAATACCATTATTTTCAAAATAAGCTAAAGCATAAGTTGGGTATTCTCCGCGAACTTGTAAATCATTACAGAAGTAGTTAAACATTCTACTTTTCTCTTGCGTTGCTTGAACATTTGCTGGATCTGAATCATAAGCATACATAGTTGCATAAATACTCATACATCCCATTTGGATATTTGGGTTAATTTCTTTTGCGATTTTAGTGGCTATTGAACTTGCTACAAATTGGTTATGTAGGGCTTGGAAGTTTTCAGTCTCAGTAGCATTTTGCATAGCTGTTGAAAAGAATGAGCCCATAATTCCTGTATTAATTTCATTAAAAGTCATCCAATAAGTTACTTTTTTACCAAAACGCTCTAAAATAGTACGGGCATATTTTTCAAAGAAACCAATTAATTCTTTGTTTTTCCAGCCACCATATTCTTTTACTAAGTGAAGTGGTGTTTCGTAGTGAGAAATAGTAATTGTTGGTTCAATATTATGTTTTAATAATTCATCAATCACATTTTCGTAAAACTGTAAACCAGCTTCATTTGGCGTTTCATCGTTTCCATTTGGGAAGATACGTGCCCAAGAAATAGACATACGGAATGTTTTAAATCCCATCTCTGCAAACAAAGCAATGTCTTCTTTGTAACGGTGATAGTAATCAATTCCTTTGTGGTTTGGATAAGTGTACTTAGACTCATCAATTTCTAAAGGCATATCACCTGAGAACATTAATGGCATTCTTAATTTACCACCTGGTGAAATATCAGCAATTGTTAATCCTTTACCATCTTCATTGTAAGCTCCTTCTAATTGGTTAGCAGCAGTCGCCCCACCCCATAAAAAGTCTGAACGAAATCCTTTGTTTGTCATAAAAAATACTTCCCTTCATATTTATTAACTTTCCCTTTTCCTATCTCTCAAGTAAAATAGAAGAAAAAGGAGATGACTAACTTGTTTGATATAGAAAAATTGCGCCAAGGCACTGAAACAGATATTCAAATTGCTCATTATATTTCTAATAATGAAGAATCCGTTGCCTTTATGCGAGTTCGTGAACTAGCTGAAGAAACACATGTCTCTCCCGCAACGATTGTCCGTTTTACCCAAAAAATGGGTTACGAAAGTTTTCCTGAGCTTCGTTTAGCAATTAAACAAAATTTAGAAAAACGACATATCATGATCAACCAAAACGCTAATGAATTCTACTTAGAAAATACGCACTTCCCAATTGATTTTAAAGAAAATATTGATTTTTTAGTAGAGAAATTAAATGAAGTAGATGTGATTCACTGCCTAGGTACTGGCTCATCTAGTTCCATGGCTCAATACGCCCAGCAGCGACTATCTTCACTTGGTTACCAAAGTTTTGCTTCGGTTTCCACATTCATTCCTTATCTAGCTTCTAAAAAAGATAAAACCAATGAGAAAATCAATGAGGTTTGTTTGTTATTTTCAGTTTCAGGTGAAACACCAGATTTAATCCATATTGCGAAAGCTTTGGTTGGCACATCTATTTACTCTATTAGTGTGACTAATAAAAGTGCCAATACACTTGCCACATTATGTGATTTTTCTCTGTCCTACGACACCCCTTTAAACAGACGCTCTTACAGTGTTGATATGTCTAGCCAGTTACCTGTTGTCTATATTATCGAAACACTATCAAAAGAACTTTACAATAAAAAGTTTCCATTTAAAGAAGATAATGTGACAAAAGCGTCTAGCTTCAATAAATAAGAAAGAATTAACGAAAATTATGTTTTAAATTTTTGTTGATTCATGATTATTTAGCAGAAGTTGCTTTTTGAACACCATTTATAGATAATAAAGCGACTATGACATGAATGATTTATTTTATGTTCTAGTCTCTTTTTTCATTATATCCACTTCTTTAAAACAATAGAATACTTTTGGTCAAAGTTGGTTCATATTACTATCATGAAACACCTTGTTTCAAATAATTCAATTAATTGTCAGAAGAAATAAATATCGCTACACTAGTAAAAAATAAAAGGAGTTTTTTTATGACTTATTTCAAACGAATACTTCTTATACTCTTATCCTTATTAATCGTTGGTGGCATTATTTTTTTAGTTATTCTAAATAGTCCAACATTATCTGAATCTATACTTCGTTTAAATGAATATCAAGAAGTTGCACTGCAAAATAAATTAACCACTAAAATGCCTTATGTTTGGCTTACTTTAGTTATTATTAGTTCCCTTATTTTACTTAGAGTAGGCATTAAAACTAAACGCAAATGGTGGTTTTATCTGTTAACACTCCCTCTACCTTTCATGATCATTTTTATAATGGGAACTGTTACATCAACACTTCCTCTAGATCACTATTTACTAGTAAACGGGGAATCATTAGAAAAAGAATTTGATACATTGCAACAAAAAAACACACTAAAATCTGAGGATTTAAAAATTTATGATTTAAGTATTCATTTTAAAAATATTCCTCTTCAATCAGGTACTTACATGGTAGCTCGTGTGGCAAACCCCACAACTAAATTACAAGATGAATACTGGTTTCATCCTTTAAATCCAATCAACAAATGGAAAAAAGATAAAAACGCTGTGATTACAAGAGACAACAAACCTATCTCTAGTAAAGAAATTGATTGGCAAGTTGTTCCCAATATTATTAAGGAAACTGAGGAGCGCTTAGAAGTTAAAGAAGTCTATTACCCAGGTATTAATATGATTCTACTTACTCCAAGTGGTGATAATTCATTTGAATGGCGCGTTAGTGTTCATGATGTGCGTAGTCGTAGTGCAGGAACAATGACTTATGATTTAGATGGTAATTTCTTAGATGATGAAGTGATTTAGGCTATTTCTAACAAATTCCAAAAACAGCTAAGTAAGTTTTAAGCTTACCTAGCTGTTTTTATTTTATTCTAAATCATTTAATTCATATTCATTTTGCATATTTTTAAATGTTTTAATTATTAATAGCTCTGTTTTCGATACTACTGTCCAACCATTTGTTAATTCCATATCATTAACCCCTTTCCCTCTATTCTAGTATCAATAATCAATATCTTTTATAATTCATTCTCTATTATAAAATTAATACTTTCCAGATCAAAATATTGTGTTAATAAATTATTGGCTACAGAAAATAATTCTGAGGGTTCTTTATAATGATTCGCTACTTTTTGTTTCAGATTACCTTTTTTAAAGATTAATTTATCATATTCAGGAATGACCGCAACTTCATTGCCCTCTTTTTTATAAACATCGTAATCATCAGATATGTCATAAACTTGATGTAATTTATATCCATTAGCCACCACAATAGCCATCATTAATGAGTTTAAGTCTAACTCATCTAAAGCATGCTCTTTATCCTTTAATTCCATCACATAAATATCTTCTTTAAAAGTCGGACAGGCATTGCACCCTCCATTAACAAACTCTAAGCCACGTTTTATTTTTATTTCTTGCATTACTTTCACCTCGTCTTTGATAAGCTCATTTTATCACAAAAAGTGAAAAAGAAACTTCCAAAATGCTTATTCCATTATTTTTTTGTTATACTAATGAAAACTAAGGAGATTAAAGAGATGATTAATACTTTTTGGCAAGAATTTTGTCAGGCAAAACAACTTGATTTACCTCAACCAGAAGCGTGGATGTTTGGAGATGGGACAAAAGAAATGGGAGATGAGTTAGGACAACTCGTTTTAGATGGAAAAAAATCAGCTGCGTGCTCTGCCTATGAGCTCTATGATATTCGGAAAGAGCAGCTACCTCAAATCGGTCAGTACGATATTATTTTAAATGGTGATAATCAGCCGATTGCTATTACACGCGTCAAACAAATCACATTATCTAAAATGACTGATGTGACACCTAAATTTTCTAAAAAAGAAGGCGAAGGTGATTTAAGTCATGATTACTGGTTTAAAGGACATGAAGACTTCTTTACTAAAGAATATGCTAGTTTAGGTTTAGTTTTTTCCACTGATAAAGAACTAATTTGTGAGGAGTTTGAAGTAGTTTTTTTTAAAGAAATAAACTAAATGAGTACGTTTCAGGTTTCACTTTTACAAAATAAACGGTGTCACAGAAGTAACTTCTTTAAGAAATAAGCCGAAAATCACAAAAATTTGAAAAGCAATTTTCGTGATTTCCTTCTTATTTCTTGAAGCTAAACACTTCTGTCACAACCTACTACGCCAACCATTCTTTAGCTTTTAAAATTTCTGGATAAGTTAGTTGGTGTCCTTGTGTCCATTCTTCTGTAATTTCGGCTTTGCGCTCTTTAAAGAGTTGTAACACATGTTCACTTTGCTCTATAGTAACAATCGGATCCATTTTTCCCATAGTTGTAAATATCTTAGTTTGAGATAGGTCCTGTGTATCTGCAATTTTAACTGGATACATTGGATGGAACAAAATCCCTTTTCGATAAGTAGTTGGATAGTCTAAAAATAACTTAATCCCAATATTAGCACCATTTGAGTACCCAATTAAAACTATTTTTTCTGAGTTTAAATCATATCTTTCAACAAGAGTTTGAATAAATTCATGAAGCTCAATTGTTCTATTGTTTAGATCTTCGACATCAAAAATACCTTCTTCTAAACGTTTAAAGTATCTTGGATAACCACCTTCTAAAATATTTCCGCGAATACCGATTAACGTTGCTTCTTCATCTAATACTTTTCCTACATCAAGTAATGACTCTTCTGTCCCACCTGTTCCATGAAGTAGGATAAAGACTGGCGCATCTTCAACGCCTTTTTTAATAATATATTCCATCTTAATCCTCCTTTTAGTCTGGTCTCACAATAGTTCTTCTTGTTCCTAGCGCCGCATAATCATGACCAGCTAAACGACCCATTGGTTTCAACCCATCTGGATCAATTCTTCCTTCATGATAAATTTCATCAGGAATATGATATTTTTCTATTTTTAACAATAATAAATCTGCTGATACTTGCGTTTTATTTTTAATTTCCACATGTTCATAAAAAGAAACTTCCATTTTTATTTTAATTTCATTTATTTGTGGCACTTTTACAATATCACTTGCTTTAGTTGTAAATGTTGTTTTAGTTAGTTCACTTTCAGTTGCTAATAAATTAGCTGCTGTTTGATTAATATCCTCAATATTTTCCTCATCAGCAATATGAATCACAGCTTCTTTTAAAGCAAGGATATTTCTAACTGTGTCTTTCATCTCACCTGATTTTCTTTGAATAGAAATCGAAACAATTGGTGGATTCGAAGTAACTATATTGAAATAACTAAAGGGTGCAATATTTAATATGCCTATTTCAGAAAGACTAGTTACAACAGCAATTGGTCTTGGAATAATGGAACCAATTAAAAATTTATAGTTATCTCTTTCTGCCATATCTTCTGGTCTAATAGATGTCATTTTTCTTCTCCTTATCTTAAAGGAATTAATGTTTTTTCTAGATGCTCTCTCATGTGTTCATACTGAGGTGGTAGCATTAACCGTGTCCCTAATTCTTCAAATGTTTCATTAATTGTAAAGCCAGGACCATCTGTAGCAAATTCAAAAATCACATGCCCTTTTTCCGCTAGATAGATCGCTTTAAAGTATTATCTATCCTTGATTTCAGTTACATTATAACCTTCCTCAAACATATAATTTTGCCACTCTCTATGTTCTTCATCTGTCGGCACTGACCAAGCAATATGGCGAACTGTCCCAACACCGAAACGTCCTCTAGGTAATTTTTCTTTTGGAACAATAATATGATGTTTTTCTTCTCCAACAGTGATTAAATGAGCTGCTGTTTCATCTTCTTTTTCAAGAACTAAGCCTAAATCATCTCTTAAAGTTTCAATAGTTTGTTTTGGCTGACTAGATAAAAGAGCCGCTCCATGAAAACCTAAAATTGCTGGACTGTCTGCTTCCATATCAGATTCGACTAAAGCAATGGCTAAATTATGTGGATCTTCCAATTCAATTGTTGGCGCTAAAAACAAACGACTAACTGTAAAGTTCACATTAAATCCTGTTAAGCGTTCGTTCCAGTAGGCCATACTCCCTTTAGGAATACGAAAAGCAATTCTTCCTACTTGGCCACTTCCTACTCTTCCGCGCACTTCATTATCCCAGTTAAAGAAAGTCATTGTCGTACCAACGTCTGCTGTTTCATTACCATAATATAGATGGTATGTTTCAGGGTCATCAAAGTTAACTGTCTGTTTAATAAATTTTAACTGTAAAACGCCTTCGTAGAAATCAATATTCTCTCTTGGATCTCCTACAATTGCTGAAATGTGATGTATTCTTTTAATAGCTTCCATAGTCATTACTCCTTTTCATATTTGTAATTAGTTTTTATGACCTTTTAGTGTTAAATGGTTTAATAACACTTTCAATGTATTCACGTTTTTCTTCTAAGAATGGTGCTAGAGATAAGCTCTCACCTAATGTTTCATAAGGCTCGTCTCCCATAAATCCTGGCTCATCAGTTGCTAACTCAACTAAGATATGACCAATTCGGACATAAAGTGACTCAAAGTAGTAACGATCCACATGACCTGAGTTACCTAATCCTAAACGGTCAAAAATATCTTTCCAAACAAATAAAGCTTCTCTTGAACTAACTCTAAAGGCAATATGGTGAACTTCACCATAACCTTGCATTGCTTCTTGGCTAGTTGTGTCATCTACTAAAACCATTTGAGCACCGTTTCCACCCTCACCGATTTCCATTAAGTAACGATTTCCCTCTTTAGCAATTTCTTTAAAATTAAAAACTTGCTCCATTAATGATTTAAAGTTTGCTAAATAACTAATTGTTACTTCAATACGCCCTAATCCGTAAATAGCAAATTCTTCTGGAACAGGTCCTTTTTTCCAAGGAATACCAGGTTTCATACCTTGATTGGTTTCATCAGAAATAAGTTGATACGTTTGCTCGTCTTCATCCCAAAATTTAAGCACTTTTGTTCCAAAGTCTTCTTTTATATCTTCATGTTTCACATTAAATTCTTCAAAACGATTTTTGTAATACTCTAAAGCTTTGTCATTTGGTACTCTAAAACCTGAGATACTAACTGTGTTTGTTCCTTTTCTTCCTTTAGGATTATTAGGGAAATCAAAGAAAGTCATTGTAGTTCCTGGTGTTCCATGATCATCAGCAAAGTAAGTATGATAGGTATAAATATCATCTTGATTGACTGTTTTTTTTACTAACCTCATGCCTAATACTTCTGTAAAAAAGCGATAATTTTTTTCAGCGTCACTTGTCATAGCAGTAATATGGTGCAATCCTAAAATTTGGTCTTTTGCTTCAATTTTCATTATAAATTCCCTCTTTTCTATAGTCGTTTATCTAATTTTCGATTTATTTTGGCTAATGTTTTAACAAATTGAGTTAGCTCCTCTTCTTCTAAAGAAGAAAAGCAATCTGAAATGGTATTTACATGGAGTGGGAAAATCTCCTCCATGAGTGTTCGGCCTTTTTCTGATAGTTCCACATAAGTAATTCGTTTATCAGCTGGATTAGTTATACGAGTCACACACTCTTTTTTCTCAAGTTGGTCAATGACATAAGTTGTACTACTACTAGCAATTAGAATTTTATCTTTAATGGTTTGTGTTGTTTGTCTTCCCTGATGAAAAAGTAATTCCATTACCGAAAACTCAGTAATATTTAATTTATATAAAGATACGTCTCTTTTAACAATTCTTTCTAATTTACTGCTTCCACGCATCATTCCGATAAAAGCTCCTAGTTCCTTATTTTCACGTTTCATCTGCCACACTCCTTTCTTATTCAATTATCTCTAATTCGAGATAATTAATTAAAAATAAAAAGTTAAATACCCTTAATTTGATTTAAGTATATAACATCACTTACAAAAAGTAGATAAAAACGACTTACTTTTTGTAATAAGTCGTTTTTTAGCGTCACTACTTGTTTTCCAGCATCTTTAAAATATTGCCATAACCTAATTCTCTAGCATAATCAGTAGCCGTTTTACCATAATTATCTTTTAAATTTTTATCCGCACCGTATTTTAATAACTCAGCAACAATATCTTGATAGACTTTTGAACCATCTGTTAAAGCAATTGCTTCTATTAAAGCAGTGTAACCATAATTGTTTTGATGATTAATATCTACGGTTCCATCTTCTAGTAAAAGTTTCACTGTATCTAAATGGCTTTTTTTCAGCAGCGGGGATAATCGTATTACCACCAAAACGATTATAAATTTGTTGATTAGGTTGACTGTTTTTTAGCATATAAGCTAAAATTTCAGTCTTTCCTTGAGCTCCTGCGTAAAGATATGGAATATCTTGAATATTATTTTGTTGATTCACTTCATTAATATTATATGTTTTATCTTCAAGAATTCTTTTTGTGAACTCAATATCATTATTCATAACAGCTTGAATTAAACTTCTCGCTTCAAATACTTCCATCTCTTTTATTTCCTCCTTTGATGTACTTGTTTCACTAGTTGATGAAAATTGAGTTACTGAGGACTCTTTAGTTTCATCTTTTATTTTACTTGGAGCTTTTTCACATCCTGTTAGAAACAGTCCAAGACTTAAAACTAGTACTATTTTTTTCATCTGTAAGCTCCTTTCTTTATCTATACCTTAATTGTACACGAAGATTAAAAAAAGACCGAAAATAAAGCTTAATCGGTCTTTCAATGTCTTATCTAATTGTTTTAAATGCTTCTGACCATAAAATTAATTCATCTAACATATCATTAATTCCTGGTTCCATATGCTCACCTGGTTTGAAATCAGCAAAGTTTTCAAAGTCTGTAAATAAGTTAAAGGCTGGGTTTGTTCTAACTGTTGCTACTTTTTGTTCAGCCATAATCACACGTAATTGTTCAGCTGCACGAACCCCACCAGCTGATCCGTAACTTACAATACCAGCTGCTTTATTGAAGAACTCTGGACGAGCACTATCAATAGCGTTTTTAAGTGGTGCTGTTAAACCATGGTTGTATTCTTGAGTAATAAAGATATAACCATCTAATTCATCAATTTTAGCATTCCATGCTGGATTTCCTTCAGCAGTACCCATAAATGGTAAGTTAAATTCTTTAATATCAACGATTTCAAAATCGTGATCAGCGCGTTTACTTGCGATTTCTTTAATATAATCTCCTACTTGTGGGCTAACGCGTCCTTCTCTTGTACTTCCTAAAATAATTCCAAATTTCATAATTGTTTCCTCCGCATAATAATTTTTTTATTTTCAAATTTTACTAAAGTATCTTGTGAATACTTTGTTATTTCTTTGATGTTATTAGCATACTACACTTACTTTTTATAAGTCAAAACAAAAGACTTACTTTTTATAAGTTTTTTTAAAGTAAACTAAAAAAGACACGAGAAAGCCTTACGAATCAAGGGTTTCTCATGTCTAATTTTTTTATTTTTCTTTTACTCTTTTAGCCATTGGCCATTTATCAAAGAATGTATTCATAAATACCATTGGTAACATGTAAACAAATTGTCCACCTAAAATACCTAACATTGGATGACCTAAACCTAAATCATTAGCTCCAAATGGCCAAATATGTAAATATTTAATCCAAAGAATTCCTAAAACAGATCCAACTACAATCACCACTGCAAATTGTAATAAAATACGTTTTAGTGCTGAAGGCATCACTTCTTGATTTGGATAGTCATCAAAGTGATGATGCCAAGCTAACATCACATTAATGATTGTTAAAGCAAATGATGCTACTGCTAAGTCAGCTGGAATTCCTACTGATTCAGCTAAAGGTGTTAAAAGGTTTCTTAAAATTGGTAACATCGTGAAAGCTCCTGCTAAAGCAATTCCTAAACCAATTAATCCTGACCATGGTTGTTTAGTAGTAATTAGCTTTTGCGGGTAACCTTCTCCACCTTCTGCTGGAATTAAAAAGAAGAAAATGAATAATTGACACCATGCAAGAGCTGTACTCCAATCACCAAATGGTTGTTTTGTAATAGTTACTCCGTCTACTTGTAACGTGAAAAAACTTGGTAAAATAAAGAACACCCAAACTAATAAAGCAACAAACAAACCTAAGAATAAAGTCCCAAAGCCTACTGACCAATCTTCTTTTGAATATTTGCTAAATGGATATCTACCAAATAAACTTGTAATTGGAATTTGAGCTAGAATAACTGCTAAAGTAAAGAAGTTAATAGCTGCCCAACCTTTAATCGCTAATAAAGCTTGCGTGTCATCTACTGGGCGGAAAAGCACTTGCCAACTAAACGGCTCCCACCAAATACCTAACAGAGAAACAAAGATAGCAAAAGCCACTGCTCCTGTTACTAAAGCCATTCCTGTATAACGTAAACCTGTAATAGGTTGCTTCGTTGATTCTTTATTTTTACCGAAATTACCTAAACTAAGTGTAAACCAAACCCAAGTTGAAATGACCATCCAAAAGAAAGTTCCTTCAACTGATTCTTTAAGAAAATGACCTTGAACTTCTGGGCTTAGTCCTGCAACAGAGCTACCCCCAATTAATAGAATGACCATCTTCCAAACATTTGACCACACTACCCAAAATACTGAAGCAATAACAACTAAAAGTGCCACTGTCGCTAACCCACTTAAAACAGGATGCTTTATTCTTTTCTCCATTATAAATTTCTCCATAATCGTCTCCCTTTAAAAAACTAATAACTGTCATTTTGATTATTTTTATATGTTAGTTGTGTAAGCAGTAACTATAAAATAAATTATTTCAATTCGAATTTGCGCAAATTACAAGTTTACTTTATCTTGTAGGGTAAGCGATTACAACTTAGTTATTTTAAGAGAGGGTATTATTAAAATTAATAGATTTCTCTAAATAGCTGATAGGCATGAAAAAAACCTCACTACTTGTAATAGCAAGGCTTGACTTATCTTTTAATTTAGATTTTCGGTAATGTGATAGCTCGATATTCTTTTAGTATGTCTTCATGAATTTGGGCAACTGGTCTAATACTTGTGATATTTCCTAAAATCTGACCTGCCATAAGTGAGCCATTTTCAACATCACCTTCTACAACTGCTTTGGCTAGAGAACCCATCGTTAATTTTTCTAATTCTTCACGAGGAACATCTTGATTTTCTAACTCAATATAATGAGTTGTCATCGCATTTCTAATCGTTCTAACAGGAGCTCCGTTTCTACGACCTGTTACCACTGTTGATGTTTCAATAGATTCAATTACTTTTTCTTTAAAGCTATCTGGAATTGGACATTCTTTTGAGGCTAGGTAAACAGTTCCCATCTGAACTCCTTCTGAACCTAATGAAAAGGCTGCTGCTAAACCTCTACCATCTGAAATTCCCCCTGCAGCTACAACTGGAATCGAAATGGCTTTTGTCACCGCTGCAATTAAAGGCATTGTGGCCACTTCACCAATATGTCCACCGGCTTCTGTTCCTTCTGCCACAACAGCATCAGCACCTAAATCTTCCATTTTTTTAGCTAATTTGGCACTTGGGACAACTGGAACAACGATCACACCAGCTTCTTTTAATTTGGGCATGTATTTCTTAGGTGTTCCTGCCCCTGTTGTGATTATTTTCACATTGGATTCTAAAATAACATCAACAATCTCATCACAATTTTCCATCATTAACATCACATTTACTGCGAATGGTTTATTTGTAATAGCTCTTGTTTTTTGAATTTCCTCTCTTAATTGATCTGCACTCATCCCACCTGAAGCAATAATTCCTAATCCACCAGCTTCTGATACAGCTCCAGCTAATTGTGAGGTTGAAATTTGAGCCATTGCTCCTTGAAAAATTGGGTACTCAATCCCTAAAAGTTCTGTTATTTTTGTCATGATGATTCCTCTTTTCTTTTATTGAAGAGATAAATAATTGCTATTGTCTACTTAATTGTAGTCCTTTTATCACTGTTTAGCTACTTACTTTAAATAGAAAAAACCATGTTTATCAAAGTAATGATTACTTGATAAACATAGTTTTTTAGTTTGCTTTATACCATTTTCTTATAGCTGCTACTTCCTCATCATCTACACCATGTCCACCATCTGTAATTTCTAAAGAAACATCTGAGAAAACTCTTTGTAACTCTTGTTTTAGTCTCACAATATCTCCTGGAATAATCATCGTATCATTAGCACCTGTTGTTAGTAAAATACGTTTAATATTTCCTTTTTCTTCAAACTTAAAATCAAAATTTTGCGGGTGCATTAAAATGATCTCATCAGCAATGTCAGGATTTTCTTTTATGATTCCTTGAATAAAATTAGCTCCATTTGAGTAACCAATAAATGTTACTTTATCATAAGAAATCTCCATTTCTTGCCATTCTTTTAAGAATCGATTAACATGATTATCATAATCATCTTTATCTAATTGATGATCATTTAAAGGTGCGAAAAAGCGGCGTTCTACACCAGTCCCAACATCACCTAAAAAGCTAATAATATTAGCATGTGGATCTAATTCACCTGTTAAAAATAATAAACTAAATTCATTTCCAGCTGTTCCATGAAATAAAACAAATGCTTCTTTTGATGTGGTTGTTTCAATAAATGACTCCATCATTAGCACCTCCAAAAATAATAAAGATTGGACTGACATCACATGAAAAATCTAGGTATTCATCACGTATCATCTCTTGTTTCAGATATTCATCAGTCTTATGATTTTTATCATAACACACTAGGTTTAAAACTATTAATAAAAACAGTTAACCAAGATGAAAAGACTATGTACCACTTGTTCTTCTCAGATACAACTGGTCGAGGTGGTACGGAATTTACTCTGTTCCAAATCAATACCTTTAAAGAAAATACTTTTGGAACAAACTCCATTGAACGAATTATTTTTGCTGTGCCAAATGTTGATGCTCTAACTTATTGGGAAAATCGATTAAATCAATTTAATATTGAGCATTACGGAATTGAAACATATGGTGAAGATTTAATGCTTCGTTTTGAAGATCCTGATGGTTTAAAAATTGGCTTTGCTGTTGTTGCTAATCCTGATGAAACCTATTACCCAAATCCAGATAGTGACGTCCCTACTGATTTTGCGATTTTAGGTATTCATTCTGTTCATCTTCGGATTCGCTATAAAAAGGCAACTGAATTCATTTTAACTAACTGGTTTGATTTCCATGAAACAAGTCAATTTCCTGAAGAAAGATTTCCAATTACTGTACTTCAAAATACTAATGGTGTCTTTAAACACAAAATTTATTTGATTGAAGACAAGCTAAATCCTCTTGAAGATCAAGGGATTGGTGGTATTCATCACTTAGCACTTTATGCTGAGGACAAAGAACGCTTAGAAGAAATTCAAGCTTTAATTGAAGAACGTCATTTTACTAACTCTGGTATTGTGCCTCGCGAATTTATTTTTGCCACTTATTTTAAAGAGCCAAATGGCTTATTATTTGAAGTTGCATCTAAAACAGTTGGCTTACCTGAATTTCCTCAGACAAATAATATCGACGAAGTGCCACTTTATTTACCAGTATTTTTAGAAGATAAATGAGCATTGATTGAAGCTGAGTTGAAGCAAATAGATGGATTTAGGGAGTAGAAACTTATTATTACATACTAAAAAGTATCCAAATAGCTAATAATACGGCTATCTGAATACTTTTTTATTTCTCTTAATCACTACTTGATTAGTAAATTTCCAATAACATTATTTTCATCTACTAATCCATACTGATTTATAATCAATTCTTTGTAATTTTCACTAGTAATTATTACTAATACATCATTTGATTTTTCTTTTTCTGCTAACAGTTCCAAATTGACAGTGGATAAAAGTGTTCCCTTATCTATTCGGTCGCCTTCTTTTACATAAGTTTCAAAAGGGATTCCTTTTAAATCAACAGTATCAATTCCAATATGAACTAAAATCTCTATTTCTGAGTCACTTTTTATTCCAATAGCATGTTTTGTTGGAAATATCGACGTAACTTCCCCTTTTATAGGTGAATATATTTTTCCATCTACTGGTTGTATCGCATACCCATCACCTAACATCTTTTTAGAAAACACATCATCCTGAACTTCTGTAATTGAAATTAAATTACCTTTAGCAACGCTGTAAAGAGATAATTCATTCTCTTGTTTCTTTCGTTTTTTTAATAAATCAAACATTCATTTCCCTCCTTGTCACAACATTTTTTCTAGATAATTTATAAACAATTCATATCTTTTTTCGTAGTATTGTTGTTTCTGATGGTTTAGTGTTGGAACTACCAATAATTTGTCTTCATTTACTAATTGACCATCACAACTCAAAAAGAATAATCCATCTATCGGTTCCGTAGTTTCACTTAAGCAAGCATTCATGTTAAATATATCGGCTACGGCTTGGATTAATTCAGGTGTTTTAAAAAAACCGCCACTTAATAGTAAAGTCTTTTCTTTTTGCTTAAATTCTAATGTGTCGTATATTTTTTTTAAGTTAAATAAAATTCCTTCAGCAACTGAAAGAATGATATCACTTTGAGTGTTGTTTATAGATAATTCTACTAGTTCACCTGTAGCTTCACTGTTCCAAATTGGAGCCCGCTCTCCTTGTAAATACGGTAGAAAAACAGGAATTTTTTTCTTGTAATCCATATTAGTTAAACTTTTAGCTAAACTAGAATAAGTATCTACCTGATTATCATAAAATGAATACTGTAGCCACTCTAATACCTTGCCACCATTATTTGTAGCCCCACCAATTACCCAAAGATTTTCTGACACATAATAGCAAAATTGATTACTTTTAAAATTTAATTCTCGTTGTTTAGTCAGTTTTCTGATAGCTCCACTTGTTCCTAGAGTCAATGTAAGTTTTCCACCTGTTTTTTTATAAGCTGCTAAAGCTGCTAAACACCCATCACTTGCTCCTAAAATAATTTCAACTTCAGGAGAAATTTCTAATTCTTCTGCTTGATATCCAAGTATTTTAAAGCTTTCTTTTGGACTCAAACATCTAGGTAAAGATTCTTTTTTTAGCTCTAAATAAGCAAGAATTTCTTTATCCCACTCAAAATTCAAACTATCAAAAATACCTGTCGCTGAGGCATTACTATAATCAGTCACATTATTCCCTGTTAGTTCACTGAAAATATAAGATTTTAAATCTTGCCAATGACTTATTTTTTGAAAAAAATCTGGTTGAGATTGTTTAAAAAATATTATTTTTGAAAAAGGAGTCATAGCATGAATTGGAGTTCCTGTTTTATAATAAAATGGTTCAGCTAATTTTGTTTGCTTAAATTCCTTTACGACCTCGCTAGCTTGATTGTCTGACCAAATATACATTCTTAACTCTTCATTCTGATTTACTCTTGGAATTATCGTATGCATGGCAGTACTAAATGCTATTTTGTTAATAGTGTTTACTTGTTGAATAACTATTTTTATACCTTCTTTTACTGATTCTAATATTTCTTTTGGATTTTGATAAACAGCATTTTCCTCGTAATAAGTCATAACAGGTAAACTAAAATTTATTTTAGCTTCCATAGTGTCGTATACTTTAAACTTAATTGCCGTTGTGCCAATATCTATTCCTAAAAAAATAGTCATCATTAGTCAACCTTCTTAGTTGTAGGAATTTCATGTCCGCCAAATTGATTTCTTAAGGCAGCTATTAATTTTTCCCCATATTTTTCTTGATCCATTGAACTATATCTTGTTAATAAAGACTGAGTGATGACTGGAGCTGATTGTTGTAACTCAAGCATTTCTTCAATGGTCCATTTCCCTTCACCCGATGAAGGGATTTCTCCACTAATACCACTTAACTTAGGGTTTT
This sequence comes from Vagococcus fluvialis, assembly GCF_003337315.1. Classification (GTDB taxonomy): domain Bacteria; phylum Bacillota; class Bacilli; order Lactobacillales; family Vagococcaceae; genus Vagococcus; species Vagococcus fluvialis. The sequence continues at coordinate 74,663 of NZ_QPJV01000003.1, read as the reverse complement.
CTTTCAAAGCATTTTCTGTTAATTCCATCAACCAACTTCTGATAACAGAACCATGATTAAAGACCTTCGCCACTTTCTCTAAATTATAGTCATAACTCGAATGGTGTAATAAATTAAATCCCTCACCGATGGCTTGCATCATACCGTATTCAATTCCATTATGAACCATTTTTAGGTAATGACCACTACCTGCCGCACCACAATATAGATAACCATCTACCACACAAATCGAAGAAAAAATTGTTTCTACTACTAGAAACGCTTCTTTATCGCCACCAATCATCATGCAAGCTCCATTTTTAGCTCCACCAATTCCTCCAGAAGTTCCAACATCTAAGAAATGAATATTATTTTCTTTAAACTTATAGTAATGAGCCACACTATCAGCATATCTTGAGTTACCACCATCAATAACAATATCTCCTGAAGCTAATTTTCTTTGACATAAGTCAAGAGTATCATTAGTGATTTTCCCTGAAGGCAACATTAACCAATAAACACTTGGTGATTTGTCAGCACCACCAAATAAATCCTCAATTTTGGAAACTGCTTTTGCTCCCATTTTACTTGCTTCTTTTAAAGCTTCTTCATTTATATCAAAACAAGTGACTTCATGATTTTCTTTTAAAAGATTACTTACTAAGTTTAAACCCATCTTTCCTAAACCAATGACATTTACTTTCATCTTTATCCTCCATAAATAAAAGAGGCTAACTTCATAAGCCAGCCTCTTTATTATTCTTTCAGCTGAGTTTTAGTTTAACTCTGGCCAAAAGTCTTTATTCGCTACAATTAACTCATCTAAAATATCTTTAGCAACTTTTGCGCTTGGCACAGTTTTTGATAACGTTAAGGCTTGCCATAGTTTTTGGTAACTACCTTCTATATAGGCTTCAACAACTAATTTTTCTACAGCTACTTGTTGTTCCATTAAGCCTTTTTGGAAAGTTGGAATTTCTCCCATTGATAATGGTTCAGGACCATTTTTACCAACTAAACATGGAACTTCTACCATAGCATCTTTAGGGAAGTTAGCAATTGCTCCATTGTTAGGAACAATCAATAGCATTCTCTCCATTGTATTAAAAGCAATCGCACTAGCTAAATCAACAATAAACGTAGCATGGGCACCGGCATGAAACTCAGTTCCAACAGCTGTTCCTGCTTCTACAATTTTTCTTGCAGTTTCAAAAACTTCTTTTTCACGTGATTCCATTACTTCATTAGCTCTTGTAAAGTTAGGATCAGAATGTTCTACTTCGTAATCTGGGTAGAAATAATATTTTAAATAAGTATTTGGCATTGTTTCTGGATCCAAAGCATATAAATCTTTCGCTTTTTTAAATGTTGCTTGCCAACTTGGATGTTTATGTTGGAAGTCTTCTGTTTCTAAAGCATAACCATTTTCTGAAACAAATTCTTTTAACTTCGGCATTAAATCATTACCTTGTTTGTCAGTAATATCTGTCCACCAACCAAAATGGTTTAAACCGTAATATCTAACATTCATATCTTTTCGTGAATCTAATTTTAAAATTTCAGCAAAAATAGTTTCGATTGCAATTGGCATATCACAAATATTAATGATTTTTGAGTTAGGTCTTAATCTTCTTGTTGCTTCAGCTACGATAGCAGCTGGATTTGAATAGTTAAGCATCCAAGCATCTGGTGAATATTTTTCCATGTAATCAACTAATTCAATGACTCCTGGTATAGATCTTAAACCATAAGCTAATCCACCAGGTCCACAAGTTTCTTGACCAACTACTCCATATTTTAATGGAATTTTTTCATCTTGTTCACGCATTGCGTATAAACCTACACGAATATGGGCCATACAAAAATCAATGTTAGTAAATGCTTCTTTAGGATCAGTTGTATATGAAAATTTGATGTCTGGATTTTTTTCTTGTAACATAATTTTACAAGCTTCTCCAATTGGTTCTTGTCTTTCAGCTAAATCATCGTATAATTTAATTTCACCAATTGGAAATTGGTCATTATGATCGGCTAACATTGCTACTATCCCTGGTGTATATGTACTTCCTCCACCTGCAATTAATATGTTAAATTTTTTCATTTTTATCATCCTATTCTTCAATATTTAAAGTTTGATCGACTAAATCTCTAATTTCATTAATTTTCATTCCATAAACAACTTGGACATGATTTGGTTTTCTTACTATTCCTTGAGAACCAGTTGTGATAAGTGCTTCTTCATTAATAATTGTGTCATCTTTCAAGTCCACTCTTAAACGAGAGAAGCAGTTTTCAACGGTCACAATATTTTCAGCTCCACCTAAAGCATCCACAATCGTTTGGCCTAAGTCATTGGTTGTATCTATTGAACTTGCTTCTGCTTCCACTACAGAAGTTGTACTATCTACTGCATCAATTGCTAATTCTCTGCCAGGTGTTTTCAGATTCATTTTCTCAATCATAAATTTAAACACAAAGTACATAACCGCAATTTCCAATAAGCCAAGTAGAACAAAAATTGGCCAGTTTGTTCTTTCAACACCTGCTGGTATATTGAATACTAAAAAGTCAATAATCCCATTAGTTGCACTAACATGTACATTTAACATATAAGATAGCATTTGGAAAAATCCATCTATAACAGAATAAACTAACCATAATAATGGTGCTGTAAAGATAAACATAAATTCTAAAGGCTCTGTTATTCCGACTAAAAATGAAGTTAAAGCATTTGGAAAAATAGTCGTTTTAACTTTTGCTTTATTTTGAGGATACGCAGTCTTATAAAAGGCTAAAGCAACACCTAAAATACCAAACATTTTAACCATTCCGTATACTAAGAAACGAGCAGAATCTGTCAAAGTCGTAATAGATGGATCTGCAATCTGAGCTAAGAAAATAGGTTTAGCTCCAACAAATAGTTCGCCATTTATTAACTCTTGCCCACCCATACCTGAAAATACAAAAGGTGACCAGATAAGGTGATGAAGACCTGTTGGAATTAAGAAACGATTTAAAAAACCGTATAAGAATACACCAAAAGCTCCTGCACTTGCCATTAACTGAGTTAAGAATGTAATTCCAGCTTGAACAAATGGCCACAAATAAGTAATTCCTAAAGCAAAGCCACCAATAATTGGAATTAAAACAATTAAAACTAATTTACTATTACCATAAATTGCAAAAGCACCTTTAAAGTTAGTATCAATGAACTTGTTATGAATATAAGCAACTAAACAACCTAAAATAATTCCTAAGAAAACACCCATATCTGTTACTTGATAGCCTAATACAAAGGTTTGACCACTGCCAAATAATTCTGAATTATTAGCTCCTTCTGCGAGTCTTTGCGTTAAATTCAGCCAAGTTGTATTAGCATTTAAAAACATCAAGAAACTCATAACAGCAATAATTGCAGCTTCAGCTTTTTTCTTTCTTGCCATACCATAAGCAATTCCCACACAGAAAATTAAACTTAAATTATTCATGATTGCCCATAATATACTGGAAACAAATTTTCCAATCATATATACAGTTGATGTATCACTAAAGAATGCTGTGTTTGTAAAAATACTACTAAAAGCAATTCCTAATCCTACAATTGGTAAAAATAGAACTGGTCCAATCATTGCTTTTGAAAATTGCTGCATCTTATTAACAATTTTATTTTTCATTCTCTTTTTCCTCTCCCATTTGGTTCAACCTTATTTGCGCAAATCTGTGATTGACAAACAAATCATAGCACGATTTTTTTTAAAAAAAAGTGCTTTCACTTATTTGAAAAAGTATTTACTTAATAGTAAACATGTTATCCATTTTTTCAGAAAACAGAAAAAGCTTCAACAAATAACAATAACATGTTATCTATTGAAGCTTAATTAGTTGCTCTAGAATTTAGATATTCAAAGAAAAATAAGCAAGCAGAATAAAAATAATTCTGATTTTTATTTTGATCATTAAGCAAATAATCGTTTTTTATTATAAAAGAAACGTCTGCCAAATCAGTTAAGGTTGTCTCTTTTTCACCTGTGAAAAGAACAATGGTATGATTATTTTTCTTAGCCCTTTGAGCTATTTTTATAATATTTCCAGTTTCCCCTGATTGAGATATTAAGACAACTATTGCCTCACGATCACTTTCTTGTTCATAAACAGCAAATAAATCAGTGAATATACAATCAAAGCCATTTACTAATAATTTCATGCAAATATATTCCGCAATTGGCTTCGAGAACCCACTTCCTGTTAAGTAAATACGTAGATTTTGTTTCTTAGCTACTGCTAACAAATCAACAAATGTTTCGACAGATATTTCCGAAATTTCTGAGAACAAATCGCTATTAAAAATCGAAGATAAAGAATTCTCATCTTTGTTATTCAGGTTTTTTTGTATAAAATATAATCGGTAAACCATATCAGTGTAACCTGTATAGCCCATTTTTTTAGCTAATTTAACAACAGTAGCTGGTGACGAATAATTTTCACTCGCTATCTCTCTAACACTCATTTCAAGACTTTTTTCTGGATCTATCAATATCTTTTTTAAAATAGATGTTTCTGTATCTGTTAACTGATAACGATTAACTAACTTATAAATATCTATTTCCATAAGACATCCCCTTTTAGTAAACTATTTAATTTATTATAGCATATACTGAATAGGTGGTTTTTTGAGTTATTTAGAAATGCCTATTACAATTTTTTTCTAGAATTCAGCAAACAAAGAAGATACCTATAAAAATTAAGATTCTTCTTTGTTTTTTTATATGTATGATTTACTATTTACCAACCTAGCTATCTATAGCTACGGATAATACTAACGCTTAGTTTATAAGATAATACTCAACACCACTCCGAATATAATCGGTATCATCACTTCAATAGTTACTTCTAACCACCTTAATTTATTATCTAAAAACGTATTTCCTACTTTATATTCTTTCGGTAATGTTTCTCCTAAAGCTCCAGCACAAATAATTGTCAATATAGTAATTACAAATCCTACATCTCGATTCCACATAAAATAAAAAAAGAGTGTTAATAATATCGTTCTGACAATTTTTATTGTTTTAACCTGTTTTATAGACACTGAAGTCCTCCTTAACAAAAGAACTTAATATTTTTCATTATATCATGACTCAGTATAATCAAACTTCTGTTAAATAAAAAAAGAGACTAACTTTTAAAGTTGATCTCCTTTTCATTCTTTACGGTATAAACTCCCCACGTTTAAAAGCAGCCAATATTTCTCTTACTTCATCTGTTGACTTTGTTCCCATTAATTTCACACGTAAATCACTTGCTCCTGGGAAACCTTTAACATAAATCTTAAAGAAACGATGTAAGCCAACGATTGAACGTGGGACTAATTCACCGTATTTATCTTGTAAATCAATTTGTAAATTCAGTAAACCAAGTAACTCTTCTGAAGTATGCTCTTTAGGTTCTTTTTCAAAGCAATAAGGATTCTTAAAGACACCGCGGCCAATCATAATCCCATCTACTCCGTATTTCTCAACCAGTTCTAGTCCCATTTGACGGTCTAAAATATCTCCATTAATCGTGATTAAAGTATTTGGTGCTACCTCATCACGAATTTTCATAATCGCTGGAATCATATCAAAATGAGCATCTACTTTACTCATCTCTTCTCTTGTTCTTAAATGAATAGACAGATTAGCAATGTCTTGTTTTAACAAATGTGTAATCCAAGCTTCCATCTCTGATAATTCTTTAAAACCAAGTCGAGTTTTCACGCTAACTGGGAGGCCTCCAACTTTAGCTGCTTCGATTAATTCTGCTGCTGTTTCAGGACGAAGTATTAAACCACTTCCCTTACCTCTATCGGCTACGTTTGGCACAGGACATCCCATGTTAATATCGATTCCTTTAAAGCCCATCTCTGCCATTCCAATACTCATTTCACGGAAAAATTCAGGTTTATCTCCCCAAATATGGGCAACAATTGGCTGTTCATCCTCAGTAAAAACTAAACGTCCACGTACACTGTCACGACCATCTGGATGACAATAGCTGTCTGAGTTAGTAAATTCTGTAAAGAATACATCTGGTGCTCCTGCTGTTTTTACAACATGGCGAAACACAACATCAGTCACATCTTCCATTGGTGCTAAAATAAAAAAAGGCTTTGGTAATTCTGCCCAAAAATTGGTTGTCATTATATATACTCCGTTTCTCTTAAGACTAATTTTCTTTGCTTATTATACTAAGAAAAACAAGAAGAATCAAAAAGGAGCTATCAAGCTCATATCAAATTAATAAGTCAAATATAATCTCTTTACTGTCTCTAATATTTTCTTTTCTCTCTTTCAATTCCTGAGCATCAATTTCATTTACATAGTATAAAAACTGATAGAATTTTTTTAGTGCTGCTATTTGTCCGTTAAAACCATAATCAGACATAACAATTCCCTTATCAATTAACCAATAGAAATAAATCGTTAAATCCGTTCCATCCCCTAAAGGTGTGTAAAGAACTGAAAACATTAAAAAATCCATAAAAACACTAGCATTATCTGCATGTCTTCTCACCACTTTGTTAGATAAATTTTCTTCCTTCTCAAGATACGTTATAAATCCATTCACTAAGTTTTCAGAATGACGTATATAATCTTGTTCTAACGTCATAGGATCTAGTTCTTCACACTCAACTTTGTTGCTTTTTTCTTGCCATACAGAAAAATCGTCCCAAGTTTTATCAATTTTGACTTTTCCATTAACAAGTAACCCTTCGTTCGAAATCGGCTTTTCTTCCCCGCTTAACCAAGCTTTTAATTCCCTGAAAGGATAAACATGTTTAAGAGAAGATACGGGTACTTCATTTAGCCAAGAAGCTAATTTGGTAGGTGACAAAGCTTTACGTTCTTCAAAAATATAATTTTCTAGCATTAAAATAAAATGATTAGAAGTACTTGTCACTTTTCTGTTATAACCAGTCGCGACTTCAATTTCCCCTAGCTGCTCTAAATAAGGATCTGTTAAAGATGTTAGAAAGTCATCTGTTTTTAACTGTATTTTTAGAGCCTCACTAATAAGTTTATCTAATTCTTTTTTTCTAGTAGCGTTGACATCGGGGATCAGAATCGTATAAAGAGAAGCATCATTCACTAACAATAACATTTTCTTTCGATTCACATTAAAGTAATTAGCATGCCAACTGTTTAATGGATTTTGATTGGAGTGTATTTTAGCTTCATCTACATCTTTTGACGGTGTTAAGTAACTAAATAATGGTAATGCTTTTTTAGTAGCATGAATAATCATATTTACCTCTCCTTTTTAAATGACTGAATTAACAACAACAAATGTATTTTTAATTTTTACACTTTTATAGTAACATAGATAATAGAATCACAGAGAAAGAAGTTGACACTGTTGAAAAAAATAAGCCAAATCAGAGACAGACTAGTCTTTAATCATTTAATTAAAGCTTGTTATGGATTTAGCTAGCTCCTTTTATCACATACCTTAACTAACATAAATTAAAAGGAGTTTATGATGAAGTATTACGATGATATTCGCAAATTAGATGGCACAAAGATTTTGTTTATTGGTAAGGGTGTTTTGATTGGACTAGCCGTTGGTTTAGTTGTCAGCTTATTTAGACTCGCTATCGGTTTTGTCTCACACCATTTAGATACTATTTATTATTACTTAAAGCAACACCCTATCGCTATTTTAGGCTGGATCCTGATCAGTTTGATGGTGGCTTATATTCTTGGCAGATTAATCAAAAGTGATCCTAATATTAAAGGGAGCGGGATTCCACAAGTCGAAGGACAATTAAGAGGCCAGCTGAGTATTAATTGGTGGTCCGTTTTGTGGAAAAAATTTGTTGGAGGCATTCTCGCACTTGGTATGGGACTATTTCTTGGACGTGAAGGCCCATCAATTCAACTAGGTGCGGTTGTTGCTCAAGGTATTGGAGAACACACAAAGACAACTAATGCTGAGAAAAAAATACTTATTTCTAGTGGTGCTAGCGCTGGTTTATCGGCTGCTTTTAACGCACCTATTGCTGGCTTGTTATTCATCTTAGAAGAAGTTCACCACTCTTTCTCACCTCTTGTTTTATTAACAGCTTTTTCAGCGACTATTACAAGTAATTTTGTTTCGATGCACTTTTTTGGCCTACAACCCACTCTCTACATTGGAGAACTGGAAACATTACCTTTAAAATATTACTGGACGTTAATCATTTTAGGGATTTTAATCGGTACCCTAGCAATAGGCTATCAACAGGTTCTTTTATATTCGTCAAAAATATTTCAAAAGATTCCGAAATTACCTTCCTATTTTTATGGTGTCATACCTATTTTATTGGTTATTCCCATTGGGTTATTTCTTCCTAGTTTACTGGGAGGAGGACATGACATCATTATTCAATTAACTACTAATAACTTCAGCATTTTAATACTGATAACGTTATTTATCTTTCGTTTTTTATTTTCCATGATTTCTTACGGATCTGGCCTTCCAGGTGGTATTTTCTTACCTATACTAAGTTTAGGGGCCATTATCGGCGTCTTATTTGGTACTATTTTAACCCAGACTATAGGCATTGATAGTATATATATTAAAAGCTTTCTCATTTTAGCTATGGCTGGCTATTTTTCAGCTATTAGTAAAGCTCCTTTGACCGGTATGATTCTAATCACTGAAATGGTTGGTAGTTTTTCTCATTTAATGTCTATAGGAGTGGTCGTACTTATTAGTTATATCACCGTTGACTTCTTAAAAGGTAAACCTATTTACGAATCATTATTAGAAAACTTAGTTACTTCAGATGAGGAGGATATTAAAGGTTCGAAAACAATTATTGAGTTCCCAATTATCGTGGAGAGTCTATTTGATGAGCAGATGGTTCGAGATATTAACTGGCCAAGCCATATGCTTCTAACCTCTATAAGACGCGGAGAAAGTGAATTTATCCCTCATGGAGATACTCTGATTCACTGTGGTGACGTCCTTATTATTCTAACTGATGAAGGGCTAGCTGAAAGTTTGAAACAAGATTTAATCATGAGAAGCCATTCTTCATAAAAAAGCTTTTCCATCGGAATATGATTCCTTTGGAAAAGCTTTTTTATTATTCCATATCAAACAACTGAGTGTTTTTCACGTCTTCAATAGTTTGTGTCCCTGCTAATTGCATCACACGTTTTAAGTCAGTTTCAAAGTATTCTAAAACTGATTTAACACCTTTGTAGCCACCTAAAGCAAGTCCAAACAATACTGGACGACCGACAGCAATAATATCTGCGCCACTAGCTAAAGCTTTAAAGATATGTTCCCCACGTCGCACACCACTATCAAATACGATTGGTACTTGACCAGCAACAGCTTTAGAAATTGCTTCAAGGGTTTCAAATGAGCCTGGTGCTTGGTCTAATTGACGTCCACCATGGTTTGATACCCAAATACCTGAAGCTCCTGCTCCAATGGCAAGTAACGCATCTTCTGGTGTTTGAATGCCTTTAACAAAAACAGGTAAACCAGAATATTCAGCGATGAATTTCACATCTGCTGGCTCAATTTTTTGTTTTGATTGAGCGTAAATATTATTTAATGACATGTTCTTACCAGAACCTGTTAAGTAACGAGAAACAATTGGCATACCAAATGGGTAAACAAATTTATTCGTAATATCACGCTCACGATTACCACTTAAAGTTGCATCAGCCGTTAAAATAATCGCTGTTGCACCATCTTGTTTAGCTTCATCTAAGATGTTTTTATTCATTTCTTCATCTTTACTCATATAAATTTGGAACCAACGTGGATTACCATTTAAGCCTTTATCAATCTCTTCAAAAGTTGCTCCTGAGTAAGCACTGATTGACATAATTGTGCCTCCAAATTCAGAAATACCACGCGCTGTTCCAGCTTCTTTAGTCGCATGAGCTAAGCCGTGCGCTGCGATTGGCGCCATAATAAATGGTACTTTTAAATCATGTTCAAAAATTGATGTCGATGTATCTGGATTTTCTACATTGGCTAAAACACGAGGTAAGATACCTTTTTTATTCCATGCTGAGTCATTACGTTTTAAAGTAAATTCTTTTCCAGATCCACCTGCCATATAATCAAATCCACCCTTAGGTACAACGTGACTTGCCGCTTCTTCTAAGTGATAGGTACTGATTACTTCGATTTCTTGTTCGATTGTTGGTGCATCATATGTGATTTGTTCTGTCATTTGAAACCCGCCTTATCATTTTTTTATTTTAAAAGAATAAATTGGTAATCGGTCCAGTTAATGGCGCAAGGATAACAACAGTGATACCTGTAATTACAATCGATAAGCCTGACATAGCTCCTTGGATTTCACCAAGTTCAATCGCTTTTGAGGTTCCTACTGCATGGGCTGAGCTACCAAAAGCCACACCTTGTGCAACAGGGTCTGTAATATTAAATACCTTCATAATCCATGGGCCAACTAGGGAACCAACAACACCTGTAAAAACGACTACAGCAACGGTTAAGGAAACAATGCCTCCTAATGCGCTTGAAACATCAACTGCAATAGCAGTAGTAATAGATTTTGGTATTAAAGTCATGACTAGATTTTTATCAAGTTTCAGTAAAATTGAGAAGAAATAAATCATCGCTGTATGGAAAATAACCCCTGTTAAAATTCCCACTAAAATCGCTGGATAATATTTTTTAAAGTACTCAAAATTTTGTTCCAACTTAATTGCAAGTGCTACTGTAGCTGGGGTAATCAGTAAACTAAATAATTGCCCACCTTGCTCGTAAGTTTCTAATGGAATATTGAATAACATCAAAATACCAATAATAATCGTAATTGAGAATACTAATGGATTAAACAATGGGTTTAGAGGCCATTTCGCTTTTAGTTTTCCACCTAATAAATAAAGACCAGCAGTTAATGAAATCCACAAGAAGGGGCTCGTTGCTAACTTACTTAACATGAGTGTCTCCTCCTTTTCTTTCTTCTAAATGATGTTCCATACTTAGTAAGGTCTTTTTATCAAACTTACGCTTCATTGTTTGAACCACTTTCCCTACAAAAGCCATCATTAAAGCAGTAGTTACAACAATCACTAGAAGTAATTGCCACCAAGTATCAGCTAGTGTGTCGAAATTAGCCATCAAACCAACTCCTGCAGGAACAAAAAAGATTCCCATATTATTGGTTAGCCATGTTCCTACCTCTTCAACTGACTTCATTGGTACTACTTTATAATGAAGAGCTAAAAAGAGTAACACCATTCCTATCACACTACCAGGCACTACCATGACATTTAATAAAAGAAGAGAAATCATTTCTCCTAAAAATGCGAATAGCATAATGATAAATATTTCCTTGATCAACTTCACAAAAATCCGTCCTTCCATTACCTGTAAACGTTTTAACGAACTCAATATATCATGCATTTCTATCTTTGGATAATACCGATTAATTATGTTATCATAAGTAAAATTTATGTTAACAGAAGAATGATATGTTTTACTTATGATACAAAAATCACAAGCAAAGGAAGATTCAGATGAATATCAAAGATTTAACTTACTTTAATCATTTGGCTAAAACTCTTAGCTTCACTGAGACAGCATCCTACTTCTACATCTCACAGCCATCGATTTCCATGGCAATTAAACGCTTAGAAGAAGAGTTAGATACTCTTTTAATAGATAGAAAAAATAATCACAAAAAACTCGCTTTGACCGAAACAGGTCTTATATTATTAAAATACTCAGAGCAAATTATCACATCAATTGAACAAGCACATGAAGAAATTCATGACTTTAATCATCAAATTGTTTATTTTGGACTTTTGCCAACAATTGGCGGTCACTTTATGCCTCAGCTTTTACCAAAACTTGGTAAATACGCTGATTCACTCAAACTTATTGAAGAAGAAAGTTCTGATGCGATGATGGAACTTGTTAGAGATGGAGAAGTTCCTTTAGCAATTATTGCCAGCGATTTTTCACCAGTGGATCCGTACCACATTATGCAAATTCCTCTTCAGCAAGAAGAGATGTCTGCTTGGGTTTCGGTAAATAATCCTTTAGCTAAAAAGAAACGTTTATTAATTAGCGACATTAAAAACACTTCCTGTATCTCTCTAGAGAAAGGATACCTTCACGAGCGCGTCTTTCAAAAATGGTTGGATGATAATCACATGAAAAAGCCCCAAGTTCTTTATACTAAAGAAATTCGGACTGCCGTATCGGTAGCTTCTTCAACTAATATGGTTGCTTTTATGAGTGATATTATTGTCCCAAAACATGCGCCACTTGTCAAAGTCCCAATTGAAAATGCTCCAAATATTTTAATCAGCTTAATTGTTAATCAAAGTCGTAATTTTAATCAATTTCAAAAAAGCTTCAATGATGCCGTCGTTGATTTGACAAAAGGAATAGGATAAAAAGACTATGAGATAGGTAACTAAACTTATCTCATAGTCTTTTATTAGTATTATTTCAAAAATTTCTCTAACTGGAAATCATGTTTATCTAAGACAATACGTTCATTCCAAATACCAGCCTTTTGTAGTACTGTAATGTTTTCTGTTAAGAAATCATCACTTCCGACAATATAAAAAAAGGCTGTTTTATCTAATGCCAATAATGATAAGGCATCATAATAAGCTTTGCGACTTGTCACTGACTCAACACTGATTCCTTTGGCTTTATCAGATTGAAAAATATCACCAAATAAAAAGTCTCCAGTTGAATCCACATTTAGTGAATGGATACTCGCTACCCCTGAATCATCTTTTAAATAATCCAGTAATAGTGGTCTAAATGTAGCAATTCCTACTCCTGATGATAATAAGTAAATCGGACGGTGTTCTCTTTTTAATGGCATATTTGTTGATGTTTTAAAAAGAGCTACTTTTTTACCAATACCTTCACTTCTTAAAATCGACTTAAACTCAGAACATTCTTCTTTAACTCTTGTTGTAATACCAATCGCTTCTTCTTCGGGTAAAGTTGAAATCGACATATGTCTGACTAAACTTCTATTTGATTTCTCCCCTATATTAAATCCTTCTAAAGCAAAATGCGTATGAGCACCAGCTTTCTAAGTAAACTCTTTTGGGCATTCTAAGATGTATGTATTTATTTCAGATGTTTCTTTTATAATATCTTTAACTTTTGTCCAAAAAATTTCCATTTGTGACCCTCTTTTCTTTTAAAAGTCTTCGCTATTAAATATGCACCAACTGATAACGATTCTCAATATCAACAAAAAGAAAAGAAGCTATGAAAGATATAAAACCATCCACATAACTTCTGAAAATAGGTTTAAAGAAAAACAAGCCAAAAGTTTTCTCTAAACTAACTATTCTAAATTTATTCCATGTCTCCTGGCCATGAACCCATACCACCTAAAATATTGGTCACATCATAACCTTGGTTACCTAAAAATTCACCTGCCATTGCTGATCTTGAACCTGATTGGCAAATTAAGAAATACGGTGTTTCTTTTTCTAACGTTTCAAAGGTATCTCCAATCTCACTTAAAGGTAAATTAATAGCCCCTGGAATGTGTCCCATTTCGTATTCAAATACTTCTCTCACATCAATAATAGCTAATTGACTTCTTTTTGCCTCTTGATAAAATTCTGGCATTCCCATTGATTTAAACATCTTTTTTCCTCTTTTCTTATTTTCCTCGAACAACTGATCCGCGCCATTGACTCATACCACCGCGAACATTTACTACATTATAGCCTTTATTTTTTAATGTTTTTGCTGCCTTTTTACTACGCATTCCTGACTGACAAATGACATAAACATCTTTTTCTTTACCATTGTAGGTATTCATTTTGTCTAGAGGCTTACTAATAGCTTGATGAATGTGCCCACCTTTAAATTCTGCTTGCGTTCGTACATCTAATAATACTATTTTTTCAGATAACTTGTCTTCTAATTCTTTTGTTGAAATGGATGGAATCTTGTTGAATAAACTAAACATAATAATTATCTCCTTGTCTTCTATATACCTTATAGGGTATATTAAACAGGTAACAACTTATTTTGTCAACAAATTAAACTTACACATATTAAAGGAGAATTATGATGAAACAAAAAATATTAATTATTGGCGGTGTTGCAGGGGGAGCTACTGCTGCAACACGTTTAAGAAGGCTTAGTGAAGAAACAGAGATTATTCTTTTTGAAAAAGGAGAGTTCATTTCTTTCGCTAATTGTGGTTTACCTTATCATGTTGGTGGTGTTATTAAAGACAGAGATGACTTACTTTTACAAACCGTAGAGGGTATGAAAGATCAATACAACATTGATATCCGAAATTATTCCGAAGTCACTTCCATTAATTATGAGAAAAAAGAACTAACTATTCATCACTACCCAACTAATAAAATCTATCAAGAAACATTTGATAAATTAATTATTTCAACAGGAGCAAAAGCCTTTATTCCTCCAATTAAGGGCATTGATTCAGCTTTAAATGTATTTAGCTTAAGAAATATTCCTGATATGGATCAAATCAAACATTATATCGAGACTCAAAATGTTCAAACAGCTACTGTTATTGGTGGTGGTTTTATTGGTTTAGAAATGATGGAGAATTTAAAAGAACTTGGCATTCACGTCCAATTAGTTGAAATGGCTCCCCAAGTTATGCCCAATATTGATATAGAAATGGCACAACAACTTCATACTCAAATTAATTTACATGGTGTTGATTTATTCTTAAATGACGGTCTAAAAGAATTTCAAGAGAATGGTAAGCAATTACTACTTACTAGTGGAAAAGTCCTTCAAACAGATATGACTATCCTTTCAATTGGTGTTATTCCAGAAAACACTTTAGCTAAAGAAGCTGGAATTGAACTTGGATTTAAGCAAGCCATTAAAGTTTCCGAAAATTTCGAAACCAATCTAGCTGATATTTATGCGATTGGTGATGTGATTGAAGTGCCCGATTTTGTTGATCAATCACCGACTAATATTCCACTTGCTTGGCCTGCTAATCGTCAAGGCCGTCTTGTTGCTGATATTATTAATGGTTTATCTATTGATTATTCAGGAACTCAAGGAACATCTGTTGCTAAAGTATTTGAATTAACAGTTGCTTCAACTGGTAATAGTGAGCGTCTATTAAAAAATAAAGGAATCGACTTCACAGCTATTCACATACACCCTAATTCACACGCTGGGTATTATCCTAATGCCAGTCCCATCCATTTGAAATTATTGTACGGAACAGATGGAAAAATTTTAGGAGCTCAAGGAATTGGAACAGATGGTGTTGAAAAAAGAATAGACGTGATTGCAACTGCTATGAAGTTAGGGGCAACTGCTGATAAATTAGCTGATTTAGAGTTAGCGTACGCTCCGCCTTATTCAAGTGCTAAAGATCCTGTTAATATGCTAGGATATACAGCCGATAATATTCTTCACCAAAAAGTTAATACCTTTCAATGGTATGAAGTTGATAACTTAATAGAAAAAAATAGTTATTTCTTAGATGTGAGAGAAGACTTTGAATTAGCTACTGGTGAAATAAATGGCAGCCACTTGATTCCTTTAAATCAACTTCGAAACCGTTTAGATGAGTTACCTAAAGACGAAACTATTTATATCTATTGCCAAGTCGGACAACGAGGTTATAATGCTGCTAGAGTGTTAATGCATCATGGTTTTACAGTAAAAAACCTAGATGGTGGATACAAAACATATAAAATAGCTAACTATCAGTTAACAGACCGACATATACCGGAATCAAAAAAAGAAACTCTAAAACAACAAACAACATCTACTAAACAACCAGCTTTTGAAACAATTGAAGTAGATGCATGTGGATTACAATGTCCTGGACCTATTTTAAAAGTAAAAGAACAGATGGATAAGATGGCACAAGGCCAACAAATGATTGTTCAAGCAAGTGATTTTGGATTTCATGCAGATATCGAGGCATGGGCTAAAAATACTGGCAACACGATTATCGATAATCAGATCAAAGACGGTAAAGTAGTTGCTACTGTTGCAAAAGGTAACTTAAATCTAGACCTATTACCAGAAGAAGGAAAACTGATTGAAGGGAAAAATGGGGCGACTATGGTAGTCTTTAGTGGTGATTTAGATAAAGCTTTAGCCTCCATGATTATTGCCTCAGGAGCTGCTGCTATGGGAAAAGATGTTACTCTATTCTTCACTTTTTGGGGATTAAGTATTTTAAAACAACAAAAAGTGAAGAAAAAAGGATTAGGAAAAATGTTTGATATAATGTTACCAAATAGTGCCAACAAACTTCCTATTTCTAAGATGAACATGGCTGGCCTAGGTTCAAAAATGATTAAAACAGTTATGAAACAAAAAAATGTTGAATCCTTACCAACAATGATTAAAAAAGCTAACGAACTTGGTGTGAAATTTGTCGCTTGTACGATGAGCATGGATATCATGGGGATTGAACGTGACGAATTATTTGATTTTGTAGAGTTTGGTGGCGTTGCAACTTATTTAGGTGACAGTGAGCAAGCGAATTTAAATCTCTTTATTTAATCAACTTATTTTTCCATTTCCTGATTAATAGACTATACTTGTAATAAGTTAGATTATTTTTAGGAGGTAATCACATGAAAGCTATTGAGATGACTGAGTTTGGAGACGTAGGTGTTTTAAAATATGTGACTAAAGAAATTGCCCCACTTGGAAAAGAACAAGTTAAAATAAAGTTGTACTACGCAGGTGTGAATCCTGCTGAAGCTTATATTAGACAAGGTGGATATGCCTTTTTTAATCCACCACTACCTTATACACCAGGTTTTGATGGAGCGGGGGTCATTGAAGAGGTTGGAGAAGGCGTTACTAATTATAAAATAGGCGACCGGGTATTTATTGCTTCGGCTTTAGGAGAATTTTTCACAGGTACTTATGCTCAGTGGATGATTACCTCAACTGACTCGATTAGACATTTAGGTGAAACCACTAGTTTTGAAACTGGCGCTGCACTTGGTATTCCAGCAACGGCTGCTTACCGTGCGCTATTTCAAAGAGGGCAGCTTAAAAAAGGTGAACGTGTGTTAATTCACGGTGCTTCAGGTGGCGTGGGCATACTGGCTCTTCAAATGGCTAAAGATGCTGGAGCTTATGTTATTGGAACTGCTGGTAACAAAGAAAACATGGAGAAAGTTAGAGCTAATGGTGCTGACTTAGTTCTAAATCACAACGAAGAGGGTTATCTAGACAAGATAGACGGTGTGGATTTAGTTATTGAGATGCTAGCAAATGTGAATCTAGAAAAAGATTTAGAAGTCTTAAATACTCGTGGACGTGTGATGATTATTGGTAATCGCGGTTCACTTGATTTTAATCCCAGATTAACTATGGCTAAAGAAGCGGATATTCGTGGAATTGCCATTTGGAATGCTACTCAAGTAGAGCGAGCTGAAAGTTTAGATGCCATTGAAGAGTATCTTACTAAAAAGGTTTTAAAGCCTGAGATTGGACCTATTTATGCACTAGAAAAAGCCTCTCAAGCACAACATGATATTATTCATGAAGCCTCAAAAGGAAAAATACTATTGAAATGTAATTAAAAAGAACTCTTGATTGAGTTCTTTTTTAGTGAATAAATGGAATTAATTTTTTCTGACTTAAAATTTTATCTGCTTCATCAGGATAATTTTTCTTAATGTAGGTCACTTGGCGTGGAATTTGTACGAATGAAAAATCTAACACTTGTTGAGCCATAATCACAACAAAAATTTAGAGATGATAAAGAATTCCGCCACACAGTACGCTCTATTTGGGCTAATTTTGTTAATTCAATTCACTAATTAAAGCTGAGATTAAAGTTGCCACGTTTGTTATACCTGTATCATCAATTCCTTGACCAAAAATAAAAGCTGTTATCAAATTCTTTTTCTAAAAAAAGTTCTCTAGCTGCTACTTGGATTTTTTCTTGTAATTCTTTCTTTTTTTGCTCTCTTAGACTCATTGGTTTACTCTTTCTCAAAATTATGAATAGGTTCATGAATATAGTATAAAAATATTTTTTCGTCAACTTTAGCGACTTTTTCCACTTACAAAACCTTTTAAAAGATTGCTAGTCCAATCTGTGGTACTCTTAAGCTATCAAGATAACGGAGGAGATCACATGTCAAAAACAATTACATTAAATAATGGTGTAAAAATGCCTTTTATCGGATTAGGTACTTGGCAAGTAAAAGACCCAGAAGAAGGAATCAACGCTGTTAAATGGGCGATTGAAGCTGGTTATAAAGCGATAGATACAGCGGTTGTTTATCAAAATGAGGCAGCTGTTGGAGAAGGAATTAAACAGTCTGGTATTAATAGAGAAGATTTATTTGTTACAACAAAAGTTTACAATGATATGCAAGGTTATGATGAAACTCATGCTTCTTTCAATGAAAGTTTAGAACGTCTACAACTTGATTATGTGGATTTATATTTAATTCACTGGCCAATTACTGAAAAATATCACGAAACTTGGCGTGCGATGGAGGAAATTTATGAATCTGGTCGTGCTAAAGCGATTGGGATTTCAAATTTCCACCCACAACACATTGAAGATTTAATGACCACGGCTAAAATCAAACCAATGATTAACCAAATTGAGCTCCATCCAGGTTTAAATCAAAAAGATTTAGTAGCTTATTGCAAGGAAAGAGATATTGCGATTACTGCTTATTCACCACTTGGTCACGGTAGCTTACTAGAAAATTCAGTGATTAAAGAGATTGGAGAAACTCATAATAAATCGGTTGCTCAAGTTATTTTACGCTGGGATATTCAAAACGGCATTACAGCAATTCCAAAATCAATTAATAAAGACCGTATTGCTGCGAATTTAGATGTTTTTGACTTTGAATTGTCAGATGACGAAATGGCAAAAATTGACGAGCTTCACACTGGTGAGCGTGTTAATAAAAATCCAGATATTTTTGTGATTGAGAAATAAATCTAATCAAGATATTCGGTGATTGGAGAAAAGGCTAAATCAAAGTCAAAACACTCAAAAAGAATTACAAAATTTCAATTGCTGTGAATATGAATAAAAGTAAAAAGGCTAGGCAATCAGATTTGCCTAACCTTTTTCTTGACTGTGTGGTGACTTCACACCTTATACTCTCTTTATTACTTAATAGGAGTGATTGACATGAACCTTTTAATTCAATCAGGAACCAACTATTCAAAAGAAAAATTAATCGAACCATTAACAGAACTAATATTAGCGGGTTTTGAAGCCAAATTTACCCACCACTTTTTTACACAAGAAGAAGCACGAAACATTGCCACTGCACTTAGTACCTTTCTGTCATCAGAAAAGTCAGAAAACTTAATCATTGCAGAAAAAAATCAAAAAATCTGCGGCTGCTTGTATGTTATTACTAAACATGAAAGCTCAAAATTATTAACACATTACTTGAAACAAAATTTCTCAAAAGCTAAACAGGCAAAAGTCTGGCTTTTACTTGGCTTTTTATCGCACCAACCAAAAGAAAATGAATTACATATTGATTTCATTGCCGTCTCACCTGTTTTTAGAGGATTAGGCATTGGCCGAAAGCTGATTAATTATTGTAAAACTCATTGTGAGGAGGATTTTTTAACACTTCACGTAGCTAAAAACAACGCTAATGCAGTTCATTTGTACCATTCAGAAGGCTTTGAGATTGATAAGGATTTAAGTAGCTTGATTGGAAGTTCCATGACAGGAATTAAAGAATGGTGGTTTATGAGGTGTGGGGATGAAACTCTTTTATAACCTTATATTAAGAACGTATGTTTGACTTTTAAAAAATGATAGCATATAATAATTAAGTCTTCTTATGGTTCAAAAAAATCAAAAAGAGATCTATAAGTCTTTTAAAAGAGTTATAGATGTCATTTTTTTAGGTGGATATATATAATGAAAATTAGTTATAAACCTTTATGGAAACTCATGATAGATAGAGATATCAAGCAAAAAGACTTAAAAAGAGAAGCAAAACTTAGTTCTAGTACTATCCAAAAGTTAAGAACAAATCAAAATGTAACAACTGATGCTTTACTAAGAATTTGCATATTTTTAAATTGTAATATTTCAGAAATAGTAGAGTGTATAGAGGAGAATTAATATGACAAATGTATTAGATTTATTTTGTGGTGCCGGAGGATTGAGCTTAGGCTTCAGAAATGCAGGATTCAATATTTATGGCGGTGTTGAATTTGATGATGCTGCTATTGAAACGCATACATATAATTTTGAAACAAAATTTCATTTTCATGGAGATATATCTTCTATTACTAACGAAGATATATCAAAACATTTAGTAGGGAATATTGATGGAATAATTGGAGGGCCACCCTGTCAAGGTTTTAGTGCGGCTAATCGATATTTAAAAGATGAAGATGATCCAAGAAATCATCTGTTTTTCGAATATTTACGTTTTGTACGTATAATTAAACCTCAGTTTTTTGTTATAGAAAACGTCCCCCAAATCCTAACACGTGATAATGGATTCGCAAAAGACAGAATATTGAGCATAACTAAAAAACTAGGATATGACGTTCAAGTGAAAGTCTTATCCTCTGCAGATTATGGTGTACCTCAAATCAGACGACGAGCATTTTTCGTTGGTTTAAAAGAAGATTTAAATAAGTCATTTGATTTCAATAATTTAAAACCTATATTTAAAAATACTACAGTATCAGATGCTATAATTGATTTAGAAGAATTAGAATCGGGTAAAAGTGGTAATACTCTAATGGGAAGTAACCTAAGTGAAATTCAAAATTATTATTTTGATCCTAATTCCCTTACCATAGAAAACCATGATATTTCTGTTCACAATGATAAAGTTGTCGAAAGAATAAAACATGTCCCTCAAGGAGGTAATTGGAAGGATGTTCCTGAGTACCTTTGGGATACAACTAGAGACAATCGTCATTCATCTGCATATAGAAGATTAAACTATAATGAACCCTCTATCACGATAGACACAGGGCATATGAATTATTTCCATCCAAAATTTAATAGAGTTCCAACAGTTCGTGAGTCTGCACGAATTCAATCTTTTCAGGATTCTTTTATTTTCAAAGGCACTAAAACTCAACAATTTAGGCAGGTCGGAAATGCAGTGCCTCCTTTATTGGCTCAAGTAATTGCGGAAGAAATTAAAAAAATTTTAGAAATATAATAATAGATACGTACTAGGAGTGTAATAATGAAAATTATAGATTTATTTTCAGGTGCTGGTGGCCTTAGTTTAGGATTTGAACAAGCTGGTTTTGAATCTGTACTGGCTATTGATAAATGGAGTGACGCGATTGATACCTACAATTTTAATCATAAAAAACCAGTAGGAACGACAACTGATATTCATGAATTTACTAATGAACAATTAATAGAATATAAAAACATAGGAGTAAAAGGAATCATCGGAGGGCCTCCTTGTCAAGGTTTCAGTATGGTTGGGACTCGAAGTACTAATGACCCAAGAAATTCATTATACATTGAATACGTAAGATTTGTTGATATAATTCAACCTGAATTTTTTGTTTTAGAAAATGTTAGTGGACTTCTTAGTTTAAATAATGGAACTTACAGGGAAGATATTATTCAACAATTTGAATCTATAGGCTATAATGTATCGTTTAGGCTACTAACAGCTTCTAATTATGGAGTTCCACAATCTAGAAAGAGAGTATTTTTCGTTGGCCTCAAGAAAGATATATTTCCATCGGAATTTTTTAATTTTGATGAAATGATTACAAAAAATATTGTTACTACTAGTGATGCAATTAGCGACTTACCTGTTCCTGCACAAGATAGAGAACCAATTGATTATATTCACGATCCAGTTAACGATTATCAAAAGTTTATTCGCAATAATTCTGAGAAAATACATAATCATGAAATAACTAGACATACTCAAAAAACTATTGATATTATTAAAATGGTTCCAGATGGTGGCTCCATAAAAGACTTACCAGAAGAATATTATAAAGTTAGAAATTATAACAATGCCTTTAGACGTATGAATAGTTCATTACCTAGTAACACGATTGATTGCGGACATAGAAATTATTTTCACTATAAAGAAAACCGTGTTCCTACTGTTAGAGAATCTGCTAGAATACAGAGTTTTCCAGATAGTTTTATCTTCCAAGGTTCTAAAACTAGTCAATACACGCAAGTAGGGAATGCTGTTCCTCCTTTATTAGCATTTTCAATTGCCAATCAAATTATGAATATGTTAATAAAATAATATACAAAAAAATAAAGTGTCTATTTGAGATACTTTATTTTTTTATTTTTGATATAATTAAATAATAAAATTGAAGGGTAGGTAATTAATCAACATGAATATAACAGACTCGATTTCTTTAGGTAACAGTTTTTCAAAAAATAAATTAGACATTAAAGGATATATTATTGAAAACTCTCCAACAACCGGAGGAGGTCAAGGTAGTTATAATATCCCACAAGAATTTTTTGATAACGCATTAAATCACAATGTTTTTGAAAATACTAATCTCACTCAATCTGATCTAAGGAATATTGATCCTGATAGTCACTTAGATAAATTTTTTATATTGTCTTCTAACTATTCTCTAGAGTTGGGTAATCACATTCTTACAATTTTAGATACAGATAACTCTGTTCCAAGAAATTTATTAATTGTTGCTGGCCCTAATTCAAAATTGCAAGTTAGGCGAAAACATTCAAATAAAATCCCTACTCTTCCAGATGAACGCGATTTTTCTTGGTTTAAGAAGCTCTATGACTTAACTTCACGTCCAGGAGAAATTAATCTGATTATTGATACACAACTACATACTCTAAAAATTGAATATACTCCTCTTCCTGAATTTGAGAATATAAATTTAGTCAGAGAAGATACTGAAGAAATCCTAACAACATTAGATCAACCGCACCAACAGATTTTCTCAGGTGCACCTGGCACAGGAAAAAGTTTCCAACTAAAAGAATTAGCTAACACCCATTTTATTTATGGTAATGATATAGCTTTTGAAAGAGTGACCTTTCATCCAAGTATGAGTTACGGACAATTTGTAGGCGTTTTTAAACCTTTCCCTACAGACGGAGATAAAGATTATCCTATAACATATAGATATATACCTGGACCGTTATTAAAACAATTAGAAAAAGCCTATATGAATCCTGATAAAAGGTTTCTACTTTTAATTGAGGAAATTAATAGAGCTAACGTTGCTGCAGTATTTGGTGATACTTTCCAATTACTAGATAGAGAAGATGGGGAAAGTGTGTACCCTATCTTTATATCTGAAGATTTGCAAACTCATCTAAAGAATAAAGATACAGGTATATTAAAACAAGATTCTACTATACGTGATGATATACGAGATAAATTAGAAAATGAAGGATTATATTTTCCTAATAACTTCTATATTTGGGCCTCTATGAACGGGGCAGACCAAGGGGTTATGCCTATAGATACTGCTTTTAAACGTCGTTGGGATTTTGTTAAATTTGATGTCAACCATTTAAGTTCTGATGAAGAAGTATATTTTAGTAACAAGACTATTTATTACAAAAATATTCAAGAGCCTTTGCTATGGAATGAACTTAGAAAAAAAATTAATCACAAAATGCTACAAGAAAGAATTTCTGAAGACAAGTTAATGGGACCTTACTTTATATCAAAAAATATCATGGATAAAGGTGAGAAAGAACTAACTAAGGCCTTCGAAACAAAAGTTTTAATGTATCTCTTTGAAGATGCAATTAAAATGAGAAAAAGAGAATTTTTTAATCCTGACTACATTACAGACAATGAAATGTATTATTCAAACATCTGTACTCAGTTTAGAGAACATGGTCCAAATATCTTTAATGATATTCATTTTGAATAGGAGGCACCTCTATGTCTCTAGTAATACTAAAAGAATTAGAAGCATATACAGTTGGGACTAATACTGAACAAGACTTAATTGCTAAATTAGGCCTTGTTCATGATCCAGAAAAATTCGACTCCATTTTAAATGAACTAACTAGAACTACATATATTAAGCATAGATTCCCCCACTTAGGTATAAAAGATTTAACAATGATTGACCAAGAAGATGATAATGAGGGTATCGATGAAAAACTAAAAAATGAAGAGACTTATCAGTTTACCTACGTTGGGATTATTGTTATAAGAAATATTACTATCGTTATTTATCCAAAATATATTGATAATATTATAGAGGATAAAAATAATAGTTTTTCTAAATTCAGACAAATCATTAAAGTTATTTCTAAATATAAACATAGAAGAATTCAGGAATTATTACTCACAGAGGGATCCGCTCCAGAAGATGGCAACAAGTTGGCAATTGCCATTCAATTAATTGAACATTTTCATCATTATGGCTTATACCAAACTAATTTGTCCTTAATAGAGACGGATGGAGAAGGCCCCATACTTTGGGAGAAAACAATTAACGAGTTACCTGTAATCCTCTCTGGAAAATTTCCTATCTATCCAAATATTTATACAGAAAATATTCATTTAGATGAGCTGAATATTGTAAGACAAATACAACTAGCTATTCTTTTCAATATCTCTCAAGAATTCGAAGATACACTAGGGATTTTAGGACTCTATTTAGATGTTGAAGAAAGTTCTATCATATCTGATTTAAATGATTATACATTTCTTATGGACTCTCTCGATAAAGAGTTTAACCAACAATTTGTCACTCATCAAATTGAACTTTTACATTTATTAAAAATGTATCTTGCTATAGAAAACAAAGAAAATAGCATAACCAAAGTTGAATTATATGGAGTTCCAAAATTTGATAAAGTATGGGAGGATGTTTGTCAATTAGTCTATCGAAATGATCTAGATGAAACATTAGCTTCATTAAAAGATAAAGGTGTTATCATTCCTGATAAATATGCTAATGAATTAGATACAAAATTGAAGAATGCAGTAGAAAAACCTAAATGGATAGTAGATAACAGAGATTACGAGGGTAGTCCATTGAGATTAGATGTTCTTTCAATCACGAAAGATGAATTCCATATATATGACGCAAAATATTATTTAATTGATATCATCGATGGTAAATTAGTACATAATCCTGGGGTTAATGATGTTATTAAACAATATCTATACCAACAATTATTTGCAGAATTTATTACAAAAAACGATTATAAAGAAAATATAAAAAATACTTTTATTATGCCTGGAGAGCTAGGTGATCTAGATGAAATTCATTTCGGATCAGTTAAAATGGATTTATTCCCTTCAAGCACATATGCCACTCTCGATGTTATAAAAAAAGACTGTCAAAAAATATTTTCAGAATACTTAAGAAAAAACTAATACTCTTCTAGATACAATATTTACCACCATATGACAACAAAAACAACGATCTCCTATTCCAAGATATGAGGATCGTTGTTTTTTTACTATTACTTTTTGTTTTCTGATAAATAAAAAACTTTTGAAGTATATTTATTAGTAATATTCATAACGTTATAAATAAAGTTATTCTACTTCAATGTTTATTTCTGATTAATTCTTTTTACATCCCTACTCATAATAAGCATCCTCCCGCTTAGCTTCTTCAATCTCCCAATCATCTAATATATGATCCCAATCTTCAACATTACCTTCAGTAATAATCACATCTTTTGGTTCTATTTTAGGAGCTTCTGATGATTTGATAACTTCCTCAACTACACTACTACTTTCTATTGTCACCTCAGGCTCTTCATAAATATCATTAGCAGAAAGACAAAAACAATTCCTATACCAATCCCTAAAAAAAACTTCTTCATAAAATTCATTAATAAACTCCTAAATAATATATTTTATCTAATTAAATATAACATTTGTTTTATTAGTTCTTAAAACTTCTTTCTGAAATCATTATCTTTCTAATTAATCGTTAATTAAAGAAGCTTACATTTGACTAAATAACACTCTATCGTTAAAATTATATATATATTTAACGATAGGAGGTAGAGAATGACTTATAATAAACTAGAAAAAATGATATTGTCACCTGATTCTATGAAGGCCGAATATAACAAGAGATTTAATTCTCCATGTACGATTCGTAGCGATTCATTACCACAAACAATAACTCATCTAGACTTACCTTTATTTATCTACAATTTACCTAGGCTTACCTTTTTGATTAGTCAGGTCTACAAAAATTCAAATCAACTAATACACCACTATTCAAAATTAGATCTAATAGAACAAGAAGAATTAATTGATTATCTATTAACTGAAGAACTGGTAGCTACTAGCGAATTAGAAAATACTACGCTAAAAAGAAAAAAAATTAGTCAATTTCTGCAACAACTTAAAGAAAAACGCACTAAGCAGCCAGAAAATTCACTCGTCTCATTATATTTTTCACTAACAACAGAAAATCAAAATCATATAAAATCTTTTATTTCTGACAACCTAGATAGCTCAACTAAAAATCTCTATTCATTTTTAGAAAAAGATGACGATAATTTCCCTAAGATTTTAAGAATTTTTATATTTCATTACCTATTTATAAAATCATTACCCAATCAGCAAGATACAGCCCGTTTTATTTATTCTTTTGAACTTTCAAAAGAGTTAGACATATTATCAGCTCTTCTAGTTTCACAAGGCATTGTAAGTAATCAAAAGCAATATTTATTATCTTTTTCTACACTAGATAATCCTGAAAATTTTAATGAAGCAACTTTTTATGTAATCGATCAGCTGACTCTTCTCATTAGTCAACAACAAAAATTAATTGAGAAACTCGAAATAAACCATTATTTACGATCTAAAGTAACAGAACAACTTCAGAGTGAGCTGCAAAAAATACCTTTTGCTTTTGATGTATTTGAGGTTTACTTTGACCATGCTCTTTACTATCCAAAGGAACTTCTTTCTAGAAAAAGTATTCTCTCTTTTGCTCATAAAAATATATCCCCTTATATGATGAGAAAAATTGAAGCTTTATTACTAGAAAAAAATTTAATTGAAAAACGAGGAGAAAAACCTGTTACTTATCGCTTAAATCCAAAAGTTATCGAAGCAATCACGCTTATCAAAAAGTAAATAATTTAAACAATAAAAAAGGAGAATTAGATGGAAATATTATTTTTAATTGTATTGATTTTATTTAGCACTAAACTGGCAGGTCACTTAGCAACCAAAATAGGGCAACCTGCTGTACTCGGAAAACTATTAGTTAGTATTTTAATTGGCCCTGCTATTTTAGGTTGGGTTCAAGACTCTACCATTATTCAACAATTTTCAAATATCGGTGTCCTATTATTAATGTTTTTAGCAGGACTAGAAACAGATGCAGAACAACTAAAGAAAAATTGGAAACCATCACTTGCAGTCGCTGTGCTTGGAATCATCCTTCCATTTGCTAGTGCTTTTGGAGTAGGTAAAATATTTGATTTTTCAACAGCTGAGTCACTCTTTTTTGGTGTTTTATTCTCAGCCACTTCTGTCAGCATCACTGTTCAAGTCCTAAAAGAAATGGATGTTATGACAACAAGAGAGTCAACAACGATTCTTGGAGCAGCTGTTGTTGATGATATTTTAGTTGTAACACTATTGGCATTTATTATGTCATTCTTAGGAAACGACACATCTAGCGTTTCAGTACCTATGTTACTTCTTAAAAAGACCATTTTCTTTGTAGTAGCCATTATTTTAGGAATTTACGTCGTTCCGTTCTTCTTAAAACTATTTTCAAAATTTAACGTAACTGTACCTACAACAGCTGGTGCCTTAATTATCGCTTTTGGCTTTGCCTATTTTGGTGAAAAACTTGGTATGGCAGGTATTATTGGAACTTTCTTAGCGGGTCTATTCATTTCAACAACAGAGTTCCAACATGAAGTTGAACATTCTGTTGAACCAATTGCTAATGGCTTTTTTGTTCCTTTCTTCTATATTAGTGTTGGGTTAAGTGTGTCATTTGATGGCGTACTGTCACAGCTTTGGTTCTTAGTAATTTGTACAGTGGTCGCTGTTTTATCTAAACTATTCGGTGGTTACCTAGGTGCTAAGGCTACAGGGTTTGATAACAATCAATCATTTGCTATCGGTTCTGGTATGGTTTCACGTGGTGAGGTTGCTTTGATTATCGCAGCGACAGGACTTAGTTCTCAACTTCTTTCTGAAGAGTACTATACCACTGTTATCATTTCTGTCATTCTAACAACTCTGATTGCACCTCCTATGCTCAAATACTTCTTTACAAAAGTTAAGAATAACGCCTAAAAAATAAAGTTTAGCTTATATAAGCTAAACTTTATTTCATTTCTAACATATTTTATTTTCAAACCTTTTATAGTAATACTAAAGAAAATAAATCATTTAAATTGATTATACCAATTTACTTTTATATAATAAAAAAAAGACGAACGTTTGTTATTTAAAATGAATTATCGTCTTACTATATTATTATATAAAAGGAGCTAGTTATTTGAAAAAAACTGTCTTAATTACTAAAAGTAGTCAAGGTCTTGGCCCCAAGATAGCTGAAACTCTTGTCAGTAAAGGCCGTAATGTTATTATTCAGTATAATTATAAACAAGAACAAGCAAATGCATTGGTTGAAAAATTAGGGAATCACAAGGCAATTGCTGTTCAGGCTAATCCTGAAAAATCAAAAGATGTAGATATTTTAATTAAATTAGCCACTAAACACTTTGGGCAAATAGATGCGGTTATCACTAATAATTTAATAACAAGCGAGAACAAAATTTTGTTATCTGAAGATTTAATAGCTATCGATCTTGTTACCAAGCAATTGATGAAACAATTCATTCAACAACAAGGAATCAGAGCAAACAGTATTTCAAGTAACTTGACAGAGGAATGTTTAATCAAATCTACAACTACTAGGCAAAACATTACAGATATTGTTGCATTTCTTATTTCTGATCACGCTATTAATATCACTGGTAAAAATATCAATATAAAGGAGTCATAGAAATGGAAATATGCAATCTCTTTTGAAAATTATTCAGAGATTGCATATTTTTGTTTATAAGTCAGAAAGAACAAAAAAAGCCACTAGCTCATAGCTAGTGGCTTAAAAAGGAGTTGTTTTATCTACTTTGGAGGAGTAAATAAAATGAAAAAGTTTGTTAGGGTTGTTTTGTTGGTATACATATATAATAGCTACTAAATAAGAAGAAAAAAATAACCAAGTGTCTCTTTTCTATGAAGAAACCTTTAAGATAATATTAAGAGAGATAAAATAACGCTAAACTCACAACACGTAAGACTCGATTCTTTTATTAGAAGTCATAAACGTTGAAAGAAAAACAAAAATTAAAGAAAATATCAGAACAAAAATCAATAGTAGCGTATCACCGTGAAAAGTATTAACATCTTCTGACACAATACCAATTTGAATCGTTTTAATAACAGCTTCATAGAATATTTTAGTTCCTATTAAACTGCCAATGGCTAATGAGAAAATTGAAAAAAGTAATACTTGGCACGCATTAAATAACCTTAAAAACAGAAGTGATTCTCCTAGTAAAAACATGATTTTAAACTCATTTTTTTGCGCAACAAAAAACTGGGAGAAACTTCTTTTTATGTTGGCTATTGTTAATAAAAGTAATGCTATAAAAAGCAACAGTGCTGCAAATTTAAATATAGTCATTGCCATCAGAGGGGCAGCATTCATCTGGATTTCAATTAAATCCGTTTCTTTATCAATAGATTCTGCCATATTTTTCTGTAGGTGACTAAAAAATGCATACACATTAAAACTAAAAAAAGCTATTGCCGAGATTAAAATAGACAATAAAAAAGTAGATAATATCCCTTTAGTACGAATAACGTTTTTAAAACTATTAATAAGTAAATAATAACCTTTGATTAGCATAATTTTTTCCTTCCAAGTTAAATAGATTGCCTATCATTATAGATAAGCAACCTATAGGTGATTAACTAAACGATTAAATTAGTCGTTCTTATGATTGTCTCCACTTCTGTCCTTTGCATTAGGCTCTGTTAAAGGTGACAATGGTTTTTCAGGATCATCGTTAACCAATGGAACTTCTGGATCTTTTATTTCTGGGTCAACTAATGGTGAAATAGAGCCTTCCTTTTCATCTGGTTCTTCTTTATCCGGACTCTGAAATTCTTTAAATTTTCCACCATCTAAATTTGAGCCAATAGTATTTCTAAACTCTTTATTTTCTATTTTTTTATCGTCTTTTTTACTCATCTCTCATTGTCCTTTCTACTTTTTAACTAAATAATTCCAATAATTGTTCCTTTTTACGTTTTAAGGTGCTGTCCTGTTTAACTTCCTTAACGTCTTCTTTGTCATCACCCATTAACCATTTTTTCAGAAAATGAGTAGCTGTTGCTAGAATCAACACATTAACTAATGTATTTTTATTCTTCATTACTTCCATCTCCTATCTATTAATATTGTCTTTTTGTACTATTATTCATGATTAGTGAAGTCACTACGACTAACAAAATTGCTCCAATAATGGATGGAAAAATGGCGATATCTGCAAATTTTGGTCCCCATTCTCCAAATAGTGATTGACCTATCCATGAACCTACTAGACCAGCAATTAGATTTCCAATCCATCCACCTACTGGAAAATCTCTTGAGGTAAACGCTCCTGCAATTGCCCCAATAATAATACCTACTATAATAGTTGCGATTAAATGCATGTTCTGTTTCCCCTTTCTATTAAAAACAGCACTGACAAGTCATATCATGTAGTGGCGTTTTTATTTATATATAAATCATAAGTTATTTTATTTTTATTAACAAGCGTTTACAGAATATGTAATAAATCGTTATTTTTATAAATTATTTTTGAAATATAGTTATTTAAGTGTTACAAAAATTACAGTGGTCTAGTTGTGATTTTATTTAGTTATCTTATATTTTTAAGTTTTTGTTTATTTTAAATGCTCATAACACCTTAGCTTTTAGGCTCTTATCAGGTATTCTATTTTCTATTTTTCTGTTATAAAACATAATTATTTACGTTATTAAATTCCAATAAAAAAGAACCATAATGAATTACGGTTCTTTTTAATATTACAATTCGTTTGATTAAAGTAGGTTTTTAGGTTGGTTAAATTTTCTTTATCCCATCACAAAAGTAGATATCAGCGCCAAAATAGCTAATCCACCTTGAGTGACTATTATTTTCTTATCACTTGTTAAACTGCCATAAAGAGCAACCAAAATAATATACACTAATAACAACCTACTGATTTCTAAAGTCGCAGTTGAAAAAAATACACTGTATAACAATCCGATTCCCAGTAACCCATTATAGATTCCCTGATTTTTGAAAAGTGTTTTAACAGAATTTCTATTTAATTCATCGGTACTCATATTAAAAATTCGACTAGTTGTACTTGAAGTTGTTGCGAAAGTTTCTAAATACATAATGTAAAAAAATTCAACAGCAACTAAAACAATTAAACCTATTGATATGGTAGACATTTGATTTCTCCTTTAATTACTTAAATTCTGTAATTTTATCAGCAGAAAGTCTAACTGATTCATAGCCAGCTTCTTTTCCTTTACCAATCGAAACAATCATCACTGGAACATAACGCTCTTTATCTAAACCAAATGCTTCGGCTAATTGATCCTCTTCAAATCCTCCAATTGGATTCGTTTCATAACCATGAGCTCGTGCCACTAACATAAATTGCATAGCTACTAGACTCGTATCAATTTTTATTACATCATTCATTTTTGATTCAGAAAAGCTTTCATAATAAGGGATGATGGCAGCAAGTTGTTCATCTCTAACTTCTTTAGGCATTTTACCTTCAGCCACAGCTTGATCATAGATTTCTTCGCCTAATTCATAACATTTCATGTCACCAAAGAATAATACCATAGCTGATGATGTGTCATTTTGTAGTTGATTAAAACGAATCAATGGTTTCAATTTGCTTTTTTCTTCTTCGCTCTCAACAACAATAAAACGCCATGGTTGTAGATTAACTGATGATGGTGCTGTTGTTGCTTCTTGAATCATCTCTAACATTTCTTCATGAGATATTTTGTAAGTTTCATCATAATGACGGACTGATTTTCTCCCAAAAGTAATATCTGAAAAATCATTGTTGGTAAATTTTTTTGACATATTTATTCCTCTTTCATTTAACTAATTTTGTTAATAATTCTAATAGTGTTTGCTCTTCTTTTTCTGTTAAGGAAAACTCTAACTTTTTTTCTTCTTTATGTTTAACTTCACAGGAATTCAAATCCTCTAAGGCATTTTTTGTGATATTAACAATAACTTCCCGATTGTTTTCTTTATTTCGCTCACGTATCACATAAGCTTTTTCTTCTAATACTTTTAAATGCCTAGTGACAGCTGCACTATCAATCTTTAGCTTTTCTTGAATGAGCGACTGAGAACAAGGTGCATTTTCTTTTAAAATTTGCATTAATTCATAACGCGTAATACTAAAACCAGTTTTCTCTTCAAATTTAGTAGTCATTTCTTGATTGGCTAACTTCAATTGATACAATAATTTACTCGTCTCTCGTAAGTTCATTTCTTTCTCCTTATAAATTGATTAATCAATAGTTGACTAGTCAACTATAAAACAAAATTAATTTTAAAGGAAGTAATTTGCTCAAAATAAAAAACACCATCTTTAATGATGATGTTTTTCTAAAACAAGTTCTGCAAATTGACCATATTTTTTAACTTCGATTAAATCAAATAATTGTTTGCCTTCTTTTTGAGTAAACAAAGGAATACCTTCGCCAAGTAAAACTGGTGCTAATTGAAGATACATTTTATCAATCAGCTGCTTGTCTAATAATGGTGCAATCAGTGAGTTTCCACTCACAATCCAAATATTTTTCTCTTTTGAAATATTTGATACAAAATCAACTATATCTGCTGAAACAAATTCAAAAAGTGCTGTATTCTCTTTGCTCTTATGAGTAAACACATAATTTTGAGTTTTACCGTAAAATTTTTCTAGATCAGGCATCTCTTTAATATCATCATAGGTTCTACGCCCCATAATCAAGATATCCATCTCACTATAAAATTCATCGTAACTCGTTTCCTCAACAGAACCAATTTCATGCAACCAATCAATCTGATGATTTTTATCAGCTAAAAAACCATCTAAAGTAGTACAACCGTAAAAGAAAATTGCCATTAGAATCACTCCTAGTCAATTAAAATCTTAATTAAAAATCTTCGGTCCTTTTCGCATGTTCTTGCGGTCATTCTTTGGGTCTGCCATTTTTTTAGTCGCTTTGCCACCTGATTGTTTCTTTTTAATGATTTCCATCATTTTTGCTTTGTTATCCATATTTTTCACCCACTTTTAACTTTTTTTATTATACATGATTTTGTGGAAATAAAAAGAGATTGTCTGACAATCTCTTACACCACTTCTCCATTGAATATCGTAGCTACGACTTCTGTTTCTAAAATTTCTTCTTCTGTAACTTCTAACAGATTTTTAGAAATTATCGTAAAATCTGCTTTTTTTCCAACTGCTATTGTTCCTATGTCATCACGACTTAGAGCTTTAGCTGCGCCTTTTGTGTGAGCGTATAAAGCTTCACCTATTGAAATCACTTCTTTTGGCATTAATCGCTCACTTGGCACACCTGATTTTTCTCGTCTTGCTACTGCGTAATAGAGAGATTCAATCGGCGTCACATCTACAACAACAGGTGTATCTGTTCCAAAAGCTAAAGTTCCTCCAACTTTTAAAAAGGAATTAAAAGGAAACATCTCTGCAGCTCGCATGCTCCCAACTTCCTCATCTAAAGTATCATAGCCTACTAACAAATGGCTTGGCTGAACGGAAATCACTAGCTGTTCTTGACTAACTAATGATAAATCCTGACTATCCATGACTTCCAAATGTTCTAAAGTATTGTATTTTCCTTGTGGTAATGGAAATTTAGTTAAACTTTCTTTGTAATAAGTCAGGGCCTCATGAATCGCTCTATCACCAATCGTGTGAATTCTAATTGGCCAACCTTCAGCATTAGCTTTTAAAATAAACTCCCGCATCGTTTCACTTGGAATCAAAGGACTGCCAACATCTCCCTCAAAATAAGGTGTTTCATATTCTTCTTTTAAAAAGGCTGTATGAATACTTGTCACACCATCAAAAAATTGTTTCACACCACCCATTTGAAGTTTATCTGAATTGTAAGTTGCATAAGTTTCACTTAATTTAGAAATGTCTTCTCGCATAGCCGGATAGAAACTTGTTCTAACAGTAGCTTCATCCTCAACAGCTTCATAAAGCTCTGGATACACTAAATCATCCTCACACTCGCCAGTTAAAGCCACATCCCCAACACTTGTGATACCCATTTTATTTAAGTGTTTCATATAATCTAAGTAATAATCATTACTTTTTTCCTTAAAACTTTCTAGAACTTGAGACAAACAATTAATAGCAATCGCCTCTAAAAAACAACCTGTTAATTCACCAGACTCATCAACCATTGCTTCACCACTTAAGTCAGTAGGAATATTATCAGATGTTATTCCAAGTTCTGCCAAACCTTTTGAATTAAGCCAAATACTGTGTGCATCTCCAGAAATCAGCAACACCGGTACATCTTTATACTCAACATCTAAAGAGTGCTTACTCGGATAAACATTTTGACCAAAATCACTACTAAACCAGCCAATGCCTATTTTCCAACCATTTGTTGTTGGCACATCTTTCACACCAGCTACAAATTCAGCTTCCGTAACGCCTGTCAGATGAGTTAGGCACCCACTATGGATTAAAGCTGATAAATAAAAATGAACGTGGGCATCAATAAAGCCCGGTATAATCATCTGCTCCGAATAATCCAAAATAGACATATTTTCAGGTATTTCTGACAACTTACCAATGCTTTCAATCATGCCATTATTGATTTGAATAAAACCTGGATAAGTTGTTTTAGTTTCTGTATCAAATATATGATTTGAACGTAAAATGACTGACATTATAATCCCATCTTCCATGCAAGGAAAAGATCATTGTACATCTCAACAGTTTCTTTTCCTAAGTATTCGTAATGCTCCATCCCTTCAATCATCTCAAGACTTGGGTAGAATGACTGATCCTCAGTTAATTCCTTAGGTAGCATCTCTTTTGCCTTTTCATTAGGTGTGGCATAACCTACGTATTCAGCGTTTTGCTTCGCATTTTCTGGACGTAACATAAAATTAATAAAGGCATAGGCACCTTCAAAGTTTTGAGCTGTTTTAGGAATAGCAAAGTTATCTGTCCAAATCACACTGCCATCTTCTGGAATCACGTATTTAACATCTGGATTTTCACCCATTACAAAAGCCGCATCTCCAGAATAACCAATGCCAATAGGTGCATCATTATTAATCATTAAAGTCTTGATTTCATCTGTTAAAACAGCCTTCACATTAGATCTTAAACCTTCCATATACGTGACACTCTCACTAACTTTTTCAGAAGATTTTTCATTTAATGATTGATTAGTTGACTGCAAAGCAAGTCCAATACTTTCACGAGCTCCATCAACCATTAAAATATCATTTTCAAATTCTGGCTTCCATAAATCAGACCACTTTGTAATGTGGTTAGCCTGTTCATTTGTTTGATTCACCATGATACCAAAAGTTCCCCAAAAATAAGGTACTGTAAACTGATTACCTGGATCAAATTTATTATCTAATAAATAACTAGAAATATTTTCTAAACCAATAATTTTACTATGATCAAGTGGCAATAGTAGATTCTCTTCTAACATCTTAGGCACTGCACTCTCACTTGGAAATACCAAGTCATAACGCGTCCCACCCTGCATGAGTTTTGACTGCATGGCCTCATTAGAATCAAAAGTACTATAGATAACATGATAGCCCGACTCTTTTTCAAAAGCTTTCATTAATTCCGGATCAATATATTCGCCCCAGTTAAAAATCACTAGTGTGTTATTACTAGACGTGTCCTTATCTGCAGTTTGCGCATTTAGAACAACTTTTACCCCAAAAAGGATTCCTAAAATTAAAACAATCCCCAACAAAAATACCTGTAACCTTTTCAATTCATCAATTCCCTCTTTCCAAAAAACTTATTTTCTCGATAAGAATAATCAATTTTAACGAAAAAGACAAACAAAAAAGATTGAACTTAAAAGAAAATTCAGCTTTTTTTGACACCTAAATTTGAATTCGCTAAAATGAGAAACAAAGGCGGTGTTTCTATGAAATTAGAAGAACTAAAAATGGCTCATGTAGAAGAATGTATTGATTTGTACATCGATACTTTTTCAAAAGAACCTTGGAATGATGTATTTGAGTCAAAAGATAAGGTACGAGCTTACTACCACAATTTTTTAAAAAGCAATCAATGTATTGGATATGTTGGCTTGATTGATAATAAAATAGAAGTTATGAGTATCGGAATGATTAAACCTTGGATTGAGGGCTTAGAGTATTATATTGATGAGTTTTGTGTTTCCTATAATAGTCAAGGCAAAGGCTATGGTTCACAATTTTTAGAGTTAGTGGACGCAGATATTAAATCACGTGGTATGAATGCTATTATTTTAAATACTAGTCAAGATGTTCCAGCCTATGATTTTTACTTAAAGAATGGCTTTACAGTTGATGAAGAATTACGAATTTTGTATAGATAGATTTTTCAAAATACAGAATAACAAAAAAGCAGAAGTGAGTTTTTCACCTCTGCTTTTCCTTATTTAATTCATATGCATTGGATAAGTTAAGTAATTTGGCGTTTCAAGTTGATCTGCCGTTACAAAACCACTTGGTGCACTTAATAGAGTTGGTATACGATTCACAACAGTTGCACAAGTATGGGCTACTGTATCTGGTTTTTCCAGTGAGAATACCATCCCAGGTTCTCCGATAATTTCCCAATCACACATATCACCATCCGACTCACGGTAAACTTTACCAATACACTCTACCTCAAGTTCAATTCCTTGATAGGTTTGAATCGTTGTAACAGCTGACATCCCAATGGCATCCCCTTTTGAAATAGTTCTACCTAAAGTTTCAGAATAGATATCTTCCTCTAAAGTAAAGGGAACACTTTTTTGTGATATTTCTTTAATTGTCCAATTCATTTTATTACAAATACCTTCTGCTGCATTCCACATATAAGAAGGTAAACTTTCAGCTTGAGCAATTTCAGCTTCAAATTTTTTCAAGTCATAGCCAGCACCATGAGCTTCCGCTAAAGCTAAACCATAATCTTCAACATTGTAACTAACAGCACCTTTAATCTTTTTAATATCATTCATACCAGCCATCATTAAGCTAGGCATATTTATCCAATAAATATCTTGCATACCACTACCAGTAATAGATACATCATTAGCTTTTGCTATTTTGTCTAATTTATTGGTTTCAATAGGAGATGTGTTCCATGGATAGATAGCTTCTTCACAAGTAGTAATAACATTCACACCATTTTCTAAAGCTAAAGCAAAAAACTCATACATTTCTGGCATATAACTAAAGATAGTCACAACAGCAACATCTGCATCACAATTTTCAAAAACCTCTTTGGCATTAGCAGATATTTTCACACCAGTCTTATAACCTAAACCTGCAAAATCGCCAATATCTTTGCCAACAACAGCCGGATTTGTATCAATTGCTCCAACAACTTCTGCACCATGACGAACTAAATATTTAATCATTGTCTCCGCCATTTTCCCACAACCAAATTGAATGACTTTTGTTTTTGCTAACATTTAAATCTCTCCATTTCTTATTGTTATGTTTTTCACAATTATAGTATAATGTCTATAGTTGGTATAGAGTTAAGCAAGCATTTTAAAAAGGAGAGAATTTAAATGAATCAATTAATTAAAATCGGTGAGTTTGCGCAACTTAATAATTTAAGTATTCAAACGTTGCGATATTATGAAAAAATCGGATTAATTTATCCAGTTAAAGTTGATAACCTAACGAATTACCGTTATTACGATTTAATGCAATCTTCTGTTTTAGACATGATCCAATTCTTAAAAAGCTTAGACTTTTCTTTAGAAGACATAAAAGAAATTCTTAATCGACATGATAACTTAGAGTTTTTACAACATACATTAATCGAGCAACAAAGAGAGTTAGAACAAAAACAGCTACAAGTTGAAATGAAGATTAGCCAAATTGAAGCCTTCAGAGAAGCCACTCATATTTATGAAAATAGTCGCACCTCCAACGATATTGAACTCATTAAATTACCTAAAAGAAATATTATTAAATTTAGTATTCCTGATAATATTTATGACATCACAGCTGAAAAATATGAATATCACTTAAGACAATTCAAAAAATATTTAGCTACTAATTTTCCTTTTATTCCTTCTTGTAGCAGAATTGGTTCTGTTATGGATCAATATCAAATAAAAACAGGAAAGCTTGTTTCCAAGGAACTTTTTGTTTTCTTTTCCACTAAGCAAAAAGCTTTATTTAAAGAGAGTAAAATATCAGCCTCCTTAGATTCCTTAATCAGCGGTACCTATGCTGTTGACTACTGTGATGATTTTTCAAAAGAAAGTGAAGCTATTAAAAAATTTAAAGAAAAAATTGATACTAAAAACTTAGAAATTATTGGTGACTATGTTTGCGAAATTATTTATGAAGTTCCTCAATTACATCAAACAAAACGTAGCATGTATATCCGCATGCAAGTCCCAGTTAAACAAAAAAGAGGCCTCTAGACCTCTTTTTTTTATATCCAATTATTGAGTATCACTCATATATTCTCGTTTTAAAATTCCCATAAAATGAATATCATGCCACTGGCCAGAACGGTAGAAAGCCTCACGCATAACGCCTTCTTCTTTAAAACCTAGTTTTTTATATAAAGTAATAGCACGTCTGTTAAAAGAAAAAACTCTTAAGGATAAACGGTGAAAATTAAGCTCATTAAAAGCATAATTTAGTAATAACTCAAAAGCATCTCTTCCAATGCCTTGCCCCCACTTTTCTTTCTCACCAATATCAATAATACACTCCGCCGAACGATCTTTATGATTGATGTCGATTAATGAGATAATCCCTACTGTCTGATTGTCTTCTTTTGTTTCAATCATATAGCTTTTGCCATTTGGTGATTCAGTAATAAATTCAATAAATTTCTCTGTTTCACTCAACGTAAATTGATCTAGCTCAGGACTAGTAGAATACATGACTTCTGTGTCATTACGCCATTTATTATAAATCGGTGCATCAGCTATAGTTACTTTTCTTAATCTAATTCTTTCGTTTTCAAACATCGCTTTTTCTCCTAAACTACGTATTTTTTTACCATCTCAATTAAGGTATCCACTTTTTTTTGAAGAATTTCTTTAGAAGATTGATTTTTGGCTTCACTTAGCATTAAACCATCAACCATAGAAATTAATAAATCTGCAAAAATTACGCTATTTAATGTTTTATTTAGCTCTTTTTTCTTAATTCCTTCCTCTAAAAAAGTCACTAAAACTTCTTGTAACTCTTTTCTTCTGTCAGAAATATAAGGAACTTCTTCAGCTGAAAAACGTAAGAAAAATTCAGATCGTGCACGGACTAGATTTTTATTTGGCTCATTGATTTCTTTAAAAACATCTCTTAACCATTCCTCTAGCCTTTCAAAAACTGACTTGTTTTCATTACCTGACAAAAGAAAAACTTTATCTTTCTGATCATCAAACTTCAACGCCTCTAAAAAAAGCATTTCGATATTATCATAATGAGCGTATAACCCACCTCTTGAAATACCAGCTTCTTCAATAACGTCTTTCATTGTTGCTTCTGTAAAACCTTTTTTAGAAAAAATAATTAAAGCTGATTCTAAAATATGTTGCCGTCTTTTTTCTAAATAATCATCACTGACTCTAGGCATCTAAATCCTCCTTCTATCAAAACGAACATCAATGTCTATTTAAAGATAAATGAAAACATAAAAATTGTCAAAGAAAAATGATTCAAAAGAAAATAAAAAACACTTCCTCAATTTGAGAAAATGTTAATTATAGTCAACAGTTGCATCTATTTCGATTTTGAATTTTGGATTAATTAATTCAGAAATAACAACTAAAGTCATTGCAGGTTTAATATTACCTAAAACTTTTGTAAATACTTCTCTGACACTAGCTAAGTAACTAGCATTTGTAATATAAACAGTCATTTTAAGCAGATTTTCTTTCTGATAGTTTTGCTCTGTTATTGTCTCAAGAATTTTATTTAACACAATTTCTACTTGAACCTCTATCTCTTCAGGAACATCACCTTTAATTTCAGGTGTTTGACCAGAAATAATTAATAGTTTATCTTTGGAAATAACACTATTACTATATATTGCCATATTACCAACTCCCTTTTTAACTAGTTTAGCATAAAAAATAACATCAAAGAAAAGAGGACACTTAATGAGTAAATCAACAACTATTAGTCATATGACATTTATTGTTAAAGATATAGAAAAAAGCGCTCAACTTTTCATTCAACTATTAGGTGCTAAAGAAGTTTATGATAGCCATGCCAAAAACTTCTCTCTATCACATGAAAAATTTTTATTAATTGATGATTTGTGGATTGCCTTAATGGAAGGTGATTCTCTATCTGAAAAACCCTATAACCACATTGCTTTTAAAATTGATGAAGCCGATTTTAACACTTATCTTGAAAAAATTGAAGCTCTTGGATTAGAGATAAAAGATGGCAGGTCACGCATTGCGGCAGAATCTAAATCTATTTACTTTTATGATTATGATAATCATTTATTTGAGCTACATACAGGAACTTTGGAGGAACGCTTGAAGGGATATTGTGAATAATAAAAAGACACCTTCCAAACAAATGGAAGATGCCTTGAAAGTCATGATTATTGTAACTGCGCTCAGCAAAGCTTCGCCCAGTACGATTCTCGTAACTCGAAACCTCGAACGATAATCGCAATTAACGTTTTGAGAACTGACTAGCTTTACGAGCTTTTTTAAGACTTGGTTCTAACAACTTTTATTTTCATAAGTTTCAAAAAGCTTTAACATCAAGCTTTTCAATCAAGTAAAATACCTATGTTTTCATCTAATTTCAATCAATTTCATCTGAATGGTGTGAACTTTAGACTAAAAACTATAATTTTGAGCTAGAAATTATCAAAGTTCACACCACTATTTTTCTATCTGTCCATAATTTCTTTACTTAAACTTCTGATAGAGCCAATATTATTTTCAAACATTAAATCCCAAATATCAAGACACTTATC
This sequence comes from Vagococcus fluvialis, assembly GCF_003337315.1. Lineage (GTDB taxonomy): Bacteria > Bacillota > Bacilli > Lactobacillales > Vagococcaceae > Vagococcus > Vagococcus fluvialis. Next base: position 33,444 of record NZ_QPJV01000003.1, on the reverse strand, counting down.
TCCAATTTTTTTTATTTCATCTACAGAGGATTCTGAAGTTTCATCGTACAATCCTACTACTAATTTTGAGATTTCATCATCAATTCCCCAATAATTATCACAACTATCTCTATTCATAATTATTTGATAGCTCATCGCTATAATAATATCACTATAATCAATGATTGATACTGATTCCTGTTCAAGGTACATAACAAAACTATGAACTGTTCTACGACTCATATTTGAATCCATTACTTTAAGTAAAAATTCTTTATCACGATTCAAGTCAATGTAATCACTACGGAATAATTTTGAAATTGGAACTTCAATATCTAATTCACTATTCTTGAATTTTAGAATCACATCTTTTATCTTTTCATTAAATTCATCTTTATCAAAATAATTAATAGCCATATCCAATACTCCGTTGGCTTGATCTTCACTCATATTATCAATATTACTTAATATCTCTATATATTCATCTTTTAGAATATACATCTCACTAAGGCGGTATGCCCCTACCCTTATGAGTCCTTTATCATCAGATTCGTAACATTTTAATATAGTTTGAAGGATTTGCTCACGGTACTTAGGATATAAAAAAAACATTAAAGTTTTACTTTGATACATACCTGCTAATCGAAAGTCTTGTTCATATAACGAGATAATTAATTCTGAAGCCCATTCCTTATTAATATTGTATGATGGAATCAATGCTTCAAAACTTGCTAATTTAACAGCAGCGTTTTCATCTAAAGTCATTCTTTCAATTGTACTTTGAAAATCCTTAAATAATTCACTATTATCCCACAATAACGAACCTATTGTTCTAGCAGCATTACCTCGAACACAATTTAAAGCGTTACTTTGTAACATTTCAAAGCTTTTCATTTCTTGATCTTCAAAATTAGTTACATTCACTTTATCAATTTCTGGGTTTTTATGATTAACTGCTATATCACTTAAACATTGGATAATAGTCATAGTCCATTTTTCATTACTTCTCTTTTCAAGAATATCACATATGTAACTAGCTCTATAAGACTCATAATCATATGAAAATACTACAATCATTTCCTCTATAAGTTTTATAGGTATTTTTTTGATATTCTCACTACTAGCTACCCCACTAAACAGAGCATCAACATACTCACTAAATACCACTTCTTGATTTGAAATTAATAAATTAATCATTTTCTCAGGTTCTTTAGACACTGCGTTTCTAAAACTATCTGAAAAACCTTTAATTGAATCATCTACAAAATCATGAGTCCAATGCCATCTATCTCGATCTTTTATTTTTTTGTTAGTAATAATATTTAGCCACTGTTTAGCATCGAGTTTTTTTCCATATAATTTAGATGTCACAGTGCCAGATTCCACGCCATGATTAATATATCTAGTTACTCCATCGGGAAATTTTCTATTTAAAACTTTCAACAGCTCTAAAACATGAGGACTGATTCGTTTAGTAGGTAGAGCTTCTAATAATTCCTTTTGAAAGTCTCCATAAAAAGACCAGTATACACTCCTTCCTTTATTTTGTTTATTATGTTCTATCCTTCTTTTATACCAGTCTATTGCATACGGATCGATATACTTTATGATGTTGTTTTCTAATTTTCTAAAAATGTTTAAACTACAATACATAGTATGTTTGCCTAATACCTTTTTAGCTAAAGTCAACTCGCTGTTGCTACCATCAGTTATCACAAATAGATTTTTATCAAAATCTTGCATTAAATATTCTATTACTAAATCACTGTAGGATTTTGGAAGATAGTACATAGCATCTAGTATAAGTTCATTAAATAGATAAAAACCTTCTCCCATATATTCTTTATAGTATTCCAGAAACAAGTCTGGATTAGACATAATGATATTAAAATTAGCTTTTTTTAATATATTAATGCACGCTCGTTCCAATCCATTATTATATGTATATTTCTCTGACCATTCAGAAAAAGAATACATTTTCTCAATTTCTTTCGGTATATACGGAATCAATAAGTTAAGAATCTCTACTCCATTATTTATAAATATTTCTTTGTCAATTTCTAAAAACTCTTCCTCAAAACGATAAATAGATTTCCCGTGTTTATTCTTATTATTTTCAAGTAACAAAGCAAGTAATCTTATAATTCTCATTTCACCAGACTTTATCATATTTTTTATATTAAGATACCCGTCTGCCTTTTCGGGATACTTTCCATAAAACATCATTCGCAATTCAAATAGCTCATCTGTATCTTCATTTATATCATAAGGTAAACAATTGATAATCAGATTATCATCTTCTTCTGATTTAAAGGAATAATTTAACATAAAAAGCACATCTTCTTTATCATAATTAGGAGAAATGCTTCCCATTAGTTTAAAAGTAATCTGTTTCTTTTCAGATTCTTTTAACCACTCAGTAAAAATCCCTTCTTTCCTTAATAACCTTACATATTGAGGCTTACCAAAATAGACATTATTTATTAAATAAACTTCATATCGTTTATCCTCGCACTTATCTAGTATAAATTTTTTTATGTTTTCATCTAATAAATCTATTTGATTCAATATTTCTAGAAAAATAAACTTGACAAAATATCTTATTTGATCAGATTCAAACAATTTTTGTCCAATAATTAAAAAATCATTGCTATCCTGCTCCAATAACATTTCTAAAAACATTTGTACTTGATATCTTTTACTTGGTGTCTGATTATCCTTATCTCCTATTATTTCTATAATATCTTCATCTTCGTAATATTTTCTCATTAAATTATTAGCTAGAAAGTAGTCTAATATTGACTGATGCGCAAAAAAAGCTTTATTATCTTGAATAACTAAAAAAGAATTCGATGATAAAAAATTTATGTACGACTCACCTATATCTAACACGTTTATTGGAAAATATATTCTCCCTCTTTTTTCTAACCAATCTACAATTCTATTTTTCACACTATTCAATTCAATTTCATTCAAACCTAATTTAATACATTTTTTAGATAGCTGTTTCCACCACTCTTCAACTAAATGACTAGTTGACGTACACTCTGCATAATTTTTTTTGGGATCTAACTGTTTCCAGATATATAAATTACTCGGTATTCTCAATACTTCTTTTAATTTACTTGTTAAACTGTTAAATCTATCACCAATTATATTAAATATTACTTCATCATTTAATTCGTTAATTTGAACTTTATTCCATTTTCTTGAAATATTTTTATCTATATTTTCTTTAAATAGATTACTTATATTATTATCATTTTCTAAGTCATAAGATCTACATACAAAAACAATTGATATATTTTTTTCTCTCTCATAATTTAGTTGGTTTACTTGGTCTATAATTTGTTGACATACTGACAGCGCTTCGTGAGAATGAGATTGAGTCCAACGTAAAGCATCTAATTGATCTAGAATAAGAACAGCTTGCTTATCCTTCGATATACTGTCTATACAATATGCTATTGATGCTGCTAAACCTAATTCTTGTCCCCATATATCTGCATTTCTTTTTGGAACATGTCTATCCAATTTAACTGCAAGATAGGGTATAACATTTTCTTCACAATGCTCTATAATATCAACGGTACATCCACTTTTTCCTCTTCCTGCTTTACCATGTATTATAATTGATTCTTCATTATCAATCATTTTTCTGCATATTGCGAATTCATTTCTATCAATTAGCTGTCCATCAATTTTAGTAAAAGATTCTTTATATTCTCTATTTAGTTGATTTATTCTAGGTTGTATTCTTACATCAGACACTAAATCTCTTAATTCTATCTCTCTTTCTTCTAAAAAACTATATACAGCTGAAATATCAATACTTTGCCCTAGCATCTCTCCCTCGACTATCCACGATACAAGAGTAGAATATATTCTTTCTCCATCTCCAACTAGTAGATAGCTTATTTTTCCTAAAATCAAGTCTTTTAAATTTGAATCTGGAACTTGATGATAGAAAATTCTTTGCAAATAAGAAATACATTTCATCATATCTGAATCTTCCTCTTTATTTATAGCCATTGCTATACAAAAATTATCAAAGAAATTAATAAATTTTTTACTAGAACCCAGTATTTGTTCTTTATAAAATTCAGAGGGAATACCACTGCTAGTTCTTGCTCTTTCAGTTAGATCTTCCAAAAAAGTAAATGCTAAAGGTGAAACTAAAGACACCGTGTTGGTTAGGTCTCTATCTAAGTGATATTTCCAAGTTTCAAAAATTCCTTTTTCTTTTATGCTGCTATAATCCCAATATTCTTGGCTCGCATTTCTCCCCTTACACTGTTGCCCTTCTTTTTTTCCATCATTCATACCTACCCATATATCTATACCTTTTTCGTCTTCTCCCAACGCTTCCAATGTTATACTCTTTATATTTTCCTCTAAAACTTGTAATATTTGAAACACCGCCCATCTTGTTTCAAATCTATTTCCATTCTTATCTGCTCGTCCACCTTTTTCATATGGCATAATTAGTCACCTCATAATTAATTATTGTTTATATAAAACTTTTAACTGATTTGTCTAATTCAGTATACCATCTCTTTAAATACAATAATTTATATTATTGAAAGCTCATTCACAAAATTCTTATAAAAAAAATAAACTTGTTTTTTTACAAGTTTACTTTTAAATTCATATTATTTACCACTTTGTTTTCTAAATTCTTCTCTCCACGTCGAACTACCTGCCCAAACTTTCTCATACTTCTTACCTTCTTTTGTACTACCTCCATAGAATTTTACTTCTCCTATTTCAATAACACCTTTTTTAAAAGAAAATTTCTCTTTTTCTAGTTCGCTAATATCAATTCCATCAAGTATATCACTAGGATTTAATTCATTGGAATTTTTAGACATTTTCATATTCAGATAATTTTTATCAACAATTTCTAGTATCCCTTCACTTGCAGGAGGATTATATTGTGCTGATTCTGCTACTTTATATTTTTCTTATCATCACTAGATGAAACTATTTCCAACTTATATACTTGTACATCTTCACTAGAGTTTTTTGATGTTGTCATGGGTTTAGTCTGCTCATAATAGTAAACTCCTGATAAATCTTTCTTTCCACAACCTGATAGAACTATCAAACTAACAATGGCTAACAAAACACTTACTTTTACTTTTTTCATAATCCCTACACTCCTTAATTTTCTATAAATAAATATATAAAAGACTGAGTTAAAACTAATATAGTTTTTCCAGTGTTTATATTTAGCTTATTTTTTCGATGTGTTAAATGCTGATATTGTCGAAGATATAGCCGTAACCCTAGCACTTCTTTCTGTTGCTTGTACAGATGCTAAATTTTGAGCTTAAGATAAAAATTTCAAAGATAAAGGAATTTTTAACATGGTATTTTTAATTTATTTTGGGTGGTCTACTTAATACTACAATCAATCTAAAAGAACGTAACAAGAATACTAATCATTATAAATTAAGGAAAAATAGTAACCTCTACTAGGATCTTTTATATTTTTATTAAATAGCTGATTATTTACATCTAATTCAAAAATATCTTTTAATCTTATATTTTGGCTTTGATTATAAATATTATCTTTGATTACCTTTTGATTCTTTAAAGTTGAAATGAAACCTACATTTTTATAAGCTAATTTAATTTTTTTCTGTGCTATTTCATCGTCAGACACATACAAATCTTCAGAAAAACCTACAAGATTCACATCGTCATGAAAAAGTTGATTCCATCTTTTCTTAAATTCAATCAAAGCACACTCGAATAAATCTACTTGAATAACTTCACTAGATCCGCTAAAGCTTTCTCCTAAATAAACTTGTTCTAATGTTACCCATCTATTCATACCTTGGCCTGTCTTAATAATTACTTCATCATGAATTTTAGAGTCATACATATCTTCATACAAAGCTTTCAAAAAAACATAACTTTCAATCGCACGGTCCGAAATGGCATCTACACTATAGGTATAATCTGAATTAAAGTCACCTGTATGCCCAGTAATTATTATAGCTAAAACATCTTCCAGATTAATTAACTCCCCATCTTCGTTTACAATTTTTTCCTGTATATAAAATCTAGCATCAAAATAAAAAATAGGATCTCCCAGTTCTTGAACATAAGGGGATATTCTCGTAGTAACTTCCATATAGCTATAGTCTAATTCATAATCATTATTTAATATTTTCATCATAATACTCCTCTCATTAGTTCTAACTATACAGAACGTACGTTCTCTTTTCAAGCGAACAATCAAATTTTGGATATAAAAAAAGACACCCTCCAAATGGAAGATGCCTTGAAATTCTGTATAAAAACGAATTAACGTTTTGAAAACTGACTAGCTTTACGAGCTTTTTTAAGACCTGGTTTTTTACGTTCAACCATACGAGCGTCACGAGTTAACAATCCTGCACGTTTAAGAGCTGGACGGAAATCTGGATCTACTTGTAAAAGAGCGCGAGAGATACCGTGGCGAGTTGCCCCAGCTTGTCCTGCGTATCCTCCACCGTTAACGTTAACTAATACGTCATATGCGCCTTTAGTTTCTGTTAATACTAGTGGTTGCATGATTACTTCACGTAAATCAGCATGTGGAATATATTCTTCAATGTCTTTGTTGTTCATAACGATTTTTCCTGTACCTGGTACTAAGCGTACGCGAGCTACAGATTTTTTACGACGGCCTGTGCCTAAATATTGTACTTTAGCCAATGAAATTCCCTCCTTAAATTAAGTTAGTGATATCTAATACTTCTGGTTGTTGTGCTGCATGTTTGTGTTCAGCTTCACCGTATACAAATAGTTTTTTAGCTGTTGAGCGTCCTAAACTATTTTTTGGTAACATACCTTTAATTGAGTTCTCAACTAAACGACGTGAGTTTTTGTCACGTAATTCACCAGCAGTGATAGATTTAATTCCACCTGGGTGTTGGCTATGACGGTAGTATACTTTGTCACTTTCTTTGTTTCCTGTTAATTTAACTTTATCAGCGTTAATTACGATTACGTAATCACCAGTATCCACATGAGGTGTGAATGTTGGTTTATTTTTTCCACGTAAAATAGATGCTACTACTGTAGATAGACGACCTAAAGGAACATCTGTTGCGTCTACTACAAACCATTTACGATCGATTTCGCCAGCTTTGGCCATATATGTTGTACGCATGGTTTCTTTCCTCCAATTTATGTTCTTGATGTTTGGCATTACATAATAAGTTTCCGGGGCTCACCATGTTGTGGTCAAACAATACCATCTAACATATTATCGCGAATCCCTTGATATGTCAATAAAATTCGATAGCATTTTGAATATTTTTTTAACTTTCATAGTCGACTTTCATTAAGAAAAGCCCTTCAGGATGAGCTGTTGGTCCAGTCATTTTTTTATCTTGGTTTTCTAAGGCAATTTTTATAGCATCTACTGGTAGTTGACCATTCCCAATTTTAAGAAGTGTTCCCACTAACATTCGCACCATTTTGTATAAAAAACCATTGCCACGAAACTCAAATCTTAACTCTGTGTCACTAAGCTCAACTAAGTTCACTTCATAGACATGACGGGTTTTATCTTCCACTGCACTACCTGTTGCACAAAAAACGCTAAAATCATGCTCTCCTTCAATATACTTAGCTGCTTGCCTAATTCTATCTAAATCGAGTTCATAGCGATAGTGAGCCGAATATAAGCGTTTAAAAGGGTCTCTTGTTTGTCCTAAGTCCACATAATAATGATAAACTTTTTCCTTAGCCAAATATCTAGCATGAAAATCTTCGTGAACTTGCTCCACTGAAATAAAACTAATATCATCTGGAGTTTGTGTGTCTAATGCAAAACGAAATTTCTCACTATCACGCACGTCGGGATAATCAAAATGAATTACCTGACCCTTAGCATGAACACCTGAATCTGTGCGACCAGACGGGTGAATCGTAATTGATTTTCCTTTATTAAAACGTCTCAGTGTATTTTCAATTTCAGCTTGAACTGTATGGGCATTTTGTTGCACTTGAAATCCTGCATAATTAGTCCCATCATAAGCAATCACTGCCTTGTAACGTGGCATAATTTCCCTTCTTTCTATAAAATAAATAAAGACCTATGACAAAGTTAAGTCACAGGCCATGAGTTTAATTTCTAACAAATACTAATAAAGCTGTCAATAAGCCAAATGCAATGACCACAAGTGTATCTGGGAATTCCCAATGTAGAACGCGGTATTTTGTTCGACCGTCTCCACCTTGATAACCTCTTGCTTCCATAGCAATCGCTAAATCTTCCGCACGGTTAAAACTACTTACAAATAGCGGAATTAATAATGGCACAATTGCTTTCATTTTCTGCATTAAGTTACCTTCACCAAAATCCACACCACGAGCGCGTTGAGCATTCATGATTTTTTCTGTTTCATCCATTAAAGTTGGTACAAATCGTAAAGCAATTGATAACATTAATGAAATTTCATGTGCTGGAAATTTTACAACTTTTAAAGGTCTTAAAAGATACTCAATGGCATCAGATAAAGACAATGGCGGTGTTGTTAACGTTAGTAAGGTTGACATAAAAATAATTAACACGAAACGAATAAAAATAAAGGCTCCGTTTTTTATCCCAAATTCACTAATACTAAAGATCCACCACTTAAAGTAAACTTCTCCACCTTGTGAGAACATGACTTGCAGTAACACGGTAAAGAGAATTAACCAAATCAGTGGCTTAACACCATTAATAAAGAAACGTAAGCTAATTTTTGACATTAAAATCGCAAAAATCGTAAAAGCAAACATCACGCCAAAACTTAAAAAGTTATTACATAAGAAAATAATCCCAATAAAATAGAAACTGGCAACTAATTTAGCACGCGGATCTAATTTATGAATAATCGAATCTCCTGGAATGTAGCGACCTAAAATCAGTTTATTCATCATTTTGGCCACCTACTTTCAACGAACCAGTTAATTCATCTGCCAACTCATCAGCAGTTAATGGTAATTGAGAGAACTCATATCCTTTTTTCATCAGCTCAAAAGCAAAATCAGTGGCTGTAGGAACGCCTAATTGTTTTTCTTTCAGCCATTCAACGTCTTCAAAGATTTCACGTGGCGCACCTTTTTTATGGATTTTTCCTTTTTCAAGAACCACCATATAATCAGCATACTCCGCCACATCATCCATTAAGTGAGTCACTAAGATAATATTAATGCCTTTTTCTTTATGAAGACGGTAAAACATTTCCATAATATCTTTACGACCTCTTGGATCAAGTCCAGCTGTCGGCTCGTCTAAGATAACCACTTCAGGCTCCATTGCTAAAACCCCAGCAATTGCCACACGACGCATTTGTCCACCTGATAAATCAAATGGTGAACGGTCCATGTAACTTTCATCTAGGCCAACTAAATCAAGCATTTCACGAGCTAGTTTTTCAGCTTCCTCATCAGACACGCCAAAGTTTTTAGGTCCAAAGGCAATATCTTGTCCCACAGTTTCATCGAATAATTGAGACTCTGGAAATTGGAAAACAATTCCGACTTTTTTACGAATTGGTTTTAAATTTTTATTATCAGTTTCAGGAGTAATTACACGGTCCCCAATTGTTACTTGACCTTTTGTTGGCTTTAAAAGAGCATTTAAATGTTGTAGTAAAGTTGATTTACCACTTCCAGTATGACCTACAATAGCCGTATAGCTATTCGACGGAATCTCTAAGTTAATATCAAAAAGAACTCGTTGCTCAAAAGGACTATGAGGTTGGTAGGTAAAATCTACTTGTTCAAACTTGATGTCCATAACCAATCAACCATCCCTTCCTCTGTTAAGTAATTCTCAGGTACCTCAATACCACGTTCACCTAAAGCTGCTTTAAGTTTTTCAGGGAAAGGTACATCAAGTCCAAGCTCAATTAACTCTTCTCCACGAGAGAAAATATCAGCAGGTGATCCCTCTTGAATAATTTCTCCCTCACGCATAACTAAAACACGATTTGCATGAGCCGCTTCATCAATATCATGAGTAATTGAAATGACTGTTAAATTAGAATCATCTTTTATTTTACGAATTGTTTCAATCACTTCTTGTCTACCTTGAGGGTCTAACATAGAAGTTGCTTCATCTAAAATAATCACATCTGGTCTTAAAGCAATCACACCAGCAATTGCCACACGCTGTTTTTGCCCACCAGAAAGTCTAGCAGGTTCTTTTGTAGAAAAATCTGCCATTCTAACAGTTTCTAAAGCATCTTTAACACGAGTTAACATGTCTTCACGAGGTACGCCTTGATTTTCTAAACCAAATGCCACGTCGTCTTCAACAGTTGAACCAACAAACTGATTATCTGGATTTTGAAACACCATTCCAATCATACGACGAACATCCCAAAGATTGTCCTCAGATACTTTTTCGCCTTTAACTAAAATCTCACCTTCATTAGGCGTAATTAAACCATTAATTGTTTTAGCTAAAGTTGATTTTCCTGAACCATTATGACCGATTAAAGCCACCCATTCGCCAGGATAGATATTCAGAGAGACATCATTTAAAGCACTTTTGGTGTCTTCTCCTTGATATTTAAACGTTATATTTTTAAGTTCTATTAAAGGAGTCTTCATGTAAGCCTCTTCCTTATCCTTTTTATGTTTATTTTAAAAAAATGTTTCATTCTATTCTTAATGTTAATTAAAAATACAAGGAAACATTTTCAGATTCGATAAATACCTATTTATCTTAATCTTTATTCAGATAAATGACAATTAAAGCGCATTAAAACGAACGTATAAAAAAAGCACTTTATATGATGAGCGCGCCTCCTCCGACTAAAAGTCAGAGGATTAGCACCGAGCTAGACTCGGAAAAAATAAATTTTCCAACATCATAACACTCTAAAAGAATCATCTATAAAGTGATCAAAACTTAATTTAATTATTAAACTAATTCAATAATTACCATTGGTGCAGCGTCTCCGCGACGTTGTCCTTTTTTAAGGATACGTGTGTAACCACCTTGGCGATCTTGGTAACGAGGTCCCAAGTCGTTGAATAATTTTTGTAAAGCTGTTTCTTGGATGATGTTCTCTCCAGATTCGTCTAAACGTGCTTCTAATAATTCATTACGAACAAAAGCTGCAGCTTGACGACGAGCATGAAGATCTCCACGTTTGCCTAAAGTAATCATTTTTTCAGTAGTTGAACGGATTTCTTTGGCACGAGCTTCAGTTGTTTCAATGCGTTCGTTGATAATTAAATCAGTTGTTAAATCACGTAACATTGCTTTTCTTTGGCTGCTTGTGCGACCTAATTTACGATAACTCACGTCGTATTCCTCCTTATGTCAATAAATGATTAATCGTCTTGGCGTAGACCTAGTTCTAAATCAGCTAATTTAGCTTTTACTTCTTCAAGTGATTTACGTCCTAAGTTACGAACTTTAATCATTTCTGCTTCAGACTTATTCGTTAATTCTTGTAATGTATTGATACCAGCGCGTTTCAAACAGTTATAAGAACGAACAGATAAATCTAATTCTTCTATTGTTGTTTCCAACATTTTTTCTTTTTGTGTTTCTTCTTTTTCGATCATGATTTCAGCATTTTTAGCTTCGTCTGTTAAGTTAACAAAGATGTCTAAATGCTCAGTCAAGATTTTAGCAGATAAACTGATAGCCTCTTGAGGTGCAATAGAACCGTCTGTCCATACATCTAAAGTTAATTTGTCAAAATCATCACGACGACCAACACGTGTGTTTTCTACTTGGTAGTTAACACGTTTAATCGGTGTGTAGATAGAATCCACTGGTAAAACACCAATTGGCATATCTTCACTTTTATTTTCATCAGCTTTTGAATATCCACGTCCAGGTTTAACAGTTAAACTTGCACGGAATGTTGCACCTTCAGATACGCTACAGATAAATAAATCTTTATTCATGATCTCAACATCACTATCAGTAATAATGTCACCTGCAGTCACATTAGCTGGTCCAGTAATATCGATTTCTAAAGTTTTTTCACCCTCAGCATACATTTTAAGTGCTAAGCCTTTGATATTTAAGATTATTTGAGTGACATCTTCACGCACTCCTTTGACAGTAGAAAACTCATGTAATACACCATCAATTTGAAGATTTGTGATTGCAGCACCTGGAAGAGATGACAATAAAATACGGCGTAATGAGTTACCTAACGTAGTTCCATAGCCTCTTTCAAGTGGCTCGATGACGAACTTGCCATAATCTCTATCTTCATCAATCTTTGTGATTCTTGGTTTCTCAAATTCAATCATTCTTCTCTATACCCCTTTCAAAACGAAAAGTGTCCTGCTCAATGTCGCTAAAAGTTCTAATCATTTGAATGAACTCACTCACTAAACACGACGGCGTTTTGGAGGGCGGCATCCATTATGAGGAACTGGAGTAACGTCACGAATTGCTGTCACTTCTAATCCTGTTGCTTGTAATGAACGAATAGCTGCTTCACGACCAGATCCTGGTCCTTTAACAGTTACGTCAACAGTTTTTAAACCGTGTTCCATTGCTGCTTTAGCTGCAACTTCTGCTGCCATTTGAGCTGCGAATGGTGTTGCTTTTTTACTACCTTTAAAACCTAATGATCCTGCTGATGACCATGCAATAGCGTTACCATGCACATCTGTCAACATTACGATTGTGTTATTGAAAGTAGAATGAATGTGTGCAATACCAGCTTCGATATTCTTTTTCACACGACGTTTTCTAGATACTTTTTTTGCTACCATGAAGCTTTATACCTCCTTCACTGAAAATTCTTATTTTTTCTTACCAGCGATAGAACGTGCTGGACCTTTTCTTGTACGTGCATTATTTTTCGTGTTTTGTCCACGAGTTGGTAATCCACGACGATGACGGATACCTCTGTATGAACCGATTTCCATCAAACGTTTGATGTTTAAGTTTACTTCACGACGTAAATCACCTTCAACTTTTAATTTGTCGATGACTGCACGGATTGAATCTGTTTGTTCGTTTGTTAAGTCGCTAACACGAATTTCTTCAGAAACTCCAGCTTCTTTCAAGATATCTTGAGAAGTTTTCTTTCCGATTCCATAAATGTATGTAAGCGAAATAACTACGCGTTTATTACGGGGAATATCTACACCTGCAATACGAGCCATTATTCGTTAACCTCCTTTTATCCTTGACGTTGTTTATGTTTTGGGTTTTCACAGATAACCATAACTCGACCTTTACGGCGAATTATTTTACATTTTTCACAAATGGGTTTTACTGATGGTCTTACTTTCATGATTATACCTCCTTGAATTTTACGGAGTACAACTATTTAAAGCGGTAAGTAATACGACCACGTGTTAAATCATACGGAGATAATTCAACAGTTACTTTATCTCCTGGTAGAATACGAATGTAATGCATTCTTATTTTTCCAGAAACATGTGCTAAAATAACATGGCCATTTTCTAATTCAACTTTAAACATTGCATTCGGCAAAGTTTCGACGACTGTACCTTCAATTTCAATCATATCTTCTTTCGCCACAACTAGTACCTCCTTATACATTGTTTGCATCTGACATATGCGACAAATTGACAAAAAATAGAACTTTAGCCTATTTCTTTCCAACTTTAGTATTATAGCATAACTACAACACAAAATAAAGTTGATAGGTAAAATTACCTGTCATCAACTTCTTTTCCAGAAACAGCTTTGATTCTCATAGAATAATAGATAGCTAGATAAATGACTAGTTTTTATTTGCGATAATTTTTTCAATATCAACAAAAACTTCTTGAATATCACGATCACCATCGATAGTGTGCATGACACCTTGTGCTTCATAATACTCTAGAATAGGTTCAGAATTTTTGATGTTAACTTCTAAACGATTTTTAACCGTTTCAGGTTTGTCATCTTCTCTTTGATAGAAGTTATGGCCTCCACATCGATCACAAGTTCCTTCCACTTTTGGTGGGTTGAACATTTTGTGATAAGTAGCACCACAATCTTTACAAATGAAGCGACCAGCTAAGCGATCAATTAAAACTTCTGAAGCGACATGAATGTTTAAGACATTGTCTACTTTTTTACCTAATTCCTTTAAAATTTTATCTAATTCTTCTGCTTGAGCAAGCGTCCGTGGGAAACCGTCTAATAGGAATCCTTTTTCTGTATCGTCTTGAGACAAACGATCTTTTACTATTCCGTTTGTTACTTCATCAGGTACTAACTCACCTTTATCAATAAATGATTTAGCAAGTAAACCTAATTCTGTTTCATTCTTCATAGCATCACGGAACATATCTCCAGTAGAGATATGAGGAATTCCATAAGCATCGATGATTTTCTCTGCTTGTGTTCCCTTACCGGCCCCTGGCAATCCCATTAGGATGAGATTCATTTGTTTTCCTCCTTAAGTTCGAGAAAAGTGCTGAGGAATTAAGCCTCAACACACTACTCTTACTCTCTGATAAAACCAGTATACTGACGTTTCAATAGTAACCCTTCAAGCTGTTTATTCGTTTCAAGAGCAACACTAATGACAATCAGTAAACTTGTCCCACCTAAACCGATTGATTGGGGTAGGTTCCAAACATTTTGAGCAATGATTGGTAAGATCGCCACTAACCCTAAGAACAATGAGCCCACAGTACTTAGTTTCATTAAGAGACTAGATACATAGTTTTCAGTTTCTTTACCAGGGCGTACACTTGGAATATAGCTCCCTTGCTTCTGCAAGTTCTCAGCCATTTTCTCAGGATTAACCTGAACAAAGGCATAGAAGAACGTAAAAGCAATAATCAGGATTGTATATACTATCCCGCCAGGAATAGTTGAATAGTTAAAGATTTGTTCTAAGAACTGGAACCAAGGTTTACCACCTTGAGATACTTGAAATGCACTTAGAAAAGCTTGTGGCGTTGCAATGAATGAACTCGCAAAGATTACTGGAATAACTCCGGCTGCATTTACTTTTAATGGTAAATAACTACTTTGCGGTGCACCAGCAACACGTTTTGTATATTGAATTGGAATCTTTCTTTCTGCTTGTTGTACATAAGTAACCATAGTTACGATGAATAACACAGCAACAATTAAGATAGCAATAAAGATGAATGACTTAGCCAAATCAGCTTTATCAATATTAACAAAATAAGCTTGGTATATTTCTTTGATGCTTCCAGGAAGTTTTGCAATAATACCTGCAAAGATAATCATTGAAACCCCATTACCAATACCTTTTTCTGAAATTTGCTCACCCATCCAAGTTACTAACATCGTACCAGCTGTTAGGATTAAACCTATCGTAAAGTACGTGTAAACACTTGGTGAAGTCACAAGTCCTGCATTTGTGTAGTAGTTAAAACCTGCTGTAATCGCAACGGATTGAACAAAACCTAACACAAGTGTTAAGTAGCGAGTTGCTTGGTTTAACTTACGTCTACCAACCTCACCTTGTTTCGACCATTCTACAAATTTAGGAACAATATCCATTTGAAGTAATTGGATAATAATGGAAGAAGTAATATATGGCGAAACTCCCATTGCGAACAATGAGAATCTTTCCATAGCATTACCACTCACTTGATTAAACATAGCTACTAATGCTAAATCATTAAGATCTAATAACGCTTTAGCATTAACACCTGGAACTGTAATATGGGCACCAACTCTAAACGCGAAGAGAATGAATAGCGTAAAAAATATTTTACTACGAATATTTTTTACCTTAAACGAATCCTTCAACAGTTTAAACATTAGATCACCTCTACTGATCCACCAGCTGCTTCAATTGCAGTTGTAGCAGATTTTGAGAATTTAGCTGCTTTAACTGATAATTTTTTAGTTAACTCACCGTTACCTAAAATTTTAATTCCAGATTTAGCATCTTTAACAATTCCTGCTTCAATTAAAGTAGTTGGTGTTACTTCGGCACCATCTTCGAATCGGTTCAATACGTCTAAGTTGACGATTGCATAATCTTTACGATTAATGTTAGTGAATCCACGTTTTGGTAAACGCATGAATAATGGAGTTTGTCCACCTTCAAATCCTAAACGTACGCCACCACCTGAACGTGATTTTTGACCTTTTTGTCCACGACCAGATGTTTTACCGTTACCAGATGATGATCCACGTCCTACACGATTGCGTACATGTCTTGATCCTTCTGCCGGATGTAATTCATGAAGTTTCATTAGCTCGGCACCTCCTTGTACTAGTTTCTAAAGAATACTTCTTATATTTCTTCTACGTCCACTAAATGTGAAACAGTATTAACCATACCTTTGATTGCTTCGTTGTTAGGTTTTACTACAGTTGAATGCATTTTTCCTAAACCTAAAGCTTTAACTGTATCACGTTGGTTTTGAGGACGTCCAATGATACTACGTTTTAAAGTAATTTTTAATTCGCTCATTTTTGGTCCTCCTATCCGATTAGTTTCTCTACAGAAATGCCACGTAATTCAGCAACATCTTCTGCACGTTTTAATCTGTTTAATCCTTCAACAGTTGCGCGAACAACGTTTACAGGTGTGTTAGATCCTAAAGATTTTGATGTGATATCTGAGATACCAGCTAATTCAAGGACGGCACGAACCGGTCCACCAGCTGCAACTCCAGAACCCGCTAAAGCAGGTTTCATTAAGATACGTCCACCACAGAAAGATCCGATAACTTCATGAGGAATTGTTGAACCTACCATAGGAACTTCAATAACGTTCTTTTTAGCATCTTCAATAGCTTTACGAATAGCTTCTGGTACTTCTTGAGCTTTACCAGTTCCAAATCCAACATGTCCGTTTCTATCTCCAACTACTACAAGAGCAGAGAAGCGCATACGGCGTCCACCTTTAACAACTTTAGAAACGCGGTTAATCGCAACAACGCGGTCTTCTAATTCAAATTGTTTATGATCAATATTAGCCATGAATAGTTTTCCTCCCTTTCCTAAAATTCTAATCCATTTTCGCGAGCTGCTTCAGCTAAAGCTGCTACACGGCCATGGTAAAGGTATCCACCACGGTCAAAGACTACTTCTTTAATACCTTTTTCTGTTGCTTTTTTAGCAATTGAAGCACCTACAGCTTTAGCTGCTTCAGTTTTGTTTTCTGCTGTAATATCTTTATCTACAGTAGAGGCACTTGTAAGTGTCACACCCGCTACGTCATCAATTAATTGAGCGTAGATGTTTTTGTTAGAACGGAATACGTTCAAGCGTGGGCACTCGGCAGTACCAGAGATTTTACTACGTACGCGAGCATGACGCTTTTGACGTACTTTATTTTTATCTGGTTTTGAAATCACACTTGTCACCTCGTTAATTTATTTGTTATTTACCTGTTTTACCTTCTTTACGTCTTACGTGTTCACCAACATAGCGAACTCCTTTACCTTTATAAGGCTCTGGTGGACGTGTTCCACGAATATTAGCTGCTAATTCTCCAACAACTTCTTTGTTAGATCCTTTAACAATAATAGATGTGTTTGAAGGAACTTCGATTTCGATACCTTCTGGCGTTTCGAATTCGATTGGATGAGAGTACCCAACGTTTAATACAAGTTTTTTACCTTGTAATTGCGCACGGTATCCAACCCCAATTAATTCTAAAGCTTTAGCGAAACCTTCACTAACACCAACAACCATGTTGTTTAGGTTAGCACGCATAGTTCCATGCATTGTTTTGTTTTCTTTGCTATCGTCAGGACGAGTTAAAGTAACTACGCCTTCTTCAATATTTAAAGTAATATTTGGTGAAAACTCACGAGTTAATTCACCTTTAGGTCCTTTTACAGTTACAGTTGTTCCGTTTTGTGTAATAGTTACACCTGCAGGAATAACGACTGGTTTATTTCCAATACGACTCACTCTAGGACACCTCCTCGTTTTAAGTTTTTGATTACCAAACGTATGCTAATACTTCTCCACCAACATTACGCTCTCTAGCTTCTTTATCAGTTAAGATACCTTCTGAAGTTGAGATAATTGCAATACCTAAACCGTTTAATACTTTAGGTACTTCATTTGCTTTTACATAAGCACGTAAACCTGGTTTTGAGATACGTTTTAAGTTAGTAATAACGCGCTCGTCGTTTTTACCATATTTTAAGAAAACACGGATGATGTTTTGTTTGTCATCTTCAATGTATTCTACGTCGCGGATGAAACCTTCACGTTGTAAGATTTTAGCGACTTCTAGTTTGATAGTTGATGCAGGTACTTCTAATGATTCGTGTCTTACGATATTCGCATTACGAATACGAGTTAGAAAATCTGCGATTGGATCTGTCATAACCATTGATTTGTTTACCTCCTTTAGCGGTTTACTATTTTACCAGCTTGCTTTCTTCACGCCGGGAATTTGTCCTTTATAGGCAAGTTCACGGAAGCAAATACGGCAAAGTTTGAATTTACGATATACTGAATGTGGACGTCCACAACGTTCACAACGAGTGTACTCTTGTACTGCAAATTTTGCTGGACGCTTGTTTTTAGCGATCATTGATTTTTTAGCCACGTAGTTCGCCTCCTTAAATTATTTTTGGAATGGCATTCCAAGTTGAGTTAATAACTCACGACCTTCTTCGTCAGTGTTAGCAGTTGTAACAATAACAATGTCCATTCCTCGAACTTTATCTACTAAATCGTAGTCAACTTCAGGGAAGATTAATTGTTCTTTAACACCTAAAGTGTAGTTTCCACGACCGTCAAATGATTTGTTGCTGATACCATGGAAGTCACGTACACGAGGTAAAGAGACAGATACTAATTTATCTAAAAATTCGTACATTCTTTCGCCACGTAATGTTACTTTACAGCCAATAGGCATACCTTCACGTAAACGGAAACCAGCGATTGATTTCTTAGCTTTTGTGATAATTGGTTTTTGTCCTGAGATTAAAGCTAGTTCTTCAACAGCTTTATCTAGGTTTTTACTATTTGAAACAGCATCACCAACACCCATGTTAATAACGATTTTATCAACTTTTGGTGTTTGCATTACTGAAGTGTAGTTAAATTTTTCCATTAATGAAGGTGTTACTTCACTAATATACTTTGTTTTTAAGCGGTTCATTCAGATTTGTCCTCCTTCCTCACGACTTATTTATCTAAAACTTCGCCAGTTTTCTTAGAAATACGTACTTTTTTACCATCTACCTCTTTATATCCTACACGTGTTGGTTCACCGTTTGACGGATCAATCACCATTACATTAGAAACGTGAATAGATGCTTCCATTTCGATAATTCCTCCTTGAGGAGCAGCCGCGCTAGGTTTTTGGTGTTTTTTCATAACGTTAACACCTTCAACGATGACGCGATCTTTCTTAGGAAATGCTTGGAGTACGATTCCCTCTTTGTTTTTATCTTTACCTGAGATTACTTTTACTTTATCGCCTTTTTTAACGAACATCTTGTTTCGCACCTCCTTTAAACATAGGTTTATATTATAATACTTCTGGTGCTAGTGAGACAATCTTCATGAAGTTGCTGTCGCGTAATTCACGAGCAACTGGTCCAAAGATACGAGTTCCACGTGGACTCTTATCATCACGAATAATCACACATGCATTTTCATCAAATTTGATATATGAACCGTCAGGACGACGAGCTCCAGATTTAGTACGAACGATAACGGCTTTCACCACTTCGCCTTTTTTGACAACCCCACCTGGTGTTGCTTGTTTAACCGTACAAGTTACGATATCACCAATGTTAGCTGTTTTACGGCCTGAACCACCTAGTACTTTGATCGTTAATACTTCACGAGCACCTGAGTTGTCAGCCACTTTCATACGACTTTCTTGTTGGATCACTTGAGTATCCTCCTTTCAAACTTTCAGTCTCTTATAGGAAAATTCGAATTAAATAATTACTGCTTCTTCAACAACTTCTACTAAACGGAAGCGTTTCTTCGCAGACAATGGACGAGTTTCCATAATTTTAACGATGTCTCCCATTTTTGCAACGTTGTTTTCATCATGTGCGTAATATTTTTTAGAATATTTAACACGTTTACCATAAATTTTATGAGTTTTTCTAGTTTCTACGACAACAACGATAGTTTTATCCATTTTGTCTGAAACCACACGTCCAGTATAAACTTTACGTTCATTTCTTTCTTGAGTCATCTAGTAATGGCCTCCTTCCACTATTACTTAGCAGCTTCTTCACGCAAAACTGTTTTAATGCGTGCAATCGATTTACGAACTTCAGAAATTCGCGCTGTATTTTCTAATTGACCTGTTGCTAATTGGAATCGTAAGTTGAATAATTCTTCTTTAAATTCTTTTTCTTTAGCGATCATTTCGGTAGTGGTTAATTCTCTGATATCTTTAACCTTCATTCGATTCACCACCCATTTCTTCACGTTTTACAATTTTTGTTTTTACAGGTAATTTGTGAGAAGCAAGTCTTAATGCTTCACGTGCTACATCTTCAGGTACGCCTGCAACTTCAAACATGATTTTTCCACGTTTAACTGGTGCAACCCATCCTTCAGGAGCTCCTTTACCTTTACCCATACGAACACCAATTGCTTTTGATGTATATGATTTATGAGGGAAAATTTTAATCCATACTTTCCCACCACGTTTCATGTAACGAGTCATCGCGATACGAGAAGCTTCGATTTGACGGTTAGTAATCCATGAAGATTCAACAGCTTGTAAGCCGTATTCACCAAATGCTACTTCTTTTCCACCTTTAGCTTCACCACGCATTTTACCTCTAAATTCACGACGGTATTTTACACGTTTAGGTACTAACATGACTATTTCCCTCCTTTCTCAGTGTTTTTCTTTTCTGGAAGAATTTCTCCACGGCAAATCCACACTTTAACTCCTAGTTTTCCGTATGTTGTGTCTGCTTCTTCCCAAGCATAATCGATGTCTGCTCTTAAAGTATGTAAAGGAACAGTTCCTTCAGAATAACCTTCAGAACGAGCCATATCTGCACCATTTAAACGACCAGAAACTTGAGTTTTGATCCCTTGAGCTCCTGCTCTCATAGTACGTTGGATAGCTTGTTTTTGTGCACGACGGAATGCTACACGGTTTTCTAATTGACGTGCAATTCCTTCACCCACTAATTTAGCATCTAAATCTGGTTTTTTGATTTCAACGATGTTGATGTGAACTCTTTTACCAGTTAATTTGTTTAATTCTTTTCTTAAAGCTTCAACTTCAGATCCACCTTTACCAATAACCATACCTGGTTTAGCAGTGTGAATAGAAACATTTACGCGGTTAGCCGCACGTTCGATATCAATGGTAGATACAGAAGCGTCAGCCAATCTAGTCGCAATGTACTTACGAATTTTTAAATCTTCATGTAGGTATTCTGCATACTCTTTTTCTGCATACCATTTTGCGTTCCAGTCACGAATAACTCCGACACGCATTCCAATTGGATGTACTTTTTGACCCACTGGTTGTCCCTCCTTATCTTTCTGATACTACTACTGTAATATGACTTGTACGTTTGTTGATTGGTGATGCAGAACCTTTCGCACGTGGACGGAAACGTTTCATCGTTGGTCCTTCGTTAATAAAAGCTTCTGATACTACTAAATCTTCAACGTCTAAGTCAAAGTTGTTTTCTGCATTTGCAATTGCTGACATTAATACTTTTTCAATAACGCCTGCCGCTTTGTTTGGTGAGAATTTCAAGATAGAAATTGCTTCCCCAACACTCTTACCTCTAATTAAGTCAATCACTAATCTTGATTTACGAGGTGAAACGCGAACTGTTTTAGCAGTTGCTTTTGCTGAAGTAATTCTTTCTGACATGTTCGTTGCCTCCCTCAATTAGCGTTTAGTTTTCTTATCGTCAGCTGCATGTCCGCGATAAGTTCTTGTTGGTGCAAATTCACCTAATTTATGTCCTACCATATCCTCTTGGATGTAAACAGGTACATGTTTTCTTCCGTCATATACTGCGATAGTATATCCGATAAAGTTAGGGAAAATTGTTGAGCGTCTAGACCAAGTTTTGATCACTTTTTTCTTTGGTAGATCTTTTTGAGCTTCCACTTTTTTCATTAAGTGGTCGTCGACAAAAGGTCCTTTTTTCAAGCTACGACCCATGGTGAGCCTCCTCTCAAGATTTGGAACTCTTGAATCAAGAGTTTAATTTTATTTATTTTTACGACGACGAACAATAAGTTTGTCTGATTTAGCTTTTTTGCTACGAGTTTTGTATCCAAGAGTTGGTTTACCCCATGGAGACATTGGTGATGGACGTCCGATTGGAGCTTTACCTTCACCACCACCGTGTGGGTGATCGTTAGGGTTCATTACGCTACCACGTACTGTTGGACGTTTACCCATCCAACGGCTACGGCCGGCTTTACCAATATTGATTAATTCGTGTTGCTCGTTACCAACAGTACCAACTGTTGCACGACAAGTTCCTAAAATCATACGAACTTCTCCAGAGTTTAAACGAACTAAAGTATATTTACCTTCATTACCAAGTACTTGAGCACTTGTACCAGCAGAACGGATTAATTGTCCACCTTTACCAGGTTTTAACTCGATGTTATGAACAACTGTACCAACTGGAATGTTGTTTAATGGTAATGCATTACCAATTTTGATATCTGCGTTTTCGCCTGACTCAATACGGTCACCAACTTTAAGTCCTTTTGGTGCTAAGATGTAAGCTTTAACTCCATCTGTATAATGAATCAATGCAATGTTAGCAGATCTATTTGGATCATATTCAACTGTTTTAACAGTTCCGACCACATTGTCTTTGTTACGTTTGAAATCGATCAAACGGTATTGGCGTTTGTGTCCACCAGCTTGATGACGTACAGTAATTTTACCTTGGTTGTTACGTCCAGCGTTTTTCTTTAATGGTTGTAATAATGATTTTTCTGGAGTAGATGTTGTGATTTCAGCAAAATCTGAACCAGTCATATTACGACGACCATTTGTGGTAGGTTTGTACTTTTTAATCGCCACGTGATTCCCTCCTACTTTAGTTAATGCTTTAATTATTCAGCATCAAAAATTTGAATTTCTTTTGAGTCTTGTGTTAATTTAACGATTGCTTTACGACGTTTGTTAGTATATCCACCGTATTTACCCATTCTTTTGAACTTAGGTTTTACGTTCATGATATTTACTTTTTCAACTTTAACGCCAAAAGCTGCTTCTACAGCTTGCTTAACTAATGTTTTGTTAGCTCTAGTATCCACTTCAAAAGTGTATTTTTTTTCATCCATTGCTGTTACAGATGCTTCTGTAATAACTGGACGTTTGATTACATCAGTAAATTCCATTATGCAAGTACCTCCTCTACGTGAGTCAGAGCTGCTTTAGTAATCAACATTTTATCAGCTGCTACTACATCAAGAACACTTACGTTATTTGATTCAACGATTGAAACGTTTGGTAAGTTACGTCCTGATAAAGCTGCAAAATCATTGCCACTTTCTAAAACAACTAATACTTTTGTGTCTACACTCAAGTTAGCTAAAACTTGTTTGAATTCTTTTGTTTTTGGTGCATCAAATGATAAACCTTCAACAACAACTAATTTGTTCTCGATAACTTTTTCAGATAAAACTGATTTGATTGCTAAACGACGAACTTTTTTAGGTAATTTGTAGCTGTATGAACGTGGTGTTGGTCCAAATACAACTCCACCTCCACGCCATTGTGGTGAGCGGATTGATCCTTGACGTGCACGACCAGTTCCTTTTTGACGCCATGGTTTACGTCCACCACCGCGAACAGCACTACGATTTTTAACAGCATGTGTTCCTTGTCTTAATGAAGCACGTTGCATGATAATTGCATCGTAGACTACATTTTCGTTAGGCTCAATACCAAAAATTGCTTCATTTAAAGTAATTTCGCCATTTTGAGTTCCATCTTGTTTAAATAATGCTACAGATGTCATTCTTTAGTTCCTCCTCTCCCACGATTATTTAGCAGCTTTAACTGCTGTTTTAATTTCGATTAATGATTTTTTAGCTCCAGGTACATTACCTTTAACTAAGATTACATTTTTATCTGCATCAACTCTTACGATTTCTAAGTTTTGAATCGTTACACGATCGCCACCCATACGTCCTGCAAGTTTTTTACCTTTAAATACACGGGCTGGATAAGATGCAGCACCCATTGACCCAGGACGACGATGGAAACGAGAACCGTGAGTCATTGGCCCACGAGATTGGTTATGGCGTTTGATAACACCTTGGAAACCTTTCCCTTTCGTTGTACCTGTAACATCAACAACGTCTCCTGCTTGGAAGACATCAACCTTGATTTCTTGTCCTACTTCGTATTCTCCAAGCTCTACATTATTGAATTCTTTAATGAAGCGCTTAGGAGCAGTATTTGCTTTTGCAACATGACCTTTAGCAGGTTTGTTTGATAAAACTTCACGTTTATCATCAAATCCAACTTGAACAGCTTCATAGCCATCAGTTTCAACTGTTTTTACTTGTAAAACAACGTTTGGTGTTGCTTCGATAACAGTAACTGGTACTAATTCACCATTTTCAGTAAAGACTTGTGTCATACCTACTTTTTTTCCTAAGATTCCTTTAGTCATGAGTACACCTCCATGATTTTATTATAATTTGATTTCGATGTTCACACCACTTGGTAAGTCAAGCTTCATTAAAGCATCAACTGTTTTTGGTGTTGGGCTCACGATGTCGATAAGACGTTTGTGAGTACGCATTTCGAATTGTTCGCGTGAATCTTTGTATTTATGAGTAGCGCGGATAACTGTATAAACTGAACGGTCTGTTGGTAATGGGATTGGACCCGATACTTCAGCACCTGTTCTTTTTGCTGTTTCTACAATTTTCTCTGCAGATTGATCTAATACACGGTGTTCATACGCTTTTAATCTGATACGAATTTTTTGTTTTGCCATTATGTTCCCTCCTTCGCCTATTTTGTTTAGTAGACATAGCTCCACGAAAATCTCCAACTCACCACCATGGCAAAGCTCCCTGGTGTGTCGCAACCTCTCGCTTCAAAGCCCGGTATTTCTCTTCGAGATACCATCATACTTTTTTATCAGCACTTTAAAGAGTATACTAAAAAAAAAGCTTGGTGACAAGCTTTTTTTACAGTTTTTTTTATTCTTTTAATAAGCAATTCCCATATTGGTTAAAGCTGTCTCAATTTGAGTGATTTTTTCACTTAATTCAGTCTTTTTAGAACTACTTGGAAGGTTGTCTACCGCTAACTTAGCCGATTTATAATCATCTAGAGTAAAGTTAGATCCTACTTGGCCATCTACAATGATAACACTAATTAAATTTTCAGCATTAGTGACTGCGGTAGAATCTGCTTCAGTAAGATTAGAATCTTCCTCTGAGTTTTTTGTTTTTGTTTTTGATTCTTCTGTTTTGGATGTTTTACCTTTTTCTTCTATATCATTATTAGTTTCTTCTAGTTTAATAGAAGAAGTTGTTTTAACCGTTTGAATTTCTAAATTCTTTTTCCTCTTACCGTCATAGATAGTCCCTGCGGTAATCGATCCTACTGCAAATAGAATAGATAAAAGTAACCAAAAAATTTTTCCACTTTTGTTCATTAGTATAACTCCTTGATAAATTATTAGATACTTAATGTTACCCTATAAGATTAGTTTACACAACAAAAAAAGGTTGAAAACATTAGTTTTCAACCTTACGTCCGGACACATGTAGCTTTTAATTTATCTTAATTTAATATAATTATCCTAAGATACTTGTTACAACGCCAGAACCAACTGTACGTCCACCTTCACGAATTGAGAAACGAGTTCCTTCTTCGATAGCGATTGGGTGAATTAATTCAACTTCCATAGCAACATTGTCACCAGGCATTACCATTTCAGTACCTTCTGGTAATTGACAAACACCAGTTACATCAGTAGTACGGAAATAGAATTGTGGGCGGTAGTTAGTGAAGAATGGAGTATGACGTCCACCTTCTTCTTTAGATAAAACATAAACTTCTGCTGTAAATTTTGTATGTGGAGTAATTGTTCCAGGAGCTGCTAATACTTGTCCACGTTGGATATCTTCACGAGCTACCCCACGTAATAAAGCACCAATGTTGTCTCCTGCTTCTGCGTAATCTAATAATTTACGGAACATTTCAACACCTGTTACAGTTGTTTTAGAAGTTTCTTCAGCAATACCTACTAATTCAACTTCATCACCAACACGAACTTGTCCACGTTCAACACGTCCTGTAGCAACAGTTCCACGTCCAGTGATTGAGAATACGTCCTCAACTGGCATCATGAACGGTTTGTCAGTTTGACGTTCTGGAGTTGGGATGTAAGCATCAACTTCAGCCATTAATTCCATGATTTTTTCTTCGTAAGCTTCTTCACCTTCTAAAGCTTTAAGTGCTGAACCAGCAACAACAGGAGTGTCATCACCAGGGAAATCGTATTCTGATAATAAGTCACGAACTTCCATTTCAACTAATTCTAATAATTCTTCGTCGTCAACCATATCCATTTTGTTTAAGAAAACAACGATGTATGGAACACCAACGTTACGAGATAAAAGAATGTGCTCGCGAGTTTGTGGCATTGGACCATCAGCTGCAGATACTACTAAGATAGCGCCGTCCATTTGAGCAGCACCAGTGATCATGTTTTTAACGTAGTCCGCGTGTCCTGGGCAGTCCACGTGAGCGTAGTGACGAGTTTCAGTTTCATATTCGATATGAGAAGTGTTGATTGTGATTCCACGTTCTTTTTCTTCTGGAGCGTTATCGATTTCAGCGTAGTTACGAGCTTCTCCACCTAATTTTTTAGCTAAAACAGTTGCAATAGCTGCTGATAAAGTAGTTTTACCGTGGTCAACGTGTCCGATTGTTCCGATGTTTACATGGGATTTCGAGCGGTCAAATTTTTCTTTTGCCATTTTGAATAATTCCTCCTAAAATATAAAAGTTAATTTTATTTTTATAATATATTGAAGAAGGAATAAAATCAATATTTATTCCTTCAACTATTCATTTTACATGAAAACTAAGCAAATGCCTAGCGAATTCTATTCAGCGTTTCCACCATTTTTCTTAATGATTTCTTCTTGAATAGATTTTGGTACGTCTTCATAGTGGTCAAATACCATCATAAATGTACCACGTCCTTGAGTTGCAGAACGTAATGTAGTTGCGTATCCAAACATTTCAGCAAGTGGAACCATCGCGTTAACGATTTGTGAGTTACCATGTGCTTCCATACCTTCAACACGTCCACGACGACTTGTTACGTGTCCCATAATGTCCCCTAAGTATTCTTCAGGAACTGTTACAGTAACTTTCATCATAGGTTCTAAGATTGCAGGTTGTGCTTTCTTAGCTGCGGCACGTAATGCCATAGATGCTGCCACACGGAATGCTGTCTCGTTCGAGTCAACATCATGGTATGAACCATCATAAAGTTTAGCTTTAATATCTACTAAAGGATATCCAGCAAGTACACCATTGTTCATAGAGTCTGCTAATCCTTTTTCAACTGCAGGGATGTATTCACGAGGAACCACACCACCAACGATTGCGTTTTCGAATTCAAAGCCTTTTCCTTCTTCGTTAGGAGTAAATTCAACCCATACGTGACCGTATTGTCCTTTACCACCTGATTGACGTACGAACTTACCTTCAGCTTGAGTAAGTGGAGCTCTAAATGTTTCACGGTAAGAAACTTGAGGAGCACCAACGTTAGCTTCAACTCTGAATTCACGTCTCATACGGTCTACTAAAACGTCTAAGTGTAACTCACCCATACCAGAGATAACAGTTTCTCCAGTTTCAACGTTTGTTTCAACTCGGAATGAAGGATCTTCTTCAGCAAGTTTTTGTAAAGCAACACCCATTTTATCTTGGTCAGCTTTAGATTTAGGCTCAACAGCTACTTGAATAACTGGTTCTGGGAACTCAATTGATTCTAAGATAACTGGTGCATCCATATCACATAAAGTATCCCCAGTAGTTGTATCTTTAAGACCAACTGCTGCTGCAATATCACCTGAATAAACTGTATTAATTTCTTCACGGCTGTTTGCATGCATTTGTAGGATACGTCCGATACGCTCTTTTTTACCTTTAGAAGCATTCAATACGTATGAACCACTTTCTAAAGTACCAGAGTATACACGGAAGAATGTTAAACGACCTACGAATGGGTCAGTCATAACTTTAAATGCTAATGATGAGAATGGAGCGGAATCGTCTGAAGGACGTACTGTTTCTTCATCAGTTTTAGTATCAATACCTTTGATAGCCTCAACATCAGTTGGAGCTGGTAAGTAATCTAAAACAGCGTCAAGCATTAACTGAACACCTTTGTTTTTAAACGCTGATCCAGCCATTACTGGGAAGAATTCAACGTTGATTGTAGCGCGACGAATACCTGCTTTTAATTCTTCGATAGAGATTTCTTCTCCGTCTAAGTATTTCATCATTAAGTCTTCATCAGTTTCAGCTACTGCCTCCACTAATTTTTCACGCCATTCAATAGCTTGTTCCATATACTCTTCAGGGATTTCTTCCTCGCGGATGTCTGTTCCTAAGTCGTTAGTATAGATTTCAGCTTTCATTGTAATTAAATCAATGATTCCAGTGAAGTTATCTTCTGAACCGATTGGCAATTGGATTGGATGAGCGTTAGCTTGTAAGCGGTCATGCAATGTTTTTACTGAGTATAAGAAATCAGCACCAATTTTATCCATTTTATTACAGAATACAACACGTGGAACTTTATAATCAGTTGCTTGGCGCCAAACTGTTTCTGTTTGAGGCTCAACACCAGATTGTGAGTCAAGTACTGTAACCGCACCGTCTAATACACGTAGAGAACGTTGTACTTCAATTGTGAAGTCCACGTGTCCAGGAGTATCGATGATGTTTACACGGTAACCTTTCCACTGTGCAGTTGTAGCTGCAGAAGTGATTGTGATACCACGTTCTTGCTCTTGTTCCATCCAGTCCATTTGTGAAGCTCCTTCGTGAGTTTCACCAAGTTTATGGATTTTACCAGTGTAATACAAGATACGCTCTGTTGTTGTTGTTTTTCCAGCATCAACGTGAGCCATGATCCCAATATTACGAGTGTTTTCTAATGAAAATTCTCTTGCCATCTTAAAATATTTCTCCTCTCTTATTGTAATTATTCGTTGTATAGACACTTAAATAATAATTAAAGTTTTTAATTACTATAAAGAGGATTTTACCAACGATAGTGAGCGAATGCTCTGTTGGCTTCAGCCATTTTATGTACATCTTCACGTTTCTTAACAGAAGCGCCAGAATTGTTAGCTGCATCCATGATTTCTTTAGCTAAACGTTGATCCATAGTGTGCTCTCCACGTAAACGTGCATAGTTAACTAACCAACGTAAGCCTAAAGTTGAACGACGCTCTGGGCGAACTTCAACTGGTACTTGATAGTTAGAACCACCAACACGGCGAGCTTTAACTTCAAGAACAGGCATAATGTTTTCCATTGCTTGTTCGAAAACTTCTAATGGATCATTCCCTGTAGATTCTTTAATAATATCAAATGCATCATAAATAATGCTTGAAGCAACACCACGCTTACCATCAATCATTACGCGGTTGATTAAACGAGTAACTAATTTAGAATTATAAATCGGATCTGGTAAAACTTCACGTTTTGTAACAGGACCTTTTCGAGGCATGTGTAACTCCTCCTTCCAAGAATTTTTAATTTTTTAAATAGATTTATTTTTTAGGTTTTTTAGTTCCGTATTTAGAACGGCTTTGTTTACGATCTGTAACACCAGCTGTATCTAAAGCTCCACGAACGATGTGATAACGTACCCCAGGTAAATCTTTCACACGTCCACCACGGATTAAAACAACACTATGCTCTTGCAAGTTATGTCCAATACCAGGAATGTAAGCTGTCACTTCAATTAAGTTTGACAAACGAACACGGGCATATTTACGTAACGCCGAGTTAGGTTTTTTAGGTGTCATCGTACCAACACGTGTACAAACTCCACGTTTTTGAGGAGAGTTCACATCTGTTTGAGATTTTTTAAAGCTGTTGTAACTTTTTCCTAAAGCTGGAGATCCAGATTTAGTCATTTTTGATTTACGAGACTTACGTACCAATTGATTAATAGTAGGCATGATAGTTCCTCCTTCCTTATTGCTTTCTATAGACCCACACATCCAGGTGGTTCTTTTTAAAAGTTAAAAAAATTAATGCAAGATTTCCTGCATCACACTGTGCTTTTTTCAGTCAGCACGTCTCAAGAGACCCGTCTGAAGCACCTTTGTAACTATATCACACGCAAACAAAATTAGTCAATACTTTTTCTAAAAAAATAATGTTCATGCTTTCTTTTTTTATCAATTAATCTTACAATTACTGTATTGAATAAATAAAATCTGGGAGGATATGCATGAACTTAAAGCAAATGGTTGGTATTGAATCAGCAAAATACGTTAAAGACGGTATGACAGTAGGTCTAGGGACAGGATCCACTGCCTACTTTATGGTAGAAGAAATTGGACGTCGTATTAAAGAAGAAGGCTTAACTATTACAGGAGTCACTACCTCTAAAGCCACTGAAAAACAAGCTCTGGGATTAGGCATTCCATTAAAAAGCATTGATGAAGTTGATTATGTAGATATAACAATCGACGGTGCTGATGAAATTTCTAATGATTTCCAAGGCACTAAAGGTGGCGGAGCTGCTCTTTTATTTGAAAAAATTGTTGCTACAAATTCAAAAGAAAATATTTGGATTGTAGATGAGTCTAAAATGGTAACTCACTTAGGAGCTTTTCCCCTCCCCGTTGAAGTTATTCCTTATGGTAGTGAACAAATCTTCAAAAAAATGAAAGAAAACAACTTAAATCCAAGTTTTAGATTAACCGAAACTGGAAAAAAGTTATTAACAGATAGCAATAATTATATTATTGACCTTCATTTAGAAAAAATCGAAGCGCCAAAAGAATTAGCTACTTGGCTGGATACGCAAGTTGGAGTTGTGGAGCATGGTTTATTCCTAGATATTACAAATCGTGTTATTATTGGTACAAGTGAGGGAGTCAAAACAATCGAAGTCAATCGTTAATAAAGAGAGGATGATAGCAATGAAACAATTAGTATTTGTGCGTCACGGATTAAGCGAATGGAATGCTCTTAACTTGTTCACAGGTTGGGAAGATGTTGATTTAAGCGAAAAAGGTGTTGCCGAAGCTAAGGAAGCCGGTAAAAAAATTAAAGAGGCTAACATTAACTTTGACATTGCCTATACATCATATTTAAAACGAGCAATTAAAACATGCCACTTTGTTTTAGAAGAGTCAGATCAGTTATGGATTCAAGAAATTAAATCTTGGCGTTTAAACGAACGGCACTACGGAGCTCTTCAAGGACTTAACAAACAAGAAACAGCAGATAAATATGGAGCTGACCAAGTTCAACTTTGGCGTCGTTCTTATGACACACTGCCACCACTATTAGAAGAAGATGATCCTAAATCAGCAGTAAATGATCCTAAATATGCGGCACTTGATAAACGAGTTGTACCTGGTGGAGAAAACTTAAAAGTTACTCTAAAACGAGTTGTTCCGTTTTGGGATGACAATATTGCCCCAGCCTTAAAAGATAATAAAACAATTTTAGTAGCAGCTCACGGAAACTCACTACGAGCTTTAGCAAAACATATTGAAAATATTTCAGATGAAGATATTATGGGACTAGAAATTCCAACTGGACAACCACTTGTCTATGAATTAAATGATGATTTATCATTTAATAAAAAATATTACCTATAAGACAAAAAGAGAACAACGTCATTATAAAATGTACCCTATGTCAAGGACATAATAAAAAAGAGTTTGTCTGTCATCAAGATGATTTCCTAAAGAGGAAGTCATCTTTTTATGTGCTTAACGATTCATAGTAGTTCTGCGGCGTCATTCTGTTTAGTGTCCACTGACCACGGTAAAGGGTACATTTTATTAGGCGTGTTCTCTTTTTTTATTTAATAACCAACCGAAAATGAAGCCAACTACAGCAAAAACTATCCAAGACATCCCAATATTAAATAAAGGTAGATAGTCTGTAGCAAAATTTAGCAGTACTTTAATCAAGCTAGTATCCTTAATATGCGAAGGTAAGCTATTTAATCCATCAAAAACACTTAC
The DNA here is from genome assembly GCF_003337315.1 of Vagococcus fluvialis. Taxonomy (GTDB): domain Bacteria; phylum Bacillota; class Bacilli; order Lactobacillales; family Vagococcaceae; genus Vagococcus; species Vagococcus fluvialis. The sequence continues at coordinate 1,316 of NZ_QPJV01000003.1, read as the reverse complement.
AATCATCGTGAAATACGTTGTAAAACGATAGACTTCAGGTTTATCTTTAATAATTGGATCTAGAATACCTAAAATAATCAAGGTCATCGCAAGAGGATAGATAAACATTAGGATTGGAATTGATAATGCAATAATTTGATTTAAACCAACATTTGCAATCACACCTGCTATAGAAATACATCCGATAGTAAAAACTTGATACGAAATATTCGGATACAACTCACTAAAAGTTCTCCCAAAAGCAGTAGCTAAACCGATCGCTGTTTTTAAACACGCAACAATTACAATAACTGCCAGTATCACGCTACCAATTGGACCTAAATAATAATCAGCGACTTGTGCTAAAGTAATACCGCCATTTTTATTTAAAGAAAAAGTACCCAATGACATTGCACCTAAAAATGCTAGTAACGTGTAAATAATTCCCATTAAAACAATACCAACAAAACCTGATTTCATCGTTTCTTTAGCTATCAACTTAGATTCTTTAATTTCAAAATTTTGAATGTTCTCGATAATTAACATCCCAAAAGCTAATGCAGCTAAAGCATCCAGCGTATTATAACCATCTTGGAATCCTTTGAAAAATGCTCCTTGCACATAAGAATCCTGAGGTAAGCTACCAGTTAAATCACCTAAAGGATTTAAAAAGGAAAGCAATAAAATAAAAAATAAAAGTATTAAAAATAATGGCGTTAAAAATTTACCAATATAATCTAAAATCCTACTAGGTTTTCTAGAAAAGTACCAAACACATAAAAAGAAAATAATACTAAACAATAATAAAAATAAGTTTTGATATTCATTTTTTATAAATGGAGACAAACCGATTTCAAAAGAAGTACTTGCTAAGCGAGGCATAGCAAACATCGGTCCAATAATCAGATATAAAATCGTTGTAAACCATAACCCGTATTTCTTTCCTACTTTACTTGCCAATGAATATAAATCCGAGCTTCTAGATAAGCCAAATGAAATTAATCCTAAAAAAGGTAAGCCAATCCCTGTTACTAAAAAACCTAAATTTGCTTGAAAAACATTACTCCCAGCTTCTTGACCAATTTGGATAGGAAAAATTAAGTTTCCTGCTCCAAAAAACAAACCGAATATTAACGAACCAATGAACAATCTCTCTTTTCTTGAAAGTTTTTCTTTCATTTACTTGTCTCCTTCCATTTTTTATAAAAAAAAAGCTTAGAATATATATTCTAAGCTTAACTATAATGACCCGTACGGGACTCGAACCCGTGTTACCGCCGTGAAAGGGCGGTGTCTTAACCGCTTGACCAACGGGCCAGTTTTAGAAAAATACTACT
>NZ_QPJV01000002.1:361635-362116 GCF_003337315.1 Vagococcus fluvialis | reverse complement strand
GCTTTAAAGACAAACAAAAAAGCAGCAAAAGCCATTCGGTTTCTGCTGCCTAAATTCACTTAATTTTACTCATCCACATCATTTGACGAAGAGCCAGTTAATTTATTTAATTTATTCGGCTAATACGGATACGCAAGTTTTGTTTTCCCCTTCCCTTACAAAACCTTTCTTGCGTAGAAGTAGATTAGGAAGTGACTAAATGTCATTTCCTTTTTTTTGTTATTTAACATATTTTTGTATCCGCTTACTTTTAAAGAGGTATTTATATAAAAAAACATGTTTCTCTTTTATCGTTAATTAGCTGACTCTTTATATAATATTTCTGTAACATTTTCTATCTCTTCTGCCACTTTTTCCGCCAAAATCAGCATTTTTAAGCGAAAACAAAAAACGCTGATATACAGACACCTAATAAATGCCTACATATCAACGTTCCTAACAGATGGGTTGTGTGGGGCTCGAACCCACGACCCATGGATTA
>NZ_QPJV01000002.1:0-361537 GCF_003337315.1 Vagococcus fluvialis | reverse complement strand
CAAAAAACGCTGATATACAGACACCTAATAAATGCCTACATATCAACGTTCCTAACAGATGGGTTGTGTGGGGCTCGAACCCACGACCCATGGATTAAGAGTCAAAAAAATAACATGTCCAAACTAGTAAATATACTGATGTAACAACACTTTGTTGGTTAATAAAATAGCATAGCAGCTCGTGCACTAATATAGATTGCCCTATTATTGCCCTTCGTTGCATGTTTGATATCGTTATGTTAATATTCTGTTTGTCTTGACAAACACAAACGAACGTTCGTATAATATCACTAACAAATAGACGAGGTGATTTATATGATAAACAATCCAACTGGAATAGTAGATAAGATAAAACTAGTTACTTCTTTCCCTGATATGTTAGTTAGGTTTTCTTTAGTCGTTGGTGATGAAACTGTTAATTGCATTTGTGGTGATACTTCTATTTGTAACTCGTTACTGTTCTTAGAAGATGGTAAAACTGAGGTTGCTTTATTTGGTATATATAATACTAGGAAACAACTAGTTGTTAAGAAAATGTTTATCAAGAATCCTACTTCGTTTGAGAAAGAATTTGCTGTGAGGTGTTTAGCGTAATGGAATTAAATCGTTACTACGAAGACCGTGGGATGATGAAATACTTTGGATTTATGTTGTCAGAGCATAATGCCCAAATAGCTAATGACGATGCTGAAAGATATCTTGTTATTCCAGGAAAAGAAGAAATGAGCCAAGAACACATATATGAAGTGTTTGAGTCTGCTATTCGCAATTCACAACAAGTTGCTATTCAAATAAACACAAGGGCACCAGGTGGCAACTTTATGCCTGATATTGTCGGATTTGTTAAAGGTTACGATGAAGAGTATATTTATATTGATGATACACCTGTTAATATAAATTTGATTAGGCATATAGAATTAGTTAAATTTGAAAGATGGTTTGAGTAATGGATTGGGATAAAATTTATTGGAATGAGTTCTATGATTTAGTTGAGAAATTTGAGAACGAAGATATAAGTCACGATGAATTTATTAGCGAATTAAATGAGTATGAAGAACACGCTGTTGATGCAGTTGGTGAAGATACTTATAATTACTGGTTGAATATCAAATCAGATTACATTGCTTTAAAGAAGTTTAACAGGAATAAGAATCAAATAGCTTTGGTTTAAACAAAAAAGACCTCTAACCAATTAAGGCTAGAGGTCTTTTCACGCTTTCATTTAAAACAAGAGTTACTTTTAAGATACGCTAAATTATTTAATTTTTTCTACCCAGTCTTTATGAAGTGTCACTCTGATTGTTCCTCCGTTAACATCAACATAAGCATGAGTGTTTCCTTTTGAACCGATAAATACTTTTCTGATTCCGAACACAGAACCTTTCGCAAACATCCATTCAGATTTTTTAGAAAATTGATCATTAACGTAAGTTGGTAAATCTCGTTTAGCTTTGAAGAATACTCCTGTTTGATGATACATATCTTTTTTATTCATGGTAGTTCCTCCTAAATTTTCTCCAGTTATGCGTTCAATAATATATTTGGCATACTTGTCTAAATCACGTCTGATAATGTCCATATCACGTTTAGATGTGATAAATCCTAATTCCATCAAACGATATGTAACACCTCTTTGGGCAGCCACATTTAGATTTAACAAGTTATTTCTATAGCTAATACCTTTCGTTTTAGAAACACCACCCCAGAGTCCCACAATACTTTGAATCGCTTGAGCTAAATTTAAATCTTCTTTATCTGCACTAAAACTAGAGCTAATAATAACATGTCCTCCTGTAGCAGAAGCACTCGCTGCATCTTCATGGATTTCAGTAACTGAAGCATATTGATTAGACTTAATTGAATACATTCCCCAACCATTAGCAGTATCTTGGAACATATCTTTATTTCCTGATGTATCATAAAAAATAAAGTTATGTTTAGATTTGTTAGCCCATTTTATAATGTAGGGGTGAAGTTTCTTCCTATTAAAATCACGCTCATTCTCTCCATTCCCAACAGCTCCTGGATCACCTGCGCCATGTCCGTAAACAATAAGATGAGTAGCCATAGACTACTCACCCCCTTTAATATCATGTTCATGTTGTGTATCTTGATGACCTAATCCATCATCAATTAAGTTGTTAGCTTTTCTTTCATTGTTTAAGGCAACTCCATTTGATTTTAAATCATAGAAACCACCTGCTGCCATACCAGCTAGACCACCAGCCCAAGCATAAACGATTACTTCTGTCGGTAAAAAACTTAAAGCGTATCCTGCTCCAATTACAATACCGATTAACACGTTTAAGAATGGCAACCACTTGTTGTTAATTGGTGTCTGTTTAATCATTTGTGTAGCTCCTAATACGATTGCTCCGATAATTGATGCTGCTGCTAAAATTTGTTCCATTTTAATTTCCTTCTTTCATTTTTATATTTGGTAAAGCTTTTACTTTGTTGTACAACGTCTCTCCTGTGCCGTTACCGCCTAATTTTTTATAAGCTGTAAATAAATAATCTAAATCATCTAAATCTGAAATTGAGATAAACCCCTCAGTTAAATGACTGGCACATTGAACATAAATCTTGTTGTGAAGCATAGCTAAATTAGCTTTCTCCAAATTGCTAAGACGATTGTCAACTGATACCTTGTCACCTTTCATCTTTTCGAATTTATACTTGAAAAAACCATAGAAACCCATACCAGTTAGAGCCATTAAAGCCGCATTAGCTCTTAAAAAATGCTCTAACCAATAAAAAAACTTGTCTATCATTCCCAAATGACCACCATCCCATTAAAAAAAGAGCTAACTATTTAGTTAACTCTTTTTCATCATTTTGATAGGTAAATCCCTCTTCGATAAATTTATCTTCAATTATGTAAACTTCAGCTTGAAAATCTTGTTCGTCTTTTCTGCATTCGACACGATTCTCTGTATATAACTCTTGATTTAAAACTGAACGTCTCACATAACTATTACCTAGTGAATCATTTGAAATTTCAGCAGTTAGCTTTAACACTACTTGTCCCTCTATTGTGCTATCTCCATTTAAAGTTGATGATTTTTTTACTGTTAATGCCATATTATTTATCTCCCTTTCCTGTTTCCTCTTTTTCTTGTTCTAATTCACTCACTTGTTGTTGTGACAACTTTAGTTCAATCTGTAGAATAGCTTTTTCACCTTCTAGCTGAGCTACCTTATTAGCAAAATTATTAGCTAATTGATTAATTACTAAATTTGATTTTTCATCCATATAATCTATCCTCCAACATTTCAATTTTTTGTTTTAACGTTTTTATTTCTTTTTCATGATCACTTAATATAGCGTTGTGATACATAGTTATTCTGTCATAAGCTAGCGATTCAACTTCTCCGTGATCGTTATAGATAACAACTTCATTCAAGCCTAACTCATCAAATTCATCTGCGATAAACCCAAAGTACCTATTACTAGCTACGCCATCTAAGACTTCCCCTTTGTCATACCATGATTTAGGATTAATAGATAAGACTTCCTTAGCGTTATCTATCACACTGCTAGCTGTTTCTATTTCAAGTTTATACTTTCTAGCTGAAGTCGTTCGCCCAATCGTGCCAGTATCATAAATTATCATATTAGCAGGACCTGAATACGTTCTGTTATAAATCGCTTTAGATTGAATTACTCTACCGCCATTAACATTCGAACCATCTCGACCTATTCGGAAGTCTGCTAAATCAGTCCGACTGTAATTGAAATAGATATTTTGACCAGATGACAAACTTTGAATATTAAATGTAAATAATGATTTTTGAGCTCGCATAACAATGTCATTCGCTAAATCAAGTTGTCCTCGAAAAAAAGCATCACCATTTGGATTTAAGAAAACATTTGATGTTTCATCGAATGAGTTACTCATGGTCAGATAGTTAGCCGTTAAATCGACACGACCAGTCATGTTACCTCTAACGTCCCACGCTCTAAATTTTGCGTAATCCAAACCATAATACGTTTCAGCGTTCCCTATCTTCGTACCTTTAGTATTGTTTGAGTTTACATTATGAATATTTCCAGCATAAAGTAAATGTCGATGTGATAATCTGAAATCACCATCAAACCATCTAAAGTTATATGCGTTGTTATACGGGTCACCAAAATCATAACTACCTCTTAACCCTCTATTTTCGGTTGTAAAATCTAACCAACCAGTCACGTTTAGTTGACCCGTATTAGAAGTGATAGATTGTAGCGTTTGCGCATTAATTTTACTTGCATCAATACTGTTAATTTTCGCACTATCAATAGTCGCATCCTGAATTTTTGCATTAGTAATTGAACCATCTTGAATATGTGCTGACTTAATCACAGCATTATCAATAAGTGACTCACCACTAAGGTGTATTCTTTTGGCTTGGATAAGCACTTGTTCTGGTGATAAATTAATTTGAGCTATGACGTTTGCTTTTTCAACTCGTAGGTTAATATCTGATTTCAATTGTGTTATTTGAGTTTTATTTCCATCTACATCTTTAACAACATTCGTTATCTGACCATCCATTTGAGTTTGTTGAGACTGTAATCCACTGATATCACTAGCAACTAATCTATGCACAAGGAAATCATGAACTTTTTTGTTTTTCCAAAGAGAAACACGTTTGTATCCATTTTTGTCAGTCTTTAGTTTCAACACTCTTTGCTTCCATACTCTTTTGCCGTGTAGATTACTGTTGGTAGTCTTGCCTTCGACAGTTCTAATATTCCCTCGGTTACTAACTTCGTAAATATCTTCAAATTCTTGTATCGGTTTCCATATTTCTTCCAAATAAATCACTCCTTAGAATGGAAGTTGACTATCATCTATATCAATCTGACTACTTTGTCCGAATGGATCAGTACTCTTATCAAAATTCGGAATATCATTTGGCTTTCTTGAATCAAATAATTGTGACTGGCTATTCTGATTACTAAAGTTTTCTGTATTCTGCCTTTGTTCATTAGCATTGCGACTTTCTAACAACTGGAAGTTATCGCATACTACTTCTGTAACGTAAACTCTCTGACCTTGTTGATTCTCATAGTTACGTGTCTGAATACGTCCAACTACACCTATTAACGTGCCCTTCTTAGCATAATTTGCTAATGTTTCAGCCAGTTTACGCCATATAACACAATTGACAAAATCTGCCTCACGCTCACCACTTTGGTTGGTAAAATTACGATTAACTGCTAGGTTGAAAGTTGCTGCTGCTGTTCCATTTGATGTAAATCTAAGCTCTGGGTCACGAGTTAGGCGACCGACTAGTACGACGTTGTTAATCATTATTAGTTACCTCCTCGTAATCAACATGTAGTACATGAGGGTCAGTATGCAAATTACTAACCACTTGTTCCATTTCTTCAAAAGTTTTTCCGTATGTCATATAACTATCCTCTAATCTTTTTCCGTTAAAACTTTGTACGTAAGTCACTTTATAATCTTTTCTCATTCCTCATTCTCCTTTATCTCTCTTACTTGTTTAACTGACATTAAATTCAGTCTTATCAACGTTCTGTCATCTAATTTAATCGGTTGTACTTTGTATAATTCTTCGAACTCTTTCCAAGTCATCGTGTGGCGAATATTATGATGTTCTCGGCATAAGCTTATAAATTTACTATGAAGATGATTGTAAGCTCCCCTGTTGTTCCCCATGCCTACTAAACCTTCTTCGTGGTGAATATCTGATTTCTTGCCACATATAGCGCATTTACGATGTTTACAGCATTGGTACAGATACCAATTATCTTCTTTTGGTAATAACTCATAACCTTTAGCAAAAGGAACATCGAACTCAAACATGAAGTCTATGACTATCTCTAGTAATTTATTCATATCAGATTTAGAATTTTTACTATTATCTTTCGTAGAGATACGTTCTCCTGTTTCAAGAAAGTATTCTTCTTTGAAAAATTCATGTAGTTCGTTTGTTCCTTCGCCACACCATTTGAAGATGTTATTTAGCAATGCTCTGTAAAACGCTCTTTGCTTGTCTGACAGCTTCCTTTTATCTTTGAACACAATTAACGCTTCAACATTATCTAACGTCCCATACAACGTTTTTAAGCGTTCTAGGTTAATTTGCTCTAGGAGTTCAAATGCTATATTTAAACCTTTTATTTGTTTTAATTTGGCGATAAGTTCCAATTAGATCACTTCTTTAAATTTTTTCTACTTGAATTTCATTGTCTACAATAAACTGGCTAAGCATATTTAATTGACTGCTTGTTGCAGTAAATTTTAAAATCAACGTTTGAGTTTCTTCTTCAGGTTCTACAAGAGGTTCAACTGGTTCGTTGACGAGTTCTTCAACTACAGAAGAACTTTCCTCTTTAATACGTTTCTTTTCTTGTTCATACTGCTCTGATTCGCGTTTTCTTCGTTCTGTTTCTTGTTGTTCTAAAAGTTCCTTTCGTTTAATTTCTCTTTGTCTTTCCACTTCTTCTTGCTCTTTTTTACGTTGAATAGATTCTTCAATCAACTTCATAATCTCAGCAGATGTTTTTCCTTGTTCTAATTGCAATAACCAAGCATCTGAGTCAATCTCTAAAGCTCCACAAAACGACTTAACGATATTAATTTCATTCTCTTTGTGTTCTTTTTGTTGCTTCAGCAACGTCATTGCATCAGTAATTAATCGTTGTCTTTGGATATTGCTAAGCGACTTATTCAACCAGTTATTTTGAATTTCGATTTCACTTGGTTCGATATCGTAGTTAGGCGCTACTTCATCTATGTACGATTTAATGTCTTGTAATCTTTGTTCTTTTTGACGTTGTTCTAAGTCTTTAATACCTGTATCGATAGGGGATATAACATTAGAGATACGAGAAGAATAATCTTTTAACTTTGATTCAAATTCAGATAAAGGAATGTTAAACTCTTTTTTTACTTTTTTCCGTTGTTCATCAATCTGTTTAATAACTTTGTTTAACTCCGCTCTATCCTTTTTAGCTTCCTGCTCATTTTCATCTGTGTATACTAAAGTTGAGTATTTATTTTCGATCGCAGTAACTAAACTGTTTAACGTTTCTTCATTAGTCAACTCAATCGAACTATTTATTTTTGCATCAAACTGTAATTCTGATAATGCTAATTCCGTCATTTATCCCACGCTCTTTTCTCTTCTGTGTTATTTTTATTATTAAGTTTACTGTTAAAATAATTCATGAGTACCCCGAATTCATCTTCGGTTAGATGTTCAAAATTATTGTTAATTTTCAAATAGCTAGCCAGTTGCAGATACACTTGATGAGATTCTTGACCTTGAACTTGTGCAAATTCTTCAACTTTTCCTTTAACAATTGAGAGTTGAGTCGAGTTAATCTTTTTAGGTGGTTGCAATTGCTTACCTTCTTTTTCAGGATCATCACCACTAGGTATTAGAAACAAATTGTTTAATACATATTTAATAAGACCTGTTTCAGCTTTATATTGAGCTTTATCTCCTGAATCTTGACCTACGCCAGTAGCTTTAAAAGTTATTTTTTCTCCAGAATCACCATCGTAAACAGACATCTCTTTAGTAATTTTTATTTGATTCTCAATGTTCCCTTTATTTGTTTTCACTTCTGTTCTCTCGTTAGATATTTCATCGCCGATAATAACAATATTTCTTTTAGACATTTCTTCTCTAACAACTTCCTTAATATCGCTCTCAGTCATGTAGTGGTATTTATGAAATGCGTTATAACCGTTTTTAGGTATCCTTTTAACAGATTCAGTAATTTCAGCTAATTTAGTTATTAGATTAACTTTTTCTTTAATTTCTTCTGCCATTCTTCAACCTCTCCCCTTCCACTTTTAACAATTCAACCAACGAATCATATTCAGTCTGAAACTGTAGATTTAATAATTCTGCTAGTTGTTGTTTAGTCCCTTTTTCTAAAATATTTTTAATCAATATCTTATCTTCTTCATCAAAATAAGTATTATGTTCATTCTTAAACTCAACTGAAAATAGTAAGTATTTATCATGTTCTTCTATAATTAATTTATGCGTATTATCAAGCGTATCAGTCATGCTTGTGTAATAATGTCCTTGCGTAATTTCTATAGCCACTTGCAAACCTCCTAATTTCGTGCTATTTTTAACGTAATAATAATAAATAATGTAGTTTTCTAGTTAGTGTTGGTAGCGCTAGCTAGATTTTTTTGTTTCTAAAACTTCAACTTCAATAAAATCTACCCAATATCTAGCTTTCTGACCTACTGCTTTAATTGATGATTCTTCTCTGTTTTCCCATGACGTAGCAATCTCTTGCAGTTTACTTACTAACTCAGTTGTAACTTGACCTAACTTTTCTACGTTTGGAACAATTTTTTCCATATCAATATCGTGTGAGCCGTATGCTCGTGTTTCTCCAATTAAAATATGTACTAATTTTAAAATCTCTTCTTCAGTCATCTTCCCCACTCCTTAAAATTTCTTAATTGCTAACGGTAAAGTCCTAGCCATTCTGTTTGATCTAGATTCCACAAAATCGCCTGTAAGTTTACTAAATTGCATTCTTTCACTATTCAATTCAACAATCATCGTATTTGTTAGATTGCTGACCAATCTGTATTTTGTTCTACCTATCTTCACTTCGCCACAATTCAAAATAGTAAACTTCATATTGCTTTCTCCTCTGCTTCAATCAAATTAGCAGATACACGCATAGCAAAATATGTCATAAAAACTGTAAAGATATAAGCGATATCAGTTAATGTTAAAATGATTGATGCTGTCATTAGAGCTATGTATAAATGAGAGATAACTCGCTTAAATTTAACTGTCATTTTCTTCTGTTCCTCCTATTTAAAATTAACCAAAAACTACAGTAGATAATTATTCCTAATAAAATCGCTAACCAGTCGTTCATCGTTTGCCATCCCTCACCTCTTGTCTCTGCTTTGCTAAATGTTCGTGTTCTTCTAGTGTCATGTTGTCCTCCTTATTTGTTTACTTTTGACTTACTTACATACTCAAATAATGCGATTGAGCTGAATCTCCATTCAGTACCTACTTTCACTCCTGGAACAATTCCTTCAGTAGCTTGTTTCTTAATTTGCGATTGACTACACTTTAAGTACTTAGCTGCTTCCTCCGCTTTCCAAACTTCGTTTTTAATAGACTGTTTAGCTACAAGTAGCTCTAAGTCATCTAGTGACACTAACGCTAAATTAGTTCCCATTTCTTTTCCCTCCTATGCGATATCATCTAAATCCAAACTCATTTGACGGACAATCGTTTTTGTCGCTGTAGACGGCTCCCAATCTTGAATAAACTCAACTACCATTTCATAGTGTTTCTCTCTAATTTGAGAACGACTACCTACTCCAGTAACTTGTTTAATACCTGTATTGATATCTTTAAACAATTTTCCTCGTTGTTCGTTCGTTAATTTTCCGAAACCTTTAGCAACTTCTGAGACACGCTGATTTACTCTTCTTGAAATATAACCATAATCATCTGCTGCAATTTTTTGATTATCTTTCAAGTCTTTAACTTCTTTTTCAACGGATTCTACACGTTCATTAGTTTGTTCTTGTGCTTCAAATGTCAGTTTTAAAATTTCCATTGGATCAGTTGGTAGTTTTGGTTGAGATTTTTTTAACATTTCTTCCATTTCATCAAATGCATTTATATAATCTAATTTAAAATGAGTTGCTTTTTTACCGGTAAATCCCATAGCAACCAAAGTCCAACCTTTTTTGTTCATAATTATTTGACGATACTCCTGTTTATTTTGAGGATGAATATATGTATCTTCGTAAAATAGGTCTGCCGAATTTTCGACCACCCTAACCAAATCATCAATTGCTTCCAATACATGTTTATGCTGTTTGTTGAATCTTTCCGCTACTTGCAAACTACTTGTTACAGGCTGATTGTTTTCAATTTGCACTAAATTCATTTTTAAACCTCCTGTTTACTCTTAATATTTAGAATCTTTTTAATACTGTTAATATGCTCTTGGGCTTTTTGTCCATCTCTTTTACCATTCAGAATATCCGATAGATATGGACTTGAAATCCCAACTAAACTAGCCAATTCACTAAGGGTCATCTTTCTTTTTCTCAATTCATTTCTAATCTGTAAATCAAGATTTTCAGACATCAACAGTCACCATCCTTTACTTTTTATTTATAAAGCTAAAAAATTAGCTAATAATCGTTGACTCTTATCCAACTATAGTGTACTATTTAATCATAGTTAAATAAGCGTACAAAAAGCCTATAAACATACATTTAAACCGTTCCCCAACGATAGTTTGTATAAAATATTGGTCTTATTTGTTGCATTTATTAGCTAATTAATTAGCTTATGAATGAAGTATATCCAAATATAGTAGGATAGTCAATAGGTTTATCCAACTTTTTTATACTTTTTTTATAAGCTTTACTAAAAAAGGTGGTTAAACATTGATATGACAACATTTGAGCGTATTCAAGAATTAGCAAAAAAGAAGGATAAAAACTTAAAAGAGATATCTTTAGAGTTGGGATATAGTAAAAATTATTTATATACTCTAAAAACAAAAGAACCGGCGGCAGATAAATTAAGAGTTTTAGCTGACTACTTCAATGTATCAGTGGACTATCTATTAGGACGTGAAGAAAAGTCGAAATATACATCTGAAGATTTAGATGAAATGATCGATAACGCAATGTTTTATGATGGCAAACCTTTATCAGATAATGATAGAGAAATAGTTAAAGCTTTCTTAGAAGGCAAATTCGGAAGTAAATGAGGTAATTTTATTGTATGAATTAATAAGATGGCTTAATTCAGAAGGAATCAATGTATATTTAGTAGATATGGATAAAAAGGGTATGTGTATAGTAAATGAAAATACTATTCTGATTAGCTCTAAACTAAGTGAAGAAGAACAAATAAAAGTGACTCGGCACGAATTGAAACATTTTGACCACAAAGACTTTTTTGAATTGTATAAACAATTTGTTTATCGTTCTAAATTTGAATATGAAGCAGATTCTTATGTAATTGATAGTTTTATAGAAGAAAACGAAAATCAATTTAATTATTCGATGTTGATGGAAGAATTTAGCATTGGTATCGGCTACGACACAAGATATCAAAATATAAGGAGTTTACAATGACAATTAATGAATTTTTAGAGTATCTGGAAAATAACTTATCTAGTTACAATTTATTTATAGATAAAGCAACAGAACATCAATTAGAGAAGAATAAAAAAAGACCACCTAAAAAAAGATGGGATGAGAAGAAAATGAACCGCGCTGTTGATACGATGTGGAAATCATCTATGCAAGTCGCTTACGACAAAGTTAAAGCAGAAATCGGTATTCCTCGTTTCGACGGCTATGAAAGATGGGTTGAGTTTATAGGAGAGAAAGAATTACTAGAAGCTATTAATGATAGCATTTCTGAATTAGAGTTTGAATAAAAAACACACCACTCCCCGACCAAAGAGAACAGTGTGCTGAAGTTAATAACCTCGAATATATTTTAACATATTTGGAGGGTTAATCTAATGGAAATAATAAACAAGTTAAACATTCAGGTGAAAAGTGGTAGAGAAAAAGTTGGTGTCAATTTTACAAATCTTGGAACAATGTTTCAAGATTCAAACAACAAAGTATTCTTTAATAAAAACAATCCTATTTATTTTGACTTTTTAGGTTATGAATTTAACGGACCTGTCTATCATGATGTTACAGAAGCTGATAGGAACCGTAAAGAAAAAACTAAAAGTAAAGGAAAATCTAAAGAAAAAGGAAAGTTTGGTATGGGCGGTATCGCTCTAGGTGTTGCGACTGTAGGACTAAGTATGGCTGTTGGTGTCGGCAGAAAGAAAACCAAAGGCTCAAACAAAAACAATAGCAAAACAACCGAAAATGAAGTGTCCAACTCCATTTCTAAACAAGTAGAAGTTCCTTCAACAGCCATTTTAAACTTCAAAGACTCTAATAATATGAAATTCTCAATTATGATAGTCTGTGATTCCGTTTTAGAATTAAATTTAAGGAATTTTGTAGCATTGGAAGAAATTACTGAAAAAGAATTAGTCGACAGCTCTAAAACAGTTGTTGAACAATTAAAAGAATTTAAAGAACTCGTAGATTTAGGTATCATCACCCAAGAAGAATTTGATAAAAAGAAATACGAATTGCTAAATTAAAAAAATAAAAACACCACTCTCCCCGACCAAAGTTTGAGTGATGTCCTAGATATTTTATAACAAATATTATTATAACACATTGGAGGAATAAATAAGATGGCAAAGAAACATATTACAGGAGAAGATGGTAAAAAGTATGTTATGAAGGAAAAGAAACCTTTTTATAAAAAATGGTGGTTCATTTTAATTGCAGCTATTTTAGTGATTGGTTTTATCGGTTCATTAGGTGGAGATTCTGAAAAAGATAAACCTAAAGTTAAAGAAGAAGCAACTTCTAATAAAACTGAAACTAAAAAAGAAGATAAGAAAGAAAATAAACAAGAGGAACAAGTCTTTAAAGTTGGTGATACAGTTGATATTAAAGGTTATGAGATTAAAGTTAATAGTGTTGAGTACTCTGAAGGCGGAGAATTTATGAAGCCAGACGAAGGAAAACAATATGTAATTGTTAATTTAACTATCACTAATAATGCTGGTGAAAGAAAATCATACAATCCGTTAGATTATTCGTTAGTAGCTGATGGTAATTCTGAATCAGCAGGTTTCACTTATTTAGACGGAGTTGAAACTTTAAGTAGCGGAGATTTAGACGAAGGTGCAACTGTTACTGGCAATTTAGTAGGACAAGCTTCACCCGATGCTAAATTAAAGTTGCGATACGAAGGTAATATTTTCTTACAAAATGAGAATGTTGACATTGAATTAAACTAAACAAAAAACACGCCCCTCAAGTTTGGCGACCAGAGAGCGTGCTTAACATAAATAACCTAAGACAGGCTTCTTTAATTATGCCTATTTTAGCATAAATAGGAGGAAAAATACATGGATGATATAAAAGGAACTTACGAACTCGTATCTCCTGGGACTTATCGTTTAAGATATCCAATTGGAACGACTTTAAATGGAAATGCTAGGCGGTTATCCAAAACAGTAAAAGCTAAAAGTGACAAAGCTGCATTAAAGGAATTAATCATGTGGAATATTGAGTTGGAAGAGAACGGCTATAACGAACTAGATTCAATTACTTTTAAGAATTTCTTTAATGATTATTGGAAAAAAGCTGCTCAAGAAAACTTGGAGATAAAAACATTCGAAACTTACAACTCTTTGATTCAAGATAGATTTCTTGATAAATTTGCGAATAAGAAGTTAAAAGATATAAAACCTTATGAAATTAAAGAAATAATAGTGAACGCAAAAAGGTTAAAGTCTATCGACAAATACGGTATTGAATTATCTAGACAAACTAAGAAACGACTTTTAAGTGCGTTAAGTAACGTTTTTATTGTAGCTAGGGATGAATATACTATCATTAAAGATAATCCTTGCAACGCTGTTATTATCCCAAAAGAAAAGAACGCTAAGAAACTAACTTATGAACCTTACACTTCAGATGAAATAGCCTTATTGTTTGAAAAACTAGAATCAGATGCTTCCATCAGAACTAAAGCGATACTTATGACTGCTTTTTTTACTTCGGCACGAGAAGGAGAAATTGTAGCTTTAGAAGAAAGGCACTTTGATTTTGAAAATAACGAAGTTTTGTTTGACCAAAGAATTATTCAGAAAAGAGATTATTCGTTAGAAAGATTAGACGGATTAAAGTCCTCTGATAATAAAAAAATGATTGTCCCTAGTGAATACATGGATATTATGAAAGAGTTTATCGATATAAATGTTAAATTACGCGAGGAACTAAATATTGAAGATGTAGAGCACAAATATATTTTTGGCTCTCCAGAAGGTAATCCTGTTGCTCCTGCCAGTTTAAATAGACATTGGGCTAGGTTCTCAAAAAGGCATAACTTAAGAAAGATTCGATTCCATGATTTTAGGCATACATCTGCTACATACTTAATAGCTCAAAATACGCCTGTAAAAACGGTACAAGAACGTCTTGGCCATAAAGATTATTCAACAACGATGAACATTTATGCTCATGCATTAAAAGAAGTTGATAAGAAAGCCAGTGATTCATTATCTAAATTTATTTAGGTATAGTGTTATTTAATTATTTTTTATTAAAAAAGTTGCCCCAAAGGTTGCCCCGAAACCTAAAAATGTTAGACAAAACAAAAAAACGCTGATATACAGACACCTAATAAATGCCTACATATCAACGTTCCTAACAGATGGGTTGTGTGGGGCTCGAACCCACGACCCATGGATTAAGAGTCCATTGCTCTGCCAACTGAGCTAACAGCCCTGATGAGAGTATTATAACACTTCAAATTTAATTTTCAATACCATTGAACCATTTGTTTTTTAGCTTGTAACTCTTTAATATTAACTATTTTTAAATGTTTTGTTTTTTTTTGAAGTTTCAAATAGTGACACAAATTTATATAATCGATCTAAGTCGCTTAAATCTGACATATCTAAGCCCATTTCACTTCCCAAATCAAATAGTTTTTCTTCTGAACTACCTTTTAAATTAACGGTAACTTCATTTAACATCAGTTTATTGCTTTTTCTAACACTAGCAGCTAATTCTAATCCATTATTTTGTTGATTTGAATGATATAAAAATTCAAAGAATTTAACTAACACGGATTCAACCTTTTCAAAAAATGAAACATTTGCGCTTACTTTCTTCGGAAATACTGAGATCATTACATCTTCTATGGCTTTTTTACTCCATAAGCACATAGACTCTAAATGATAATCAAACATGCATTCACCAAAATAATTAATAATTTCTACAGCTGATTGTTGCTCTTTATAGTTAAGTTCTTTGTAGCCTAATGTTTTAGTAAAAGCATGTACTGCATCTTCAACCTCCATCATTACATTTTCAAATAGTTCATCTGCCTCTAAGCCATTGTATTTTTCGTTCATCATAGGTTCATCATTCCCTTTCTTCTATTATATAAGGTACTTTTTTCATAAAACCTAGTTTCATTTAATATACCTTATTTCAAATTTTATATCTATACTCTTTTGTGTTTGAATTTGTGTTCCTCTTGATGAATAAAGTATACGATGAAAATGCAGCTTTATTTTTTTGAATTATGTCTTTCAAACCGACAAAACTGTTCAATGTTTAATTGCGAGTTATTTTTGAACAAACAAATAAAAGGGATGATGATTTCTTTTTAACGAAATCATCACCCTTTTTATTTTAATTTCTCCATAGCTTTTTCTGGCACTGCCTCTTTAGGTATTTCTTCCCATCTTCTAACATCTTGTCCTTTTATTGTTACTTTTAAATATTTATTTGGTGTTAGTTTCTTACCAAAGGATACATATTTTAGCTGACGTTTTTTTCCTTTTTCTGTATAGGTTGTTGTGATATAAACATAATTAGTTGCTTCTTCACCTTTACTTTTATAGGTATCTACGTAATCATCTGACGTTTTTAAATAGACTTCTGTATTTTTAACAAAAGGATTTAATAAATCTAAAATCATAGCTGTATCAGATGTTTTATTTTTAGTAATTAGAGGTGTTCCGTAAAAAAGAAAAGCTAATCCTAAAAATAAACTCATGTAAATCATTACTTTTTTCTTCATATTTATCCCCACTATATTTTGTCTTTGTTTACTGCATATTCTACAAAAGATAGTAAAACTCTTCCTATATATAAACTTACAAAAGCCTAACAGTTTTGTCACTTCTTTTTCTTACCCACTATATATAGAAAGTACATTTAATAAAAATTGGATTAAAAAGTTAGCATATAATTATCTAGATTTCCTTTTTCATTCTGACACTAAATATAGTAATTAAAAAAATAATTAACATTATTCTCCTTTTGAAAACAAATATGAAAGCTTATTAGTAGTGTTTTATAAATAATTATCCACAGTCTTTTCCACAAAACATTGTGTATAACAAAAAAATAAACACTATATATTGTGGTTTTTAAGATTGACTTTTTCTCCCAACAAGATATACTATTGTTTATAGAAATAAAAAGAGACGGAGTGAATAGAATGAACACAATTACATTATATACTAAAGATAACTGTCCCCAATGCAAAATGACTAAAAAGTTTTTAGCTGATAAAAACTTAAACTTTGAAGAAATCAACATTGATGTTGAAACACAATATATAGATTCATTAAAAGAAAAAGGTTTCAGAAGCGTACCAGTAATTACGACTGCTGACGAGAAAGTTACGATTGTAGGTTTCAGACCTGATCAATTAAGAACGTTGGCTGTTTAATATGAAATTAGTCTTTTTTTCTTTAACTGGACAAACGAGACGTTTTATTAAAAAGCTAGATTTACCTTCTTATGAAATAGATGCAACTAACCCTTTTCATGAGATGAATGAACCTTACATTCTAATCGTTCCTACTTACGACATTGAAGTCACAGAAGTAGTGAACGATTTTATTGAGTATAAAACGAATCAAGAGAATATGTTAGGCGTTGCCGGTGGAGGAAATTTAAACTTTGCCGACCTTTTTATTTTTACCGCAAAAGATATTGTTCGTGATTACAATGTTCCTTTATTATATAGCTTCGAATTCAGTGGTACTGATGAAGATGTAAAAAATTTTAAGAAAGTAGTGAGTGAAATTGAGTCTAAAAAACCTTGATAATGTTACTTATTTTGAATTAAATAATGAGATTAATAGACCCGTTGATGACCAGATTCCATTATATAAAGATAAAGAAGCTTTGGCTGCTTTCTTTAATGAAAATGTTGAACCTTACACAAAGAAATTTGAAAGTGTTCAAGCTAAATTAGATTTTCTAATTGAAGAAGACTATATTGAGTCTGAGTTTATCGCTAAGTATTCAACCCAGTTTATCGAATCTTTATATAAGTATTTAGAAGAGCAAAACTTTACCTTCAAATCATTTATGGCTGCTTACAAGTTCTATTCACAGTATGCTTTAAAAACAAATGATGGTAGTGCCTACCTAGAGCGTTACGAAGACCGTGTTGCTTTTAATGCCCTTTACTTTGCAGATGGTGATGAAGCTTTAGCTATGAGTTTAGCTGAAGAAATGATTTACCAACGCTACCAACCAGCAACTCCTTCATTTTTAAATGCAGGTCGTAAACGTCGTGGTGAATTAGTTTCTTGTTTCTTAGTCCAAGTAACTGATGATATGAATAGTATTGGACGTACTGTTAATAGTGCTTTACAACTATCTCGTATTGGTGGTGGAGTTGGTATCACTCTATCTAACTTACGTGAAGCAGGATCGCCAATTAAAGGTTTCGAAGGAGCTGCAAGTGGTGTTGTTCCTGTTATGAAATTATTTGAAGATAGCTTTAGCTACAGTAACCAATTAGGACAAAGACAAGGTGCTGGTGTTGTTTACTTAAACGTCTTCCATCCTGATATTGAAATGTTCTTATCAACTAAAAAAGAAAATGCTGATGAAAAAATTCGCGTTAAAACTCTTTCTTTAGGTTTAGTTGTTCCAGATAAATTCTATGAATTAGCTCGTAACAATGAAGATATGTATTTATTCAGTCCTTATAGTGTTGAGCGTGAGTACGGTGTACCATTCTCTTACCTAGATATTACAAAAGAATACGATAACTTAGTAGCTAACCCTAACATTCGTAAACAAAAAATTAGTGCCCGTTACTTAGAAAATGAAATAAGTAAATTACAACAAGAATCTGGTTATCCTTACATCATCAACATTGATACAGCTAACCGTTCTAACCCAGTTTACGGAAAAATCATTATGAGTAACTTATGTTCAGAAATTTTACAAGTTCAAGAGCCTTCTCTTGTGAATGACCGTCAAGAATTTGAAGAACTAGGAACAGATATCTCATGTAACTTAGGTTCAACAAATATTGTTAACTTAATGGATAGTCCTAACTTTGGTAAATCAGTTCGTGCTATGACACGTGCGTTAACATTTATTACAGATGCTTCTGATATTGAAGTAGTTCCTTCTATTCAAAATGGTAATAGATTAAATCATACAATTGGTTTAGGTGCCATGGGACTTCATACATACTTTGCTAAAAATCAAATGGAATATGGTTCTCCTGAGTCAATTGAGTTTACTGACGTTTACTTTATGTTATTAAACTACTGGACTCTAGTAGAAAGTAACAACATTGCTAAAGAAAGAAAAGAAACTTTCCATAATTTCGAAAAATCAGATTATGCAAATGGTTCTTACTTTGATACTTATATTAACGAACCTGTTTTACCATCATCTGACAAAGTGAAAGCTTTATTTGGCAACATTGATGTGCCTACAGTTGAAGATTGGGCTGCCTTAAAAGCATCTATTCAAGAACACGGATTATATCATCAAAACCGTCTTGCAGTTGCTCCTAATGGCTCTATTTCATATATTAATGATACAAGTGCAAGTATCCATCCAATCACTCGATTAATTGAAGAGCGTCAAGAGAAAAAAATCGGTAAGATTTATTATCCAGCTCCTCATTTGTCAAATGAAAGTATGCCTTATTACACATCTGCTTATGACATGGATATGAGAAAAGTAATCGATGTTTATGCAACAGCTCAAAAACACGTAGATCAAGGTATGAGTATGACTCTCTTCATGCGCTCTGAAATGCCTGAAGGATTATATGAGTGGAAAAAAGATACTAACAAGCAAACAACTCGTGACTTAAATATCTTACGTCATTACGCATTCCATAAAGGAATTAAATCTATTTATTATGTAAGAACATTTACAGATGATGCTGAGGAAATTGGAAGTAACCAATGTGAAAGTTGTGTCATTTAAGGAGGAAAATCACTGTGACTAATAGTTATTACAAGGCGATTAACTGGAACGCCATTGAAGATATTATTGATAAATCAACTTGGGAAAAACTAACAGAGCAATTTTGGTTAGACACACGTATCCCCTTATCAAATGATTTAGATGATTGGCGCACCCTATCAGAAGATCAAAAAGAAAATATTGGATTAGTATTTGGTGGCTTAACGCTACTAGATACCATCCAATCTGAAAGTGCCATAGATGCATTAAGACCTGACGTTAGAACACCTCACGAAGAGGCTGTTTTAAACAATATCCAATTTATGGAGTCAGTTCATGCTAAGAGTTACTCTTCAATCTTCAGTACATTAAACACAAAAGCTGAAATCGAAGAAATCTTTGAATGGACTAATACAAATGAGCATTTACAAAAAAAGGCAGAAATTATTAATGAAATCTATTTAAATGGAGATGCTTTACAGAAAAAAGTTGCCAGTGTTTACGCTGAGACTTTCCTATTCTATTCAGGTTTCTACGCACCTCTTTATTACCTAGGTAATAACAAGTTGGCAAACGTTGCTGAAATTATTAAATTAATTATCCGCGACGAATCAGTTCATGGAACTTACATTGGTTATAAATTCCAATTAGGTTACAATGATTTAACTGATGAAAAACAAGAAGAAATGAAAGATTGGATGTATGATCTTTTATTCAAATTGTATGAAAATGAAGAAAAATACACTGAGATGCTTTATGATAAATTAGGTTGGACTGAGGAAGTTAAAACTTTCCTACGTTACAATGCCAATAAAGCTTTAATGAACTTAGGTATGGATCCTCTATTCCCAGATACTGCTAATGACGTTAACCCTATCGTTATGAATGGACTATCAACTGGAACAAGTAACCACGATTTCTTCTCACAAGTTGGAAATGGTTACCTACTTGGAACTGTTGAAGCAATGAATGACGACGATTACTTAATCGGTATGTAACTAAGTGATATCAAAAAAAGGTTGTGACAGAAGCTACTTCTGTGACACCGTTTATAACAAAAAAAGATTACTCTTAATTGAGTAATCTTTTTTTAATAATAAACCATTTCAGTAGCATTTTTTCTTTGAATATTAAAGACAATTCTTTTTGAAACAACATAATTTATTATGACACCTATTGTTTGGGATAAAAGTGTGAAAATAAACTCATTTAAAAGATAAGGGTTACCGATAAACTTATGTAGCATTGGTTGTGAAAAAAAAGCATGTTGGTAATTTATCTGTCTAAGTTTCATAACATTTATCCAAAAGTTGCCATATTTATCAACAAAGTAATGAGCAATTCCTAAGTCAATCATAAAAACAACTATTCGACCTAAACAAAACTCAAAAAATTGTTTACAAGATTTTTTAAACCCCACTCCTGTATTTTTGAAAACAAAAAATTTGTTCGCAAAAAAAGCAAAGATAATCGCGCAGACTTGACCAATGATAACTGGAAGTAACACACTATTTGTTAAATTTTTAGAATAAAATCTTGTAAAAAAGTAAATAACTGTTCCTAAAGTTCCAGCAATAGAATATAATAAAAATTCTTTTCGTTTAATCAATTATCTCACCGTCTTTCTTTTTTGAACACACGAACATTTGAACAAGTGAAAAGGAATGATTTTACCCATTCCTTTTAATCTCACTATTTAAAATAATACCTTGTTAACTCAAGAGCATTTCGCTCCATAATCATTTCACCGTACTCTTCTAAAATATCTGTTGTGACATTTGTTCTATGAGCGTACTCATAAATTTGCGAGTAATCATTTTTCATTTGACCTTCACTTTTCTCGTCTGAAAAGAAAGATACTCTTAAATAATACTCATCTTTAAATTGATATAAATACGTTAATACATTATGTAATTTGATGTTTTTAGCTAGGACAATCAATGCTTCAAAATTATCTAAACGAAACACTGCTTCTTGAATAGACTCACCGTAATGAACCATATCAATCTCCTCATCAATCAGTTCTTCTTTCTCTTTATCATGAGAAGCAATATGTTCTTTTAGGAAATTTGAAAAACTATCTCCTAATAAGTTATCTTCCATTCCTTCTATATTTTCCATATCATCTAATGGTAAATTTTTACTAATAAAAAGCTCTAAGCCATCTTGATTGGGTAGCACTTGGAAAGT
Organism: Vagococcus fluvialis; assembly: GCF_003337315.1. GTDB lineage: Bacteria > Bacillota > Bacilli > Lactobacillales > Vagococcaceae > Vagococcus > Vagococcus fluvialis. The sequence continues at coordinate 340,508 of NZ_QPJV01000002.1, read as the reverse complement.
AACAGAATCGGTTTCTTGAAATTGCTCATCCACATCTACTTCTTCTAAGATACTATAGAAAAAACTTTCGATTTGTTTTTGATTCCCTAGTAAATCTAAAAAAGTAATCCCTCTTTCAGCTAGATCCTCATTACCAATTGAAACACGAATCGTATTATCATTAATTCTCTCCATCTCCATTTTGCTACACCTCATTTCTTTCATATTTAACTTTATTGTATCGGATATTATAAAAAAGTAAAGTAATCACTACCAGATAAGCATCTCTTTAGTTTTTTGTAATCCTTTTATGGAATAAAAAACAGCATGCTTGATACCAACACATGCTGAGTATACTATTTAAATCTACTTAAATACCTGCCATCATTTGTGCATGTTTTAACTCGATTGCTCTTACTTCTCTTGGTAGGAAACGACGTATTTCATCTTCGTTAAATCCAACTTGGAGACGTTTATCATCGACCATAATAGGTCGGCGTAATAATCCCGGATTTTCTTGTACTAATTTTAGTAATTCTGGAAGGGACAACTCATCCAAATCAACATCTAACTTTTGAAATACTTTAGAACGCGTAGAAATAATTTCCTCTGTTCCATCTTCAGTCATGCGTAAGATTTCTTTTAACTCATCTTGAGTTAAGGGCTCTGAGAAAATATTTCTTTCTACAAAGGGAATTTGGTGCTCTTGCAACCAGGCTCTTGCTTTCCTACAAGACGTGCAACTTGGTGAAGTATATAATTTTAACATACTTGTAACTCCCCTTTCAAAAGTAATAGATTAACAGTTTTCTTTTTCTGTTCACTACTCTAACTATATTATACTACAGAACTAACTTAAAAACTAGGGTATATTAGGAATTAATTATTAAAAACACAGGTTATCATCCTCTTCAAAACCTTATTGTTTCAATGTTTTCAACTTCATTAAGAATTCTTATCACATATTTCATAATTAATTCACAATTGGCAAAAAAAAAAGAAACAGTTGCAATAAGTGTACTAACTTTTATTTTTTTCTTAAGAGCTAACCTATCTTTTTGAAATGATTTTCTGTTATTATTCTTAACTTTTAGTATAATGAGGTTATATGACTTAAAGTAAAGGCGGTATTTTTAATGGAAATAATTTTTTCTGGTATTCAACCTAGTGGAATTCCAACAATTGGTAATTATATAGGAGCTATGAAACAGTTTGTCGATCTTCAAAAAGAATATAAATGCTATTTTTGTATCGTAGATCAACACGCAATCACTGTTCCTCAAGATCGTATTAAATTAAGAGAACAAATTTTACAATTAGCAGCTCTTTATTTAGCTGTTGGAATTGACCCTGAACAAGCATCAATTTTTATTCAATCAGAAGTTCCTGCTCACTCTGAAGCAGCTTGGATCGTACAATGTAACACACCTCTTGGTGAATTAGAGCGTATGACTCAATTTAAGGATAAATCTCAAAAACAAGTTTCTGTAAATGCTGGTCTTTTAACTTATCCACCATTAATGGTTGCTGATATTATTCTTTATGATACTAACCTGGTACCAGTTGGTGAGGATCAAAAACAACATTTAGAGTTAACTCGTGACTTTGTTGATCGTTTCAATTCTCGTTATGCAGCTAAAAATCAAGAAATTTTAGTAACTCCGGAAGTTAAAATTCCTGAGAAAAATAGCGGCGGACGTATTATGAGTCTTCAAGAACCAACTAAAAAAATGAGTAAATCTGATGATAACGCTAAAGGATTTATTTCAATGCTAGATGACCCAAAAACAATTGCTAAAAAAATTCGTTCAGCTGTGACAGATTCAAGCGGAGTTATTGAATATAATCCTGAAGAAAAACCTGGTATTTCAAACTTACTAGTTATCTATTCTTCAGTAACTGATTTCACCATTGATGAATTAGTTGAAAAATACAAAGATAGTGGCTATGGAGACTTCAAAGCTGATTTAGCTGAAGCTGTTGTAACTTGGATTGAGCCAATTCATGAAAGATATAACCACTACTTACATTCAGAAGAATTACATGAAATTTTAGATCGTGGTGCATTAGAAGCACAACAAAAAGCAAACAAAACATTACAAAAAATGAAAAATGCTGTAGGTCTTGGTCGTAAACCAAAACGCTAATTAAAGGTATTTTTTCGAAATTATGTTAAAATAGTTTTAATAGATATTGGGAGGTTTTTTAAGCAATGGAAGAAACAAAAAAACAAGATGTAAATTCATTACTAACACAAAAAATGATTGAAAATCGTACAATCTTAATTTACGGTGGTATTAATCAAGATTTAGCTAAAGAAGTAAGTAGTCAATTACTATTATTAGCTTCATTAAGTGATGACCCGATTACTATTTTTATTAATAGCCAAGGTGGTCACGTAGAAGCTGGTGACACAATTCATGACATGATTAAATTTGTTAAACCAGAAGTTAAAGTTATTGGTACTGGTTGGGTAGCAAGCGCTGGAATTACTATCTTCTTAGCAGCAAACAAAAAAAATCGTTACTCACTACCAAATACTCGTTTCATGATTCATCAACCAGCTGGTGGTGTTCAAGGACAAAGTACTGAGATTCAAATTGAAGCTCGTGAAATTGTTAAAATGCGTGAACGCGTGAATCGTTTAATCGCTAAAGCAACTGGTCAAACTTATGAGAAAGTTGCTGAGGATACTGATCGTAATTACTGGATGACTGCTGAGGAAGCTGTTCAATACGGAATTGCCTCAAAAATTATCAAAGCATCAAAACAAGTTAAATAAAAAAGTCGATGTCATAAAATTTAATTATGACATCGACTTTTTTTTAGGATAAACGGTGTTATAAAAGCAGCTTCTTCGGAAATAAGCCAAAGACCATCAAAAATTAAAAAACAATTTTTATGTTCTTTTTCTTATTTCTTGAAGCTAAACGCTTTTTTAACATCCTCTTTTTTTAATATAATAATCCGACTAAATCTTCTTTTTCGATATTACCGAAATATTTTTTCACATCAATTTCTTCTACAGCTGCTTTAATTGACTCTTTATCGTATTTAACTCCTGTTAATACTTTTTCAACATCTGAAATTTCACCTAATCCAAAGAAGTCACCAAATAATTTAATTTCTTTAATTTCTCCTTCAGAAACATTCATTTTAGCTTCGATTGAACCAATAGCAAAACGTTGTCTTCTCACTAAATCAAACTCTGGAGAACGTCCATAGTTCCAATCCCAGTTACGGTATAATTTATCAGAGATTGCATTAATTCTTTCCCAATCTTTTTCAGTTAATTTATAAACATTTACATCTTCTAATTTGTCAGTTTCAAAGATTTTAAGTAAAATTTCTTGTCTGAAATCTTTAGTAGACATGTTTTGATGTGTGTCGGTTAAGTAAGGTTTGATGTTAGTCACACGAGATCTAATTGATTTAATACCTTTAGATTCAATTTTATCTTTTCTTACTTTAAGAGCATTAACAACTTCATTTACATCACTGTCAAACATTAATGTTCCGTGAGCAAACATACGACCATTTGTTGAGTACATAGCGTTTCCAGAGAATTTTTTATCATCAATTACTAAGTCATTACGCCCTTTTAATTCTGCACCTTCTACCCCCATATCGTGAAGGGCATCAATAATTGGTTGTGTTACTTTACCAAAGTTTCTAAATGATTCTCCGTCATCTGGCATAATAAAACTAAAGTTTAAGTTACCAGCATCATGATACACTGCTCCTCCACCACTTAAACGGCGGACAACATGAATTCCTTGTTTCTCAACATACTCTGTATTGATTTCTTCAATTGTGTTTTGGTTTCTCCCAATAATAATTGAAGGTTCATTAATATAAAATAATAATATTGGCTCATCAAGTGGCATCTCTTGCACTAAATAAGTTTCAATAGCTAAGTTAATTCTTGGGTCTGTAATTTCTTCATTTGATACAAAAATCATACGATCAATCTCCTAAATAGTTATTTTTAATTGGGTTGCTGCAAGTTGGATAGGTATTTTATTTTCTAGATAGTCAGTTGTTTGATTTAGTAAAAGTTCTAAATCAATATGTTGATTCAAATGACTTAAAACTAGTTGTTTTACACCAGCTTCTTTGGCTAAATGAGCTGTTTCTTTACTTGTTAAATGGGCATGATGATTTTCATTTCCTGCTAAAAAATAAGTGTCTGTTATTAATAAATCCGCATTCTTTGAAAATTCAATCAACTCATCAAAGTAACCCGTATCTCCTGTAAAGACAAAGACTTTACCTGTTTCTTTTTCAAGGATTCTCATGGCATAACACGTTACAGGATGAATCGTTTTCAAAAAACTAATTTGAAAAGGACCTATTTCAATACTTTCTGATGAGTTATAAGAAACTCCTTTAGAAACATTTTGAAGTGTTAGCTGATTAAAATGACTTTCATCTTCTTTGTGACCATAAATAAGTAATTCAGGTATATTGGTTGTAGGTTTTAATTGTCTTAAATACTGTAATACACCTAAATCTGCAATATGATCATGGTGATAATGAGTCAAAATCACACTATCTAGTTCCAGTGGGTCCATTACTTTTTGTAACTGAATCAAAGTTGCACTACCTGCATCAAGTAATAATGAATAGCCTTTTGACTGAAGTAAAAACGAGGTTGTCCCCTCATTATTATAAGGATATCCTCCCCAAAAACCAAGGATAGTTACTTCCATCTCATCACTCCTTTTAAAAGAATATCTTCCACCTACTACTCTACTTCTCTTCTTACTTTTTCTCAATAAAAAAAACTGAAATCTCATTATTTTATTTAATTTATTTAGTTAATTCCACTTTTTTATACAATTTTGTTTTATTAAAAATCTTCATAAATTCTTCAAGATTTTATTAGTGACATTTTGTCACTTTAGAGATAAACTAGTCTCAAGTGACAAATCGTCACTATCTAAAAATAAAGGAGAATATATATATGTTTCTAGCAATAAAAGAAATGAAATACTCAAAATTAAGATACACTTTAGTTATTGGAATCATTTTACTGATTTCCTACGCAGTTTTTATGCTATCAGGTTTAGCTAATGGTTTAGCTACAGAATTTAGACAAGTGATAGTGGATTGGAATAGTCAAACTGTTGTTTTATCTGAAGATAGTAATAAAAACTTAGCTGCTTCACAATTAACAACTAAAAATTTAACTAACGTAACTGCTAAAGAGAAAGCTCCAATTTCTGTTTATAATGGTGCTATTGATGGCAAAGACGGCAAAATAGACATCGCATTGTTTGGTACAGATAAAGATGCTTTCTTATTACCAAAAGTTATTGACGGTCGTCTATTCACTAATAAAAATGAAATCATTATTTCCAAAAATTTAGCCGATAAAGGTTTTAACATTGGAGATACAATTGAAATAGGTAGTGACAATATTAAATTAAAGGTTGTAGGAATTTCTCCTGAAACTTATTATACTGTAGCACCCGTGATTTACACTTCCCTTGAAGATGTTGCAGCTGTTAAATATGGGAAGGACTTTAAAACTAATAATGAGGAGCTACCTATTAATGCTGTTGTAACTAATTCTGAAAAGGTAAGCCTAACAAAAGACGCAACACCTAAATTACAATCTCTAACAACAGATGAATTTATTAATAGTTTACCTGGTTATTCAGCACAAAATTTAACCTTAAATTCAATGATTTATTTTCTTTTCGTGATCGTTACTGCGATTATTGGTATTTTCATGTATGTCATGACTCTTCAAAAAACAAGTATTTTTGGTGTCATGAAAGCTCAAGGTATTTCTAATAAATTTATTGTTGATTCAATTATCAAACAATCATTTATTATTGGTGTAATTGGCATTCTTTTAGGATTTGGTTTAGCTTATGGCACAAGTTTCATTTTACCTAATGCGATGCCCTTTAGTGTTGCTCTTAATTTATGGATTATTTACAGTGTGATTTTATTAGCTGTAACAATTATTGGTAGCTTATTCTCTATTAGAACTGTTACTAAAGTAGACGCTATGAAAGCAATTGGAGGTTAATTTGATGAAAAGCATGTTATTAATGGAAAATATAACCAAAAAATTTGTACAAGGAAAACAAGAAATCAATGCCTTAAAACAAATTAATTTAGATGTGAAACAAGGTGAGTTTATTAGTATTATTGGCCCTTCTGGTTCAGGTAAAAGTACTTTCTTAACTATCTCAGGTGGCTTACAGCAACCAACTAGTGGTGAGATAAAAATTAATGATATCTCATTTACTCATTTATCTGAAAAAGAGCGTGCCAAATTACGTTTTAAAGAAATTGGCTTTATCTTACAAAGTTCTAACTTAATCCCTTTTTTAACCATCCAAGAACAATTCTTCTTAGTGGATAAAATTAATAAAGAAAAAATGAAATCTGCTGATATTGAGAATTTATTAAAATCACTTGATATTTATGATTTAAAAGATAAATATCCTAGAGATTTATCAGGTGGCGAACGTCAACGTGTAGCTATTGGACGTGCGCTTTATAATGAACCAAATTTAATTTTAGCTGATGAACCTACTGCTAGCCTTGATACTGAGCATGCTTATGAGGTAGTAAAACTTTTAGTTAAAGAAGCTCATGAAAAACAAAAAGCGACTGTTATGGTAACTCACGATCATCGCATGATTAAGTGGAGTGACCGTGTTTTTGAAATGCGTGACGGGGAATTAGTAGAAACTAAAGACTTTTAAGCTCATACCTAATTAATTGTGTTAAAATAAGATTGAATTGATTCAGATGAACATGGAAAGGGGTTTAAATCATGCCACATGATACTTTTTTAAACCTATCAATTGAAAAAAGACAATCTATTGATACCATTTTATTAAATACCTTCTACGACCAACCAGTTAGTCAGGTAAAAGTTGCTGAAATTGTTAGTAAAATGAAAATGTCTCGCGGAGCTTTTTACAAATATTTCGATGATTTAGAAGATGCTTATACTTATATTATCAATAAGTATGCCGTTGTCATCCATCAAGATATTATTAAATACATCCAAGATGACCGTAATCAGTTTTTTATTGGTATTGAAAAATATTTAGTTTGGTGTAGCCAACTAGATCACAATGAAGAATATTGGAAAAGCCTTCGTCTCTTAACTGAGTCTAATGATTTATCTGCTTACAAACGATTTCCACTTGCAAGTGATTCGCCACTTGTGACACAGTGGACCGATATTTTAATTGCTAGTCAAATCATTATTGAAGATCACGATGAATCTGTCAGTTTCTTATTCTTTATTATGGAATTAGTTATGAACTCTTTAACTGGTTTTATCGCAAACGACTGGACAACTGAAGAATTAGTAACTGATTATAGATTCCGTGTTAAGTGGATTACTCATGGTGTTGCTCCAAACATTACAATTGCAAACGAGAGTAATCTATTACAATAACAAAAACTCCGACAAATGAGTTCATCATCTGTCGGAGTTTTTTTATTAGTATGAACGTAATTCTTTTACTTTATCAGCATCTAAGCGTTTAACTACTTCAGTTACTAATTTAACTGTATTTAAGTAGTCATCTTCATGAATAACTGATGTGTGTGAATGTAGGTAACGAGTTGCAACTGTAATAGCAAGTGATGGCACACCGTCTCTTGTTAAGTGTTGCATACCAGCATCAGTCCCTCCACCAGTAATAACTGTATATTGGAATGGAATTTCTAACTCTTCAGCTACATCAATGACAAAGTCACGCAATTTACGGTGTGGAATCATTGAAGCATCAAAGATTAAAATTTGTGGTCCTTTCCCTAATACTGAATCAGCTTCTTTAGGTGTCATACCAGGCGTATCTCCTGCTGTACCTGTATCTAAAGCAAAAGCAATATCTGGATTAACTAAATGAGTACTTGTTCTAGCACCACGTAAACCAACTTCTTCTTGCACGTTACTTCCTGCAAATAAAATATTTGGATGACCTTCTTTAGCTAGATTTTCTAAAACTTTTAGAGAAACAGCTGTCCCAATGCGGTTATCCCAAGCTTTAGCTAATAAGTATTTAGAACCATTTAGACGTTGATACTCAATATATGGTGTAATCATGTCTCCTGGTTTAATTCCCCACTCACCAGCTTCTTCTGCACTTGTTGCACCAATATCAACAAACATATCTTTGATTTCATATGGTTGTTTACGCGCTTCTGCACTTAATACGTGAGGTGGTTTAGAGCCGATTACACCATGAATTTCTTTTCCTGAAGCAGTTGTAATAGTCACTTGTTGAGCAAGCATTACTTGTCCCCACCAACCGCCAAGAGTTTGGAATTCAATAAAGCCTTTTTCAGTAATTTTAGTTACCATGAAACCAACCTCATCCATATGTCCTGAGATTAAAACACGAGGGCCTTCTTTATCTCCAATATGGCGCGCGTTAATTCCACCTAAACCATCATAAAGAATTTTATCTGCATGAGGTTCTGCGTATTTTTTAAAAATTGCACGCACTTGATCTTCATTTCCAGGAACGCCTTTAGCGTCTGTTAATTCTTGTAAAAATAACTCTTCTTTTTTATCTAGCATGTGAACCCACCTTTTCATATTTATAATCCCAAGTATATCATTCTTTATCTGATTTTTCTTGTGCCTAAGGCTTAGTTTTTAAGAATTAACAATTTTATTATATGAAGATGAGGTCGCAAAATAGAATAAAATATAAATGATAATCAAGAAGGCAACTGATATTAAGGTTAAGGTTAAACTTGGCACTTCGATTAAAACAAATAGGACTCTTAAAGCAAAATAAGCATGAAGTAAGCTAATAAATAAAGGAACAAAAAAGACTGTAAAGTTTTGTTTATAAATACTTTTTTTAATCATATTTCTTGGAGTTCCGATTTTTCTTAACATATCATAACGCATTGACTCATCTTCTGCTTCCGATAATTGTTTTAAGGTAATGATACTACCTGTAGCAATCATAAAAACCATTCCTAAAAAGACTGCGACATAAATTAATAGCCCTGTATTTTTCATTAAACCATTATAGTATGGATAACGCATGCTAAAGGCTTTTTTTACTGTGTAACCTTTGGGCTGCTCTGTTTCTACCGGTTCCTTTAAATCTGTAAAACTAGCTTTAGCTTTATTATTTTCAATAGTTGTTGTTACGATAAAATAATCTTTTTTATCAATTAATGAAGCAAATTTTTCTTCTGTAGCATTTGATAAAGCTTCATTTTTGTCACCATCTGTAATCTCTATCATATGATAGCCGTATTGATACGTAGCGTCTAGCTTTTTATAGAGCTCATCTGTGACAACAACTGTTTGACCACTCAATCTCATATCTCTAGTGTTTCCAAAATTATCAACTGTTGCTTCTACAATTTTAACTTCACCTATATTACCTAAAATACCTATTTCATCAAAGGTTAACATCTCTTCTACATAGGTATTATTCGTACCACCTAAAACGGCGATATCCTTTTCATTAGGTAAAGCAATTTCTTTAATTTCTGGAATGACTTCTCTTGTTCTTTCATAGTTACTTAAAGAAATCACATTAATCATAGACTCATTATTTACATAATTCTTACCATCTTTATAGCCCACATTATAAGCTATTTTGCCTCCCACATATTTAAACTCAACATGACCTTCACCCCTAATATCCGCCTCTTCTTCTTTTAAAAAGGTTTTAAATTCGTCGTAATGCTCATCATCAATTGTGTAGGTAGTTGGATTAGCTGCATGGGCTAAGCCTAAAGTAAAAGACTGTACACTAGCAGCACCGCCAATAGCTGCTAAAGCTGTCCCTGATAGAACTGCTATTGTAGCAAATGTTCTAGCATTCTTTTTCAAATGAAAACTTAAATTTCCAGTTGTAATCATATTAATATCTTTATAATAATAACCTTTAGCTTGTTGAATTAAACGTAAAATAATCCCTAAAAAATGACCAAAGAAAAGATACGTTCCAATCACACATAAAATCAAAATAAAGATTGGTCCAAATAACATGCCAAAACCATTAAATTGATATTTCGTTTCTAATAAAACCAATAAATCATAAAAGTGAGCGGCTAAATAATAACCTGTTCCTAAAAGCGCAACACCTAGTAAACCTAGTACCCAGTTGTACCATCTCGTATAATGACTGCCCTCACCTTGTTCATTAGCTTTAAATAACGTAATTAGTTTGTAACGGTACACAGTCGTAGCTGTTCGAATAGAAACGATTCCTAATATAATTAAAAAGACTAACACTGTATTTAAAACCGCTTGAATAGAAAAAATAAAACCACTAGTTACTGGCACTTGTAAAGATTTTAAAAGTAACATCGCAAATAGCTTAGAAAAGATAACACCAAAAAAGATACCTGTCACTAAAGCGATTAAGCCTAAAAACATATTTTCAACAAAAAATAAGATACCTATCTGACTTCTTCTCATACCGAGTAAACTATATAAACCAATCTCTCTTTTCCTTCGTTTAACAAAAAAAGCATTAGCAGAAAACATGAAAATAATAATGAACAGAATAATCATGACGCTACCTGCCCTAAGCCCTGTATCAATTCTCATATCTGCTGCAGCTCTATTTAATAGTGACTTGTCATAACTCATGGAAACAAAACTATAATAAACCATGACAGAAAAAGCCATACTCATAAAATACATAAAATAATATCTAAACTGGGTTTTCACATTTTTGACTGCTAATTTAAACAACATCATGACTAACACCGCCTCCAATAGCAGCTTGCATATCAATTACTTTTTGGAAAAATTCTTTTCTGCTACCTTGACGAACTATTTCAGAAAAAATAGCACCATCCTTAATAAATAAAATACGATGGCAATAACTTGCTGTAAAAGCATCGTGAGTAACCATAATAATCGTTGCTTTTTCTTCTTCATTTAAGCGTGATAAATAGTGAAGTAGTTCTGTTGCTGATTTTGAATCAAGTGATCCTGTAGGCTCATCAGCAAGTATTAATTGTGGGTGTGTAATCATAGCTCTAGCTGCTGCTACACGTTGTTTCTGACCAATTGAAATATCTACTGGATAAGCATGTAATCTTGATTCTATACCTAGTATTTTGGCTACATGCTCAAGTCTTGATTCCATCTCTTTAACAGGTACTCTATCGAGTGCTAAAGGAAGTAAAATATTGTCTTTAACAGTTAAAGAGTTCATTAAATTAAAATCCTGAAAAATAAACCCTAATTCTTTTCGTCTAAAATCACTTAGTTTCTTTTCCTTCATTCGAGTAATGTCTTGATTTCCAACTTTAATTGAGCCAACAGTTGGCTGGTCAATTGTTGATAACATATTTAATAGTGTGGTCTTCCCTGCCCCACTTGGTCCCATAATCCCAACAAATTCTCCCCTATCAACTGTAAATGAAATATTTTCTAATACTTTAGTAGGGTTACTTTTCCTGCCATATATTTTTGATAAGTGCTCTACTTCTACAATTCTTTCCATAAGCTTTTTACCTCCTGTCATTTCTCTTGAGTCTATCTTATCAATTTTTAGTAACTTCTAACATCTAATCGTCTAAAATAATTCTTACAGATTTGTCATATCTATTGTAAAATTACATCAAAAGACCTATGAGTATTCTCTTATTTTTTTGTATAATGGAATTGATATGACAAAAGGAGTTTTAATATGATGAAAATAATGATTGTTGAAGACGATGAAACAGTTAGAGAATTAGTCTCAGAAAGTTTACAAAAATGGGGATTTGAAACAGTTGAAGTACGTGATTTTAAACTTGTTTTAGATACTTTTGAAAAAGAACAACCACACCTTGTTTTATTAGATATTAATTTACCAGTCTTTGATGGCTACTACTGGGTACAAAAAATCAGAGAGATTTCTAAAGCTCCTGTTATCTTTATTTCAAGTCGTGACACAAACGCAGATTCCATTATGTCCATGAATCTTGGCGGAGATGATTATGTCACAAAACCTTTTTCAACAGATATTTTAATTGCTAAAGTGAATGCCTTACTTAGAAGAACTTATGACTACTCAAAAGCTGATAGTTCAACACTAGAGCATAATGGTCTAATGTTAAATATGGAGAATAGTTCTTTTATGATTAATGATGAGAGTATCGAGCTAAGTAAAAATGAATTCCAATTATTACTTATTTTAATGAAAAATCAAGGTAAAATTGTTAGCCGTGAAAAATTATTACGAGCTCTTTGGGATGATGAGCGATTTGTAGATGATAATACATTAACAGTTAACATCAACCGTTTAAGAAAAAAAATTGAAGGAGCAGGGATTACTGGCTACATTGAAACTAAAGTTGGCCAGGGTTACATTATTCCCTAACTAAGCCAATGACTTTTTTTAATTACTTGCGTGACCAATATCGATTGATTTTATTATGGTTTATTTTCGTTGGCTTAACTAGTTTTATTTTATGGTTAACCCCTGAAGTAAACTTTAACTTACCTTCTTTACTCTATATCTTACTAATTGGCATTCTTTTATTACTCACTTTTTTAGGTTTTGATTTTAATCGCCGAAAAAAATGGTGGTTACAATTAGAAGTAGATCGAAATGATTTAGTTGAAACACCTAGGTTAACTCATGCAAGGTCCAATGAAGAAATCCTTTATCAAGACTATTTCAATGAACTTCAAAGTGAGCAATTTGCTTTGTTAAACGAAGTTAGATCCTTATCAAACGAACAAAAAGATTATATCGACAGTTGGGTACATGAAATTAAAGTACCTTTAGCCTCTTTAAAGCTGATTTCAGAAAGTATTGAGGATGATGTTTCAGAGAAAAGATATAATCAATTACGGAATAACTTAAAACGTATTGATGATTACGTAGATCAAGTCTTATATTATTCTCGCTTAGATAGTTTTTCAAAAGATTATTTGATTAAATCTTATTCATTAAAAAAAATTGTTCAACAAACAGTTAAACAATCAGCTGACTATTTTATTCAAAAGAATATTCGATTCTCACTTATAGGTGATGATCATCACGTCTTAACAGATGAAAAATGGTTAGTTTTTATTTTAAATCAACTAATTAGTAACGCTCTTAAGTATTCTGATTCTAATAGTGTTATTACTGTTGAACTGTCAAAAAACGAACGCGGTATATGGCTAAGTCTAACGGATACAGGTATTGGAATTCCACCAGAAGATTTATCTCGTATTTTTAATAAGGGATTTACAGGTAATAATGGTCGCAATGAGGAAACTAATTCAACAGGGTTAGGCCTTTATCTAGCTAAATCTCTTACAGAAAAATTAGGACATAACCTTTATGTTGAATCTCAAGTTGGACAAGGAACAACCTTCAGAATCCTCTTTCCTCACTTAAGTTATTACGCAGATACTGAAGAAAATTTTATGATTAACTAATTAAGAAGTGGCTCTTAAAAATAGAGAGCTACTTCTTTTTATATTATTTTATAATTTAAAAAAATAAAAAAGTGACTAGTCAATTGACTAGCCACTAAAGGAGTTGTTTTATTTACTTTGGAGGAGTAAATAAAATGAAAAAGTTTGTTAGGGTTGTTTTGTTGGTATACATATATAATAGCTTCTAATTATGAAAATACTGTGTCTTTAATTTTTCAATTTAATGAATTTTTATGATAAACATGACAAAACCATGACTTTAATGTCCTGTACCAAATAAATTAACAACAATTGTTCCTGCAATTATTAACCCCAAACCAAAAATTGTCATTAGATTAATGGGTTCCTTCCAGACTAAAACAGAAAACAAAGTTATTAAAATAATTCCAATTGCTCCCCATACAGCGTAGGCTACTGCAATTGGAATCGACTTAAATGATAATGATAGGAAATAAAAAGAAATCACGTAAGCAATAATAGTCAAAAGAGTAGGCTGTAATTTTGTAAATCCATCCGTTGCTTTTAATAAATTAGTACCTACGACTTCACCTATAATTGCTACTAATAAAAATAAATAACCTTTCATCTTTACATTCTCCTTGTCTAAATTCAGCTTATTTTACCATATTTTTTTATTCCTTGTACTCATTTTAGTAGAGATGTACAATGAATATGCCTTAGGAGGAATTATTTATGACAAAAAAACCATTTATCTTCGTATTTTTTATTACTTTATTTTTATTCCCTATTGTTTCTTTAGGGCAAGAAGTGTCCTCACAAACAATCTACGCCACTATTAAGCAAGGAATAAAACTTTCCCCTGATACTTTTGTTCCTATGTTAGAAAAAGAGTATGGAACAAACTTAACAGATGTTAAATTCCCTAACTCAAGTCGCGCTAATACCATAACAAGTGGCTTATATAAAACAACTATCGAATTTACTGATTCTTCTAAAAAAACACATACTGAAAAAGTTTCTTATCTTGTTTTATCTGAAGAACCTAATCTTTCTTTTAACAATTTATCCTACAATAGTAAAAATAAACAAATTGATATCTCAATGAATCATTCAAATTCAAAAGTTTTTATGATAGCTGATGATAAAAATTATCAAGTGAATTTAGATCAGAATGGTCATTTTAAGGGAAAATATAACCCTAATAAGATGCCTACCGAACTTAAATTTTTAGCTTTTGAAGATAATGGAAATTGGAGTCCTACTTATACTCTTAACTTAAATACACAAACAATTAAAGAAACAAAAGAAGAACTTACTGCGATAACGTATCATAAGCTAACTACTGAATCAGAATTCTTGTCTCAAAAAGGTAGTCAAAAAAGATTGGCAACAACAATTACAATAATTATTCTTCTTGTTGTTTCGTCTTTAACTTTCATTATTTACCGCTATGGTTTATTTAAAAAGCAAAACTAACAAAAAAGTTAAACTTCAAAGATAAAATGAAGTTTAACTTTTTTATTTTTACGAATTATAGCGACTAGAGTCAATACACTTTTCCCAAATAATTGCTTCTTGTGCTTCTAAAGATTTCGGCACATCAATAATTCTTTGATTGCTACTACCTCTAAATTGTAGGGTTAAATCTCGTCTTTTAAGCTCAAATCTTCCATCTACTAAAACATCAATTTTTGATAGCATCTCTAATTTATCCTCAGTATCTACTAATAACTCTTCAAAGGTGTAGCCTGACCAAGACCAAATATCTTTTGTATCACCAAATTCATCTCTAAAACGATTAACTAGTTTTAAACAAACTTGTGTATTTAAAAAAGGTTCTCCTCCTAAGAGGGTTAATCCTTGAACTGATTCATGATGAAGATCTCTAAAAATCTGATTTTCTAATTCTTGAGTAAAGGGAGTTCCGTATTTAAAATTTTGAATGGCTTTATTAAAACAGCCTTCACAGGCAAATAAACAACCACTTACATAAATACTACATCTAACTCCTTCTCCGTCAACAAACATAAAAGGTTTATAATCTGCAATATATCCTTGACTCCACTTTTCTGCTGTCCATTCCTTGGGCTTAGGATTTTTCATCTCTTTTCACTCCTAAAATCTAAAATGAAGAGGCTGTCTAAAAAGACGAGCCTCATTAACTATTTCATATGTTTAACACGTGCTGAAATTTCTTTGTGACGACCATGTACCATTGGACGTGCTTGTGGATTTCCTAAGTAACCACATGTTCTTTTAACAACGTCACATGTTTTAGGATCATTGTTACCACATTGAGGACACTGGAAACCTCTTTCTGTTGGATTAAAATCTCCTTCAAAATCACATTCATAACAGTGGTCAATCGGTGTATTAGTCCCTAAGTAGCCAACTCGTTCATAAGAATAATCCCAAACAGCTTCTAAGGCTTTTCTATTTTGTTGCAGTACTGGATACTCACAGTAATGAATAAATCCACCTGAACAATATGCTGGGTAATCTTTTTCAAAATCTAATTTTTCAAATGGTGTTGGATTTTTACGCACATCATAATGGAAACTATTTGTATAGTAATCTTTATCAGTGATATTTTCTACTTCACCAAATTTTTCACGGTCCATTCGACAGAAACGGTCTGTCAAACTTTCACTTGGAGTTGAGTAAACACTAAAGTGATAGCCATATTCATTACCCCAATCATCAGCATTCGCTTTTAGATATCTTAAAATGTCTAAAGTAAATTCCTTAGCCTCACTATTTTCTTCCCAATCGCCACCAAAGAAACTTGCCGCAACTTCATAAAGACCAATATAACCAAGAGAAACAGTTGCTCTTTTATTTTTAAACAATTCATCTACTTCATCAGTTTTTTGTAATTTTTTACCAAAAGCTCCGTGTAAATAAAGAATTGGTGCATTTGCTGGTGTTGCTTCTTTACAGCGGTCAATTCTAAAAACTAAAGCATCTTTCATTGTTGCTAGGCGTTCTTCTAGTAATGACCAGAATTTTTCAATATTTCCTTCTGCTTCAAGAGCTATTCTTGGTAAGTTAAGTGTCACAACACCTAAGTTCATACGTCCTGCATTAATTTCTTCACCTTGCTCATTTTTCCAACCTTGTAAGAATGAACGACAACCCATTGGTACTTTGAAACTTCCTGTTAACTCAACAATTTTTTCATAGTTTAAAATATCAGGATACATTCTCTTAGTAGCACACTCTAAAGCTAACTCTTTAATATCATAGTTTGGATCACTTGGACTGTGGTTAACACCATCTTTAATAGTAAAAATTAATTTAGGAAAAATTGCTGTTCTACGTTCTTGTCCTAAACCTTTAATACGATTTAAAAAGATAGCTCTTTGGATTTCACGCTCGAACCAGTTTGTTCCAAGACCAAAACCAAAAGAAGTAAATGGAGTTTGACCATTTGAAGTAAACAAAGTATTAATTTCATACTCTAAACTTTGCATAGCATCATAAATATCTTTTTGAGTTTTAGATTTCGCATAAGCATCATGACGAGACTCATCCTCAATCCAATTTTTAGCATCTTCCATATGTTTAAAATAATTTCTTTCAGCAAATGGGGCTAAAAACTCATCTATTCGATCTGCTGAACAGCCTCCGTATTGACTTGAAGCTACGTTAGCAATAATTTGAGAAATTTGTGCTGTAGCTGTTTGAATTGATTTTGGTGCTTCAACTTCAGCATTCCCAATTTTAAAGCCATTATTTAACATACCTTCAAAATCAATTAAACAACAGTTAGTCATGGGTGAATATGGATGATAATCAAGGTCATGGTAATGAATATCACCTTTTTGATGAGCATTAGCTACGTGAGCTGGTAATAATTTTAAGCCAATTGATTTTCCAACAATTCCTGCTGTTAAATCTCTTTGAGTATTAAATACATCACTGTCTTTATTCGCATTTTCATTAACTAATTGACTATCTTTATTAAGTAATTTACCAATTGTGAAGTTAATATCTGTGGCGCGGCTTCTTTCAAAATCACGACTTGTACGATAATTAATATATTCTTTGGCTAAATCATATTCACAGTTATCTAATAAAATATGTTCTACTATATTTTGAATTTCATAAATTTTAACATTATCACTAAAACGTTGGTTAATTTCTTCAATAACTAAATCAACAATCTCCTGAATTTTCGCTTCTGAATGAGCTTCAACACTACCATTAATTTTTCTTTCAGCTTTAAGTAACGCATTTGTTATTTTCCACTCTTCAAATTCAACAACACGACCATCTCTTTTAATGACCTGTATATTGTTAAAATCAGCACTTTTATTTGATAATCCCACATTTTTTTTGTTGATTTCTATCATTTTCGCCAACTCCTTAATTTCAATCTCTAGTATATGATAGCTCATTAACTTATCATTTTCAACTACATATTGTGTTAAAGATAATTTAAAAAACTATTGACAACTATATATAGTTATAACTTCAAGCTTTCATTATTTTTTTCACAATAAGAAATTATTTTCTTGATTTTAGTTGGTATTTTCACTAAGTTTGTGAAAATAAAATAAAAAAGACTGATATTTTCATATCAATCTTTTGTTATTCCACACAATTAATGATTATAAATAAGAGATGCTAAAATATAAAGTAACCATATGTGGGCTGGATAAAATATATAGAAGAAAGATTTCATTCCTCTTCCTTTTTCTCCACCATACAACATAATTGGAATAATAGAAAAAATCATCATCCACTGAGTGTTACTTGTAAAAGCTTGCGCCGGGTTTCCTATAAAAAATAAAATAGCAACTGCGGCAATTGCTAGACATTGCCAATTTTTATTTTTTCTAAGTAAATACATAACTGGTATTAAATAAACCATGATACTATTTTCAGCAAATAAAGTCATTGGCATTACTCGTGCTAAACCTAGTAATAACATATTACCACTAGACAATCCAACTAAAGCAATCAATGATAGAGCTAATGGTCCAACTAGGCAAAGTATACCTATTACCAATTGACTAGCTTTCTTTTGCTTTCTAAACTCTACTAAAAAATCGATACCATACATTGCCAAGACTCCGACAAATAAATCCGTAAAGATATTATTCATTAAAGCTGTTTGACCTAATTCGAAAAATTTTTGAACTATGGTTGAGCCTATATTCATAACCCAAAAACCAATTAATAATCTAAATAAATAGTTATTTTTATTTCTTGTATGACTAAAGCCCTCCACACTAATAAAGAAAAATAAAGTTGCTACAGGTCTACCAAACCAATCTAGCCAACCTGGAGCTCCCATAATTGAAAACATTTGATGAATATGATCAATGAACATTAAAATAATACCTAATATCTTTAAATCAAAAGTTGTTAACTTTTTTCGTTGACTTACTACTTCCACTTCTTTCACTCTCCTCTACTCGGCATATTATACACCTAAGAATCCCTTTATAAACGAACAGTTTTGTAAGCTCAAGAGTCAATTTTGTCACAAAAAAAGAGTAAATCAAAAGTCCTTGTGCTCTAATCAACTGGAGGAGATAAGGAATAATAAAAGAAGCTGACATTTTGGTCAACCTCTTTAAGATTAGTTATTAAAATGATGGAACTAATGACTCCCCATGCTCTTCTTCTAGATAAGTACGAACAGCATCACTACCAACTGATTTTTGTAGCACTTTAATTTTTTCAGAATCAATATTATCCTCACGAGCTGCGACACTAATCGCATAGTGATTATCATTTGGAGCTTCTAAGAATAATGCATCTTCAGGTGTTAAACCAATTTTAGTTAAATAAGTTGGATAATTATAAACTAAAACAATTCCTTTTTCATCATATGCTGATGCTAAGTTTAATAAATCAATTTCAACAAATTCAAATTCTTTTGGATTTTCTACAACATCTTTCACTGTTCCATTAAAACCAACGCCATCTTTTAATTTAATTAAACCTTTCTCATCTAAAATTGCTAAAGCTCTTCCTTGATTTGATGCATCATTAGGAATAGCTACTTTTCCACCATTCGGAATATCTTCTACATTTTTATACTCTTTTGAGTAAAACCCTACACGAGCATCATACACTTTTTGAGCAATAACTAAATTACCACTTTGAGCTTCATTAAATTCTTCCATAAATGGTCCATGCTGTGAAAAGTTAGCATCTACTTCTTTTTCATTTAATAATTTATTGTATTGTACATTATCATTTACTCGTACAATCTCAATAGTGTAGCCTTCTTTTTCAGCTTCTTTATTAGCGATATTTAAAATTTTCTCACTAGAATCTAGAGCTGTTGCTACTTTAATTACTTTATCTTCTTTTGTTTTAGATTCTTTTGTTGAAGCATTATCCTTTGCTCCACAACCTGCTAATAACAAGCTAACACCTAATAAACCTAATAATACTTTACTACTTTTTTTCATCTGTAACGCTCCTTAAAATATTTTTCTTTTATCTAAATAATTAGCTAACCATGTACCTGTTTTTTGAATCAAAATAACACTCAATATCATCACAATAATGGTTGTATACATAATCTCGTACTCATAAGATTGATAACCATAGCGAATAGCAAAATCTCCTATTCCACCTCCACCAACAACTCCCATAATAGTTGAGTACGATACCATTCCAATAGTAACTGTTGTAAAACTTAATACTAAACTCGATCTACCTTCTACATACAAGAAACGATAAACAAGTTGCCATGTTGTTGCTCCAAGAGATTTAGAAAGTTCAATTGTTTCTCTAGGAACATCTAAAAGCGCTTGTTCTGACATTCTGGCATAATTAGCAACTGCAACAAAACATAAAGGAAATGCTGCAGCCATCGTACCAAATGACGTTCCTAAAACAAATCTTGTTAAAGGTATAATGGATACAACAAACAATAAAAATGGAAACGAACGAATAATATCCACATAAAGATTTATTATTTGGCTAAGTACTCCCATTTTTTTACTCTTATAATAATTAATTGTATTGAGATACATAAGAGTTCCCATAGGAAGCCCTATAATTAAAGCTGCACTCATTGAAACAATTATCATCACCATCGTTTGAGACAAAGCTGTCATTATTTCAGTTTGATGTAGACTTACTTTTTCTATAATTTCATTCATGATAAATACCACACTGCTCTTTCAAAATAGCTTGCTTCATCTTCTTCAATAGTTGAATTAGCTACATCCACTATAGATAAAACTTCACCTTTTTCCATAATAGCTGCTCGATCACACCATCTTTTAATCACTTCTAATTCATGACTAACAAATACAATAGTTGTTCCTAATTCATTTTGCGTTTTTTTTAGTAACTTCATAACTTCATGGCCGTTATGTTCATCTAATGCAGAAGTTGGTTCATCACATAATAAAATACTTGGCTTAGTAGTTAATGCCCTGGCAATTGCAACCCTTTGCTTTTGCCCACCACTTAATTGACTAGGATATTTATCTTTATGCTCAAGCATACCTACGAAATTAAGCATTTCTTCAACAATAGACTCATCCTTTTTTCCTTGTATTTTTAGCGGAAGCTCCACATTCTTTTTAACAGTTACGTTTTGTAATAAATTAAATTGTTGAAAAACCATACCTATATCTTGAATCATATGGCGTTTTTTCTTAGTCATCTTCTCTTCTAGCTGATTATTATTTAGGCTTATCTTTCCTTTTGTTGGAATCTCTAAACCATTAATAATTCTTAATAAAGTTGATTTTCCAGATCCACTAACACCAACTAATCCAAAAAATTCATTCTTTTTAATTTCTAAAGAGATATTCGAAAGAGCTAAGATTTGATGATTTTTCTGTGTAAATTCTTTTGAAATATTTTCCAACAAGATCATTTGAGTTCACCCTAAGAGTTAAATTTTCAAGCAAAGCGTCCCTTGCACAAAATCTATTCTATTGATTTTAAGGAATTAAGCAAAGTTTCTCGGCTTTCTTCTTAATTTCACAAGTTAGTAACTCTTATAAAAAATAAG
This sequence comes from Vagococcus fluvialis, assembly GCF_003337315.1. Classification (GTDB taxonomy): domain Bacteria; phylum Bacillota; class Bacilli; order Lactobacillales; family Vagococcaceae; genus Vagococcus; species Vagococcus fluvialis. Next base: position 319,182 of record NZ_QPJV01000002.1, on the reverse strand, counting down.
CAAACACCTTGCTATAATAACAATTTGAGTCAATTTCTGTTTATTTAAAACCCCTTACATTTAAAACAATTTTGTATTTAAGTTCAAAAAAATAAACCTCGTCAGGTTTATTTTTTATCTCTCTAATAAATAATAACTTATTTCTTCTTCAGTCAACTTTCTCACTTCTGTATTTGGAAATTCTTGATAAGCTTCTGTTTTAAAAACAGGGATTTTATTACATTTTTTACCCTTATTTTTCTTTAGATAAGCTGTAACATCAGATTTTTTTGGGAATATTTTATAGAAATTTCTACTTTTATCAAGCTTTATTTCGTAGATACCACACGAATCTTTCAACGTATACTCTGCAGTTCTTAAATAATATTTAGCATCTTGTAAAGATTTAAAAGGGAAATTCCAACGATATAGATTTCTTGTTTTATCCTTTTGAATACAAATACATCTACGACAAGTTCCACAAATATATTGTGTATGACGACTTAAACAATCATAAGGGTGATAAATTGGTGTGACACGACTTTTTTCACTATAACATTCCGGACACATTTTAAACCCTCCTTTTAAACAAGTATAGCATTATTTTCTCCTTTAAAAATACTTTTTTTAATAAAACAGACTATAACAGTTCATTAAACTGTTATATAAAAATAAATACAAAAACAATATTGTTCTGTTTTTATATTTTTCTAAAAAAAAGAAAAAGAGATTCAATTCCCTTATTTTAAAAGCTTTTAAGCTTATTTTTTTAGATGGCTCAAAATAGAAAAACTTTTCAAAAAGTTGGTTTTTTTGCTATCTCAAACAAAAACACTAGAATGAATCTGTACAGGGGACGCCTTGTCAAAATAAAAAGTTAGGATTGATATTAGATGTCAAATAAAATAGATGGCTGGGTAGCTGGCCTTAAAACTATTGAATCCTGGGGTGTTGAGAATATTTATGGTATTCCAGCTGGTTCTCTCAACTCATTAATTGATGCTTTAGAAAAAGAAAAGGAACATATAAATTTCATCCAAGTTAGACATGAAGAAGCTGGTGCTTTAGCTGCTTCTATGCATGCTAAATTCACTGGTAAAATTGGTGTTTGTGTCGGATCGGCCGGTCCTGGTGCAACTCATCTTTACAATGGTTTGTATGATGCTAAGTTTGATAACGTCCCTGTCTTAGCTATATTAGGACAAAGACCTTTAAGTGAAGCTAATATGGATATGTTCCAAGAAATGAATCAAAATCCTTTATTTGCTGATGTAGCCATTTATAACAGGAAAGTGGCTTACGCTGAGCAGTTACCTAAAGTATTAGATGAGGCGATTCGTACGGCTGTTGCTTATCGCGGTGTAGCAGTTGTTGAAGTACCAGTTAACTTTGGTTGGGAAAAAATTGATGCTGATAAATGGCCTTCTTCTGCCTCATCTTATCGCAAATTACCTAAAATGCTTCCTGATGTTTCAGATATTGACAAGGCTGTCGCATTATTAGAGAAAGCTAAAAGACCTGTCATTTATGCTGGAAAAGGAACAAGAGGGTGTGGAGAATTAGTTGAAGCCTTAGGTAGAAAAATAAAAGCTCCCGTTGCCATTACTGGTATTAACTTTGATAATTTTAATTACGATTATGAAGGTCTTTTAGGTTCTGCTTTTCGAGTAGCTTGGAAACCTGCAAATGAAGCTTTAGCTGAAGCTGACACTGTTCTCTTTGTCGGAAGTAACTTCCCTTTCAGTGAAGAAAAAGGAACATTTTCAAATGTTAAACACTTTATTCAAATTGATAACAATCAAAAAAATCTTGGTAAAAGACATCATCCCGATGTCACAATTCTTGGTGATGCTGAAATTGCTTTATCAAAAATAAATGAAAAAATAGCTGAAGCACCACTTACAGAATGGTATCAAGCTAACCTAGATAATATAAAAAACTGGAAAGAATATATGCACCAATTAGAAAAAAATACAGAAGGTGACCTACGATTATATCAAGTCTATGATGCTATTAATCGTTATGCTGATGAAGACGCTCTTTATTCTGTAGATGTTGGAGACGTTACTCAAACATCTATTAGACATCTTCATATGACACCTAAAAACACCTGGCGTACTTCTGAACTGTTTGCCACAATGGGAAATGGATTACCAGGTGCTATTGCTGCTAAACTCGAATTTAAAAATCGCCAAGTTTGGAGTTTATCTGGTGATGGTGGTTTTGCGATGAATATGCAGGATATCGTCACAGCCGTTAGATATAACTTACCAAGTATTCACGTTGTATTCTCTAATCAACAATTTGGTTTTATTCGTGACTCCCAATTAGATACAAATGATGCTATTTTTGGTGTTGATTTAACAGATGTTGATTTCGCTAAGATTTCAGAAGCTCAAGGTGCTGTTGGTTACACTCTAAGAACTATTGAAGAGATTGATAATGTCTTTTCTAAAGCTATTGAAGATTTAAATGCTAGTAGAGTTGTGTTAATCGATGCAAAAATCATGGATGAAAGACCAATCCCTGTTGAAAACCTAATTTTAGATAAAGAGTTATATAGTGAAACTGAAATTAATGACTTTAAAGCATTATATAACGGTGAAAATCTAGTTACTCTAAAGGAATTATTAAATGCCTAAGTAACACAATCCTTATATTTCATTTTGTTTCTAAATAAATAAAGAAGTGCACAAAAATCGCCTAACACCTATTTTAGCCAGTAGATGTTAGGCGATTCTCTCTTTGCTTAAACAAAAAAAGACACTCCTTACTAGAAGAAGTGCCCAGAACGTTGATAAATCAACAAAAATTTGATTATTTAGCTAATTCTGCTTTAGCTGTTTCAGCAAGAGCTGTGAAAGCTTCAGCATCATGGATAGCTAATTCAGATAACATTTTACGGTTGATGTCGATTTCAGCTAATTTTAAGCCATGCATCATTTTGCTGTAGCTTAAACCATTCATACGAGCACCAGCGTTAATACGTGCGATCCATAATTTACGGAAGTTACGTTTAGTTTGTTTACGGTCTCTGAATGCATAAGTATGTGATCTCATCACTTGTTCTTTTGCTGTTTTGAATAATGTATGTTTTGAGCCATAGTAGCCTTTAGCTAACTTTAGGACTTTTTTACGACGTTGGCGAGTTACTTTTCCACCTTTTACACGTGCCATGATAATTCCTCCTTGAGTTTACGATTGAATTTATTGAAGTTTTTAGTCATTATCAAAAAACTAAAAAGCTTATCTCATACCTGTCAATTGTTGACGGATACGTTTGTAGTCGCCTTTTGATACCATTCTTGGACGACGTAATTGACGACGTTGTTTTTTAGTTTTTCCGTGGAAACGGTGACTTGTAAACGCACGGTATCTTTTTAATCCGCCACCACCAGTACGCTTAACACGTTTTGCTAGTCCGCGGTGAGTTTTCATTTTTGGCATTTTGATTTCCTCCTCAAATTCTTGTTACTTATCTGCTTTTGGTGAAAGTACTAAAAACATACTTCTACCATCCATTTTAGCTTTTTGTTCTACTGTTGCAATATCAGCAGTTTCTTCAGCTAAACGGTTTAAGACGTTCTGACCAATTTCTTTATGAGTAATCGCACGACCTTTGAAACGGATTGAAGCTTTCACTTTGTCACCTTTTTCAAGGAATTTACGTGCGTTACGAAGTTTTGTATTAAAATCATTAACATCGATTGTTGGACTTAAACGTACTTCTTTCACATTGATCACTTTTTGATTTTTACGGGCTTCGCGTTCTTTTTTCTGTTGTTCAAAACGGAATTTACCGTGGTCCATTACTTTAGCAACGGGTGGTTTTGCATTTGGTGCAACTAAAACTAAGTCTAAGTTAGCACTCTCAGCAATTCTCAATGCTTCAACTTTACTTTTAACACCTAACTGTTCTCCGTCTGCTGAGATTAAGCGTACTTCTCTTGCACGAATGCCGTCGTTTACCATAATATCTTTTGCTATGGTCATTCACCTCCATAATTTTTAGAGAAAAAACGAAAAAAAACGAGTCTTTTTAATATTAAAAAGTCCCGCACCTAAACAATTATCCCTATATAAATAAGGAAATTTTTCTATCAAGCCCAGTCATAAATATCACTAAGGCGAGAAGCGGGTGCTTCTTCTTAATTTCTCAACTCATTTATTATAGCAACCTTTTGAAAAAAGGTCAACTCTTTTCTTCATTTATTTTCATTTACCTTTGTGGTATGCTTTACGCAAACAAATGTTTGTTAAGGAGGAAACTAGATGCCTAACTTTAAAATAGAAACACCTAGAATAGCTCATGTACTTGAAGAAACTTTACCAGACTACTTAGAAGATGAAATGATGATTAAAAATCAATTCATACAAGACATAACTTATTCCAGTGATAGTTATCAAAGTCTTGTTTTTGAAAAGAGTCACTTTAAAAAATTTAATGTACCAAGTCACACTTTTAATCGTTTTGAATGCGTTGATTGTCTATTTGAGTCTTGCGATTTTTCAAATGTTGAATGGATTGGTGCTGCTTTTCACCGCACTGTTTTTAAAAATTGTAAGCTAACAGGTATTAATTTTGCTGAAAGTTTACTACAAAACTGTGAATTTATTGATTGTACTATTAACTACGCCTCATTTAACTTTGCACAACTAAAACGAGTTGTCTTTACTAATTGCCAATTAAATGAATCTGAATTTAGTGAGGTTAAGTGGAATCATTTAGAACTAGAGCAGTGTCAACTAGATAAAACAAACTGGGTAGGAACTTCTCTTTCTAAGCTTAATCTTTCATCTTGCCAATTCGAGAGATTAAACCTTTCTCCTGATTTGATTAGAGGTTTTATTGTCAATTATGAACAAGCTATTACAGTTGGTTTGACACTAGGGCTTGTCTTAGATGAACCTAGATAACAAAACTCAAGCAAAGTAATAGCCTATTATGTTCTTTGCAACGTATAATGAAAAAAAAGACAAAGGACTGTTAAATATGACTCTATCAACTCAAGTAACTTTTGGAAAAAATAAAACAGTGATTACAAGCGATTCTCTTGAAACAGTGCTCACTCTTAGTAATATTAAAACGATTCCTAGTAAATTAAATGAAGATAGCACCTATCTACTGTATGAAGATAAGACACCTATTTTTATTGGCTCTAAAAAAGAGTTAACTACTTTCGAAAAAAAAGGAAACTTTCTTGTTGAGATTCAGACTAAACAAGATATCGAACCTATTTACTTAAATAGAATGCTCAAAACAGAAGCACTTGAACAAGGTTTATCTCTGACTGGTGAAGTTGATTTTTCAGTACCTGCTAATATTACTAGCACATTTAAGGAGCTACTTTCATATATGTTACTCATTCTTGAAAAGATGGGTTACCCACTACAAGCTGTTGAAAAGAAAAAATCTAAACTTACTAAAGCTCGTCATAAATGGACTAAAGAAGTTAGCGAAAAAGAATTTTTCATTGATACAAGAAGTAGTAAAGCTACTGTTATGTGGATTAAACGTAATCAAATGCTCATTAAAAAAGGGGCTACTATGATGAAAGAAGCACCCTTAAACAAAGACGGTTCTGTTGGTTTTTCTGCTAAAATGGGAGATAAAATTCGTTCTGAAAATCTAGACAAATTTAAAAACTTCGTAACTACAGAAGATATTATTTTAAAAAGTGTTAACGAAGTTGGTTTGTTTCTATATTTCGCTGGAACTAACAGCTGGCTTGAAATGATTGATAAAGATGGTAAAACATTAAATGAATTAACAGTTGTTGAATAAACATAACGACCACTAAAAAGTTAGATTTTTGTTCTACTTTTTAGTGGTCGTTTTATAAATTATTTAGAATTAATCTTTATTGATAGTTTCAATCATCTTCTGCAAGTCAACTTTGGATAAATTAGCACCAAAAGGAGGGTATCCCGGTTCAAGAATAACTCCTCTAGATAACTCCCCTAAATTTAGCGAGTCAAACCCAAATTTTTCAATTAGTTTAGCTACTTGATTACCAGCCTCTACATCATCTGTCGCATAGGCTATCGCTTTACGCTCTTGTCCATCTTCTTGATAAATAACTTCTTCTAAGTCATGATATCCCATATGGTTGAACGCCTTAACAACAATACTATTTTTTAAATATTTCGCCACAACTTCACTTGAAGATAAGGTTTCTTTTAATATATCATTATCTGGTCCATCTACTTCCCACCAGTAATTCATAGCATCTATTACTATTTTGTTTGCTAATTTTTCTTTAGGAACAGATTTATATTTTCCAAGAGGAAGAGCTAAAATAATTATATCCGCCTTTTCAGCAACTTCTGCTGCTACTTTAGCCTTTGCTCCTGGTACTAAAACTTCAATTGTTAAAGCAATCTTTTCAACTGAACCACTGCCAGCAATCAATACTTCATATCCTGAATTAATGGCAATTTTAGCAAGAACTGTCCCTAGCTTCCCAGCTCCTAATATCCCAATAATCGGTTTAGTCATTATACCCACCTTCTTTTAGCAATTCACGTATTCTAGGTATTACTTTTTCTCCATATAACTCAATCGTTTTAAAGCGGTCCTTTTGTAATTGACCACCTGCACCATATACTAGGTCAAAACGCTTAATGCCCATTTCCATGATTACATTTGCAATTTTTTGCGCCACTGTTTCAGGACTTCCTACATAGTAAGAACCGTCCTTAATTTCTTGTTCGAAATGCTCACGACTCATTGCACCCCAACCACGTTCTCTTCCTATAGTATCCATTGATTTTTTTATATAATTCCAAGCAATTTCTACTGCTTCTTCATCTGTATCAGCTATAACACCATGAGAATGGATACCGATTGGATGAGCAACTTGTCCAAATTCTGCTGCTGCCCGTTTATAAAGATCCATATAAGGTTTAAAACGGATTGGTCTACCGCCGATAATAGCTAACATGACTGGAAAACCATATTTAGCAGCTCTAACTATTGATTCTGGAGAACCTCCAACACCTACTTGAACATCTAGTTTTTTAGACATTTGTGGGTACACTTGTTGGTTGGTTAAGCTTTGGGTAAACTTACCTTCCCAAGTAATAGGTTCATTTTTAATCAATTCACTAAACATGGCAATTTTTTCTTCAAACAGTTCTTCATAGTCTTTTAAATCATAACCAAATAAAGGAAAAGATTCAGTAAAAGATCCTCTTCCTAGCATTACTTGTACTCTTCCATTTGATAGTGCATCAATCGTTGCAAATCGTTCGTACAGTCTTACTGGATCATCTGAACTTAAAACAGTAACACCAGTCCCTAAAATAATGTTATCCGTTACCATTGCAAGAGCGGCTAACACTGTATCTGGGCTAGAAATTGAGTATTCTTTTCGGTGATGCTCACCTAGTGCCAATACATCAATTCCTAATTTATCAGCTAATTTTCCTTCTTCTACAATCATGCGTAGTGATTCTTCATAAGTTAAACGTTTATTAGTTTCATCGTTATAAGCAACATCACCAAATGTGTCTAATCCAAATAATACATTATCCATTTTCAAACACTCCTCTAATCTATTGATATAAATCATTTTATAGTAAGTTTTTTGAAAGAACAATTTTTATGCTTACTTTAAATAAGTAATTAAAATGAAAATAAAAAACAAAATCACTTAATGATGATTTTGTTTTTTATTGTTACTATTAGTATTTTTTCTACCACGCAAACGCATCTGTTTCTTCTTTCAGATAATCTAACCATTTATCTTCTTTTAATGCTAGAAAAGTAAGGGAAATTCCTGCCATATTCGTTGATGTCATAAAATCTCCACTTTTTTGAAAGACTACTTCTATACCTTCAAGCTGCAACAATCTTTTCACATCATTAGCGAAAATATACTGTTCCATCACAGTTGTCGCACCCAATCCATTAATCATTAAACCTATTCTTTCAACAGGAAAGTCTCTGTATTGTGCTAATAGTTTATTAATCAATTCATTAGCTAAATATTCTGAGGAGAAAAATGTTTCCTCGCGGTAACCAGCTTCACCGTGTATGCCGATTCCAAATGAGATTTGACCTTTTTCTAAATGGAAAATTTCAGCTTCACTACCAACTTCTTTTCCACTAGCAAGAGCAACACCTAACGTATTAGTTGCTAAAATCACTTCTTCACCTAACATTTTCAGCTCACCTAAAGTCATACCAGACTGAGCTGCTGCACCTAATATTTTTTCTACAAAAATAGTCCCTGCAACACCACGTCTTCTCTTTTTATAACTCCCCTCTTCAATAGAGCAATCATCATTAACAATCACATGTTCCACTAAAAGACCTACTTCTTTTGCTAATTTTTCAGCTTCTAAGAAGGCAGTGACGTCTGCTTCAAAGTTTTTAATAATCAATAAAGTTCCCATCTCAGAATTTACTTCTTTAATCGCTTTTAAAATTTCAGTTGCTTTTGGTGGAATAAAAATCGGACCACTAACACTTGCTGAGAGCATGCCACTTCCAACATAGCCAAAATGCGCTGGCTCATGGCCACTTCCCCCACCACTAATCACAGCTACTTGATTTTTTTTAATATTTTTATATTTAATAATCCCAGTATTTTTTACTCGTTCTAATTTATCTTGATGAATAAATGCCACACCATTTAAAACTTGAGAAACAGTGTCTTTTGGCTTATTAATGATTTGTGTCATACCTTTTCTGCCTCCAACTTAAACTGCACTTAGTGTAACATAAACTTTATTTTTTCTACAGATAGAGCTAATAAAAAATGGAGAAAGCCTATCCCTTATTATATAAGATAAGCCTTTCCCCACAGTTAATTATTTATTTTTATATTTTTTACCAATTTGATCTGCTGCGATAATTGCTTGAGCAACTTCTTCCTCAACAATTGGGAATGGCATAGAATGAATAGATTCTTCTGGAATACATGCTTTCTTAGCCACTTCTAAAGCTTCTTCAAATGTAATTGACTCAACACCAATATCTTCTAAACAAACTGGTAAGCCAATAGATAAACTAAAGTCTAAAACTTCATATAATTCTTCGATTGGTGCATTTTCTAATACTAATTGGCAAATCACACTAAAGGCAACTTTTTCACCATGGAAGTAATGATGAGTTCCTTCTAAAGCAGTTAAACCATCATGAATAGCATGAACAGCCGCTAAACCACTACTTTCAAATCCTAAACCTGATAATAAAATATTTGTTTCAACAATATTTTCTAAAGCTGGTGTAACAATATTATTATCACATGCGATTTTAGCATTAAACCCGTTTTCAAGAAGTGTTTCATAACATACTTTGGCTAATGTATAAGCTGCAATTGTATTTTTAGCTGGGGCTGTTTCTTTCGTAATATAGCCATTTGGTAAACCTGCGTTAACATTTGAAAATGAACGAGCAGTTGCACGAGCTTCAAATAATGTTGATAGAGCATCTCCCATACCAGCAACTAAAAAACGTGTTGGTGCATTGGCAATAATTTTAGTATCTACTAAAACAACACTTGGGCTTTGTTTAAAGTAAGCATAATCATCAAACTCTCCATCTTCTGTATAAAGAACAGCTGAGTGAGAAGTTGGGGCATCTGTTGCTGCAATTGTCGGTACAATGATTAAGTTTTCACCTTCAGCTACACATTTAGAGGTATCAATTGCTTTTCCACCACCAAGACCGATAACACAGTCAGTATGGTTTTCTTTAGCGACTTCTTGTAAACGTGCGACTTCTTGGCGTGAACACTCTCCATTAAAATGACTTGCAACAATTTTAATGCCAAATTTTTCAACTGTTTCATCTAATTGTTTTTGAACACGGTTAATATCATCTTGATGAGCAATCAAAAGAGCTGACTTTCCAAATGTTTTTACATAGTAACCTAAATTTAAAATTTCGTCTTCACCTTGAACGTATTTTGCTGGACTAATAAATGCTTTTCTCAATTAAAAAATCTCCATTCGTCTTCTATTTTATCTTCAGTGGTGCCAATTGTTCTTCAATAGTTGCAATATCTGCTCCTGCTTGAATTAAAGCTGCTGCTGTGTAACTACTTTCAAGTAATGCTGTGTCGTATAGGGTCACTTCCTTATCAGTCATTTCCATAGCCATCTCTAAATTCATTTTGGCACTTCCAAGATCATAAAATGCCAATATCTTATCTGCTTTGTTTTCTTCAAAAGCAGTTAAAATCTTTTCAAAACTTGTTCCTACACCGTTGTCTTCTGTACCACCAGCTGTTGTAACTGGCACGTCTTTTGCTACTTCATTGATTAATCTGGCCACACCATTTACCACATCTGATACGTGTGATACCATTACTATTCCTAAACTCATTAGTTAATCACTCCTGCTTCGATCATTGCTTCAAATAAATAGCTACTAGACATTGCCCCTGGATCAATATGACCAATTGAACGGTCTCCTAAATAAGAAGCTCTTCCTTTAGTTGCTTTAATGTCTTTTGTATTTTCAGCGAAGCTTTGAACTTTTTCGATCGTTAACTCATTATTTTTCAGGGCTTCAATAGTTGGAGACCATACGTCTACCATTGTTTTTTCGCCAACTTCCGCTTTACCGCGTTTTTGAATATCTGCTAAACCAGCTTCTAAAATTTCAACGATATCTTCTGATTTCATCGAAGCCTTAGTCATTCCCATAAAAGCTGAGCCATATAAGGGACCAGATGCTCCTCCAACTTTACTAATTAAAGTCATGGCAGAAAGTTTTAGTGTATCTGTTACTGTTTCTGGATTTTTTTCACTAATTGCTTTCATCATCTCAGACGTTCCACGAGCCATATTAGCTCCGTGATCTCCATCTCCAATCGGTGTATCTAAATCACTTAGATATTGTTTATTTGCTGCAACTTTATCTGTAAAAAGTTGTAACCATTTTTTTAACATTTCATTTGTCATAATTAAGCCTCTTTCTACCAAGCAATAGTTGTTACTGGATGATTTAATTGTTCTTTCCAGTTATCTTCTAATTTAATCATTGTTAAAGATAAGCCAGCCATATCAATCGCTGTCATCACATCGCCAACTTTTTTGAATTCTACATTTATTTCATCTGCTTCAAGTAATGCTTTCACATCATTCATGAAGACAAACTCTTCCATTAACGGTGTACTACCTAAACCATTAACTAAGACACCATAAGTATCTCCTTTAGCCCATTTGAATTCACTTTTTAGTTTTTCTACTAATTCTTTAGCTAAGTATTTTGATGTTTGTAATTTTTCTTTACGGTAACCAGGTTCTCCGTGAATACCGACACCGTACTCAATTTCATCGTCTGCTAAAACAAAACCAGGTTTTCCAACTGCAGGAACTGTGGCACCAGTCAGTGCTACACCAATTGTTTTAATGTTTGGTACTAATTTATCAGCTGCTGCTTTAACTTCTGCTAATGATTTGCCTTGATCAGCGTAAGCTCCTAAAATTTTATGAACAAGAACTGTTCCAGCAACCCCACGTCTACCAGCTGTAAACGTACTGTCTTCAACAGCAATATCATCATCTACAATAATTGTTTCGACTTCAATACCTTCCATCTCAGCCATATCTTTTGCCATCTCAAAGTTCATAACGTCCCCTGAGTAGTTTTTAATAATTAACATAACACCTGCACCAGTATCAGCGGCTTTAATTCCTTCTAAAACTTGGTCTGGCGTTGGAGATGTAAAAACTTCCCCACAAACAGCTGCACTTAACATACCTTTTCCAACGAATCCAGCATGTGAAGGTTCATGTCCACTACCACCACCACTGACTAAACCAACTTTTCCTTCATTACGATCTTTTCTAGCAATGACATCTGTTTCTGGAACTCTTTCCACTAAGTCACTATAGGCATAACTTAATCCATCTAACATTTGATTTAGAATCTCTTCTGGTTGGTTTATAATTTTTTTCATTGTGCTCTTCCTTTCTTTGACTGGCGACTTATCAACATCTATAGTATAGAATGAAAACGTTTTTCTAGTAATGGACAGATTCAAAAATGTGTCCGCTTACTTTATTTTTAATTGTTATTTCAGATATTAATTGTTATTCTTAATAAGAAATGTAAAGGATGTGAGTAGATGGTATCAAATGGGTCCTTAATTACTAAAAAAGTAATTGCCTATTCTTTGAAAGATTTAATGAAGACTAAAGATTTTCAAAAAATTTCGATTAAAGAAATCATGGAACATGCTGATTATCGCAGACAAACCTTCTACGATCATTTCGCGGATAAGTATGAATTACTTGATTGGATTTACCAACAAGAAATCACAGAAATTATTGAACATTTTATCTCTTATGAGCATTGGACAAAGATTATTCCAAGAATGCTTCATTACTTTGAGAAAAATCTATTCTTCTACGAAAAAGCTCTATTAATTACAGAAAACAACTCTTTTGATAGTTGTTTCTCTGATCAAATCCAACAATTTATAAAAAGTATTTTACTAGAATCTAACAATGCTAATTGTTCCATTGACCAATTAGAAAAAAATACTCATTTTTACGCCTATGGATTTACCGGTATTATTAAGGAATGGATTTTTGATAAATGCCAAACACCTGCTAAAGAGATTGAGGTTTTCTTAATCTCTGTTGTTGAATCAACCATAATCAAAAAAGACTCGAACAGTTAATTGTTCGAGTCTTTTTATTAATGTAGAATATGTCCTTCAGCGATATTGTCGCTGATTTTTTTGAATAGTCTTTCTGATTTTGGATATAAAATATATCCCACCACAAAGAATGCAATTGTGACACTGATTAAAATAGATATTGCTTTAAGAGCTGTTGGCCAGTAAATACCACCTACAGATTCTCTTAGTAAATTCACAGCATGAGTGAATGGAATATATGGATGGATTGCTCTAAAGAATGGTCCAGACATCTCAATTGGGAAGTTACCCCCACCAGCTGAAATTGAAAGAACTAAGATTATAATCGCAATTCCTTTTCCAAGATTATCAAATAAAGCAACTAACACATAAACCATCATCATGAAGGCTAGATCAATGATTAAAGCAAAAATGATGTTCCAAATTGGATTTTTAGTGTAGGCACCAAGTAACCATTGATTACCCAGTACTACGATTAAAGCTTGAAAGAACCCAACTGTTAGATAAGTCATCATACGAGCTAAAAATTGTTGGCGTTTTGTATATTTTTGCTGTTGCTTACTATTTAAGTGGAACTTAGTTGAAGCAATACTTGAGAATAAAACTGCTCCTACCCATAAACAAAGAGCGGTATAGAACGGCGTACTAGCTGAACCATAGTTAGGAACAGGATAGACATCTGTTTGTTTTAACTTAACAGGATTTGAAATAAAGTCACTTTCTTTATTCGCATCATTTTTCAAGTATTTAACTAATTCTTCAAGGTCTAAATCTTCTTCACCTTTTTTAATTAAATCGCTAGCTTTAACAATACCATTTTTAATATTTGGCCAGTCATTATTAATCAAATCAACAGCTGCTGTCATAGCCTTTTCAAATTCTGGTGCTTTTTCATTTACCGTCTTCATTGTGTTTTGAATATCAGACTCAACACCTGGTAAATCTTTTTGAATAAAGTTAGCAGCTTGGTTTATTTTATTTTTTAATAGTGGGAAATCGTTAGTAAAGAAGTCTGCACCACCATTGATGCCGTTAATAATCAGATTCATATTACCATTTAATAATTCATTAGCAGCATGAATATCTTTATGAATCGCTGGTAATTCTTTTTGATAAGATTCTAAAAAGGCAATCGCTTGGTTAATTGTTTTTGACGTACTTGTCATTAACTCGTCCACATTCTTTATTAAGTCGTCATCTATAATTGAATCTGTAATATTTTTAGCTGTAGCTAAAACAGCTTGGGCTTCTGCTATCAGTTTGTCAACCTCAGCTTGAATCGCAGATACATTGATATTGCTAGCTTCATCATTAACAGCTTTAGCTAATTGATTAACTTCTATTAATGCTTCTTTTAAGCTTTCTGATGAACTAGATATATTTTCCCAATCATCTAAGATATAGTTTATTCGTTGATTTGCACTATCAACCACAGATTTAGTATGTTGCAATTGCCCAATAATTCCATCTAAATTATGAGATCCATTTAAATTTTGAAGATTAACTAAAGTTTCAATAATAGATTGAATCATCTCACTCTGTGCTTCTAATCTAGTAGAAAGAGCTAACAACTCTTTATAGATAGCATTTTTTTCTTCAGAAGTTAATTCATTTTTATCTACAATTTGAATTAATTTGTCAGTTATTTTTATAGTTCCTTCAGAGATTGTTTGTACAATTTCAATCCCAGTCTGAACACTTTCAGAAATTTTTGGTAATGTTTCTTTGCTTATTTTATTTAAAGTCTTACTTGTATCATCTATTAGAGTCTTAGCTTCTATTGTAAGTTTATTAACTTTGCCTAACTCTTTTTGAGCATCTTGAATAATTCCTAAACCTTTTTTAGCTTCCACAATGGCATCATCCATCATTTGAACCACATCACCAAAGTCATTATCAATTTTATTGATTTGACGACCGGCATCTTGAATTTCAGGAATTTTTCCTTGAACTTGGTAAACTAAACCGCCATATTGTTCAATCTCTGGCATTTTTTTATTTAATTCTAGTACTTTTCCAGTCATTTGATTAACTTCTGGAATCATGCCAACAAACTCATTAGCTACTTTTAGCTTATCCTTAAATTCAGGCATTTTTTTGTTTAATTCTAATACTTCTTTTGTGTAACCATCAATATCACCTAAATGATCATTAACAGTTAAAATTTTACTTGTTATTTTCTTAATAGAAGGTAAGTTACTATCCAAGTTAAATCCAACTTCATTTAAAACTTCCATTAAGGTTTTACTAACTGTTGCAACAAATTCATCTGAGATGGTGTCTTTAATAGTTCCAGCACCTTTATCAGAAATTTTTGGTGCTATGGCATTAATTTTTTGGTTCACACTATACTCGATTTCAGGGTTTTTTATATCTCCTTTAACAAAGCTTAGTAAATTCTCTGAGAAAGTTTTTGGTAAATAAATACCTGCGTAATATTTACCACTTCTAACACCTTTATCAAGTTCTTCCTTAGAGTCAACAAATTGCCACCCTAAACTATCATTATCTTTCAAATTCTCTAGGATAGTATCCCCTATGTTTACTTCTTCATCCATAACTGTTGCTGTTTGGTCATCTGAGTAAACAGCTATTTTAATATCTCCTGTGTTTGAATATGGGTCCCACAAAGCGGCAATATTAAACCAAGCATAAAGGGATGGAATAAACATTAATGCTATCATTAAAACAAACGTTAATTTGTTTTTAAATATTCTCGTCCAATCAAGACGATATAACTCTAATACATTTTTGAATCCTTTCATACCTATCTCTCTCCTTAAATATACTGATTCCAATCTCGTTTAGGTATTTCCCCGTAATCTTGAAAAACTTCAGATAACATATCATGGACAGAAACATGTCTTAATTCTTCATTCCATTTATGATCTGCTTTTGTAAAAACCTTTGAAATAACTTCATTACCATCTTGAGCAAATTCATTAAAATCTGAAAAAGCTCTTTCTAAAACACCTACATGTGGAAATGAATGCAAAGGTCCCTCAATTGATTCTACTATTTCTAATAAGGAGATGTCATCTAAATTTTTTTCTATATAAAAACCACCATTGTTTCCTGATACACCTTCTATCACTTTTGAAACAACTAATTTCCTAAGTAGTTTTTTTACATACGATTGAGATACTGATAATTTTTTATAAATAGCTTGAGAAGATGCTGGTACGTCTTCTGTTTGCGTGGCTAAAATAGCTAGTATTGCCAACGCTTGTTCAGTTGCGTTTGTTAGTTTCATAAAAATTCTCATCCCTTTTCCTCTACTTCAAATAGCTATTATAGACTCCCTTTGTCCACAATGCAATTGTTTTATCTTATAAAAAATAATTTTCTTTATTTAATTTTCACCTAATTATTTTTAATAAAAATTAAGAATTATCAGATAATTTTTCAAGTGTATTAATGACTGTTAACCCTCTGTTCATATAAGGTATAATTAAAGTGTGGAAGGAGGTGATTTTATTGAAGAAGGAAAATTTCGATCTATTTTCTCTTGTTTTTCTATTAAGTATTTTTAATATCTTGTATAGTTTCATCCCAATCGTTTTACTGACTTATTTCTGGTTATTCCATCCCGAACGTTATTTACTCAATGGTTTTGTTACATTCATTTCTTTTTTTATCATAATCGATATAAGACCTTGGTTCATCGAATGGCATAACTATTGGATTACTTTTATATTAGCAGCTATTTCGGCAGCTTCCTCAGTTTTTTTATTCCAACAATCAAAACAAAAAAATCCTTTAGACGGAACTTTCTTAAATTAGTTACAAAAAAAATGCCTACTGCTAATTTTTCTCTCTTTTTACTAGATACATTAATACATAGCTTTATGTTGTCCATTGTTTTTGGATTCATTCCTCAAAAAATAAGATTTGGTACAATGTGGCAGCGTTTATCATTTGTGCTTATCACTCTGCTACTTATGTTTATTTCTATTTATATCTCCCTAGTAAAAAGCGGAAATAAAAAAAGAGGCTGACAAAATAAGTCAGCCTCTTTTCCAAAGTCTTCTATCTAGTTGATTTTTTCTTAAAAATAATTCCAGCAATCGAAAGAATCATTAGTCCAAATACAACGTAAATAATGTTGCTTTGTTTCTCACCTGTTTTAGGTAAATTTTTAACAGGAGCATATACTTTTGATGAAGATGAGCCTTTATCA
Source organism: Vagococcus fluvialis (assembly GCF_003337315.1). Taxonomy (GTDB): domain Bacteria; phylum Bacillota; class Bacilli; order Lactobacillales; family Vagococcaceae; genus Vagococcus; species Vagococcus fluvialis. Next base: position 302,400 of record NZ_QPJV01000002.1, on the reverse strand, counting down.
GAATTTGAGCTTCCACTATTACTACTTCCACTTCCTTCTCCTTTTTCAGAAGAACTTGATTCTGTAGTACTTGTTTCAGTCGTTTCTACTTTTTTATAAAAAATAGAAAATTGTTGCTCTTCAGTTGTAAACTTACCTTCTAAAGAAAACTCTGGTTTGATTATTTCATAAGTAGCAAATTGTTTTACTTCTATATTAAAGGCAGCATCAACATCACCTTCTAAAGTCATTTCATCTAAAACTTTATTTGTACCTTGCTCTAAATACTTAACAGTCACTTTTCCTTTTTCAACAGGCACTTCTTTAATAAATGGTTTGGATTCAACACCTGCTGCATCAGTTGCTGTTACAAATACATTTCCTTTAACTAATTCTGGTAAAGTCAATTTAAATTGACCGCTACCATCATTATAGATACGTTCAACAATATTTGCCCCGTTTGAAGTAACTTCTGCTTCATTACCCTCACCTACATAAACAATGTAGAAACGTTCTCTGCCATTTTCACTTGCTGTAATAGAAACTTCTTTCCCATTAACAGCCACATCTTTTGGAGGTAACACTTCTCCGTGGGATAACCATGGTTTAGCTGGCACTAGTAATTTTTGATTAAAGTAATCTTTTTTTAGTAACTCAATGGACTGGTTTTTAGCTTGATGACGTTGTTTTAAGTTATCAGCTAAAGAATCGATATTACTTGGTGTAATGTCATTGTAGCTAAATAACGCGCTACCTTTAATGTTTGGATAAGCTGTATTAAATTTCAACTGATTAGGAACTTCTTCTGGGTTTAACCAAGAAGCATCCCAACCACCATTTCCTACATGCTTATAATTAGCATGACCAATATAGATTTGCGTGTGAGTTCCTTCTGCCACATCATTCCACCATTTAGTTAAATCACCATAAGGCGCTGCTGCTTGATCAAAACTCCAATAAATTTGTGGAGCCATATAATCCACTGTTTCTTCTTTAATCCATTTGTAAGTATCTGCAAAAATACTGCCTGAGTAAGATTGAGAAGAAGTTAAAGGTGTGTGTGAACCACGTTCATCATTTTCAATATGTTCCCAAATACCAAAGGGACTGATTCCAAATTGAACCGATTTTCCTAATTCATTATTAGCTGTATCAATAGTTGCTTTCACACCTTCAGCTAATAAATTAATATTATGTCTTCTCCACTCTTCAATTGATGTAAATCCTGCCCCGTATTTTTCAAAAGTTGCTTTATCCTCATCTTTTGTTCCAAAGAAAACATTTTCGCCATCTACTGTAATTCTATAGGGATAAAAGTAATCATCAAAATGAATGGCATCAATATCATACTTTCTAACTAACTCATCTACTGTATTAAATACATGCTCTCTAACTTCAGGAATTCCTGGGTTGAGAAATAATTTTTGGTCAAACATTAAAACTTGTTCTGGATGTAATACTGCATAATTATTATCGGCTAAAATTCCAGCTTGATTATATAGTTTAACTAAATCAGGAATTGCTAAAGCAGCTAATTCTGATTCAGTTTTGCCAGTTTTATTTTGCAAACCAGCATTATTAAATTTAGTATTACTTACACGGTAAGGATTTAACCACGCATGATACTCCATTCCGGCTTTATGAGTTTCCTCAATCATCCAAGGTAATGGATCATATCCTGGATTAACACCTTGAGTTCCAGTTAAAAACTCTGACCATGGGTTAAACTCAGATTGATACCAACTATCAAGTAAGGGTCTCACTTGGAAAATCATAGCATTCATATTCCACTCTTTGAAATCACCTAATACGTTTAAATAATTTGTTTGAAACTCCTCTTGGCTTCCTGGTTGCGAAAAGTTTAAGTTTTGGATTGTTGCTACCCAAGAACTTTGAAACAGTTCCTTGTCAGGTGTGTAGTTTTCTGGAATATCCACGATTTCATTAGAGCCTGGATACATTGGTACTTTCTGATTTAAATCATACCCTAACTCACCAGCTTCATTCTTGATAAATTTGTTAAGCTCCTTTGCTTCTACCCCTAAATTAAACCCTAAAGAGCCCATTAATCCTACTGTACAGAATAAAGCTAGTAACGTTTTTTTCTTCATCAATTATTTCCTCCCTTTTTGATAACGCTAACATTTATTATACAGTAGTTTCTCAAAAAATGAAATACCATTTCAATAATCATTGTTTTTTTACGGTAATAAATTTCTTTTTAGATAAAAAAGAGAGCTATTACGCTCTCGATAGATAGATTTATTTAATACACGTTAATTCAATTTGATTGTTATCATGATTATCTATTTCAACAATTGAATCCATATATTCTAATAAAAAAGGTGACTCTTTCTTAATCAACCGATAACCATTTGAATTTTTTAAAGCTTCAATATCATCTTTATTTTGTAGTTGATTACCTGTAAAATAGCGCCAGTTAGCTTCTCCTACAAAGTCTGCCATAGCATCTAATTTTTTCTCATCATAAAAACCACTTTCAATTAACTGTACATAAGCCATTCTTTTACCATCTTCAATAAACAAGTCTTTTGTAAACTGTTGATAATTAAGTAAGTTTTTATCAGTTTCCCCTGTTTCTTTGGCCCACTTATCCACATCTACTCGTTTTTTCTCATAAGAAATAGTATCTTGATTAAACTTAACTTCACCATAAATTTGTTCACTAATACTATAGGAAGCTGTTACAATTTCTGTGATGTTATCTTTTTTATCTGTTTTAATACTTTGAGCATGGGTGTGCCCTGAAAAAACTAAAGGTACTTTATATTTACTTAGTAGCATCTTTAACGTTTCATTTTCTTCAATCACAAATCCAGTACTAATTAAGTCATTGTGTTGTAGTAAATTGTGATGCATAAAAACAATTGTTTCCACACCTTTTTCCTTACCTGTTAATAACTGCTCTTCTACCCATGAAAAAGTTTCTTTTTTTAATTCACCTTTTGTCTGGGGAACAGTTGTACCAGGTTGTTTACCATAAATATTTGTATCTAACATTAAAAATTGAAGTTGGTCATTTACTGCTACTGAATAACTTAAAGAATGCTCATCTTTCTGACTACTATTTTCATAACTCCAACTGAAAATATCCTCAAAGTTTTTAGGACTTATTTGAGTTGTTTTTACAGCAGAGTCTTTCTTAAATTCTCTTGCCCAACCATCATGAATATCATGATTACCTGGAATCACATAATAGTTAATCTCTGCTTTTTTTAATGGACTTAGTATTTCTGCTAATTTTTCAGCACTTTTTCTTTCACCATTTAAAGTCAAATCTCCAGTAATGATAATACCAGTAGGTTTTTCTTCAAGAGCTAAATCTACTAAAGCCCTTAAACTATCTTCTTGATATTCTAATTCTTTACCTGCTGAAGTTAATTTAATCCTCTCAAATTCCTCACCAGATTCATATAAATCAGTTGTGATTAAATGGGTATCAGATAATACCCAAAAAACAGGCTCTGAAACTTCTTTTTTAGCTTTTTTAGGTGTCATTGTTGCCCCTATTACTAAGATAACTAGTACAACTAAGGTTAACCAAATCCCCTTCTTCTTCACACTACCACTTCCTTTACAACTCTATTATACCTAAAAGTAAACAATTCACATGACTTATTTTTATATAAGAAAAAGGCTATGACAAAATGAGTCATAACCTTACTTTCACAAATCAAACGGTGTCACAGAAGTAGCTTCTGTCACAACCTCTTAATTTTTACAAATCTTTTGCTAAAGATAAACAGCCTAATGTGCCAGCATTATCACCTAAAGCAGGAGTTACAATGTAATCTGCTACATTGGGATAGCTAACATAACCATTAATTAATTTTTCAAAAGCTGCGTGAACTTTATCTACCATGTGTTGTTGATGCATCACACCACCACCAAAGATAATGACTTCTGGTGACATCATTAATGTTGTATTGTATGCACATTGGGCAATGTATGTTGCTTCAATAGCCCAAAATGGATGATCTTCTGGCAGGTCTTGTCCTTCAACACCAAAACGTTTTTCAATAGAAGGTCCTGCCGCCATTCCTTCTAGACAATTACCATGGAATGGACAAACTCCTTCAAAATTATCATCTGGATGAGGTTGAACTAAAGTATGCCCCATCTCTGGATGACTAAATCCTTCAATAAAATTCCCTTGTTGAATGGCTCCACCACCAACACCAGTTCCAATAGTATAGTAGACAACACTATCTTTACCTTTTCCATTACCTAATTTGTACTCACCGTAAGCAGCTGCATTTACATCTGTTGTAAATGCCATTGGCAAATCAAAATGTTTTTTCATCTCTCCTAAAACATCATAATTTTGCCATGCCAATTTAGGTGTTGATGTAATGAAACCATAAGTTTCTGATTTTTTATTAATATCAATTGGTCCAAATGAGCCAATTCCAATTGCTTTTAAAGTAGCTTCATATTGTTTAAAAAAATCAATCACTAAAGGCATTGTTTCTTTCGGAGTTGTCGTTGGAAAACTAACTCTTTCTAAAATATTTAATGCTTCATCAGATACAGCACAAACAAATTTTGTTCCACCTGCTTCTATTGATCCGTAAATTGCCATGTTTTTCGCCCTCTCTTATACTTCTAAGATTTTTAATCTATAGTTTGATTAATCAATTGAAAATGGTAAATCTTCTTTAGTAACTTCTTTTTTACTTGGTGCAATGGCTAATTCAAAATCAATTTCAGCACCCTTAACTAAATCTGCATGATTAAAGTAAACTTTTGAATAGTCTTCATTATTTAATGACACTGATTTAACAAAGTTTAAATGTGGTTTATTAGATTTCGTATTAATTGTTATATCTTTTCCATTTTCTAAATGAATAACAGCTGAATCAAACAATGGAATACCTAACACATATTCACCAGCTCCTGGTGTGACTGGATAGAAACCTAAACTTGAGAAAACAAACCATGAAGCCATACTTCCGTTATCTTCATCTCCTGGGAATCCGTTCCATGACGTATTAAATTGTTCTGTCATTAATTGTTTTAAAATGACTTGTGATGTACTTGATTCTCCAACGTAATTGAATAAATAAGGAATATGGAAACTTGGTTGATTTGAAATCGCGATTTGACCAAAATCAATTGAAGCCATTTCACTCATCTCATGAATTTCAAATCCATAACCATCTACACCAAAAGTTGGTGATGTGTTAGCTAGGTTAGTTAATTTATTAGCAAACGCTTCTTTTCCACCGTGTAATTCTATTAACTTACCAAAGTTATGGTAAACTGCGTAACTATTTTGCCATGCTGAACCTTCGCAGTAATCAAGTCCCCAACGAGTATCTTCAAATGATGTTCTAAAGTTACCTTCTTTATCCTTAGCACGCATAAATTTTGTTTCAGTGTCAAAAATATTAGTGAAGTTACCTGATTGTTTTTGATAAAACTCTGCTGTCTCAGTATCACCTAATGTTTTAGCTACTTGAGAGATACAGAAATCACTATAGGCATAGTCAAGTGTATGATTGACACTTTCATGGTAATCAAGAGGCACATAACCATATTTTAAGTAATCATATGTTCCACGGCGACCATAATTATTTTTCTCACTTTGTTTAGTCGCTGCCACTTTCATTGCTTCTAAAAATTCTGGCATCATTTTAGTTCCAATACCTTTAACTGCTGCATCTGCAATCACTGCATCTATTAAAGTACCAGGCATTAATCCACGCTCATCTGGTGATAACCACTTAGGCAAGAAGCCAGTTTCATTAAAGGAAGTTAAATAACTTTCTAACATTTCTTCGTATTCTTTTGTGGCAATTAATGAATAAAGTGGGTAAACCGTTTTGTAAGTGTCCCAAAAACCATTATTTGTGTATAAGTATCCTGGACGAACCTCTTTAGCTACTGTATTGTAGTGAATCGGCTCATTAGCTTCATTTAATTCATAGAATTTTTGTGGGAATAAAAACGCTCTATAAAGCATTGTATAAAATGTATCAACTTGTTCTTTATTAGTTGATGTGACATCTATTCTATTTAAATAATTTAACCATTTTGCCTCAGCATTATCTTTCATTTCTACAAAACTTTGTTCTTTAATACGACTTAAATTAAGCTCAGCTTGTTCTACAGAAATAAAGCTTGTTGCAAGTGTTGTCACAACTTCTTTTTGACTATCAAATCTAACAAATAGATTTAAGTCCTCTCCTTTAAAGTTAGCTAATTCATGTTTTTGATCCTCACCAATGATTATTTCTGATGTTTCAGCATTGATTTTAGCATCAAATATAGTTGAGAAATACATTTTAAACTCTTTATCCTCTGAGTCAGAAAAGTTAGAAACAAACCCGCTAATTTGATTATTTTCTAAATCAACTTTAATCTCAAAAGGTCCTTTTGAACGGATATTTAAACCATTTGTTTCAGTTGCTCTATAAGTTGATTTGATTTTCCCACCATAGGTACTAGCAGTAAATTCAGTATTAATTTGGTAACGTTCTTGTTTTAATTTCATGTAATGTGGAGCAAAAACTGCTTCTTCTGGACGATAAGTTCCTTGTACATGGAACTGGCTATGACCAAATAATTTTCCTGAGAATGGATTAAATAGCATCCACTGGAAATCTCCCATCCAAGGACTAGGTTGATGAGTTAGACGAATCCCTTGAAAAACACGGTCATGAGGATTAAACCACCAGCTACCTCTGTCTCCTGCAGTTTGCATCGCAAAAAAGTTCATCCCAAATGGAACGCCTGTGTAAGGTAAGGTGTTTCCATTTGAATAAGAATGTTGATTGTTAGTACCTTGTCTTGTATCAATATCTAATAAATTTACTAATGACATTATTTTCTCTCCTTTAAAGAACTACTATCTCTAATAATTAATTTAACTTCTGTTTTTTGGTGTATTTCTGTTTTACTACCTGTTTCTAATTGATCAAGTACCATTTGACAAGCTACCCTTCCAATTTCAACAAAGTTTTGCTCTATAGTTGTTAGTCCTGGTTGAATCAGTGAGGATGCTTGAATATTATCAAAACCAACAATAGCAACTTTTTCAGGAATATCTATTTTCACTTGATGTAAGTGATTAATTAACTGAACTGCTAAAACATCATTTTCAAGTACGATAGCTGTAATCTGATGCTCATTAATTTGAGTCACGATGTAGTCAAGATAAGCTTCTTTTGTTTGATCCAATTGCTGAGTTAAATGGAAACTATCTAAAATATCTGCTTCATGAAGCGCATTTAAGTAGCCTAGATAACGATCCCTAACAGATGAAATATCAATTTCTCCTGTTAAACTAGCAAAGGCAATTTTTTCATGACCTTCTTCTATTAAATGATTAGTCGCTAATTTCCCACCAATTAAGTTGTTCGCTGTTACAGAACTAAAGGGAACACCGTGGAAAAACTTATCTAATAAAATTATTGGTATATCATTTAGATAAAGTTGGTATAAAACTTCTAAGTTAACGAGGTTTTTTTGCGGATAATAAATCACACCTACATAATTGGATACGATTTCATTAATTGGAGTGTCGATTAAAAAATTCTCAGTTTGAACTAACAACTGATAATCTTTTGATTGTAACTCTTCTAAAATTCCTTGAGTATATTCTCCTAAACCGGTATTTTCTTCTGATAAAAAAGGAAAGATTAACAGGATGTTTTTAGACGGTTCTTTAGCAACTTTATTTGCTTCTCTTTTTTTAACAAAACTACCTTTTCCTCTTATTCTAGATATTAATCCAATAGCTTCTAGCTCTGTTAAGGCACGTTTGGAAGTAATACGACTAACATTATATTTTTCTGCTAATTCTAATTCTGTTGGTAACTGATCATTCTCTTTATAGGTACCATTAATAATATCTTCTACTAGATCATCTAATATTTGTTTATATAAAGGTTTGCTAACCATATTTTCGCCTCTTTCTTTTATTTTTTATATAAAAGATATACTCTTTTACTAGACAATACAAATGATATACCATATAATCAATTTTGTAAACGAAAAATATATTTTTTTGGAGGTTACTAGGAAATGACATACACAACTGTTCCCACTTCAGTACAAGCTTTTATGGACAACATTAAAGAAAGAACTCAGCAAGACAATCCTGCTTGGGGAGATATCTTCTCAAACTGTTTCGCTAACACATTACTAACAACAGTTAAGCGCTTAGATGATGACACTACTTTTATTTTAACTGGTGATATTCCAGCTATGTGGTTACGAGATTCAACAGCCCAAGTTCGTCCTTATTTACCAATTGCAAAAGAAGACAAAGATTTAGCTAGCATGATTTCAGGTTTAGTTAAACGTCAATTCTTCTATATTAATATGGACCCTTATGCTAACGCTTTCAACGAAACAGACAATAATGCAAGTCCACATAAAGACGATCATACAACTATGACACCTTGGATTTGGGAAAGAAAATATGAAATTGATTCATTAGCTTACCCAATTCAATTATCATACTTACTATATAATGCAACTGGTCAAACAGATCAATTCAACGAAGATTTTAAAACTGGTGTGACAAAAATTTTAGATCTTTGGGAAACAGAACAAAATCATGACAACTCACCATATACTTTTGAGCGTGATACAACTCGTTTAGAAGATACATTACCAAATGATGGTAAAGGAAGTCCTGTTAAAGAAACTGGTATGACATGGACAGGTTTCCGTCCTAGTGATGATGCTTGTAAATATGGTTACTTAGTACCTTCAAACATGTTTGCTGTTGTTGCTTTAGAATATGTTGAAAAAATTTATTCTTCTATTTTTGATGAAGCAGATGTTGTTGCTCGTGCTAAAAAATTAAAAGAAGAAATTAAAAAAGGCATCACAGAATACGGTGTTGTTCAAAACAAAGCAGGAAATGATATTTTCGCTTATGAGGTAGACGGTTTTGGTAACCATAGTATTCAAGATGACTCAAATGTACCAAGTTTAATGGCAGCACCTTACTTAGGTTTCTGTTCACAAGATGACCCTACTTACTTAGAAACAAGAAAAACATTATTAAGTGAAGAAAACCCTTATTACTATGAAGGTGAATTCGCTAAAGGTATTGGTAGCTCACATACACCACCTAACTACATTTGGCCAATCGCTGTGTCAATTGAAGGTTTAACAACTCCTGACAAGCTTGAGAAAAAACGTATTTTAGATATGTTAGCTGCTACAACTGGTGGCACTGGACTTATGCATGAAGGTGTTGACGTTAATAATCCAAATAACTTTACACGTGAGTGGTTCTCATGGGCTAATATGATGTTCTGTGAATTAGTAATGGATTACTACGATATCCGCGTTGAAACTGGTCTTTAGAAAGGAAATTTAACATGAAGAAAAAAGTTTATATTATTTCTCACAGTCACTGGGACCGTGAATGGTACATGCCTTACGAGCAACATCATATGCGTTTAATTACATTGATTGATGATTTATTAGAACAATTTGAAACAAATCCTGACTTTAATAGTTTCCACTTAGATGGTCAAACGATTAGTTTAGATGACTATTTAGAAGTTCGTCCAAATAAAAGAGAAGCTCTTCAAAAAGCTATCACAGAAGGTAAACTAAAAATTGGACCTTTCTATATTTTACAAGATGATTTCTTAACAAGTTCTGAATCTAATACTCGTAACATGTTAGTTGGACTTGAAGAAAGTAGAAAATGGGGAGCTCCTGTTAAATTAGGTTACTTCCCTGATACATTTGGTAACATGGGACAAGCACCACAAATGATGCTTGAAGGTGGTTTAGATGTAACTGCTTACGGTCGCGGGGTTAAACCAACTGGCTTTAATAACGTGGTTATCAATGATGAAAAATATACCTCTCAATATTCTGAAATGTGGTGGGAAGGCTCTGATAAATCTAAAGTTTTAGGGATTTTATTTGCTAACTGGTACAGTAACGGAAACGAAATTCCAGCTGAAAAAGAAGCTGCTATTAAATTTTGGGATACTAAATTAGCTGATGCTGAACAATTTGCTTCAACTAATCATTTATTAATGATGAATGGTTGTGACCATCAACCACTACAAAAAGATGTAACTGATGCGATAAAATTAGCTAATGAGTTATATCCTGATTATGAATTTTTACACAGTAATTTTGAAGACTACATTAACGCTGTTAAAGCTGATTTACCTAAAGATTTAAACACTGTTGAGGGAGAACTGACTTCTCAAGAAACTGATGGTTGGTATACTTTAGCTAACTGTTCTTCTTCTCGTATTTACTTAAAACAACGTAATACTGAAGTATCTCGTCAGTTAGAAAATATTACAGAGCCTTTAGCTACTATGGCTGCTGAAATCACTGGTGAATACCCACATGATCAATTACGTTATGCGTGGAAACTACTTATGCAAAACCATCCACATGATAGTATTTGTGGCTGTAGTGTCGATGAAGTTCACCAAGAAATGATGACTCGTTACTTAAAATCTCATGAAGTTGGTAAATTCTTAGCGAATGAAGCTTTAGAAACCTTAACTAATGCGATTGATACAAGTAAATTCCCAGAAGGAAGTAAACCTTTCGTTGTTGTGAATACTACTGGTCAAAATAAAACTGGCTACGTTGAGACAATGATTGAGTGGAAACGTAAACCATTTAGCGAAGGTTCTCCTGGCGAATTATTCTACTCATTGAAAGATGAAGAAAAACCATCATTTAACGTAGTTGATGAAAACGGTAATCCTGTTGAAGTAGAAGTTCTTGATGTTGAAACAACATTTGGTTACGACCTTCCAAAAGATGCCTTTAGAATTCCATTTATGGCTACTTACGTTAAAGTTCGACTACACTTAGATAAGATGGCTGGTCTTTCATGGAAAGGGTTTGCTTTAATTGAAGGAGACGCTCCTAAATTTAATGATTTACCAATCTATGATGAAGCTAGTCAAACTTTAGAAAATAAAGTCATTAAGGCTGTTATCTCTGAAGATGGTCGTCTTTCTATTACTGATAAGAAAAATGATGTCACTTACGACAATATGTTAACATTCGAAAACGTTGGTGATATTGCTAATGAGTATATTTTCAAACAACCAAAAAATGATACACCAATTTTTGCTCATGAGTACCCTTATGAGATTGAAGTTAAAACAAACAATTCTTTAATTGCTGAAATTATCTTAAAACAAACAATGATGATTCCTCATGCTGCTGAAGAATTACTTCAAGAAGAAATGAAAGCTGTTTTAGAAATGCGTCAAAGAAATGCTGGACGTAGCTCAGAATTAATTCCATTTGTTATGGAAACAACTATTACTCTTGAAAAAAATAGTGAGCAACTTAAATTTGCTACTTATTACAATAACCAAAGTGAAAACCACCGTTTACGTGTTCTTTTCCCAACAGGAATTGAAACGGATAAACATTATGCTGAAAGTATTTTTGAAGTGATTGAACGTCCTAATGCTGTAAGTAGCTCTTGGACAAATCCTACAAACCCACAACATCAACATTCATTTGTTAACGTACAAGATGAAAATAAAGGTGTAACAGTTTCAAACTTTGGTATTAATGAGTATGAAATTTTAAATGATCAAAATACAATTGCCTTAACTATTTTAAGAAGTACAGGTGAGCTTGGTGATTGGGGTTACTTCCCAACTCCTGAAGCACAATGCATTGGCGAAAACACAATTGAATTTGCTGTTGCTTTCCATACAGATGATGATAAATTTGATTCATTTAAAGATGGACAAGCTTTCCAAATTCCGTTCTCAGTGAAACAAACAAGTATTCATGAAGGTGAATTAAATACAACTCAACAATTTGCTACTATTGAGTCTGATCAATTTTTAATGACTGCTTTCAAACGCAAAGAACATGAACTGAATATTGTTTTACGTGGGTTTAACTTATCAAATGAAACGTCATCAAGTCTTTCTATTGAAGTTCCTAATTACAAAGGAATTCGTGGGACACTTATTGAAGAGGTTTCTGATAAAGAATTTACAAATACATTAACCCCTGCAGAAATTCATACAACTATTTGGAGTAAATAAAAAAGAGATTGTCACTGAAGTGTTCAACTTCAGTGACAACATTTAGTTAATAAAAAAATCCTGAGACATATTTTTCAATGTCTCAGGATTTTTATTTTTTGAAATATGTGGTTAAAACTTGCTTCACTGTTTCTTCGTCCATAAAAGTTGAACTTTCTTTTTGACTCACTGCTAATAACAATGGTGTCACACTTTCCCACACAGTTACCTCATCTTGAGCACTTGGAATATCGCTCCAAATAGCCAATGCCACTCCTGGAAATTGATTAGTTAACTCAGTTACTTTTTGAGATTGAGGGTACATTTCTGGTGTCCAATCTTTGATAATTTTCTCATAAGTTGGATAAGTGTAGCCTGCTGCTTCCCCTAAAACATAGTAGAAATAATTGTCATTGAAATTAATGACTGTATAGTCTTTTTCAGCAAAGGTTTCAACAGGAGCCATATTTTGATTCCATTTAGTCCAATAAGTAATCTCTACTTTTTCAGATAACTTAACTAGTTCCTGGCGATTAAGACGGAAAAAACCGTCATTCCAAACACGCGAAATAAATCCCCAGCTACTTACTTTTTCGGCTAACTGATTAACGTAATAAATAAAATAATCCATTGCAGTCCCGTTTTTGCCAAACATAGCAACTGCTGCTTCTTTAAGATCTGGGTACGCATCTATTTCGTCAAAATCAACAAATTCATCGCCACCAATATGGAAATAGCGACTTCTACTGAATAATTCAGCATATTCTTTATAAAGAGCTTCAATAAATAAAACTGCTTCTTGATCCACTATATTTAGAGCTGAAGGATGTCTTTCTAACTCTCCCTCTTCTGTTTTTTTTCTTAATTGCCATTCAGGACGATTTTTTAAAATTTGTTTTAAATGCCCTGGAGAGTCAAAATCCGGAATGATTTCGATACCAAAAATTTCTGCATAAAGAATCACCTCTCTGATTTCATCCTTTGTTAAATAGTTATCCGACATAATTTCAGGAGCTGCTTCGGATTCAATTCGAAAACCTTCGTTCTCAGAAAAATGAAGTTGTAAATAATTAAATTGAGCTAAGCTTGCACTTTCAACAAATTTGAATAAGATATCTTTTGAAAAATATTTTCTACCAATATCAATCATTAAGATACGTTGCTCTTGCTCATAAGTAACTACTGTATCTCCTACTGCAAGCTCTTTTGTAAAAAAGCGTAGTAGTGCTTGTGTGCCGACAGCTAGTAGATTAGCCTCTGAATTAGCTGTTACAATAAGTTTTTCATTATAAGAAATCATTCCTTGAACCGAACTGTTTTGTTTTAACACAAAATCCCCAGTTTCAAAAGTAATAGCAACATCATGATTAAATAACCTTGTTGCTATTTTTTTTAATGCTTTTGCTGTTTTTAGCTGACTAGTTGTTTCAACTTGAATTGTTTTAATTGTTTGAGTCATCAGTTTTCTCAAAGCCTCCATTTTCAATAACACTATTTTTGTTAAAATTAATATTTATATTATAATTCTTTTTTATTATCTTTCATTAATTTATCTAAAAGACTATCTCTTATCAAGAAGTATTGCTACTTTTATTATAGTATTAGTCAAATTTAACAATACCCCCATAATTTTCATCTATCATTGAAGCACCAATTAAATTGGCATCATTTCCATACTCACAAACATGTAATTCATGTATTAATGGAGAACGTTGACCAAAGCTCATAATTTCTTTTAATTTCAAATTAATTTCCTTAATCAAATCAGGATGTTTGGAAATCCCTCCACCAATAATAATGACTTCTGGATCTAGAATATATTGTAGATTATAGATACCTAAGGCGTTATAAAAATACAATTCTTCCACTGCTTTTTTAGCAATAGTGTTTCCTTCTTTAGCTAAGGTAAAAACTTCTTCGCCTGTTACTTCCCACCCAATCTCTTTTGAAACCTTTCTAGCCATATGAACAGCAGAACCAAGTACAGCCCACTCATGCCTACCATCTACTAACATCATACCAAATTCACCAGCAAAATCATGAGCTCCTCGTTTAATTTTTCGGTTATAGATAACCGTTCCGCCAATACCTGTTCCAATAACTAAAAACAACATGTCTTGATGATTTTTCCCAGCACCAAAATGAAGTTCAGCTAAACTGGCGCAATTGGCATCATTTTCAAAATAAATCGACTTATTGAATATTTTTTCTAAGGTGTTAATAAATTCAATTTCATGTAAATAATGAAGAGAACTAGCTCCATCAATTCTACTACCTGTTTGATTATTTGCTATATCAGGTACACTGATATTTGCAGATACAATTTTGTTAAAACTATTCTTATAGTCTATAGCCATATTTTTGAAAATTTTTACCTCTCTTTCCAATATTTTGGAGAAGAAACTTGCTTTATTTCACTAAGAACCCCGTTTTCACACAGAGTATACTTAATACTTGTTCCACCAATATCAATCACTAATTTCATTTTGTGCTCCTTAGCCTTTCTTTTTAGATTATTCACATTGAGTATACATTTTTACAGAGCTATCTCCTACTAATATAAATATTTTTTGAAAGTTGTACAAAAAAGCAATGTAAGTATTAATACTTACACTGCTTTATGGTTATTATTTTTCTTCAGTTTTTTCTTCTTTTGGTTTTTCAATCATGACTTTACGAGAAGCATTAACGCGTCCTTGTTTGTCGATTTCAGTTACTTTAACTAAAATTTCGTCACCCATCTTAAGAACATCTTCTACTTTAGCTACTCTTTCGTGAGCTAATTGAGAGATATGAACTAAGGCATCTTTATTACCAAATAAGTTAACGAAAGCTCCGAATTTTTCAATACGAACTACTTTAGCTAAGTAAACTTCACCAAGTTCTACTTCGCGAACTAATTCTTTAATAATTTCGATAGCACGGTTAATCTTCTCTTGATCTGAATGAGCAATACTTACATTACCTTCTTGATCAATATCAATCTTAACTTCAGTTTCTTCAATAATCTTATTGATTGTTTCTCCGCCTTTACCAATAACTGTTTTAATCTTATCTGGTTTAATTTGGATCATTTCAATCTTAGGTGCATATGGGCTTAACTCTTTATTTGGTTCAGCAATTGTTGCTGTTAAGTTGGCTAAGATTTCCATACGTGCTTTTTTAGCTTGAGCTAAAGCTTCTGTTAGGATTTGTTCTGTGATTCCTTCAATTTTAATATCCATTTGAAGAGCAGTAATACCTGCTGCAGTACCAGCCACTTTAAAGTCCATGTCTCCTAAGTGGTCTTCCATACCTTGGATATCTGTTAAAATTGTGTAGTTATCATCATCCATAACAAGTCCCATTGCAATACCTGCAACTGGTGCTTTAATTGGCACACCTGCATGCATTAAAGCTAGTGTTCCACCACAAATACTTGCTTGTGATGATGAACCATTTGACTCTAATACTTCTGATACTAAACGAATCATGTATGGGAAATCTTCTTCACTTGGAATAACTTGAGCTAATGCTCTTTCCCCTAAAGCACCGTGACCAATTTCACGACGACCTGGTCCACGACTAGGTCCAGTTGAACCAACTGAGAATTGAGGGAAGTTATAGTGATGGATAAATCTCTTACTTTCTTCTACTCCTAAACCATCAATAATTTGATGTTCACCAAGGGGTGCTAAAGTACAAGTAGTTAAAGCTTGAGTTTGTCCACGAGTGAATAGTCCAGAACCATGAACACGTGGTAAAATACCTGTTTCAGAAGCTAAAGGTCTAATTTCATCGATTTTACGACCATCTGGACGTACTTTATCAATTGTAATTAAACGACGTACTTCATTTTTTTCCATGTCTTCTAAGATTTGACGAACTTCTTTCATCCACTTAGCTAATTCTTCATCTTCTGCAAATTTTTCTTCGTAGAACGCTTTGATTTCTTCTTTTAAAGCATCAATGTTATCTTCACGAGCTAACTTTTCTTCTGTTTGAATCGCTTCAACCATACGAGCTTGATAAGTATCATTGATTTCTTTTTCTAAGTCAGCGTCAACTTGTAATAGTGAGATTTCCATTTTTTCTTTGCCAATTTCATTAGCAATTTCTTCTTGGAAAGCTACTAGACGTTTAATTTCAGCATGACCGAATAAAAGTGCTCCTAACATATCTTCCTCAGATACTTCTTTAGCACCACTTTCTACCATGTTAATGGCATCTTTAGTACCAGCTACTGTTAATTCAATATCTGATGATTCTAATTGCTCAATTGTTGGGTTAATAATGTATTCACCATTAACACGACCAACATCAACACCAGCAATTGGTCCATTGAAAGGAATATCTGATACACATAAAGCTAATGAAGAACCTAACATTGCAGCCATTTCTGGTTGACAATCTTGTTCCACACTCATAACAACGTTTGTGATTTGAACTTCATTTCTGAAACCTTCGGCAAACATTGGACGAATTGGACGGTCGATTAAACGAGCAGTTAATGTTGCATTTTCACTTGGTCGAGCTTCACGTTTAATGAATCCACCTGGTACTTTACCTACAGCATACATTTTTTCATCGTAGTTTACTGTTAATGGGAAGAAATCCACATCTTTTGCTTGTTTTGAAGCCACTGCTGCTGATAAAACAACTGTGTCACCATATCTTACTAAAATAGCACCATTTGCTTGTTTAGCTAGTTGACCAATTTCAACTGATAAAGGACGTCCGCCCCAAGTTGTTTCAAAAACTCTTTTTTCAGAATTTAACATTTTATAATCTCCTTATGTCACACAAATGATAAGTTCTACTAAACAAATGTCAAAATTTTAGGAAAAACCCTCACATTTGTATAGTAGTGTCACCTTCATTGTGCGCTATTTTTTTAAAAGAAAAGCGAGATCCAAACCAGACCTCACTTTTCTTAAATGTTTAAAAATTAACGACGTAAACCTAAGCTCTTAATTAATTCACGGTAGCTTTGAACATCATTTTTACGTAAGTAAGCTAATAAGTTACGACGGTGACCAATTTTTTTCATTAGTCCACGGTATGAATGATGATCTTTTTTGTGTACTTGTGCATGCTCATTAAGTGCATTAATTTCAGCTGTTAATACTGCAATTTGTACTTCTGGAGAACCAGTATCTCCTTCATGACGAGCGTACTCTTTGATGATTTCGTTTTTACGTTCTTTTGTAATTGCCATTTCTTTCACCTCTTAATATTATTTTGCCCTATAACTAAGTAGTTCGTTGGTGATTCAAAAAACCTAGTTGTAGGAAATGGTGTGTTTTATCACACAATGGTACTTTACACGATTTTCACACTAAAAGCAAGATTTTTCGACGCTCATTCCCCTTAAAAAAATAAATTTCTTTCCTTTTAAAGAAACAAATATTACACTTATTAGGAAAAGCTATGCTAAAATAATGTGAATAGATATAGAAAGGAAGTAACCACTCATGATTACAATGGATGACATCGTTCGTGAAGGACATCCTGCACTTAGAGAAGTGGCAAAAGAAGTTTCATTCCCTTTAGTAGCAGAAGATATTGAACTTGGGGAAAAAATGACTGAATTTTTGAAAAATAGTCAAGACCCTGAGCTTGCTGAAAAATATGGTTTAAGAGGTGGCGTTGGATTAGCCGCTCCCCAACTTGCTATTTCTAAGCGAATTATCGCAATTGAAATTCCAAGTATGGAAGAAGATAGTGATGAGCCATTTCTAAGTACAGTTATGTACAACCCTAAAATTTTAAGTCACTCAGTTCAACAAGCGGCTATTGAAGAAGGAGAAGGCTGTCTATCTGTAGACCGTCACGTTCCTGGCTTAGTTGTTAGAAATGCTAAAGTGACTATTTCTTACTTTGATAAGGACGGGGAATCTCATAAAATTCGTTTAAGAAACTACGCTGCTATTGTCGTTCAACATGAAATTGACCATATTAATGGTGTCATGTTCTACGATCACATTGATAAAACAAATCCTAACTATGCACCAGACGATGTTTTATTATTAAGCTAATATAAAAGGTTGTGACAGGAGTGTTCAGCTTCAAGAAATAAGAAGGAACTCACGAAAATTGTTTTTCAAATTTTTGTGAATTTCGGCTTATTTCCGAAGAAGCTACTTCTGTGACACCGTTTAGTTTGTAAAAAAGGATTGTGACGCACTTGTGTCACAATCCTTTTTCTTATATTAAGCCGTATTCTTTCAATCCATGGCAAATTCCGCCATCATTATTAGACAATGTGACAAAATCACTAACAGCTTTTAGTTCTTCCTTAGCATTTTCCATGGCAATTCCTACACCAACATAAGCAAGCATTTCCATGTCATTGTTTCCATCACCAAAAGCAACAATATCTTCTCTTTCAAAACCATATTTGTTCGCAACGTGTTTTAGAGTTTCTGCTTTAGAACCATTATTTGGTAACACATCAATTCCATATTCATGCCATCTAACAAAACGAAATTCAGGAAACTTACCTTCATAAGCAGGCATTTTTTCTTCACTTAATAAAGCAACTATTTGATAAACTTGTTCTCTTTTATGAAAATCACGGTCAATTTCTGGCATGTCTTCGCCAAAACTTTCCATAGCAAGTTTAGTTTCTGCTTGAAAATCTTCATTTCTCATTTTAGTTTCTGTTAAACCATTAAATACTAAATCAATTTTTTCTTCATCACTGATTTTAACGAGCTTTTCTAACGCTTTTTCATCTAGAGCATTACCAAAAATTTGATCCCCATCTACAAAAGCTACTGCTCCATTACTTAAAATGCTATCTTGAATATCCGCTTCTTCTAATACATCTACTGCAATTGGTAAACTTCTACCTGTTGCTACCATAACCATATGGCCTTTTTGTTTTAATGTTTGAATGGCTTGACGCGTTTCCTCTAAGAGAATGTGGTCGTCTGTAATTAAGGTGCCATCTATGTCAAAAACAATTAGTTTTCGGGACATTTTTTCCCCTCCTTAAATTAACTAGTCTGAGTATAACAAAAAACAAGAGGAGTCTAAAGTTTCTCCTCTTGTTTTTTAATTTTAATCTAAGTATTTAACTGTTTGATCTTTATTTAACCATGCGTAAGTAACACCAATCACTAATCCGCCACCAATAAAGTTTCCAATAAAAGCTAAAACAATATTTGTGCTAACTGAAGCTACTGTCATACCAGCTACTGCTCCACCTGATGTGAAGAAAGCTAATGGGAAGTAAATAAAGTTAGCGATAACGTGCTCAAACCCTAAGAAAGTAAAGATGAAGATAACACATAAAATCATTGAAAAACGAGCCATATCATCCTTTGCTTTCATTGACATTAAAATAGCTAAGTTAACAATAATATTGGCAAACATAGCTTCAACTAAAGTCTGGATAACACCCTTTTCAAACTTACCTTCTACTATATGGACTAAAAAATTATCCGCAGGTAGTGAATTAAAAGCACCTGTAAGTGATAAGAGATACGCAATGACCAAAGCACCAATTAAGTTGAATAACACACAAACAAATAAGATTTTAGCTGCTTTTGCTACAGATAATTTCTTACGATAAGCAGCTACTGACATATACATCATATTAGATGTTCCAAGCTCAGCATTTAAGAAGATAATTAATGATAACCCTAAACCAAAAGCAAAAGCGTATAAAGCTTTTCCAACTCCTCCATCAAACTTTAATCCTAAACCAATCGCAATTGCCGAACCTAAGCTTAAGTAAAGTGTTGCTAAAATAGATCTTACAGCGTACCTTCCAAAGTGTGCGTCAATTAATTGATTTTTTTTTGCTATTGAAGCATCAATTTTCTCCATTAAATCAGATTTATATTCCATTACCAAATTCCCTTTCTCCTATTTAAACGGTCTGTTTAAATTTTATTCTTATACAATCTATCATAATTAGCTTCTTAATTGTATCTAAAAATGAAAAAAAACCGTCAAAAATCTATAAATTTTTGTTATTACTTTTTTTATTGACTATCTAGCTTCTTTCATTGTATAATATAATTTGTGTAAAATAATGCAGCTAAAAAATAAACAGCTCGTTATTAGTTTGTTTGCCTAAGTTTTAGGTTCAATTGAGTAGCCACGGCTGCAAGGGTGAAGATTGAAAAATAAACTAAGCGGATGTTAATATTTTTAAGAAATTATTTTACTCCAAATCAAAAGAATTTTATTGGAGGAATTATTTATGTCACGTTATACTGGCCCAAGTTGGAAATTATCAAGACGTTTAGGCGTTTCATTATCAGGAACTGGTAAAGAATTAGCTCGTCGTCCATACGCACCAGGTCAACACGGACCTAACAGCCGTGTTAAAAAATCTGAGTACGGCTTACAATTAGCTGAAAAACAAAAATTACGTCACACTTACGGATTAACAGAGCGTCAATTCCGTAACTTATTCGTAGCTGCTGGTCAAATCAAAGAAGGTAAACACGGTGTTAACTTCATGATCTTACTAGAGCAACGTTTAGACAACGTAGTTTACCGTTTAGGTTTAGCTACTACACGTCGTCAAGCTCGTCAATTTGTAAACCACGGTCATATCTTAGTTGACGGAAAACGCGTTGATATTCCATCATACCGCGTTGAACCAGGACAAGTTATTTCTGTTCGTGAAAAATCTAAAGATGTAACATTCATTAAAGAAGCTGTTGAGTCTACATTAGGCCGTCCAGCATTCGTTAGCTTTGATGCTGACACTTTATCAGGTAGCTTAACTCGTTTACCTGAACGTGAAGAGTTATCTCAAGATATCGATGAGTCATACGTAGTAGAATTCTACAACAAATTACTTTAAGATTATCAAAAAAACCAAAACTTATTTCAAGTTTTGGTTTTTTCTTTTTATCCAAATAACATATTTAATCCAACATAGATTAATACAACAGGTACTAAGTAGTGTTTGTATTTTATTAATTTTTCACTTACACCTTTGTGACTAACTAACTTCATAGCCATTAAACACCAAAAAGCTGTCATTATTAAAAAAATAATAATACTTAAAAACATTGCCCCTACAGACAACGGGCTAAACAACGACACATAAACCACTATATTATCCGTTCCATTTAGCAGTGTTAGAAATGCCACTTGGCTAATTAATGCACTATTCTTTTTCTCTAGAGTCTCTTCATCTTCAGATTTTTCAAATAACGTTTTAACTCCAAGTAATATTGGGATGACTCCTAACCATTTCAATTCAAATAAATCCAATTTTCCAATCGTATAACTAATAATAACACTAATAAAAATAATGGCTCCCATTCCTAAATACTGCCCAAT
Organism: Vagococcus fluvialis; assembly: GCF_003337315.1. Lineage (GTDB taxonomy): Bacteria > Bacillota > Bacilli > Lactobacillales > Vagococcaceae > Vagococcus > Vagococcus fluvialis. The sequence continues at coordinate 281,104 of NZ_QPJV01000002.1, read as the reverse complement.
CACTACTTCTTTTCTTTTTTGAGTCACTCTGTATAGAGCAAAAAACATAATTAACAATATTAGATCATCTACATTTGTTGCGATAAATAAACTAATACTTGTTAAAATTAGAGAAATCAATCTACCACCATACTTTCTTTCAAACTATTTACATTTTACTCTAAATTATTAGATATTTCTTCAAAATTACTTTAAGCTTTCTTAAAGACTTTAAGGCATAATAAGACTAAGTTAAATTTAGTGGATGAACTTGGTGTTATACTCGTATAGCTGAAAGTTTTTTCCTATATGCATGGTGTAGGTTCGACTCCTACCGTCCACGTAAACAGTATCTTTAAGAATAAAGCAAAAAAAGAAACGCTGTTAAATAAGCGTTTCTTTTTTTGCTTTAGTGAGATTTAGTAAGATTTTTAAATAATTTGGCACATTTTTGGCACAAATTTATTTAGAGAATTTCATAGCATCTTTAAAAACATGCATCATACTCTTATCACTGTAAATTAAAACAGTTGATTTATACGCTTTTGCAGATAATCTTAATAAAAGAACAATACTAGCAACTAAAATTGCTAATGAAATTAAAACTTCCATATTACTCACATCATTATTAGCAATTCTGATTGGCATACCAAATGATGATAAGAATGGAATAAATGACATCACTTTAATAATAATACTTTGTGGGTTACTCATACCGACCATCATACTTCCTAAAAAGCCGATCATTGTTAAATAAGTAATTGGTGCTGCCGCTTTTGCTGAGTCTTCCACTTTACTTACAAGAGAACCTAGGAAAGCAGCTAATATCGTATAGATTAAGACACCAAATAATAAGTATAATAAGTTATAACCAAGTAAACCTTTTAATAATTCATTAGCGGGTATCTCTTTAAAGAATGATTGAACCATGTCCATATCTTTAACAAAGAAATATCCTAATAAACCAGTTACAAGATATACTCCTACTTGAGTTAAAATAACCAAGGAAATACCAGTGATTTTACCGTAGAAATGTTTTGAAGCAGTTGTACTTGAAAGAATCACTTCCATAATACGTGTTCCTTTTTCTGATGCGACTTCTTGAGCTGTGATTGATGAATATAGTAAGACAATAAAGTACATCATGAAAATAACTGCCATGCCAACAATCATCATTACAGGACGATTATCTTTACTATCTTGGATTTTACCATCTTTCACTTCAACTTGTTTTTCAGAAAAAGCAGCTGGTGACATTAATTTTCCAACTTCTTCTTGAGATAAAGAAAGACTAGCACTTGTAATGCCTAATTGAATTTGACTTAAACTTTGCTGAATCCTTTGAATACTTTCCATTCCTAAAGATTTAGTTCCAATATAGTTTCCTTCAACAGACGTACCATTAACCGTTATATCAATAAAGCCATCAATTTCTTCATTTTCTAAAGCTTTTTTAGCTTCAGCTTCTGTTTTGATTTTTTTATTAAAATCAAATTGCTCTTTGTTTTGCTCAATAAAAGCTTCCTGAATTCCTTCTGTTTCACTAAACACAGCAATTTCATTTAATTTATTAAATTGAGCACCAAAATAACCACTACCAGCAGAAATTCCTAAAAATAAAAGTGGTGCTAAAATCATCATTACGAAACTAACAGATTTAACTTGTTTTTTATACGTTTCTAAAGCGACTACCCAAAATTTATTCATTTTCTTCACCTACTTTTAATTTAAATATTTCTTCTAATGTTGGTGGTTGTTGATTAAATACTGGCAAGTAGTCTGTTAATTCTAGCGCTTTATCAAATATTACTTTACCAACACTTGGGTCTTCTAATCGAATATTAAAGACATTTGTTCTTTTCTCAATAACCTCTAAAACACCTGATATACTTTCAAGTTCTTCTTTTGAAATAGTTGTTTCAATTTGAAGTTGTGTTCTACCAAATTGTTCACGAATTTCATCAACTCGGCCATTTAATACCATTTTCCCATTTTTAAGCATCACTAAATGATCGCAGATTTGTTCCACATTTTCCATGTTATGACTTGAGAAAATAACACATGAACCTTGATCTTTTAATTCAATAATTCCTTGCTTTAATAATTCAGCATTCACTGGATCCAGACCACTAAAAGGCTCATCTAGAATAACTAATTTAGGCTCATGAATTAAGGTTGAAATCAACTGAACTTTTTGTTGATTTCCCTTTGATAGAGATTTTACTTTGTCAGTTTTTTTACCTTTAACTTGAAACTTCTCCATCCATTTATCAATTAATGGCACAATTTCTTTTTTACTTTTTCCGCGTAAACGACCAAAATAAATTAATTGATCTTCGATTGTTACTTTAGGATATAAACCACGTTCTTCAGGTAGATAACCAATGATGTTGTAGTCTTCCTCATTAATAAGTTGACCATTCCAACTAATCGTTCCTTTATCTTGATCTAAAAAATTTAGTATCAAGCGGAATGTTGTTGATTTACCAGCCCCGTTTTGACCAATTAAACCTAAAATTTTACCATCTGGTATACGGAACGAGACGTTATCAACTGCTTTCATCTCTCCAAATGCTTTTGTTAAACCTTCAACTTCTAACATACAAATCCTCCTTAAAATAATTCAAAGTACCCTGATAAGAACCCAATAATACCACCTAAGAAAGCTCCAATTAATCCTGCTAGAATTAAATCGATAAAGAAATGTTGCTTCTTAGCATAACTCTTGGGCTCTTTATAATAAATTTGCCGTTTGGCGTAAATAACTTTGTAATACAGCATTAATGCAGTCACAATTAGCGGTACCATTAAACTTAATTCAGTCACCATCACTAAAATAAAATAAAGTGGTTTAACCTCTAATAGCCATTCTTTAATATTAGGTAGCTTTATAAGTAACAGACCTATTAAACCGAAAATAAAAAAGTAAAAAGAATTTAAAATCATCCATAATTTTTCTTTTTTTAATCTTGAGGCATAACTTTCTTCATCTGTGTAAACTGCTTCCGTTCCGACATCTGATTTAAAAACAAAGTAACGATTTCTGTAACTTGTTACTTTTTCCCAACCTGCCGCTTCGTAAATATCTAAATACTCATCTATTTCATTTTTCTTACCTGGATAAAAATCAATAACTATTTGAGCTTCTTCTGGTTTTACTTTTTTCAACCGATAAAAACCAAGCCAATTAATTTTATCCATTTCCCAACCATCTGCTAACTCTTTTTCTAACCTTCGACTCTCCATTTCTGCATAAAAAGCCAAACCCTTTGAGATAACATACTTTTTCTCCTTAATAATCAATTCTGACCACCTCGTGCTTCCGAAAGTAATCTGTCCCCAGCTAAATAAAATAATTTTCTTCTTTCAACTTCTTCTTCTAACTTTTTAATCCCTGAGTCTGTAATCAAATAGATTTTTTTCCGGTCATCATCTTGTTCCAACGTAATCCATTCGTTTTTCAATAGTTTTTTTAAAATAGTATACATACTCGCAGGACCGATTGATACGTTTCCCTCTGTGATATCAGATATATCTTTCATAATGGCGTATCCATGTTTTGGTTCTAATAATGCCAAAAGAATTAGATAATTAGAGTCTGTTAACGGCTCATTCACCTTTTCATCCCCTCTTTCAAAATATATCATCAACAGATATATCATCATGTGATATATCGTTAAGTGATATACTATATTATTTTTTATTTTCTGTCAACACAAAAAAGAGAGAGTCTCTATTTAAAGAAACTCTCTCATATTTATTTATTTTTAATGATAGTAGTCAAAACGACCTTTTTTAAGAAGTGTTTTAGTTCCACCTGTTGTTACAAGTGATTTATTGATAATATTTTTCTTCATAATAGAACCAATATAACCTTTAACTTCTTTACCCATAACGTTACCTAAACCAACGTTATTACCAATAGAAGCAACTGTTCCTAATGGTTTGTAAGTAAATGCTTCAACTGATTGGTTGTTTAATTTAGCAGCAAGAGCATTACCTAAGTAAGCACCTTGTTGTAAAGCAATTTGTGCAGTAGTTGGGAATGGACGACCTGAATCACCATCCATAACAGCACTAACATCCCCAATCATAAATACTTCTGGGAATCCAGCTACAGAAAGATCAGATTCAACAACAACACGTCCACGACGCTCATCAAATCCTGATTCACCTACAACAGCACTACCACGTACTCCAGTTGTCCAAATAACAGTATTGGCTGTTAGTTCTTTTAATTCACCCTCTTGTTCGTAAACAACAGTGTTTTCTTTAATTTCTTTAATTGGTGTGCCAACAATAAAGTTAACACCACGTTTTTTAAGAACATCAATACCATAAGTTCCTAGTTTTTCTGAGAACATTGGTAATAATGTTGGCATAGCTTCGATACAAGTGATTTTCACTTTATCAGCTGGGAAATTTAATTTTTCAGCTAATTTAGGAATACGATTAGTAATTTCTCCTAAGTATTCAATACTTGTAAATCCAGCTCCACAAACTGCAATAGATAAATCTGCTTCGTTTTTTGATTTAGCATAGTTAGCTAAATTAGTATCTAAATACTGACGAGCAGCTTCTGCTGTTTTAATATCTACTAAAGGTTTAGAAAATTCATTAACTCCAGGGATACCAAATGTCTCTGATTCAAACCCTAAAGCAATCACTAAATAATCATAAGAGATTTCGCCTTTTTTAGCTAAAATAACTTTCTTTTCTTCTTTTTTAATTAAAGTTACTTCATCTTGAATAAATGTTACTTTGTTAGAGTCAATAACATCTGCAATATTGAAACTAATTTTACTTCCTGGTTCTGTTCCTGCAGCAACCTCATGTAATTGTGTTGACTCGTAGTGGTACTCATTTTTGTTTACTAAAATAATTTCAGCATTGACATTTTTCTTTTGCAATTGTTTAGCTGTTTTTAATCCAGCATAACCTGCTCCAAGAATAACAATTTTTGGCTTGTTCATCTTTTCCTATTCCCTCCATACGTTAATTCTATTTCACTATAGGAGTATTTCACAAAAATGTCAATTGATTGAAACTATTACAGTTAAATTTCTTTATTTATACAGTTTAATCCTCTTTTAAAGTACGTGAAAAATACCATAAACTTAAAGCATTCACTAATCCAACAAATGCACCATATAGTAACAAGTGATCCACAAATTTAGATCTTGATAAACCAAAAGCATTTAATTCAATTAAAATAACTCCTAAACCTAAAATAAAAGCACTCATAGTAATTTGACTAGTAAAAGCTAAGACTTTTTGACCTAAAACTGTTTTCTTTGCTAAGTTGCTGTGATAGTAAAAATACAGCATAGACGCGAACGTAGTAGCAATCGCAATAATATTAATAATTAATGACACGGATATTCCCCTTTAAATTTAATTTTAAAAAAATCTTTTTTATTGTACCATTTCTTAAACAAAAAAACTACGTTATTTTTCATTGAAGTGTTCTACAATTGCTTTAGCAACGTTTTTAGGCATTCCTGTTGCAATGATTTCTTCCTCAGTAGCTGCTGCAATACTTTTCACGGATTTGAAAGCTTTAAGCAATTCTTTTTTCCTTTTTGGTCCTAATCCGTCAATATTGTCTAATTGAGAAGAAAAACTTGTTTTACTTCTTGTGTTTCTATGGAAAGTGATGGCAAATCGGTGTACCTCATCTTGAATCCTTTGTAGTAAAAAGAACTCAGATGAATTTCTTTTTAATGGTACAGGTTCTAGGTCTGTTCCAAAGAGTAAATCACTGGTTTTATGCTTATCATTTTTAGCCAATCCTGCAATTGGTATATCTAACCCCAACTGATTTTCAAGGACCTCTTGTGCAGCATGTACTTGACCTTTTCCACCATCAATTAAAATCAAATCTGGTAATGGCAGTGATTCTTTTAAGACTCTTGAATAACGTCTGAAAATAACTTCTTCCATAGAAGCATAGTCATCTGGACCTTTTACTGTTTTAATTTTAAATTTTCGATACTCTTTTTTATCTGGTTTACCATTAATATAAACGACCATAGCTGATACTGGGTCTGTACCCATAATGTTAGAGTTATCAAAGGCTTCTATACGGTACGGGGTAGGTATCCTCATAATTTCACCTAGATTTTCAACAGCACCAATAGTTCTTTCTTCTTTTCTTTCAATCAAACTAAATTGTTCATTTAAATAAATAGCTGCATTTTTATTAGCTAACTCGACTAATTTTTTCTTTTCACCCCGTTGTGGTTGTAAGATTTTAGTCGGAACAATAGTTGCCACATCTTCTTTTGAAATATCTTTTGGAATTAAAATTTCTTTTGGAATAAAATGCTGACTCTCTAAATAAAATTGACCTATAAACGTTAAGAAATCTTCTTCTGCTTCATTATAAAAAGGAAAATCAAAGACACGTCTTTCAATTAATTTACCTTGTCTTACAAAAAACACCTGAACAACCATCCATCCCTTATCAACGGCGTAACCAAATATATCCCGGTCAATAAAGTCAGCATTGGTCATCTTTTGTTTTGTCATAACAGTTTCAATGGCGTTGATTTGATCTCGGTATTCAGCTGCTCTTTCAAATTCCATCTCTTCTGCTGCTTTTTCCATTTTTTTCTCTAACTCTTTTTGAACAGCTACATAACCACCGCCATTTAAAAAGTGTTTCACTTCTTCTACCATTTGTTTGTACTGCTCTTCTACAACCTCATTAACACAAGGCCCTAAACATTGTCCCATATGATAATATAAGCAAACTTCATTAGGTAAATTTTTACATTTTCTAAGAGGATACATTCTATCTAGTAAGCGTTTAGTTTCATTAGCTGCTCTCACATCAGGATAAGGTCCAAAATAAGTAGCATTATCCTTTAAGACCTTTCTCGTAATCAAAAGTCTTGGTGCTTTTTCATTAGTGATTTTTATGAAAGGATATGATTTATCATCTTTTAGCATGATGTTATATTTAGGCATATTTTTTTGAATCAAATTAATTTCAAGTAACAAAGCTTCTGTATTAGATTCTGTTACAATATATTCAAAATCAACAATTTCACTGACTAGACGTTCTGTTTTTGTATCATGACTACCAGTAAAATATGATCTCACTCTATTTTTTAAAATTTTAGCTTTTCCTACATAAATAATCGTGCCATTTTTATCTTTCATCAAATAACACCCAGGTTGATCTGGTAAAAGAGCTAATTTATTTTTTATTCTTTCATTCACAACTTTCACCTCTTCATGACTTATCTGTCTTAGTATACCAAGAGACATCAAAAAAAGCATTCAGTAGTTACTATCTACTGAATGCTTTAAACTTTTATAAATGTTTAGCAATAATTGGTTGTAATTGAGCTTTTTGGTGAACCCCAACAATATTTTCAACAACTTTTCCATCTTTGAAAAGTAACATATTTGGAATACTCATAATACCAAATTGTTGGCTTGTTGCTGGGTTTTCGTCAACGTTAATTTTTGTAAATTTAACTTGATCAACATAATCTTCTGACATTTGTTCTAAGATTGGTGTTTGCATACGGCAAGGTCCACACCATGGAGCCCAGAAGTCTACCATAACTAAACCTTCGCTAATTTCTTCTGCAAAATTTTTATCTGTTAAATCTAATAACATATTCGACACTCTCCTTAATACTTATTATATTTAAATTATACCAAAGGGGGTACTTTAACACTAATCATTTGCTTGATTCTTAAAAGCTAACAATAGTAGCCCCGTCTCCACCTTGATTTGCTGGAGCATATTCATATTTTTTAACACGTGGGTGACGTTTTAAATAATCTTGAACACCTTTTTTCAAAGCACCTGTCCCTCTACCATGAACAATTGTTACTTGAGGGTAACCCGCCAACAGAGCTGAGTCAATATATTGATCGACTTCTGATACTGCTTCTTCAAATCTCTTACCACGTAAATCTAGTTGTGTTTTAACAGAGCTTCGACTTCCACCGCCATCACTTTTAACACCTGTCACTCGTCTTGTCGGTTCTTTTTCAGGTGGTAATAAAGTCATACCATCTTCAGAAACGGCCATTTTTAATATCCCTAGTTGCACTTGCCATTCTTTGTTTCCTGTCTTACTAATCAGCGTTCCTCGTTGACCAAATGATTCCACTAATACGTCGTCTCCTGGTTTAAAGTTTTTCTTTTCTTTGGCTTTTTTCAATACTTTATTTTTAGCCAAGTGAGTTTCTTCATGTTTTAAATCTGATAATTGAGATTTTACGTCAATAAATTCATGTTCTTTGATTTTATTTTCTGACTGACTTCTTATTTGCATTTGTCTAATGTCTTGAATCAAACTTTCAGCTTTTTCTTCTGCTTCAGCAATAATCTCATTAGCTTTTACTTTTGCTTTATTTAGTTCTTTTTCTCTTTCTGTAAAGAACAATTCATAAGCGGTCTTTAAGTCGCGATGTAATTCTTCTGACTCATCCACATGACGTCTAACTTCTAAGTATTCAGTTTCAGTCATTTTCCGTTGATTTTCTAAATCAGAAATCATCTCGTTTAAATCTTGACTCTCACCATCAATAATCTGTTTTGCTTGCTCAATAATTTGAGTGGATAAGCCTAAACGTTTTGAGATTTCAAAAGCATTACTTCTACCTGGTATCCCGATTAGTAAACGGTACGTAGGACTAAGTGTATCCACGTCAAATTCCATACTTGCATTAATTGTTCCCGGGCGATTATAGCCATAAACTTTTAATTCTGGGTAGTGAGTGGTTGCCATAACATAGGCCCCAACTTGTCCCACTTGGTCTAATATTGAAATAGCTAAGGCAGCACCTTCCTGAGGGTCTGTTCCTGCTCCTAATTCATCAAATAAAACTAAACTTTCGCTGTCTAAATGTTTTAATATATCCACAATGTTAGTCATATGAGAAGAGAAAGTACTCAAATTTTGCTCAATTGACTGCTCATCTCCAATGTCTGCATAAACTTCATTGAAGACACCAATCACACTCTCTTCACCTGCTGGAATTGGTAAACCTGATTGTCCCATTAATTGTAGTAGACCTAACGTTTTCAATGTAATTGTTTTACCACCTGTATTCGGCCCTGTAATAACAATTGCTTGGTAACTCTCACCAATAACAATATCATTAGCAACTACTTTTTCACCGTCAATTAAAGGATGTCTAGCTTGTTTTAAAGAAACATATTTATCTGCACTTAATTTAGGCACAATCCCTTTAATACTTTTACCATAAGCAGCTTTAGCATTAATAAAGTCAAGTTTCCCTAAGACATAAGCATTTTGCAAAATATCTTGTCTAAAGGGGGCTAATTCATTTGAAAGAACAGCTAAAATACGCTCAATTTCTTTACGCTCTGCAATTTGATGTTGTCTTAATTTATTATTTAATTCAACAACCTGTCTTGGCTCAACAAACACTGTTTGACCTGAAGCACTTTGGTCATGTACCACACCACCAAATTGACTACGATATTCACTTTTAACAGGAATAACATAGCGTTCATTTCTCATCGTAACAATGCTATCACTTAAATATTTACTACTGCTTCCTCGTAAAATTCCGTCCAACTGGTCTTTTACACCTTGTTCTGAACGCCTAATCGCTTGTCTAATTCCCTTTAATTCAGAAGAGGCTTCATCTGTTACTCTCCCATCTTCTTCAATTGAAATTCGAATGCTTTTAGCCACATCAGGTAAGGCAATCATTTTATCTGACCACTCATAAAGTCTCTCTAATTCAATGTCATTTTCTCTTAAGTCATCAAAAAAACGTTGTAATTCAGTTACTGTACTTAAGACACGCCCTACTTGAGCTAATTCTAAGCCATTTAAAACAGCTCCGATTTCAATTCGTTTCATATGGGGTTTTACATTTTCTAAAACGGGAATAGGGATCCCGCCGCGTAAACGTAGTACTTTAAAAGCGTCTTCTGTCTCAACTAAATGACTTTCAATTAAATCAAAATCGTTTATTGGAACTAACTGAGTTAAATGCTCTTCTCCAAGTTTTGTGACTATGTGTTGCGCTAATTCTTGTTTTACTTTATCAAACTCTAATGTTTGAAGGATTTTTTTATTCATTATGTACTCCTTTATTTTCACTTTACAAAAAAAGAGGGTAAAGATCTTTAACTAAAAGCAACTAAACTTTTTGTTTATGTTGATCATAGTTAAGATGCTTGACCACCCTTTATAAGATAATTTTCGTAATCCACCAATCCTTAATTAAACCTGAAACAATTGGTGTTGAATCAACTAAGAATCTCGCTAAACTACTTTTCTTAAATAAGTTTTGGATAAAATCAACTGGTAACATAGCTAGTAGTGTTAAAACTAAAGTTAATCCTACTAAGGTAAATAAAGCATTAACGATTCCACCAGCTAAATCATTTCCTTGTTTAATAACTGGCATAAAGGTTAATTTATAGCAAAAGATTCCTACAAATCTTGTTATTAACCAACCGATAAATAGAATTATCATGAAAGCTACTCCTGCATAAAAGGCTTTATCAAGATCAAATATTAAATTTTTATCAAATAGGACTAATGTTGTTTTTTCTGTAGGTGCTGGATAAGGTATTAATAATTCTAATTTTTCTCCTAGTGCTCGGTATTTTTTTTGAGCTACCACAAAAGATAGTACATAACCTACACCATAGACGATTTGAAGCATTAATCCTCTTCTATATCCTGCATAAAAACTTGTCCCTAAACATATTATAATTAAAATAGTTAGCATCGTTTCAAACCTTACTCAATTGATTATTTTTTACTTATTTTCTTTTTTGTCCATTGTTTTTTTGTATTTTTTCTTTGACTTGCTGATTTAACACCTTTTGAACTTCTATTTGATTCAGGGTTTCTTCCTCAGTCATTTGTCTCTTTTCTTTAATGATTGCTTGCCTAGCTTCTTTTTCGCGAGCTTCAATCCGGTCTAATCGTTCTTCTAATTCTTCCACACGTTTTAGCTCTTCTTTTAACTCTTCAATTTCTTTTCTTTGGTCTAGAATAATTTCTTGCTGTTTCACTTGAACTGATAAGGTATTAATGGCAAGTAGAATAGCCGCTTGCTCACGAGATAAGCTTGGTGATTGTTTTTCTATTAATTCAATCTGCTCATTTGCTAAGTCATTAACGATGTCCATGTGATAGTGACTTTCAGGACCGATAATTGTATAAGTTTCACCAGCAATTTTTGCTTTATATCGTTTCATCTCATCTTGAATCACGATGTCCCCTCCTCGCTACTTTTAAGTAATCATTTCCCAGATAAATCTTAATGTTAATTATATAAGACTTTTCACTAAATAACAATTTTCTACTTTAAAATCTACTTAACTTTTTCTTCTGTTTCCTTATTTTTAACTTTATTGCTATAATTACTTAGATTATAAACAAAAGAGAGGTTATGTTATGAGCCAGTCGATTACCTTATTATGTGATAAACCTACTATCCAAAAAATGAAAAACACTTATGAAACTTACCAAATAAAAACACCACCTTATGCTGTTTTTTCTTCTAAATTACCGGGAGTTACTGTGACTGCCTATAATTCAGGGAAAGTTTTGTTTCAAGGTGTTCAAGCAGAAAATGAATCTGCTAAATGGGGCAAGGAAAATCCTACTCCTAAAAAGCAATCTTCAACACAAAAAAAAGAAGCTGATTTACCTAAAGACTTTCAAAACTGGGCAGTCCTTGGAAGTGATGAAGTTGGAAACGGTAGCTACTTAGGTCCCGTTGTAGTCTGCGCAACTTATGTTACTAAGGAAAATATGCCTCTTCTAAAAGAATTAGGTGTTAAAGATTCTAAGATGTTAACTGATCCAATGATTAGAAAGATAGCTAAAGATTTAGTTCATGTTGTTCCTTACAAACAATTGATTGTCACACCTAAAAAATACAATGAAATTCAACCTAACTATAATGTTAACCGTATGAAAGTCGCCTTACATAATCAAGCTATTCATTTATTATTAGAAGAATTAAAACCTGTAAAACCTCAAGGAATTCTAATCGATCAATTTACAACAGAAAAAAGTTATCGCTCTTACTTAACCCGTGAGCCTAATCCTGTGACAGAAAATCTATATTTTAAAACAAAAGGGGAACAATATCATCTATCTGTTGCAGCTGCCTCTATTATTTGCCGTGCAACTTTCTTAGATGAATTAGATAAAGCTAGTAAAGAGCTTGGTTTTACTGTTCCTTCAGGTGCAGGTACTAAATCTGACCAAGCAGCTGCTAAAATATTAAAAAAAGGCGGCTTATCCTTACTTGAGAATTATGCTAAACTACATTTTGCCAATACAGAAAAAGCTAAAAAAATAGCTTTTCGTTAATCAAATTCTTTTTCAAGTTTACTAGGGTGATTAATAGCCTTTTTATGATATTTTCTGTATAATGTTGTGTGAAGTGAAACAAAAAGAAATGAGGAATGTAAAATGTCAGATACACATAACCACGATCATGATCACATTCATGACCACGATGCAGATGATTTAATTACTTTAATTGATGATGAAGGAAATGAAGTCCTATTCCGTATTCATTTAACAATTGATGGGCAAGAAGAATATGGTAAAGATTACGTATTACTTTATGATGCAAGCTCTCCAGAAGGCGAAGAAGTTGAATTATTAGCTTACGCTTACGAGCAAAAAGACGGCGAAGCTGAAGGACGATTAACTGAAATCGAAACTGAAGCTGAGTGGGATATGATTGAAGAAGTATTCAACGCTTTTGAAGCTGAAGAAGAATAACAAAAAGAGTTGGCTAAATAAGCCAACTCTTTCTTATTTAGCTATCGCAAAAAAAATTAAGTTTGTATAGTCATCAATACAGGTTTGCAGACTAACTACTTCGTTATTTTGAAAAGCTATATTTCTCTTTTTATTTGTATTATATAATGACTATTGACTCAGTTCAAAATATACCTTTTAAATAAACGAAATATTTTTAGTCAAGAGGGTAACCCACTCTCAACTTTGTGAATTATTATATTTTTCTTTTCATTATCACTGGTATAACACCTAACATACCTAGACCAAGCACTAATGAAATTATTGATTTTTTCTCATTAGTTTTAGGTAATAGCTCTTGATTTGTTTTACCTGAATGGCTATTTATTATTTTAACGTCAGAGTTATTTCCTTGATTATTCTTATTAGAATTATTTTGATCTACTTTTGAATCTTTATCTACTGGATTTACTGGTGTTTTCGGGTCTACTGGGTCTACTAAATCAATAATTCGAATATTATTTTCATTAATTCCAAGTTTTGTCATTAATTCTTCTTTTGCCTCTTCACTTACTACTGTAAATAGTAATTTTTCTTGATTAGTACTTGAAAAGAAACTGAAGGCTCCAGATTCAATTTGTAATTTTTCACTATTAAATTGAATTTCTTCTAGGTTAGTAAATGAACCGCCTAAAAATCCTTGAAAAATATAATTTGTATTCTTACCAAATACTATTTTTCTCATCCCATCTAATTCATAAAATGGATTTTTTCCGTAACTAGACACACTATTTGGAATAATTAATTCTGGCAAATCATTTGTTCCAAAAAATGCTAATCTTCCTAGTCTTTCTAATCCTTCCTTTAATTCAATTTTTTCTAATCTCAACATATTTTTAAAAGCAAAATCATTTATTTCTTTCAGATTGTTATTTGTTTTTAAATCTCTTAAATTAACATTATATTCAAAAGCATAATCACTAATACTTGAAACAGGCTCTGGCAATTGATACTGACTGCCATCTTTATCTGCTGGATAGCTAATTAAGGTATTTAATCCTTTATCAAATAACACACCATTAGATGATGCTAGATAAGGATTAGCTTCACTTACTTCAATTTCTCTTAGACCTATTGTGCCTGAAAATGGTGCACTACCAACTGATGATAATTTCGAAGGAAAATAAATTCTTTTTAGTTTTGGATTCGTTTTTAAAGCTCCTTCTCCAATTGATTGTAGTTCAGAGTTAGGCGATATATTTAATTCAGCTAAAGAATTATTGTAATTGAAACCATTAACTCCTATTGTTTCAACTGTATCTGGTAAATCAAATTTTGTTAGTCCAGAAAATGAAAAGGCGTTATCCCCAATCATTCTTAACTGACTACCATTAGGAAACGTTGCTGTTCTTAAGTAAATAGCACTATAAAAAGCCTTGTCTCTAATTTCTCTAATCGTATTTGGCAAAATGCTCTACATTAGAACCATCTTCTGAAATATTTCCCGCTTCATCTTCATAAGTTGTAAAAGCAAATGGCGCAATAACTGTTACTTGATAAGCCACTCCATTATGATTAACAACATCTGGTATAGTGATATTTGTTCCTAAATTAGGGATTGGTTTTTCTCCGTCACCAACTTGAACTTCGCCCTCACCTACAATTTTATATAAAAGATTACTTTCATCTTTAAAAATATCACTATCTACTTGATTACTTGTTTCAAGAATTGTTGTTACCTCTCCTGATAGAATTTCTTCTTCCCCGTGAACAATCGCTGTGTTAGCTGAAACAACTAACAACAAACTCCCGAATAAAAATATACTTTTTTCATTATCTCTCTCCTTTTTAGGTTAACCTAAACAATTAATAAGAAAAACCTAATATTATTGAAAGTCAACATAACTGTCAATAAGAAACAAAATTTGTTCAAATTAACCTTCTAATAACAAAAAAATAACCTTGTCTTTCGACAAGGTTATTTTACATTTTTTTATCTAAATAATTTTGAAGTATCATGACTGCAGCAACTTTATCAATTACTTTTTTTCTTTTAGCTCGTGATGTATTTGCCTGCTCGACTAACATTCTTTCAGCTTGAACAGTTGTCAAGCGTTCATCTTGGTAGTTAACAGGTAACCCAAATTCGTCTTCTAAAAGTTTTCCATAAGCCATTGACGCTTCAGCTCTTGGTCCAATTGAATTATTCATATTTTTAGGTAATCCCACAACAAATTCAGTTACTTGATATTCTTTCACTAACTCTGCCACGCGTTCAATCCCAAAAACACCTTCTGCTTCATCTATTCTGATAATTTCAATTCCTTGGGCAGTCCAACCAAGTGGATCACTTACAGCAACACCCACTGTTTTTGATCCAACATCTAAACCCATTTTTCTCATAATGTGTTAATTCCACGGTGAGAAAGATAGTCTTTTACTAATTCTTCCATGATTTCGTCACGTTCATGACGTCTAATTAAATTACGTGCATCTTGATAACGTGGAATATACGCTGGGTCACCTGATAATAAATAACCAACGATTTGGTTAATTGGATTGTAACCTTTTTCTTCTAAAGCGCGGTAAACAATCGCTAATGTTTCGCTGACTTCTTTTTTATTGTCTTCGTTAAAATTAAATCTAACTGTTTCATCTGTAAAGCTCATCTTTGTTCCCCCCTAGTATTTTCGTCGTTAATGACATTCTACAAGAAAGTTCATTAAACTACAATATTTTTTAATTTATTCATTAACACTTAATGAGAGATTAAAAGTTGACCCTACTTCATAAGTATCTGGTAATTCTAAAATCCCTTTAACTTCTGGAGCATTTGGCAAGTTTAATTCACGAGCTGAACAAACCATTCCGTCACTCTTAACACCTCTTAATTCACCTGGCCAAATAATCATTCCATCTGGCATCATAGCACCGACTTTAGCCACAACAACTTTTAGTCCTTCGCGAATATTTGAAGCGCCGCACACAATTTGTAATTCTTCATCATTATCCACTAAAATTTTAGTCACACTTAAATGATCTGAGTCCTCATGCTTTTTACATTCAGTTACAAGTCCAACTACAAATTTAGGTGAGTTATCTAATGTAAATACTGTATCAAATCCTGCTTCTTTTACAGCTAAATTCAACTCTGTTAATTGAGAAGGAGATAAATTAATTTGACCTTCTCCATTTAGATTAGTGATTTTATGTGAAGCTTGAAAAATATTCCAAGCAACTATTTCTTTTGTTTCTTTAACACTCACACAAGAAACATCACCTTTTCTAATTACTTCAACTTCTTGTCCTTTACTATCTGCTAAAACAAGTAGCAATGTGTCACCTACACCATTTAAATTATAACTTACGATCATTTCTTTGTTCCCCTTCTCATGACACAAAGAAAGTAAGCACAAAAAGTACTTACTCTCTCGTGTTTTATTCTGGTCTAATAATTAAAACATCACACGGAGCTGTACGAATAATATGATCACTTACACTCCCCATAACTAGGCGTTCTACTGCATTTAGACCTGATTGTCCTACCATGATTAAGTCTGTTTTATACTTCTCTGGTAAATCTTTTGACATCATGACTTTTGGAGAACCAAACTCTAATACAGTTTCTACATGATCATATCCTAAATCTTTTGCTAGTTTCACATAATCATCTAGTAAAATTTTTGCTTGATCTGTTTGTGCTTGAAGTAGATCTGGCGTAAAAGTAGAAAATGACATTGTTCCACCATAAAGTTTATTTTCCATAATGTGAGCAACAACTACACGTGCATTGTTTCTTTTTGCTACAGCTATTGCTTTTTCAAATGCTAATTTTGCTTGGTCGCTACCATCTGTTCCAACTAATATGGAAGTGTATTCTTGTGATTCCATCATACGCTCATCCTCTTTCTATAATGTTTTTAAAAAATTAGTTATTTCCTCTTTTGTTTTACGGTCTTTGCTTACAAATCTGCCAATTTCTTTACCGTCATTTACAGCTATAAAACTTGGAATGCCAAATACATCCCACTGCTGACAAAGATCAATATACTCATCTCTATCAATTTGCAAGAATTTAAAATCTGGAAACTCTGCTACAATTTCAGGTAAATGGGGTTTGATAAAGACACAATCGCCACACCAATCTGCTGTAAAAAATAAAATTGTTTTTTCTGTTTCAATATAGTGAGCAATTTCTTCTAAAGATTTTGGAATAATCATTATCTTCCTACTTTCCGTAGATAATTCCATCTACTTTTTCTCTATCTAGTGATGTTAACAAAGCAATTACCATAGCTTTTGCTGCTTCGTAATCTTTTACACTAAACATGGTTTGATGTGTATGAATATAACGACCTGGAACACCAATAACTGCACTTGGTACTCCGTCGTTTGCTAAGTGTGCAGCACCTGCATCTGTTCCACCTTTTGAAACAAAAGTTTGGTACGGAATTTCTTTAACATCAGCTGTTTCCACAATATACTCACGCATACGGCGTAACATAATCATACCAGGGTCAAAGATTCTTAATAAGAACCCTCCATCTAAACGACCATTAGCATCTTTTTTGCCTTCTAAATCATCTGCTGGTGAACAGTCAACAGCAAAGAATAAATCTGGCTTAAATTTAGTTGTCGAAACTTTTGCTCCACGTAAACCAACTTCTTCTTGAACGTTCGCACCAGCAATTAATGTATTTGGTAAGTCAGTATCTTTTAATTCTTCTAAAACATCCAATACAAGGGTACAACCATAACGGTTATCCCACGCTTTACTAATAATACGTTTGCCATTAGCTGTTTGAATTGTTTCTGACTCAGGAACAATCGCATCTCCCGGTCTCACACCAAATTCTTCGGCTTCTCCTTTTGATGTAAATCCTGCATCAAATAAAATATCAGAAACATCAATTTGCTTTTGACCATTAGTTCCACGTAATAAATGTGGTGGTACTGATGACGAAATAACTGGATAGTTTCCTTTTTTAGTTTGTAACGTAAAGCGTTGTGCTGAAACCACGTATGGATTCCATCCACCTAATGGTACAACTCTGAATAAACCACTATCTAGAATTTGAGAAAGCATAAAGCCAACTTCATCCATGTGAGAAGCTAACATAATTCTTGGAGCATTTTCTTTTTTACTTTTCTTAATACCAAAAACGCCGCCTAAACCATCGTATTCTATTTTATCTACTAAAGGAGTCATTTCCTTTGTCATAACTTCACGCATATTTTCTTCAAATCCACTAACACTTTGAATTTCTGTTAATCGTTTAATACGATTAAATAATTTTTCATCCATAACTATCTACTAAAATTAGTAGATCCACCTCGCTTTCTATCTTCACTTAATTATAACATAATTACACTTAAGCAAAAAAACTTCTTTGCCAAAACTCATAAAAATTAGATTTTTTTCTGACTTTTCTTAAATTTATGCTACAATAAAAGCAAGTATTCTTTTAAGGAGGATTACATACATGAAAGCTAATAAAAACAAAGAGTTTTATCAACATGGATTATCAACTGGGATAGGTATTGGTCTTGCTGTTGGAGCAATTGGTGGTGCCGCTCTTACTTATTTCTATAAAAAAAATAAAACTTTATCAGCAGATGATATTTTAGAGAAAGTAAAAGCTGACTTTTTACTTGAAGGACCCATTGAAGGCTCTTGGATTCATTTCAAAAAAGAACCTCTTCAAAAATTTGCAGTCCACTCTAAAACTTACACTGGTGGTATTTCTCGTATTGAAGACGGAGAATTAGTTCAATACGAATTTATTGCAGATGCATACACTGGAACTATTTTAGATGTTTATCGTTTACAATAAAAACTAAAACTTGTTTTTACCCTTCAAGGTAAAAGCAAGTTTTTTATTTACTTCAAAAAAAGAGGCCTATCTCATATAGATAGACCTCTAAAAAGGAGTTGTTTTATTTACTTTGGAGGAGTAAATAAATGAAAAAGTTTGTTAGGGTTGTTTTGTTGGTATGTCTATATAATAGTCTCAAGTTGTGAATTTTTTGTGATGAAATGTTTTGCTTTTTTTAAAGAATAACTTAAAGAAAAATAAACTTATTTTTCAAAGCGTTCGATTAATTTAGCTTGATGACTAACTAAAATATCTTCTAAATCAATATCATACTTATCAGCTAGAATAAAAATGTTATCTAACGCATCTCCTAGTTCTTCCTTTAAGTCTGCCATTAATTCAATTTCCGACTTTTCTTTTTCATCAGGTCTATCTCTGCCAATTTCAATTCCTCTAACAGCTCTTGCTACTTCCCCAGTTTCCTCAGATAAAAAGTTAACTCGAATAAAAGGATTTAAATCATACCAGCCTCTTTTTTTGTAAAAATAACGTACCCATTCTTGATAATTTGATAAATCCATAAAATTTTTCTCCTTTTACTATTTTCACTATGGTATCATATATTGAGTCTGAGGAGGAGAAAAATGAAAAAAATCGCTATATATTGTGGTGCGAGCTTAGGCACCTCTGAAATTTATAAAGAGAAAACAATTGAATTAGGTAACTGGATGCTAGCTAATCATTTCGGGTTAGTCTATGGCGGAGGTGCTGTTGGTTTAATGGGCATTATTGCAGATACAATTATAGAGGGTCAAGGTTCTTCCATTGGCGTTATGCCACATTTTTTAGAACAGCGTGAGCTAGCGCATAACAAACTAGATGAATTAATTCTTGTCAATGATATGCATGAAAGAAAACGAAAGATGATTGATTTAGCTGATGCTTATATTGCCTTACCTGGTGGTCCAGGAACTCTTGAAGAAATTTCTGAAGTTATTTCGTGGGGACGAGTTGGCGAACATCAAAACCCTTGTATTTTTTATAATGTAGATGGCTTTTATAGCTTACTAGCTGATTTTTTTGACCAAATGGTTACTACTGGTTTTTTGACTAAAGAAGACCGTGATAAGTTTCTTTTTTCAGATTCATTAACTGAAATCAAAGAATTTATTGATTCATTTGAAGCACCACAAGTACGAAGTTACAAATAAAAAAAGAAGCTGACATTATTCAGCTTCTTTCCCATTAAAAATGGCTTCTAATCTATAAATTGGTTGCCCTTTACTTGAGAATTTCTCTTCGTATTCAGTCATAATATTACCTTCAAAATCACTAGCATGTAAATCTAGCCAAACTTTTTTTAAAGTCATGCCATACCAAGTCACACTTGCTAACGAATATTCAAATAGCTTTTGGTTGTCTGTCTTAAAATGTAGTTCGGCTTTTGGTTTAGCGATTGTTTCATAGGTTCTTAAAAATGTTTTATAAGTTAAGCGACGTTTTTCATGACGTGTCTTTGGCCAAGGATCTGAGAAGTTTAAATAAACTTGATCCACTTCTCCATCTGAAAAATAATCAGTTAAATCAGCTCCATCAACTAACAATAATTGTAAGTTTGGTAGTTGTTCTTCTAATTGTTTTTCTAAAATAGAAATAATAGCGTTTGTTTGCATCTCAATGCCAATGTAGTTGATTTCTGGATGTGCTTTTGCCATTTCAACAATAAACTGACCCTTGCCACTACCAACTTCGATATGAAGAGGTTGTGCTTTTAGAAAGCGTTCTTGCCATTTACCTTTCCAGTCACTACCGTCAGTTAAAATGTAATTTGGATGCTGTAAAATAGTTTCTTTTGCTCCTGGTTTGTTACGTAATCTCATGTTTTTCTCTCCATTGTTAATTCTAATATTTATAAATGTTTTTTAATTGGGCAATATGAAAGTTAGCCTGTTTTTGATCATTTCTTAAGTAGCTGCGTTTAATTTGAAGTAGAAGATTCATTCCTGCATACCAATAAACTCTTTCACTTAGGTTATCTACATTTTTTGGATCATACATCTCTAACCACATATCCCAGTAGTTTCGGTCAACATACTGACCTAAAATCAAGCCAATATCAAGAGCAGGATCTGCTAAAACAGAGTAATCCCAGTCTACTAAATAGACCTCATTATTAGTTGATAATAACCAATTATTATGAATCGTATCACCATGACAAGCTGCATAATAAACCGGATGAAATGAAGGTAGATGATCTTCTAAATAACGGAAGACTCCCATTAAATATAAATTATTTTTCAAATCATTTGGTAGATTCAGTGCATAATCACTTAAAAAATCAAAAGCTGAACTTTCTTTTCCATCCATTCGCTCTAACATAGATTTTAATGATTTAGATTGATGTAAATGCTGTAATATTCTAATGACATCAGCATTTTCACCCATTTCTTTTGGTGTTAGTTGACGGCTGTCTAGCCACTCTTGAGCTGTTAGTATATCTCCGTCTCCTGTACGTTTTGTCCAAAGTAATTTAGGTGTAATCCCCTCTCTTGAAAGAGCTGCTAAAAATGGTGTTGAATTCCTTTTAATAAAGACTCTCTCACTGTCTTTCATTCCTTTATAAGCCTTACCAGTATCTCCCTTGATTGGTTGGAGATTCCAGTTTTTATCAAAATTAAACATGTTTATTCTCTCCCCATCCACTTAATCTAAGGTTACCTTAAGCTCATTCTTGCAAAATGAAGTCGAAGAATAGTATAACATATTCTTAATAGACTTTCTTTTTAAATCAGTGATTTCTCTAATTTTTTTAGTCTGTTATTTGCATAAAGGTAAACAAAAGCTGTACTCTCTGCAAATAAAGCGACACTAATCATTAAAGCCTGTAATTTATTTTCTAAACGAATCACTAAAACAATACTAAAAATTGCCGCTACAACTAATAGGACAATTAAAATCAGTTTTTGTACCGCATCAGTCTTTTGAGATTTATTAACAGGATAAAGCTGCGTCATTAACATGTAGTCAAATTCATTATAAATCGGTAGTAGCTGAAAGCCAATTAAATAAATAAATAATAAGCTGACAATCACACTTAATATTAGTTGATCACTAAAAACTAACACTAAACTCCCAATAATGGTTAATCTAAAAACTAAACCACTGTATTCAGTTCCTCTTAGAAAGACTCTACTATATAGGTAAGTATATGTCTGACCTTGTTCTTTTTTGATTTTGTTTAAAAGCCCATCAAAATACTTTCTTCTTTTAACCTCAGCTGATAAACCTGGCACATCTGTAAATAAATTGATGAAAGAATAAATTTTCTTCATTCGTTTGCGTTCAGTTTGAATCGCCTTGTCCCAATTCAAAGGATTATTAGCTAAAGAACTTTGAGTTGTTTTGTAAATAAATAGTAAGAAAACAGCTGTTAAACCTAACCCGTACCACGGCATAACTAATACATTAATACTCATAGTCAGTAAACTAATAATAACTAACAAACCAGTATGTAAACGTACTTTTTTCTCAGTATTTAAATATAGACTTTCTAACTGAATAAATAAGTCAGCTAATTTTAAGCCCCAGAGATTTAAAACAATTGGTAAAAAATGGGCAAAATCTAGAGTAGTTGTTGCGACTAGAATCGGCATTAACACACCTGTTACTAATCCAATAACAATAAAAGGTAAGACAATTGAATGTCTTAAACTGATTTTCAAATAATCTGCCATGGCTCTTTCCTTAGGTAGTAAAAAAATACTATCAGCTTCCTTAATTAAAGTAGCTAACTTACCAAAAAAGATAGTCAATGAGCAACCAAGAATGCCAAATAGTGTTCCTAGATAAAAACTCTCATCAATTGTTTTAACAAATTCTGAATAGTACAAACCAAAGCCACCTAAAGAAATTAGCATCACTAAAAGAAAATGGTCATTTAAAACATATTTTAAATATTTCATCATATTTTTTCGTTGAATCAATTGCCTTATATGGTAAAACTCTTGCATTACAGCTCACCTACTTCTTTTGTAAGTGATAAATAAATATCATCTAAAGAAGACTCTGGCAAGTTAAATTCAGTTCTTAACTCTTCAATCGTTCCTTCCGCTCTGACACTTCCTTCATGAAGTACAATAAAACGATCACAGTATTTTTCAGCAGTTGCTAAAATATGCGTGGACATTAATATTCCTGCTCCTTGATTTTTCATCTCTTCCATTAACTCAAGTAAAGAATTAATTGCTAAAGGATCTAGTCCTAAAAAGGGTTCATCAATAATAAACAAACTAGGTTGTGTTAAAAAGGCACACAGAACCATAACTTTTTGTTTCATCCCTTTTGAAAAATGAGTTGGGAACCAGTCTAATTTATTTTCTAATCTAAATGTTTTTAGTAAGTTGTCAGCACGTTTAAAAGCTTCCTCCATTGGAATATCATAAGCCATAGCAGTTACTTCAATATGCTCTCTTAAGGTTAATTCATCATATAAAATAGGAGTTTCTGGAATATAACCAATTGTTTTACGGTAATCTTCTGGCGATTCTTTTAAGGTTTTACCATCTACACGGATTTCTCCCTTTTGCTCAGTTAATAAACCAATAATGTGCTTAATTGTTGTACTTTTTCCGGCTCCATTTAAGCCGATTAATCCAACAATTTCTCCTGATTCAACTGTTAAATTTATATCTTTAAGTACAGGTATATGGCCATAACCACCTGTTAAATTTTTTATCTCTAAGCTCATTAAAAAATCCTCCTAAATAATTCTAGCTAAATTATAGCATAACTTTCATTCATGAATTCCTCTTTTTGACTAATAGGCCATTCAATTCCCTATTTGTTTATGGTAAAGTTATTCTATATCAAAGGAGGTCTTTTTAATGACAGACTGTATTTTTTGTAAAATTATTAACCGTGAAATTCCAAGTTATCCAGTATATGAAGATGATGAGGTTTACGCATTTTTAGATATTACTCAAACAACTAAAGGACATACTTTAGTTATTCCTAAAAAACATGTAGTGGACCTTTTTGAATACGATGATATTTTAGCGAGCTCTCTTTTTTCTCGAATTCCTAAAATAGCTCGTGGTTTAGAACAGGCTTTTCCTGAAATGAAAGGCTTAAATCTAATTAATAATAATAAAGAACTAGCTTACCAAACTGTGTTCCATTCACATATTCACTTAATCCCCCGCTATAGTACTGAGGATGATTTTTCAATTACTTTTAAGAACAATGCTGAAAACTATACAACAGAAAAAATGGCTGAGGTAGCAAACTCTATTAAGGAGGCTATAGAAAATGGCAAATAAAAAATTATCTGCTACTAAACTCCTAAAAGGAATTCTTTTTGGTAGTGTTGTTGGCGGGACTACTGCCCTTTTACTTGCTCCAAGATCTGGTAAAGAAACACAGGCAAAAATTGAAAAAGAAGTTAAAGACAATATCAAATTAGTTACTGATGTAAAAGACGGGGCTGAGGAAGTTCAATTACATGCAGCTAATGTGCAGTATTTATCTGAAACACTTCTTCCTGAATTTATAGATGAAACAAAAAAATCTGTTGAAAAATTCAAGTTCAAATCCAAATATCGTATTAAAGACATCGAAGAACAAATCGACAAAATCAACACAGAATTAGAAAATTTAACCAATGACCTTGAAGAAAAAGACATATAACCCACCTTTGATTTAATTAAACATGTGTTTATTATATGAATTTTTTTTGAATTCCATATTTTTTAAAACAAGAGTGTGTTATAGTAATATTCGTGATGTAAAACGAGACACAAGTAAAAATTATATATGAATAGGATGTGCATTATTTAATGAAAAACAAAGCATTTAAAATAGCTGCAGTAACTCTTTTAGGAGTTTTAACTCTAGCTGGTTGTTCAAGTAGTAAAGAGGTTGCCTCAATGAAAGGTGCTAAAATTACTGAACAAGATTTATACAACGAATTAAAAAAAGACACTAACACTACTGGTCAAGTCTTAACAGGTATGATTTTAAACAATATCACTGATAAAGAATACGGTAGCAAAGTTGATACAAAAGAAATCGACAAACAATACAATGACATGCAAGAGCAAAATGGTGGTAAAAAAGCTTTTGAAGACTTATTAAAACAAAATGGTTTGACAACTAAAACATACAAAGAAAGCATCAAATCTCAATTAGCTTTCAAAGAAATGTTAAAAGCACACATGGAAATTAAAGAAGATGACTTAAAAGAAACTTGGGCTACTTACCATCCAAGCGTTGATACTCAAATCATTAAATTAGATTCAGAAGATGCTGCTAATGCTGCTCTTAAAGAAATTAAAGATGGTAAATCATTTGATGATGTTGCTAAAGACAAATCTTTAGACGAAACAACAAAAGCAGATGGTGGTAAAGTTACTTTTGACTCTACTTACACAACAAAACCTGAGCATGTTTCTATTCCAGATACTGTAAAAGAAGCTGCTTATAAATTAGAAGACGGTGCTGTATCAGAAGTCTTAACTGCAACTGATATGACAACAGGTGCTGAATCATACTACATCGTGAAAATGATTAAAAACCAGAAAAAAGGTAACGACTACAAAAAATTTGAAAAAGAATTAACTAAATTAACTGAAGAAGCTAAACTTGCTGACCCTACTTTCCAACAAGAAGTTATTGGTAAAGAATTAGAAAAAGCGAATGTTAAAATTGCTGACAAAGACTTCAAAGATATCTTAACTCCTTACTTACCACAAAAAGAAGTTAAAACTGAAGAGTCATCTAAAGCAGATAAAAAAGAAGACAAAAAAGAAGAAACAGATTCAACTAAATAAGAACTAAAAAAGCAATCAAGATAAGTTCATAGCTTATCTCGATTGCTTTTTCTTATTTTTAGACAAAATAAAAAGCCCGAATAGTATCTATTAGGCTCAGTATTTTTATCCCATTAGTTCTTTGTCTTCATCTTCTGAAAACTGAACTTCAACTGATTTTGTTAAAATGTCAGCATAGCTGTACGACACTCTCTCAAAAGCATTCTCATCTTGATCTAAATCAACGATAAAAACAGAAGGGTATGTTTCTGATAAAATCCCACTACGTTCTGTTTGTCGTTTTCTTCCAGTCTGTGCGACTAGCTTAATTCGACTCCCAATTTTATTTTCCAACTCTTCTTTAATTGTTAAAATACTCGCTGCCATCTAACTCACCTCTCCCATAATTGTAACACAATAATGAAAAAACTACAAATTCTATCATAACACGATTTCATAATCAACTATTTTATTCTTTTTTAATTATTTATTTATGTTCTTTAAATATCTTTTTTTTGAACATCGTAAGAAGGAAACGACAATTCACTAAGAAAATTTATTCTTCAATTTTCTCTTTAATCGACTATAACCACAATCTACCTTTTGCCTTGATACATTTAAATGCTTAGCAATACTATCCATATCCTCCCCTTGTAATACATATTCATAGACATCTCTTTCAAAATCAGATAAACATGTTGAAAAATTTTCTAAGGTTTCTCTAATAAACACATATTCTAGACTAGTTTCAGCTTTCAAATCTTCTTGAAACCCATTAAGCCCTTCACCTTTTAACTCTATTTGATAATCTAGAGAATCAGTTACCTGATTAATTTTTCTTTTTTGAGCTTCTTGAAAACGAATGGCACTAATGACCCACCTTTCAAAGTTAATTTTAAAAAATAAGCCAAATGTCACATTTTTATAGCAATCATAACGATGAATGGACTGATAGCAAACAATTCTCCCCTCTTGCAACCAATCATCTAAGTCATAAAACCTTAAATAAGATTTACTCCTTTGATGTAAAACAATCGGCATATACTTTTTAAAAATACATTCAAAAGCTTCTTCTGATCCTTCTCTTGCTTGTCTTATTAGTTCTTGCTCTTCTTTCATAAAAATCCCCCTGTTTTAAATGAAAACGTTTCCTTCTTACTGGAAAATAGTAACATAAATAAAAAAAACACAAAAGAGAACTCTCGTTCCTCTTTGTGTTTAATTATCTTCTAATTCATTATATATCTTTTGTAATTTTTCCATTTGTGACTTAGACCACGGGCTTTTTCTGCGATAATTTTCAAACTGGTAATCTTCAGCATGAAGCAATATTTTTTTTTCAGATTCTTTAATAGCTTTATATAATTCTCTTGCTGAAACTCTGAGAGCTCCTCTTGAGAAGATAATCCATTGCTCTGCCATATCACTTGTTGCTACTCGAACGTGGGTTAAAGGATTAATTCTACCACTTGCTTCTCTTTCAATGTAAGTATCAGCAGTTTCTTCCTCTTTTGTAAAAATAACCGTTAGACCATATTCTTTATAAGTTTGCTGAATGCCTGGAACTAATTGTGCATCAAAAACAACAATAATTTCAATTCCTTCATACTTGGCGTAGTTTGAAAGCATAAAAAGTAAAGTATCTCTTGCGTCTCCTAGCTTTTCTTGTTTTTTCAATTTATTTAAGACCGGCCAAGCACCAATCATGTTATACCCATCTACAAATAAGACTTGACGTTTCATTTGCCTATTCATTTGCTACTTACGACGCTTTCTGTGAACTTCATACATTAAAAGCCCAGCAGCAACACTAGCATTTAAACTTTGAACATGACCATCAATTGGAATAGTAATCATTTCATCCATTTCTTTTTTTAGAGCTGAACTCATTCCCTTACCTTCATTTCCAATCACTAAAGCAATGTCTCCAGCCACATTCCAATGAGTATAATCTGTACCAGTCATATCTGTTCCAAAAATCCAAATATTCTCTTCTTTTAGTTTCTTAATGGTTTGACTTAGATTTGTCACACGAGCTACAGGAACGTGTTCTACAGCCCCTGTAGAAGTTTTAACAACTACTGGTGTAATGCCAACTGCTCTGTGTTTTGGAATAATAATACCGTCTACATTAACAGCGTCAGCAGTTCTCATAATTGAACCTAAATTATGGGGATCCATAATACTATCTAAAATTAAGAAAAAGCGATTTTCTTTCTGTTTTGTTTGAGTTAATAAATCCTCTAAAGATAAATATTCGTAAGGGGTAATTTTTAATACAATTCCCTGATGATTTTCTTTATTTGTCATATCATCTAATTTAGTTTTTGGTGCCCAAACGATTGGTACTGAAAATTCTTTAGATAACTCTTTTAATTCTTCAATTCGATGACTTTTTAAATCTTCTTGAATAAATAATTTATTTCCTCTTCTTGCTTGCAAAGCTTCAATTGTTGGATATGGTCCAAAAACAACATCTTCTAAAGAAACAGGTTCTCGTTCTTCACGGTTGTCTCTTCTGTTATCTTTTTTATTATCTTTTTTAAAGTCTTTCTTAGGTTCTCTCTTATTTCTCACTCTTCTCGCCTATCCTTTCAATGCACCAAGCAACAACTTCATCTAAACGCGTTTTTTGCTCTGTTAAATGTAAATAACCAATTAAACACTCAAAACCAGTTGACGCTCTATAAATGAAGACTGACGTGTTTTTAGCGCTTGTGTGACTCTTAGCATTACGTCCTCTTTTATAAATAGCTAACTCTTCTTTTGTTAGAAAATCTTCTTCCATCATTAACTCTATTAAGTAATGCTGCGCTTTAGCAGACACATAGTGTGTCGCTAAGCGGTGCAATTGGTTTGGTCTTGTTTGCCCTGATCTGATTAAAAAGTCTCTAATATAGACTTCGTAAATCGCGTCTCCAATATAAGCCAATGTCAAACCACTTAATAAAGAAAAATCTTTGTTCTCACTCATTATGCTCTACTCCATCTAGTTCCTTGAGAAGTATCTTCTAAAATAATTCCCATTTCTTTTAACTCATCTCTAATATCATCACTTCGTTTAAAATCTTTATTTTTACGAGCAGCATTACGCTCTTCAATTAGAGCTTCAATTTCTTCATCAAGCATTTCTTTTTTACCTAAATCAAGACCAAAAACAGCCATTAAAGTTGTTAATAAGGCTACTGATTGTTCCAAGACAACTTGTGAGACCTTATTTTTTTCAAGATAGGCATTTAGCCATTTTACTAAGCTATAAACAGCTGTAATACCATTAGCCGCATTAAAGTCGTCATCCATACCTTTTTCAAATTGCTCTTTAATTTGTTTCAACTCGTTTAAGTAATCTTGATCATCTTCTAAGGACTTTTCCGCTTGCTCTAGTCTAAATAAAGTATTATTTAAACTACTTTTAATTTTAGATAGGTTACTTGTAGCTTCTTTAATAATCACTTCGTTAAATGGCATTGGATGACGATAATGAGTTTTTGCTAAAGCAAATCTTACAATCTCAGGATCTACTTCTTCCATTAATTCATGAGCTGTCACAAAGTTTTTAAGTGATTTACTCATTTTCTCACCTGACTCACCAACAGTTAAGTAAGCATTATGCATCCAATAATTAGCAAAGGTTTCTCCTGTTTTCGCTTCACTTTGAGCAATTTCATTTTCATGGTGAGGAAATTCTAAATCTTGTCCCCCAGCATGAATATCAATCGTTGTTCCTAAATGTTTATTAACCATTACAGAACACTCAATATGCCACCCAGGACGTCCTGCTCCCCAAGGAGAATTCCAAGAAACTTCTCCTTCTTTGGCAGCTTTCCACAAAGCAAAATCAAGTGGATCTTCTTTTTTATCTTGTTCGCTACCAGTGCGTTGACTAGCTCCTACTTCTAATTCATCAAGAGATTTATTACTTAATTGACCATAGTTTTTAAATTTACGAGCACGGTAATATACATCTCCTTGTGACTCATAAGCAAAACCTTTTTCAATTAAAGCTTCAACAAATTCGATAATTTCTTCGATATGATCAATTACACGAGGATGAACACATGCTGGCTTAACGTTTAATTTGCCTGTATCTTCTGTAAAAGCATCAATGTATTTATCAGCAATTTCTTTTGTAGATACCCCTTCTTCAATGGCTTGATTAATAATACGGTCATCTACATCCGTAAAGTTAGACACGTAATTGACTTCATAACCCTTATACTCTAAATAACGTCTAACTGTATCAAAAGCAACTGTACTTCGTGCGTTACCTACATGAATATAGTTATAAACAGTTGGTCCACATAGGTACATACGAACTTTTCCTGGTTCAATTGTTTTAAATTCTTCTTTTTGTCTAGTCATCGTATTATAAATTTTCATCACGTTTCTCCTCATTCATTTATTTTTACTACTTTCGCAGGAATTCCTACTGCTGTAGCATTTTTAGGTATGTCTTTTAAAACAACTGCAGAAGCACCAATTTTTGCATTTTCACCTATTTCAATAGGCCCAAGTACTTGTGCATGCGCTGAAATCATAGCACCTTTTCTAATAGTTGGATGCCTTTTACCACACTCATTACCCGTTCCACCTAAAGTAACCCCGTGAAATAAAATCACATCATCTTCAATGATAGTCGTCTCACCAATTACAAGACCCATACCATGGTCAATAAATAATCGTTTCCCTATTTTAGCTCCTGGGTGAATTTCAATTCCAGTTACAAATCGCCAAAATTGAGAATGGCACCTGGCTAAAAAATATAATTTTTTTTGATACAAAAAATGAGATAATCTGTGTGCTCACACAGCATGGAGTCCTGGATAAGTAAACAGTACTTCTGCATTTGATTTAGCTGCGGGGTCATGCTTTCTAACTGTTTGAATATCCTCTTTGATACTCATTAACTCACATCCTTTATAAAAATAAAAAACGCCTTTTAGTCATAACAACTAAAAGACGTTTACACGTGGTTCCACTTTTATTCGTAAGAAAAAATCTTCCTTACCTTTTGATAACATAACGATTATCACTCGTTTCTAGCTACTTTTTATTTCACCAGAACTACTCTAAGAGGCACTTCAATTTATCTCTTCTCCTGTTTTCACCACCCACAGGCTCTCTAAATCAAAAAATAAATTTACTCTTCTTGTCAACGTATTTAGTTTGTCGCTTGTTTAATATGATCTAATACTTTTTCTTTTCCTAAAAGCATAATTGTTTCTGCTAACTCAGGTCCATGCATTTGTCCGCTGACTGCTACACGAATTGGCATAAATAAGTTTTTACCTTTAACACCAGTTTCTTTTTGAACAGCTTTAATACAAGCTTTAATGTCAGCTGCTTCAAAGACTTCTAATTTCGCAATATTTTTAGCAAAAGCTGCTAAAACTTCTGGAACAGTTTCTCCTGCTAATACTTCTTTAGCAGCATCATCTAAAGAAAGTGTGTCGTTAAAGAATAGACTTGATAATTCAACAATTTCTCCAGCATAGCTCATTTGAGGTTGGTATAGAGAAACTAACTCTTCTACCCACGCTAATTTTTCAGCTGATGGATTTTCTTCTACTAATTTTGCTTCAACTAAGTATGGCAAAGCAAGTTTTGCCATTTCAGAACGTTCAACTTGTTTCATGTATTGGTTACTAATCCACTCAAGTTTTTTGTTATCAAAGGCTGCTGGTGATTTACCTAAACGATCTGCATCAAACATTTTAATAAACTCTTCTTGAGAGAAAATTTCTTCTTCGCCAACTGGAGACCAACCAAGTAAGCCAATGAAGTTAAACATTGCTTCTGGTAAGTAACCTAAGTCACGATATTGTTCGATGAATTGTAAAATGGTTTCATCACGTTTACTTAATTTTTTACCTGTTTCTGAGTTAATAATTAATGTCATGTGGCCAAAGATTGGTGCTTCCCAACCAAATGCTTCATAAACCATTAATTGTTTTGGTGTGTTAGCAATGTGATCATCACCACGTAAAACGTGAGTGATTTTCATCATGTAATCATCAACTGCTACAGCAAAGTTATAAGTTGGCATACCGTCACGTTTAAGAATAACGAAATCCCCACCAACACTATCTGATTCAAAGGTAATGTTACCTTTTACTAAATCGTTAAAGCTATATGATCTGTTTTTTGGTACACGGAAGCGAACTACTGGTGTAATACCTTCTGCTTCTTTTTGTGCTTGTTCTTGAGCTGAAAGATTAGCACATTTTCCATTGTAACGAGGAATTTCTCCACGAGATTTTTGAGCTTCACGTTCTACTTCTAATTCTTCTTCAGTACAGTAACATTTATAAGCTAAGTTACTTGCTAAAAGTTGGTCAATTAAAGGTAAATAAATATCTGATCTTTCTGACTGACGATAAGGACCATATTTACCTGGTTTTTCAGGTGACTCATCCCAATCAATATTTAGCCAAGATAAGTTATCTAACTGACTTTTTTCTCCACCTTCAATGTTACGTTTTTGATCTGTATCTTCAATACGAATAATAAAATCTCCATCGTGGTGTTTTGCATATAAATAGTTAAATAATGCTGTTCTTGCGTTTCCAATGTGTAAATGTCCTGTTGGGCTTGGTGCATATCTTACACGTACTTTTTTTGTCATGACAATACCTTCCTTACATCAATTTTTCCGTTCCTTGTTGTTAACCTAAATTTTACCCTCAAATAGAGAATTAGTAAAGGTTACAACAAGAGTTTAATCCTTTTATTTTAATTATTAATCGTTGTTTGTGAATGAGACGGTTTAGCAAAAATCATACGCCCTGCAGCTGTCTGTAGTGCACTTGTAACAATAACGTTGATTCTTTTATTCATAAAGTGTTTACCATCTTCAACAACAACCATTGTCCCATCATCTAAATAAGCTACACCTTGCTGACGTTCTGTTCCGTCCTTCATCACTAAAACGTCCATAGTCTCACCAGGAATAACAACTGGTTTGATAGCATTAGCTAAAGCATTAATATTAAAAACCGGCACATTTTGAAACTCACTAACTTTGTTTAAATTATAATCATTTGTTACGACAATTCCATCTAACATTTTAGCAAGCTTAATTAATTTACTATCAACTTCTTGAATATCTTCAAAATCACCTTCATACATTTCAACTGAAATATTCGGTTCTTTTTGAAGGGCATTTAGAATATCTAAACCACGACGACCACGAACTCGTTTTAAACTATCTCCCGAGTCTGCAATATATTGTAACTCATATAGAACAAAATTAGGAATTAAAAGTGTTCCCTCAATAAATCCTGTTTTAGCCACATCATAAATACGGCCATCAATAATCACACTTGTATCTAAAATTTTGTATTGATGGAAATTACTAGTTGATTTTTTATCAATAATCTCCTCAGTACCTTTTTTAGGTCTTGGTGCAAAGAGTTTCTTCCACTCTTCCGTTTTGGTTGTTCCTACTTTAAAACCAAAATAACCTAAAATAAGCATGATTAACGCTGGTAATAAAATATTCAGTAACGCAATTTTTAGTGAATATAAAGGTATTGATACGAGAGCCCCTAATAGTAGCCCTACAATCACACCAATGCTTCCAAAGACTATGTCTTGTAAGCTTTGCTCCCCTATAAATTTTTCTACTTTTTTAATGGCACTTCCAACATAACGAAACGTAAAAATAGAAATAATAACAAAAATAATTGCACCAATAATACCGTTTGTTATATCGTTATTTAGCCATTGATTTTGGTCTAATTTAAAGACCGTCCAAACAACTGGAATAAGTGTAGCACCTAAACTAAAACCAATCAGTGCCATCACTATATTAAAGATTTTCTTTTGCATCTGTTATTTCCTCCCTTCTTGATTAAAGACTTTTCTCAGTGTCTCTGAAACTGTGGAAACTCCGATTATATCAATTCCTGTTGGTACTTTCCAACCTTGTAAATTATTTTTTGGTACATAGATTTTTTTAAAACCTAATTTTTTAGCCTCTTGAACACGTTGATCAATACGATTAACTCGTCTAACTTCACCAGTCAAACCAATCTCTCCAATGAAACACTCATGAGGTGAGGTCCCTTGATCTTTGTAGCTTGAAGCAATACTAACAGCAATCGCTAAGTCAATCGCTGGCTCATCTAACTTCACACCACCTGCTGCTTTCAGATAAGCATCTTGATTTTGTAGTAAAAGACCAGATCTTTTTTCTAAAACAGCCATAATCAGTGAAACTCGGTGACGATCAAGCCCCGCTGCGGTTCTATTAGCATTTCCAAAAACTGATGGTGTAATTAAAGCTTGTACCTCAGCTAATATCGGACGCGTTCCTTCCATTGAACAGACAATAGCAGAACCTGTGGCATCTGCTAGTCGCTCTTCTAAAAAGGCTTCAGAAGGATTTTTCACTTCAACCAGTCCTTCTTGTCGCATCTCAAAAATACCAATTTCATTCGTTGAACCAAACCGATTTTTTACAGCTCTTAAAATTCTGAAAGTATGATGACGCTCTCCTTCAAAATAAAGGACTGTATCTACCATATGCTCTAACATTCTTGGTCCAGCAAGAGAGCCTTCTTTTGTTACATGCCCAACAATAAAAATCGTAATTTGGTTAGTCTTAGCAATCTGCATCAACTCAGCTGTTGTTTCTCTTACTTGGCTAACACTTCCTGCGGCACTTTTAATTTCTGGGTGTATCATGGTTTGAATCGAATCAATAACTACATAGTTAGGACGCAGTTGCTCAATAGTTTGTTTAATAATTTCCATATCTGTTTCAGCATAAACATAAAAATTATTATTTTCAGAATCTAATCGTTCAGCGCGCATTTTTATCTGCTCAGCACTTTCCTCACCTGAAACATAAAGCACATTGTCATCAATTTTACTTAATTGTTGTGAGACTTGTAAGAGTAAGGTTGACTTACCAATACCAGGGTCTCCCCCAATTAACACCATAGAGCCAGGAACCACGCCACCACCTAGAACTCTATTTAATTCTTCTAAATCTGTTTGCACCCTTTTTTCAGTTTTGAAGGTTACTTGATTTAATTTTTGTGGTTTTGTTGATTCACCTGTTAAGCTCACTCTACTATGGCGAGTTGCTTGCTCTTGTATAATTTCTTCAACGAGAGTATTCCAATTACCACAATTAGGACATCTCCCTAAATACTTAGGTGAAATATAGCCACATTCTTGACAAACAAACTCATTTTTCTTTTTCTTTGCCATAAAATCATCCCACCTTTTCTTTAACTAATACTTCTTATTTTATCATAGTTTGGTAACTTCCTTTTAAAAAAAAAGTAACTTTTTTATGAAGATTAAGATTATTTACCTGAAGAACCAAATCCACCTGTTCTTGTTTTTTCACTTTCATCTCCATCAGCTTTTAAAAATGGTAAGAAAATCCCTTGCCCAATGCGTTCACCTTTTTTGATTGTTAAATCTTTTAAGCCAAAATTAATAAATTGGAACATAATATGTCCTTCGTTGTTTTCATTATTATAGTAGTCACTATCAATAATTCCGACACCATTACCTAATAATAAAAAATTTTTTAATGGATTACTTGAACGATTACACAATTGTAAAAATTCATCATCGCCCATATAAGCCTTAACACCAGTGCCAACTAATGTTGGTTTTACTTGCTTTAAAAGTTCCTCATCTAATAAAGCTTCTTCTTTATTTAAAGCTACTTTTAAGGCAGTTGCGATACCTGATTTAAAAATAGATGGAATAACTACATCATTAGCTGCTTCAAAGTCATAACCTGCAGCGTGTTTAGTTGCTCTTTCTGGTAAATTAATATCTTCAAAAGTTGATACTTTTTCAAATCCACGTACTTTCATTTCTTAAACATCTTCCTTTTTATAATTTTTTATGATCCTTTTAATTATACCTAAAATAACAAAAAAAAGGAGATAAAACTATAAAAGCTTTATCTCTACTTTTCTTTAATCATCTTCTTCGTCAAAATCATCCACTTGAATTTGATTTAGTTTAGTGACTTCTTTTTGCTCTCCAATCACTAATGGTACATGTTCTAAAATAACATCACTGTATTCTAAACCAAACCATCTAGCTGGATCAAAAGCAATTTTCTTAATAGCTAATTTAATTTGCATAACCATTGTATCAATAGTATTTAATGAGGTAACACGAGTTAACTCTTCACGAATTAACACAAAAGCAAAATCTCCCACTTCGCGACCCTTCATAATAGAGTATTTTTGAGGTTGTTTTGGTAACTTGCCTTCATCCATTAACTCTTTAACAATTTGTCTTAAATAAACATTCACTTCTTGATTCATTCTAAAGCCTAAACGTAGTTGCACATTAACAATAAAGTCAGTCCCCATCATATCAACATAATACTCTTGAGTGTAAGGTTCATCCGTTACAAAAACATTAACAAACCAATAAACTTTAGCTTTTTTAGGTCTTTTATCTAAAATTGAGTACATAATTTCCTTACCGATTCTGTGTCCCTTAATTTTAGATGTTAAAAATACAATATTTGTTTGGTACTGAGGTAAACTTGGGTCTTTACTTAAAGACTCTAGCTGGTCCATGTAATCACATAAAGAAACACGGTCATATTCTCTTTCTTGAATGACATTTCCTCTATGCCAAATTAACATAATACTGAAAATAATTAGAGCCATTAATACTGCCACATATCCTCCGTGCATAAATTTAGTAGCACTAGAAATAAAGAATACTCCCTCAATTAAGGCAAAGAATAAGAAAACACTATATGACAAGATTTTTGGAACCCCTTCTTGAAGTAAATAAAATAAAATCAAGAAAGTTGTCATTAACATCGTAATTGTAATCGCTAATCCATAAGCTGATTCCATATGGGCAGATGTTCTAAAGGTAACAACAATACCTAAACAACCAATCATGAGTAATGTATTAACAGCTGGGATATATAATTGCCCTTTTTGATCGGTTGGATAAATAATTTTTAGTCTTGGTAATAAACGTAATTTTATTGCTTCAGATACTAGGGTATAAGAACCTGAAATAAGTGATTGTGAAGCAATAATAGCTGCCATTGTGGCAAATAAAACGCCAATCACAGTCATTGAACTTGGCATCATTCTAAAGAATGGGTTTAGCAATTCAATATTTTGATAAGTTGAATTGTCTTTAATACTAATAATCCAAGCTGCTTGACCAAAGTAGTTTAATGTTAGACAGACTTTAATATATGGCCAGCTAACACGAATATTTTTTCTACCAGCATGACCTAAGTCAGAATAAAGAGCTTCAGCTCCTGTTGTTGCTAAGAATACACTTCCTAAAATAAAAATACCCATTTTATTTTCATCTGACATTAAGACATGAAAAGCGTAATAAGGATTTAACGCTCTTAAAACAGTCCAGTCATTAGTAAAGTTAATTAACCCCATAACTCCTAGAAACGTAAACCAGGCTAACATAA
The DNA here is from genome assembly GCF_003337315.1 of Vagococcus fluvialis. Taxonomy (GTDB): domain Bacteria; phylum Bacillota; class Bacilli; order Lactobacillales; family Vagococcaceae; genus Vagococcus; species Vagococcus fluvialis. The sequence goes on along the minus strand of NZ_QPJV01000002.1, from coordinate 244,317 downwards.
TAGGACCAAAAGCTGTTCCTACTTTTTGAGTTCCTAATCGTTGAATCATAAACAAACCAAAAATAATAATCATCGTAATAATAACAATAATATGTTGGTCATCTCCAAAGGCCTCATAAAAACGAGGAATCCCTCTCAAACCTTCTATTGCTGTTGTTACAGTTACAGCAGGTGTTAACACCCCGTCAGCTAAAAGTGCAGCCCCTCCTATCATGGCTGGAAAGAGTAAATATTTACCAGATTTTTTCACTAAAGTATATAGAGAAAAAATCCCTCCCTCACCGTGATTGTCGGCATTTAACGCAATCAAAACATATTTAACTGTTGTTAGCAGTGTTAATGTCCAAAATACTAATGACACTGATCCTAATATAAAATCAGTTGATACATTAGCTAAACCACCATTACCTTCAATAATAGCTTTCATTACATAAAGTGGGCTAGTACCGATGTCTCCGTACACTACTCCCATTGCAACTAAAGCTCCTCCAACTTTGAAGGTATCCATATTTTTTTTAGTCATTTTCTGACTCACTTCTTTTCCCTCTCTCTCGCTTTATAACTCCGTTTTTAATAGTTATTTTTTCAGTAAACAAACTGATTATATGCTCATTTTTTTAAATGTCAACAAGTTTGTTATCTCTATTATGATAAAATAGTTTTCTAACTACAAATTAATATGTTTTTAATCTTTTATTAATGTTCAAACTTATGATAAGATATAATTTATTAAATTTGAAAGGGTGTCTAATATGATTTACAATTTTTCGGCTGGTCCTGCTGTTTTACCCAAAGCAGTTTTAGAAATAGCTCAATCTAATCTACTAAATTATAATAATTCTGGTATGTCTGTTATGGAGATGAGCCACCGTTCCAGTAGCTATTTAGACATTCATCAAAAAACAATTACTTTATTAAAAGAATTGATGTCTGTCCCTGATGATTATGACATCTTATTTCTCCAAGGTGGAGCAAGCCTACAATTTCATATGGTTCCTCTAAACATTGGTACTAAAAACAAAATTGGCTTTATTGATACAGGGATTTGGAGCCAAAAAGCTATTTCTGAAGCAAAAAAATTAAATAAAGAAGTCTCTATTTTAGCTTCTAGTCAAGACTCAAACTATCAGTCCATCCCTTCTATTTCTCTGGATTATAATCTGACAGCTCTTGATTATATACATATAACAACTAATAATACGATTGAGGGAACTGCTTTTAATAAAATTCCACAAATAGATAAAGTCAGGTTAGTTGCTGATATGTCTTCTAATATTTTGTCTAATCATTACGAGATAACTGATTTTGATTTAATTTATGCAGGAGCTCAAAAAAATATTGGCCCTGCTGGCGTAACAGTGGTTATTATAAAAAAAGAGTTATTAATAGAAGATAATAACTTATCGCCTATGCTTTCTTTTTATCAGCAGTCACAAAGTAATTCTCTCTATAACACGCCTCCAACATTCAGTATTTATATGATGTCTCTTGTACTAGAATGGTTACAAGACTTCGGAGGAATCAAAGCTATGACTTTGTACAACGAAGAAAAAGCCGCTTTACTTTATAATTACTTAGATAATTCTAAATTGTTCTTTTCACCTGTAAATCCAGATGATCGTTCAATAATGAATATCCCTTTTTTAACAAACAATGAAGAAACTGACACAGCTTTTATTAACTTTGCAACTAAGAAAGGTCTAGTCAATTTAAAGGGATACCGCACTATCGGTGGTATGAGAGCTAGTCTGTATAACGCTATGCCAAAAGAAGGCATTATCTCCTTAGTTGATACTTTACATGCTTTTGAAAAACAATTATAAAAAGGAGCGTTTACTATGGTTTTTTCAATTAAATATTATAATCAAATTGCACAAGAAGGTCTTGATCTCCTCGATACTAGTAAATACTCTCTACAAGATTCTAAGAATCCTGATGCAATTATTTTACGAAGTGAATCACTTCATAATAAACAGTTACCTAAAAGTGTTATGGCTGTTGCTAGAGCAGGTGCTGGCACAAACAACATTCCGATTGAAGAATATTCTGAAAATGGGGTTGTTGTATTTAACACACCTGGTGCTAATGCTAACGCTGTTAAAGAATTAGTTCTTGGTAGCATGTTAATCTCAGCTCGCCCAATTTTACAAGGTATCACTTGGACAGATACATTAAAAAATGAGAATCTAGAACAAGAAGTAGAAGCAAATAAAAAGAAGTTTGTTGGAACTGAATTAGAAAATAAAACTTTAGGTGTTATCGGATTAGGGGCGATTGGTTCCCGTGTAGCAAATGATGCTTATCAAATCGGAATGAATGTTTTAGGATACGATCCTCATGTTTCAGTTGATACAGCTTGGAAAATGTCTCGTAGAGTTCAAAGAGTTTTATCTGTTGACACTATTTTCGCTGAAGCTGACTTCATCAGCATTCATATTCCATTATTAAAAGAAACAAAACATTTTATTGGAAAAAAAGAGTTAGAAAACATGAAAGACACTGCTGTTCTCCTAAACTTTTCAAGAGGTGCCTTAGTTGATCATTTAGCAGTTATCGAAGCTATTGAAACTAACACTATTAAAAAATATATTACAGATTTTCCAGAAAAAGAACTTTTAAATAAAAAGGGCATTACTGTATTACCTCACCTTGGAGCTTCAACAAAAGAAGCAGAAATAAATTGTGCCAAATCAGCCGTTAAAACGCTATCTTTTTTTCTAGAAACTGGTAATATTAGAAACTCTATCAATTTTCCTACAACTGAAATGATTTTTAAAACTAAGTATCGTTTAAGTATTTTCCATAAAAATGTTCCCAATATGATTGGTAAAATTAGTCAACAAATTGCTAACAGTCAAATAAATATTAATAATTTAACTAACCGAAGTCATAAAGATTTAGCCTATACATTAATTGATTTAGATGATTTAACAGAAGAAAGTAGCTTAATCATTTTAGAAAAAATAAACAATATTAATGAAGTCATACGAACTAGAATAATAGAAAATCCATATCTATAGGAGGATAAAAATGGTACAAATTAAATCTTTTCGTGGTATTCGACCAGACAAACTACTTGCTAAAGATATCGCATCCCTACCATATGATGTCTTAAATTCCGAGGAAGCTAGAGAATTAGTACAAAATAATCCGCACTCATATTTACATATTGATAAATCAGAAATTGATTTAGATCCTAATGTACCACCATACGATTTATCAGTTTATGAAAAAGCAAAAGAAAACTTAACTCTTTTTTTAGATAAAGGCTGGCTCAAAAAAGAGAAAAAAGATTGTTTATATTTATATGAGCTCACTATGAATGGTTTCTCTCAATTAGGTTTAGTCACTTGTACTTCGATTGATGATTATTTAAATGGTGATATCAAAAAACACGAATTAACAAGAAAAGAAAAAGAACTAGATCGTATTCAACATATTACCTATTGCAATGCTAATACAAGTCCGATTTTTTTAACTTACCGAGAAAATACAACTATTAACGATATTACTCAGCAATGGATTCAAGAACATAATGTTGAATATGATTTTGTTCACTCTTATGAGGTCAGACATAAAGTATGGGTGATTGACGACCAAATAGTGATTGATCAGCTTGTCCAACTGTTTAAAGAAGATGTTCCTAGTCTTTATATTGCTGACGGGCATCACCGGACAGAGTCAGCTGTCAAAGTTGGCTTAAATCGTAGAAATCAAATTGGTGACACACCTGATGCTCCTTATCAGTCATTTTTATCGGTATTATTTCCTAAAAATGAATTACATATTTATGATTACAATCGAATTTTGACACTCACAGTGACTGAAGAACATTTAGAAAGAATTGCTAATTATTTTTATATAGCTCCAAAAGGCAAAAAAACTTATAAACCTAAAAAAAGTCATGAATTCAGTATGTATTATCAGGGCGAATGGCAACAATTAATTTTAAAAGAAAAATACTTAATAAAAGAAAAAGGAACGTTAAAACTATTAAGTGCTGCCCTTTTCCAAAAATACATAGCTGAAAAATGTTTTAATATTACTGATATTAGAACAAATCAACAAATTGATTTTATCGGTGGTATCAGAGGTTTAAATGAGTTAGAATCATTAGTAGACCAAGCAAAAGCTTCTATTGCTTTTGCTTTAACAGAAGCCACAATGGATGACCTTTTAACAGTAGCTGACAATCATGAAATTATGCCACCAAAGTCAACTTGGTTTGAACCAAAATTGTTAAGTGGATTGTTCTTATATGACTTAGAATCAAATTAAAGATAGGAATGGTATTATGTGTCGACAATCAATCAAGTCAGTGAAACGTTTAGTCATAAAAGTAGGAACTAGTTCTTTGATTTTACCTAATGGAAAAATTAACTTAAGAGCTATTGACCAAATTGCTTTTACATTAACAACTTTAAAAAATGAAGGCTATGAAGTTATTTTAGTTTCTTCAGGTGCTATTGGCGCTGGTCTTCATCAGCTAGGCTTAGACAAACGACCCACTACCATTTCAAAACAACAAGCTGTAGCTGCAATTGGCCAATCAGAATTAATTAAAATTTATAGCCAACGTTTCCAATCTTACAATCAGGCTGCTGCCCAAGTTCTTCTAACAAGGGACGTTGTAGATTATCCTGAGAGTAGACGAAATGTTATTAACACTATTCAAGAATTATTAGAAATGAAAGTCATTCCGATTATTAATGAAAATGATAGCGTAGCAGTTGATGAATTAGATCACTTAACTAAATTTGGCGATAATGACCAACTCTCAGCAATTGTTGCTCAGTTATCAGAAGCTGATCTATTAATTATGCTCTCAGATATTGATGGTTTTTACTCAGCTAATCCTATGACTAATAAAGAAGCAAAACTTTTTGAGCGTATCACTGAAATTACTCCAGAATTAGAAAGTGCAGCTGGTGATGAAGGTAGTCGTTTTGGAACAGGTGGCATGAGTAGTAAATTAAAAGCCGCAAAACGTGTTTTCAATAATGACAGTCAAATGATTTTAGCAAATGGTCGTGACCCACAAATTATTTTTGATATTTTAGAAGGTAAAACAATTGGTACTCACTTTGCTAGTGAAACCTATTAAATAGGAGGCTTAATATGACTAACCCATTAATTCAATTAGGAGAAAAAGCTAAAAAAGCCGCTCGTTTTTTAGCTATTGCAGAAACAACTGCTAAAAATAAAGCCTTAGAAGAAATCATTTCTGGCCTTAAAGCAGATGAAGAATTAATTTTAACAGCTAACAAAAAAGATATTAAACAAGCTAGAGAAAATAACTTACCAGAGTCAATGATTGATCGTTTGCTATTAACAAGTGAGAGACTAACTGATATGTGCCAAGACATTCAAACCATCATAAATTTAGATGACCCTATCGGACTTGTTGATAAAATGTGGAAAAATGAAGCTGGTCTAACAATTGGAAAACAACGAGTACCTCTTGGTGTTATTGGAATGATTTATGAAGCCAGACCAAATGTTACAACAGATGCAGCTACTCTTTGTTTCAAATCTGGTAATGCGGTGATTTTACGTGGTGGTAAGGAAGCTTTTCATTCGAACCTTGCTTTAGTAACCTCTATGCAAAAATCTTTAACAACTGCTAATTTCCCAAAAGAAGCGATTCAATTAGTGGAAGATACAAGTCGAGAAACAGCTCGTGCCTTTATGCAATTAAATGGCTATTTAGATGTCTTAATTCCTCGAGGTGGCGCTAATTTAATTAAAACAGTTGTGGAAACTGCTTCTGTTCCTGTCATTGAAACTGGATCTGGTAATTGTCACATTTATGTAGACAAAGACGCTGATTTAGAAATGGCTGTTAATATTACTATTAATGGTAAGTGTCAACGTCCTTCTGTTTGTAACTCAACAGAAACAGTCATTGTTCATGAAGATATCTTACCTAGCTTTTTACCAATAATGGAGCAAGCTTTAAAAGAATATCATGTTGAACTTCGTGCTGATGAACAAGCTCTTAATTACTTAGAAGATGGTGTTCTGGCAACTAAGGATGACTTTGGCACTGAATTTAATGATTTTATTTTAGCTATCAAAACAGTTCAAAGTTTTGATGAGGCAGTATCTCATATCGATACCTTTACTACTCATCATTCAGAAGTTATTATCACTAACAATTATTCAACTTCACAACGCTTTTTACAAGAAGTTGATGCAGCAGTTGTGTATGTCAATGCTTCTTCACGATTTACAGATGGTAGTATGTTTGGTTTTGGTGGGGAGATTGGGATTAGTACCCAAAAACTTCATGCTAGAGGACCAATGGGCTTAAATGAATTAACCTCTTCCAAATATATTATTTACGGAAATGGTCAAACTAGAAATTAATAGAAAATGAGGTTGATTTAAAAGTCATCCTCATTTTTTTCTGAACTAAACGGTGTTAAAGAAGTAACTTCTTCTTATTTCTTGAAGCTGAACACTTCTGTCACAACCTCTCCTTTTTAAATTAAATCAATCGTACATAATTATTACAAATGTAATTTTTAAATGACCTTTCCTCATTTTCATTTCCTCTGATTTATTTTATGTTAGAATAAAAGAATCAATTTATTTATTACTGGAGGACCATACAATTGAACTTTTCACGATTCAAACAATACTTTAAACAAGAAGGAAAATACGGATTCGCAGCCTTTTCAATCCCTTTTCTCATTATGTTTATTGCCTATCTGAGTATTGGCATTTACTGGGGAAGTGACCGAAGTGTGTTAGCTAGTGATGCCTTCTCTCAATTTTCAAATTTTCACGCTAGTTTTAATAATGTCCTTCACGGAAAACAAAGTATTTTTTATACTTGGAACGCTTCTCTTGGACTTAATTACTGGTCACTAATTTCTTATTACTTAGGTGGTATTTTCACACCTCTTGTCTTTTTATTTAAAAATCAAAATATTCCTGATGCTCTGTATTTATTAACTATGCTAAAAATCGGTTGTGCCGGTTGGGCATTTTGGTATTATGGCAAGGAAACTTACAAAATTTCGCCTTGGTCAGTTGTGACATTAAGTATTTCTTATTCTTTAATGTCCTTTATTACAGCTCACTCAGAGCTAATTATGTGGTTAGATGTTTTTATTTACCTACCGCTAATTATTCTAGGGATTAACCGTGTCTTAGAAAAAGGAAAATCTAAACTATTATTTATTAGTTATTTACTGTTATTTATTTCCAATTTTTATTTTGGATTTATGATTGGTGTTTTCACAGTTGCTTGTTTTTTCATTCGTTTAATAAGTGATTTTAAAGCCAATAAAAAAAGAATTCTTCCCTACTTTCTGACGTCCTTTTTAGCAGGAATTAGTTCTATGGTTATGATTTTACCAGCTGTTTTGGACTTATCTACAAACGGTGAAACCTTAACTGAAATGAGTAAGTTAAAAACAGAAGCTACCGCTTTTTGGGATATAGTTATTAAGAATATGATAGGTGTTTTTGATACAACTAAATATGGTTCTATTCCCTTTATTTATGTCGGAATACTACCTTTGTTATTTTGTATTTATTATTTTGTTTCTAATAAAATTAATCTTAAAGAAAAAATTAGCTATGGTGCACTTTTTTCACTTTTAATTGCTAGCTTTTACTTAGAACCTTTAAATCTATTCTGGCATGGTTTCCATGCACCAAATATGTTTTTATTTAGATTTAGTTTCTTATTCTCCTTTTTAGTGGTGATGTTAGCAGGATATGGTCTTGAAGTATTCTCTAAACAAGACCGTGGTTACTTTGTAGGAATTGCTTTAGTGCTACCAATTATTTTTGTTATCGCTAAATTCACTTCTCCAAAAGATAGCTATGAGTTTGCGACACCTGTTCATGTCTTAATTACGATTTTGTTTATCTTACTCTATTTAACAGCAATAATTTTCTTCCAGTTAAAGAAAATATCTACTAAAAAACTAGCTATTTTACTTTTAGTAATGGCTTCCGGGGAAGCTTTTCTAAATACCTCATACATGATTAATGGTATTTTAGATGATTGGAATTACGCTTCAAGAAGTCTGTATTCTAAACCCTATCCAACCTACAAAAAATTAGTTGATACTGCTGATAAAACAAATAAAGATTCATTTTACCGTCTAGAGTCCCTTGCACCGATTTCATCTAATGATAGTTTTAACTATGGTTATAGTGGTGTGAGTATGTTCTCCTCTATTAGAAATCGTCACTCATCAAGCTTTTTAAATGATTTAGGGTTTAGATCAAGAGGAACAGCTCTCAATATTCGTTACCAAAATAACACCTTATTCATGGACAGCTTATTTGGAATTAAACATAATATTAGCGACCAAGAATTAAACAAGTACGGTTTTACTTCAACCACTAAATCAGGTAAGTACCAACTGTATGAAAATAAGAATGCTCTACCTTTAGGTATTTTAACTGATAGTTCTCTTTATGACATAAAATTCCCTAAAGCTGATAACTTAGGTGCTCAAGAGCTACTAATCAACCAATTAGCTAATTTAGATGAAGATTATTTTACGTTTAAAAAGCCAACTGTTGTTGAATCAAATAACACAGATATTATTCCAAAAGATAATAACCATGTTCTTTATAAAGAACAAAAACCTAATATTGCTAAATCAATTACTTATGATATTTTTGTTCCTGCTGGTAATCAAGCATACTTAAGTCTCTTTCCAGCAAACTTTGGTCAATTAGAAAGTTCAACAGCAACTATACTTTCTCAAGGAACAAGTTATAAATCTCAAATCAATATCACTGGTCAGTATTACAACTTGGGTTACTTTGAAAAGGATACTTCTCTACGTTTTACTTTAGATTTATACGGCACTAAGGAAGTTGAATTAGTCGATCCACCTGTTGTTTTAATGGATACGAATAAATATCAACAAGCTATGACTGAGATAGCGCCTCACGGTGTTGAATTTAAAGTTAATAAACGTAAGGCTAAAATATCAGTTTCATTACTTGAAGATCAAGTAATGATGACAACTATTCCTTATGACAAAGGCTGGACAGTTAAAATTGATGGTAAAAAAGTTAAAACAAAAAATTTTCAAGGTGCCTTTTTAACTTTTGATGTACCAAAAGGTGATCATGAAATCACCTTATCATTCCTACCACCTGGCTTTTTAATCGGTCTTCTTTTATTCGGATTTGGTATTATCACCTACAGTGGTTATTATTACTTCCTTAGCAAAAAAGAAAAGACCATAGATACTGAAAATTAATAAAAGGTTGTGACAGAAATAACTTCCGTCACAACCTCTTTTTATTTTAGCCAATTTTTATTAGTTAGACTAACTTCAATCCCATTTTCATCCGCATCTAGAGTCACTTCACTGGCCACTTGTTTTAAATTATCTGTTCCATTTGCCATAGCGATTTTATAGCCCACTGCTTCAAACATAGATAAATCATTATCCCCGTCACCAAAAGCAATGGCTTGTTCTTTCTCTAAACCTAAGTGTTCTAGAACAAATTCCACTGCATTTTTCTTATTCACACCCTTAACAGCAATCTCACCACTTTCAGGTCCAAATAAATAAACAGTAGAGTGATACATATGGAATAACTCACCGTATTTTTCATCAATTTCTTTAAAGGGTAAGATATTATTAATAAAAGAAATCTTATTCACATTAGCATGATCGACATCTTTTGAATCATACTGACCAGTTAACTCAAAGAACCACTGCATCTTTTCATTGATTTCATCATAAGAAGTGCCATCTCTATCTGTAATAGCACGTACTTCTTCTTGAATTTTTCTCACACAATTTTCACTACCAAATAGACCATCATTAGACTCTAAATAGTACCCAATATCATTAGCTTTAAAAAATTCAATAATCTCTAATACATGATCCTTTGGCATGGTTTTATGGCTAACAACTTCATCATTAACAACAATATAACCACCACCAGCACCAATTACACCGTCAAAACCAACACTTAAGATATCATCTAAAATTTCAGGTTTAGAACGTCCAGTACAAATATAAGCTAAATTCCCCTCTGCTCTAAATTTATTTATCGCCTCACGACTAGAAGCTAATACTTCACCACTACTATTACAAAGTGTTCCATCTACATCAAAAAAAGCTATTGTTTGCATTTAGTTACATCCCTTCATTTTTCAAAGACTCCTATTTATTATAGCTTAAAATAAAAATTAAAGAACTATTGAAATGGTTAAAGGAGTATGACTTATTTTGCCATACTCCCACAGTTCCTTATTTATCTAACTTTACTTAATTAAAGAGTTTCGCCATTTGTTGCGATAACTTCTTTGTACCAGTCAAATGAGTCTTTACGGTAACGAGTTAAAGGACCATTTCCTTCATCATCTTGGTCAACATAGATAAATCCGTAACGTTTAGACATTTGAGATGTTCCACAACTGATTAAATCAATACAGCCCCAAGTTGTGTAACCCATTAAATCAACACCATCTTCAATTGCTTCTTTCATTTGTTCAACGTGTTTTCTAATGTAGTCAATACGGTAATCATCATGAACTTTACCATCATCTGTTAACTCATCTTTTGCACCAAGCCCATTCTCACAAACAAATAACGGTAACTCATAACGGTCATATAATTTCATTAATGAAATACGTAGTCCAATTGGGTCAATTGGCCAATCCCATTGAGATAACTCTAAATGCTCATTTTTAATTGGGCTATCAAATGAACCAGCTAACTTAGATGCGTCTTCACGAGCCTCAGTTACGTGTGACATGTAATAACTAATTGCTACGTAGTCTACTTTTCCTTCTTTAAGAATCTCTGCGTCTCCTGCTTCCATGACAACATGGATGTCATTGTCAGCAAAATAGCGAGCCATGTAACTTGGGTACTCTCCACGCGCTTGAACATCAGGATAGAACATGTTTAATTGATTTGATTTTAAGGCTTGTAATTGATCTTCTGGTTTTGTTGTTAGAGCATAAGACTCAATTTGGTTAATCATACAACCAATCTTAGCTTCTGGCATAATTTCACGTGCTGCTTTAACAGCTAAGGCACTAGCTAAAAATTGGTGATGACTTGCTTGATAAGTCACTTCTAATTTTTTATCAGGGTCGATTAAATCTTCTAAAATACCAGCACCTGTATAAAGGCTATTTAAGTTCATGTTCATTTCGTTAAACGTAATCCAGTATTTTACTTTTGATTTGTAACGATTAAATAAAACACGTGCATATTTTTCAAATAAAGGAATTAATTCACGACTTGCCCAACCATTGTATTTTTCAGTTAAAGCAATTGGCATTTCATAGTGAGACATTGTTACTAATGGTTCGATACCATATTTAGCACATTCATCAAACACTTTATCGTAAAATGCTAACCCTTCTTCATTTGGCTCACTTTCTAAACCAGTTGGGAAAATTCTTACCCATGAAATTGATAAACGGAATGTTTTGAATCCCATCTCTGCAAATAAAGCGATATCCTCTTTGTAACGATGATAAAAATCAATTCCCCAACGTTTAGGGAATAAATAATTGGCTTCATTTTCTTTGTATTCGGCTAATTCTTTTGATGTGACGTTAAAAGTAAAGTTATCAACTTTTCCTGTTGCATAAGGATCTTTGTAAGCTGCATAGTCTGATGTTGACATCCCCTTGCCACCTTCGTTATATGCGCCTTCAATTTGGTTAGCAGCAGTTGCCCCACCCCATAAAAATCCTTTTGGAAAACCTGTTTGTAATTCTTTCATTGATAATTCCTCCTATAATTTTAGTTAATTTATTTTTTAACTCTATTAGTTAACAACAATTAATATTTCTTCCTGACTAGCAGTCATTTTTTCATCCGGCTTAACAGAAGAAACCACATCTAAATAAATAGGTGTATTAGTTACAATCACCGGTGAAAATAAATCTAATCCTTTTGATTTAATTAACTCTAGATCAAAATTTAAAAGTGGTGTACCTACCTCAATACTGTCACCCTCGTTGACCAATCTTTCAAATCCTTCACCATTTAAACTAACTGTATCAAGCCCAATATGAATCAAGATTTCAGTACCAGTTTCTGATGTTACGCCAATGGCATGATTAGTTGGTGTTGTCATAGTCACAACACCTTTAAAAGGAGCAACTACTTGACCAGTTTCTGGAATTACACCAATCCCTTTACCAACAATTCCTGATGAGAATGTTTCATCTGAACAATCTTTTAAGTTCTTAACCACACCAGTCATAGGCGCTAAAATTTTACTAACTTCATCTTTTTCAATGATTGTTTTTACTTCTTCTGTTACTTCAGTTTCTTTATCACCTATATCAAATTTCAATAAAAATGTTGCGATAAAGGCCACTGCAAAACTTGATAGCACACCTACAATAGCAAAGAGGAAGTTATTTGATCCTTTTTCAATATAAGTTGGAATCGCTAAAATACCTGGTACTGCAAAACTAAATGACTTAACGGCAAAGGTTCCAAAAATCGCACCACCTACTGCGCCACCAATCATACTTGCGTAAAACGGTTTTTTCAGTTTCATTGTTACCCCGTAAATGGCAGGTTCAGTAATACCAAAAATAGCTGGAATAACTGCTGAGAAAGCTACTTGTTTCATTTTTTTGTCTTTTGTTTTAAAGAAAACTGCTAAAGTTGCTCCAGCTTGAGAAAGATTTGCTACTAAATTCATTGGTAACAGCATAATATCGTAACCAAACTTGTCCAAACTTGCAAAAGTTCCTGGGAAAAAGGCATAATGCATACCTGTAATAACAATTAGTGGCATTAAGCCGCCCATTAGTGCACCTGCAAAAGGTCCTGCAAAGTTAAACAACATCGTAAAGAATTGTTCTAAATAGATACCTAACATGTTCCCAAGAGGTGCGATAAAAGCCAACATAATTGGTGCTGTTACTAGCAAACTAATCAGTGGCACAAAGATAATTGTTAGTGCATCTGGTACAATTTTTTTAGCATACCTTTCAACATAACTTAATAAAAAGACAGCTAAAATAATTGGAATAACTGATGAAGCATAGCTATTCATCGGAATTGAAATCCCAATAAACTTAAGGCTTGTGATTTCACCAGCTGCCGCATTAGCCATGAATGTTGGATACATTAAAACTCCAGCTAAAGCTACTGCAATCGAAGTATTAGTTTTAAATTTATTAGCTGCCGAGAATGCCACCAAGAATGGTAAAAAGTGGAATGTCGCATCAGCAATCGCATTTAAAACAATATAAGTAGAACTATCACCAGATAAAACATTAAAGAAAACTAAAATGGCCATAATTCCTTTAAGTAGGCCACTACCAGTAATAGCTGCTAAAATCGGAGTAAAAATACCTGAAATAATATCAAATATATAATCTAATCCTTTGGCATTATTTCCTGAACCTGTTTCACTGCTACTTAATTTCCCATCTGTTAAATCACTAATTTCTTGATAAACTTTAACAACGGCACTACCAATAATCACTTGGAATTGTCCACTTTGAAACTGTGCCCCCATCACTCCATCTAAAGCTTTAATTTCATCTAATTTGACTTTATCTTTATCTTTTACATTAAAACGTAAGCGGGTAATACAGTGCCAACTTTGATTAATATTGCTTGTACCACCAATTTTTTCAATAATTTTTTCTGCTAACTCTCGATGACTCATTTTGATTCACTCCTAATTTTTATTTGAGTAAAGAAAAAACCTAAACAAATTTCCTAAAAAAGCTCACAAAAAGCTCTTTTAAAAATTTGTTTAGGTTAATGCCAAAATAGTTACACACCTATTAGTTATTTAGTTTCGGATACAACTCTTTCAATATGAATGATTAAATAAATCATCTCATCATCACTCACATCTAAATTATATTCTCTTTTTAACATCTCTCTGATCATCAAACCACAGGCATAACTTTTTGGATACTGATCTTGAATAATTTGATATAAATTATCGTTAGCATTTGATGTCATTTCCTCTTTATGAATTTGACGATTCATAAAGTAACGAATATGAGTCACAAATCTTGAGTAATTCATACTTTCCTTATTCAGTGATACTTCAAATAGGGCTTGAATGGTTTTAACAATACTCTTTGTAATTTCCGTAATTAACATGGTTTCATCCATTGACTCTAAGCCATCTTGCGCATTAACAAAATGTAGAGCAATAAAAGCAGCTTCCATTTCAGGTAAATCGACACCTAATTTTTCAGAAATAATAGCTAATGCTTTTTTCCCAATTTTAGATTCTTTTACGTATAGAAAAGGAATCTCCCATTGGAGGGAACTATCTCCAAACTCGATACCATCTTTCTGACGATTAATAGCACTTTGAATATGATCTGCTAGCGATATTAATAGACTAGTATTTAATTTTTTCCCTAAATACGTTTCACCAGCATCGACAATAAATTCAGTTACTGAAAGAACATCTGGCGAAATACTCTCCATCAGTTCAGAGATGTTTTGGTAATCTTTCCCATGAAAGATTTTAGTAATTAATAACTCTTCGATTGGATCCCCAGGTTTCTTTTTAAAGCCTATCCCTTTTCCAAACAAAACATACTCTTCTTGTTTTTCATCATGAGCCAGTACTAAGTTGTTATTTAGCGATTTTACTGTAGAATACACATCATCACTCCCCGTTTGAAACAAAAAAACACCAAACTAAAGCAGTTCCATCGACTACTAAAGACTTGGTGGTGCCTGATCGTATCAGTTACACTCCGCGTGTTTTATGTACCTAGATATTAGCATGTGCAGAAAGCGTTGTCAAGCAAACAAAAAAACAATTGTAAGTTTTTATCCTTACAATTGTTTTTTATAACGAATTTGAAGCATTTTTAATCGCTCTTTCTAACATCTGATTCATGTCTTTTTCATATTGAACTTTATCATTTGTCCCTGATATAAAAGAAAACAGCAGCTCTTCTAACTCGTTATCTTGATTTTTAGATAATTCCCACTTTTTCTTATTTTTCTCAAAAACTAAAGAGACTTCAACTGATTTTTCCACAGGTTTGGCACTTTCTAAACTCTGATCAAAAGCTTGAAGCAACCCCTTTTTACCACTTTCATCAGAATACTCTGGATTTTTCATCAGTTCTTTAAAAATACTTTCTAAGGTTTTTTCCACTAAATCAGAATAATCTAAACCATGTATCGTATAGGCAACTTGAATTCTATTTTTATCTATTTTTTCTGTCTTAACTTTGTAATGACTATGTTCTCTCACACTCTTCATCAAACCTGTTGATAACTGATTCTTCTCCTCAGGTGAAAAATTAGTCGCAACAGAATCAAACACATTAGAAAAAGTATCCTCAAAAGTGCTTGTCATCAGTAATAACTGCTTACTTAATAACTCTCCATCCACAAAATTTTCTTTAAATTCAGCTTCTTTTTTCTGAAAAATAAAATGCTCCACAAAAAGAGAGCCTACCTCATCTGCTTCCATATTCTTTTTAAAACAGCCTGTTAAAGTTATTACTAACAAAACAGCACTAACGATGATATATATTTTTTTCTTCATTTTAAAATCCCCTCAAATAAATTCAAATACACTATATCACAAAATAGTGAAAAAAAGATGATTATTTATAGAAAAACCTCCCTTTTACTAATTTTATATAAAAGGAGGTGTATGATGTTTCATTTTTTAGTCTTACCAAGAGATTCTTATTTACTTTTGCTGTGGTTAATGAGCCTTTTACTCAGTATAACTGACTTACTTTATCTAACCGTCGAACCAAAAATTTTATACCCATTTTCTTTATTCGCATTTTTAAGCTATCAACAGACTTTTCCTTTTTCTGTTAATAAGTTGTTACTTCCTATGAGTCTAATTCTCTTTTTCTTTTGTTTAACTTATTTTTATCCACAAACTATTGGTGGTGGAGATATCAAGTTGTTAATAATTTACGCTTATTTTATTTCTTTTGAACAACTACTTTATCTTTTACTACTAGCATCAGCTACAGGAATCATCTTTTTATTACTTATTAACAGTATTTATGCACAACCTTTAAAAAAACTTCCATTTGTTCCTTTTTTAACTTTTTCTTTAATCATAACAAGTTTATTTTTTTAATAAAAAAGGCCTGAAACATAAGTATCATTACTTACATTTCAGGTCTTTAATTTAACTAGTAATTAAACTAGTTTAGTCTTTTGCTTTTAATGCGTCAGCTGCTGCCATTTGTGCTTCAATGTCACTGATACTATAAACATTTTCACTAGCAACGCCCACTTCTTTTGGTTCCATGTTACGGTATTTTGGCATACCAGTACCGGCAGGAATAATCTTACCGATAATAACATTTTCTTTAAGTCCAAGTAAGTGGTCTTTCTTACCACGAATCGCTGCATCAGTTAACACACGAGTTGTTTCCTGGAATGAAGCTGCAGATAAGAAACTATTTGTTTCAAGAGAGGCTTTCGTAATACCTAGTAACACTGGGCGACCTGTCGCAGGTGTTCCACCGGCTACTAATGTATTGTAGTTACGCTCTTTGAATTCACTAATATCAAGTAAAGTACCTGGTAAGATATCTGAATCACCTGGATCCATCACACGGACTTTACGTAACATTTGACGAACCATAACTTCGATATGTTTATCTCCGATTTCTACCCCTTGCATACGGTAAACTTTTTGTACCTCTTTAAGTAAGTAGTTTTCAACAGTTAACACATCTGTAATTGTTAATAATTGTTTTGGCTCAATAGAACCTTCTGTTAACGGAGTACCACGTTCGATAATGTCACCTTCAGCAACTTTCATACGTGATGTATAAGGGACGCTGTAAGTTCTTGTATCTGTAGTTCCTTTAACGATAACTTCTTTCGTACGATCAGCTGCATCTTCAGAAATTTCAATAACTTCTCCAGCAACTTCAGAAACAACAGCAACCCCTTTAGGATTACGTGCTTCAAAGATCTCTTGGATACGAGGTAAACCTTGAGTGATATCATCACCAGCAACCCCACCCGTATGGAAGGTACGCATTGTTAACTGAGTACCAGGCTCACCGATAGATTGAGCGGCAATTGTACCAACTGCTTCCCCAACTTCTACTTCAGAACCTGTAGCTAAGTTACGTCCGTAACAGTGTTTACATACACCGTGTTTTGTATTACATGTGTATACTGAGCGGATTGAAATTTCTTCGATTCCAGCGTCAGTAATTTCTTTAACAATATCTTCAGTAATAATTTCATTGGCACCAATGATTTTAGCACCTGTTTCAGGGTTAATTACAGACTTACGTGTGTAACGACCTAACATACGCTCTTCAAGAGTTTCAATGATTTCATTACCTTCTCTGATTGCTTTAATATCTAAACCACGATCAGTTCCACAATCTGTTTCACGAATGATAACATCTTGGGCAACGTCTACTAAACGACGAGTTAAGTAACCTGAATCGGCAGTTTTAAGGGCCGTATCCGTCATACCTTTACGAGCACCGTGAGTTGAGATAAACATTTCTAAGACTGTTAATCCTTCACGGAAGTTAGATACAATCGGTAACTCCATGATACGTCCATTAGGTGCGGCCATAAGTCCACGCATACCAGCAAGCTGAGTAAAGTTGGAAATGTTACCACGGGCACCAGAGTCAGACATCATAAAGATTGGGTTACGGTCATCTAAACTTTCCATCAGTTTAATTTGGATAGCATCTTTTGTTGCATTCCAAATACCAATAACGCGCTCATAACGCTCGTCATCAGTGATTAAACCACGACGGAATTGTTTAGTAACAGCATCTACTTGTTTATGAGCTTCTTCAATCATGCCTTGTTTTTCATGTAAGACAACGATATCCGCAATCCCTACTGTCATACCAGCGTAAGTAGAATGTTTGTAACCTAAGTCTTTCATTCTATCTAACATTTTTGATGTTTCAGTAATCTTGAAGCGTTTGAAGACCTCAGCAATGATGTTACCTAAGTTTTTCTTCTTGAATGGTCCGATTTTTTCTTGCTCAGCAATGTGGGCAGGAATATCAGTTCCAGCTTCTACAAAATACTTATCAGGAGTTTGAACTGTTAAGTTGTAGTCAGTTGGCTCATTTAAGTAAGGGAATTCTGGTGGCATAATTTCATTAAAGATAACTTTACCAGCAGTTGTAATTAAGATACGATCACGTTGCCATTCAGTAAATGGTTTTTCAGGCATTGAGCTTGTTTGTAAACCAATACGAGAATGTAAATGTACGTAACCATTTCTCCATGCTAAGACAACTTCGTCTAAGTTTCTAAATACCATACCTTCACCGATTTGTCCTGGCTCTTCCATTGTTAAATAGTAGTTACCAAGAACCATATCTTGAGATGGTGTAACAACAGGTTTACCATCTTTAGGGTTAAGGATATTTTGTGCAGCTAACATTAAAAGACGTGCTTCTGCTTGTGCTTCTTCGCTTAAAGGAACGTGAACCGCCATTTGGTCCCCATCAAAGTCGGCATTATAAGCCTCACATACTAATGGGTGAAGACGAATTGCGCGACCTTCAACTAAAACAGGCTCGAAAGCTTGGATACCAAGTCTATGTAATGTAGGTGCTCGGTTAAGTAATACTGGATGTTCTTTAATAACATCTTCTAATACGTCCCAAACAGCATCTTCTTGACGCTCAATTTGGCGCTTAGCATTTTTAATGTTACTTGCAATTTCACGTTTAACTAATTCATGCATCACAAATGGTTTGAATAATTCAATAGCCATTTCTTTTGGTAAACCACATTGGTACATTTTTAGGAATGGCCCAACAACGATTACCGAACGACCTGAATAGTCAACACGTTTTCCAAGTAAGTTTTGACGGAAACGTCCTTGTTTACCTTTAAGCATATGAGATAGAGATTTAAGTGGGCGGTTACCTGGTCCAGTAACTGGACGACCACGACGACCATTATCAATCAAAGCATCTACAGCTTCTTGTAACATACGTTTCTCATTTTGAACGATGATACCAGGTGCATTAAGGTCTAATAAACGTTTTAGACGGTTATTACGGTTAATAACACGACGGTATAAGTCATTTAAATCACTTGTTGCAAAACGTCCACCCTCTAATTGAACCATTGGACGTAAATCTGGAGGAATAATTGGCACAACGTCCATTACCATCCAGTTAGGTTCATTTCCAGAAGTTCTAAATGCTTCTAAAATATCTAGACGACGGATTGCACGAGTTCTTTTTTGACCTTGTGCTGTTTTTAATTCTTCTTTTAATTCAACAACTTCTTTTTCAGCATCAACATTTTCCAGTAGGCGTTTGATTGCTTCAGCACCCATTCCAGCTTGGAAACCTTGTCCATATTGTTGACGTTTTTCGCGGTATTCGCGCTCTGTTAATAATTGTTTCACTTCTAAAGAAGTATCTCCTGCATCTGTTACTACATATGATGCAAAGTAGATGATTTCTTCCAAGGCACGAGGACTCATATCAAGTACAAGACCCATACGACTTGGAATTCCTTTGAAGTACCAAATGTGTGTTACTGGTGCTGCTAACTCAATATGAGCCATACGTTCACGACGAACTTTAGAACGTGTCACCTCAACTCCACAACGGTCACAAACGATTCCCTTATAACGAATACGTTTATATTTTCCACAAGCACATTCCCAGTCCTTAGTAGGACCGAAAATGCGTTCACAGAAAAGACCATCACGTTCTGGTTTTAAAGTACGGTAATTAATTGTTTCAGGTTTTTTTACTTCACCGTATGACCAGCTTCTTATTTTTTCAGAA
Organism: Vagococcus fluvialis; assembly: GCF_003337315.1. Lineage (GTDB taxonomy): Bacteria > Bacillota > Bacilli > Lactobacillales > Vagococcaceae > Vagococcus > Vagococcus fluvialis. The sequence continues at coordinate 224,564 of NZ_QPJV01000002.1, read as the reverse complement.
GAAGCTAAGCCGATTTGCATGCTTTCGAATTTATTTACATCGATCAAAAGATGTCCCTCCGTTTCTTTATCTATCAGAAATAACTATTGGTCAAGTCTTATCTATTCCTTGCCTTCTTGTGCATCTTTTAATGATTGTTCTAATTTCTCTTTTTCAGCTTGCTCTTTAGCATATTTAGCTAAAGCATCCACTGTGATTAAATCATCATCTTCGTCATCCATGTCACGTAATTCAAGCTCTTGATCGTCTGCATCTAATACACGCATATCTAATCCTAAAGCTTGTAATTCTTTTACAAGAACTCGGAATGATTCTGGTACACCAGGTTTTTGAATAGGTTCACCTTTAACAATTGATTCATATGTTTTCACACGACCTACAACGTCATCTGACTTGTAAGTTAAGATTTCTTGTAATGTGTAAGCAGCTCCGTAAGCTTCAAGAGCCCAAACTTCCATCTCACCAAAACGTTGTCCACCAAATTGAGCTTTACCTCCAAGTGGTTGTTGCGTTACTAATGAGTATGGTCCAATTGATCTAGCATGTAGCTTGTCATCAACCATGTGAGCAAGTTTCAGCATGTACATAACCCCAACAGAAATACGGTTATCAAATGGTTCACCAGTACGTCCATCATAAAGGATAGTTTTAGCATCACGAGCTAAGTCTGCTTCTGCTACAGTAGCCCATACATCGTCCTCGTCAGCTCCATCAAATACCGGAGTTGCTACATGAATACCTAATGAACGAGCAGCCATACCTAAGTGTAACTCAAGTACTTGCCCGATATTCATACGAGAAGGTACCCCAAGAGGGTTTAACATGATATCAACAGGTGTTCCATCTGGAAGAAACGGCATATCTTCTTCTGGCATAATACGAGAAACTACCCCTTTATTACCATGACGACCGGCCATCTTGTCACCTTCGTTGATTTTACGTTTTTGAACGATATAAACACGGACTAACATATTAACACCAGGTGCTAACTCGTCTCCTGCTTCACGAGTAAAGATTTTAACATCATGAACAATACCGCCACCACCATGTGGTACACGTAATGAAGTATCACGAACTTCACGAGCTTTTTCACCAAAGATAGCGTGTAATAAACGCTCTTCAGCTGATAATTCAGTAACTCCTTTAGGCGTTACTTTACCTACTAATAAATCACCATCTTTAACTTCAGCACCGATACGGATAATACCCATTTCGTCTAAGTCTTTAAGAGCGTCGTCTCCGACGTTTGGTAACTCACGAGTAATTTCTTCAGGTCCAAGTTTTGTATCACGAGCTTCTGATTCATATTCTTCAATATGAATAGATGTATAAACATCGTCTTTAACAAGACGACGACTCATAATAATCGCATCCTCATAGTTGTAACCTTCCCATGTCATGAATGCTACTAAAACGTTTTGTCCTAAAGCCATTTCACCTTGTTCCATAGAAGAACCATCTGCTAAAGTATCTCCAGCTTCAACGATTTCGCCTAAAGAAACAATTGGGCGTTGGTTGTAACTTGTACCAGCATTTGAACGGTGGAACTTAATCACATTATATTTATCTAAAGCACCGTTATTACGACGAACACGGATTTCTTTAGCATCTACATATTCAACAACACCATCGTGTTTACATAAAAGAGCTGCACCTGAGTCATGAGCAGCTTTATATTCCATACCAGTACCAACAATTGGAGAACGTGGTTGAATTAATGGAACAGCCTGACGTTGCATGTTCGCTCCCATAAGTGCACGGTTAGAGTCATCGTTTTCTAAGAAAGGAATACATGCTGTCGCTACCGCAACTACTTGTTTTGGAGAAACGTCCATGTAGTCAACTTTTTCAATTGAAACTTCTAAGTTTTCACTTTGGATACGAGCCATTACTAATTCTTCAGCAAAGCTTCCGTCTTCATTTAATGGAGAGTTCGCTTGAGCTACCATGTAGTGGTCTTCCTCGTCAGCTGTTAAATAATCAATATGCTCAGTAACTTTACCATTAGCGCGGTCTACACGACGGTAAGGTGTTTCGATAAATCCATATTTATTTACTTTAGCGTAACTTGATAAACTGTTGATAAGACCGATATTCGGTCCCTCAGGTGTTTCAATCGGACACATACGACCGTAGTGAGAGTAGTGAACGTCACGTACTTCATATCCGGCACGGTCACGTGTTAAACCACCAGGCCCTAAGGCAGATAGACGACGTTTATGAGTTAACTCACTTAATGGGTTTGTTTGGTCCATGAACTGAGATAACTGAGAAGAACCAAAGAATTCTTTCATTGAAGCGACAACAGGTCTGATATTAATCAATTGTTGAGGAGTCAATGTTTCAGTGTCTTGGATAGACATTCTCTCACGTACCACACGTTCCATACGAGATAAACCGATACGGAATTGGTTTTGTAATAACTCACCAACTGAACGAATACGACGGTTACCTAAATGGTCAATATCATCAACATTACCAATGTCTTCTTGTAAGTTTAAGAAGTAACTCATTGTTGCAATAATATCAGCAGGACGAACTGTTTTAACTTTATCTTCTAAGTTTCCGTTACCGATTACGTTAACAACGCGCTCTGGGTCTTTGGGAGATAAAACTTTAATAACTTGAACTGTCATTGGTTCAGTTACAACACCGTCTTCACTTGGATAGTAAGTAACACTATTAATACCATTGTCTAAATGTTCTTCCAATGTATCCATTACTTGACGAGAGATAACAGTTCCTTTTTCAGCAACAATTTCTCCTGTTTCAGGATCCACTAAAGTTTCAGCTAATGTTTGGTTTAATAAACGTGTTTTTAAGTTTAATTTTTTGTTTAATTTGTAACGACCTACAGCAGCTAAATCATAGCGTTTTGGATCGAAGAAACGAGAGTTTAATAAGTTTCTTGAACTTTCAGCTGTTTTTGGCTCACCTGGACGTAATCTTTCATAAACATCTTTAAGAGCTTCTTCTGTACGAGAATCTCCTGAGTTTTTATGAATATCTTTTTCAATAGTAGCTTGTAAACTTTCACTCTCACCGAAGATTTCCATAATAGTAGAATCTGATCCAAACCCTAAAGCACGAACCACTACTGTAAATGGAATTTTTCTTGTACGGTCGATACGAGCGTAAGATAAGTTTTTAGCATCTGTTTCTAACTCTAACCATGCCCCGCGGTTAGGGATAACTGTTGTACCAAATCCTTGTTGACCATTTTTCTCAGTTTTACCATTAAAGTAAACACCAGGTGATCTAACTAACTGTGATACGACAACGCGTTCTGCACCATTGATGATGAATGTACCCATTTCAGTCATTAATGGGAAATCTCCAAAGAATACCTCTTGAGATTTGATTTCACCAGTTACTTGGTTGTCTAGTCTTAATGTTACATGGATTGGCGCTGAATAGTTAGCGTCATGTGCACGAGCTTCTTCTACTGTGTACTTAGGTTCTTTCATTTCGTAATCTACAAATTCTAATGATAACTTGTCACTAAAATCTGTAATTGGCATAATATCTTCAAACATTTCTCTTAAACCTTCATCTAAGAACCATTTGTAAGAATCTGTTTGAATTTCAATTAAATTTGGCAGTTCCAATACTTCACTAATCTTTGAATAACTGCGTCTTTCTCGGTGTTTTCCGTATTTGACAACGTGTCCAACCAAATTAAGTCACCCCTTCTGAGTTTGCTTCAAAAATAGTTTTATGTTACAAATGTTAAACTTATGTTACAAGTGATGTAACATAAGGTTTTTAAGTAAAAAAAAACCAAAAATAGACATTGAACGCATAAAATATGGTCGATCTATCTTTGTTTTCCTATAATAAAGGGGTATGGACAATATTTCACACCGCTTTTTATTTGTAAAAATAAAACCTTCTGCAACTAATCATTTTATCGCCTTTAGCATCTTTTGTCAACAACAAAAAAAGCCAGATCCCCATCTGGCTTTCCTCCCCATTAATCCTTGCCCTCGCTTCAATAAACATTTTAACGTGGCCGCTATTTTAAAACCTTACTTAAAAAATAGCAGGACTATAAGTTCCCGCTTTGCACTAACTAATTATCTATCACCAATCACCTGCTAAACAGGTCATTTAAATTGGAAAATTCTATTAAGAAATTAATTTATAAAAAATAAAGGTATCCACCTATTTTATTGTCCCCTAATGATTCCCCATATCAATAAAATAAATTCTCTAAAATTAAACCTTTTTATAAAATGAAATAAATTAACAGAAAATCTTCTTATTAACTAAGAAGAAAACAAATAGTAAAGGTACAAAACACTAAAACGGAACTGCATAAATTATTATATAGTATCTTATTAAAAAAAGTTATCACTATTTTCTTATAGATAAGTAAAATCTGACACTCGATTTTTTTCTCAACCTTAATCGTTTACATTACAAGGTATTTCACAGTTTCATTTTCCATCCTCTTTTTTAGTGTAAATTAATTTTTTATGTTTAACTTCCTTATTTGAACGTTTTTATAATAGTTGTTATTTTTCGAGCAAGTATAATAATCATCTCAACCCATTATCAATCAAGTGACTTTGTTAAAAGATAACGATTACAATTCCAACAGAAAAATATTATTTTCACATAGCCATTTTCTAATAAATCTACTAAAAAAACACAATATTGTATCACTTCTTCTATACACCTTAATCAAGCTTATAAAATAACATATTCTATAAATAAAAACCTAACACTCATTTTTTCAGTGTTAGGTTTTTATTATTTTTCACTTACAATTATGAAATAGCCTTTTTCTTTTGCCACAATTTCTGCATTACCAAAAACTTCTTCCATTTTTTTCTGGGCACTTGGAGCTCCTTGCTTCTTCTGAATGACAATAGTCAAGGTTCCACCTTTAACTAATTTATCGTATGAGCCAGAAATAATCTCATGAACTACCTTTTTACCTGCTCTAATTGGCGGATTACTAATGACTGCTGCAAAATCATTAGCTTCAACAACATCATATATATAGGAAGGATACGCTTTTATATGACTGATTCCATTTAAAGCCGCATTTTCTTTTGTTAACTCTACAGCACGCTCATTTACATCAACCATCTCAACGAAACGTCCTGTGCTATGGGCTAAAGACAATCCCATTGGTCCATAACCACAGCCAACATCTAAAATCGACCCTTCTGGTAGATGACTATCATCAAAGGCATCAATTAAGACACGAGAACCAAAATCGACCGTTCCTTTTGAAAAAACATTTGTATCTGTAATAAATTTAAAATTTTTACCTCTTAATGGAAATTCCCATTGTTTTCGGTTATGAGCGACGTCTGGTTGGTTTGTATAATAGTGATTACTCATTTAACTTCCTTCTTTCTTAATTCGTTATTGATTAATTTCCCTAAAAGTTGATATCCTTTTCTAGAAAAATGTAGACCATCATCTTGTAATAACTCAAGTGGTTCTTCTTTTCTCATTTCTGCTAATAAATTTATATAATTAATTTTCTGTCTTTGAGCGATTTCTTTCACTACTTCGTTAAAACTCTCTAAGTGAGACATGGGGCGTTCTTCTTTATAGTACTTTTGATTAGCATAAGGAACACCAATTAAAATCACTTTTTCTGATCCAATTAATCTTACTAAAGATAAAATATTTTCTTGATAAGAATTAATATCTAAACCTGAGATTTTAGAAGCATCATTAGCACCAAAAAAGACTGTCACAATATCAGGTTCATATTTTAATACATGATTTTTAACTCGTTTTAAAGCACCTTGACTTGTGTCTCCTGGAATTCCAGCATTAATAACCTCGACATCTGTAAAAATAGCTTCGATTTCCTCATTTAAACGAAAATCTGTTACACCATCTTCATAGCCTGCTGTAATACTATCTCCAAATAAAATGATTTTCTTCATGATTAACACCTCTTATTTTAACCTAGACACTTCTTTATGATATAATCATTAGGACTTTAACATCATAGCATGAATTAAGGAGTTGTAAACATGTTTATCACAACCCAAAAAATCAATCAAAAAGAAATGATTCTTGTCACGTCTACTCTCTTACCACAGACTTATAGTAGCATAAAACAGGAATCTTATTTAGGAGTCTAACTATGAGTGAAAAAACAAACTACTATCATTTAACTCGTGATGAGTGGCAAAGTTTTTATCGAAACGGTATTGCCCCATTGACTGATACGGAGTTACAACAAATAAAAAGTTTCAATGACCGTATTTCTTTACAAGATGTACAGGATATTTATATCCCATTGACTCATTTAATCCATATATATATGAAAGAATATGAGTCGCTACATTTAAGTAAAGGAATGTTCATGCAAGAATTTGTTCCTCCAGCGCCTTTTATTATTGGTGTTGCTGGAAGTGTTGCAGTTGGAAAAAGTACAACTTCACGTCTACTACAAATGATGCTCTCAAGAACCTTTAAACGTCGCAATGTTCAACTCATTACAACTGATGGCTTTTTATACCCAACAGCTGAACTTGAAAAACGCGGTATCTTAGATAAAAAAGGCTTTCCTGAAAGTTATGACATGGAGTTATTACTAGATTTTCTAAATGCTGTTAAAAATGGCAAGGACAACTTACAGATTCCAAAATATTCTCATGAAATCTACGATATTATTCCTGGTGAGTTTGAAGAAATTACACAACCAGACATTTTAATTGTAGAAGGAATCAACGTTTTACAATTACCTGCTAATCAGCAAATCTATGTCAGTGACTTCTTTGATTTCTCTGTTTTTGTAGATGCTGAGCCAGAATTAATCGAATCTTGGTATTTAGAACGCTTCGAAGCGTTATTAGACCTTGCAAAAGATGACAAAACTAATTATTATTATGAATATGCGAATGGATCTAGAGAAGAAGCTCTTCAATTTGCAAGACAAGTTTGGAAAGATGTTAATTTACAAAATCTAACTGAATTTATCTTACCAACAAAAAATCGAGCTGATGTTGTTTTACATAAAACCGTTAATCACATGATCGACGAAATCTCTTTAAGGAAATTCTAGTAACACAAAAAAAGAAAGATAGGGTGAAGCAAGTGACAAACACGTCAGATTTTAAAGACATGGAAAAAATCATTGTTTTGGATTATGGTAGCCAATACAATCAATTAATTACACGCCGCATTAGAGAATTTGGAGTATTCTCTGAGTTAATGAGCCACAAAATCACTGTGGAAGAAATCAAAGAAATAGCACCAAAAGGAATTATTTTCTCCGGTGGACCAAATAGTGTATATGACGAAGAAAGTTTCTCAATTGACCCTGAAATTTATGAATTAGGTATTCCTATTTTAGGTATCTGCTACGGTATGCAATTAATGACTCACAAATTAGGTGGGGTTGTTAAAAGTGCTGGGGCTCCTGAATACGGAAAAGCAATGTTGGATGTTACTGATTCATCTACACAATTATTTAAAGGATTACCTGAACATCATCAAGTATGGATGAGTCATGGTGATTTAGTGACTGAAGTACCTGAAGGATTTGAAGTAGTGGCAACAAGTGCTAACTGCCCAATTTCTGCTATGGAAAACCGTGAAAAAGGCCTTTACGCTGTTCAATTCCATCCAGAAGTACGTCATTCTGAGCATGGAAATGATGTTTTACGCCATTTTGCATTTGATATTTGTGGTGCCAAAGGTGATTGGTCAATGGAAAACTTCATTGATGTAGAAATTAATAAAATCCGCGAACAAGTTGGAGACAAAAAAGTGTTACTTGCTCTTTCTGGTGGAGTGGATTCAAGTGTCGTTGGGGTTCTTTTACAAAAAGCAATCGGTGACCAATTAACATGTATCTTTGTAGACCATGGTTTATTACGTAAAGATGAAGGCGATCAAGTTATGGATAGCCTATCTGGTAAATTTGGCTTAAACATCATCCGCGTAAATGCTAAGAAACGTTTCTTAGATAAATTAGCTGGTGTGTCTGATCCAGAACAAAAACGTAAAATTATCGGTAATGAATTTATTTACTTATTCGATGATGAAGCGGCTAAATTAGAAGGAATTGACTTCTTAGCTCAAGGAACTCTATACACAGACGTTATCGAAAGTGGTACTGATACTGCTGAAGTGATTAAATCACATCACAACGTTGGTGGATTACCAGATGATATGGAATTTGAATTAATCGAACCATTAAATACTTTATTTAAAGATGAAGTTCGTGCTTTAGGTATTGAACTTGGAATGCCAGAATCATTAGTATGGCGTCAACCATTCCCAGGTCCTGGATTAGGTATCCGTGTTCTTGGTGAAATTACAGAAGAAAAATTAGAAATCGTTCGCGAAAGTGACGCGATTTTACGTGAAGAAATTGCTAACGCTGGTCTTGACCGCGATATCTGGCAATACTTTACAGTACTTCCTGGTATCCGTTCAGTTGGTGTTATGGGAGACGGTCGTACTTATGACTACACAGTTGGTATCCGTGCCATTACATCTATTGATGGAATGACTGCTGACTTTGCTCGTATTGATTGGGACTTATTGCAAAAAATCTCAGTTCGTATCGTGAATGAAGTGGCACACGTTAATAGAATTGTGTATGACATTACGAGTAAGCCACCTGCAACAGTAGAGTGGGAATAAAGAGCTAACATAATATGAATGGGGAATACCTATTTAACAGCATTTATGGACATGTAAAACGGACAAAAATGACTTAATTTAATATGGTTCCCTGCCAAAAACCCTGCCAAGAAAATCCTTAGCAGGGTTTATTTAAGTTATGGCTACTATTTGAGAAAGTTTCTTAATAATTCCTTATTCTTCAACATACTAATTTTCTACTGGACGTTGTCATCTTTCTATTATTACTTAATAATTTTTTATTATTGGAGTTTTTGAATTTTAACTTTATCTATTTATATCTTATAAAATAATAGCAGGCAATAAACTAACATAATTTTTTCTAACTATACTTTATTAAAGTTAAGAGCGTTTACTAAACTTATCTCTGCGAAGCTATTACCTGTAACACATCAAGTCTTCTCCTTATTTCTAATTTTCATCTCTTAATCTTTATCTTCATTTCTTCATACTGCCTATAGATAAAAATAAACAAACTTCATCACTAACGCTGATAAAATCATTCACAACACGAATGTATCAGTTTCTCTCCATTAGTTATTTGCCCATCAATATAACCTCTACATATTGGACATCTCGGTATTTTAGCTAGGAACTCAATATATTTTTCTTCTATTATAATCTGTCTATCAGTTTGCTCACTTTGACTTCTCGATAAATATGGAAACTCTTTGAATACAATTTCTTCATCTTTTTCCGCTATTGATTCTAGTACTGTCTTATAATAAGTTGATATATCAACTACAGCCTTTGATGATTGTCTTCTTTTTCTAGAAATTGTTTGAACAAATCGCTCATTTGATGTTAAAAAGTCTTCAAATTCTCCTCTATTCTCTTTATATTTTATTAGTAATTTTTCATCTTTCATTAATTCTAAAATAAATGAAGAAAAACCAAATAAAGAAGAATTCTTATAATGTTGATTAGCACCATAAAAATAAACTTTATTACTAATTTCTAAATACTCTTGAGAAAATTCTGCAAATCTTAATACTTGTTCTGAAAAATCATCATCTTCTTGAGAATTCTCATCCACTATTTTTAAAACATTGAACACTTTGGAAATAACAAATTCTTCATCTAAAGCTCCAAACATTGGATAAAACACATTATCTTTTATCAAAGTAGGTGTAAAAAAATACTCAAATATTTTTTTACTGTTTTCGGTTTGATTTTTAGAACTCTGACCTGTCCCATGTGATAATATTGCTCGTGATAACTTAGAGGTGGGTAACTTGTCTTTTTGAATTAATTCTTTCTCATCATTTGATAATGTAACCCCTTGTTCATTTATTCTTATGAATGACTCTTTTACTTTTTCATAATCTCCAGTAACCCATTGTATAGGTACTGATTTTTTTGCAATAATTTGCTTTATATTTTTATATTTCTCTTCTTTACTTCTTTTTATATCTTCATAATTTCCAATTTTACTATTAAAATAATCTGATATTTCGTGATGAGTATTAGTTGAAGATACATTAACCCTACCAAAATCGTTATTTACCCATGCTATTAACGAACTTATTCTATGTGCTCCATCAATAATTAATATATCCCCCTCATTTGTTTCCCATAAGATTATTGCAGGTATAAGACCATCTTCTAAAAATGTGCTTAATAATTTTTCAACACGTTCAACAGTCCACTCGTTTGTATCTCTTTGAAAATATGGTTTTTTTAATTGATCATAAAAAAACTGACCATTCTCCAAATCAGTTAATGAAAAATTTGCTTTTCTATCAGTAGTTTGATGAAAATTTGCAGATTCGGATTCACTATCTAATTCGATTCGAGGAATTAAATGTTCTAAATGACATTTAGTATTACTTTTTACCACTTTACTTTTCACCTCATTTAATATAATTTGTATAAATTCTTCTTTATTTATTTTTTCTATTAAGTAATAAATTTGTGCATCTTGAATCAGTAATACATCTTTTATATAAAATTTTGTATATTTATATAATAATTCTAGAAAAAAATTTAAAGCCGTTCTTTTATTACCATCAATAAATGCATGTACATTATGATGCGATATAAATATCTCTACGATAAATTCTAATTCCGATTGAAAGTAACATTTCTTAGAAAAAGTAGCTTCATATTCATTTTTTCCAGCAAAGACACCAGGTTGAAAATTTGAGTGTTTTGAATTTAGCAATTGTCCATAATGAACATATTCTTTTAATATATTATCATCAATTGTTAATGTTTCAGCACGAGTTAAATCTTCAAAGGTTAAGTCACTACTTAATTTATCCAAATGTTTAGGAATATATCTTCCATCATCATAGTTTTCTAAATTCTTATAAGCAATTTTTTCTTCTAAAGTAACTACTCTAGTGAGATTTTCTTTCAATATGATAACGCCTCTTTCTAATATATACTATGAAAACTATTATATCATACATTAACTTTATAAACGTATTTAATAAAATATGTTTATTATTTTTTAGTCATTACACTTTATCATCCATACAAAAAAACAGACGAATCTCTCCGTCTGTTCCCTTCCCTTTATTCACAACTCATTAAAACTGATAATGAATTGAATCTTTATATTGTTCATACAAATCTTGATTTAACTGATCTCCACCATCAAGGTTTGCTGAGTAAAAGATTGGTGGATACTTCACGCCACTGTCTACTAATTTTTGACAGGTTTCAACAATAATTGTATTTAAAATACTTGCTCCGACTACTGTTGATGAAGCTCCCACTTTTTGTTCGATTCCTTTGATATCACAGCAAGCATCCCCAATATCACCATGATTATCAATTACAATATCTACTACTTCAAACAATCTTTTCCCCGAAGAATGTCTACTTGTAACAGATTTAGAGTAGCTAACATTTGTTAAACCTATTAACTTAACTCCTTTTTCACGTGCAGCAATAGCTATATCTATTATAATTGGATTTCGGCCTGATACTGAATGTAAAATTAATACATCGTTTTCTTTAAAGTCTACAGTACTAGCTAATGACGTTCCATAACCTTCTAAACGCTCCATTTGACTTGTAAAAGTAATTGGAGAGCGATCTAACATTACTTCGCGACCAAAGATTGGATTAATAGTCATCATACCACCAGCTCTGTAGTACATCTCTTCCATTAAGATGCCCGCATGACTAGCACCAAAGATAAAAACAGATTGTTTATTTAAGTTAGCCTCAGTCATTAAATCAATCGCTTCTTGAATAACGCCACTTTCATTTTCTTTAACTACTTTTAAAATCTCAGTTACTTTATCCATATATTGAAACATATTATAAACCTCCAAATAAACTTCCTAAACCTCTAGCTAAAATTCCCCATAGAGATAAGTCATTACCACCAAAGATCATAATCCAGTTTTGAACTGTTGAACCTAATAACATAGCAGATACACCGACTAAAATAACCATAACAAGTGCTGCTACTGTTGTTCCAATAATCGAACCGCGTAAACCACCTTGTCCCTCACCAATCACTGCCGCTCCACCTAATTCAAAGAAACTTGTAATAACAAGTGGCACTAATAAAACGCCAAAGACATTAAATGAGTTAGCAATAACAACAAAGATTGTTGAAGTAATCATACCTACAATAAATCCAATGATAACTGCATTTGGACGGTAGTTGAAAAGAATTGGCACGTCAAAGGCTGGGATAGCACCAGGGACAACTTTTTCTGCAATACCTTGGAAAGCTGGCACGATTTGGTTAATTAATAAACGGACTCCGTATAACATAATGAGTAAACCAGCACCAAAGTTAAGACCTGCATTAACTGCAAACATAAACATATTGCCACCTTCTGGCACTAAAACTGGAGCAATTAATGCTACGACAATATTCATAATAAACATTACTAAAGCACCTGTAATTGAAATTTCTCTAAAGAATGAGAAACCTTCTGGCACTTTTAAATCTTCTGTAGATTTCTCTTTATTTCCAACACGTTTTGCAACAAAACCTGAAACAATTGATAAGATACCTGTTGGGTGACCAATTAAGAATGATTCATCACCTGTTGCATCCCATACGTATCTTCTCATAATCCATGGCATAAATGACCAGTATAAAGCTGAAAGTACAGCACCGAAAATAATTAAAGCTGTTCCTTTCATACCTGATTCAACTCCACCAGCAACTACGATAAATGGGAACCACCAAAGCATATGTCCTGTTAAGAAAATTGTTTTAACAGGTGTGAAACGAGCGATTAGTAAGTGAATAATAAGACCTAAGAACATTGCTAATCCAACTGTTCCCCCGTATTCAGCAGTAAATGTAACATCTGATAATCCTTCTGTTACTGAAACACCCATTTGCGTTTGAACGGCTGTGTTAATCGGTGCGATAGCTCCAACTAACATATTGACACCAGCTGATAAAATAACCATCCCAAAAGCTGCTGTTAACGTTCCTTTAATGACTTCCGCAATTGGTTTTCTTTGTAAAAGTAAACCAATCATCGCAATTAATCCTAAAAGAACAGGTGGATTTTTTAATATTTGATTTGTTATAAAATCCATAATTAATTACCTCTTTCTTCTAAAAATTTTTCTAACTGCATTTTGACTTCTTCTTTATCCATATATTTTTTCACTGGATAAACAGGATTTTTTACTGATGAAGATAAATCATTTAGTAATTCTTGACTTGTAAAATAAACATCTGCTTGAGTTGCTTTAGCTGTTGATAAATCTGTATTTTCAACATTTGCTTGAATCCCCATCTCTTTTGCTACTTTATCAATTGTCATTTTTAAGACCATTGAACTACCTACACCAAATCCACAAACTGCTAAAATTTTCATAATAATTACTCTCCTTTATTAAATAATTGTTTGATTTTTTCTAAATCACCATTAATAATTGTTTGATAATTGTCATCATCCATAAAAATTGCCATAATCTGTTGTAAACTTTCTAAATGCTTTTCACTATCTTCTGCTGCTAGAACTAAGAATATTTTGACTGGTTTTCCTTCCATTGAAACTTCCTCTTTAGTAACAAGTAAGCTCATGGATTGCTCATTAACCCCCTCTCCCGCTTTTGCATGCATTAAGGCAAAATAATCTGTTAATACCATATACGGTCCATTATCAAGAACACTTTGTTTCATGTTTTCAACATAGACGTTTGTAATTAAATTTTTCTTTAGTAGTGGCTGGCTGGCTAAGTCTACTGCCTCACGCCAATCTTTAACTTTTTCCACAACTGTTATTTGATCTTCTGGCAACATGTTTATCATCCTCTCACTCCTTTATCTCTAACATTTTTGTGATGAACCACTCTTTATCTGTGATACCTTTCATGACTAACTCCATCATGGCTTCTACTTCTTTCATATCTTCTTCTTTAATCATGAGTAGGACCATAACATCTACTTTTTGATTGTCCCAAAGCACTGGTTTATCTAGTATCAAAATACTAATTGCTGTTTTTTCTACATATTTAGGGTTTCCATGTGGAATAGCAAAACCATTGTCTAAGTAAGTTGATTGAATTAATTCTCTGTCATAAACTGATTGTCTGAATTTTCCTTTTAATTCTTTGTTTTCAAAATGTTGTTTTTCGATTAAATAATCTAGAGCTTCTTCTTTTCCTTTGAAATTTCCAAAAAGTATATTTTTTGAGATAGTTTCAACAATACTTGAGGAAATAACCGTATTAGCTACTTCTTCTTGATCAGCTCCAACTACTAAATCAATGTAGTGATTCATAATATTTTTCATATCATCTACTGATACCATTGGCGAAATCTTTACAACTTGTTTACCTGGCACTGAAATATCTATTGTTGAGATAATAAAGTCCACATCAGATAATTCAATATGTTCTAATGCATTAGTTGAAATTGTTTCAATACTATCAATATTCGGTAATATTTTTCTGATCTTAGCTGACACAAAAGAACTCGTACCAATTCCATTTGGACAAACAAATAATATCTTCTTAACTTTTTGAACTCTTTCAATAGCTGCTTGAATATGAATGACTACAAAACCAACCTCATCTTCTGATAATGTCACTTCATAAGATTTAGAAAAGTCATTTAAAGCAAACCAAACAACTCCGTAAACTGTAGGATATTTCTTTTTAATATCTTTTATTAATGGATTGACTACTGTACTTTGAGCCTCTATTCGCAGAACCAATTGATACAAATGAACAAGTAAATCTTCTTCTAAACGCTTATCTTGAGTTAAATCTTTTTGTAGACCTTCACTTACCTTCTGAATAAAATGACGGGTTTTCCCTCTAAATGAAAATGGGATATTTTCGTCTTTAACAAAAAATTTAAGACCGCTTCCAATTATTAAGGAAGTTAAATACTGAATTTCTTCAGGTGAGAATTCATATATTTTTTCATCTTCTAATTCTTTAAGTAATTCATAAACTAACGGATATAAATCAAACTCTAAGAAAAACTTATTCACTTCTGTTTTATTGCTTAAAGAGTCTGTCATCATCTCTGATCTTTCAATAATCAATAAAATCGAAACGACAATACTTTGAATATAACTTTCTGGCATATCAATTTTTTTCTTACGGATTGCTGAAACAAATACATCATGAACTTGATTCATCAAACTCAAATCAACTAAGTTATCAATATTTTCTAATCCATCCATATTATTCAACACTGCTCTTTTTAATACACGCTGTTTTTCAGCTTCACTACCTTCAAAGTAGGTTCCCGAGTTATCAAAACTTAGTGACAACCCTTCTTTTGCAAATAACTTTTTAAGATAAATAATGTCATTGGCAATACTACTTCGAGAGACAAAATATTCATCTGACAATGTTTGGTAACTAATGTGTTCTTCTTCAATCAATCTTTTTAAGATTTCCATTCTCCGCTTATCGCTTGATAAATTGTAGTTGTTTTCCATAGTCATCACCTTCACCTTGAATTCTAGAACATTCTCTTCTTCCTAAGAAGTCCAAATAAATTTCTGATTTTTAAAACTTAGGCTGTACACCTAATTGTAGTTAAATAATTACACAATAATCTTGTAAAAAAAAGCAAAAAGAACTCTAATCAAAGTTGGCTACCTTGACTGGAGTTCTTACTATATTGAGTTTAACATGTTTATTTTTTATTTCAAAATACCTACTTAATCAAAGTAAAACTTCTTAGAGCAAGTTTCAACTACTTCTCTATTTTCTCTTCCAACACACCATCTTTCATTTCAAATACACGATCACATTCATCAAGCATTCTGACATCATGAGTTACCATGATAATTGTTGTTTGACTTTCCTTTGATATTCTTTTAAAAATATCAATAACTTCAAATGACCTATTAGTATCTAAACTAGCAGTTGGTTCATCAGCTAAAATTACTTTGGGTTCATTCACTAAAGCAAGCCCTATAGCAACTCGTTGTCTTTCCCCTCCAGATATATCTTCTGGATATTTATTTTTTAAATGGGAAATTGATAGTTCATCAAGTAATCCATCTATTCTTTGTTGATTAATTTTTTTCCCAACAACAGTATATTTTAATTCAAATTGTTCTTTGACAGTCAGATAAGGGACTAAGTTAGATGCTTGAAGAATAAAACCTATTTCTGAAAATCTTAATTTTGATAATTCTTTTTGATTAAATTCTACTAGATTTTGATTATTAATATAAATATCACCTGAACTAGGCTTTTGTAGTGCTCCTATGATAGTCAATAAAGTAGATTTCCCTGAACCACTAGGACCAACTATGGCATTAAATTCACTTTTATTTATGACTAAATCTGTTGGTTTTAATATTTCTTGAACTTCATCACCAATTTTAAATTGTTTACTAACTTTTTTTAATTCAATCACTGACATATTCTCCCTCCTATAAAGCATCTAGTGGATCAATTTTCAATATACTTCTAGCTGAAAACAGACTTCCTAATAAAGGACAAATTAAAAACAATAGACTAACTATTCCTGTAATCGGCCAGTTCATTTGTACAGGTACTTGATTTGGTAAGAAATTAAATGTTAATAAGGTTAAACCTATTCCTATAATTGTTCCTAATAAACTAACTATTACTGTTTGATAAATAACGGATTTACTAATATAGCTATCACTTATTCCTTGGATTTTCAAAATAGCAAAAATTGATTTTTTCTGCATAGTTAGAATGTACATGAAAATAGAGATTATAACTGCTGAAATAATAATCAATGATATTATCATTAATCCAAAGGTTAGGAGTTGAGCTTGATAACCTGGAATTGTATTAATGAATTCTTTTTTACTTAGGTACGTTAAATTATTTTTCTTTAATAGTTTATTATCTACCTTTTCATTAGTTATTATCGCTGAAATCCTATTTGGCATATTAACAGTTGGAGTTGCTGTCGCATCTGTTTTGTCATCACCAGTTTTATACATCATCATTTCTTGGGAAGCCATTTCTAATGCTACATAGCCTACAGTTTGTGTGTTGTACTCAGATTTTTTAGTAAAACCAACTACATCAAAGGTTCTACCAGTACTAATTACTTTGATTTTATCCCCAATCTTGATATCAAAATCTTTTTTAAAAGTGTCAGATAAAACTATTTCTTGACTACCTTTTATATGTCTACCTTCTATTAATTTTGGTAAAACTAACTTTCCCTTTTCCTCTATCCCCATTAAAACTAAATCAAATTGATCTTTACTCTCGTTAACAGATACAACTGTAGAGGCAACGTTTAATGATTCACTAGATTTTAAATCTAAGCTCTTAACTACATCTTCTTCTATTGTCGAAGCATAAATATTTTGATTTGAGGCTTTTGATAAAATAATTCCATCTGCTTTCCAATGCTCAACAGAAGTTGTATTAGCACTCGCTAATCCGTAAGCTAAACCTGTTAAAAAATAGACTAAAAAAGCAATTAGTGCTGTAACTATAACTATCATGACAAATCTTGATTTTTCCTTTTTGATTTCTTTCAATGCTAAAAACATATGTGTTTCTTAATAATAGATTTTCTATTATTAAGGTCCTCCTCTCAATTTACTTATCAAGTGATAAGTAAACAATATCATCTGCTTTAAAACTTATCAAGTGATAAGTTTTATGATAAACTATTATTATAGAAAATACGTTAGAGGAAATTTCTCTCAGAAATAAGGTGTTCTCATATAATGAATAAAAAAGAAGATATCATCGATTACGCAACTACTCTCTTTATGGAACAAGGTTATTTAGCAACTTCAACTAGGCAAATTGCTAAAGGTCTGGGAATAACCCAACCAGCTATTTATCATCATTTTCAAAATAAGGAAGATATTTATATACAAGTGCTACAAAAATTCACAAAAAAAATTGGTGATAATTTATATAATTTTTTAAATAGCTCTGACTCTCCTGAAATAATTTTAGTGAATATGTCTGAATTTCTAATTCAGAATCATTCAATGAATTTTTCTTTAATGATGAAAGACGTAAATGAAGAACTACCACCTGAAGTTAGTCATAAGATTTTTATTTTATGGCAAGAAAATTACTTCTTACCTTTTTATCAATTCTTCGATAAGTTAAAGCATGAAATGACTGAGGAAATCAATTTAGATAATGTACCACTTCATTTTTTACGTGTCCTTGCTGCGTATACAGATAATAATATAAATCACAATAATCAATTACCTATAAAAGAAATGATTCATATTTTCTTTTTTGGAATTATGAAAAAATAGACCACTTAGTTTTTTACTAAGTGATCTATTTTTTATTTTTTATACAGTTGTTTTAACGAAATTGGTGATGCGAATGTGTGATAGTTTAATCCTTCTACATCTGGATTTTGTAGCACGGCATTGGCATTTTGGCTAAGACTAATCATTCCAGCTGTATCAGCCATAAGTATTTTTTCTGCTTCAACTAACGAGTCCCAACGTTTTTCTAAATCATTAGCATAAGTAACTACTGCATTATCTAATTCTTTATCAAATGCTTCACTTACATAATGACGATTGTTAGGAGATTTCATTGTATTTAAAGTTGAGATTGGATCTTGATAGTCAGGTGTCCAATAAATTAAAAACATATCATAATCACTTTCAGAGCTTAAATTCAGAGCAGTTTCTGTTGGTAGTGACTTAACTGTAACTTTTAATCCCTCTAAAGTTTCTTGCCATTGTCCTTGAAGACTCTCTGCCATTTTTTGATATGAACTTTCATCGACTGTCATTAATTCCAACTCAATCGTATCTCCCAGTTCTTCTTTAGCTTTTGCAAAATAAGTTTTAGCTTCTTCTAAATTATAAGGTAATCTCTCTCCTGCCTCTTCCCTGAAATCTTTTTTAGTCACAGGATTACTTACAAAATCTTTTGTAATAGCGCCATTTAAAACAGTTGAACCATCTGCAATAATGTTATTAACTAAAGTTTCTTTATCCACAGAAAGAGCTAAAGCTTTTCTTAGATTTAAATTAGCTAATGGTGTTTTTTTCTTTTGTCTTTCTTGATTTAGGCGAATGTAGTTCATTGTTGATGATGGATAGGCTTTGAAGTTAGGATTGTCTTTATTTTGATTGGCCATTTCGCCAGATAAATTAGCAATATCTAACTGACCACTTTCAAATAAATTAAAAGCTGTAGAAGGCTCTTTAATTACTTCAAAGTTAATTTCATCAGCTTTAACAATTTCTTTATTCCAATAATCTTCATTCTTTTCTAAAACAAAATTAGACTTTGCCTGATCCCAGTCTTTAATGATAAATGGACCATTGAAAACTACTTTCTCTGATGTTGTTCCATACTCTTTTTTATACGTTTCTACGGTTTCTTTATGCTGGGGGAAAAAAGCTGGAAAAGCTAATAAAGATGTAAAAAATGGTTTTGGTTCTTTTAGAGTGACTTCTAAAGTATAATCATCTAAAGTTTTTACACCTAGCTCATCAATTGCTTTTTCTCCTAAACTAATTTCTGAGGCATTTTTTATTGTTTCTGACATCAAAAAGTTATAAACATAAGCATTTTCTGGATTAATAAATTCCTTCCATGCATATTCAAAATCTTTGGCAGTAACAGGATCCCCATTACTCCATTTTCCTTCTTCTCGTAAGGTAATTGTATAAACTAAGCCATCTTCTGAAATTTTTGGCATTTCTTTTGCAGCTGCTGGCACGATTTCTTCATTTTCATTTAACTCATATAATCCCTCAAAGACTCCTGTATGAATAATAGCATCTGGTGTGTTTAAGATTGCTGCTGTGTTAAGTGAAGTCAACTCAGAATTTAACATCATATTTAAAGAGGTGCTTTCTTTTTTAACTTCTTTAGTTTCTTTGGCGGTAGAACATCCACTAAGAAATGTAGCCATTAGACTTCCTACTAAAAAAAATTTACTGAGTTTCTTCATCGACTTCTACCTCTCTTTCCACTAGCACCCAAACAACTTCAGCTTCTTCGTCTCCATCATTGTAATTAATATGACCTTCATTAGCTTCAATTAATTGAGCGTCCCCAACAGTTGCTGCAATATCCGATCCATCTTCTAAAATAGTGTGAACATTTCCTTTAATCACGTAGGAATACTCATCTTGTTCATGGCGAGAAAATCCTTCATCTGGAATTTTCTGTCCTGGTTTTAATTTAATTAACCCCATTGATACCCGATTATTTACTTGATTTTCTTCATTAAAGAAAATAGTCATCATCTCTTCTGTTTTACTTACAACCTTCATTTTGTTTTCCTCCTCTTTCAGATTAAAAACCATTATCCTTAATGTTAGTGTAATAGTCAACAGAATTTTCAGAAAATTCCATCACTATTTTAAATACTCTTTAAATAAACTAAGTACAACATTTATTCTCTCAATATTTTCAAATTTTCAGAGTATTATTCTACCAATTTTTTTAATTGTTATAGTATGATTTACTTGTAAAAAATAAGAGGAGTGTTTATATGTCAAAAAGTCGTTTTGAAGCCTTTACTGATGCCATTATTGCTATTGTGATGACTGTTTTAGTTTTGAATTTGGATTTACCTAAAGATAGTTCTTTTTCTGCTTTACTTGCTTTAAAAAATCAATTTTTAATTTATTTTGTTAGTTTCTTTATTTTAGCTATCTATTGGAATAATCATCATCAATTAGTCCATGCTGTTAAAAAGATAGATGGCGTTGTGTTATGGGCAAATAACATTTTTATTTTATCTCTAACTCTTTTTCCTTTTGCTACATCATGGGTAAGCAGCTATCCTCATGAATTAACACCTCAAATAGCTTATGCTATTGTTTTACTTATCGCTGATACATGTTTCTTTTTCTTATGTTTGGCTCTTATGAGAACTAATTCTAGTAAAAGCAAACAAACTATTTCATTCTTTAAAAACAAAACTCTAATTACTATGGTTATCATTATTATTTCGATCATTCTTGGTATCTTTACTCGCCCAGAACTTATTATCATCATTAATAGTATTTGTTTATTGCCATGGATTTTACCGTATAAAAAGAAACACACAACTTCTTCTAGATAAAAAAGACAACTGATTAATAAAAATCAGTTGTCTTTTTTTACTGCTGACTATTTAGTCTGTCTCTTAGTATTTCATAAGAACCATTTCCCTCTTCTATGGAACGTTTCACTCTGGAAATAATCGCTGTACTTGCTTGTGTTTTTTTCTCGATTTCTTGGTAAGTTTTTCCCTCAAGTAACATCTCCGCAACTGTTAATCTAGTCACAAAAACTTTCATCTCTTTTAAAGTCATTAGATCATCAAAAAAAGCGTAGCATTCATCTACATCATCTAGTAGTAAAATAGTGTCAAAAAAGTGTCTTGTTTCTTCTTTAGATAGTTTATCAATTCTCATATTTTTCTCCCCTTTGTTTTCTCACCTGTTTTGATAAAAAAACTAAAAATAATTGATAATAGTGGTAATGTATAACAAAAAACTGCAAATGGTAAATACTCCAGTGTAGCGACACCTAAAGCACTTGATATAAATACCGCACTAACGCCCCAAGGAACCAGTGGATTAATGGTACTTCCTGCATCACACAAGGTTCTAGATAAATAAGTTAACGGTATGTTTTGCTTTTTGAAGCTTCCCTTATAAGCTTCTCCTGGCAAGATAATGGATAAGTATTGTTCACCAATTAAGATATTAACGCCAATAGCTGTTAAGGCAGTTGCGACGATTAACTTAACTGGTGTGTTTAAACTACTTTCCATTTGCTTGAGTATTATATCAATTACATGTGTTTTTATCAACAAACCACCTAATGATAAAGCTAGTAGAATTAAGGATACTGACCACATCATACTTTGAATTCCACCACGAGATAATAAAGTATCAATAACCTCGTTGCCTGTTGCTGCCACATATCCGTCTTGAATCCAAGCTCCCATCTCACTAATTGTTGTTCCTGGTTGATACACTTTTAAAAGGATTAAAGAAAAGACAATGTTAAATAATAATGATGGAATGGCTGGTATTTTTTTCCATGCACAAACAAATAATAAGATAACTGGTAATAACATAATTGGTGTAATAGCAAATGACTCCTTTAAAACATCGTTTAACACATTGATTTCAGAGAGGTGCGCATTTCCGTTGCCGCTTCGACTCATGAAAGTAAAAAATAAAAGAGATACAACGGCCGCAGGTAATGTTGTTTTCAACTCGTTTTTTAAATGAGTAAAAATATCAATATTAGCAGTAGCCGCTGCTAGATTTGCTGTATCTGATAAAGGTGACACTACATTGCCTAAAAAAGCGCCTGAAACAATGGCTCCTGCAATGAGTGGTAAAGAAAAGCCCATCATTTGACCCATGCCTATAAAAGCAATGCCTATAGTAGAAACTGTCGTAAAAGAACTTCCAACTGCTGCACCCACAATGCCGCAGATTAAGAAGACTGCTCCTAAAAAGAAACTTGGGTGTAGGAATGAAAAACCATAAACCATAATAGTCGGTATCGTTCCTGATGCAATCCAAATACTGATTAAAGAGCCTATTAAAATAAATAAAATAATTGGAATTAAACCTGGTTTGATTCCTGAGATAATACCTTCATGTAAATCATCCCAAGTCATTTTCTTATAGATCATAAAAAGAACTAAGATGAAAATTGCTCCTAATATTCCCACATGAGCAGGTAAATTGAAACCAATAATACTAAAACCAATAGTCAGTAACACCATGATTAATAAAGAACATGCTTCTTTAAATGTGACTTCTTTTTCCATAGTCTGCCTCTTTCTATCTCTTTCTCATACAACCGGTAAAAACCAATGCAAATCAATTTCTACATTGGTTTTCCCAGTATGTCAGATTATTCAGCGTAAATAGCTTCTAGTTTACTTTGAATAGCTGCTTTAATTTTTTCAGAATACTCAGCAAATACTTTTTCATCATAAGCATATGGTGACATTGCTGATGCTCTTAAAATAGTTACTTTTTGTTCTTTTTCCCATTCTGCATTTGAAAAACCTAAGCCTTTAACAAATTCTAATGGGCTATTTCCATAATCAGGAACAGCAAAATCAGTATGTGATGTGATAAATTCGTTATGATATGTACCACCTTTAGCATATGATGCATAGCTGTAGAACTCTTCGTTAAGTTCGTTCATTTTTTCTAAATCTGTATTTCCTTTTTCATTAAACACGTAATCAACCATGTTAAAATCTGGACGAGTTAAAGCATGCATTTCGATTGTTTTACCATTAACATCAAATTCTAATCCATCAATAAAGTTATAGAATCTGAAAGCTCCTTCAATACTTGCACCGATTAATTTACCAAATCCAGTTACGTTAAGTGGTAATGTTCTATGGGCTGCCCATACAGCCGCAGCAGTTGCTCCTGCTTTTGAACCTTCTAAAATATAAGCTCCAAGTAAAGCTGGAATGTCAGCACCTTTTTTAAATACATAAGTTGCAAAGTAAGAAATCATGTCACGCATACGTACGTCACGGATAACAACCCCACCAGCTGAATATGGTACATAACCCATTTTATGAGGGTCGATTGTAACAGTTTCACAGCTTTCAATGGCTTTAAATGATTCGTAAACTTCTCTTGTTAGCCAATGATTTTCACCTTGGAAAATGTTATTTGCTGCGTAAACGTCATTAATTTTTTCAAATGGAATGAATTCATCATTTTCATCTAAGAAGATTGAACGACCATATCCACCGTAAGCTGCATCCACATGAATATAGAAGTAAATACCTTCTTTAGCTAATTTTTCTCGTAAAGCAACAATTTGGTCAACACGGTCAATTTGGCCTTCTTCAGTTGAACCAACAACAGCTACAACACCTAATGTTGGAATACCTTCTGCTGCTAAGTTTCTAATTGTTTCTTCTAATTTTTCTACATCCATACGGTATTCATGATCCACATCTGCTGCAATCACTTGATCTAAACCAACACCAATAATATCAGCTGATTTTAACCATGAATAGTGTTTTGTTTGTGGAACAATCCATTTACCTAATTTTTCTAAGCCTTTACCACTTCTAGCTGTTCTTTCTTTGATTTCGTCATATTTATCTTGATGAGCATCTAAAATATCTAACACTTCATCAACTGACATATTTAATAATTCCCACTCTGATTTACCTTCAACAGCTTCAGGAATCACTTCTTTAATAGCAAGTGGAGCTGATTTAAAGTTACGAGCGTACCAAATACCTTCTAAGTTAGCAATTGATCCATCACAAGCAATGTGTCCCCAACCATTTTTATAACTCATTAAAGTAGCAAAGTCTAATCCTACTTCTTCTTCCATTTTTGATGTTGCTGGTGAAGATTCGTAAGCTACGTTGTTACCATTCCAAAGCATTGCGGCATTATAAGCAATAATTGATGGTAATAGAGTTTCAGAGTTCATATGTCCCCAGAAACGACCTGCTGAATGCCAAGGTAGTGAGTCTGTACGTAAACGAGAACTTAATACGTTAAAAACTTGTTCCATATTATCCACAGTTGCTTGGAATGATTCTTCGCGGCGATCTTGTGGGGTAATAACTGGTAAATCTTGTGGCATGTAGTTTTGTCTCCAACCAACATGCTCATCAATCATACGGTTTAAAATTCTTTTATAGATATCAACATTTTCCCCTTTATCCCCAAGGAATAATGCTTTTAAATTAGTATTTGTTGGATCAATAATATTTTTTTCTGTCATTGTAATCTTCCCCTTACGTGATAATTAGTTATTTCTTTTTCCAAGATTCTTTTTTGTTTTTAAAGATAATAAGTGCAATTCCTACCATAACTAGTGTTGCTACTACTTGATAGATAATGTAAGCAACATGTTGATTTTCTCCAACTGAAGCTGGTGGAATTAAACTTACAGCAATCGTTAAGATAACACTTAAAATTGAAATCCCAGAAACAAACCACATTAAGCCATTTCCTTTAGCACCTAATCTAAAAGGTCTAACAATTTCTGGCATTTTGTAACGTAATTTAATTGCTGAGATAGCGATTAAAAGGTAAACGATACAATAAAGAATCGTTGTTGTAATTGTAATAATTAAAAAGGCTGCACTTACATCAGGTATTACTGCGTATAGTAAAGAAACAATTGAAATAACTGTTGCTTGTACTAAAACAATATTAATTGGAATACCTTGTTTGTTTCTTTTTTGGAAGAATGGAGGTAGGTTACCTTCATCAGCCACTTTAATCATTGATTTACTTGGTCCAAGAACCCAAGCACTTAATTGAACTAAAACCCCAATTAAAATCATTAAAGAAATAATATTATTAAAGATTGGTGGAACACCTAAATCTTCTGTCATAATGACAAATGGTTGTGTAATATTGGCTAAATTCATTTCACCTGCTGGCACTGAATTGGCAACAGTAAGTCCTGCAACTAAGTTAAAGAATACTAAAACTAAAACTGATACAATTACTGCAATTGGATAATTTTTCTTAGGATTATCAATATTGTTGGCGTGAACAGATGAAATTTCAACACCGGCAAAGATAAAGATAATACCTGTTAACGTCGGTAAACTACCTAAATCGCTTAAATCTGGTAATAATTTATCGGCTGAAAAGTCAGCTAAGTAACCTGCTGGATTGATTCCATTTTTAATTGTATAAGCAACACCTAAAATAACTAAAGCTAAGAATGGAATGTAAACACCAATGACAGCTCCCCAGTCACCAGCGATTTTAACCATATCGAATTTTAAGTTAAGTAATGTGATTGTCCAATAAGATATTAAAATCATTGCTAAGATAAAGTAACTATTGTTTCCAAGTTCCGGTTTGTTAATGACATAACCTAAAAGAACACCTACTGTAGAAGCTACCATAACCATTCCAAAAAACATTTGAACCCATAGTAGCCAAGAAGTAACAAATCCCCACTTCTCACCTAAAGCATTTTTTACCCAAACTTGAGGGCCACCTTCTTCTGGCCAAGCTGTTGATAATTCTGCAGACATTAATGCGATTGGTAAAGCAAAGGCACATGCTGCAATTAACATGTAAAATATTTGTGTCCAACCTGTTGATGCGAGTGTTGGAACACTACGAACTGTTCCAAAGAATGCCATGGTAATCCCAATTAATCCTACTAAGGATAATTTTTTATTCCCTTGACTCATTGCTGATTCCCCCTAATACAATTATCTTCCCTTCAAAGTAATCAATGATTTCATTAGGCCTAATTAGTCATCTAAAAGAAACTTTTGAAGTTCTTTCAACGGAGCCTAGTATAGAACCTCACAATCTATTTTTCATTAAAGAAATAAAATTTTTATGAGAGAAAAATGAGCAAAAACCATAGATTCAAACAAGCTTTAACGCGTTAAAGCTTGTAATCGTTAACTTAAAAAACTAATAAAAATATCTTATTTAACAAGGTTTTATTGGTATTCACAGAGATATAACTATTTTTAAATTTAAGTATAATGACAAAACTTTAATTTTACTCTCATCATTTTTTAGTAATATTTTTTTAGGCAAGTTTGACAAAAAACAGCTTTTATTTTAGGATTCTAATTATTAAATGACTACGATCGAGAATATTTGAGCAAACAGATAGGAATTGTCTTTCATTCAACTAAATTAGGGCGTCTTTTTAGACGATTGGGTGGTACCACAGTATTAGTTTGTTTGAGTAGATGAATCAAAACGGTCCGTTTCTTTTTCAAATAAGTATTTCTTGTTTTACCTAAAGAAAGGGTGATATCAAATGAGTACAAATATTATTGATGAGTTATTATGGCGTGATGCTATTAATCAACAAACAGATGCTGAAGGATTAAGAGATTATGTAGAAAATAATAAAATTTCTCTTTACTGCGGTGTTGATCCTACTGGGGATAGTATGCATATTGGGCATTTAATTCCATTTATGATGTTAAAAAGATTCCAGTTATTGGGACATCATCCTTACATCTTAATTGGTGGAGCAACTGGAACCATTGGGGATCCTAGTGGTCGAACTAGTGAACGTCAATTACAATCTATGGAACAAGTTCAACATAATGTTGATTGTTTAACCAATCAAATGAAGCGTCTATTCTTTGATGAAGACAATGAACAAGAATTAACAATGGTTAATAACTATGATTGGACACATGATTTAACTCTTTTAGATTTTCTAAGAGATTACGGTAAAAATTTCAATATCAATACTATGCTAGCTAAAGATATTGTTTCAAGTCGTTTAGATACTGGAATTTCATTTACTGAATTTACTTACCAAATCCTTCAATCAATGGATTATCTACATTTATTCCGTCATCATGATGTTCGCCTTCAAATTGGTGGAGCTGACCAATGGGGAAATATCACGGCTGGTTTAGATTTAATTCGTAAAAAAGAAGGTGCTGAAGCTAAAGCATTCGGTTTAACAATTCCTTTAATGCTAAAAGCTGATGGAACTAAATTTGGTAAAACTGCTGGCGGTGCTATTTGGTTAGATCCAGAAAAAACGTCTCCTTATGAATTTTACCAATTTTGGTTGAATCAAGATGATCGTGATGTTGTGAGATACTTAAAATTCTTTACTTTCTTAACACAAGAAGAGATTGATGACTTAGCTAAAAAAGTTGAAACAGAACCTCATAAACGTGAAGCGCAAAAAACATTAGCCCGTGAGATGACTTTATTTGTTCACGGAAAAGAAGCCTTAGCTGATGCTTTAACTATCACTGAAGCGTTATTCTCAGGGGATGTTAAACAATTAACTGCTCATCAAATCGAAGATGGTTTTAAAAATATGCCTAATGTGACAGCTAAAAAAGAAGCTACTAATATTGTAGACTGGTTAGTTGAAACTGCTATTGAACCATCTAAACGTCAAGCCCGTGAAGATGTTGAAAATGGTGCTATTTCAATTAATGGAGATAAAGTTACTGACACTTCAATTGAAATTAATCCTGCTTCAGCGATCAACGAAACCTTTATGATTGTTAGAAAAGGTAAAAAAAATTACACATTAGTAACATTTAAATAATCAAAAAAAGGTATTTAAGCTAAGTTTTTTTTACTTAGCTTAATACCTTTTTTATTTTTATATAGGGATTTCGTGCACCTTATGAAAAAATAAGGTATATTAGAGCATGAGGTGATTCATTATGGGAAAATATCAATTAGATACGAAAGGTAAAGCTGCTGTGACTAAATATCACGAAAAAAACTTACCTGAGAAAATGGACAAAAAAGCACAATTAAAAGAGATGCGCGAAAAATTCTTAAAAAATAAAAAGAATACATCTAACTAACTTTTGTCTTAAAATCTTAATCCATTATGATGATGGATTAAGATTTTTTCATTTTCCATACTTTTTCTTTGAATCCTAACAGGAAATAAAGGTATAATAAGTAAACTCTTCAAGAAGGAGGACTACAAAATGGATATCAAAAAAATATTAGTCATCACTGCTCTAGGTTTGTTATTTTTAACCAGTGCTTTTAGTATCAGTAAAGTACAACAAACTAAAAAAGAACTAAACGAAGTGACTACTTTAAATAAAAAGTTAACTGATGAAAACAAAAAATTACTAGATGCTAATACAAAAGCTGACAAACAGATTGATGACTTAGCTAAAAAGTATGATGCCTTAAATACAGAGCTTACAGAAGTAAAGAAAAATACTGAAACTGGGTATTAAAAATAATAAAAAGGGTAGAGAAGCAATTTTGCTCCTCTACTCTTTTTTACTTAAAAATAAAGTTAATTGAGTTTTGTATGTAATCGTCAAACTCTTCATCCCACGAGAAACAGCTGTATACAACAAACGTTTATCTTGTTCTGACACATAGTTTTTGTCAGAAACATCATAAAGAATGACATGGTCAAACTCTAATCCCTTAGCAAGCATAATAGATAAGACCACGATTTTTTTCTGCCTAATTAAATTCTCGTCAAATAAAGCTAAGACTTCTCTTCTTTCATGACTTGTTTTAGTAATAATCGTCACTGCTGATACTTCTTTTTCAGCTAACTTGTTTTCAACTAAAACTTTAAAGTCTTGATTGCTCTTAATTTTAGTTTTAACAACTGGCTCACCTTTTGGCTGTACAGGCTCTACTTGGCGATTTGAAGCAATTAATTCATTAAAAGTTTCAGTAATAGCCCCACTTGAGCGATAACTTTTTTGTAAATGATACGTCTCTATTTTATTATGATAACCTTTAAGAATTTCTTCCATTTCAGCAAAAGATATATGGGAGTTAAAAATTGCTTGGTTTTCATCTCCTACTACTGTGATTTTTCCGCGAGTAAATAACTCACTTAATAAAATTAATTGAGCAGGCGTATAATCTTGAATTTCATCTACTAATAAAAATTCAACTTTAAAGACTGGCAATTTTTCCACATATAAGTGTTTAATCAGTAAATAAGTCACGACATAATCTAAAGATGACGTTTCTCTAACTAAATCTTGTCCTGTAAATGATTTATATAGGACGGTCATTAGATGTGAAATATCAAGCCATCTTAATTGGCGAATACCTTTTGTGACAGCAGCAGATTTTTTCTCAAGAATTTTTTTCGTATAGAAGGCTAATTTATTAGGGTCATCAGGAATCATTTTACCAATATAGGCTAGTTGATCTTCTTCTGATAGGTGTTGCATTTCTTCTTGAACACTTGGTTTCAGTGACTCTTTTCTTAAATACTCATCCCAGTAACTTTCCAGTTTTACTTTAGTTCCTTGAATTCTTTCCACTAATGGTAAATTAGTTGGTGTTTCTTCGAATAATTTGATAATTTCAGCTTTAGAAATAGCAACGTCGTTATGATTGGTTAATAGATTAAAAGGTATTTTTTCTCCAAGTAAAATCTGACTGCCTTTTTCTTTAATAAACTCTGTAAACTCACGGCTTCTTAAAATTTCATTTTGTTTCGTTGCTCTAACCTGACTAATACGCTCAAATAAAGCTGCTTCTGATTCAACTTTAAAAGGATATAACTTATTAATCAGTTTTCTAAATGTCATGTTTAAAGGATTTTTCTCTCCTAAACTGGGTAAAACATCTGAGATATACTGAATAAATTCTTCATTAGGTGATAAAATCAACACATTATCAGAGTTAACAACTTGGCGATTGCGATATAATAAATAGGCAATACGTTGCATAACAACTGATGTTTTCCCGCTTCCTGCTATTCCATTAACTAAAATAGCTGAGTGAGTTTCATCACGAATAATATCATTTTGTTCTTTTTGAATAGAGGATGTAATGTCTTGCATGGTTTCAGTTGCTTCTTTTTCAAGAACTGATAGTAAAACTTCATCATCAATCGCCACTGCCGTATCAAATACTAATTTTAGTTCATCTTTTTCTGTGACTAATTGGCGGCGATTATTAATATCTACCTCTATCATTTGCTTGTTTGCTTCATAAGAAGATTTCCCTAACTCATTATTGTAAAATAATTCAGCAATTGGTGATCTCCAATCATAAATCAAATTATTATGAAACTCATCTGCAAAACCATTTATTCCTAAGTAAAAAGATTCTTGGTCTTCTTCATCTGAAAAAGTAACATCAATCTTTCCAAAATAGGGTGACTCTAGTAAACGATTAACCTTTTCTTGATTTTTACACATCACATCAATAGAAAATCTTCGTTGGTCTAACTCACGATTTTTCATTTCAATGGCTGCCAAAGTCTCTAATCTGTCACCCCAGTTATCATAGTTAAGGCGAATATCATCCCCACTATGTTTCATTTCATCACGAGCAGCTTCGTTTTCTTCATTTAAGCTGGCGTTAATCTCTTGTTGCGCTTGTTTTAACTTATTATAAGTTAAAGTTAAATGTTCCTGTTCTTGTTGGTGAATAGTCATAAAAAATCCACTCCTTTATAATTGAGTATCTATCTTATCCTTTTTAGCATAAAAAATACAGTCTATTAATATTTTTCTATTTGAGGTATAATTAACGTATAGGAAAAGCCAAACAAATTTTTTATGATTTGTCTGGCTTTTTTCTTTTTATTTATGTGTTACTCTTAAAGTACTAATTATAAAGGAGATTTGACTATGACACCTGAAACAATATTAAATTTTTGGTTTAAAGAATTATCACCTGAAGATCATTTCAAAAAAAGTGATGAGTTAGATAAAAGAATTACTGCAGAATTTAAAGAGATTCATCACAAAATCGCTTTAGGTGAAACCTATATGTGGCGCTCTAGCATTCAGGGACGTTTAGCAGAAATTATTGTTCTCGATCAATTTTCACGTAATATGTTTCGTGATACAAAAGAAGCATTTGCTTACGACAATCTTGCTTTGATTTTAGCTCAAGAAGCTTTACTTCAAGAAGATTTCAATCAACTTTCTATTGAAGAAAAGGCATTCATTTACATGCCATTCATGCATTCAGAATCTGTTGCTATTCATGAAAAAGCCGTTGAATTATTCTCAGAACCTGGATTGGAAAATAATCTAGATTTCGAGCACCGTCATTTTGATATTATTAAAAAATTTGGTCGTTACCCTCATCGAAATGAGACTTTAGGACGTGTCTCTACGCCAGAAGAAATTCAATTTTTAAAAGAACCTAACTCATCATTCTAAAAGAAGGTTGTCTCAGAAGTGAATTATACTTCCTTTCATTGCGAATAAACGGTGTCACAGAAGTAGCTTCGGCAGAAATAAGCAAAAAATCACAAAAATTTGAAAAGCAATTTTCGTGATTTCTTTCTTATTTATTGAAGCTAAACACTTCTGTGACAACCTTATTTTTGTTTATTATAAAAGTTCATTGCTGCTCCAATTAAGTTAGCGTCATTAGCAAAATGGCATGTACGCACTTCTGGTAAAATTGAACTTACTCCTTGTTCATCTAATAACCATTTCAGTCTCATTTTAATTTCATCAGCAATTTCTGGTCTTGCAGAAACCCCACCACCAATAATCACTAACTCAGGATCCATGGATACTTGGATATTATAAAGCGCATTAGCTACATTATCATACATATCATTTAATAATTTTAAAGCTAATGGATCACCTTGATCGATTTTTTCAAAAATATCTTTCCCATTAACAACCTCTGCTGTTAAACGTTGATATTTATCAGCCACTTTAACAATCGTTCCATTTGAACTGAAGGTTCTATCTGTGCGGTTAGTCATTAAACCAAATTCGCCACCAAATAAATGTGCTCCCTTATAAATTTGACGATTAATAAAGACTGAGCCACCAACACCAGTTCCTAAAACAACAAAGGCAACATGTTGGTTATCTTTTCCGGCACCTAATTCAATTTCTGCAATCCCGGCACAGTTAGCATCATTTTCAATGGTAACTGGTAAAGATAAATAGCTTTCTAATTCATCATAAATTGGTCTGTTATGTAAATAAGGTACAGCGCTGATACCTTCAATTTCTCGTTTCACATCATTAGCTGCTCCAGGTGCACTCATTGCAACACCCTCAACTTCACCCTCAAATGACGTAATCACTTTTTTTAAGTTTTCTTTCATTTCTTCAAATGTTTCTGGTGTTTTAAATTGACCTTGTTGTGTTAATGTTTCTTCATTCCAAAAACCATATTTGACAGCTGAGCCACCAATATCAAAAACCGCTAATCCCATAAAAGCCTCCTAGAAACCGTTATTTTTACTTAAATCATTATACCATAAACCGCTTTTTTTCAAACTTCTCTCTAGATTGTTATCTAAGTCAACACGGTAAAATCCATATCTATTTCGGTAACCATTTAACCATGACCAACAATCAACAAAAGTCCAAGTATGGTAACCAAAACAACTACTTCCCTCTTGAATTCCTCTGTGAAGTTGCGTTAAATGTTCTTTCATGAAATCAATACGGTAATCATCTTGAATCATACCATTCTCATCTAAGAATCTTTCCTCATCGGCAACACCCATACCATTTTCAGAAACGTACCAAGGAATATTGTTATAATCATTTTTCATCATCATGGCTACATCATATAATGCTTCTGGATAAATTTCCCATCCGCGGTAAGGATTAATTCTTTTTTCTGGCCAATCATAAGAAGAAAAGAAATCTGCTGGCGTTTGTGCCGGTGTTTGAACACTAACAGGCGCTTTTACACGCATTGGTTGATAATAGTTAATGCCAATGTAATCAACTAAATTATTTTTAATTGCTTCTTTATCTGTTTCAACTGTAACTGGTGTTAAGTCATTTTCTTTAATCATTTGACTTAACTCAGCTGGTATTTCACCTAAGACACAAGGATCTAAAAAGCTCTTGATGATTAATAAATCAGCTTTTCTTTTAGCTTCCATATCTGCTGGTTCATTACTTCTAGCATAAGTTGGTGTCACGTTTAAAATAATTCCGATTTCACCTTCAAAACCACCTTGTTTAAAGGCTTCAACAGCTTTTACATGAGCCATTAATGTGTGATAGCCTACTTGAATGGCTTTTTTGAAATCAACGATTGCTGGGTAATGGAAACCATATAAGTAACCACACTCAATATGAACTAAAGGCTCATTGAAGGTAGCCCATCTCTTAATCAAATCTCCGAACTCTTCAAAAGCAGTTTTTGCGTAGAAAGCAAAAGCATCCACAGATTCACGAGTTTCCCAACCACCTTTTTCCATTAACCACCAAGGCATATCAAAATGGAATAAGTTCATAATGGGCTCGATGTCATTATCTCTTAATTCTTGGAAGTAACTTCTATAAAAAGCAACAGCTTCTTTATTAAGTGTTTTACCATCAGGTAATAATCTAGCCCAAGAAATAGATGTTCGGTATGAATTCATACCAATTTCTTTCATTCTTTGAATATCTTCTTTGTAATGCTCATAGACATTTGAAGTCACTTCTGGTCCTTGATTTTCATTAAATTTTTCTGGATTTAATTCAAACCACTTATCCCATGTTGTTGCTGTTTTTCCACCATCTAAAGCATGACCTTCAGTTTGTGGTGCTGAGGCTGCTGAGCCCCATAAAAAATCTTTTGGAAATGTTAGCATAGTCAAAACTCCTTATATTTAGTCGTTAGAATAACTTTAAATGAAGATACCGCTTGCACTTCACCTTACGTCAACCATTATACTACAAAAAAAGGAGTGAAAACACATGAATCAAATAACATTACATTTAGTTGATACCTTAAATTTTTATCAAAAAGGATTTTCTTCTACCATAACAGAAAATTCTTTTCGTTATGAGTTAATGAAACCTATTGAACCTATGTGGAATTATCTAAATACGCCACTAACGCCTAAAAATATTGGTGGATACGATAGTTTGATGGCCTCAGAAACGCTTGGAATATGGACACCTAAGAAAGATTTTAGTTTAATAGAAGAATATATTCCGTTACTAAAAGAAACTCATATTTTTGAAGAGGCTAATCAAG
The DNA here is from genome assembly GCF_003337315.1 of Vagococcus fluvialis. Classification (GTDB taxonomy): domain Bacteria; phylum Bacillota; class Bacilli; order Lactobacillales; family Vagococcaceae; genus Vagococcus; species Vagococcus fluvialis. Next base: position 190,131 of record NZ_QPJV01000002.1, on the reverse strand, counting down.
TCATTCAAGACTCACTTAAGCTGTTTGATCAGATTAATTATTCTATTCCCTTATCAGAAGTAACTCTTAATATTTTGCTTGGTGATTCTGAAAATAGCATTCTCATGGAAAGTCTTGGCTATAGTGGTTTTGGCGGTATTCCAGGATATATTTTGTTAATTGTTCTTCCTAATAAGTTTAATAAAACTCGTTTAAAATCTGCACTAGCACATGAATTTAACCACAATATTCGTTTTACTTATGAAGCATTTAACCATGGCAATGTTAGTGTAGAAGATTATTTAGTTATCGAAGGCTTAGCTGAGGTTTTTGCTGAGGAACTTTACGGAATAGAGTATCGTGGTCCTTGGATTCAAGACTATGATGAGGAAGAAATGTCCTATACGATTGAAGTCATGAGAGACGGTCGTCATGTCAAAGGATTTGAGCAAGTTGCCGCTTATATGTATGGAGATGAAGTAGCAAAATTACAAGGATTTTCTCCTGTTGGAGTCTCTCGTAACGCTGGTTATACAATAGGCTATCATTTAGTAAAAGAATATCTAAAAAATACTAACGCAACTATTGCGGAAGCCACTGTAACACCAACAAATATCATTATCGAAAAATCAAATATCTTTAATTTCTAAAAAAGATTGAGGTCAAATACAACAAAGTATTCGCCTCAATCTTTGTATTTATGCTAAAAGTAAATTAGAAATACTATTTCCCTTTTCTATTGTACGGATTCCATCAACTGAGATACCTAATGTTTTTTCCATATGCTGAGCCACCAGTTCAACACTTATCCCATCTCTTAAGAACAATTCAAGCTTCGTTTGCTCCTCATTGAAAAGTACAACATTAAGTTCTTTTTTCAATAAAGGATCCTCATCAAATAATTCTAAACTAAATGGTTTACAAAATTCCATAATAAACCTCTTTTGTTTTGATTTCTTCTTAACAAATGCAAGTCGTTCTTTTTTTGTCATTCTTTAGCCTCCTATTTTCTTCTATTAATAAAAGTATAGCACTTTTGAATACGCTTACAAAATAAAGTTAAAAAATACCCTTTAAAGGCTATTTTTATTTAAAGCAAAGTAGCGCTTAAGTTGTGGTCTTTTTCCTAACCACACAACTAATAAACAAGAAAATATCTTATCAAAAAAGCTATCAGTAAAAGCTCCCCAATAAGAAGCAATTAGAAGTTTTCTACCTGATGCTTTCAATGTAATGACTAATAAATCACTAGGCTTTCTTTGCAAGCCTTCAAAGCCTCCAAATAATACTACCCTAATAGGTGCCTAACTAAAGCACCGATTGCTGCAAGTAAAATACCAATGATTATTGCTCTTTCATAAGTTACTTCTTTTTTAGCACAAAGATTTGCAACTAGGGCTACTGTCATACTAACCAAACTAAAAGGAATTGCTAGTGGTCCAAAAAGAACTGCTAGTAATAAATTTGTGGAAAGCCCTGTTAAAATTGCGTATTTCAAAGAAAAATTAAAAGCAATAAAAATCGTACCAATTGCATCTAAAAATAAAAATGGCATTTGTAAATGTGTCATCAATGAGCCAACTGCGACATTTAAACAAATTGCCAAAGCGCACAAAGTTAATATCATTACATTATTTTGTTTTTGTATCATTAATCCCTAACATCCTTTTAGATTCATATAACCTGTAGTATAGCGACTTTCAGATAATATGTACACAAAAAAACAAGCCTTTTATCAGCTTTTAGATGAAAGGCTTTATCTTTTCTATTCTTGTTTCAAATAACCATCTAGTACTTATTGATATCCTGATTAAGTATTTGTGGGAATAACTTAATCAGATAAAATCAGTTTAGATTAATGGGGAATCAATCTCTCAATTTTAAAAGATATTTTTAAGTAGTTAATGAGTTATTTAATAACAACCTATAATTTTTTATAGTTAGCTATATTATATCTTATGCGGCAGTCATTATATGACCGTCTAATAACAAAAGTTATAATAATTCTATTTCATATAATTTTAAAGTTTCTAACATATCCTGTATCAAATAATCTCTCATGTGTTTTGGTGAAATTACTTTAACCATATGACTTTGACTGGATAACCACATTTTAGTTCCATAACCATCATTCACATTCATCTCAATCCGAAAACTGTCATCCTCATTAACTTTTATAATCTTCGCATTTGGAAATCTGTTCAAGACATAAACAGGGTCATAATAAAAATCAATCACCATCTTTATAGGATTCCCTAAAAAAGGTAAATTAGTTTGGTTTCTTAAAATACCTGCTTCAAATTTATCTATGTATTTCGTTTTATGATTAGAAGATAATACTCTTAGATTTTTCATGTTATTAATTCTAAACTTATTTAGCATCTCAAACTCTCGGTCATCTTGAGCAGTTTCAGACGCTGAAATCATAAAAAAATAAAGATCTGAAAAATAAATGCTTGATGGAATCCGTTGAAAGGTTTTTGTTTCATTATTTTTAGTGTATTCAAATTCAACTAATTGGTTATTCACAATTGCATCACTAATCAACGTAACTTTATCTGTCAATGCTTCATCAGAAATCTCTTTATAATGCAATAACTCATTCGCAATTGCTTTTTTTAATCTACCTTGATTATTACTTAAACCAATCAATTTAGAAGTAATATTTTTCATCTCACTTTGAATCATAATACGAGTTGATACTAGAATTTTTAGAACCATTAAAATTTCCATATCTGTTAGTTCATTGTTAAGTAAATGACCATTTTCTTTGAGGAGCTGGTAATTTCCTTTTCCATCTCTCTCAATTCTCATTTTATCTTTTGGTACCATACCGTAAACTTCATCTTCTAATAAACTTTCAATTTTAGCAATATCTCTTTGGACAGTTGATTCCTTCTTATCAAACTTTTCCATTAGTTCATATTTATTTACTTTTTTACCACTCATTAATCTCATGAATATAAGTAGCAATCTCTGCTGAGCGTTCAAATTTTGGTACAACTTCTTTTACTTCTTCTCTTTCTCATTATAAGGGAGATAAAACAAAAGCCCATCAAAATTAATTGATGAGCTTTGTAAATAATTTTACTCTTATACTGTAAATAAATAAGCAATTGAGATAATCGTAATAAAATGCATAACTTTTGGAATTTCTTTTGTACGCCCTGCAAAAATCATACAGACTTCATAAGATAAGAACCCTAGCACTAGACCTAAAGCGATTGAACCAGTTAAAGGCATCATGACAATTGTTAAAAAGGCTGGAATGATATCCTCAAATCCTTCATCCCATTTGATTTTCGTAATATTTTGCATCATAAAAATACCAATGACAACCATAGCTGGTGTTGTTACCGCTGCTGTTACAAGAGATAACATTGGGTAGAAAAATGCTGATAGTAAGAATAAAATTGCTACTACGACACTCATTAAACCAGTTCTTGCACCAGCAATAATACCTGATACTGACTCAATATAAGTAGATAAACTTGATGTACCAAATAAAGAACCAAAGAAAGTTCCTAAAGCATCCGCACTGTAAATACGTTTGTTATCTTCAAAGTTTTCACGTTTAATATCTGACACTTGAGTAGCAGCTGCTGAAAGAGTTGTCGCTGTTCCAAAGAAATCCAAAAATAAAAAAGTTAAAATAACAATAATTGAATCTAATGACAGCATTTTGTCTAAGTTTTTAACTGCTACCATAAATGTTTCATTCATCATAGCATTCATCGGCTCAACTGGTAACACAACTGGAGAGCCTTGTGGCAGTTGCGGTAATGTCGCTAAGACCTCTTGACTTAAATTAAACCAATCCATTGATGCACCAAAACGAATGAACAAACCACATAAAGCTGCACCAATCATTCCTAAAAAGACAGCATATTGATTTTTACGAACTAAAAAGAAAGCTGCTGTAATAATACCAAAGAAAGCAATAATAACATTAGGATTGTGGAATCCTCCAAAAGTAATAAACATTCCTTCATCAGGAACAATAATACCTGAATTTTTAAAACTTACAAAGGCAATAAAAATTCCTAATCCAACTGTTCCCGCATGTTTAACCGTCATTGGAATAGCTTTAATAATTTTTGACCTAGCACCTGATAAAGCTAAAATTAAAAATAAAACCGAAGCAACTAATACACTAGCTAATGCCTCTTGCCATGTTTTTCCCATTTGTAAAACAACTGAGTAGGCAAAAAAAGCATTCATCGACATACATGGAGCAAGTCCTAAAGGGAATCTCGCCCAAAGTCCCATAATTAACATCGCTACTGCCGAAGAAATAATCGTCGACATAAAGACCGCATCTTGTGGCATACCTGCTTGTCCTAAAATAATCGGGTTAACAAAAATAACATAAGACATGGCTAAGTATGCTGTTAACCCACCTGTTAATTCACGTTTGATAGTTGAACCTGATGCTGTGATACCAAAAAATTGATCTAATTTCTTTTTCATTTGTCACTTCTCCTTCTTTTTATGAAAATCCATGTTGATGGCAGAAGGAAAAACAATACCTTTGCCATAGTAAGTTACTTTACGGGTAACTTGTAGAAACTTTCAGACCATATTTCTGAAATTATATGAGTTTTCTTACCAAGCTATCATAACAATTTTTTTGTTATTTTTCAATCTAAAAAGCGAACGAATTTATTTATAATCAACAAAATAGTTAACATTTTATTCAAACTAGCTTCTTTCTTTTTTTTAACATCCCTTTTCTTTCTTTTATTGTTTGATTAAGCTAGAATAAAGATAATAAAGAAAGGCCGGTAATCTATGAAAATTATTATTTCTCCCACAAAACAAATGACTGATGAACAGGATTTTTTCTATCCTAAAAGTCAGCCTACTTTTTTAAATGATACTGATTTAATTTTAAAAGCTTTACAAAAACTTTCTTATGATGAAGCTAAAAAATTATGGAAATGTAATGATAAACTTGCTGAGGAAAACTACACACGTATTAAAAATGCTGATTTAAAAAAGGCTACTTCACCTGCAATAATGAGTTACAAAGGATTGCAGTATCAATATATGGCTCCAGATTTATTCACAGAGCCTGCACTAGATTATCTACAAAATCATGTGCGCATTCTTTCAGGTTTTTACGGTATCTTAAAACCATTCGATGGTATTATTCCCTACCGTCTTGAAATGCAAGCTCCACTACCTGTAGAAAAATCCAAAAACCTTTACACGTTTTGGAACAAAAAACTTTACGAAGCTTTAGAGTTTGATAAAGGACCTGTCATTAATCTTGCTTCAAAAGAATATTCTAAGTGTTTAACACCTTATTTAAAACCTGAAGACCAATTAATAGAAGTCAGTTTTTCTCATATAATAGATGGAAAATTAAAAGTTAAAGCAACATTAGCTAAAATGGCTCGTGGCGAAATGGTTCGCTATTTAGCTGAAAACAATGTAACAACTATTGAGGAAGTAAAAAACTTTGATCATCCTCACTATAAATATTCTAAAGAACATTCTGATTTATCAAAAATCGTTTTTCTTTATGAAGAATAAAAGGAGAATAAAATTATGCTAAATCCAAAACAAATTATTCAAGATTTACGTCACCTTGGCGTAAAAAAAGATGATATCATTGTAGTCCATTCATCTTATAATGGTTTACGTGGTGAAGATCAAATTGAAGGTGGTCCAGAAGCTGTCATTGAAGCTTTAAAAGAAACTGTTTCTGAAGGAACATTAATTATCCCAACCTTTAGTTACAAAAATGTGGACATTGATACTCCTGTGTTTGATGCCTTAAATACACCTGTTTGCATTGGGATTATTCCTGAGACCATGCGCTTATCTAGTGATGTTTTTAGAAGTCTACATCCAACTCATAGTTTAGCTGTTTGGGGAAAAGATGCTGAGGAATTTACAAAACACCACTACAAAGATCATTCACCTGTTGGCGTTAACTCGCCCTTAAGCGAGGCATACCGAAGAGGCGGAAAAATCGTTATGCTTGGGGCTCCTTTCCAGAGAAATACAACTATGCATGCCGTTGAAGAAATGGTTTTACCAGAGTATTTGTTTACTGAAAACTATGAATATGACATTATCAAAGAGGACGGGGAAACAATTCAAATGAATGTTTTACGTCATGACTTTAATGGTTTTGAACAGCGTTATGACAGAGTCTTGGATATTTTAGATAAAGATACAGACTATACGACTGGTAAAGTATTAAACGGAGATACTTGCGTTATTAATACCCAAGCCATGTGGCAAAAGGCACTAATTAAATACAGAGAAGATATTCTCTACTTTACTGATCCAAGACCAAGAACCTAAAAAAGTCAGACAAGATAAACCTCTTGTCTGACTTTTTTTATATACTCCAGTCCAGTTCTGGCCCTTTTGGTACGATGCCTGTTGGGTTAACTGTTGGATGGCTTTCATAATAATGATGTTTAATATGATAAAAATTAACTGTTTCTTTAATTCCCGGATAATTATAAAGCTCTCTTGTATAGCGCCATAAATTTGGGTATTCTCTTAACTCTCTTATATTACACTTGAAGTGACCATAGTAAGCTGTATCAAATCTGACTAAAGTAACGAATAAACGCCAGTCAGCTTCGGTTAACATATCTCCTACAAGATATTTTTTGTTTGCTAATAGACTTTCTAATTCATCTAAAGCGTTAAACAAACTTTGAACTTCCTCATCATAGACAACTTGCTCAGTCGCAAATCCTGCTTTATAAACACCATTATTGATTTTATGATAGACCAACTCATTCATCTCATCAATTTCATCACTTAAATGTTCTGGATAATAGTCTCCTGGAGTTGCCCCAACTTCATCAAAAGCAGTATTTAGCATACGCATAATTTCTGATGATTCATTGTTTACAATTTTATTAGTTTTTTTGTCATATAAAACCGGTACTGTCACACGACCTGTATACTCAGAGTCTACGTGTGTATAAATTTGATACATAAATTGAGCGTTGATAACTGGATCTGGAATCATGTCTTTACCTTCAGCAAAAGTCCAACCATTCTCTCCCATATAGTGATTAACCACTGAAAGTGAAATCATCTCTTCTAATCCTTTTAATTTACGCATAATAAGTGCTCGGCTAGCCCAAGGACATGCATAAGAAATATATAAATGATAACGTCCAGGTTCTGCTTTAAAACCAGCTTCCCCAGTTGGACCAGCACTGCCATCAGCTGTTACCCAATTTCTAAATTGAGACTCTTTTCTAACAAAACGTCCACCAGTTGATTTTGTATCATACCATTCATTATGCCAAACTCCATCTACTAATAATCCCATATCGTTATCTCCTTCTAAAAAGTAAGTTAACAACAGTATACTTGATTGGCAATTGGTTCAGCAATTAAACTGCTTACGTAAAGTTATCATAATTTTTTCCCACAGTTTCTTTAAACTCTTGTTTAACCTCAGCTAATAAAGCAGGATTTTCTAGTAGCTCTAAAATAGTCAAAGCAAGTCCTTGAGAGGCTTTAATTAGTCCTTTTTCTCCATCTTTTGAAATAGTTGCTTGCGCCATTTCAACTGTATGACCACTAACTTCCTCACCGCAAATCTTTATGTTTCCTTGGATTGTTGGACAGCGATAACTAACAGCTCCAACATCTGTTGAACCGCCCGCAATTTCTTCCACTGGATAAATATTTTCAACACCTAATTCAGTATACTTTTCAGTTAAAATATCAGCTAATTTATAATTGATAACTGTGTCTTCATAAGGACATTCATAAGTAGAGGTTTTATAGGTTACGTTATTGGCTTTACAAATCGCATCAACTGCTTGAATCGCTTTTTCAGTCACTTCTTTTGCATAACTCATTGTAGGAGCTCTGAAATAGTATTCTAATGAAGCATAAGCAGGGATCACATTTGCTGCCTCTCCCCCATCTTTAATAACACCATGAATAAAAGTATTTTGATTAACAAACTGACGAAGTAAATTAATTTGTAAATAACTCATAACAGCAGCATCTAAAGCAGACGCTCCTTGCTGAGGTTTACAAGCATGAGCATTAGTTCCAAAAAATTCAAATTTAATTGGATTTAATGCAGTGGAACGTCCCCCTACACCATTCTTACTGCCAGGATGAACCATTAAAGCTACATCTACCTCATCAAAGACACCAGCTTCTGACATACTTACCTTGCCACCAAAATTTTCCTCAGCAGGAGTTCCAACAACTAATAGCTTTCCGCCGAATTGATCGATAATTTCTTTGACAGCTTCACCTGTAGCCACACCAATCCCAGCAATTAAATTATGCCCACAACCATGTCCCACTTCTGGTAACGCATCATACTCACACATCACCGCAATTGTCGGACCCTCTTTTCCCGTATCGTATTCTCCTAAAAATCCCGTTGGTACTACATATCCCGAAGTCGTTTTAAAGCCAACTTTATCTAAGTAATCAACTAACAGTTTCATGGTTTCAAATTCTTCATTTCCTATTTCTGGGTTGTTGTACATAGTTTGAACTAACTCCATATAAGTTTCAATATTAGATTCTATTTTTTGTATCATTATTTCTTTTGCCTTCATTTTTTCCTGCTCCTTTTTATTTTATTCAACAGCGTCGACAGACATTTTTTTGTACTCTTCTTTCCACTTAGCTAAATTCCCATTATCTAAGTTTTCTTTTATCACTTTGTTAGCTAATTTAATCAGCGCTTCATTATCATTTCCTTTTGGAAAACCAACTACACTTTTGGAATATTTATTATTTGTATCTAAATCAAAAGCTTCTTGAGGCAATATTTCTAAATCTGGAAAACTTTCTAACATTGGTTCAGCACTTGAGGTAGATACTGTCAAAGCATCCACATCTCCTGAATTTAACGCTAGAAAAGCGGCATCCATTGTACCAAATTGTTTGATTTTTTTCTCCGTTGTTAAAGTAGTTGCTAGTTCATATTGAATCGATGCTGCTTGTGCACCTACCATTAATTTAGCAGCCTTTATGTCATCTAGTGACTTGTATTTTTTTGCTGTTTCTTTTTTCATTAATAACCCTTGAAAACCATCTGAAACTTCTTGTTGATATCCTTCTGAGAAATCCATGACCTGGCTTCTTTCATCAGTTCCCACAAAAGAGGCAATCCCTAGGTCAATACTTCCTGTTTGCATATTAGCCAGTACACCATTAAAATCTGTAGGTTTAATTTCCAATTTAACACCTATCTCATCAGCAATTGCCTGAGCTAACGCCACATCACTTCCAACGATTTCTTTTTTTCCATCTTTTAATATGTAAAATTCAGCAGGTGGAAAATCAGGTGAGGTTCCTAAAACTAACTTTCCTGCAGCTTTTATTTTACCCAATTGCCCCTCTTCAGCCGAGTCTTTCCCTTCACTTTTACCGCACGCAGCTAAAAGAGAAATAGTAACTACGCTTAACAAACCGATTTTCATCATTTTTTTCATTTGTTTTTTCATTATTAACGCCTCCATTTTTTAAAAAGTAATTTGCTCTAAAAAGTCTTTCGTTCTTTGTTTTTTGGGTTGAGTAAAAATTTCTTCTGGTGTTCCCTCCTCAACAATGACACCTTTATCAATAAATAAAACACGAGTTGCAATTTTTTTAGCAAAATTCATTTCATGAGTCACAATCACTGTTGTTAAACCACTTTCTGCTAACTCTTGAATAACGAGCAATACTTCTTTTACCATTTCTGGGTCAAGGGCTGATGTTGGTTCGTCAAAAAGCATTACTTCTGGTTTCATTGCCAAACTTCTAGCAATGGCTACCCGTTGTTTTTGACCACCTGATAACTTATTTGGATAAACATCTCTTTTATCTAGTAAACCAACTTTTTTTAACAATTCTTCTGCTTCATCAATAGCTTCACTTTTTGTCTTATTTTTTAATTTCAATGGAGCTAACGTGATATTTTCTAAAACAGTCATATTAGGAAATAAGTTAAAGTGTTGGAATACCATTCCTATTTCCTGACGTAATAAATCAACTTCTGATTCTTTTTTACTTGCTTTAATAAGAGATTTTTCTTTAAATAAGACATCTCCTTTAGTTGGTTTTTCCATTAAATTTAAACATCTTAGAAAGGTTGATTTACCTGAACCAGAAGAACCGATAATCGCCACTATCTCCCCTTTTTTTATTGTTGTAGAAATTCCTTTCAAAACCTCTAATTCATCATAATTTTTTTCTAAATCAATCGTCTCAATCATAAACACTTAACCTCTTTTCCAGTTGTTTCATAATGCCTGTTAGTGAGTAAGTTAGGAAAAAATAAATAATCGCCACAATAATTAAAGGCTCAAATATTGAGTAAGTTGCAGCCTTAACAATATTGCTGGTATACATCACATCAAAAATCCCTACAACTGAAACAATAGATGATTCTTTAATCATAGCTATAAATTCGTTTCCCAAACCAGGTAACACTACACGAATAGCTTGGGGAATAATGACTGACTTCATTGTTTCTTTGCGACTTAACCCAAGAGATCTCCCTGCCTCCATTTGTCCTTTATCAATAGACTCAAGTCCTCCCCTAAGTAACTCACAAATGTAAGCACCTGAATTAATCGATAAAGCAACAACTGCTGTAAAAAATTCCCTTGAGCCATAAACATCTCCTAAAAATGGCAAGATTGGTAAAGAAATCCCAATTAATGGCAGACCGTATAACCAAATGTATAACTGAACTAGTAGTGGTGTTCCACGTATAATCTGTGTATAAATATTCGCTACTGCTTTTAAACTTTTTTTTTGAGATTGCTGTAAGAATGTAGCTACTAGGCCAAGAATAGAACCCAGAAAAACAGTCATTAAAGATAAAACTACTGTTACTATCATCCCGTCAATAAAAGTTGGAATCCATTTAATCATTTTTCCAAAATCCATTGCAACACCTAACAAAAACATATTATTCATAATATTCTCCTCCTTTTGAATTAATTATTCATTTATTCGCTTTGTTATGAATATTAATTCAAATAATATGAAAAAGCAACTGTTTTATTAAAAATAATTAAAATAAAAAAATAAGACTGTGATATAAGTTTTAAAACTTACATCACAATCTTATTTATTAGTTCGCTGAAACTTGAGCCTGTAATCGGTACATCTCAGCGTAATATCGATTCATATTTAATAAACTTTCATGAGTTCCTTGCTCTTTGATTTCCCCTTCATCTAAAACTAAAATTTGATTAGCATTTTGAATAGTCGACAAGCGGTGAGCAATAATAAAGGTTGTTCGCCCTTCTTTTACAACTTCCATGGCATGTTGAATAATTTCTTCTGTTTCTGTATCAATGTGAGACGTGGCTTCATCTAAAATAAGTATTTTAGGATTACTAGCTAAAGTTCTAGCAAAAGCGATTAATTGTCTCTCACCTGACGAGAAAGACTGCCCTTTTTCTACAACTGGCTCATGAATCCCTTGAGGAAGTTTAGCAATTAACTCTTTGCCACCAACTTTTAAAAGAGCCTCTTCCACCATTTCATCTGTTATTCGTGGATCATTCATACTCACATTACTTGCCACAGTCCCACTAAATAAATAGGGTTCCTGTAATACAATTCCCATATGGTCACGAATACTTTCACGACTGTAATCAACTAAAGGCTGATTATCAATTAATACTTGTCCTTTTTGTGGATCATAAAATCTAAACAGTAAATTAATAATCGAACTTTTCCCCGACCCAGTATGTCCTACTAAACCAATTGTTTCTCCTTTTTTAGCAGAGAAATTAATATGTTTTAAAACAGGAACATCAGGATTATATCCAAAGGAAACATCATTAAAAACAACATCACCTTGCTTAAAATTAATTTCTTTTGTTGTATCAGCTTCTACCTCTTCATCTAATAATTCAAAAACACGCTTTCCGCCAGATAAAGCCTGTTGTAATGTCGACATCATTCGAACTAAGGTTAAAATCGGATCAAATAAATGATTGATATAATTAATAATCACGTAAATCGTTCCAATAGAAAAGCCTAATAAACCATCAACAAATTGAGTTCCTAAAAACATTAGGACAGCAAACATCACTAAATTTTTAATAAATGTTGAAAAATCCCATGATAAACTGCCATCTAGTCGAATAGATTTAATTCTTGTATCTAGCCATTCTTGATTAGTTTCTTCAAATTCTGCTAACATATTATCTTCTTGGTGATAGAGCTGAACAATGGATACACCTTGAACAATTTCAGCGGTGTGACTATTTAGCTCACTGACACTTTCACGCCATCTTTTATTAATTGGTGCGGCTAGTTTAATATAAATCCACTGCCAGATTGCAAAAAATGGCAATAAGAAAAGTAAACCTGTTCCAATTTCAGGACTGACTAAGAATAAGGCAATATAAATAGCAATAACTGTTAAAACATTGATAATCACCATATTACTAAAGTTCAAATAAAAGTTGGTTCTAAGTAACTCCACATCATTGACGATTCTTGCTGAGATTTTTCCAGCTGGTTTATCATCAAAGTAAGAAATAGGTAGTTTTTGCATATGAGAAAAGGCTTCGTCACGTAGAGTTTTACTTACGCCATTTGACGCATAAGATAACAATAAGTAACTAGCATAACCACATAAACTACTAAATAAGGTCACTATCATAAACCAACCAAATTTTTGAAATAAAAAGCTTAATTCAACAGCTTCTTGAGCATTGATTTGTAAAGAAACATAATCAATCATCTCTTTACCAATTAAGGGTGCGTAAATAGCCGTCATAGCTGAGACAAAGGATAATATAATACCAAATGTATACTTTAATGGTTCATGTTTAAAATAACTTAATAATCGTTTAAATGTTTTCATTTTCTTTCACCTCCATTTGTTGAGTCATGTATTGGTTGTAGTACCAACCTTTATTTGCTAGTAATTCACTAGGTGTACCTGCTTCTACAATTTTACCGTCTTCAAGAACTAATACCTTATCCGCTTCCGCTACAGCTGATAAACGGTGAGTGACAATCACATTCGTTTTATCTTGGCGAATCTCTTGAATATTATTAATAATTGCTCGCTCAGTTTTAGCATCTACTGCTGAAAGGGAATCATCTAAAACTAGCAAATCTGGTTGTCTAATTAAAGCTCTGGCAATTGAGACACGTTGTTTTTGTCCACCAGAAATTGAAACACCTTTTTCTCCAATTAAAGTAGCTAAACCTTCTGACATTCTATCTAAGTCTTTTGAAAAGTCAGCAGATTCAATAGCTTCAGACATATCTTCTTCCCCAGCTAATGGATTACCAAAATGAATATTATGGCCAACTGTTTTAGAAAACAGAATATGTTCTTGTGGAACATATCCAATTAATCCTTCTAACGCTTTCATGTCATAGTCTTGAATCAAGCGTCCATTAATTCGAATAGCTCCTGTTTCACCTACTGGATACTGACGTAGTAATTGTTTAACTAAAGTCGTTTTCCCACTACCAGTTTTTCCTACAATTCCTAAAGTTTCACCACGTTCCAAATGAAAATCAATGGTTTTTAGAGTCACCGCTTCACTTGTTGGGTATTTAAACATATAGTCTTCAAAATCAATTTGCTCAATTTTTTCAACAACTAAAGAACCTGATTTTTCTAAAGTATCTTCTGCTGTTAATAGCTCTTCTATTTTTCTAAATGAAACGTTTCCTTGTTGGTAAACTAAAACAATATCTGATAAGCCCCACACAGCACCACTTAACATACCTAAATAAATTTGGAAGGCAATTAGCTGACCTAGTGTCATTTGCCCTTGGCTGACTAAAAATCCACTGTAAGTTAAACCGACTCCCATACTTAAACCTGTTAGTAACTTAGCAATTTGAGCAATCACACCGTTATAAACAACTAAATTATTAGCTTTTTTCAGAACTTGCGACGTTCTTTTTTGAAAACGCTCCTGCTCTAAATCTTTTTTACCATAAGCACGCATCACACGTACCCCGTCAACCATTTCAAGAACTTCATTACTTAATTTCGCCACAGAGTCTCGGTTATCTTCATACAACACATCAATTTTTGTCCATAATTTAAAGACAATATAACCAAATAAGATCAAAGGTAACACACTGACCAAAGCTGCTTTCCAAGAAGTTGTCATAATCATAATCGTTAGGACACTAATCGTCCAAGTTACATTGGAAACTATCAACATAAAGCCGTAACCAATAGTATCGCCTAGATAATCAATGTCACTGGTCATTCGTGTCATTAAATCTCCTGAACGAAACTTTTCATAAAATGGTGTTCTTAAGTGTAATAATTTTTGATACACTTTTTTTCTTAACTCTGATTGATAGCGATAAGACTGACCAAATAGAGTAATTACCCAAATCACATCTACAACATAGATACAAATAATACTGATTAGAAAAGTTATTAGATAGACCCAAAGATTTTCTTTGGCTAATGTTTGATCAACAATCGCGTCAATAAATCGTTGAATCATCAAATTTGGCATAATAGCTAAGACCGATGATAATAATGCAAAAAAAGTTGCTATTCCATATACAACGGGATGTTTTTTAATATAAGTCCAAAATGTTTTTAACATAAATTTTTATTCCTCACCTTCTGAAACAAGAGCTAAAATCTCCTGTTTTTATGTAAAAAAGCGCACAAAAAAACCCATAAATTGTCGAATCCTACTGCTCCACAATTTACCGGTTGGCACTTGTTTATTCATAAAAAATCATTTATTTAGACAGACTTCTACACAAAAAGACCTTGCTAATTACTGAATTTCTCTGAAATAAGGAGATAGTTGATCCATACATTTTCTATTTACATTGTTTTGATTGATTAAGTTAATAGTTAACATGAGTCATTCTCCTTTCCTTCGTTTTCTTTTTGTATGCTCTTTACTTAACTCCTTCAAGTTACTATATAAAAATTAACTTGTAAAGTCTTTTTTTAATTTTAATTTAATTTATTTTTCATTTTCTCTAACTTCTTTACATGAAATATAACAATTTGTTTACTTAGATTTCGAATCAAAAAATTGTTTATTAATAAGAAATTGTTTGTTTATTTGCTATATAAAAATAACGCAACTACACGTATTTTGGTAAAGAAAAAAGACTGATATTTTTTTATCAGTCTTAAAGATTTATTGAATTGCTTCTTCCATTTTTTTGATTAATTTCTCAAGTTCATTATCAAGTTCTTCTTTTGTCGCGTCGTCTCTAATAAGAAATTTTGTCGAATTATTTCCCATATCCATTAATTTTACAGCTAGCCAATTTCCATCCACTTCTTCAACTGTAATTTGCGGATTAACACTAGTTGTACCACAGCCATCAGGTTTTAAGAACGCTAGCTCTTTTTGACCTGATTTATTGTCTCTGATTCGGTAATAACCATCTGTTAAATAAGTTTTATCAGATCCGATTTTTTTCATTAACTGTATCAATGTTTCATTAGTCATCGTTATCACTCCTTTTGTTTATTCTATCATGATAACAAAAAAACTGCTGAAGTCTCAAAAGATTTCAACAGTTTTTATTATATTTTACTAATACTGTCTCTCTCAATCAATCGAGGAGGGATAACAACTTTTACTGGATATGGTAAAGGTTTCTCGATTGAGCGTTTTAAAAGAGTTGTTGCAACCTCCACTAAATAATCAATAGGCAGATGGATAGTTGTTAAGGCAGGGATTAAAAACTCAGCTGAAGCCAAATCATTAAAACCAATCAAACTAATATCCTCAGGAATTCTAAGTCCAAGTTCATGAGCTGCTTTATAGCAACCAACTGCCATAGAATCATTAGCTATAAAAACTGCAGTTGGGCGCTCTTTTTGAGTCATTAACTCCTTAAATAATCTATAACCATCTTTAGGTGTGTATTGACCTAATTTAACCCACTCTGCTTTTAGTAAAGAGAGATTGTTAAGTCTCTCCTCAAAGACTAGCTGCCTGGTGTCTTTTTCCCCCGGTATGTCTATACCACCAATAAAGCCAATTTTTTCATGACCATTCTCCAGCAGACAATCCATAGCTTTCTTAGTTCCTAGACGAGTATCAATCAGTACAGAACTAAAGTCATCATTCTCTCTAAAGGTATCTACAAAAACAGCTGGTTTACCTAGATTTTTTAACCAATCAGCATCCTCATTTTCAAAACTGCCAAGACATAAAACTCCTTCTATTTTACTTAAAATATCTTTTTTAGAAGTTCTGTCAATCATCTCTATTTGGATATCATTCATAGTTGCATATTTTTCTACTGCCACTCGAACCGCCAAGTAGTATACATCCTCTAACTCTGCTTCTGCTGAATAGGTACTAAAGAATCCGAAAACAGATTGCTTATTTTTTCTCTTTTTTGCCCCTGGGGATTCGTACTCTAATTCTTCCGCAGCTTCAAAAACTCGTCTTCTCGTCTCATTCGGTACATTTAAAGCCGTATCATAGTTAAGCACTCTTGAAACTGTAGCCGGAGAAACATCTGCGATTGCTGCAATATCTTTTATGGTGGGATTTTTTTTCTTTTTCATCTTAACTCCTTCCCTTAACCAATAATTTGAACTCTAGTTCTACTATTAAAATACCTATAAAAATAAAAACTGCTCCAACTAGCATATTAATAGAAACTCTCTCACTTAAAATTATAACCGAACTTATCATCCCAAAAAAGGCTTCTGTCGATAAAATTATTGCAGCTTGGGAACTTGTTGTATATTTCTGAGAAGCGGTTTGAATAAAGTAAGCTAGTAACGTACTTACTAATCCTAGATACAATACAGGCATTAAACTTTTAAATTCTAATACCGGTAATGTGTCTCCTGTTACAAATAAGGTTATCCATGACAGTATCGCAGCACTTCCCATTTGTAAAAGCATCAAAGACCAAGTTTCTTCTTCATTAACAAAAAGGTCTGTTACAAATATTTGAAGGGCAAAAAATACTGCACAAATTAAAGTAAGGATATCTCCTAAATTAAAACTTCCTACTGAACCAGTTAAAGACAATAAGGCAATTCCGATTAATGTAACAAAACTACCTACTATGCTCTTTACTGATAGCTTTTTCTTTAATAATAAATAACCTAAAAATGGAACAATCACTACGTTAACAGCAGTTAAAAAAGCATTTTTTGAAGGGGTTGTGAATTGTAAGCCCACTGTTTGAAATGCAAAAGCTAAAAACAAGAAAACACCTAAAAGAGATCCTCGTTTGATTGTTTTTGCTGATAAAGCTTTTAACCGTTTTATATTCAATACGAGTAGAACCAAAAATGCTATTGTAAAACGAATTGCTAAAATCTGATATGCCGAATAATTCTCTAAAGCAAGCGCACTGGCAACAAACCCTGTCCCCCAGATAATAGCCACTAACATTAATCCAATTTTTCCAATATAACTATTCATGACTTCTTCCCTTTAAAACGAACTCTCTTAACTTTAAGAAAACACTAGATGTCCAAGTAAATGATAAGTCATCATTACCTGAACCAGTCTCTGGATTGTAGTTTTCCGCCATACCACCTGTTTCACCTAATAAACAATACTTTTCAGCAATTCTTTTAGACATGTCAATTTCACCAGCTCTATGTAACGCATCAAAAAAGATATATGTTTCAGGAGCCCATATAGGACCTAACCAATAGCCATCGACTTGATAAAGTAAACTTTTTGAAGATTCTGTTGTTAACCCAAATTCAGATTCAAATCGGCTCATTAGATTTTCAATCAAATTCTCTTTTATTACTTTAGGTAAACGATATGAAATAACAATTGGTAACTGTAAAATCAAACTATCATACCGTTCAATTTCTCGTCCTGTCATCATAGATTTAGCTATAAATTGCTTCTTATTACTGTCATACAACTCTTTAATTAATTTATCAGTTAAAGAGTCAGCAATTTCTTTCCACTTTTTACTTTCAGTTTCTAAATCTAGCAACTCTGCCCAATCACTTAATAAGTCTAGCTGTTGAATTAGATAAGCCGTCAAATCAGGAGCAATCACAGGTAACCCTTCATGAAATATACTAGCATTATCCCATCCTGAATCATTACCATGGGTGTAATAAGGAAGTTCTCCTATCTCCTTCACTCTACTTGTTAACCAAAATTCAGTTGTTTTTACAATACTCTTATAGATGAGTTTCAAGCGATTTACTTCTTTAAAATAATCACTTTCATTCATTAATAATTGATATGCCCAAGCATGAATTGGAGGTTTTACACAATTGTATGATCTAAATTTGTCATTAATAAAATCAGGATAGACACCAGATTCATGTTGATGTTTAACAAAAATAAAAAATTGGTTAAACGCTAACTCAGGTTCAACTTTAGAAACTCCTAATGCATTAAAACAATTATCCCAGCTCCAAATATTTTGCATCCAATTTTTAGACATATAAATAGATTCACCACTTAGCAGTCCATCTTCTCTAACGATGCTTGACCAAATAATATATGTAGATAAATCAAAACCTTTGTCATATAGTTCATAACCACCAAAACCATCTCGCCAATTTTGAAATTCAGATTGTACTTTTTCTAGTTCTCTATCAAATGCCATTTCAAATGGAATAAATTCTGTCGGTGTAACTTGGTAATTGGTAAATAATAATTCTTGGTTATCGCTTAAATCAATTGTAATAAATTCATTTCCAACTCTGTACCACGGCGCTTCTAATGTAAAAGCCGTTGTCGAAAAATCTAATAAATATTTGGTTTCTTTCTTGTAAGAAATATATTCAAATCGCTTTTCCTCTATTTGATTCAACGTATCATAGCGTACCTTATCAGCTTTTAGAGTTACTTTTAACCCTTGATTTTTTATCCGTAATTGCTCACTAGTTGGATAAATTATTTCTAATCGATTATCACTTACTTTTTCTTTGATAACAAGTTTTGTCTCATTTACAATCACTTCGTATTTTTTTAAAAATTCTTCCTCATAAATATTTGAAGAACCATCTATAAAAAGCTCAAAGAGAGTGCTAGGTGACTCATCGCCACCATGCACATCTCTAATCCATAGACTTTTAGTTTGTGTTAAATACGAAATAGCAAAATAAGATCCTCGCCTAGAAAAAGGTATTTCCCTAATATCTAGTTTCATCTCTTCTCTCCTATTCAAATGTCATAACAAAAGATAATTCAAAATCTTCAAATTTCGCTTTATCTTTTTCGTATTGTTCTTGTCCACAGCTATTGCTACCTAAACCTGAATGAATAGCATCAATAGTCACAAAAGTATCTCCACCTCGTTCTAACTCATCCGTGTGTTTCGCTTTCTCTAACTGCATTCTTGAGTAATCATGACTTGTAAAAGTTACAGGTGTATCAAAATCAAAACGAACTTTTTTCCCCGTTAATGACGTTAATTCACTCCAATTAACCTCTGTTCTAGCTCCGTTTTCTTGAGGATAAATATAATCTGTATGCATTTCCTCTACTTTTTTATTGAAAATACCCATATAACTAGCCGCATAACTATCACGGTAACTTTCTCCAGGACCATTACCATACCAACTAACCGCTTCAAAAGAGTTATCAAAAACTAAATCAAAACCAATTCTTGGTAACATTTCAGGAACACTATCGCCTCTTAATTTGGTTTCTCCTTTGAAAGTAACCTTCAAGCAACCATCAGACTCAAATACAAATTTTTCTTCAATTCTGTATCCCCAGTTTTGATTAGTTGAACTTGCGTATTGTACTACTTTGATTTCTATTGAATTTATTTTTTCTACTATTTCAAAGCTTTCTAATTGCTCCACAACTTGATGTAAGAAGTAGGTTTCTTTCCACGCATCAACTTTGTACATATCATTATCAATCGGAGCTCTCCATAATGTAAAATCAAAACCAGATTTTAATAATTCTTTACCAGCTTCAACAATTGATTCTAATTTTCCAGTAATCTCATTAAAGATAAACTCTCTTTCTCCTGAATGCACAACTACCTTTGGATATGCTTTCTCCACTTTCAACTCTACTTGAGCACTTAATTCTTTAGTTGCTATTATTTTTTTGACTAAAAATTGATTATGAGAAATTTCAACTTTTCCAATTTGAGGAATTTCTTTAGTAAATTGGATATTTAAATAAATATCGGCATTACCTACTAATTCAGGCAGTTTTATTTCTATATCTTGATTAGTTTGCGGAGGAATAGACGGGAGAATTAACTCTTCTTGAATTAAATTTTCTTGTCCAGACACAAATTGATAAGTCAGTTTTACACCTTCTAAATCAGCGAAATCATACAAGTTTTTAATATTTAAAATACCATCATGATAATCTACTTCAACAGGAGCAATAATTTGCTTATACTCAGCCATGGCCGGTGAAGGAACTCGATTTGGCATTAACAAACCATCAATACAGAAATTACTATTATTCGGCGTATCCCCATAGTCACCGCCATAAAAATAAGTAACTCCTCCATTTCTTTCTTTTTGGATACCATGATCATACCATTCCCAAATAAACCCACCTTGCAAACGATCATAGCGACGCATCACTTCTTGATACTCTCTCAAACCACCAGGGCCATTTCCCATAGCATGCCCATATTCACAGTGGATATGAGGTTTTTGTCCCTCAGTATCTCTTCCGATTTTTATCAGATTCTCTAGACGTGAATACATAGTTGAGTAAACATCACTATAAGCAACTTGACGGTCTCCCTCATAGTGAATTGGACGAGTATCTATTTTCTTAATAGCTTGATACATCTCAGCAAAATTTTGACCTGCTCCTGACTCATTACCTAGTGACCACATAATAATAGATGGGTGGTTAAAATCACGTTGCACCATTCGAACGCCTCTATCAACATATGCTTTCGTCCATTTAGAATTATCACTAATCCAGTTATAATCACCAGTATTTTCAAATCCGTGACATTCTAAATCAGCCTCGTCAATAACATATAAACCATATTTATCACATAAATCATAAAATTCTTTTTTACTTGGATAATGTGATGTTCTTACAGCATTCATGTTATGTTTTTTCATTAAACGAATGTCATCTTCCATAATTTCTAAAGTAGTGGTCATTCCACCTGTTGGCATAAAATCATGTCGGTTAACACCATTAATAAAAATAGTTTCTCCATTAACTTTTAACTGATTATCTTTTATTTCAACTGTTCTGAAACCAACTTTAAAAGGAATATATTCTGTTGTATTTTGCCCAATCACTTCTAATATTAAAGTGTATAAGTGAGGTGTCTCAGCATTCCACTTTTTAGGAGATTCTATTAACGTTTGACTTTGATTATTTTCAAATTGATTAAGCTCTATCATAGGCGTTTGGCCTTCATAGAGAGTTCCTTTTACTAATAAATTATTGGTGTTTTTTAAAGAGACAGATAAGGTGAAATTTTCATATTTTTCATCTGCTAAAGTTTCAATACGAATATCTTCCACATCATCAACAGAAACTTCATACAAACTGACGTCTCTAAATATTCCTGACAACCACCACATATCTTGATCTTCTAAATATGTACCATCAGACCATTTTAAAACTTTTACAATAATATCATTGTCCTCTTTTAAGAATGAGGTTACATCAAAAACAGTTTCCATACGACTACCTTTATTAGAACCTACAAACTCACCATTAATAAAGCATTCATAATAAGAACTTACTCCCTCAAATAATAGGTGAACTTTTTTTCCTTCTTTCACATCGTAAGAAAACTCTCTGTAATAAACACCAGTTGGATTCTCAGTTGGAACAAAAGGCGGATTAATAGGAATCGGATATAAAACATCTGTATAGTGCATATGATCATATCCTTGAGTCTGCCAAGTTGAAGGTACTGGAATCAGTGGGTTATCTTTCATACGACTAGCTAATTCAGTGATATTTTTCGACACTAATTCTGGGTAAGGATACAACTCAAAATGCCAGTCCCCATTTAAATTAAGAAATCCCTTTTTCTTATCATTATTATTAAAAAAAGCCTTATCTAAATTGTCAAATCGATTAAAGGAAGTAGATGGGGTTAATTTATTTTCTCCAAGTATATTTGGATTTTCCCATGTCTTCATTTCTCTCATCACAAATTACCTACTTTCACGATATAATATATTATTTAACTGCTCCACTAACGCCTTCAATAATGTATTTTTGAGCAAAGAAGAACGCAATAACAGGTGGAATAATCATTAAAATAGTGATACACATAATTGGTATAATATTTAAATCATTCACACCTTTAAAAGAAGCCAAACCTAGTGCTAATGTATATTTACTTCTATCTTGTAAGAAAATTAATGGTCCTAGATAATCATTCCAAACCGTTAACATATTTAAAATCCCAATTAAAAACAATGGTGCTTTCATGATTGGAAAGAAAATACGAGCATAAATTTGAAAATCATTAGCCCCATCAATTCGAGCTGCGTTTTCAATATCTGTTGGAATATTCATTAAAAATTGTCTCAATAAGAAAATATAATATGGAGAACCAAAAAACGCTGGTACAATTAAAGGTTTTAAGGTATTAATCCAATGAATTTTATTGAATAACATATACTGAGGAATCATTGTTACGTCCCAAGGTAACATCATAGAAGCAAGTAACAACATAAATAAAAAGTTTTTAAATTTAAAATCATATCTAGCAAAGCCAAAAGCAATTAATGAACAAGAGATGACCTGTCCAATAGTTGTCAGAACTGTAACTAAAATAGAGTTTTTAAAATAAATACCAAAGGGTTGTGAATTCCAAGCATCTGCAAAGTTTTTCCATTGAGCAGCTCTTGGAACAAAAGTTGGAGGATAGCTATTAACTTCCGCAGGGGATTTTAACGCTGTAATAAGCATCCAAAGAAAAGGTGCCATGAAATAAGCTGAAAACAATATTAAACATAGATACGTTAACATTTTATGACTTTTTGATAGTTTCATATTATTTCTTTCCTTTCTTTTTCTTCTTCTTACTTTGACTCTTCACTTCTGCTTCATAAAATACCCATGCATCTGATGATTTAAAAATAATAGCAGTTAGAGCCAAAATAACTAAGAACATAATCCAAGCATTAGCACTTGCATATCCTAGGCGTTGATGTTTAAAGGCATTTTCAAATACATATAATCCGTAAAAATAGGTAGATTTAAGCGGTCCGCCTTTTGTTAATAAAATAACCAATGTTAACTGCTGCAAGGCAGTAATAGTTGACGTAATTAAATTAAATAAAATTGTTGGCGTAATAATCGGAATGGTAATTGAAAAAAATTGTTTCAATGGAGAAGCCCCATCAATAACTGCTGCCTCGTAATAATCTTGAGGAATACTTTTAATATTTGTATAGAAAATCAACATCATTGAACCAACACCCCAAGCACTAGCTACTACTACTGCGATAATTGCCCACTTAGGATCAACTAACCATTTAGGTCCCTCAACACCTATTAATTTCAACAGGTAATTTAGAATTCCATACTTAGTATTAAATATCCAACCCCAAATAATAGAAATTGCTACTCCTGAAATAACAGAAGGCAAATAAAAAATTGTTCTAAAAATTTTAACACCCTTAACATGTTGTGTTAAAAGCATGGCTAAAATTAAGGCAATAATCATATTTAAAGGTACAAAAATAAGCGCAAATTTAAAGGTTAGAATAATTGATTTATAAAATTGTGGGTCTTTAGTAAACATATTTATATAATTTTGAAAACCAACAAAAACTGGTTCTCTTGTTACTGGCCAATCATGTAAACTCATAAACAACGAAAACACTAAAGGTCCTAAGGTAAAGGCTAAGAACCCTATAATCCAAGGGGAAATAAATAAGTAAGGTGCCCATTTTTTTAAGTCTCTTTTTTTCTTGGGCGCAATCTTTTGTCCTGATTCCACTCGTTTCAACCTCCAATAGTTTAAAGAGTAGTGAAATATCCCGTCCCACTACTCTATTTTTTCTTATTTATATTTATTTGTAACTTCTTTTAAAACTGTTTCTGGGTTTTCTAGTGTACTTGGATTGAAGATTCTTTCAAAGGACAATGATAAGTCTGATGAAATATCACTCCAACCTTCTGCTTTAAATGAACTTGGTGTAAACTTGTCGCTCTTTTGTAGCATTTTATAAAACACACCTTTGAATTCATCATTTTCTAAATCATGTTTATCCACTACTGATTTTAGAACAGGTAATTCATACTCTAAACGATATTCGTTTGCTTCTTCATTTGTCCAAAACTTAATAAATTCAAAAGCGGCTTCTTTATTTTTAGAGTCTTTAGAAATCGCTAATCCTGAAGAACTCAAGATACTTGCACCTTCATTTCCGTTACGACTTGGTATCTCTGCTAAACCGTAATTGATTCCCGCATCTTTTAACGTGTTTAGTCCCCAAGAACCGTATACATACATTCCAACTTTACCTGATTCCATTTCTGTTGTTCCGCTACCTTCTGTGGCAATCGCTGATTCATTCTTCAACATTTTTTGGAAGCTATCAAATACTTCAATCGTTTGTTTACTATCTAATTGACCTGCCAATTTCCCTTTGTCATCAGTAAAGCTTCCCTTATTTCCCCAGGCAAACATTTCAAAGTCATAAGGATCAGGTTTACCAGGTAAAGCAAAACCAGTATCTCCTGTATTTGAATCAGTAATTTTTTCTGCCATTTTTTCTAAATCATCCCACGTCCAGCCCTCTTTTGGGTAATCTATTTTTTTAGCATCAAATAAATCTTTATTATAATAAACTGCATGAGTTGTAAATCCGATTGGAATACCATAAGTTTTGCCATCTATAGAATTGTAATTCCATAAGGTTTCATAAAAATTACCTTTATATTCAGCACCTTCATTTTCAATCAATGTATCTAAAGGTTCTAAGGCATCTTTATAATGTGGGAAATTCCACATATACATAACATCCGGTGCGTCTCCTGCACCAATACCTGCAGAAATTTTAGTATCATACTCACCACCATAAGCTTCTAAAGTGACATTTATTTTATCTTGAGACTCATTAAATTTATCAACTAATTTTTGTTGGTTATCTAAATCTTTTTCACTATCCCAAGTTGAAAATCGAATATTAACCTTACCATCATCCTTACCAGAACTCTTTTCACCATTTGAACAACCAGTAATAAATAAACCTGTTAATAACACTACCGACATCAATAACATATTCCTTCTTTTCATGTTAAAACTCCTTTTTGTTTATTTTTACCTATCATACGATACGTTTTAGTAAATGTAAACGTTTTATGTAATAATTTTACTAAATTAAATATCAAATAAAGTTTTAACCACTGAGAATAAAAGGATTTATTGAATTTATTTGTTATAAAAAATCCACTTTTTTTAATTGTGTTTGTTCACTAAAAAAGTACCTATATCAACGATTAAGGTAATACAAACTTATATTTTTCACTATTTCCTTATATTTTTTCATATTATCTTCTTTAATATTGAAAATAATTTAGTAAATAAAAAAAGATAAACAAAAATGTTTATCTTTTTTAACTATTCAATTATTTAATTAAACGCTGCACTATACATTAGTACTCCTTGGCTAGATTCTAAGCCACCTTTTGTCATCTCTTTTATCAAAAAATACTCACTAGGAACTTCAAAAGGAGCTTTAATGCCAAAATAAGCAGCTTCTTCGTAACCAAATCGACTATAGTAAGAAGGACTCCCTAAGATACTAATAAATGAATACTGATTAGCGACTTTTTCTTCCAAAACTTTTATTAACTTGCTACCGATACCTTTTCCTTGATGAGTAGGTAACACAGATACTTGTGCTAATACTAAACCTTTGTTAATAACTTCTTTTGTTTCATTTTGAATCACTGCTTGACTAAGTAAAGCGTGTCCGACTATGTTATCCTCAATAACTTCAACTAGCTCTAATTCTTTTAAATAGGTGTCCTCTACTCTGATTTTCTCTACTAGCTCAGCTTCATTTTGGTAACCATATTCACTACCTGAAAAAGCTTCAACAATAAGTTTTTCAACAGTTTTATAATCATTTACAGTTATTTCTCTAATCATTTTAATCTCGTCACCTTTTTCATTTCAAATAGTGGTTCAATTATAGCATAGTGATTATTTTAATTAATCACAACCCTATCGATTTTACTTCTATCTTTTCTAGTAAAGGTGATAACAATTCTATCAAACTATTCTTTGAACCATTTACAAAAGAAAAATCCAATATTATTACATTTACAGGATACAAAAATGGTTGGATTCAGGAAAGAGCTAAGCTGCCAATCACACTTGAAATGGCTCAATTACAGGATTCAGCTGCCCCTCATCAAGCAGGGATGATTCACTTATTACTAAACTTTTTAGCTACTAGGCTTCCTAGAAAAAACTAATAATCATCGAAACATATATGCATAAAAAAACAAAAGAGACCTGGTTTTTTTCCAAGTCTCTTTCATTTTCATTTTTTCCATTTGGAAACAGTTTCTTGATTGGCTTCAATCCAGATTTTAGCTGCTTCTTCTGGTGTTTTACCATCATTTATATCTAGCATAACTGACTCAATGTCATCTACTGTCCACTTAAAGTTATCTAGAACATGATAAACTTCTGGCATATCATCTTTCAAGCCAGTACGTGCCATTGTTTGAATTGTTTCAGCCTCACCCATTGTTTTTTTAGGGTCTTCTAAATATTTCAAATCATATTTTGAGAACTTCCAGTGAGGTGACCATCCTGTAACAACGATTGGTTCTTTATTTTTTATTGCTTGATCAAGGGCAACAACCATTGCTCCTGATGATGATGATTGAAGTTGCCAATCATTTAAATTTGGATATGCTTTTAATGTATCTTCAGCTAAAGTCATTGTACCAGCACCTGGTTCAATTCCTGTAATTACTTTACCTGCTTCATCTGTTAAGTCTTCAATACTATTAACATCCATATAGCTTGGTACAACAAATCCTAATTTAGCACCTTCCAAGTTGACACCTAAAGGCTCTATAGATGATTTATATTGATTTAATTGTGACTCATGAGTTTTTGGTAACCACGCTGACACCATGGCGTCAGATTCACCACTAGAAACAGATTCCCACATAATGGCATTATCTAAGGGTGTTGTATTTACTTTATAACCCATTTGACGTAATACTTCTGCCACAACATTTGTTGAGGCTACTTCTGAATCCCATTCAACGTAAGCTAAGTTAACAACTCCTTTACTTTCTTCTTTTGAAAGTAAAGAACTAATTCCTAAGCCACCAAAGATTAATAAAACAATTGATGTGATACCAATTATTTTTTTCTTTGGACTTACTTTACTAACTTCTTTTTCTTTTAATTCTTTTGGTTTGTTAATATATTGAGTAAATCGGTCAACAATAATAGCTAAGATAACTAATGCTACCCCGTTTACAAAACCATTTCCTACTTGAGCTCTTTGTAAGGCTGATAAAACTCCACGACCTAAACCAGGAGCACCAATCATTGAGGCTGTTACTACCATTGATAGTGACAACATAGTAGTTTGGTTAATCCCTGCTAAGATTGTACTTTTAGCTAAAGGTAATTCTAATTTAAATAATTTTTGCCAACCTGTTCCACCAAATGAATCCGACGCTTCTACTAATTCAGTAGGTACTTGTCTAATCCCTAAATTAGTAAAACGAACTGTTGGCGGTAAAGCAAAGATGACTGAAGCAAAAACCCCTGGTACCATTCCAATACCAAAGAAAGCAACAGCCGGAATTAAATACACAAAACCTGGCATCGTCTGCATAAAATCAAGAATTGGCGTAATAATTTTTTGAGCTGTTTCACTTTTAGCCATTAAAATCCCTAAAGGAACACCAATTACAATTGAAACCACACTGGAAATTAATACCAACGTTAAGGTACTCATTAAATCTGACCATAATCCTTGATTATAAATAAAGAGTAGACCAACTAAAGTAAATGTTGGTAATCCCCATTTTCTGTTTGAGATAAAATAGGCTGCTAAAGTAATTAAGGCAATAAATAATAATGGTGGGACAACTAATAAGCCCTTTGTAATACCATCCATTAAAGACTGTCCAATTGATTGAATAAAGGAGAACAGACCTGCAAATGTATTAGTCATCCAATCAGTTAATGACTCTACCCAATCAGCTACTGGCAATTGACCTATAAATAAATAACTAGGCATTTAAAACTTCCTCCTCTTCATTAAAATCAGTCGTTCCAGCTAAAGCTTCAATAACTCGTCCTCTAATAACTACTCCTAAAAGACGGTCATTTTCAACAACTGCAAGAGGCATGGGTGAATCATAAATAACATTGAAGATATCACTAACTAGCATATCTTTAGGAATCGTATTGATTTCTTCAGTCATGACTTCTTTTAATGATAAACCTCGTTTTCTAGCTCTGTGAGCTTCATCAGCTGTGATGTACCCTCTTAGTTGACGTTTTTTATCAACAGCTAAAAGCATACTAACTTCTTCTGTCTTCATACGTTGTAAAGCAACCATTGGACCATCTAACTCGATATTCGTTGTTAGAGCTGGAACCATAATATTACTTGCTGTTAACACTTTTGATCTATCTACATCTTCCACAAATTCTCGTACGTAATCATTAGCAGGATTTGTTAAAATTTCTTCTCCTGTTCCGATTTGCATAATTTGACCATCTTTCATTAGAGCAATTCTATCTCCAATTCTTAATGCCTCATTTAAATCATGAGTAATAAAAATAATTGTTTTTTGGACGTTTGCTTGAAGATCGATTAACTCATCTTGCATCTCTCTTCTAATTAGAGGATCAAGAGCTGAGAAGGCTTCATCCATTAATAAAATTTCTGGGTCATTGGCTAAAGCTCTTGCTAGACCAACACGTTGTTGCATACCACCAGATAATTGACCTGGATATTGGTCTTTAAAAGCGATTAAGCCAGAGTTTTCTAAAGCTTTTTCTGCTAACGCTGTTCTTTCTTCTTTAGAAACACCACGAACTTCTAATCCAAATTCGGTATTTTCTAAAATAGTTCGATGAGGGAATAAACCAAAGTTTTGGAATACCATACTCATTTTACGACGTCTAACTTCTCTTAACTCATCTTTGTCCATTTTGGCAATATCTTTGCCATCAATATATATATCACCTGAAGTTGGTTCAATTAAACGATTAATTAATCGAATTAAAGTTGATTTCCCACTTCCAGATAATCCCATAATAACGAAGATCTCTCCTTCGTTCACATCAAAGTTGGCGTCATAAACCCCAACTGTTGCGCCTGTTTTCTCAACTATTTCCGTTTTTGGGCGGCCTTCTTGTACCATTTTCAAAGCGGCCTGACTTCGTTTTCCAAAAACTTTGGTTAGGTGTTTAACTTGCACTTTTACCATGTCATTCGCTCCTTTTTTGTAAATTCTTGTTATTTTCTGAAAAAATAAGTGACCACACTATGTTATCATCGTGTGGTCACTTTGTCAAAATTAATCCACAAAAAAAGAAATCACAAAAATTCAAAAAGCAATTTCTGTGATTTCTTTCTTATTTTCTTGAAACTAAATATCTTAGCTTCAACTTTAATGATCTTTATTTGGATAAAAGAAGTTCGTCATTCTTTGTGTGGCAAATTCATTCCCAATAAAATAGACAGTGTCTCCAGCATTTAAAACTGCGTACGGCCCTGGAGATAAAACTAATTCTTCCTTATGCAAAATAGCAATAACCGTAGCACTAGTTTCATGCCATAAATTCAAATCTGATATTGATGTGTTTAAGTGCTCTGCCTCTTCTGTAATAACTAGCTCAGATGGCAGCATAGGATTAACTTTATTTAATTTAACGGTTTGTGAAACTAACTGGTCAACTTGTTTAGTAAAATCCATCAATTCTTGTTTCTGTCTTGCTAAACTATTAAACAAATCATTTTTAATCTCTTCTATAGACTGCACATCTTTATATTGCTCTAAGTAAGTCACAGCTTTACTTTTTGATGCTACAAAAACACCACTGCCATGTTTAACTTCCATAATATTTAAATCCACTAAAATATTAACTGCTTTGCGTGCCGTTTCAGGAGAAACACCAAAAGTTGTCGCTAAAGTTGATCTGGCATGAATTTTATCCCCAACTTGATAGCGATTATCAACAATTCTTTCTGCAATTTCAATGGCGATTTGTTGATATCTAGGTAATCTAGTGATTTTCTTTTCACTCATTTTTTGGCCTCCTTTTTCACATTAATTCCATCCTACTAAAAACTATTTTAAAATGCAAAACCTATTTAGCTTAATTGAAAATGGGATTTAATTTTCTGACTAACCTCAACTGGTGACAGATTTGTATTATCTATTTTTAAGCACTGAATTCCCAGTGGTTCAAAGGTTTCTTTTAACTGATTTTCTTTACTCTCTAATTGATGCGTCTCAAAACTTGTTAGTAGTTCATTTTCTGAAAAATCTAGGTCACGTTTTGATGGCTTTGCAGCTAAACGGTCTGCATGTTTATTTCTTTCTAGACGTATTTTGATATCAGATACTAACTCAACAAAATAAACATCTTCCTGAGCGTCTTTAAAAATAGCGGCAATATCTTTTAAAAACTGAATATCATCTTCTTGGTTAAAAGCAACTAGCACTGTAAAAATAATTGATTCAGTAGTATTTTCACCTTTATTTAAAACAAAGGCTTTGAAAAGTTCTTTCCTTGTTTGATCTGACAGTCCAAATGTGTAGCTATTATAGCCTAAATAATTAGCAAATATATCAATTGTCTGATGATTAAATAAAAGTTTCCCGTCTATTTGTTTTTCCAACTCTTTTCCAACAGTCATCTTACCTGTTGCCTGTGCTCCAATCAATACAATTAAAGACATTTTCATACCACCTTTCTTTTTACAAAACACCTATTTTTAAGTAATTAGATACTAATTTAACTCATATTCCTTTTCTTTGTCAATGATATTTCAATTTCGATAACAAAATAAAATACAAAATACTATTTCTTATAAAACAAGGTTTTCATTACTCATTTTTTTATTAGTATGTTACAATTTTTGTATAATAAAAAATAATTATAGATGGGAACTGATTGTTATGAAAACAAGTACAAAAATTGGTATTGGATTTAGTATTGCAACAATAGCTGGTGTTTATGCTGCTGTGACTTTCTCAGAAAAAATTATTGAAAAATTTGAACACGAAGCAACTCGCTATAAAACTAAAAAAATTGTTAACGAGAAGTTTGGTGGAAATGATAAATTGCTAGACGTTGTAGAAGATTTATCTGATAGTGAATTAGAAGCCATTGGTCAAGTTGTAACAGAAATAAAAGATGGCCGAAAAAAAATTAATAACTTAGGCGAAAAAATAAAAAGCAGTACTGAAAGCTTTTTAGAAAACTTATAAAAATTACTTTAATAAAAAAAGCTCCCAGAAATTTTCTGAGAGCTTTTTGTTTTATTCTTTTTCCTTTTTTTCTTTCACTTTTACCTCATCAGGTAAAATAAATTCTGTATTTCCAGAATTTAGAGCTTTTAGTGATTCTTTATTGAAATTTTCTTTTAGAATCAATTCACTCTCAACAATTTTTTCTGACTCATTTACAGGAACAGGTGGATTAGGTATATAAGGATTATCATTTGCCATAAAAATACCTCTCTTCTTTTTTATTCTCCTTTTATTATAACATGTTAAAAAATTTAAATAAATTTATCTTTACACATAGAACGTTTGTTCTTATAATATTAAAAAAGCCTACTGGAGGAACTCATTTTGTCACAATTAAAAGCTGTTTACACGAAAGAGTTTTTATCTGATTTCGCTAATCAGGTAGCTACTTATCAATCTAGTTTCAATACAACTTCATTTGTAGAAGATATTTTAGCAGGTACTTGGGATGACTTATCTCTAAGAGAGAGAATGAAAAAAATTGCTACTACATTAGAATATTATTTAGTAGGAAGCTATGAAGAACAGTTACCTATTATTTTAAAATTACATGAAAAAAATAGAGGCTTTAACTATCTATTTTTACCAGATTTTGTCAGTTTATTTGGATTAGATAAAAAACATTTTGATTTATCATTAGGCTACTTAAAACAATTAACGCCTTACTCTTCTTCTGAGTTTGCTATTAGAGAATTTATTTTAATGGATTATCAAGCTATTTTTGATTTGCTTTTAGAATGGAGTTTAGATACTAATGAGCATGTTAGAAGATTAGCTTCTGAGGGTAGTCGTCCTGTGTTACCTTGGGGTGTCAAATTAAATTTATTTGATGAATTTCCCGATTTCTCTCTACCAATTCTTGAAAACTTAAAAAATGATCCGTCATTATATGTTAGAAAATCTGTAGCCAATCACTTAAATGATCTTTCTAAAAAAAATCCTGATTTAGTTGTTGCTATTTCAAAAGAATGGCAACATCAATCAACTGAAACAGATTGGATAATTAAAAGAGCCAATAGAAGTTTAATCAAGCAAGCTTATCCAAAAGCTTTAGCTCTGTTTGATTACAAAGAACCAGGAACTGAATTTAGTATTATTTCAAGCACTCTAGAAACAGCACAACCAGAAGTAGCTATGGAAGAAGAATTACTTTTCACTTATCGTATTGAAACAACTATTAAAGAAAGCACTCCGATTCGCCTAGAATATGGGGTTGATTATATGAAAGCTAATGGAAAACTTGCTTTAAAAAAATTTCATATTTCTGATGGAGTAACAGATAAAAACACCTTTTCAGGAACTAAAAAAATTAGTTTTAAAGATTTAACAACTAGAAAACACTATCCCGGAGAGCACCGTATCTATCTCTTTTTAAATGGATTCAAACTAGCTGAAACATGTTTTATACTTAACAAAAAAGACTAATCTAAAATCTTAGATTAGTCTTTCATATTTATCAAACTGGGGGAATGATAAAGTTTTTAAGAAATGATAATCGGTTCCACCCAATGACCATTTAATAATAAAGTTCTTTTTTGAGGTAATCTAGCAATTAACTCTGCTGTTGAGGTGCTCTCAGTAAAGACAATATTAGCTTTTTCGCCAATTTTTAACCAAGGTGTTTGTTCTTCATTATAAACTTGGCGTCCTCTTGTTCCTAAATCAATCGTTTTAGCAATTTCTGTTTCGGTAATTTTTCCTGTTAACTGACAGAAATTGTTAATCTTTTCTAGTAAGTCACTTGAGACATAGGAACTCCAGGAATCAAAGAATCCATCACACCCAAGATAAACACTACCACCTGCTGCTCTGATTTTATCAATTGGTGGAAATGCTTTTTTCTGACCATAGGGAATTGTAGACATAATGCTCATATCGTTTTCCACAATTCGTGTGATTAACTCATCTTGTTCTGGTTCAGTTACATCTCCTAATGAAAATCCATGGCTAATAGCAGTTCTTCCTTGATAGTTATTCTCTTCAACAAGATCTAACCACGTTGAATAAGTATACGTTCCAAGATGTCCTCTGTCATGTAAGTGGATATCCACATCAGCATCAAATTCTGTGGCTAAGTTCATGACTTCATACAAAGATTTTTCCACAGCATTATCAATACCACCTGGATCTAAGCCACCAACCATGGTTGCTCCACTTCTCATAGCTTCTTTCATTAGCTCATTCATACCATCTCTTAATAAGCCATGTTGTGGAAAAGCAATTATTTCAAATGTCATTAAGTCTCTATACTTGTCCACAGCTTCTAGCACACCTTCTAGATTTTTAAGCCCAATATAGGGATCGATATTCACATGAGTTCTAATATGATTCACACCACGTCTCATCATTGAATCAATCATTTTACTTGAGCGGTCCTTTGTTGAGGCTGCAAGTAACGGCAATTCATTAGCTTCAGCTGCTAATCTTTCTTTTAAATTGCCAACAGGTATCGTCCCACGCCAACCAAGTGTCATATATGTTTTATCCAAATGATTGTGCATATCTTTTAGGGTAGGTGTTGCAAGTAAACCTTTCATATCTCGAATATTCCCATTAAAATCTGTTTTATCCATAGAACTCGTCGGGGTGATTGACTCAATAACGCCTTGTTCATCCACAATAATGGAAAAAGATTTTGTGACTGGCTGCATTAAATCAACTCGATCTTTTTCATGGGTGATTTCAAAAGTCACATTATCTAATCGTTGTCTTTTCATTACTCACCCACCTCAATTCTTTCAGTCGTTTTATACGCAACTTTTCCATTTAAAATTGTTTTTGTAATATCACGTTTTCTAGCAATTCCATGTGCTGATGTTTCTGCATCTAATAAAATAAAATCTGCTCTATCTCCAAGTTGTGGCCAGACTTTTTCACCTTCATCATTAAGCGGTGTTAAATTATCTGTAGCGTATCGCCAAATTCTACTTAATCTAAACTCATCACTTATACCAAATCTCTCAGCCAAAGTGTTCATTTTTTCAACAGTACTTCCTGTGCCAAATGGTGACCAGTGATCCATTAAACTATCATGACCTAAGGAAACTTTTACATTATTCTTAGTTAAATCAAAAACTGGCATAGTTCTACGCTGTAGTCCAATAGGAATAGTTGTCGTAACATCAATATTGTGCTCACTTAAAGTGTTCATCATTTGAGATAATGCGTCTCCCTCTAAGTCTCCTAAAGCCATAGCATGACTAATAGTTACTAAGCCTTTTTTACCCGTTTGACGTGTAAAATCAGCTAATTTATTAAATTCATATTCACCTAATGTATCTCGATTATGAAGGTGAACATCCACACCTTTATCATATTTAACAGCTAACTCAAAAATTTGGGCTAATGATTTATCTACATTTTTATCCACAGTTGAAGGATCGACACCTCCAACATGAGTTGCCCCCATTGCCATAGCCTGATCCATTAAAGGATAAACCTTCGAGCGTAACAATCCATGCTGAGGAAAAGCAACTATTTCATAAGTAATTTTATCCTCATAACTAGCTAATACTTCTTTAGTAATTTCAATATGTTTTGTGCCAATATAAGGATCTACATTACAATGACTTCTAATGTGTCTGTGACCATTTTTAATATAATATTGTACCACTGCGTGAGCTCTTTGACTAGCTGTTTCTAGCTGTCTTGGCAACAACTCACTTTCCTCTTCAAAACGAGTGAAAATTCCTTTAGTAATTGGTCTTGGTGCTTGCCAATCACCTCCAAAGTAAGTTTTATCAATATGAATATGCATCTCTCTCATAGCAGGCAAAAGTAGTTGATTATTTCCCTCAACTACTTCCATTCCTTCTGCTACTGCGATTTCTTTTTCAATTTTAACAATCTTTCCTTCATCAACTAATACATCAAATTTTTCCGTACTAGTACTTACAACAAAGTTATTAACATAATTAAAACCTGTTTCTAAGCGAATATTTTTAATTAATAACAAAAGATAAAACACTCCTTTCTTATTCTACATGAGCCCACTTAAGTGAATAAGTTGAGCCAAATGGATGCCAATACATGTCCTTAATCTTTTGATTGGCTAAAATGGCTAATGAACGATTATAGATTGGCGCAATGACAGTATCTTTATTAATTAATTCATTTTCAGCTTTAATAAAGTTATCAAATCGTTTATCCACATCTCCTGCATCTTTTTCTCTTGAGTCATTGATTAGTTGGTCATAGACCGGATTACTATAAGTAATACCACCACTTGAGTTATTCGTTACAAAAATTCTCATAACTGTCATCGGATCTCGGTAGTCAGTTCCCCAGCCAGAAAGTTCAATATCATAATCTTTCTTTTGATCACGCTCTACTCTGACAGTAAATGGTACTTGAACTATATTAATTTTGACACCTGGTAAATTCGTTTCAATTTGATTTGAGAAAAATTCAGCTGATGTTTTAGCAACTTCTGTATCATCTGTTAAGAACTCTAACTCAATTTTATCACCTAAATCCTTTTTAGCTAGCTCTAAAGATTTTTTAGCACCCTCTGGATTATAAGTTAAGTAGGTATTTGTTTTTTCTGCTACTTCCGTAAAATCATCTCCACTAGCAGGGTCTTTTGTTTGTCCTTTTGGAATCAGGTGATCTGTTGGTGTTGAACCATCACCTAAGATATTCGTTACAAAAGCCTCTTTATCAAAACTTTGAGCAATGGCTTGACGTAAATCTTTATTATCTAAAGGCGTTTTCTTGCCATTTCGCTCTGCATTTAATTTCAAGAAGAAAGTAACATATTGCTCAACTGGTAAAAACGAAGCATTGTCCTTATAGTTTTTAGCATACTCTGATGTTAATTTGTTCACCACATCTACTTCGCCACTTTCAAAAAGATTCACAGCTGTTGACGGCGTTTTAATCACTTGAACACTA
This sequence comes from Vagococcus fluvialis, assembly GCF_003337315.1. Taxonomy (GTDB): domain Bacteria; phylum Bacillota; class Bacilli; order Lactobacillales; family Vagococcaceae; genus Vagococcus; species Vagococcus fluvialis. The sequence goes on along the minus strand of NZ_QPJV01000002.1, from coordinate 153,859 downwards.
GCAGAATCTAGTTTGACTGTGTCTTTATCCCAATATTCTGCATTTGGTTTATAAGTCCACTCATCAGCGAAAGCTTCCCAACCTTCCATAACAAACGGTCCATTATAAAGTAATTTTTCTGATGATGTTGCAAAGTCTTTTCCTTGTTCAGTAATAAATGTTTCTTTTTTCGGATAAAAAATCGCAAAAGTTAGTAAACTTTTTAGATACGGAACTGGGCGCTCTAACTGCACTTCTAAGGTTGTCTCATCTATTGCTTTAACACCTAATGTTTTCGGATCAGCTCCATCTTCATAAATTTCTTTAGCATTTTTAATCACACCAACCATAACATCAGCATTTGGTGAGCCGATTGACGGGGTTACAATTTGTTGCCAGCCATACACAAAATCTTCAGCCGTTACTTGTGAACCATCTGACCACTTGGCATCATCTCTTAATTTAAACGTATAAGTTGTTAAATCATCTGAAATAACCGGCTCTTCTTTTGCAACTCCTAAAACAAATTCATCATCTTTTCCAACTGTGTATAAACCTTCGTAGACTTGATTCATCGCTAAAGTTGATGTAGTATCAGCAGCTAAAGCTGGATCCATTGTTGAAATTTGTGCTTCTGATGTAATGTTAATAACTTGTGGCACACTCTCACTCTTAGTTGACTCTTCTTTCCCCTTACTTTGTCCACAGGCTGCAAGTACAGCAAGTGACATTAATGAAACCAAAGCTAATTTTCCGACTCCTCGTTTCATTGTATTCCCCTCCTTCGAGCTTCTATTCGTGCCTTTTTAACAGTTTATTGTTATAATAATTAGCATTATATTAGAAATCTCATTTTTTTTTAATTTAAACTAACTTATCATATTTTCTATAGTGAGACTAATACTAATAACTAATGATAATCATTGACATTCTTTATGATTGGAGGAAAAACTTATGGATATTAAACAATTAACTTATTTTATTGAAATTGCTGAATCTAAAACCATTACTGAGGCTGCTAAGAAATTACACATTGCTCAACCAGCATTAAGTCAGTCTTTAAAAGCATTAGAGGAATCTGTTGGTGTCCCATTAATTAATCGTAATAAAAGGCACCACACCCTGACACATACAGGAGAAGTTCTCTATCAAGAGGCTAAAAAAATCGTCACCCAATTAGAAGCCACTAAGAAAAAAGTGAGTGCTTCAACTAGCCAGCAAGCAGAGATTATTAATGTAGGCATTAATACAATTTCTTCCCATCTACTCTTACCAGTTATTAAGCAAATGAAAAAAGATTATCCACAAGTTAATCTTAATATTCATCAAAATGAATCCAATCACTTAAGTCGCATGGTAAGAAAAAATGAACTTGATTTCGCTATTGTTCGTTTCCCTATTAATACAACACATTTAGAAAACATTCTTTTAGATGAAGAACCTTTTTATTTTGTTTGCTCTAAATCAAATAAAAACAGAACCCATATTGAAACACTTCCTAGGCGAATGATGACACCACTTATTTTGCCTAGTAATCAAATGCTTGGAACCTATCAAACGATTTTAGAGCATTTAACAGACTATACTAACCTAAGTCAAAACATCTCTGGCTGTTCTGATATGGATTTATTACTTACGATGGTTGAAGCTGATATGGGCTGTAGTATTGTTCCACAATCTGCCTTAAATCAAAAAAATTACGACATTGATGTTTTATCGATTAAAGATTCTACTATTTCATCAACTTATGGTTTGGTGTATTCAAAAGACAAAGAGCTAACTTTAGTTACTGCTCACTTTATTGATTTACTGACAAATCAAATGAAAAAGAAAAAAATCGCCTAACAAAAGAGAGCATGACAAAATAAGTCATGCTCTCTTTTATAAGGCTTCTGCAATGCTAGCATCTATAATTAAATGATCAATAATACGATTTTTCAATAAGGCTTTTATAGCTAAAATCTTTTCTTCTCCTGAAGCCAAAATAACTGTATCAGGTATTTTAGTTAAATCAGCCAAACTTAGACCTATCATTCGTTTAGATAGACTAGTTGCTACTTCATTTCCATCTTGATCAAAAAAACTTGAGCCTATATCCCCAATTACTTGGCCATTTTTTAGCTCTTCAATTTCTTCCGGAGTAACAGTTGCCATATTTTTATACGTACTGGACTCACCTGGATTTCCAATACCTAGAATGGCCAAGTCGACATTTTTCCCTAAGTCAGTAATATATTTAACTAATTCAGTATCAAGAAACATCTCTTTTTGCTCTACAGTTTCAGCAACAGCTGGCGCATAAAAATAATTAACTTGGCAATTATATTTTTCGGACAGGATAAAAGATAAATGATTTGAATGATATTTCATATTATCATTCCCAACACCACCCACTAAAGGAACAATGGAAAGTTCTTTGTAATCAAAATATCTAGCATGTTGGACATATTCATAGACTGTCGTTCCCCAGCTAACACCAATATGTTTCTTTAAAGGTAGCATCTCTTCCACTAGAGTGGCACACAAACTCCCCACTTCTGATTTCACATCATGACTATTTCCAGTAGCAATCAAAACATTTTTTAATTGATATTTTTCTTTTAACTCATTTTGTCTATTGATAGTCGACTGATTCGTATGTTGAATCACAATTTTAACAATGCCCGTATCTTTTGCCTCTTGAAGCATAGAAGCCACTGTTGGACGAGATAGATTCATAATACGAGAAATTTCAGTTTGTGTTTTTCCCTCTTCATAGTAAAGGCTAGCTATTTTAACTAATAAATCAATTCTTTCAGACATGGTACACCTCTTCTCTTTTTCTATTATAGCATCCTCATTGAGGTTGTAACAGAAGTCTTCAACTTCAAGAAATCAGCTACTTTGTTACACCTTTTAATTGGTAAAAAAGAAGACTGTGACATCCTTATGCCGCAGTCTTCTACTAGTATTACTATAATCCCATGACAATCATGTTACATGTTCTATTTCTTTCTCTATTTTGGTCCCAATCAATAAAATATAAGTACCCTACTGAGCCAATTAGTAATTCACCATTCTTTATCACTAAGGTTTCACTTGAACCAAACAAAGACCCTTTAATATGCGCATCAGCATTTAAAACAGTTGCTGGATCTACTGGATAATTAGGATCTTTTGCTCCTAATTCCTGTAAAAACGCTACGTGCTTTGGTCCTGGATATAAATAATCTGATTCTGTTAACTGTCTTGGTATCCATGTTTCTAAGACTTTGTTTAAATCTACTTGGAGGAGTTCATCCCCGTTCCAATCAAAGTCATGTACAAACTCTTCAAAAATCACTGAACAAGTAGTGTGGGGTGATGATAAGGCACATATCCCATCTTTAATGCCAGTACTGGCCACAAATTCTCTTACCTGATCAGTTATATTATGATAAGTTACTCTTTTACCATTTGATGTTAGTGTTAAATTACCATGTTCTACTTTCATTTTATTCCCTCCACACCTTCTAAAACTGCATCTACCATATCTCTTAGCATTTGTTCTGGATTTTCTGCCGCCACAATACCACTTGTACAACCAGTTCCGTCTGCTCCTAAACTCATAGTTCGATAAACATCCTCTGCCGTACTAATTCCAGCTGCTTGCATCACTAAAATATCCTCATTAATCGATTTAACAGCTTCATTTGTTGTTGTAATATATGAATCATCACTTGTTTTTCCAGTTCCTATTAATTCAGTAGGTTCACACAAAATAATATCTGGTGTAAGACTTGCAATAGTTTGTGCTTCTTTAACCGAATCTGCACAAACAATCGTTGTCATTCCTAATTCTTTTGCTCTTTCCATAGAATTAATTAGTTCAGATAAAGTCAGTGGATTTTCTGCATGATTTAAAAATGTTGCCCTTGCCCCAGCTTCATATAAAGAATCTGCTAGCACCTGTCCCATTCCGCGCCCTGGTTTTATACCTGAAATATGTTGCGCTGTTACAATTACATGCTTTGTGTTTCTACTAATTCTATCAATATCTCCGTAAGGCACAGTGATAAACATCCTTATATCTTTAGTAGCTACTAATTCATCAGCTACCTTGGCCAAAGCCAATAGTTCTTCTCCAAAAAGATAAGATTTTGGATTAAATACAAAAAAAGGTTTTTGAATCATTCTACTCATGATGTTTTCCTCCATTATCTATTTTGTATGAAATACTTTAAAATAATGCTCTAAAACTTCAGTCATTCCTTCATTAGCAAGAACTTTTACTTCAAGATAATCTTTTGGTTCATTCTCATTAATTTTATTGAAAGCTCCTGTTAAAAAATCAGTGAAAATATTAATTTTAGAGATACCATTTAGAGCACAGCGTTCTAAATTATCATCCCCTGATGAAGATCCTCCATGAAGTACAAGAGGTGTTTCAGTCATTTCAGAAATTTCAGCCAATCGTTCAAAATTTAGTTTTGGGATTCCTTTGTATTGACCATGAGCTGTACCAATAGAAATAGCTAATGAATCAATATTAGTCTGCTCGATAAATGCTAATACATCTTCTACTTCTGTGTAAATAGAATCTGTTAAACCGTGATTTTCATAGTTCTGACCTGCCCCAACATGACCTAACTCTGCTTCAACAGTTACATTATGTTGATGAGCAAATGCCACAACTTCTTTAGTGATTTTGACATTCTCTTCAAAGCTTGCTTGAGAGGCATCAATCATAACGGATGTGAAACCTAATGTTATAGCTTGCTTAATAAAATCCACATCTTCCCCGTGGTCTAAATGAAGAACAACCGGCATACTTGATTTTTCTCCTAAGTATTTACCAATAAGTGACGCTTCTTCTAAGGATAAAATCGATTCATGAGCTTGAGCAAAAGGTAGAATCAAAGGTTTTCTCCATTTTTCAGCGGTTTCAACAAATACTCTTGCTGAATCTAAATCAATAAAATTTGGTGCCGGTACTGCGTATCCTTCTCTTTTTGCCTTAACTAATATGTCTTTACTATTAACTAACACATTCTCATCTTCTTTCCGTTTGTAAACTTGTTTTACATTTGATAAATACAATCTAACATAATTTAATTGAAACTGTCAACGAAATATAATTTATAAAACACTATCAACGTTTTAACCTTCCCTTGAAACTTTGGTATCACTTGCTTTTAAGACCATTTATTCTTTTATAAAATAAAAAAAGATTGTGCTATAAGTAAAAACTTACAGCACAATCTCTCTTTTTAATCTGAACTTAACTTTTAATTCTTTTTATAAACAACTAATTCTATTTCAATATCTGCTCCTAAAGGTAACTCATAAACTGCCACACAAGTTCTAGCCGGAAATGGTTCAGTAAACATTGTTTGGTAAACTTGATTCATTCCCTCAAAGTTTTTCATTGTAGTTAGATAAACATTAACTTTCACTACATCATCAAAACTAACACCTGCTGCTGTTAAAACTTGTTCTAAGTTAGCAAAACATTGTTTCGTTTGCTCTTCAATACTCCCTGTTTCCTCTATATAAGTAGTACTATTTTTAGCAACTTGTCCTGAGAAAAAGATATGGCTACCTGCATCAACTGCATGAGAATACGGACCTGAAACAGAAACATCTTTACCTTGATATACATGACGACTCATTTGATAAACTCCTTTATAAATCTATTAATTTTATTTTTCTAACATTATCATGAGCTGATAGTTCTTCAATCAACTCATAAATATTATATTCTTTTGGTATTTCTATTGTATAAACATTCGTGTAAATTCGGCGATTATTTAAATTTTCCACTGATACGTTTGTATCTTTGACTTCTACTTGGTGTTCAATAAAATACTCGTTAATAAACTCTTTAGTTTCTACTTTGTGGACATATTTGACTTCTAAGTTTTTTATTGATGGTACATTGATAACTTTTTTTAGTAAAGATAAGGTTGCCTGAATCACAACAAAACCAATAAATGCTAAATCATAATATCCCATACCAATCGTTAATCCTAAACAAGCTACTGTCCAAAGTGAAGCGGCTGTTGTTAACCCTGCTACTGCTCGTTTAGTGACTATTATAGTTCCTGCACCTAAAAAACCAATACCACTAACTACTTGAGCTATTAGTCTAGTTTGATCGATTCGAAAAGCACTAGCCATCTCTGGATTTTTCCCAATCATTGTTACTGTATCTAAAAAAATCTCTGCTTGTAAAAGGGCAATCATCGTCGCTCCTACACAAACAAGGATATGAGTTCTCATACCAGCTGGGCGACTCTTAAATTCTCTATCAAAACCAATAGCACCCGACATAATAACTGCTAATAATAACCTTTGACCTATTTCAAGAAATCCCACAACAACACTTCCTCTCCTGACTAGTAACAACAAATAAACTAGCTATAATAATTATAGCTAGTTTATTTTCATAAAGCAATTTATCCTAGGATAGTCTTATTTATCAACTATTTAATTTTTAATAGCATAGCATTAATGGCTACAATTACTGTACTAAAAGACATCAATACTGCCCCAACTGCCGGACTTAAAATAACACCGACACTTGCTAAAATACCAGCTGCTAGTGGAATTGCTACAATGTTATAGCCTGCTCCCCACCATAAGTTTTGAACCATTTTTCTTTGAGTATTTTTTGATAGTGATAGAAAGTGTAGAATATCAAACGGATTACTTTTTACTAAAATGACATCCGCAGAATCAATAGCTACATCTGTCCCTGCTCCAATAGCTACACCAATATCTGCTCTGGCAAGCCCCGGTGCATCATTGACTCCATCACCTACCATCATAATAACTAAACCTTGTTCTTTGTATTCTTTAACAATTTTTTCTTTATCTTCTGGCATTAATTCTGCATGCACTGTTTCAATACCTAATTGTTTTGCCACAACATTAGCGACTTGTTTATTATCACCAGTTAACATAACAGGTTTAATTCCTTGTGCTTTTAGCTCATTAATCATTTCTTTTGAGTCAGGTTTAATTTGATCTCCTTGAGCAATCAAACCGATTGTTTCATGATTAACTAATAAAAAACTAACTGAGTTTCCTTGAGAAGATAGCTCATTGAATTCTTTTTCATTAAAAGGTAAATCATGTTGATTCATATAAGATATACTTACAATTTTGACATCTTTCCCCTCAACTAAACCTTCCATTCCAATACCTGGCAAGTTAGTTACGTTACTTGCTTTAGGAATACTTAAACCAAGTTCTTCCATTTTATTTAAAACACCTACTGCTAGTGGATGACTTGACGTTTGCTCTAAAGCAGCCATTAGCGATAAAACTTCTTCTTTAGTATAGTCTTGACTAAAACTTTCAAATTCGTTAACAGCAAAATTACCTTCTGTTAGTGTTCCAGTTTTATCCATCATAATAATATCAACTTTTTTAGCTACTTCTAAAGCTTGACGGTCTTTAACTAATAATCCATTTTGTGCTCCAAGGGAAGTTGAGCGAGCTGTTACTAAAGGAATCGCTAATCCTAGGGCATGAGGACAGGCAATAATTAAAACTGTTACCATTCGCTCTAAAGCAATATTAATATCTTTTGTTAGTATGAACCAAACAATAAACGCTACAATCCCAACTGTAAGAGCAATATAAAATAACCACTTAGCTACTTTATCTGATAAAGATTCTACACGTGATTTTTCATTTTGAGCGCTACCTACTAATTCCATTACTTGAGATAAATAACCTGATTCACCTGTTCCAGTTACTTCAATTGTAATAGCTCCCGAACCATTTACAGAACCTCCTATCACTTTATCGTGAACTTTTTTAATAACATCTTTTGATTCACCTGTAATCATCGATTCGTTAATGGAGGTTTGGCCTTCTAAAATTTCACCATCTGTTGGTACTTTCTCACCAGCTTTAACTAATACTTTTTGACCAACCATAACTTCCTGTAAAGCAACTTCTTCAGTACTACCATCTTCTTTAATGACTGTTGCTAGATTAGGTAATAACTCTGCCATTTTTTGTAAAGCATTTCCTGCGTTACTAATAGCATTCATCTCAATCCAGTGACCAAGTAACATAATTAAGATTAACGTGGCTAACTCCCAAAAGAAATCCATAATATGAACGGAACTATGTAAAAAATTATTGGCTACAAAAGCATAGACACTATAAAAATATGCCACTGAAATCCCTAATGAAATTAACATCATCATTCCTGGATTTTTCATTTCAAGCTCCATTTTAGCACCCTTTAAAAAAGGCATGCCACCGTAGAAAAATAAAATTGTTCCTAAGATTAAGACAACCCACTCCGAACCTGGGAAGGTAAACTGAAATGGTAACTCAATCCCCATCATAGGAGCTATTAAGATAATTGGAATGCCTAAAAATAAGGACACAAAAAATTTCTTTTTAAAATCCCCACCGTGAGCCGAATGATCCATAGCCCCGTGATCATGTCCTTCGTGATGGTTATGAGAATGGTTGCTATGATTATGATGTTGATTATGCTTGTGTTCCTCATGAGTTTCAGATTGATGATTGTGATGTTCATGTTCCATTTTAATTCCTCCTCTTTTATAAACTACAAACGTAAACTTTATAAGTTAATCATATCATATTTTCATCTCTTGTCAACTAACTTACCCGATAGTTGAACAAAAAAAAGAAAGGACTGTGACATAAATACGTCACAGTTCCTTTTTTACAAACTAAACGGTGTCACAACCTCTTTCCTTCTAATAAGTCACTGTAGTTGTTAATCTATTTCCTAATTGACTCATGGTTTCATTGGTTATTGTGTCATCTAATAATGCTATTTCTGTAAAATCAGACATAACCGTAACTTCTTCATTTAATTGAATTTTTTCAACTTGAGTTAAATCAATTAACATCATGTCCATACAAACTTTTCCAACTTGCGGCAATAGATAATCCTGATATTCTACTTTAAAGCCATTATTAGATAGTGAGCGTGGTAATCCATCTGCATATCCTATACTAATAACACCAATTAATCTTTCTTTTTCTAAAACTGTCTGATTACCATAGCCAAGAATTTCTCCTGCTTTAACCCATCGTTTAGAAATCAATTTGGCTTTAATTTTCATAACAGGTTTTAAAGAAATTTGTCTTGCTGTTGGTTCGTCACTACTTAAAAAACCGTATAACATAATCCCTGCTCGAACATAATCGAACTCATATTCAGAATAATTTAAAATACCATAGCTACTTTGAATATGAGTCACACCATAATTAATTCGACGCTCTTTTAATTCATTTAACAAATTGCAATACACACTTAATTGTTTCTCTGTTCTGATTTTTGATACTGAGTCCAGAGAATCTGAGGAACCTAAATGTGAATAAATACCTTCAATTCTTAAGAAAGATAACTGATATAAACGAGTAATTACATCAATATCAGATTCCACACCTAATCTATGCATGCCTGTATCCACTTCTACATGACACCTAATATTAAGTTTTTTGTGATTTAACATTCGACCATATTCTTCACTTACAATCGACTGAATTAAGTCATATTTTATTAATTCCTTAGCTCGAAGAGGATCAGTCAATCCAAGAACTAAGATATCACCTTTAATCATCGCTTTTCTAAGCTTAATTCCTTCATCGATTGTTGCAACAGCAAAAAAAGTCACTTGATTTTTTTCAAGAATTTTAGCGTATTCAACTAAATCTGCTCCATAAGCATTAGCTTTCACAACTGCAATAATTTCTGTTTTTTGAGGAATCATTTTTTTAATTTCTTTTATATTATGTTTAACAGCATTAGTCGATATTTCTCGCTCTGCTCGGTAACTAGTTTCTTTTATCTTATCCTTTTGCTTAAAAATACTTAGTAATAATCTAGACAAAATATAGCTACCTACAGCAACTAATAAATAATACAGTAAACTAAATTTCATAAAGGTTAATTTATTTGAAATCGTGTGGACAACAACAATCACTAGAGGATGAATAATATAAATTAACAAGGATAAATTTTGAACTTGTTTAATTCTTAATTTTGGCTGCCAATTTAATAATAATAAATATAAGAAATACATCACTACAGGTAATAAAAGATACATACTATCATGTCTAACTACAAATAAACGATGAAGAAAAATACTTTCCACTAACATCATAGCAATTGTTATCAGGAAAAAGAGGCTTAACTCTTTGACTCCTCTTCTTTCTTTTTGTCTTTCTAAGTACAGGTAAGCACCTAAACAAAGAAAAAGAGGTGTAAAAAACAAACCATTTCTAGTCATTTCAGATATCTCAAATAATTTGTCATAAATTTTAGCTAATAGCGGAATTTGCTTAATGATTCCATACCAACTATCACCTAATAATCCAATTACATAAAGAGGAATACTTAAGAAAAAAACGTGATTAAATGTTACATATTTTAATAAATAAAAAACTAAAAGTGTTCCTACAATAATCCCCGGAAAATACCAAAGATGATACAAAGTATCATCGAATATAAGCATTTTCAACCACTCTAGTAAAGTCGTTTTACTTGAAATCGTGCCGTTTAAAATAGACAGGGGTAAATATAGTAGCACTACTAGTAGATAAATTTTACTTATCTTTAAAAGAAATTGTTTAATTTTTTCTCCGTAATAGTAGCTTTTATTATTAGCGTAAGGGCCAATTAAATAAAATCCAGTTGTCATAAAAAAGAAAGGGACTGCTACTCTAAAAAGAGTGAGAGTTATCATTTCATCTAAAAAAGGACTTAGGGAATTAAAGGGAAATGTGTGAATCGCAACAACCATTAAAGCTGCGATGATGCGAAATAAATCAATACCTTGATGTCTAACCTTCATTGATTTTCTCACCTGTTTCTTCTAAAAAATCTAAATACTCTTCAAGAACCCAGCCTTGTTGAGCCATAATTTCACTGTGTGGAGCACCAACATATCTAAAGTGCCACGGCTCAAAACTGATACTAGTTATTTCCTCTTTACCTTTTGGGTATCTTAAAATAAATCCATACTTAGCCATATTAGCTAAAAAAATTTCTACAACAGGACCTTTTGAAAAAGAAGGTCTAATAAAATCATTAGTTGCCTCAGCTAATCCTAAATCAATAGCTAGTCCTAATTCATGCTCGCTACATCCTGGTTTTGCTACATATTTTTTAGTAAAGAGTTCTCCCTTTTCCTTTAATGTTGTCACCCATATTTCTTCTTGGACTTCTTTTGTTCTAAAAGCATCTGTCACAATAATTTTGTTGCCCAGATTATTTTCTAAAATCAGTTTAGTTAAAGCTTCTCCTACTTTTGGGTCAATTAGCATCCCTTTTTCAGCAAAAGGAGCTTGAACTAATTGTTTTGGTCGTTCATAATCCCTAATTGGATTAGTTGGATTCGCTAGCTTTAGATAGTTTCGCTCCATGTCTTTCCACTCCTAACTTAATTAACTCTTCAATTATTTGCTCAAAACTTAAGCCGATTTCCTTCATCATCATTGGATATCTTGAATGATCTGTAAATCCAGGCATCGTGTTAATTTCGTTTAATAAAATTTGATTATCTGTTGTTAAAAAGAAATCAATACGAGCTAAACCACTACACCCTAAAGCTTTATATAATCTTTGTGCCTGTTCTTTAATTCCTTGTTGTAAAATGATATCTATGATTGAGGGTACTTGTATACCTGCTGTAATTAAATTGTATTTTTCTTCATAGTCAAAAAATCCTTGAGCTAAATTAACTTGATCACACGCACCAACTGTTAAATCTTCATTTCCTAAAACACTACAACCAATCTCAATTCCTACAACTTCTTTTTGTAGAATAACTTTACTATCAAACTTAAAGGCTTCTTCTAAGGCTTTTACTAATTCAGCTTCTGATTCTACTTTACTAATACCTTTTGATGAACCGGCTTCATTTGGTTTTACAAATAAAGGAAATCCTGCTTCATTAATAAATGTTTCTACTTCTTTAGTTATTTTTTTAGTGTTAATTAGCAAGCTCGGTGTACTTTTAACTCCTACTGTTTTTGCAAATTCATGAAGTAACATCTTATTCATGGAAATACTTGAAGCACCCACTCCACAACCTACATAGGCAAGTTTCATCATTTCAAATAAACCTTGAATCGCTCCATTTTCTCCGTCTCCACCGTGTAACACTGGAAAAACGATATCTACTAAAACACCTTGATTTGTTGCCTTATTAACGAATCCTTGGCCAGTAAAATCGAAACTTAGAGGCACACAACTGGCTTCTAAAAACCATGTGTCATTTTCAATGAGATTGACTGATTCTTGATACCATAACCAATCACCTTCTTTTGTAATACCAATCATCATGACTTCATAAGGTAATGATTCTAACGCTTTTAAGACAGCTACTGTAGACTTTAATGACACCTCATACTCTGAGGAAGTTCCTCCAAAAACGACACCAATTCTTTTCATATATATAACCTCCATAAGTTGTTCTTTCTTCTTAAAACAACTATAGAACATTACTATTTCTTTTGTTTAAACTAATTCTTAGCTATATCTTAAAAAATTATGATGTTTTGGAAACTAAAAGAGGACACCCTATCTAAAGGATGTCCTCTTATTAAGCTAAACTTATTATAATAACTCAAAAGGTTAAATAACATATGATATAATTAAATAAAAATGGAAAGACTATTCTAAGAATAGATTGAGTGAACATACATGCGGAAAAAAATTCTAAACATCTCTTTAAAACTTATTATTTGCTTAATCATTGTTATCATAATTTATCATTTTTATCCGATACTAGTTGAAGCACGTGCGGGTGGTGGTGGAAGTACTGGCGGCAGTAGTAGCTCTAGTGATTCTGAGATGAGCTTAGGAAAATTTTTAATGGCTCTTATTCTGCTCCCTTTTATGATGATAAAAAATATGATTTCTAATTGGAAAGAGAATCTAATTTATACAGATGTTGATAACTTAGAAAAGTGGGAATATAAAGTTTTATTCCTAAATGTTCAATCTGCTTGGACAAGTAATGATATGAAAGACGTTCAAGACAGAATGGATCCAACTCTATATGAAGATTACCAACAAAAACTATTAGAGTATCAGCGAGTGAATAAAAGGAATATTCTCACAGATATACAAATAGAGAAAGTAAAAGTTTCTAAAGCCTCTCGGAACAGAAACTTAAAAGAAATTCTATTTGAAGGAACGATTGTTGATTATTTTGAAGTCAATGGGGAGTTACCACATGGAGAAATAAAACCTGTTACTTTCAAAGACATTTGGATTATTGAAAGAATTGATAATAAACTGATTGTCAGAGACATTCAAAATTTATAATGCCTATATAGGAGGTTTGATTTTTTGATAACAATTATTTTTATTATCTTTTTTATGATAATACTATACTTAGGAATAGTATATTATAATACCTTACCTAAAAAACGTACTAAGGCATTCAGACTATATATAAAAAATGAGAAGCTGATTCCAAAAGGAGATATGACTTTTTCAAAAGCCTATTTCCTTAATCTTATTTTCTTTATTGATTATTTTTTTTAAGACAAAAATATCATTATTAAAGGGTCTGTGACTAACATAAGTCACAGACCCTTACTTATTATGATTTTGGAATGGCGTGACCACCAAATTGATTTCTTAGTGAAGCTATTACTTTTTCACCGTATTTTTCTGTATCCATTGAAGCATAACGTGTTAATAATGATTGAGTGATAACTGGTGCTGACTGACCTAACTCAAGCATTTCTTCCACTGTCCATTTCCCTTCACCAGATGATGGAACTTGTCCACTAATTCCCTCCATAGTAGGGTTTTCTCTTAAAGCATTTTCAGTTAATTCCATTAACCAACTACGAACAACTGAACCATTATTAAAGACACGAGCTACTTGCTCTAAGTCATAATCATATCTTGAATGATGTAATAAGTTAAAGCCTTCACCGATTGCTTGCATCATACCATACTCAATTCCATTGTGAACCATTTTTAAGTAGTGTCCGCTTCCAGCTTCACCGCAATATAGGTAGCCATTAGCAACACATAAGTCTTTAAATAACTCTTCAATTGAATCAAAAATAACCTTATCTCCGCCAACCATCATACATGCACCATCACGAGCACCACTCATACCACCTGAAGTTCCTACGTCTAGGAAATGAATCTCTTTTTCTTTTAAGAAATGATAATGATGGATGCTATCTGCAAATTTAGAGTTCCCACCATCGATTAAAATATCATTTGCTTCTAAATTATCACGACAAATTTTAATCATGTCTTCTGTAATTTTACCTGAAGGAAGCATTAACCAGTACACTGAATTAGCTGTCTTTTCTTTTTGAAATAATTCTTCTAGAGAACTTGTAGCTATGGCGCCTATTTGCGTGGCTTGATTTCTTGCCTCTTCATTGATATCAAAACAAATAACTTCATGTTCATGATTTACTAAATTAGTTACTAAATTTAAACCCATTTTACCTAAACCAATAATTTTAATCTTCATTTCTTCCCCCAATAAATTTAGAACAATATGCTCCTCTTTTGACGATAAAAATAGCTTTTTATAAGTTAGTCTTATCTTTTACGAGATGAATTCTATCACTAATAGATAAATAACTCAATTGTATCTTATAATTAAGTTTTTAATACTTTTATTAGGTTTTTATTGGTAAAAACAACTTTTATTTTTATGCTCATAAAAGACAAATAGCCATCTTATGATAACGTTTTTACAGATTTTTGATTTTTAATAAAAAATACCTTAATTATTCTCATCTCATCAGATTTTAAGATAAGAAAAACAACTGTTAAGCAGTTGATGTTTTAGATATCTCATTATATGATAGAACCACTTACAAAAAGGAGAACTTATATGATATTAAAAAAAATAGCCGTCCACTCACCAGAAGAAGTTACAGCTCTTTTTGAAGTGGTCCAAGAAATTTGGCAAGAAGTTTTCACTCCTATTATTGGTGAAAAACAAGTTGCTTATATGCTTAAAAATTATCAATCCATAGAGATGATTCAATCTGAAATAGATAACGGTGCTCATTATTTTTTACTTTACCTAGATGAGCTGCCAGTTGGTTATACAGCCTACGAAGAAACTGAGGAACAAATTTATATCAGTAAACTTTACCTAAGTTCTAACTTACGTGGTAAAGGTCTTTCAAGTGATATTTTTAATTGGTACGAGGAAATTGGAAAAGGTAAAACTCTTCATTTAAATGTGAATCAAGGAAATAAATTAGCCATTTCTGTTTATGAGCATCGCGGGTTCACTCGTGTTGGCGAAAGATATGTAGATATAGGCGAAGGTTATGTGATGGATGATTATATTTATGAAAAAGAATTAAAGAGATAACAAATTTTTTATTAGCAGACAATAAAGGACTGTGACTTCAACTTGTCACAGTCCTTTGTTTATATTTTCTAACTTCTGATTTAGTTTGCGATAAATATTATCTCTAAACCATTTTTCATTAGATGCTAAAACAGCCTTCTCTAAAGTAAACCAGCCAATATCACTGTTTTCATCTGCTTTGATTGCTAACTCTTCTCTATCATCTGCTTCTATTAAATAGGTGATGTTCAAATGCAAATGAGAAGAAACATATTCATTGTTTTTAATATGTCCATCAACTGTTAAGACTTCCACTGAAAAAATACCTTCACTAACTGCTTTAATCTTTGTTAAGCCACTCTCTTCTTCTACTTCTTTTAAAGCTACGTGAAGTAAATCCTCGTCACCATCAGCATGTCCACCTAACCAAGACCAAGTATCATATATATTGTGATAAGCCATTAAAACTTTAGATTTCTCTTGATTGACAACCCAAGCTGATGCTGAAATATGTGCTTCCTGATGACTTCGATTAAAAATATCTGACTCTGTTTTTAATAAATGAAGAATTAATGCTTTATCTTTTTCTTCTTGCTCATTGTAAGGCTTAAAATTGGTTAGATTCTCGATTAATCTTGCTCTCACTTAAAATCACTCCTATTTAATCTACTATCTAACAAGCATACTCTGTTTCTTCATTAATTGGTAGACAATACCAATAATCTCTATCTTTTAGATTAATTTTTTTAATAATTCAATCTATCTATGGTACAATAGTCAGTAAAATTACTTAGGAGTTGTTGTATTTATGGAGAAAACCATTATCCCAAAAGATTATAAATCCACACTAAATGTCTATGACACACAAACCGCTATTGGATTTATTAAACGTTGTTTTGAAGAAGCACTAACAGGAAGTTTAAAACTAAAAAGAGTTTCTGCTCCACTTTTTGTTGATGAGCGTTCTGGCTTAAATGATAATCTAAGCGGTAGCGAACGTCCTGTAAAATTTGATGTTCCTGCTTTAAATGATAATGGCGAAGTTGTGCACTCTTTAGCTAAATGGAAAAGAGTGGCTTTAAAACAATATGATTTTCATGCTGGAAACGGCCTTTATGCTGATATGAACGCCATTAGACGTGATGAAGAATTAGATAACCTTCACTCTATCTATGTGGATCAATGGGACTGGGAGAGAGTGATTTCTAAAGAACAAAGAACAGTTGATTACTTAAAAGAAACAGTTCAAGGTTTAGTCAATGCTATAGCTGAAACTTCAAGCCGTTTGCACACTAAATACCCAAAAGTTGAAGCTACTATTGATACAAACGTTTCTTTTATCACAAGTCAAGAACTAGCTGACCTTTATCCGGATTTAACATCAAAAGAAAGAGAGCACGCTTATGTCAAAGAGCATCCTACTACTTTTATTTTACAAATTGGGGATTTACTTACTCACGGTGAACCACATGACAACCGTGCACCAGATTATGATGATTGGGCATTAAATGGTGATTTACTATTTTGGCATGAACCTTTAGAATGTGCCATGGAATTATCTAGTATGGGAATTCGTGTTGATGACACTGCCCTACTTGCTCAATTAGAAAAAGCTAACGCAAATGACCGTCTAGCCTTCCTTTACCACCAACAAGTACTAAATAACGAATTACCACTAACAATTGGTGGTGGTATCGGACAAAGTCGTATGTGTATGCTACTACTTGGCAAGGCTCATATCGGTGAAGTTCAAGTATCCTTATGGGATGAAGAAACGATTAACGCTTGCAAAGATAAAATTTTCTTACTATAAATAAAAAAAGCTAGTAGAAAACAATCAAATGTTTTCCACTAGCTTTTTTACATAAATAGAAAGACTAATAATAAAGGTAACACTATAACACCGATTAGAAACGCCCAACTTTGCCACTTAGCAAAGTTAAAAGTCATCCCTACTCCCATTCTTTTTTCTACCCAAAATGACGGATCTTGTTTGTTAAAGTAGAACATACCTAACTTCCAATTTTCATCGTCATCTACTGTTACAATATTTCCTTTTGGAGCTTCTTCTTCATTTATTTCGATTGTTTTTAATCTATCTCCTGATTGTCCGTAATAAAGTGAGAACCATAACACAAGTCCAATAATTAAAATAGTAAAGACAAGAGATAATATCATCACTACTTTTGGTGAGATACTTTCAAAAACTGTGACTAATTGAATAGCAACAAATAATAACTGAGTCAAAATAGAAATCACTAAATTCAACAGTGAAGATTGACGTCTAAATTTTTTACTTTTTGTTGATGAAGCTGTTGGATTTTTGCCATCAATTTGTTGTTTCGCTGATAGATACGCTTGATTACTAATTGCCATCACAATAGTAATAAAGACTTGCATAGCAGGAATCATCATAACAGAACCCCATGTTTTTTCTGTTATAGTTGTTGGATTCATATTAAAATCCCACTGAGTTACTAGTTTGTCTGGAATATTTTGATAGTTAAAAACTGTTAATAACACGGTTACTAATACAAATGCTAAGTTAATCCCCACCAGATAACTAGTTGGAAAAATTAGTTTTTCATCTCTAAAAGATAAATTAACTACTATTTTTTTAGTTTGTTTCATTTCTAAAGATAATGTTTGTTTGTATTTTTTTAGTTCATTATGTTTTAACACATAGCTAACTAAAGAAATACCTAACATAATAAACAAACTAACAATACATAAATAGACTAATTTTTCTTCAGATATATTTGGCTTAAACTGGCCGTATAAAAAAATACCTATATTAATAATAATAGCTATACCTAAGTTGATAAATAAATAGCTTTTCTTCTGAGCATTCACAACTTCTTTGGTTTTATCTGTCACTGGAATACTTACGCCAAAAGGAATATCACGACGATTAATATAAGGTGTAATTCCCATTAATAGGCCAATGCTTATATTTAAAAAAATAAAAAATAATAAACTAATCATGATGTTTCTCCCCTTTTAGCTCTTCTCTTTTTTCCATCATTATTTTTTCAATATCTATCTCAAAAATAGAAGCATCAATCAACAGCTCTTCTATTTGATTTTTCATCTCTATTAAATGTTCTGAGCTAATTTTAGGTGGTGTTACCGAAGCGACGGCATACCCCTTTTTCATCTGCTCAACAACGCCTTCACTAACAAGAGTTTTATAAGCTTTATTTACTGTATGAAGGTTAATCCCAATATCTCCTGCTAAACGTCTAACACTTGGTAGATTATCTCCAGGTTTCAGCTTTCCTAACATGACACCACGTTTAATTTGCTTAACAAGTTGGGTATAAATCGGCACTTCACTTTCAACATCAATTTCGATAATCATTTTAGCACCTCCTTGTTTGTTATATATAAGATATAACAAAAATCGTTATACGTCAACTATAACGAAAGTTATAAAAAAGTTGTAACAGAAGTAGCTTCTACAAAAACAAGCTAAGTACTTCTATTACAACTTCTTCTTTTATTCTACAACCAACACTGACATGGCTTTTAGACTATCTCCGTAGTAATTACTTCCATCAATCGGTTCATACATTACCCATCTAGAATCAGCGTAAATCCCAGAAAATTCATCTTGTCCAACTGCTGCTAGTAGTAATGGCGCAGAATAGCTAATAGATGGATAATCTTCTAATGGCTCACCTTTTAATGTGTAACCTGCTTTTACTTGTTGCTGCTCTGAAAAGAAGGTTAATAGTTTATTTTTAATTTTAGTGGCTCTTGGATTATCAGAATAAGCTAACCGTAATGGGATTCTTAACGCATTATAAGCATAATCACCATCATTTTTAGTTGCCACGTCTTTGGCTTTTGCAGGTACAACCTTGTCTGAGTCAATCCAAGCAAAGTCAGGTATTAAACCATGTTCGTTATTATCACTTAGTATTTCTAAATAATCTAAACTTTTTTGATTAATATCTAGCCAAATAGGATCCTTTGTTTTTCTGTAAAAACTGTCAAAATAGTAAGGTGTCACATCTGATGGTCTAAATAAATTCCAATAAAGTTTTGATTCTGTGGCCCAGTTTCCTACACTCAAAACACCAGTTTTTTCACTATAAACATGTTCTTTCAAACTTTCTAAAATGTTTTTAGCTTTTCCACTATAGTCTTCTTTTGAATCTGGCCAGACTTTACTAGCTCTAAATAAAGCATAAGCAATATCTAAATCTCCATCTGTTGCGCTATTATGATCTTCTGACTGCCATTTCTTCTCTTTAGTCGTTTGTTTCCATTCCATTAAATAATTATCATCAGCTATTTTAAACGCCTCATAATAAGAAACAAGCGCCTTAAAATCAGATTCTTTTGCATAACCTAAGTCCCCTGCTAATGCAGTAATCAACATTCCGTAACCTTGACTTTCAGATAACGCAATTGGCTTTTTAGGGTCGTTAGACGTATTTACAAAAGAACCGTATTCATTTTTCATCACATAAGAATCATGCCAATCACGATAAACTTCTTTTTTTAATTTATCATCATTAGACTTAATACTTAGTAATAAAATACCGATATATATTAGGATGACTATAGTCAGTAAACTCCATACAATTAATGGTTTTTTTCTCATCTTAAATCTCCTTTATCAATCATTAAATCGTTGTGTTTTATACCATTTTGTGCCGTCTCGTTTAAATATCTTATCTGCAATAAGGGAAACATAAGCACCTGTTGCCACAACGATGAAAAATTGAGCGTATGTAAAATAAGAAGCAATTGAATATAACATATTCTCAGTTGTTGCTTGCCCGTACTGGCTGACTAAAGCAATATTAATTTGAAGTAAATAAATAATAAACATTAGTGCCCAGTTCACTAAAAGAACTGCTGCTATTTGCCTATTAGAGCCACCAAAAGTAAAAGGAATCGTAAAACTTGGATCAAATAGCTTTACGACAATAGCAAATAAATTACTTAAAAACAGAAAATTAGAAACTAGAATAGAAGCATTGAACCAGAAGAATGTACTCGTATAATAAAGAATTTCTAGTTTAATTCGCCAATTACTTTTATCAAATAGATGTTTAAAATTTTCTAAGATAACTTCATAATTTCCTTTGGCCCATCTTTTTCTTTGATGGTAATAAGCATTTAATGTCTCAGGTTCTTGTTGGAAGGCTTCTGAGTGAGGAGCTAAAGCAATCAATTTTCCGCTTTCCATAATTTTAAAGGAAATGGCAGTGTCTTCTGTTAAAGCACCGTTATCCCAACCACCAATGGATTTAACAAAGTCAGTTTTGATGATAAAATTGGTTCCTGGAATACGACCAATTTTAAATAATTCCCATTGGCCAGTGTGGTGAATTCGTTGTGTTGTTACAATTTCTAAATTAATACAACGTGTTAAGAAATTTTGCTTGTAGTTTCTTGTTTTATTTCTACCAAATACTGCTCCGTATTTTTCTTTATCTTCTAAAGCTTTTTTAACTAAAAAGTAGAGGGCATTTCTCTCAGGCATGGCATCTGCATCATAAACACAAATCCACTCACCTTGAGCAACTTCTAAGATATCATTTAAAACGCCTGCTTTACCACCTGTTCCTTTTCGATCAATTACTTCAACATTTAAATTTTTAATTTTACTTCTTTTAACTACTTCACTAGCTACTCTAAAAGTGTCATCTTCACAATTATCCGCAACAATTTTTATTTCTAACCTGTCTTTTGGATAATTTAAATTTAAAATAGCATCTACTGTGTCCCCAATGACTAGTTCTTCATTATGAGCTGGTACAATAATGGTCACCATCGGAGTTTCAGACAACTCTCCTAAATCATGTTTTGGTGATTTCAATAATCTAAGTAAGTATTTAACTGCTCCAAAAAGAATAAGTAGCGTAATACCTACTGAAATCCAGATAGAAACTAAAGCAAAGATAATTAATACTTTCCCCATAATCAATCTCTCCTTTTAAAATACTTCCAAACACGACTTTTAATCACGAGTAGTGAAATAAAAAGAGCGATTGAAGCAAAAAAGAAAAAGACAGTGACGACATAACTTAATTTTAAAAACAGAGTTTCTATATTATTCATCTATCTTCTCCCCTTAAGCAATATATTCAACAGATAAATCTGTTTCAACGCGGCGAGACAGGCGGCCTAGGACTTGTTCTACTGTTAATTCTTCATCAGCTTGAATAATCAACTCACCCATTTTAACTGTAATATCATGTGTCGCGTCACTACCTTTATAAGGAATTAAATTCATTTGAACTTTAGTAATTTTGTTCATTTTGTACCATACTTTTTTCTCATTGGTTTCTTTATTTAATACAGTTAAAACAATAAAAACGCCTTTATCTAAATGGAAAAATAGTTCTTCAGGATATCTTGTATAAACTAAAGTTTCTGCCATTTCTTCTAGAATTTTTTTTAGTGGCCTCTTTATCTTGATACATATACTGCTCAAAAAAATCAATTTGAAACATAGCCAAACCAAGTTTTCTGGTATCATCAGTTTGTCTTACTTTTAATGATTCTGTGTATTGTTTATATTTTTTATAAAAGGCTGCTTCTGATCTAAGACCAGTTGTAGAGTCAGTATTGTGTAAATACCTTGCAATATCTTCTCTTCCTGATATCAGCCCTTTTCTCATAAGTAATGATTTGCTGATTTCATAAGCTATAAAACTATAAATTGGAATACTAAAACAATAAAAGAACTTCAAAGGAAGCATCATAATAACTGGTTGAAAAAACAGAATAAAGATTCCTACAGCGACAACAATGAAATTAAGACTTACTATTACAATAGAAGATCCTAATAAACCTAAAGTAACACCCATTAAAGCCACAATATTAGTAAAGACAAAAGCCTCAGGACTGACAGCACCATTTAACAGTATATTTTGTCCCATACATAATGCCAGCAACAAAAACACACCTACTTCTAAAGGTATCTTTTGTTCGTGTTTGTCTAATTTCTTCATTTTCCTTTACTCCTTAAATGAAATTTCTACAGCATCAATCAGTTAATCTTTTATTTTATTTTTATATTAATTATTCCTCTCATTTATTGCTATATATCCCCTTCAACTGTTTGACACTAATGACTAATGTATCATATCCTTGTATGAATTTACTATTATTTTTATTTTCACAGAAATAAAATAACGTTCATCCTCAATAGGAACACACGGTTTGCATTAATGTTTTCATAATATATAACTTATAAGAAATTCTTATAGTTAAAAACAACGTTATTTAAAAAGTGGTATTAATGAACAATCAGCTATGAATCAACTAATTGCTGACCCACTAATCCTTCACAGGGTATTTAATACCATTTTTAATTATTTTTTCTTCAATAATTTCATCAATATCAAAACCCAAATTATCTGCAAGCATATAAGAATAAATTAAAACATCGGCAATTTCTTCTTTTAAATGCTCACGGTCTTGATTGCCTTCTTCTGCTGATTTCCATTGATAAATTTCTAATAACTCATTGGCCTCTAGTGAAATAGACAAAGCTAAATCTTTTTCATTATGAGCTTTCCTCCAATTTCTAGCATCTCTAAAAGCATTAATTTTGACGACTGTTTCTTTTGTACTCATCTGCATCTACTCCTCTTGATTCATAAAAAAAAGAAGATGTTTCCATCTTCCTTAATTATATTCTTTTAAAGGTAATCATGCACTAAAACTGCTTTTTTAGATTCTCTTGATGTTCTTCTTTTATAGCTGCTAAAGTGTCAGGTTCAAGAATTAAATCACGAGCTGTTCGAGCTAATAATTCTGCCCCTAACGCAATTGAAGCTAAACCTTTAGGGCTTTTTGAAGCTTCTCTAAATTCAATACTATGTCCTGCAATATACTCATCAGAAATAGAGACTGTTGGCTGAATTGTTGGAATAACTTGACTCACATTCCCAACATCTGTAGAACCTAAACTAACACCTGTAAAGTCTTCAATATAAATATCTTTTTCAGGAATATTAATTTCATTAACATGTTTAAAGAAAACTTCATCAAAAATTGGTGTTAGTACAGTATTATCAACTGAGTTTTGGAATAATCCAAACTCATAGGTACAACCTGTTTGAAGAGCTGCTCCTTTGACAATATTCTCCACTTTTTCATAGACTTCATTTAAAGTCGGGCGAGTGGCAGCTCTTAAATAAAATCTAGCTGAGGCAAATTCTGGTACGACATTAGCTGCAACACCGCCATCTGTAATCACACCATGAATTCTGACATCACTTGGTAAATGTTCCCTTAAAGCATTGATACTGTTATAAACTTGAATCACAGCATCTAATGCGTTGATTCCTTTTTCAGGAGCTGCTGCTGCATGAGAAGCACGCCCGTAAAACTTAATATCAACAGGATCATTAGCAAGTGAAGGCGAAGATTGCGAATAGTAAGTTCCTGGATGAACGCAAATAGCTGCATCTACATCATCAAAAAAGTGTTCTCTAACAAAACTGCCTTTAGCAGAACCATTTTCTCCACCTTCTTCACCAGGAGTTCCGTACACTCGAATTTCGCCACCAATTTCTTCAATGATTTCTTTTAAAGCACTCGCTGCAAGGACTGAAATTGTTCCAAATAGATTATGACCACAAGCATGTCCAATACCAGGAAGTGCATCATATTCTGCTAAAAAACAAATAGTTGGACCAGGTTTTTCAGCTTTATATCTCGCATCAAACCCTGTTCTATGTCCTGCAACACCGTAATCAACAATAAAACCTTCTGCTTTTAGCTGTTTAACCAAAGCCTCAGATGAATAAAATTCATAATTGCTTACTTCTGGGTGGGCATGAATATCTAATGCTATTTCCTGATAAGTTGGTAATCTGTCCTCAATAAATGATTTGATTTGTTCTAATTGCGCCATAATACTATTCCTCCTAATTTTTATTTTTAGATAAACAAAAAAAGCCTTCGTCCTTATAAAAGGACGAAAGCTTTGAGCTCACGTGTTACCACCTTAGTTTATGAGAAAAAAACTCTTTTCTCACCTCTAGTCAGAACCAAAAACCGATTCCTATCCCTATATCGTAGGCATACGTTGTTAGTTTATCTAAAAGACTCACTAACAAATAAACTCGAAGACCATTTTCTAATAACGTCAATTACTCAATTCACACCATCATGAGCTCTCTTTAAATCGCTGCTTATTGTACTTATCTTGTCATAGTTTTTTTGTTTATTAAAATATATTAAGAGTATTATTCATCATAATTTCATTTTTGTCAACTCTTTTGAATTTTTTTAACTAAAATAAAGGCTCCTACTAATAAAACAATTCCACCAACTACTGCTAAAACAACAGATTTCTTTTCTCCTGTTTGTGGTAATTTTTTCTTATCATCTGTTGAAGTTGGTGTTTTCGTTTCTTCTTTTTTAGAGTCAGTTGTTTTTTTAGTTTCTCGGTAAAAAACAGTTCCATCTAGAGCAACTAATGTATCATTTGAAGCTACATATTCAAATACAAAAGGTTGCGGATTAAAGTTTCCAGGTTTGCCGTATTGATCAATATAGGCCTGACTATCCCAAATCAGTGTGTATTCATTGCCATTAATTCCATAAGCAATTATTTTATACGTCAAAACGCCATTAACATCGACTGCTCTTGGTGTCATGGTCCAAACAATTTTTTCTCCACCAACTGTTGCTACCCATTTATCTTGTAAAAATTCTGGAATATCTGCTTTTTCTACAAATTTTTCATATTTATCTTTGTCATCAATTGTGTTTGTAGATTTTCTAGTAAATTGATTACCTGCTATATCAATGACATCTTTTTCCATGTTGTATGTAAAAATAAGTGGTTGTGGGTTCCAAGTTTCTGGTTTGCCATATTTTTGAATATAAGCATCTTCATCCCAAATAAGGATATAAGTATTATTTTCTACTGTGTATGATTTAACTTTATATTCAGTTCCATTAACTGTATAAGTGTCTTCAGTTATAAAAATACTTTTTAAATTGCCTTCTCCTTGCCATTCACCATGTAAATTCTTAGGTAATGTTTTCAAAGTGGTATTTTCTTTAACGACAGATTCTTCAGTAGAATTAGTTGTTTTTTCTTTGTCTGTTACCAGCTCTTTATTTGGCGTAAGCTCTTCTTTTTTATTGTTTTCATCCATAGTTTCACTAATAACCATCACTTCTTGTTCTTCATTTTGACTTAAGTTTTCAGCATTTACAGTCATCATCCCAACACCAAGTAGCACAACTGCACAAATCATTGGTAATACGCGCTTCATTTTAGCTCCTCCTTATTCTTTTTATCCCTTCTCTATATTACAATTATATTACTAAAATGTTACAAAGTAAACACGTGTATTACTATTTGTTACTAAAAACCAAGTGTCAGAACATCTTCATTTCATTTTACCGCTAAATATATAGTAACTTCCCCT
This sequence comes from Vagococcus fluvialis, assembly GCF_003337315.1. Classification (GTDB taxonomy): domain Bacteria; phylum Bacillota; class Bacilli; order Lactobacillales; family Vagococcaceae; genus Vagococcus; species Vagococcus fluvialis. The sequence continues at coordinate 128,148 of NZ_QPJV01000002.1, read as the reverse complement.
GTTGGCAAATACTCTTCAAAATCTGCTGTGAATAGACGTCTGTCATAGATATCTTGATTTCTCCAAATCTCTTGCCAAGTTTGCCCTACTTTTTCTGGAGTGGCTTCTTTGATTTCGATTGCCAAATAATTATCTTTTTTCAGAATAATTTCTTCCTCTGAATCAAAAAGTTCATTACCGATTAAAAAATCAAATTCTCCTGTATGATCACTTTCATAATTAAAATAAACGGCATAGATATTCTCTAATAAGTTCATCTCAGAAATCTGTGACCATAAACCGATGATTTCTTCGATATTACCATTTCTAGTTCTAATTTTGTTTCCCTTAATTGTTTTTTCTGCTAATACAACTTCTTTCATGTTAATCTCTCTCCTTTATGTGTGCTATACTCACATTATAAATTTAAAAGGTGACATTTTATGGCACCATTGGGAGAAAAAAATGAAAAAAGATGAACGCCTCATAGCAGAACTTATTTTTATTAATCAAAAAAGACAATTTAATTTAAATGATTTAATGACAGAATTTTCAATTTCAAAAAGAACTGCCTTAAGAGATATTGCTGATTTAGAAAATTTAGGAGCTCCTATTACTGTAGATAAAGGACGATTTGGCGGTTATCACTTAATTAACACAAACAGTTTACCGCCTTTATATTTAACTCAACATGAATGGCATTCTTTGTTTTTAGTCCTTCAAATTTATAAACAAATGGAGCAATCTCCTTTTAATGCTTCTTATCAACATTTAAAAAACAAACTCTTAGCTATTGCACCACAAGAAGAATACAAAATTAATTATCAACTAGAAAAAATGATTGTCATCTCAACAACTCAAAGTATTTCTCATGTTCCTTTTCTCACTGAAATCTTTCAAGCTATTTACGAAGAATTAGTGATTCAAATAAACTACTCCAGATATGAAGAATCAACTCGCTTAATCCAGCCAATTCAATTGGCCTTTAAATACGGTCATTGGTACTTATTAGCTTGGGATTTAGATAAGGAGAATTTCAGACATTTTCGCTGTGATTTTATTAAAGCTGTCATTATAACAGAAGAAAAAGGATTAGCTCTTTCTTTTGATGAAATTTATGAGTTGTACCTAGAAAAATCACAAAAAAATAGGCCTCTAACTTTTAAAGCACACTTAAAAGTTGAAGCCCTTGATTTATTTCATTCTAAAAAATATCCAGGTGTTGAGTTAGTTAAAGAAAACAATCAGTATTATATTATGGGGCAGTATCATGAAAATGAAATTCCTTTTATTATTAACTATTTAATTGGGTTTGGTACTTTTTTAACTTTAGAAGAACCTTTCTCTTTAGTTAATATGATGAAACAACATTTAGCTAACCTTTTAAAACAATATGATTAATACCTAATATCTACTTTTCTTTTATTCAATACTACTGCTGTTAGGATAATGCAAACTAAACTGTATGCTGCTAAAATTCCTAAGGCTTTCAAAGGAATTTTTCCTGTATTAATATACCCTACTGCTAGTTCTCTAACTTGGTAGGTTGGTGTTGCTTTTGAGATAGGTTGTAGCCATTTAGGGAATTGATCAGTTGGTAACCACAAACCACCTAATGAAGACATCCCTAAGTAATAAATATTAGCAAAGACTGAAGCTGTTTTTTCATTTTTAAATAGAGTCATTATTAAGCCAATACCTAAAAAAAGTATACCACCTAGTAGTAATGCTAATCCTGATACAAGCCATTCTTTAGCTGTTAATGTGACTCCTTTAGCGATACCGCCAACTAAGAAGACAGCAATAATTGCCACAACATACATAAAAATCATCTTTAACATCTTAACTGTATAAATTTTAACTGGACTCAAATCCACATGGTTTAATCTCATACGCCAACCATTTTTACTATCTTGAATAATATCAAATGGAAAAGTGAACAAGGAAAAATTACACAAACTAAAGGCTGTCATAGACATAAGATATTCTCTGTAATATATTTCTTGATAAGACTCGTCAATTGGAATCAAAGAAGTAAAGACAAAGTAGAAGAAGATTGGCATTCCAATACTCATGACAAAAGTTAACTTATCTCGACTCATACGTTTGGCTTCGATTTTTATTAAGGCTAACATTTATATCTCCTCCTCTTCTTCCAGTTCATTGGCAAATATTGTTTCAAGTAAAGATGTATTTGTAATCTCAATATTGTCAAAAGGCATTTCTAATTGAAGGTAACCTTTTTAACAGTTCTGTTGTTTGTTCATTTTTCAAATGCCAAACAACTACATCTTTTTTAGGTTCTATTGTTACGTGAAATTCGTCGATTAAAGCTTCTAATTGAAGTTTATATTCTAAGTAAACATCATTTTCAATGGTAATCACTTTTTGTTCTCAAATGATACGGCGTGTTATCTGCTCGAATCTCTCCCTGATCTAATAAAATCACTCGATTAGCACAATAATCCACTTCTTCGACATAGTGAGTTGTGAATAAAATCGTTGTTCCTTTTTGTTTTAACTCTTTAATCAAATGCCAAAAATGATTTCTAGTTGAGGTATCCATGCTTGCTGTTGGCTCATCTACAATTAATAATTTAGGTCGATTAATAATAGCTAAACAGGTATCTACTAAACGTTGTTCACCTCCTGAACAAGTGGCAACCAACTGATTATACTTCTCCTTTTCAAAGGGTAAAATAGCTCCAATTTCTTCTTCTGATAAAGGATTGTCAGAAAAACTGGAAACAAAATCAAGCATCTCTTTAATGGTTACATCATCTGGAAAACGAGTTCTTTGAGATAAAAAACCAATCTCTTTTTTCTCGTAAGCAAGTATAATACTCCCTTCTGTTGGATAAAAAAGATTTAAGATTAAATTGATTAAGGTGCTTTTCCCAGCTCCATTTTTTCCAAGTAAAGCCACACATTCCCCCTTTTCAATTGATAGGGAAATATTTTTTAGAACCTTTTTTTCACCAAATGTTTTACTAATTTTTTTTAGTTCAATGATTGATGTCATTTTTATCACCTCGTTTACTTAATTTTTTATTTATCTCATCAACACTAAGTTTTACTTTTAACATGGAATAAATATAGATACTTGTGTATATGCAAATAAAAATAATTGTATATCTAATCACATCGCTAACCGTGTACTTGAACCAATTCAGTAGAACATTTAATAGTAGTAATCCCAAGTAGGTGCAACTAAAATGAACAGCTACTTGTTTAATAATCGACCAATTATCTTTTCGGTAAATTCGGCTAGCAAATGAAAACATAATCCCAATCACACTCCATAAAACAATACTCCAACCAAGTGCTGCTAATTCAGTACTAAATTGATTCATAAAGTCTGGTGTACTGGGATAAAATTTACCTTCCCCAACACTTAAAGAAATGAAAAAAGAAACTAGTAACCCAATAAAAGTGCCTGTAGTAATCCCTACACCTAAATGTTGCAACATTTTTCTCATATCCCTAGCCTCCTTTTAAATTCTTTCATGTAACGCCTTGATGTGTGACTAAAACTACCATCTGTAAAATTAACTTTAATGGTTCCTGTAAATGAGAGCTCAAGATTTTTAATATAATCAGGATTAATCATCTCACTACTAGATATACGAATCATATTAGTAAACCTGTCTTCAAGTTTATATAATGGCTCTTTAACAACGACTTCTTCATTTCCTATATGGCAATAAGTTTTTTTGTCTGAAGAAAAAAAACGGATTATCTCTGATTCTTTAATCGGAATCATCTGCTCATCTTTTATTCCCAAAAGTGGCAATTTAGTATCTCTAGAGCAAATATCTAAAATCTCTTGAATCATTGGTGTCATAGCTCTAGCATAGATTTTAATTTCATCCTCTTCAAACCGGTCATTAATCTCAAATAATACCTTCACTTCATCAACTCCTAACTTGTTTATATTCTATCCTTTTTTTAGTATGCTGTCATAAATTAGTGATAGATGGTTATTTTTATGTGATAAACGGCAAAAAAAATGATACAAGCAAAAAGCTCATATCATCTCAATTTATTCTTTTATTAATCTTAGCTTACTTTTGGTAAAATAATACATCAGAACACCAAACAAAATACTTGATACCACTATCGTCCCGACATCAAACAGACTTATATCTACCGGGTCTCCGTAGAGAAATGGAAAGATAATATGTAACCATACAAACATCCAAACACCCCACTGTATACCTACAAGGAAAAATTTCTTTTTTAACTGCTTCACATAGGCTACAAAGCTTTCTTCATCATAAAAATCAGTTTGATTAGCTTCATATTTTTTTAGATGATATAACGTATATACAGAGTTAATTTGTTGAATTAAAAACAGCATCACAGTTCCTAATGAAATCTGATCATGGAGTGCATCCCAAATAAAACTAGCTAACATCCCTACACTTAGTAAATAAAAAGTTAATACATTAGCATTTCCTAAGACTTTATAAATCATTTTTTCTTGGTATTCATCTCTCTCACCTGCAAAACCAACAAATCTTCGCAACCATTTATCACTTATATTTTTCATTTTTCTTACTCCTCATCTTCAACATCCCAAAACAAAGCATTTAAATCAGTATCTAGTTCTTTAGCAATTTTTATACATAAATCTAAGGACGGATTATATTTATCATTTTCAATTAAATTTATCGTTTGCCTAGCCACTTTAATTCTTTTAGCTAACTCTGTCTGGGAAATCCCTGACATTTTACGGTACTTTTTTATTTGATTCATTTCTTCCCTCTTTAAATATGACATATATATGTGACTAAATTTATCTTAACTCGATTATTAGTAATTGTCAATTATATATTACAATTTGATATTAAGTTCTGTTTCTTAATGAGAGATATGGTAACATTAAACTGTTAGGGAACTTTAGTTATTTATCAAATTAAAAGGAGTTGTCGTGTTGGAAAAAATCGTTAAAAAAAGAGCTCTCAATCTGATTTTCACTTTAATTCTTAGTATGTCAATTACTTTATCAACTGTGACTACTGTCGAAGCGAAGAGTAAAACAGATAAAACTGAAAAGGTCACAAAAGAGCAGAAAAAAAGATTACAAGAAGAAACCAAAAAGAGCTTAAAAAAATATTCTGTTAAAGATGATACAAGTAAAAAATTAAAAAAATGGCAATTTGAGAATAAAAAAACGTGGAAAGTTACAACCAAATCAAAAAAACATAAAGAGATTATTTCTGAGTTTAAATGGAATGGTCAAGAAAAAGAAACACCTGAATTAATTGGCTTAACTGTTAATAAAACCGATATGCTGAAAAAAGAAGCGAAAAAAAGCAAAGAGGCCAAAAAGAAACAAGATGATATCTCTGCTGCTATTGAAAAAAATTATACAGATTTAGCTAATTTAGAATATGACGGGGAACAAACAATTGATGTCAATGGTGGTGTTCCTTACTTTACAGATAAAGACCTAAGTCTTAAAAAGAAAGCTTGGGAAACATACGGGGATTTAGATTCATTAAACAGAGCCACTGTAGCAAATGCCATGCTAAACAAGAGTTTAATGCCTACTGAAAAACGAGGCGATATTTCAAAAGTTAAACCTACTGGCTGGAAAAACAAAGAAATTAAAGGTGGTTATCTATTTAATCGTTCTCACTTAATCGGCTTTGCTCTATCAGGAGAAAATGATAACTGGAAAAATTTAATCACTGGTACTAGACAGCTAAACTCTCCTGAAATGCTACGTCATGAAATGGATGTTAAAGAATACCTTGAACGTAGTAAAGATAATTATGTCAGATATCGTATCACACCTATCTTCAGAGGTGATGAACTTCTTGCTCGTGGTGTTCAAATGGAAGCTCAGTCTATTAAAGATAAAGATATAAAGTTTAATGTTTATATTTTTAACATTCAGGACGGAGTTACTTTGAACTATGCAGACGGATCAAGTACTGTCAGTGAAAATTTTATTTCTGATGCTGAGAAAGAAAAAATTGCCAAACAAAAGCAAATTGAAGCTGAAAAACAAGCTGCTGAATTAGAGGCTGCTAAACAACAAGAACTTGAAGCGCAACAAGCCCAAGAACAACAAAATCAGCAGAATAATACAGGTGAGGCACAATTTGTAGATGAAAATGGTAACGGCCTAATCAAAGGCTCTAATAATGGTATTTATCACACGCCAGGTTCAACCTATTATAGTCGCACCACTAATCCCGCCGCTTGGTTTAGTACTATTAGTGAGGCAGAAGCAGCTGGCTACAGAGCACCGAAAAGATAAACTAAAAAAATAGACTGACACTTGAAGTGTCAGTCTATTTTTAATGTAGTGGTAAATATATCGTTAATTTAAATAAATCACCATCCACTTGAATATCAATATTACCATCATGTAGAGAAACAATGGAATTAATAATAGCTAAACCTAAACCAGAACCTTCTGTATGTCTAGAACTATCTCCTCGTTTGAATTTCTCCATTAACTGATCCGCTTCTTCATTCAATTCATGTTGAGAAATATTCTTCAATTCAATTTTAGCCATGTCATTTTGCTTTTCTAATTTCAAATAGACACGCGTTTCGGGCATAGAGTATTTAATAGCATTACCAAAAATATTATCAAAAACACGCCACATTCTCTCACCATCTAAAGGTAAATTAATAGCTTCCTCTGGTTTATTAAAAATAAATTTTAAATGATGGTCTTCAAACTCTTCACTATATTCAGAAACTGATTGTTGCAACAACTGAGTTAAATTAACCTCTGATTTATCTAAAATAATCTCTCCATTATTCATTTTAGTAACTTCAAATAAATCATCAATTAAATGCTTCATTCGTTGCGCTTTTTTATTAATAATCTCTATATATTCTTTTCGATTATCATCTGTTAGTGACTCTTGTTTCAATAAATCTCCATAAGTAATAATTGAAGTTAATGGCGTTCTTAAATCATGACTGACGTTTGTTAATAATTCTGTTTTTAACATCTCACTTTGGACAGTATCCTTTCGTGAGGTTTCGATTAATTTATTTAATTGTGTTAATTCACGGTCTAATTCTTTTAAACTTGTATTCTGAGAAACAGGTTGGTCATATTCAACCATCCAATTTTTTGATTGTTCCATAATTTTTTTCGTTCTTTTTAAAGCTAAATATACTAGTCTAATTTCAACCAGAATGACTACTACCATAACTCCAAGTAAAATCATGCGGTAGAAAGAACTAAAGTACATACGTCTTAAAATAAATAGAGCAAACAAATTAGCTACTACTACTAAAAAAATAACTACAATTTTTGATGAAAAAGGTAATTTATTAAAAATAGAAATTATTTTTTCATATAGTTTACAGGAAGCACTGTCTTGCCAAACTTCTTTTAAATCGACTTTACGATATTTAGGTAATAATTTTTGCCATAATACTTTTAGCATAACAAAACTTATTAACAAACAAGCTGTACCGATTACAACAGGACTAACTAGCATTCTCATATTACTTAAGTTATTCCCTACATTATAAGGATAGATAACTAAGGCTTGAGCCGCTGCCATAAATCCTAAACCTAAAAAAACAACAGTCGCCACATCTAGTGGTATTTTATTCATGAAATCTATTAGCATCTTTGAATTCACATAGAAATATAAAATACCGATACCAATTAACATACTAAATATGCCTACATAAATTAACTTAGAAAAGAATTCTGCCTCTTTTTCTTGCTCTTTTATTTTAGTATCAAGAAAAGAACCTTTTGGAATAACGTAGCTTCCCTTTAAGTTAGCTACTGATGTTTGAAAAAGCCCTGACTGAGTTGCTTCTGGTTTAATAAAATTATACAAATTAATTCCGTATTCAAAGTTTTTCACTTTTCCTACTGCTTGAGATTTTAGTTTTTCTCTCACTTCTGTTTCAGTTGAATATTTATTTAAGCCTTCTACATTAGTATAGACGTCCCCTGTTTGAGTATCTTTAAAAAAGTAATGATATAACTCATTCGCATCAGATAAATAGGGTTTAATATCTTCTTCAATTGTTTTTTTATTTTTTTTGATATAAGTCATTTCTTCGTCAATAATTTTTTTCTTAACTGCCTCATCATCTGTAAAATTCTCAACAATTGCTTTTATTTTATCGTCTCTTTCTTTTTGTAGAGTTTCTTTTGTTTTCTCCTCAACAGCTAATTCTAATCTTTCTTGGTATTGAGATTTAATATCTAAAATCTGAGTCCCTAAATCACCATAGCGTTGACGATAAATTTCTACTTGGTCTGGAGAAATATCCTCAATTTTAGTTGGTTTAAAGTCAGCTAAGTTTTCTTTTAAATAAACACTTTCTACCACATTATTATTCATCTCATAAAAAATATTATCTACTGTATTCATTCGGTTTGATGAAACATAGGTTGTGAACCAGCCGCCTAAACAAAAAATCACTGCAAAAATTAGTAAGAGACTATTTTTCCATTTTGTAGCCAATCCCCCACACCACCTTTAAATATTTTGGTTTTTTTGGATTACTTTCAATTTTTTCTCGAATTTTTCTAATGTGAACAGACACTGTATTATCGGAGTTAAAACTTGGTTCTTCCCAAACTGATTCATAGATATCGTCAATTGAAAAAACACGACCTGGGTTAGACATTAGTAATTCAACAATTTTATATTCTGTTTTAGTTAAATTAACTTCTCTTTCTTCCACAAAAACAGTTTTAGCATGAGTATCTAATCTCAGCTCATTTAACTCAATAATACCTTCTTTTGATTCCTGTTCAAATTCACCTAACGTAAAATAGCGACGTAGCATTGATTTCACACGGGCTATTAATTCCATTGGACTAAAAGGTTTTGTTAAGTAATCATCAGCTCCTACATGTAGTCCACTAATTTTATCAATATCTTCATTTTTAGCACTTAACATTAAAATCGGCACATTACTTGTTTCTCTAATTTTTTGAGTAGCTGAGATACCATCTAAATTAGGCATCATCACATCCATGATAATTAAATGAATTTTTTTAGTTTTAACAATCTCTAAAGCATCTACACCGTCTTTAGCTTCAATTACTTGATAATCATCCTGTGTCAGATAAATCTTTATTCCTTCACGAATCTCTTTATCATCATCCACCACTAAAATAACTGTTTCTTCCTTTTTCATTTTTTCACCTACGTCCTTTATTTGTACATCTCTTAGTATAAATTATATCCTTTAATTCTTTTTACGTAAAATTCTTAATAATTTATGAAGAAAATCAACTAGTTTGCTTTACATACTAGCCAATTCATGATAAATTATATTCACTAATAGGTAATACAAACTAGTTAAGGAGGGCTTATGTGAAGCAAACTCAATTATTAAAAGGCGTTTTAGAAGGTTGTGTTCTAGCTATTATTAAAGAAAAAACAATCTATGGTTATGAGCTAGTCCAAGCTTTGCGAGAGGCTGGTTTTACTGATATGGTAGGTGGAACTGTCTATCCACTTCTACAAAAACTAGAAAAACAAGAAGCTATCGTAGGAATGGTCAAAGACTCTCCTGATGGACCAAATAGAAAATATTACTCTCTGACTTCACTAGGTGAGGAAAGATTACTAGAATTTCAAGAACAATGGGATTATTTAACGACACACGTCGACCAAATTTTAACTAATACTAATAAGGAGTTTTAATATGACAAAAGAAGAAAAATTAATTGAAAAAAATAATGAATTAAGAGAGCAACTGACTCCTGAAAATAAAGAATACTACGAAAAAGTTTTAATCTATCTTAGAACAAAATCACTTTTTCATGATGAACTTGAGATAGAAAATATCTTAATCGAGTTGTTACAAGATATACTAGAGGCGCAAAAAAACAATGAATCTGCTGAAGACTACTTTGGCAAAAATCCGCAAGAACAGCTTGATATGTTGCTAAAGCAACTACCTAAAGTACCAGTAAGGAAAAAACTTTCTTTAGTTTTTATTGTATTTGCTATTAGTACTGCCTTTTCGCTATTTTCAACTTTAACAAATCCAATTCCAAGTATTAACCTACTAACAATTATCTTTAATGGTGTCATTAGTGTAATTTTTGTGAGTTTAGTTTTTTATCTTATTAATCGTTACACTTTTAAACCTAATAGCGGTAAGAAAAAAGAATTTTTTGTTGCCTTTTTAGTTGGTTTTATTTTTATTGGTTTAACCTTTTTATCTAATTACTTTGGTGGTTTTTGGTTGAGCATTCGTGTGCCTGAGATGACAAGTTTATTTATTGTCTGGCTTGCTTTAATAATTGTTAGTGGCTGGATTATTTTGAAAAAGAAAAAAGAATCTTATTATTTTATTCCATCTATGACAATGCTTGCCTTAGTCCCCACTTTATTTAAGTTACCAATGACTAAACATCTATTTCTATCTTCTACAAATAAAATTATTTTTGCTGTTATTACTTTAATCGTTGTTTATGGTTCTATGTATCTTGGAACAAAAAAATTAAAAGACTAAAAAAATTCTACGGCATAGGTTAGTCCTGTGCCGTAGAATCTTTTTATTTATTTTCTTGTTTACTAACTTGAGCAATTAACACATTAAAGAAAAAGCCTAAACCAACTGTTAAAATAATATGCCCAATTCCAGCAAAACCTGCAATCATTGCTGAATCTTCATATCCTAAAACGGTCATACATCCGTGAACTAACATTATCAATAAGGTTAGTCCTAAGCCACTATTATAAATAGCATAGAATTTTTTATAGTTTTTATGCTCACTTAACTGGAAATTTTTCTCTAATAATAAAACAATTAAAAAGAAAAACATACCTAAGACTAAAATATGTGTATGTAATGTATTTAATTGACTTTTCCCAGTGAAGTCATTAAATCTTCCAAATTCTCTATAAAAAACACCTGCTAATAATCCTGCGATCATATAAGTCATACTTGTTCTTGCTAATTTTCTCATTTATTCCCATCCTTTTACCTTTATTAGTTTCATCTTAATACAAAAGTGACATTTTGTCACTTTTAAAGTTTCAAACAATAGAATATAAAAAAACAAGCTTCAACTGAATTTATTGACTGACTTATTTGAGAGTGTTATACTAAGGAAGTAGTAATATGAGCGTTATGGGGTCCATTAAGTTAAATCCTATTAGCATCACATTTATTGCAATAACGTAAGAATAGGAGGAAACAAACATGGCACAAGGAACAGTTAAATGGTTTAACGCTGAAAAAGGTTTCGGTTTCATCACTCAAGAAAACGGTGAAGATGTATTTGCACACTTCTCTGCTATCCAAGGTGAAGGATTCAAAACTTTAGAAGAAGGTCAAGCAGTGACTTTCGAAGTTGAAGAAGGACAACGTGGACTTCAAGCAACTAACATTGAAAAAGCATAATTAAACTTTCAATTATTAAGACATCTAGTAGCTAGCTATTAGATGTCTTTTTTTGTTTATTTAATTATCTTTACTTGCTTATACACTAGATTGCTTGTATAATTCTCACTACCGTTAGCAATAATGCTTTTTGCAATAACTAGAATAAAAGGTTTCTAAACTTAGAAACCTTCCCGTAAAATCAATCCAACTTGGATTACTTTACGGTTTTTTTTAATGATTACAAAAAACAGTTATCTCAAATCAATCTAAATGAGATAACTGTTTTTAGTTTTAATCAATAAATTGGATTGTACTTTCAATAGCAGATAAATTTTCACGATAAACTTTCAATTCATTACGTGACATCTCACCTAACTCAAAAGCATGTTGGATACTATCTCGCTCAATTTGAATGGCATATTCAATCCACTCATCTGTTGAACTTGTATCTTGTCCCTTAGCCTCTCTATCAAGTTGCGAATAACGTGATAGGTAGAATGAAATCATTTCTTGTGGGAATTCCCCTGGCTCTAATTCCTCAAGTTTTCGTGTCACATAATTTAGGTTGCTATTTAATAAATAGCGACGTTGACGACGTTGTTCAGACAAACTAACAGGTCTTAAATTCATGTGTTTAACTTTCTTACGAATTAATTGACCGTAAAACATATAGTGATGATATTTATCATCCTTAGTCAATTGATAAAGCAGTCTATTTAAACGTCTCATATGTCTAAATCCAACTTGTAAGTTAACTTCTTTATCGTATAATTGTTTCACTGTATCAAGTAATTGCCATTTTAAAACTAATTCTTTTAACTCATCTTGCTGCTTACCATAAAAACCATCTTTATTTAAAGCAATGATTCGCTCATTGTAGAGATTAACCACACGTCTAATGGATTTTTGGTTATCAGGTGTGACTTGCTTTTGTAAATCCATCACAACGCCACGCAAGATTTCAATTTCTTGCTCATGATTATCTTCTTTAACTTCACGCTCTCTTTTTTCAGCAAACAATGACATTGTAAAGTTAGCTAAAAGAAGAGTTGTCACAATCACTCCACCTGCAATACTGATTAGTAATTCTCTTTCTAAAAAAACATCTCCATTACCTAAAAAGATTGGCAGACTTAGAGCACTGACTAGGGTAATTGTTCCCCTTACTCCTGAAATTGTATATAAAGCTGACTGTTGGAATCTTTCTTTTTTAGTCATTTTAGCTGTTTCAAAGTTTTTAAATAACCAGAAACAAATAAAACGAATCCCCAATAACATAGTTGTAATACATAAAATATAGAAAATCAGTAAGTAGTTACTAATATTATTATTTTCCCAAACCACATGAATAACATGAGGAAGTTGAATTCCTAAAAGAACAAAAACCAGACCATTTAAACTAAATGAAAAAACTGACCAAGTATTTTTAGAAATCAAATGTAGTTGAGCAATCTCTGGCGTTACTTTTTGGTAACTTAAAGAATAAACTAAACCAGCACTAACAACAGCTAAAATACCATTAGCATGTAAGTGTTCGGCTACTAAAAAAATTCCAAAAGGAAGTAATAACTCAAACAAAATAAATGACGTTGTGTTTTCAATCCCTAGGTGTCTTAACCATTTAATAATTTGCATGCCAATAAAACTTAGAATAACTCCTATCAAAACACCACCAAGGGAAATTAAGACAAAACTAACACTTGCTTGGGCCATTGAAAAATTACCTGTCAAAAGAGCTGCTACAGCAAATTGGAAAGATACAAGCCCAGAAGCATCATTGATTAACGATTCTCCCTCTAAGGTGTGCATCATCTTATGAGGAATCTTCACTTTTTGAGATAAAGCTGACACTGCTACTGGATCAGTTGGTGCAAGTGCTGCAGCTAAAGCAAAACTCCCAGCCCAAGGCATCACAGGAATCAACCAATGTATGGCACTTCCTAAAAGACCGACTGTCACAAAAACTAAAGCAATCGATAAAACCGAAATGGCTTTCCTTGCTTCCCATAAGGCTTTTTTATTAACATTCATCCCATCGTTAAATAGTAACGGAGCTAAAAATAATAACATAAAAAATTCAGAACTTACTTCAAATGCTTCAAATGAAGTGAAGATTGCTAACATCATTCCTAAAGCTACTTGAATTAAGGGAATAGCGATTGATGGAATAAAGCGATTTATAACATTAGATAACAAGATAATACCTAACATCGCTAGTACTTCTTCAAAAAAAATCACACTTCTCACCTCTTACGTACACTTTCTTTTTACTTTTATTCTATAATAGTACACTACTTTTCATGTTAAAAAAACAGACTTTTAAAAAAACAAAAAAAGATTAAACATTTCTCATGCTTAATCTTTTAAATCTTCACATTTATTCATTAAAGGTTGTAGTAATACAGGTGTATTGATGGATAACTCTTCTAATTTCACATGTTTTCTAACCCAGTAATCTAAAATAGCTAGTACACAAATAGCGATTGGTGCATTTTCTTCATCTGGGATGACTATTTTAAAATACGTTTTATTATTTTTTCTAATCAATCCAGCTGTACAAATGTCACTACCAAAATAACTAATTTTATAATGTTTATATCGATTTTCACCTGTTGCTAACCACTTTAATTTGCTAACCCAATAACGATCTCTTTTTAGAGAAAAAACTCGTCTTAAGCTACCAACTTTTTTTTCATCATCATATAAATCAAACTTAGGATTTGGAGAATAACTTGTTTGTACAACTTTGGCTAAACGCTTATCATCTAAGTTATTAATTGACAAACAGTCTCCCTTAACTCCCCAACTACCAACTAACAGAAACACAGGACGGTCTTCTTCATCTTTTACAAATGCTCGGACCCTTGCAGACAACAAGTTTTCTTCTATGTAGTAAGTGGTCATATCCTTTCAACTTCTTTCTTTAAAGATTAAAGATTTTCAGAAATTGCTCGTAAAATGGCTTTTCCAACACCATGATTCATATTTGTATCAGCTTCATACTTAGCTATTTTTTTTACGTCTTCCTCTGCGTTTCCCATAGCAAAACTAACTCCTGCTACTTTTAACATAGAAACATCGTTAAAGTTATCCCCAATTGTCATAACATCCTCTAGCCCAATACCACGTTTTTCTGCCATTAACTTAACAGCATTTCCTTTTTGAGCGTCTTTATGATTAATTTCAATGTTATTAGGGAATGAAGCCGTCACGTATAATGGACCATTTGCCTCTAACTCGTCTGCAATTGGACGAAGTAATTTCGGGCCTTCATCACTAAAAGCAATTACTTTTAAGATTTCAACAGAGTCATCTACTAATAAGTCATCGTAATTATTAATATAATGTACTGGTAACATATTTAAGTGAGTTGATGCCATAGCAATCGCCATCTTAAATGTTAAATGAGGGACTTGATTAGCAAGTAATGTAGCGAAGTTTTCCACACGTTGTGGCTGACTTTCTGCATAAACACCATTTGTTGTCATTAACTCAAAGTATAGATTTTTTTCTCTTAAAGTAGTCATAATTTCTTTTGTTGTTTTTTTGTCAATTGAAAAGGTAACAATAGCTTCTCCATTTTCATCAAAAATTTGGGCACCGTTTCCTGTAATCATACAGCATTTTATTCCTGCGTCATCTAAGGCAGGTTTTGCTTCTGAATAGGCACGTCCTGTTGCCACCATAAACTCAATACCTTGAGCTTGAGCTTCTAATACAGCTTCTTTATTTGTTTCAGATATAGCTAAATGTGACGATAATAACGTCCCATCCATATCTGATGCAATCATTTTAATCATTGTTTGCCTCCTCAAAAAAATTGGTTACCTACAGTTTACCATTTTTTCCTTTGTGAATCATACTTTAGCTAATTTATGTTAAACTAAATTTCGAGGTGAGAAAATGAGATTACAACTACCAAATAATTGGGAAAAGCACTTAGCAGATGAAATAAAACAAGACTATTTTAAAGAGTTAGAGCTTTTCTTAGATGAAGAATATAAAAACCAAATCATTTTTCCAAAAGAAGAAGATATTTTTACAGCTTTAGAGGCAACATCCTTTGAAGAAACACAAGTCGTTATTTTAGGTCAAGATCCTTATCACGGAGAAAATCAAGCTCACGGGTTAAGCTTCTCTGTTTTACCAGGAGAGAAATTACCTCCTTCCCTTAGAAATATCTATCAAGAATTAGAATCAGATGTTGGTGTCACTAGAACAGATGGTTACTTACTTCCCTGGGCTACTCAAGGTATCCTTCTTTTAAATACTGTTTTAACTGTTAGAAAAGGACAAGCCCACTCACATAAAAACAAAGGCTGGGAAAAGTTAACAGATGCCATTATAAAAAAACTAAATCTTCGTGAATCTCCTGTTATTTTTGTTTTGTGGGGAAAACCTGCTCAAAGTAAAAAAGCCATGATTGACACCGAAAAACATTATATTATTGAGGCGCCACATCCAAGTCCATTGTCTGCTTATCGCGGATTTTTCGGGAGCCAACCATTTTCTGTTATTAATAAGTTATTAACAGAACAAAGTAAAAAAAATATCCACTGGGGATAACAATACAACAGACTGTTATTCTGTTTCATTAACACTACTAAAAATCTAATTTTTCAAGCAAAATACGAAAAAAACAGGACAATATACTGTTCTTTTTGTTCATTTAGTTGTATGATGAAATGGTGAACAAAAAAGTATAATAAAATTAGTGGAGGGTTTCATAAGTGGAACTATTTGAAGGACTTAAACAAAATATTAGTGGTAAAAAAGTAACAATCGTTTTCCCTGAACCAACAGATGAGCGTGTTTTAGGAGCTGCAGTTCGTCTTAAATCAGATGATTTAGTTGAACCAATCTTAGTAGGTAACCCTAGTGTTATCAATGAAATTGCTAGTTCTCGTGGTTTAATCATCGATAATTTAAAAATCGTTGACCCTGAAAAATATGACAAAATGGACGAAATGGTTGAATCTTTTATCGCTCGTCGTAACGGTAAAGCAACTGAAGATCAAGCTCGTCAAATTTTAAAAGATGAAAATTACTTTGGTACAATGTTAGTATATATGGACTTAGCTGATGGACTTGTAAGTGGTGCTATCCACTCAACAGGTGATACAATTCGTCCAGCTTTACAAATCGTTAAAACTAAACCAGGTGTTAGCCGTACAAGCGGTGCTTTCTTAATGGTTGGTGACCGTGAATCTGATAAATATATTTTCTCAGACTGCGCAATCAACATCAACCCTGACGCTCAAGCATTAGCTGAAATCGCTGTTGAGAGTGCTAAGACTGCTGAATTATTTGGCATTGATCCTAAAGTTTCATTATTAAGTTTCTCAACTAAAGGTTCTGCTAAATCAGAAGAAGTAACTAAAGTAGCTGAAGCAACTAAAATTGCTCAAGAGTTAGCACCTGAATACGATATTGATGGTGAACTACAATTTGATGCAGCTTACGCACAAACAGTTGCTAACCAAAAAGCACCAGATTCAAAGGTAGCAGGACATACAACTGTCTTTGTATTCCCTGAAATCCAATCAGGAAACATTGGTTACAAAATTGCTCAACGCTTAGGTGGATTCCAAGCAATTGGACCAATCTTACAAGGTTTAAACAAACCTATTTCTGACCTTTCTCGTGGATGTAACGAAGAAGATGTTTACAAATTATCAATCATCACAGCTTCACAAGCATTACAAGAAAAATAATAAAAATATGATGAAGACCAGAAATTTAGCAATGAATTTCTGGTCTTTTTTAATAATCGAATAACTTTACAAAAATCTACTTCTGATTTAGAGTGGATATTAGCTAGAGATAAATTTACAGGAGTGTATACACATGCAACACAATGAATTTGATGAAATTTATGATTTGATGGTCACTTCTTTCCCCTCAAGTGAAAGAAGAAGTTACGAAGATCAAAAAGCCTTGCTTGAAAAACATAATTATGAAATCGAAACAAACCGAAATGATAATGGAGAGCTGCTTTCTTTTATGGCAATTTGGCAACTAAATACCTCTCATTTTATTGAGCATTTAGCTGTTTCACCTTTAAGTCGTGGCGAGGGTGTTGGTGGCAAAGTCATGAAAGAGTTAATTAAAAAAAGTGAAAAACCAGTTCTACTAGAAGTGGAACATCCTGAAACTGAAATTGCTAAAAAGAGAATTCAGTTTTACGAACGTCTTGGTTTCCATTTAAATACTCATGACTATGTTCAACCTCCTATCCAAGCTGGTGAGGATCCTTTGCCGCTGCATATTATGAGTTACCCAAATCCAATTTCAGCTGAAGAGTTTAAAATATTTAAAGACGATATTTTTTCAGAACTTTACGCCGTATAATAATAAAAAAGAACGAGTTGTGATGAAATACCACAACTCGTTCTTTTTTCGCTTTAGAAGGAACAATTTTCAGTACATTCCCTTCTTATTTCTTGAAGCTAAATATCTTTGTTACAATCTCTTCTTTAAACGGTGTATCAAAAACAGCTCCTTCGGAAATAAGCTGTGAATCAGTAAAAATTAAAAAGCAATTTTTATGATTCCCTTCTTATTTCTTGAAGCTAAACGTTTTTGTTACAACCTCTTCTTATAACTGTTTCGTTTTCAATTAATCGATGAGGGATAATCACTCTTTTTTTCATTGAGTTTTCTTCTTTTAATTGGAGTAAAAATTCTTATACTGCTGTTTTTCCAAGCTCCGAAATATTCACATCTATTGATGTAATATATGGGTGAAGTAATGTTGTAAATATAGAATTATTAAAGCTAATAACTGACACATCATCTGGTACACTAAACCCTAAAAACTGAATCATTTGAATCAATCTAATGGCGAACATATCATCAATAGCAACACAGGCTGTTGGTTGATTTTCTCTAAAAACTGTATCAAACTCAGCATAACTTTCTGGAGTAATTAAAGATAACTCTTTAAAAGGCTCTAAACCATGCTCTTTCATACATTTTTCGTAGCCAAATAACCGATCTTTAGAAAAATTTTCTGTTTGGTTGTTTGTTACAAAGACTATTTTTTCGTGACCTTTTTCAATAAGATGCTTAGTTGCTGTATAACCAAGTAATTGGTTGTCATTATCCACACAATTAGATTCATTATGATATTTATAAGGTTGTCCTACAATGGTAAAGGGAACTTTTTTTGTTACCAAATACTCTAAAATTTGGTCGTCTTCTTTAGAATAAAGCAAAATAAAACCATCCACTCTTTTTTGACGATACATTAATTCAACATTATTTAATAATTCTTCTTCCGTTTCACCAGAAGCGATAGCAATGGTTACTTTTTGGCGACTAGCTTCTTCACTCATGGCTGTTAGCATCTCTAAATGAAAGGGATTATTTTTACTTTCTTGAGATTTAGTGACAGGTAAAATCACGCCAATTGTATTCACATATTTATTCGCTAAATTTTGAGCTGAAACATTAGGTACATAACCTAATTTTTCCATTGCTTTTCTAACTCTTTCCTTTGTTTCATTAGAGATACTTGGATGATCTTTTAACGTTCGTGAAACAGTTGAGGGAGCTACTCCCACCTCTTTGGCCACATCTTTAATTGTTACACTCATATTAATTCTCCTTCAATCTATCTACATATCAATCATAATACCAAAATGATCACTTACAACTGGCCCTGTTTTTCCGTTAAAAACAACTTGATAAGATTTTATTTCTTTTTCTTTTGAAATAAAACCAAAATCAATTCGTAATTTTTCTTGATTGCCTTGCCAGCCATCAATTTCTTCATCTACTGTGTAAGAACCTATCTTTACTTTTGCCAACTCATAAACATCATAAAAGTTCTCTTTAATTAGCTCATAGCCTTCGTTTTTAAGATGAGCTGGTGCATTAAAGTCACCTAATAATAACACTTGATCTTTCACATTGGCTATTTCTTTTAATAATTTTTGCCATTCATAGTAAAAACCTGATTCTTCTTCACCTGTCCACCAAGAGAAGTGACAACTAGCTAGTTGTAAGTCTTCCTTTTCGAAATCAGCTAACAGAATTTGCCTTGTGTGGTAATCTGCTTTGTCATGTGTCGGAGATACCAAAATACTTTTAGCTTCAAAGCTTGTTTTAGATAAGATAGCCGAGCCTTCCTCGTAAATATCATAGCCAATATGACTACATGTCCAACTCCAAAAGTAGTTAATTCCTTTTCCCCTCAAATACTCAACTAACAATAAAGCAAAGTTATCTTCTCTGATTTTATCTTTATTTTGATTAGGGCAAAAGTAACTTAAATCATGTATTTCTTTTGCACTAATTAGTTGATTAACTTCTTGTAAGGCAATTTTATCTATTTTCTGTTCAATAATAAAATCACCTATCTGCTTTAATTTTTCTAAAGGTCCTGTTTCAATCCAGCTGTGCGTGTTTAATGACAATATCTTCATTTGATTTTCTCCTTTAAATGTAAAATCAGAAAAGACTGCAACATAATTATGTCACAGTCTCTTTTTTAAACAGTGTATCAAAAACAACTCCTTCGGAAATAAGCTGTGAATCAGTAAAAATTAAAAAGCAATTTTTATAATTCCCTTCTTATTCCTTGAAGCTAAACGTTTTTGTTACAACCTCTTTTCCTTACATTTTTATTGTTCCTACTTTGTCACCTAAGTTAACTGCTCCTGTATGATTCAAAGTAAAACTTTCAGTTTTTTGACTGTTTGTAAAGACAACTACAATAGTTGTTCCTTTATTTTCTGATACTACTAAGTCCCAATTAGCATGAGCTAATAGTTGACCTTGTTCTACTGTTTCTCCAACTGCTACTTTAACATCAAATGCTTTTTCTTTCATCTGTACTGTATCAAGCCCCATATGAACAAGAACTTCTAATCCTTCTGCTGTTTCAAGTCCGATAGCATGTAAACTTGGAAATACTGATGTAACTACTCCTGATACTGGAGAAACAACTTCTTTATTTTCATCTGGATTAACTGCAAATCCTTCACCCATCATTTTTTGAGAAAATACATCGTCCTCTACTTCTTCAATCGGAATTAAAGTCCCTGTGGCTACACTTGAGATATCAAAACTAACATGAGCTGATTCTGTAACTACTTCTGTTTCGACAACTTCTTCTTGAGTAGTCATTGTTGGAATTTCCACGCCTGAGTCTAAAGCATCTTGGATATCTGATTTTAAAATATCTGCTTTTGGACCGTAGACTGCTTGAACGCCGTTATCTTTAACAATTAACCCCATAGCTCCTGCTTTTTTCCAAGCATCTTCTGCTCCTACTAATTGGTTATCTTTAACACTTACTCTTAAACGTGTCATACACGCATCTACTTCAGAAATATTTGTTTTACCACCTAATAAGTTAATAATCGCAATCACTTCTTGAGATAATCCTGAAATATCTTTAGTTGATTCACTTTCTTGAGTACCTTCTACTTCGTAATTACCATTTCTTCCTGGAGTTGCATAGTTGAATTTTTTAATTAAGAAGTTAGCTAAAAAATATGTCCCTACACCAAATACAATGACACAAATAACAAAATTGATCACATCCATACCAAGTCCTGCTTTAATAGAAATCGGTAATCTAGTTAGCAATTCAATGTTACCAAATGAATGCAGTCTTAAACTGACAATATCAGCCATCGCAAAGGCCAAACCTTGAATAAAAGCATACACAACATATAAAGGCATTGCCGCAAACATAAACATAAACTCTAAAGGTTCTGTTACACCAGTTAAAAATACCGCTAAAGCAGCTGATACATACATTCCTTTGTATTGCGCTTTTTTATCTGAATCAACATTTTTATACATAGCCAGTGCCATACCCATTAAAATACCTGAGGCACCAATCATTTGCCCTACTTTAAAACGAGCGGGTGTAAATCCAGTTAATACAGCGTTATATTGATCCATTGTACTACCTGTTTTTAAGTTAACTAAATCTGTTGCCCAAGCTAACCATAATGGGTCTTGTCCGTAAACAAAAGTTCCAGCTTGCGCTCCTGATAGTATTTCATATGTTCCACCAAGTTGTGTGTAGTTAATAGGAATCGTTAACATATGATGTAAACCAAATGGTAATAATAAACGCTCTAATGTTCCATATAGAAACGGTGCTAGAATTGGTGCTGTTTCTTGACTTGTAGCAATCCATAAACCAAAGTTATTAATTCCTGATTGAATAACTGGCCAAATAATCGCTAAAGCTAATGAAACCAGTACTGACCAAAGGATGACAACAAAGGGCACAAAGCGTTTTCCATTAAAGAAAGATAAAGCATCTGGTAACCTGCGGTAGTTATAATATTTATTATAAGCCATCGCCCCAACAAAACCTGCGATAATACCTACGAAAACACCCATATTAAGAGCTGGTGCTTCTAAGACACTTGTAAAGAATCCTTTAACCATAATTTTTGTGCCAAAAATAGTATGAGTAAAAGCTTCTGGGTCATTTAACATATCACCAGTTACACCAAAGATAGATCCGGTAATCCTATTAATTAAAACAAAAGAGATACCTGCTGCAAATGCACCACCAGCTCTTTCTTTTGCCCAACTCCCACCAATTGCTAAAGCAAATAGTAGGTGAAGATTCCCAATAACAGCCCAACCAATATTTTCAATAACCCCACCAGTTGTTACTAAAAATGTTGCTTCTGGACTAATTAAAGGAATTGTTTTTCCGATACTAATCATCAACCCTGCTGCTGGCATAACAGCAATAACTACCATTAAAGCTTTTCCAAACTTCTGCCAAAACTCAAAATTAAATAATTTCTTCATTTTTTATCTTCTCTCTTTCTTTTTACATTAATAAAAACAACGCAATCGTTTTCACAATTAAAGTATATCTGCTGTTTTTCTCTTTGTAAAGTTGTAAACGGTTCATTATTTAATCTTGTTACTGGTAACAAGATTTCTAATCCTATTGAATTCGCAAGCGATTGCGTTTATGATAGATTTATAAATCGACTCAAGGAGGATTATTAATGGAACATTTAAAAAGATTATTCGATATTAATCCATGGAAATTAGCAACGAATGAACTTCATTCTAATGATATTCGTTTACAAGAATCATTAACAAGTACAGGTAATGGCTATATGGGTATGCGTGGGAACTTTGAAGAAGGATTCAGTGGTGACAATCATCAGGGAACTTATATAGCAGGAGTTTGGTATCCAGACAAAACTCGTGTTGGTTGGTGGAAAAATGGTTACCCTGACTACTTTGGTAAAGTAATTAATGCTATTAACTTTATTGCAATGGACATTTACATTAACAATGAAAAAATTGATCTTGCTACTCAAAAAGTAACTAACTTCTACCAAGAATTAGATATGAAACATGGCTTATTAGCACGTCATTTTACAATTGATGTACAAGGTACTGTTGTTAAATTCTCATTCGAACGTTTCTTAAGTATAACAACTAAAGAACTTGGTGTGATTAACATGAAAGCTGAGATTCTTAAAGGTAGCGGCGAGATTAAAGTTGTTTCTAAACTTGATAACAGCGTTCATAACGAAGATAGTAACTATGATGAAATGTTCTGGGAAGAACGTTCTGTTGGCGAAAACTTTGTTACAACTCGTACGATTCCAAATAACTTTGGCATTGAACAATTTACAATTACAGCTTTAATGGAAAATACAGCAACTGGTAACTTTACAAGTACTAAAGAAACTGCAAGCTTCTTGGCTTCAGAAAACTTTATATTTACTGTAAATGCTGGTGAAGCTATTGAATTAACTAAAAAAGTTATTATTGTGACAAGCCGTGATATTGAAGAAACAACTCAATTAGAAGAAGCTCGCAAATTGATGAACTCTGTCAATGAAACTTCTATAGAAGAACAAAAAACAGCTCACATGAAAGCATGGGAAAATCGTTGGGAAATCGCTGATGTCGTAATTGAAGGCGACGATGAAGCTCAACAAGGTATTCGTTTCAACCTCTTCCAGTTATTCTCGACTTATTACGGAGAAGATGAAAGATTAAACATTGGACCTAAAGGATTCACTGGTGAGAAATATGGCGGCGCTACTTATTGGGATACAGAAGCTTATGCTGTTCCTTTATATTTAGCTTTAGCTGATCCAAGTGTGACTAAAAACTTATTAAAATATCGTCACAATCAATTACCAGAAGCTCATCATAATGCTCGCCAACAAGGTCTTAAAGGGGCACTTTACCCAATGGTCACCTTCACTGGTGTTGAGTGTCATAACGAATGGGAAATTACATTTGAAGAAATTCACCGTAATGGCTCAATCGCTTACGCTATCTATAACTATACAAACTATACAGGTGACACAACTTACATTGAAAACGAAGGTTTAGAAGTTCTAACTGCTATTTCTCGTTTTTGGGCAGACCGTGTTCACTATTCAAAACGCAATGCTAAATACATGATGCACGGTGTAACTGGTCCTAACGAATACGAAAACAACGTCAATAATAACTGGTACACTAACTACATCGCTGTTTGGGTCTTAAAATATACCTTAGAAAACTATGCTAAATACAAAGAAAATGCGACCGTTTCTATTTCAGATGAAGAAATCAAACATTGGGAAGATATTATTGCTAATATGTATTTACCAGAAGATAAAGAATTAGGTGTATTTGTACAACATGATACTTTCTTAGACAAAGATTTAATGCCTGTTGTTGATTTAGACGCTAAAGATGTTCCTCTTAACCAAAACTGGTCATGGGATAAAATCTTACGCTCTTGCTTTATTAAACAAGCTGATGTTCTTCAAGGTGTTTATTACTTCAATGATGAATTTACAATGGAAGAAAAACGTAAAAACTTTGAGTTCTACGAGCCTATGACTGTTCATGAGTCTTCTTTATCACCATGTATTCACTCTATTTTAGTAGCTGAACTTGGTATGGAAGAAAAAGCTGTAGAGATGTATCAACGGACAGCTCGTCTTGACTTAGATAACTACAACAATGACACTGAAGACGGCTTACACATTACATCAATGACTGGTAGCTGGTTAGCTATCGTTCAAGGTTTCGCTCAAATGAAAACTTATAAAGAAAAATTAAGTTTTGCACCATTCTTACCAACTAAATGGAGTAAATATGCTTTCCGCATTAACTACCGTGGTCGCTTATTACATGTTTTAATCGACTTAAACGTCACTATTACTCTTCTAAGTGGTGAACCAATGACTTTAGAAGTTTATGGAGAATCACATAATCTGACAGATACATTAGTCGTATCTGCTCAATAATTAGGCTATTTATTGATAAGTCATAGCTTTTCATTATTGCCTGATTTAAACTTAAAATAAAAAGAGGTTGTAACAAAAACGTTTAGCTTCAAGATATAAGAAAAAAATCACGAAAATTGCTCTTCAAATTTTTGTGATTTTTGACTTATTTTCACCGAAACTACTTTTGTTACACCATTTATTTGTAATTAAGAAAGGAAGTTTCATATGTTTAAAGGAGTTTTATTTGATTTAGATGGTGTCATTACAGATACTGCTGAATATCATTTTCTAGCTTGGAAAAAATTAGCTGATGATTTAGGGATTTCAATTGATCGCGAGTTTAATGAGCGTCTTAAAGGTGTTAGCCGCGAAGACTCTCTAGCTTTAATTTTAGAACATGGCAATAAACAAGACGACATTAATACTGAGCAATTTGCTCAATTAGCAAAAGAAAAAAATGAAAATTATGTTGAAATGATTCAAGCTATTTCACCAAAAGATATTTATCCAGGAATTTTAGAATTACTAACAGACTTGAAAAATAATGGCATTAAAATAGCTTTAGCCTCTGCTAGTAAAAATGGTCCTTTATTATTAGATAAAATGGAAATCAGCCACTTCTTTGATGCCATTGTTGATCCAGCTTCTTTAGCTGCTGGAAAACCAGCACCAGATATTTTCTTAGCTGCTGCATCAGCTGTTGATATTGATATTAAAGAGGCTATTGGGATTGAAGATGCTGCGGCTGGTATTCAGGCAATAAAAGCAAGTGGGGCTCTACCTATTGGCGTTGGAGAAGCAAAAGATTTAGGAGACGATATCGCTCTTGTACCAGATACTAGTCACCTATCTTTCTCTTATTTAACAACTGTTTGGCAAGGTAAATAAGATGACTTATTCCATTCAGACTGATGAAAAAACGAACATCACCACTATCACTTTAGTAAACGGTGACTTAACAGCTTCTTTTTTAGATTTTGGTGCAAGATGGCATCAATTTTTAGCTCCTGATAAAAATGGTAAACTAGAAAATATTTTGTTATCCCTAGATACTTTGGAAGAA
This sequence comes from Vagococcus fluvialis, assembly GCF_003337315.1. Lineage (GTDB taxonomy): Bacteria > Bacillota > Bacilli > Lactobacillales > Vagococcaceae > Vagococcus > Vagococcus fluvialis. The sequence goes on along the minus strand of NZ_QPJV01000002.1, from coordinate 102,510 downwards.
GTATTAGTAGACCAAGCTCAGTTCGGTGCTCTTGTTGGCCCTGTTGCAGGACGGATTAAAAACGCTAAGTGGAAAGGTATTTCTTTAGATAAAAATTTAGGAAATCTACACCATATTCATGGTGGTAGTAAGGGTTGGTGGTGTCAGTTTTGGAATTATGAAATCATTGAAGAAAAAGAATCTATTAAAGCTGTTTTTTCTTTAACAGACACACTTTCTGGTTACCCTGGTCCAATTCACGTGACAAATACATACGAACTGACTCAAACAGGTGTCACTATGACAACTAGTGTCACATCAAAAGAAGTAACCATTGTAAATCCTACAAATCACGTTTACTTCAACTTATCAGGAGATGCTAAAAGAAAAATTTCAGACCACCTTTTAACTATCAAATCACCTCATATATTAGAAACAGGTAATTTAAACATTCCAACTGGAAAACTGATTTCTGTAGAAAATACTGGTTACGATTTTAATACACCTAGAGTGATTAAAGAGGCTATTAAAGAGCTGAAAACTGGTATTGATGATGCGTATTTGTTAGAAAATACTTCTCCACAAATTATTTTAGCCGATTCCATTAGCGGCCGTCAGTTAACTATTGATTCAAATAGACAATCAGTTGTTGTTTTTTCAACAACTGGGTTTAATGATTCTTTCAAAGTTAACGGTCAATCTATGAGCTCTGAAATAGGCATTGCCCTTGAAACTCAAGAACTTCCTGATATTACTCACTACCCTGAGTGGGGAAATATCGAAATAATACCTAATGAAACAAAAACCTATCAAACAACTTATACAATTAGTTCCCCTTAAAGCCATTTTATAATGGCTTTTTCTTTTACTTAGCTTTATACTATGACTGACAAGGAGGTACCTATGAAATCTATACATTTACCCAATGAAGAAACAACTCAAAAATTAGCTTTTGATTTAGCCACACTTAGTGAGAGTGGTGACATTTTCTTACTAACTGGTGATTTAGGAGCTGGTAAAACTACTTTTACAAAAGGTTTTGCTGAAGGACTTGGCATTAAGCAAATGATTAAGAGTCCAACCTACACTCTGATTAAAGAATATGAAACAGGAAAATTACCTTTGTACCATATGGATGTTTACCGTTTAACAGAAGGTGCTTCTGACTTAGGTCTTGATGAATACTTAGAAGGCGATGGTGTTTGTATCATTGAATGGGGACATTTAATTAAAGAAGATATTTACACACCTTACCTCGAATTTTTCCTCGATAAAATCAGTGATAACGAACGTGAATTACGAATTGAATCTTCAACAGAAAACAATCCACGCTTCGAAGCTATCAAGCTTGGCTTAAAAGAAAAAGGTTGGGATATTTAGATGAGTGAACTTGCTATTACCTTACGAGAAGCCACTCCCGCTGACGCTAAAGAACTATTAGCTGTCATGAATATCCTTGATAAAGAAACACCTTTTCTGTTAGTTAACCAACAATCCTTAAAACTAGATACAGAATCAATGGCTGAACAAATTGATTTTATCTATGAGCAAGACAATCAATTAATTCTTCTTGCTTTTAACCACGATGATTTAATTGGTGTTGCCACAGTTATGGGGGAATTAGACTTACCTCTTAAACATATTGGTGAGATTGGTATTAGCATTTTAAAAGAGTACTGGGGATATGGTTTAGGCACTGTGATGCTTGAAGAAATTATCGCTTGGGCTAAAGAGGCTGGTGTTATTAAACGACTTGAAATAAAAGTTCAAGAACGCAATACACGCGCTTTAAAACTTTATGAAAAAGTTAATTTTGAAACGGAAGGTATTATTAGACGAGGTTACTTATCAGAAGACAATGAGTATTTGGATATTGTTTTAATGAGTTATTTGGTATAAAAAAGAAGCTCCTAAAAAGGAGTTTCTTTTTTTATACTATCTTCACCAATTCCTTTAGCGGCTTAACACCAAATGAATTAGCTTGTTTTAATAAAATATTCGCACAGGCTAAACTATCATCTAGTGCGTGGTGATGTTGTTTTAAGTCAATTCCTAAATATTCTGAGACTGTGTTTAATTTATGATTTGGCAAATTTTTATATAACTTACGACTTGTCCTAACTGTACATAGAGATAAAAAGTGAGCTTCTGGTAAATCATAATAAGCCAAACAAGAAGATAGCACTCGGTTATCAAAAGCAGCATTGTGAGCTACAATCAATCTATTTTCTCTAAAATAATGGTTAATCTCATGCCAAACTTCAATAAAACTTGGTGCGTATTCAACATCATCAGGATAAATCCCATGAATCTCACAATTTTTAGGATGAAAAGAAGTTTCAGGTTTGATTAATGAATAATAACTACCCACTATTTCATCATCTTTGACCATGACTAAAGCAATGGAGCACGCACTATGCATTTGATGATTAGCTGTTTCAAAATCATACGCAATAAAATTCATTTTCTAACCTTCTATTCTAATTTTTTGCTGATTTTTTCTTTTTCCTTTTCTTACCATTTCGAGTTCTAGATATTTTTACTTGTTCTGTTTCTACCTTGCTTTTCTCAATCTCTGAATCAATCAAAGCATCTAAACTATTTTCTGAATGTTTACTACTTCTTGTTTTATTAGCAGTTTCATTGCGAGGTTCTTCATCTAATTTTAGAGAAGCATATAAATCATCTTCAAAATCATCATCTAAACTTTTTTTTCGCTTGCCTTTATTTTTTGATTGACGTTTACGGCGTTTTGCTTCTTTCTCAGCTTCTTCTTTTTCTAGTTTTTTCTTATACCATAAATAAGTAGCCACAGCTAAACCTAAAACACCAACTACAATAAGTAAGGTCCATAACCAAACTAAACTTCTTTTTTCTTCTTTAAACTCACTAGGATTATAACTTTCTGAAGAAATACTTTGCTTAGTGCTTGGTGAACTCTCTTTTGAGGAATCAGTTGTTTCTGTACTCTTAAGTTCTTTAATAGATTCTTTGGTTTCTGATTCTTTTTCTTTCTCCTCTTTTGAAGATTCTTCCTTTTTCGTTTCAGAAGAGCTTGCTGGAGTTGAACTTTCACCTTTAGCACTAGAGCTTTCCGTTTCAATGGTATTTTTTTCAAAGTTGAAACGTAAATCAGTTGATGTATCCCCCTCAGCATCAAGCATTAAAACCGTTGAGATTTTAAGCCCTTTAGGGACTGGCATCTCAAACTCACCATTATCATCAGCAACAATATTTCCTGCTACATCATTAATATACACATTAGCATTTGGTCTTGTTTTACCATATAAAACACTTTTTGATTCATCATATCTCAAGTCGTATAATAGCTGTCCGTCCTCAGCCAGTCCATTAACTGGCCATAAAGAGAAAAATAACATTATTAGTCCGATTACTGATAGACGTTTAATTTGTTTTTTCATATCTTTACCTCTATTCTTATTTAACTGTTAACGTTAAACCAACAGGACAATGGTCGCTTCCAAACACATCACTTAAAATAAAACTATCCTCCATTTTAGGTACTAATGCCTCTGACACACAAAAATAATCGATTCTCCAACCCGAATTATTTTGTCTTGCATTAAATCTGTAACTCCACCAAGAATAAGCTCCTTCTAAATCTGGGTAGAAATGTCTAAAACTGTCTACAAAGCCATTAGCTAAAAAGTTAGTAAAAGCTGTGCGCTCTTGATCTGAGAATCCTGGATTTTTACGATTCGTTTTCCAATTTTTTAAATCAATATTATTATGAGCCACATTTAAGTCACCACATAAAATAACTGGTTTTGTTTTTTCTAACTCTTTTAAAAACATTAAAAAATCTTCTTCCCATTTCAAACGATACTCAATTCGTTTTAACTCAGCTTGAGCATTTGGTGTATAACAGTTAACTAAGTAAAAATCTTCATACTCAACTGTAATCACACGACCTTCTTGATCATGCTCTTCTATCCCAATACCATACTTAACACTTAAAGCTTCTTTTTTACTAAAAATAGCAGTTCCAGAATACCCTTTTTTAACTGCATAATTCCAATATTGGTGATAACCTTCTAATTCTAAATCAATTTGACCTTCTTGAAGTTTAGTTTCTTGTAAACAAAAAACATCAGCATCAATTTCAGCAAAAATATCTTCAAATCCTTTTTTAACAACAGCTCTCAAGCCGTTAACATTCCACGAAATTAATTTCAATGATTAATCCTCCCACACTACTTCTACTGTTATTATACATTCTAACACACAAAGTCTTGTTCAAAAATAAAAAATCTACTTAAAATGAATACATTTCTAAGAAGAATTCATTAAAAATAGCCTATCAGACGTAAAATATGTTAGAATAGGCCCGGATAGAATTTACGGATGAGATGAGAGGATTACACATGAATACTGAGAAAATAAAGACTGACTTAAAAGAAATCAAACTATTATTTAATGAACCATTATCAAACTTTACGTACACAAAAACTGGTGGACCTGCTGATTGCCTATTATTCCCTAAATCAATAGCAGAAGTTAAACACATTGTAGATTATTGTAACGAAGAAAATATTAATTGGCTTTGCTTAGGAAATGCTAGTAACCTAATCGTTAAAGACGGTGGTATTGAAGGTTTTGTTATTATGTTAACTGAGTTAAATGAAGTAATAATCAACGATACCTTTGTTACTGCTGATGCTGGAGCTAAATTAATTGAAGTAACTCAAATGGCTCGTGATGAAAAGCTAACTGGTTTAGAATTTGCTTGTGGTATCCCTGGTAGCATCGGTGGAGCTGCTTATATGAACGCTGGAGCTTATGGTGGTGAGTTAGTTGATGTTTTCCATTCAGCAGAGATTCTATTAGCTGACGGCTCTCTTGTGACTTATAAAAGTGAAGACATGAATTTCTCTTATCGCCATAGTGTTTTACAAGAACTAAAAGGAATTGTCCTTAATGTGACTTTTGCTCTTGAAAAAGGAAATCTTTCAGACATTCAAACTAAAATGGATGAACTTACTTTCTTACGAGAAAGCAAACAACCATTAGAATACCCATCTTGTGGTAGTGTCTTTAAACGACCTGAGGGACACTTTACTGGTAAATTAATTCAAGATGCAAACTTACAAGGTTTGAAATGGGGCGGTGCTCAAATTTCAACTAAACACGCAGGATTTATCGTGAACATTGATAATGCTACTGCTACTGATTACGTAGAATTAATCAAACACATACAAGAAACAATTCTTAAAGAATTTGATGTTGTTTTAGAAACAGAAGTTAGAATTATCGGTCGAGAAAAATAAAGAAACAACCTGAAAGTGATTATAATCATTTTTCAGGTTGTTTTTAGTTCTTTTGTCTTTTCTGCAAGATGAAATTCTTGTATGATTATAGCATAACGTGAATTTATTAACATAAGAAAGAGAGAAAACAAATGCCTTTGCAAACAAGAAAAGAACAACGTTATTCTCTACGCACTATTATTATTTTCATCGTCATGATTTCAACTTTCATTTCATTAATTGCCTCAGGGATATTAATACGTAATTATGTTGTTAATCAAAAAATACATCAAGTAGAAGAAAAAATAAAATTAATTACTGATATGGTTGCTCGTCAACCAGAAATAATTCAAGCCTTAGAAACCCCAGCTAACAATGAAACGGATATTCAGCAATTAGCATCAGATATCATGAAAGACACACAAGTTGATTTTGTTGTGGTTTTAGACAAAAATTTAATTCGTTTATCACACCCCGATCAAACAGCTATCGGTAAACCCTTTTCAAATATTCCCGATGCTAAACTTGCCTTAGATGGCAAAAGTCATTTTTCTACTAAAGAAGGGATTTTAGGAGAAGGAACGAGATACTTTACTCCTGTTAAAGACAATCAAGGGAATGTTATTGGTGTCATCTGTGTTGGGCTGCGCTCTATTACCATTGATGCTGAACTAGAAGAGGCTCATACTAAATTATTAATTGGTTTGTTTTTAGGTTTAAGTGTTGGTGTACTTGGTGCAACTTATGGGGCATACCGAATCAAAAAAATCATTTTTAATTTAGAACCTTACGAAATCGCTAATCTTGTTTACGATAAAGAACTTGTGGAACAAGAAATCACTGAAAGTATTTTAGCTATCAATCTTAATAAACAAATCATTTTAATGAATAAAGAGGCACAAAAATTATTAAAAAAAATAGATTCCTCTTATAATTTAAAATTAAATGATTTTTTACCAGAGAAACTCTATCAAGCTCTCTTTGAATCTGTCTTTATTTCAAAACAGAAAATTAAAGACCAAAGATTATCTATCGACCAGCTTAATATTGTAGTCAACACTTCACCTATTTTTGCTAAAAATAAATTTAGAGGGGCTGTTGTGACCTTTCGAGATCAATCTGATTTAACACTGTTAATCCAACAACTAAGTGGTACCGAACAGTATATTGATTCCCTACGCGCTCAAACTCACGAATTCATGAATAAAATGCAAGTTATTATGGGAATGATTGAATTAAAACAATATGATGATGTTTCAAGATACATAAACAAGTTGCATAATAATTTTCAAGCAGAGGTTGGTTATATTACAGACAAAGTAAAATCAGCTGCCATTGCTGGCTATCTTCTTGGAAAAGCAGGAGAAGCACAAGAACAAAAAATCACCTTCATACTAGATCCTAACTCTTACTTACCTGAATTAACAGAATCTGCTGATATCCACGAGTTATTACAAATTTTAGGGAATGTTTTAACTAATGCCTTTGACGCTGTTAAGCTAGAATTTGTTAAGGAAGTAACTCTTTCATTAAATTTTGACAGTGAAGAAGAAATTATTATCATTACCATTAGTGATAATGGATGCGGTATTGATTTATCTTATGCTAATCTAATCTTCAATAACAAATTTTCAACAAAATCAACTAATAGAGGATACGGTCTATATATGGTTCACAAAACTATTACTAGCCGAGCTGGATTAATTGAGTTTTCATCAACTAAGGATTTAGGAACTGAATTTTATATTGAGTTCCCTATTACAAAAGGAGAATATAAATGACAATTTTAATTATTGAAGATGATCCAATGGTAGCTTCAATTAATCAACAATTCATTGAAAAAATAAAGCCAAATACAACTATTAAAAATGTTAGAAATACGGAAGAAGGTTTAAAAATTATTCAATCAGAGAATATTGAATTAATTTTATTAGATGTTTATCTTCCTGGTATGTCTGGTACTGATTTGTTAAAAGAACTCAACAAAATTGGAATTCAAATTCCAGTTATCTTAATTACTGCAGCTGATGATTCTGCTACTTTAAATGATGCTCTAAGCTATCAAGTAATTGATTATTTAATTAAACCCTTTACTTTCGAAAGACTTAAATTAGCTATTAACAAATATGACACATTACATGATATTATCGATCACAATAAAAAAACAGATCAATCAGCCTTAGACTATGTTTTCAATGGCATAACTAATACTAGTGACACGACACTATTTGAAAAAGAATTACCTAAAGGCTTATCCCGCTTAACGTTTAAAAAAATAATGTCAGAAATAGAAAAATTTAAACAACCCTTTTCTACTGAAACTTTAGCAAAACAAGTAACATTATCAAGAATTTCAACCAAAAAATATATCACCTTTTTATTAGAATTGTTCATTCTAGATGAGCAAATGGAATATCAAGAAGTCGGACGACCTATTACTCTATATTCTTTAAAACCTGATTTTAAAGAAAAACTTTTTGATTACCTTTAAAAATACAAAAAGCTGTAAGATATGATTAGTTAATCGCATCTTACAGCTTTATATTAAACTAAAACAACTTTATTAGCTGTTTCACCCGTTGTTAGAACTTCGTTAAAGTTCTCATAGCTTGTTTCAATCATATTAGATAGTGCTTCATCTGTATTTGAACCTACATGGGGAGTTACTAATACACGGGGATACATATCAACTAACATTTGAACTGTTGGGTCTGGTAATGTTTCCCAAGGTTTAAATTCTTTGAAGAATAATGATTGTTCATTAGCAAATACATCAGTCCCAAAACCAGCTAATTTTTCCTCTTGTAACGCTTCTAAAATCGCCTCATTATCTTGTAATTCTCCACGAGCTGTATTTATTAAAATCGCACCATTTTTCATTTTATTAATAAAATTTTTATCGACCATTTTATCGTTTTTTCCAGGAAAATAAGGAACATGTAGACTAACAATATCAGATTCCTTAAGCAACTCATCCAACTCTTTATACGTTAGTATGTCTTTAGTTGCTTCATTTGGATAAATATCATAACCTAAAACTTCAGCTCCTAACCCTTTAAATAATTTTGCTTCTGTTAAACCAATTTTTCCAGTACCTATAATCCCAACTTTACAATTTCTAATCTCCTTACTAAACATTTCACCATCTACTTTAAAATTTTTATTAGCAGTTCTCATTGTTGTATGGGCTGTTGAACGTAGTAACATCATCGCAAGTGTTAAAGATAATTCAGCAATAGCATTTGGTGAATACGAAGGAACTCTAGCAACAGACATGTTATACTCTTCTGCAGCTTCTAAATCAATATGATTAAAACCTACTGTTCTAGTAAATACATATTTAATACCTTCTTGAGCCATTTTTTCAATATTAGTTCTATCCGCTGTACAGTTCCCTCTCAAAAGTACTGCGTCATGATTTTTAAATGTTTCAGCATTATTAGATGTTAACAACTCTTCAATTAACGTTAATTCAAAATCATATTTATTTAAATCCTCAAAGAAAGAAACTTCATTTTCTCTAACACCATAGCATGCAATTTTTAAAGTCATTGTCATAATCCCCTTTAATATTTTTTAGAATAATCCTGATTTACTAATAATTTCTAGAATAACTATCCAAATTGGCGTCATTAAAACCGCAGAGACTGTTGATATAAGTGAACAATTGGAAGCTAAGATAGCCTCTTTATCAAAACTAATCGCATAAGCTGCTGCTACCGTAGCTGTTGGTGTTGCCATCATTATGACGATTGTTGCTAAAGCTTCGAAATTAACTGGTAGAATTCCTGTTACACTTAAAATAGCTAAAAGAACAATATTCAACGCTGGAACTAAAATTACTTTCGCAAAACTATAGTACCAAGATGTTTTATCTGTGGCGGCATCTTTAAAACTAACCTCACCTAAAGTTGCACCAATCGCTAACCAAGCAAGAGGAGATGCTAATCCTGCTAGATAAGTCATGGGTTTAAATAACCAAATTGCTGTTTGATCAATTCTTAAGAAAGCAACTTGTTGCATAGCACCATCTACACCCGCTACTGTTACTTGGGGTAAATAACCTTGGAATACCCAAATGAATAAACCACCAAATGTTGCTAAAACAATTGGATTTAAAAACATTGTTTTAATATTTTTTAACTCCATTTTTAGCCCACTCATTTTTATATAGCCATATGAATATAAAAACACTCTGTAACCTATGTTAAAAATTGAGCAAAACATAACGCCAACAGGACCATAAATTGCACTAACTATTGGTGTTCCAAAAAAAGTTGTCGAACCAAATATTGTTAAAACTCTTAAAGTATCTTGTTTATCACCTTTATATTTTAAAAATAATGGTTTTGAAATAAAAATTAATATCACATAAATAAGTAATCCCCATATTAAAACGTTCATTCCCTGTTTCAATGTATCGTGATCAATATCTTGCATAAATGCATTAAAAGCTAATGCTGGTAAAGCTACTGTTAATACAACTTTAGTCAATATTTTCCCTACTTGATCTGAAAAAATCCCTTTTTTTCGACAGAAAAAACCTAATAAAATAATAAAAATAGTTGAAGTAATAGCACTAATAATATTCATATCTGTTAAAGTCGTTTTGATTATCTCTCCAAAATTCATCATTGTCCTCCAAATGTGTTTTTTATCACAAATTATATTATTAAAAGAAAAGGCCATATTCTTTTGATGAATTAATCATATACTCTGTTAGTGAAAAAGGTAACAATACGTAATTAATTAAAACTTAAGTAACTTAAGTAAGTGAATTCATTCACTTTATTTATCATTCATTATAAAAAGCTATTGCTTAGCGAACTAAGCAATAGCTTTTTATAAATATTCATTTAAATTCTTTTGTTTCCCATAAATGGAAACATTAAAGTTACAGTGATAAGCAGTTAACATGGTAATAAAGAAATAAGGTAACCACTCATACCCAAAAACTTCTGCCCCAATTAAAATGGGGGCTAAAAATGTATTCGTCGCACTACCAAAAACGGCCACATAGCCTAACGCTGCAACAAATTCTATAGGTAAACCCATGAATGATGCCATAACAACTCCAAAAGAACTTCCAATTGCAAAAAGAGGTGTCACTTCCCCTCCTTGAAATCCCACAGCCAAGGTAAGGACTGTTAGCATAATTTTAAGTAAAAAATCATAAGAATAAATTATTTCACCTTGAAAGCTTGCTTCGATTAAATTAGTTCCTAAACCTGAATAACGCCCAGTATGTAAAACAAGAGCAAGTATAGCAACAATCAATCCACCAACAAGAATTTTTTGGTAATTATTTGGCATCCATCTCGTAAAATAAGCTTTAGCTTGTTTTAGCGAAACAGAAAACAATAAACCAACTAACGAAAAAAGAAATCCTAAAATAAGTAATTTGACAACTAATATTGGCGTTATCTCAACATGGTGATTAATCATAAAACTAGATTTTTCAAAATCTAAACCACGGGATACAAAATAAGATGTATAGGCTGCAATCCCTGTATAAAAAATAGACTTCATTTCTAATTTCCCTACAATTAAAACTTCTAAAGCAAAAAAAGTTGCTGCTAAAGGTGTTTGAAACAATCCCGAAAAACCTGCCGCCATTCCAATGACAATAGCAGTTTTAGAAAATTCTTCTTTATCTAGATTTGAAAATATTTTTAATTTTGATACCCAGGAAGACAATGCTGCACCTATTTGAACAGCTACTCCTTCTCTTCCTGCACTGCCCCCAAATAAATGCGTTAACCATGTTGTCACAGTAACTAGTGGAATTAGCATTAGAGGAATATCGCGTTCTTCCCCCTGACCTACTTTAAAAATAAGTCCCATACCTTCTTGAGATTTCTGACTAAATGTTTTATATAGCCACTCTATTAACAAACCAATAATAGGTAACAATAATATCCAGTAGCCAAAATTATTTATTCTAATTGAAGTTACTAGTAATAAAATTTTTCCAAAACCTACTTCTAAAGCTCCTACAACACAACCAATGATAAGGCTAAATAAAAGCATACTCGCTTCTTTTCTAACAATCATATATAAACTCCTTTTCAACTCGACCCTAACAATCATTCTCTATCTATTCTACTTCTAGTATAAATTGATTTCAAACAAACTTTATGGGTAAACGATTAGAAAAAATGAAACCAATTTAAATTATTTTCTAAATTAAGTAAAAGTCAACATCGTTTTTCATGAATTTTTTCAAAATAACTCTCCAATTGTTATTAAAGTCCCTATCCCTTATTAATTAATCTTTTCACTATTAACTACATTCGTGTTATTAAACCCTCATTAATAAAAACACTTAAATAACAAACATAATATTTTAATATTACGAACAAAACTTTCAAAAACTTATTTTATATAGCTAGTTATTTTAATATAAAACATTAATTTTCTATTATTGTCCGATAAAAAGACAATATTTTGTTTACTTGACTTTGTTTTTTATGTTATTATTTTTTCAAATAAAGCAATACTTAAACATTTAGTTGCTTTGTTATTAAATTTTTTATTTTTTTATATTTTAAAGACATGTCCATTATTTTTATTATTAAAAATTTATCAAACAAATATAGGAGGAATTGTATGTTTTTATTATTGTTAGAAATTGTCATCATGGTTTCATTTATTATCTACGGTTTAGTTAAAGGCGGCGCATTAGGTTCAGGTATAACTTCGATTGTTGCATTATTCATTATGTTATTTATTTTCAAATTACCACCTTCTGCTCCACCAGTTACTGCCGTTTTAATTATCATCTCTATTGGAGTTGCAAGTGGTGCCTTACAAGCATCTGGCGGTATGGATTATATGATATCTGTTGCTACTAAAATTATTAAAAAATTCCCTAAAGCCATTACAATTGTTGCTCCCCTTGTTTGTTTCATGTTTGTTTTCGGGATGGGAACTGCGATGATCAGTTTATCATTAGAGCCAATCATTGCTGAAACAGCTATTAAATCTAAAGTAAATCCTAAAGGGGCTTTAATTTCATCAGTACTTGCTTCAAATATGGCTTTACTTTGTAGTCCAGCTTCATCATCAACAGCATTCGTTATTATGTTATTAATGCCATTTGGTATTTCAATGGGTACTTACTTAAGTATTGTTTTACCATCAACTATTATCTCAATTGTTCTTTTAAGCTTAATTTTACTTGTTGTTAACAGAAAAGTTCCTTTCAATGAAGAAACATTAATCGCTGGTGAGGAAATGGTCGAAGTAACTACTCATGACAACAAAGCTAAATATTCAACTTATGTATTCTTAACTTGTGTACTTGGTATTATCGTGTTTGGTTTATTCCCAGGTTTATTACCACAATATACAGTTAACGGAGAAAATGTTGAAATAGCTACAGCAGACTTAGTTCAAATGTTCATGTACGCTTCAGCTGCACTTAATCTTTTATTCTTTAAAGTTGATTCTAAAAAAATCTTAAATGCTCCTGCTACAATGAACGCTTTAGCTGCATCTTTAGTAGTACTTGGAGGTGGTTGGCTTGGAGGAACTATCTTTGGTTCACCAGGTAATCAAGAGACATTAACAAACAGCCTTGGTGCAATTTTAGGGAATTATCCATGGGTTATTATTATTCTATGTAGTTTTGTAGCTATGATTATTGGAGCTCAAACAGCTGTTGCTGCAATTATTTTCCCACTTGCATTAGCACTTGGCGTATCTCCACTATTACTAGTTATCATCGTTCAATGTTTAAATGTTAACTTTATTATTCCAGCACAACCAACTATGTTACTTGCTTGTGAGTTAGATAGAACTGGTCGTACTAAAACATATAACTTTATCGTACCAGGTCTTGCAATCACGGCATTATCAATCGTTGTTTCTTACGGAATGACATTATTTATCTAATACACAACTATTCAGGAGGCTATCTATAATGATTAAAAATATTGACAAATTAATTGAAGGCAAACAAAATGAATACTTTGAACTAAGTGACCGTATTTGGGATATTGCAGAAGTAAAATTCCATGAACAAGAGTCAGCAAAAACAATTATCGCTTTCTTAGAAAAAGAAGGTTTTAACGTAGAAACTAATATTGGTGAGATTGATACAGCATTCATCGGTACTTATGGAGATAAAGGCCCAATCATCGGTTTCTTAGGTGAGTATGATGCTCTTCCTGAATTAAACCAAAAAGCTGGTGCAACAACTAAAGAAACTGACCCAAGTTTAGGTACAACAAATGGACATGGTTGCGGACATAACTTATTAGGTACTGCCTCACTTGCAGCGGCTATTGCAACTAGAGATTACTTAAAAGAAAATAATATTGAAGCACAAATTAGATATTACGGCTGTCCAGCTGAAGAAGGTGGATCAGGTAAAACTTATATGGCTCGTGCCGGTGCCTTTGATGATTTAGATATGGCTTTATGTTGGCACCCAGGAACTGATAACGCAATTATTGGTTCTCCAACATTAGCAAACATCCAAGCAGTATTTGAATTCAAAGGTGTTTCTTCTCATGCTGCTAACTCTCCTCATATGGGACGTAGCGCATTAGATGCTATGGAAATTATGAATATTGGAGCTAACTACTTACGTGAGCATGTTACTCCAGAAGCTCGTTATCACTATGCAATTCTTGATGGTGGTGGTATGCAACCATCTGTTGTTCAAGCTCATGCTAAATCTTTATACCTAATTAGAGCACCAAAAGCTTTCCAAGTGAAAGATATTTATGATCGTTTAGTAAACTGTGCTAAAGGTGCTGCTCTTATGACTGGTACTGAAGTAGAAGTTCACTTTGATAAAGCATGTTCTAACTATATGCCAAATAAAGTGTTATCTAAATTAATGTCAGATACAATGTTTGAAGTTGGCGCTCCTAACTTTAATGATGAAGATATTGCTTTTGCTAAAGAAATGTACGCTTCATTATCAGAAGATGAGAAAAAATTCATGATGGTTCCTCCTGTAACTGCTGTTGAAAAACAAGTTTTAGGTGCTAACCAAGGTAAAGTACTTGCTGATTACATTTACCCATTCAACGAAGCTTTAACAAACATTGTTATGCCAGGATCTACTGATGTTGGTGATGTTAGTTGGGTAGTTCCAACTGCACAATGTGTTATGGCAACAGAAGTTATGAATACTGCACTACATTCATGGCAATGGGTAGCAAATGGAAAAACTCCAATTGCTAAAAAAGGAATGTTGCAAGCTGCTAAAGTAATGGCTGCAACAGCTATGAAAGCTATTGAAAACCCAGAGATTTTAGCTGAAGCTAAAGCTGAATTAAAAGCTATAACAGATCAAACACCATACATCAATCCAATTCCTGCTGATGTAAAACCAAATAGTTTAGGATTATAATAAAAATAAAGGAGCTATGACCAAACTAAGTCATAGCTCCTTTTGTTTTATTCTAATTCATTGCTTTTCATTTTTCGGCGCATAACTAATAAATACATTGCTCCTAAAATAAATGTTAACCCTTGAATAATTGAGGTATTTGAGTTCAAGTACTCACCAGTTTTAGGTAAAAACTGATTGTTTTTTGTAGCCGGTTTACCTTGTGGATTTTGTGGTTCTTTTGGATTCCTTTCATTTGGTTTCCCAGGAGTTTTAGGTGTTTTTTCTTTTTCTTCTGGTTTTGTTGGTACTTCTGGCTCCTCTTTTTCTTCTGGAACAACTGGTACTTCAACTTCAGGAGTTACAGGTTCTACAGGGTGTGTTGGAACTTCATCTTCACCCTCTATTAACGCTGTATTAAGAACACTATCTTTAGCTTTTTCATTTACGGCAGCTTGGAAAGATATTTCGATTTCTTGATTTCCAATCACATTTTTAAAAGTTACTTTAATATGGTTACCATTAATTTCGATATCTTCTTGATTAATTTTAAACTCTTGACCATTAACTTTTACTAGTAAACTTCCTTCTACTAAATCTAAACTCTCTGGTAATTCATCTGTAATAATTACTTTAGAAAGTTTACTTTCAGGGACAACGTTTTTCGCTGCAATGGTATAAGT
Source organism: Vagococcus fluvialis (assembly GCF_003337315.1). Taxonomy (GTDB): domain Bacteria; phylum Bacillota; class Bacilli; order Lactobacillales; family Vagococcaceae; genus Vagococcus; species Vagococcus fluvialis. Next base: position 87,235 of record NZ_QPJV01000002.1, on the reverse strand, counting down.
TAATTTTTCGCCTACTTTAACTTGTTTTTTATCAGCTACTTTATTAGCTTCTAGTTTACCAACTTTAGTTGTTGGTACTTCTGGTTCTTTTGGTTTTACAGGTACTTCTTCTTTTGGTTTAGCTGGTTCCACAGGTTCACCTGTTTTTTCAGGATTCTCTCCCTCGACTAAAGCAATGTTAACAATATTCTCTACTGCTTTATCTGTTACTTTAGCTTTTAAAGAAATACTTATTTTTTGTCCACCTTTTAATTCTTTAAAGGTTACTTTAGCTTTGTTACCAATTGTTTCTATTTTATCTTTATCAAACTCAACGCGTTTACCATCAATTTCTACTTCAACACTATCTTTAACTAAACTTAATCCAGCTGGTAAATCATCACTAATAACAACATTAGTTAAAATACTATCTTTAACAATATTTTCTGCTGTAATTGTATAAGTTAAAATGCCACCTAGTTTAGCTTCTTTCTTATCAACTACTTTAGTTGCTCTAAATTCACCCATTCTAGGCTCGATTGGTTCTACTGGGTCTGTTGGTTCTGTCGTGCTTGGTTCTGTTGTACTTGGTTCTGTCGTACTTGGTTCTGTTGTACTTGGCTCCGTTGCACTTGGTTCTGTTGTACTTGGCTCTGTCGTACTTGGCTCTGTCGTACTTGGTTCCGTTGTACTTGGCTCTGTTGTACTTGGCTCTGTCGTACTTGGTTCCGTTGTACTTGGCTCTGTTGTACTTGGTTCCGTTGTACTTGGCTCTGTTGTACTTGGTTCCGTTGTACTTGGTTCTGTTATGCTTGGCTCTGTCGTACTTGGTTCTGTTGTACTTGGTTCTGTCGTACTTGGTTCTGTTACTTCGGGTTTTTCAGGAATAACTGGTTTACTGCTAAAATTATGGACTTCAAATCCACCATTAGAAATCAGATTATTTACATACAATGAACCATTAACTGATCCACCTTTTGTATCCACAGTTGCATTAGGAGCATAAATATCACCGATCATACCATATCCTGATATTTTAATGTCCGTCATATTTGGTAGAACCCATGTTAATTTCCCTGCTAAATCATATAATTCTTGATTTTGAGGTTTTCCTGTATCTATGGGTTTTCCATCTAATGCAATACTTCCATTAGCAAATCTAATAGCTGATTGATTTGAATAAATTACAACGTGATCATAATCATCAATATTTGGGATTCTAATTTCTTTTAAATCATGATTTTGATTTGACATGTCAGCAAATAAAACTTTTTCATTTCTTTCTGACACGTATAAACTAAATTCTGACTCCCATTGTTTTTGAGCATAATGTAATTTATCTTCAGTTTGACTCGTTACAAAAGATTCTAAATTTGAAATTTCATTATTAATATCATTTTTAAATGTTGTAAATAACGAATCCATTTTTTCTTGAGACCATAATTTTTTTTGAGAATCATCTCTGATATCTAATTTTACTGATTCAGTATAATTATTAGTATAGACAAAATCACCACCTGCTAAAATAACCAAAGCTGGGGATTTAAAATTAAAATCACCATTTAATACTAATCCAGGTGTATTTGGATGTAAACTTGGTTGTCCCATCAACACATGAGCACCACCAGCTGATGCAGCATAACTAAAACCACCCTCGGCTATAATATTCCCACCTACTGCCGCTGATCCCTCAATATCTGCTGTATAGAAAGTGTGATCATTAAAAATGATACTATTATAATCTCGATAATTCTGTGAAACACCATCATCTGTTAGGCCACTTGAAAAGACTGTTAACGGTGAAATAACCGTTCCCATTAGCAACATGACAACTGAAACCAAACTACTAAATCTCTTTTTAAACAATTTCCATAACCTCCTAAATTTGTCACCATCCTTCACATCTCAATTGGTCTATACGTTATATTCAATACGACTTTACAATTTGTTTTCATTAAAGCATATTAAACGAACTTATTAAGCCTTTTTATCTGTTTTTGTAAGAAAAAGAAATATCTTTTACAGATATTTCTTCCCTTGTTCTATTCTTGAATGTATTTATAAGCAGTTCCTAGAGATACATTACACTCTTCAGCTATTTTTCTTAAAGTGTATGATTGATTATGATACAGATATCTAATTTCTTCAATTGTTTCTTCGGAAATTTTGGGACGTCCACCAACCCTTCCACTGCGCCTTGCATTTAAAATCCCTTTCGTTGTTCTTTCACTAATAATAAAACTTTCCATTTCAGCTAGTTCATCAACTAAATTAAAGAATTGCTTGTTACTTACATCTGGATAATCAAAATTTTTGGAAATAACAGTTAACTTAATTTCCTTTTTCTCTAAGAAATTAAAAAATGTTGCTAATTGGGTGATAGATTTACCTAAACTTTTCAATTCATAAACAATTAATTCATCACCTCTTCTTAGACCATTAAATTCTTCTTCATCAAGAATAATCTTTTTAACTCCAAAATGTTTAATTGCTTCAATTTGTTCTTTAATATATGTATCATCTAATGATGAAAAAACATAACCAATTTTCTCCATATAAATCCTCCTAGAATTAAACTTTCTTCTTATATTAATTTATACTTTCCTCAATTTTTCCAATTCCATTACAAATTCTTCCCAATCTTTTGCATTAGGAGATGTTTCCCAAGTTATTTGATAAATATCTGAATAATTTTCAAAATAGATATCAGATAAAATAAGATCCGTTTGTTCATCTATATAATCTTGAAATACAATTTGAAAACCTGTAAATTTTTTGATGATATCCATAATCAAATTAGTGTATTTTTTCCCAAATGAAAAATCAACATATAAGTAGATTGGAATATCAACATGTTTTGTTATTTGACCATTAATAAGTATCAGTAAATATTTATAAAAAAAATATCTATGATTTCCCCAAATTTCTGAGATATTTTTCTGTTCATTTAAATAGTTTTTACTAAATTCAATATAATCTTGAAAACCATTTGTCACTGCTTTGGTATCTAGGGTCTTTAACTCTGTATCAAGAGGTATGACAAAATTTAAGACATTAAAATGTATTAAGTCTATACGAGGAGCATTACTATCAATAAACATAGTTAAATCTGGAAATTCATTTTTGACTTCACTCATAAAATTATAACTATAGATTTTGAAATTTTGGTTTATTGTATTATCTAAATAGTTATCTATTGTTAAAAATTCTTTAGCTACGGCGTAACCTAACAACTCATCTACCTCATTCAATTGCATATTCTTAGGGATAGCACAATTAATTTTTTCTTGTTCATTTAATAAAAAAAGAACTGTAGGATTATCTTCTAGGAATTGAGTATAAACATAAAAATTATCATTATTGATGTAATTATGCTGAGTAAATCTAACAAACATTACATTTAAATAATGGGATAATTTTATTTTCTCAGATTCCTTAAAGGGCTTTTCACGATGTATTTCTATAGCTTTTAATAGGTCCAGCGATTTGTCTTTAGTATCATTAGAATAAACTAGTAAACTCTGATTGGATACTTTGGAAAAAATATAAGAAAAAAATAAACGAATATTCCTTTCATTTCCTCTAATTTTATTTTTTTTAGTAATCGTAAAATCAAACTTACTAATAAAAGTTCTAATATCTGATAACTTGTTATAAACAGTGGAGTAACTCAGGAAATTATTTTCAGCGTAATGATTAATTGAGATGAATTCTTCAAAAAAAAGGGCAACAATTAACGAAAATGTTAATGAATCTTTAACGAGGCATATTTCCAATTGATTTGAGGGGCATTTTTTATTTTTTAGTAACTTAATACCTAAACTACTAGCTTCTAATTTGAAATTATTATCTAAATCATATTTTTCAAAATCTAAATTTAATTCTTCTACCATTTTATTTAGTAGAAATTCTGTAATATCTAAATCTGTAATAATAACTTCTCTCAACGCTTGATGAGATGTAGAATTTTCTAAGTATCGAAGTAATTCCAATTTACGTATATCTACCTTTTCTAAGAAAAAATGAATCATTACTGTTTAATCTCCTCCAATTTTAGAATAACTTGCGGTTATCATAAAGAAGTTTATAAACAATATTCATAATTTATTTACAAAATCTTTAATGCAACTCATCTAAGTTAATTTTATTTTTAAAATATACATTGTTTTTTGAATAAACATACACTCATTAAAAAAAATTCATTAAATTATTAATTTTAAATCCCTCTCGTTATTTCTTTACCCTATTGTTGAAAGCTTTTCTATTGTTTATTTTTTCACTAATCAGCTACTATATATCCCTTTTACTATTATCTCATTTTTTTCAAATCATTTAAAATATGTTAAATGAACACTTTTTATTTCTAGGTGTTTTTAAAATGAAAAAACACCTTGTATTTTTATAAATTTGAATTTATTATCAAATACTTTATTTTTGTTTTTCTAAAACGGATACATCCACTTTAAAAAAATCCATTGCCTTTTTTTGAAAGGTTTGAACCTTTTCAATATCAGTTAGTGAATCATTTAATACTTTTTGATCTTCAATTAAATTTCCTGAATTTTTACTAATATTAATACCTAATTCTGACATTGACTGATAATACCGATTTAAAACTCTTTGTCCTTCCACAGTATTAAGTGTACTTGCTTTTTTTACACTGTATCCTGCTAGAGAAGTTACAACATAATTAATGGTTTGTTTACTTTTATCAGCATCCATTTTTCCAGCTTTCATATCTTCTAATTCATTTTTCAAATCACGTAAATAATAATAACCATCTGTTAAATTAGACGTATCTTCTTTTGATAAATTAGTTGATTGATAATAAGTCACATATGCTGATCCAGCTCCTGCTAGTATTCCTAAGATAAGAAAAACTAGCAGTTTTTGGATATGTTTTTTTCTTTTAACTTTTAATTTAGCTAACAGTGATTTTCTTTTTCGTTTACCATTATTATTTTGTTTTCTAATATTTTTTCCTACATATAAAATTTGGAATAAATAATAAAGAACTAATATAAATGAGATAATGGTTATTGCTATCCCAATAATAAATACCCATTGCAATACGTCCATTAAACTCTACCTCTACTTATCTTTATTTTTTGATGATGATTTTTTTCTAGATTTTCGTCTTTGTTGTTTTTGTTTATTTTTAATTACTTTTGAAATGACAAAAATTGCCATTAATAAACCTAAAATACCTGCAACAATTAACAGAATAATTTTCCAATCAATACCACGATTTTGAACTAATCCAACATCACGTTTATTATATTTTTCTGCATCTTCCTTAGTAATAGTAAAATCCAGATTTTCTTCCCAAGATTTATCTCCTGAAGTTACTAGTACTCTTGCACGGTAATTCCCTGGCACCATTTGTTCACCATTCATTGAAACAAAAAAGTCCATTTGAGAATTAGGTGCCATTGACATTCCTGTCTGTTTTCTTTCATATAAAACATCATGAGACCCTTTTTTTGTAATTTGACTTTCAATTGATAACGTATCTTTTATAAGAGAACCTGTAATATTAGATAAGTTAATTTCAACTGAATTTCGGTAATTACATTGCGAACCACTTGCTTTATTAATTTTTATTTCAGGATCAATTGGTGTTTGATTATTTTGTAATCTCATAGCAACAACGTAACTATAAGTATTACGAACCGTTGCTCCTTGCTGAGGTTTTTCATCTTCTTTATCAGCCTGTTTCATCTGAATACCACCTAAAATAATTCCCTCAAAAGCTTCATTAGGCATTTTTACTTTTATAGGAACCTGCTTAACCTCTCCGCCTTTTATCTCTACAGACTCTGGTGCTGATACTTGTTCTTCAAAAGGAAATTTTAAAGAAGCATCATTTTCAATATCAGCTGGACCATATTCTAATACTCCATTAGAGTTAGTTTTAGTTCCATTAACTGAAATATTAACTGTAATTGGCTTTTTACTTGAATTACTTAGATTTATCATAACTGTTTGCTCTGTATTTGGTTTGGCTTCTATATCAAAATAACCATTTTCCCCACCTATTTGATTGTCTGGATAATCAATTTTGTAGGTAAAACCAACTACATTTTCTAACTTATCATCTGCATGAACTACCTGACTTGGTAATAAACACATTAGAAGCCCTACCATCATTAAACTCATTGTTACAATCGTCTGTTTCTTCTTTTTCTCGTACATACTATTCCTCCACTTTAATATCGTTCGTCTTTTCATGTTCCTAATTAATTCGAACATTTAATAAAAAAAGCTAAGCTGATGAAAATGTCATCAGCTTAATTGATTTACTAAATGAACTATTAAACGTTTCCTAAAATTAAGGAGCAGCAGTAATTGACCATTCAATATCAGCTTGATAATCTCCACCAGCCATTGAAGAAGCTGTGTATGCAGGAATTAATAATTTAACTGAGTTTGCTGTTGTATCTTCTGCATTAACGTTTGTTGATGAACCATACTCAACAGTCCACATACCTTTACCTGCTTTATCAGCATTTCCAGCAGTTGCTACTAATGCTGATTGATCAAATTCTAATTTTACAGTTGCTTCAAATCCAGGAGTTGTTCCTGTAGAACCACCAGCTGTATTAGACCATGGGTTCGTAAATGTGATTGTTGAACCAGTTAATTCTCCTGTTCCAGCAGTTTGAGTGAATTGTTTTGTCATTTTAGCGTTAACAGTATATCCGTTAGCGTCTGTACGTAAATCTCCAAATTGTAAGATTGGTCCACGAGATTATTCTTCATCAGCCGCATTTTTAAATTTATTAGCTGCTGCAAAAGCTGATACTTCTTTAGTATCTGTTTGTACTTTTCCAAATTGTAAAACTGGTGCATGAGAGATCTCTAAAGGTCCCATGTCTGGATTTGGATTTGGTTTTACATCTGGTAATTCTGGTAATTTTTCATCTGGTTTTTCTGGGTCTGTTACACCAGGTTTAGGATCAACCTTACCATTTTCAACATTAACATTCCCATTTGTTGTCATTGGATCTCCAGGTGCTGCTGATGCGACTGTTCCTCCTAAAATAAGTGTTGATAATACTGCTGCACATAAAGTTTTTGCTTTCATTATGTTATTCCTCTAATATATTTTTTATTATTATTGACAGTCTATTGACTGATTCAATCATCTTTAATCAGGTTTTCTTTATGGAGTCGCCTGTAAAATCCATGTTAATTCAGTTTGATAACGTCCAGGAATAATACTTGTCTTCTCTGGTACTGATAAGCTGATAGCTGAATTACTATACATATTTTTGTTGAACTGTGAGTCTATCATTGATTTTCCTTTTTCATCTTTAAGTTCAGTCAAGGTATTATCTTGACCTAATTTGTTATCTGATGAGGCACCAAACGATAATAACCACGTCCCCTTTCCTGCACCAATTGCTGCTGTAGCAACTTGGTAACTACTACCAATTTCATCAATTGAGATAGCATCTCTAAACATTGTTGGTGATTTTCCTAACCCACCTGAATTGGCCCATCCTTTATCAAAAGAAAGTCTAGCACCACTAAGTTCGATGTTATCCTTCGTTTTGAATTGAACTTCTTGTTTCAATTGCAAATTCCAACCTGGGCTATCTTTTCTCAAATCTGTGATTTGAATGTAAGAGGCTCTTGCTGGCGTGTCTGAATGAAACAATTGAGCCAAACTTGGATAAACACGATTATCTTTAGTGATTTTGGCATCAGCAAAGTTAATTGTTGAAACAAAATCAATTCTCAATTCACCATCTGTTGAAGGCCCTTCACCTGGGTCTACTGGTTCAAGTGGATTCTCTGGGTCAAGTGGATCTGTTTTGTCACTTGGAGTGACTGTGACATTTCCATTAGTCTCAAACCCAGATGTTTCACTGTAACTAGTTACAGGTAAGAGAGCAATTGCTAGGGGAAGTGCTAATGTTGCTAAGAATTTATTCTTCATTCTTCCTCCTCCTTCTTAAAACAATCCAGTAAACAGAACCTAAAATAAGTAGGCTTACACCGTAGAGTGAAGCTTTGGTAACGACTTCACCCGTTTTAGGTAAAAATTCTTTTCCTGAATCAATAATTGGTTTTTTAGGTTCTTCTGGCTTTGGAGTTGGTACCTCATCACCTTTAATAAGAGTAATCCCACTTGGTGTTGAAACTTGCCCATCAGCTGCTTCAACAGTAGGTATTTGTAATCCAAAAGTAACTAGAAAAATAATTAGAAGTATCGGATACATATTTCTTTTTTTCATTATGGAGTCGCCTCCATCAATTGCCATTCTATTTCACCAGTATATTGCCCATTAGTTATTTTTGATTTAGTTGGGTCAATAACTAACTTAATACCATTTGAATCTTTAGTGCTTCCCCAAGTGTCTGAAATATTAATAACAGTTTCATCTTCTGCTGGTTTATCAGCTGATTGATAAATCCCTTGAAGGTCCTCGCTTAAAATAACTGTTTTATCTCCATTGACATATTGAAGGGAATCAACTAACTTAATAGACTCATCATCAGTATTTGTCATTTGAGAAATAAGTTTTGCACCTAACGTCCATTTAGATTTTCTAGCTCTTGTATCATTAACAATTAAATCTTGATCATAGATACCATTATCGACTCTTTTTACAGTGGCATCATAAGACACCGTTCCAAAGTTAATCGTTTTAGGAGCTGAAACTAACTCAATCACCCCATATACTTCAGTAGTAGAAACTTCTCCTTCTGCTGAATAAGTAGCTCTCTCGTTTTTATCATCCTCTGGGCCAACCACAAAGTCTTTTTCCCTTGGCGAATTACCAGTAGCTTTAGCTTTATTCGTAATCACTTTCCCAACAGAAGATGATCCTAATTTAGTATTAAAACTAATCACACTAGACTCTTGAGATTTCAAATTACCAACTGGAATTGTTAGTGTTCTTGTCGATTCGTCAAATGAGTAATCTGTTTCAGGTATTGCCAAATTATTTATTTTCATATTAGCTGTTGCTTTGTCGAATAATAAACCTTCTGGAAGTACATCAGTCACAACTACCTGTTTCCAAATCATATTAAAAGAGCTTTCTTTATTATTTTTCACATTAATTTTGTAAGTTAATGTATCGCCTACTTGGATTCCCTCACTAGAATCAGATTCAAACGTCTTAACTAATTGTGGTTTATCTGGAAGAATGTCTTCTACAATATATTTAGTAGCTGCCTTAAATACTGCATCTCTGTAGCTCAAATCATTTTCTGGATTTATATTTCCTGATTCACTATTTGTAGCAGGTTTTTCAATGTCAGCTGTTATTTTAGATGCATTATCCTCTAAAAATATTTGTACAATATCACCTTTTTCTAAATAATAAGGTAAATTGTATTCCCAAGAACCTTTTTCATTTACATTTCCTACAAAATTTTGACGAACTCCATTGATTGAAATATAAAATTTTGAATCTGGTTCTGCATTCTTTCCTTTCAGCTGTTTAGTACTATTAGTAATAGTTCCTTCTTCTATCTCAGCTGGTTTAGGTGGAGTAACATCTATTACAGTAACTGACTCCTCATCTCCTACCCATTTATTTGGTTCGGCAGGTCCTCTTTCAGCATGTGCTGTAACTTGTTCTCCAGCATTTTGAAATTCAACAGGAACTTTTGCATATCCATTGCTATCTGTTAGAATCGGTCCATACTTGTTTCCAAACGTATCAGTAAAATAAACAGATGCTTCACCAGTCGTAGCATATATTGGAACTAAAATAGTATTTCCATTTTCATCATATCCAGTTGGTCTATCACCTAGATAAACTCGTACTTTTAATGACTTATCTGCATCTGTGACTGGTGACCAAATCACCTCAGGCGCAGTATTAATACCTGTTATTCTCTTGGTAACTATAGGATTGAACTTATCTAAAGTATCAGTAAAATTAGCATCAGTTGCTACAGGATACGGTGTTGATAAGGATGCAGCATATGTATTAGAATTTTGACTGTTCATTTTAAATCCAGCTACTTTTACATATGATTCCTGTGCTAATCCATCAATATTCCCATTTGAAGATCCTCCAGCTGCTCCATTTTTCCATAGACTAACATCTGAATTCATGATCTCAAACGTATTACTATTCCTACCATTGGCAACAGTTGCTGAATTATACATATTTACTGCTCTGTAACTTCCAGTGTTACTTGCTGTATTATTAGTAGAGTTTCTAATATCAAACGATTTTGGGCTATCTAATACAAAAGAATTATTTGTGGAAGTTCTCTGTGTTTCAATGGTTCCTCTATTTATAGCAGTTTCTCCATAAGCAAAAAAATTAGCTCCAGGTTCTACGATAAAGGAATTATCTTTTACTTGATCACCGTATCCATCCGCAAACGGTCCCGGTCCTCCTCCAAATGTGAGAACTGATCCAGTACCTCTACTAATCAAGTTGACTGTTGCATCTTTTTTAACTCTAATTGTAGAATTATAAGTATCGAATCTCCATGCATTTCCTTTCATATCAATGTTTAACGTTGCTCCCTCATCAATAATTCCATCTCCATAATCTCCGTAAAATCCTGGGTAACTTGTTCCATTCGTTATATTCTTTAAATAGACAAATGAATCTTTCCCTATTGTTAGTTGTCCATTGGCTGCTGTTGTTTTAGGATCAATTCTATCCACAAACCACACAACTGAATAGTTAGATTATTCTGTAATTCCTTTAAAAGAAGCTTTTGGTTCTACTATTAAACTTCCTAAATAAAATGTTTCACCAGATACACTCAACTCAACCCTACCAGCTAAAGTTACCTCTGATTGGTAGCCAACAATTGCACGAGCTACCCCTCTATAAGCAGTTGTATTGTCATCAATATCTGTATTCACATTAGTAAATCTAAAATACCAATTTTTAGAGTATGGAGCATTAACATTTTCCCCAGCAACAGTTGTGTCAACGCCAGGCGCTCCTATAAATCCATAGGAATAAGCATTTTCAGTTCCAGGTTGTGCAATACTTAAATTTTTTAAATGAAACATAGACCTATTTTGAGTACTGCCATCTGCTGCTGTTTCTGTAAATCCTGTTGGTGCATTACTTGTTCTAAGCATTTTAGAACCTATAAGCGTTAAACCATATTGCTTCGTTTCTCCTGTTATAGAATCAGTATATCCTCCGTCAATAACTAGTGAACTTTTTCGATACTCATCGGCATTATCACCAAAAATCGTAGTTGAAACACCATCAACAGATATATCTTGACTTGTAATGTCCGTTGTTAATTTTATTTTAGTAACCGTATTGTCTTTATAAGCTCTAACAAATTCAGTACAATTAGAGACGTTAACTACTTTTTCATTCGGATTAAAATTACCTTTCTTAAGATAGTAGGCATTATCAGCTAATTCTAGTTCACTATCAGTAGGTAAAATACGTTCATTTTCAGCACTTACATGAACCATATTTAATGATACTGAAATAAAAAGTGTGAGTATTAAAACACAAAATTTCAATACAATGAGAGTTTTTTTCAATCCATTCAACTCCTTTCTCCCCAAAAAAAATATTTCCTACACAAAAAGTATAAGACAGTATCGTTTCTCATTTTTTTAATTTATTTTATAAATAAAAAAAAATAAAATATAAATATTTTTTTAACCACCTTTTTAATTTAACCCTTGATATAAAAGCATTTTTAAAACTCACCATTCTTTTTAATACCCCCTTTTCGAAAACAGATTAATAAAAAAATAGTGTAAATTAAAACGCAAAAAAAGCACTTTTAATTATATTAATAACTAAAAGTACTTTTTAATTTGTTTATAAAAATGGCTCTTTTTACATTTTAATAATAGTTCTTCCTGAGTGAGTTCCTTCTAATAAACTTCCCACTATAGTTTCTATATTTTCTAATGGTTCTTCTACGGCTCCAATTTTTTGCAGTAGTTCTTTATCTAAGTCTTGTCCAATACGATTCCAAATAGCTTCTTTTTTCTCATTAGGTAATTGAACAGAGTCCACACCTACCATTTTGATTCCTCTTAAGATGAATGGTAAGACTGTTGTTGATAGTTTAATACCACTTGCATTCCCACATAAAGTGATCGCTCCACCGTAATTAATTTGAGGTAGGATAGCTGATACGATTTCTCCTCCAACTGTATCTAATACAAAATCATAGGCTTGTTTTTGTAGCGGTTTGATTTTTTCTGGCATAAATTCTTCTAAACTAATGATAGATGTTGCTCCGATACTTAATAGGAAGTCTTCATTCTTTTTACGAGATAAAGCAGTAATATTTTTGTAGCCTAAACTTTTTAGCATCGCAATACCGATACTGCCAACACCGCCGGTAGCTCCTGTCACTAAAATACGTGCTTCTTTATCTGATAAACCATTTCTCTCTAACTCACTAATTGATTCTAAGGCTGTAATTCCCGCAGTTCCAATACTCGCTGCTTCTTTTTCTGTAACTGTTTTTGGTAAGACAATTGGCCAGTCATTAGGTACGCAGATGATTTCACTGAAACCACCTGTATGAGTTACCCCAAGACCTTTTCCTGTAATCACAACAATATCCCCAACTTTTAAGTTAGCAGCAGTTGTTTCAAGAACTTCTCCTACAGCATCAATTCCTGGAATCATCGGGTAACTTCTGATAACGCCACCATTTTTGATTGTTGCTAAGGCATCTTTATAGTTAATGCCTGAGTAATTTGTTTTAATAATTGTTTCGCCTTCTGACAGATCAGCTAAAGTACATGTTTTAACACTTGCTTTAACCGTATCTTCCACTTCTTCTACCACTAATGATTTAAACGTTGTTACTGTCATTTTTTGGCCTCTTTTCTTTTTTATTATCCTTATTTAAGTATAACTCATTTGTTCTCTTTTTTTGCTGATTTCTTAGATAAATTTTATTGTATTCTCCCCATCTTTCTTGTATAATTCCGTTGTTAGTAAACTTATAGTTTAGTAATACAAAACTTTTGTGCTTTAATGTTTAGTAAATGTAAACTTTGAAACGAGGATACTTATGAATATTGGAAGTAAAATAAAAAATTTACGCATACAAAAAAATCTGACTCAAGAAGAACTCGGTGAGCGAACTGACCTTAGTAAAGGTTATATTTCTCAACTTGAACGAAATTTAAGTTCACCTTCAATGGAAACTTTCTTTTCTATCTTAGAAGTTTTAGGTATTTCACCTAAAGCCTTTTTTGATGAAAAAGAGCAAGTCCAACAAGTCGTCTATAAAAGTGAGGATCATACCATCTATTATGAGGAAGAAAAAGGCTATGAAATTAACTGGCTAGTTTCTGACTCTAATGAAAAAGAAATGGAGCCTATTATTCTTTCACTTGATAAAAATGGGGAGTATAAAGAATTTGAACCTTCTTTATCAGATACTTTCGGGTATATTCTTGAGGGGCGTGTATGTGTTGAAATTGGTGCAGATAAGTACTACGCTAATAGTGGAGAAACTATTTACTATCAAGCTTTAAAGAAACATCAAATTAGAAACGATTTTGAGGGGACTAGTCGTTTACTATTAGTAGCAACAAATTCATATTTATAAAAGGGGTGGCTTTAGTGAGTAATACAATTATTCGTTTTGATACTGTAGTAAAAGAATTTGACGACAATGTGGTTTTAAAAGAGGTTAGTTTTGAAATTGAACAAGGTAAGTTTTACACCTTGTTAGGACCTTCTGGTTGTGGTAAAACGACCATTCTTAGATTAATTGCTGGTTTTTCAGAACCAACTTCAGGGGATATTTATTTTGATGGTAAAAAAATAAATCAAGTGCCTGCTAATAAACGAAAAGTAAATACTGTTTTTCAAGATTACGCACTATTTCCACATATGAATGTCTTTAATAATGTTGCTTTTGGTTTAAAAATAAAAAAAATGAATAAAGATGATATTGAAAGAAAAGTAAAAGATGCTCTTCGTATGGTTCAGTTATCTGGTTTTGAAGAAAGACAAATCAGTGAGATGTCTGGTGGACAAAGACAACGTGTGGCAATCGCTCGTGCTCTTGTTAATGAGCCTGATATTTTACTACTAGATGAACCACTTTCAGCTCTTGATTTAAAATTACGTACAGCTATGCAGTCTGAATTACGTGAATTACAAAAACGTCTTGGTATTACTTTCATCTTTGTAACCCATGACCAAGAAGAAGCTTTAGCTATGAGTGATGAAATCTTTGTCTTAAATGAAGGTAACATCGAACAAAGTGGCACACCCAGAGATATTTATGATGAGCCTATTAACCGTTTTGTCGCTAACTTTATTGGAGAAAGTAACATTGTTGATGGTGTGATGTTAGAAGATAATTTAGTTGAATTTGTAGGCAAATCATTTGAATGTGTAGATAGTGGGATGCGTAAAAATGAGCCTATTGAAATTATGATTCGTCCTGAGGATTTAAGTATTGTTCCCGTTAATAAAGGTAAACTTGTAGCAACTGTTGATTCTTTATTATTTAGAGGAGTTCATTATGAAATCTTTTGTATTGATAAAGAAGGTAATGAGTGGACAGTTCATTCAACGCGCCGTGCTGACGAGGGACAAGAAGTTGGTATTTATTTTGAGCCAGAAGATATTCATGTTATGCGTTTTGGTGAGTCAGAAGAGGACTTTGATGCACGACTTGAAAGCTACGACGAAGATTAAGGAGGCTTGAAATGACTGTTAATAAAAAATTATATACGATTCCTTATGTTTTCTGGTTGTTACTATTTGTTATTGCTCCTGTGATTTTAATTATTTATCAATCATTCTTTGATACAAATGGCGCTTTTACTCTAGCTAACTATCAACAATATTTAACTTCAGCTACTTATTTAAAAATGACTTTTAACTCAGTTTTTTATGCCTTTTTAATTACTCTTTTTACTTTGTTAATCAGCTATCCTACTGCTTACTTATTAACTAAGTTAAAACATAAACAACTTTGGTTAATGTTAATCATCCTACCTACTTGGATTAATCTACTATTAAAAGCATATGCTTTTATTGGTATTTTTAGTGTCCATGGAACTGTGAATTCATTTTTAGAAATGATTGGCATTGGTGGTAAGCAAATTTTATTTACTGACTTCAGTTTTATTTTTGTGGCTACATATATTGAAATACCTTTTATGATTATGCCTATTTTTAATGCCTTAGAAGAAATTAATCCGTCGTTAATTTCAGCTAGTCGTGATCTAGGAGCAAATGGTGTTGAAACTTTTAGACGTGTGATTTTGCCACTCTCTCTAAACGGGGTAAAAAGTGGTGTACAAGCAGTTTTCATTCCCTCTTTAAGTTTATTCATGTTAACTCGTTTAATTGGTGGAAACCGCGTGATTACCCTTGGTACAGCCATTGAGCAGCATTTCTTAGTGACTCAAAACTGGGGTATGGGTTCTACTATTGGTGTCATTTTAATTATTACTATGTTTATTATTATGTTCTTTACAAGAGAAAAGAAAAAAGGAGGTAAAACTAAATGACAAATAGAAAATTCAAATGGTCGAACCTCTATTTAATTCTTATTTTTATCCTTCTTTATGTACCAATTTTTTACCTGATTTTTTATTCTTTTAATGTTGGTGGCAATATGACCTCATTTACTGGTTTTACATTTGAGCATTACCAAACCGTTTTTGAAGATACGAGACTAATTGGAATTGTGATTAATACCTTTTTACTCGCTTTTCTTTCAGCCTTAATTGCTACAATTATCGGAACATTTGGTGCTATGGGGATTCATTATACAAAACAGCGTGGTATCAGAAATACTGTTCTTAGTTTAAACAATGTCTTAATGGTCTCACCTGACGTTATTATTGGTGCTAGTTTCTTAATTCTATTTACTTTTTTAGGAACTTGGTTTGGTTTTAAATTAGGTTTTGTCTCTGTGCTACTCTCTCACATTGCTTTTAGTATTCCCATTGTGGTTTTGATGGTCTTACCTAAAATTCAAGAGATGAATCAATCTTTAATTGATGCTGCTAGAGATTTAGGGGCTAATAACTTCCAAGTTTTACGTCAAGTTATTTTGCCTTATATCACACCTGGTATTATTGCTGGTTACTTTATGGCTTTTACTTATTCACTTGATGATTTTGCCGTGACTTTCTTTGTGACAGGTAATGGTTTTAGTACTCTTTCAGTTGAGATTTACTCACGAGCAAGACAAGGGATTAGCTTAGAGATTAATGCTTTAAGTACCCTACTGTTCTTGTTCTCAATGATTTTAGTGATTGGTTATTATTTCATTAGTAAAGATGCTACAAATAAAAAGAATAAGAAAAAAATAACTAGATAGAAAGGAAGCAGTTATGAAGAAATTAAATTCATTAATAATAGGGATTATTGCTATTATCTTATGTCTTGCGATTGCTGCTTTTAATCTGGAAAAAAGTTCAGGAAAAGCAAGTTCAAAAGTCGTAACCATTTACAACTGGGGAGATTATATTGATCCTGATTTACTTAAAAAATTTGAAAAAGAATATGGCTACAAAGTTATTTACGAAACTTTCGACTCAAACGAGGCCATGATTACTAAAATCGAACAAGGTGGAACAGCCTACGATATTGCCATTCCAAGTGATTATATGATTCAAAAAATGATGAAACAAGACTTACTCATTAAACTTGATCACAGTAAAATTAAAGGCTTAGACAATATCGACTCACAGTTTTTAGATATTGATTTCGATGAGGGAAACCAATATTCAATTCCTTATTTTTGGGGAACTTTAGGCATTATTTATAATGACAAATTTGTTAAAGAAGAAGAGATACAACATTGGGACGACTTGTGGGCACCTCATCTAAAAAACAATGTTATGTTAATCGACGGAGCTCGTGAAGTTATTGGACTTGCTTTAAACAGTGATGGTAACTCTCTTAATAGTAAAAACGATGCTGAACTAGAAGCAGCCTCTAAAAAATTAACAGGTTTAACAACTAATGTAAAAGCTATTGTTGCTGATGAAATCAAAATGTATATGATTAATGAAGAAAGTGCTGCTGCCGTATCTTTCTCAGGTGAAGCTAGCGAAATGCTTGATAACAATGAGCACTTACATTATGTGATTCCAGAAGAAGGTTCAAATCTTTGGTTTGATAACATTGTCATTCCTAAAACATCCAAAAATTTAGATGGCGCTTATGATTTTATCAACTTCATGTTAGAACCAGAAAATGGGGCGGCTAATGCTGAATATATTGGTTACTCAACACCTAATAAAAAAGCAAAAGCCATTTTATCTAAAGAAATCACTGATGATGAACAATTTTATCCAAGTGAAGAAACAATGAAAAACTTAGAAGTCTATGAAGACTTAGGTTCTAAATACTTAGAAATTTATAATGACCGCTTTTTAGAATTTAAAATGTACCGGAAATAAATTTACTCACGTTAAAATAAAATGTTATTTTTTATTTTAACGTGAGTTATTTTTTATTTAGAAATAAAAAAACGGATAATTTAAAATGTAACTATTTTAAGGTATAATAAAAACAATATATTCAAAAGCAAGGAGATGAGCGGATGGAAATCATCGAAAAAGCCCCTGCAAAAATCAATCTCGGTCTAGATGTTTTATATAAAAGAAATGACGGTTATCATGAACTTGAAATGATTATGGCTAGTATTGACTTAGCTGATCGATTAACTTTCACGAAAACTGAAAGCAATGACATTACTATTACAACTAATAGTGGCTTTTTACCTACAGATAGAAAAAACAATATTTTCCAAGCCATTGAAGCCATGAAAAAGCGCTATGCTTTTGAAGGTGGTGTCCATGTTAATCTACAGAAAAATATTCCTGTAGCAGCTGGCCTTGGTGGTGGTAGTAGCGATGCTGCAGCTACCTTTAGAGGAATTAATCGTCTCTTTGATTTAGAAGCTACTTTAGAAGAAATGACTGAATTAGCCATTCCTATTGGAACCGATATCCCTTTTTGTTTAAAAGGGGAAACTGCCCTTGTAACTGGTCTTGGTGAAATCGTGACACCATTAAAGAGACCAATTCCTCAGTCATGGGTTGTTTTAGTAAAACCAAAAATCAGTGTTTCAACACCTAGAGTTTTTTCAAAAATTGATGTAGACACTTTAACTCATCCAAATATTAAGGCTCTACAAAAGGCCATTGAAGATAATAATTATACTGAAATGACACAGCATTTAGGTAATTCCCTAGAATCTTACACGATGAAAAAATTCCCTGTTGTGAAAATGATTAAAGAAAAGATGCTAGATTTTGGAGTAGATGCTGCTGTTATGAGTGGAAGCGGTCCTACAGTTATTGCATTATGTGATAAACATTCACGTGCTATCCATATTGCTAATTCTTTAAAAGGTTTTTGCCAAGAAGTTTATGTAGTTAGGACATTAAATCAGTAACTAAAAGAACGACTCTTATTTTTAATTAAGAATCGTTCTTTTTTCTTGCCTTCTTTTCCTCATCGTGCTATTCTTTAAAAGTTCAAAACGTAATCATTACATTTTATATAAAACCTTTTAGAAAGGATGGGTCGAATGAATTATATCGATGTTAAAGATTTAACCTTTTATTATGGTGAAGAACCTGTTTTACAAGATATCTCTTATCAGGTTAAACCAGGGGAATTTGTCATCTTAACAGGAGAAAATGGAGCTGCAAAATCAACTTTAATTAAAAATACTCTTGGTCTACTTACTCCAGCTAAAGGAGAAGTTACAATTGCTAAAAAGAATATCGATGGGCAACCTTTAAAAGTTGGATATAGCCCACAACAAATTGCTTCATTTAATGCTGGATTTCCAAGTACTGTACTTGAATTAGTAGAATCTGGGAGATTTACCCATGGAAAATGGTTTAAACGTTTATCAAAAACAGACCATGATCATGTAGAAAAAGCATTAAATTCTGTTGGTATGTGGGAAATGCGTCATAAACGCGTTGGTGAGTTATCTGGTGGGCAAAAGCAACGTATTTGTTTAGCTCGAATTTTTGCGGCTGATCCTGATTTATTTATCTTAGATGAGCCTACTACAGGAATGGATGAAAAAAGTCGTCGTGATTTTTACCGTTTACTTCGCCATGCTTCTCATGCTCACAATAAAGCAATTTTAATGATTACTCATGACCATGATGATATTAAAGAATACATGGATCGCCATATCCAGTTAGTTAGAAAGGAGGACACAGAATGGAGATGTTTTCATATGAATTCATGATAAGAGCCTTAATTGCCGCCTCTTTTATGGCAGTAATCGCTCCCTTACTTGGTGTTTTCCTTGTTTTAAGACGCCAATCTTTATTAGCTGATACCCTGTCTCACGTTTCCTTAGCAGGTATTGCTTTAGGTTTTTTAGTTAATTTAAACCCAACAGTGACTACTTTAGTAGTTGTCGTTATTTCAGCCCTAGCTCTTGAGTACATCAGAAAACTTTACAGTTCTTATTCTGAGGTCTCAACGGCAGTATTAATGTCTGGTGGTTTAGCCACTGCTCTTGTTTTAATGAATTTAAACAAGGGACAAAATACAATGAACATTCAGCAATATTTATTCGGTTCTATTATTACGATTAATTGGTCCCAAGTTAAAATATTAGGTGTTTTAATGATTGCTATTGTGATTCTGTTTATCTTTTTAAGACGCCCTATGTATGTCTTAACCTTTGATGAGGATACAGCTCATGTTGACGGACTACCTGTTAATCTGTTGTCTACTTTATTTAATGTAATGACAGGTGTGGCAATTACTTTAATGATTCCAATTGCTGGAGCATTACTCGTGTCGGCTATTATGATTTTACCAGGAACCATTTCTATGAAATTAGGCCGAACATTTAACCAAGTGATTCTAATTAGTGTTGTCGTTGGTTTTATTGGGATGATTTCTGGATTGATTGGCTCTTATCAATTAGATACGCCTCCTGGAGCTACTATTACATTAATCTTTATTTTCATGTTTATTTTAGTTAATTTAAAAGATTCGATTAAAAAAAGCCGTAAGAGAAAAGCCTAATTTTTTCTTACGGCTTTTAATTGCGAACATTATTTGCGAACAATTCTTTTTTTTTTCTAAAAATACTTTGTTTTTTACCTAAAACATACTATAATGGTTTGTATTACTTTAATTAAAAAGGAGTTATAACATATGAAAATCAAAAGAAGTGAACGTTTAATTGATATGACTGCCTACATTCTAAACAACCCTCACAAACTCACTCCTTTAACTTATTTCGTTAATAAATATGAGTCTGCAAAATCTTCTATTAGTGAAGACTTGACTATTATTAAAAAAACTTTTAAAGATCGTGGATTTGGTACTTTAGAAACTATGGCTGGTGCGGCTGGTGGCGTTATATTCACTCCAGAAATTCCTTTTGAAACAGCAAAAGAAATGGTTGATGAATTATGCGAACGTTTGTCAGAACAAGATCGTCTATTACCTGGTAGTTATGTCTACCTATCAGATTTACTTGGTGACCCTCAATTACTAAAACAAATTGGTCAAATTATCTCTTCTCAATATGTTGGAAAAGAAATTGATGCTGTTATGACTGTTGCTACTAAAGGTGTGCCAATTGCTCAAGCTGTGTCATATTACTTAAATGTGCCATTTGTTATTGTACGTCGTGATTCTAAAATCACTGAAGGTTCAACAGTTAGCGTTAATTATGTATCTGGTAGTTCTGAGCGTATTGAAAAAATGGAATTATCAAAAAGAAGTTTAAAACGCGGTTCTCGTGTCCTTGTAGTTGATGACTTTATGAAAGGCGGCGGTACTGTTAACGGTATGAAAGCTTTAATCGAAGAGTTTGAAGCTGAATTAGTCGGTGTAACAGTTTTTGCTGAATCAACGTTTAGTGGTCGTCGTATGATTGATGATTATACATCTCTACTTTGTGTGAAAGATGTTGATACAAGAACAAAAAATATTACAGTTGTTCCTGGAAATTATTTCGATCCAAAACTACCATAAAATTGGTATAGTCTAAAGAAGAAGTTAAAAGAGCTTGATACATAAGCTCTTTTTTTGTTACAATAAATCGAAAACTAAGATTAGTATTAAGGAGTGTTAGATAAGTGGAAAATCGTTACGCAATCGTCTTAGCTGCAGGTAAAGGTTCTCGTATGAAATCATCTTTATATAAAGTCCTACATCCTGTTGCTGGAAAACCAATGGTAGAACATGTTATAGAACAAATCGAAGCAATTAATGTAGATGAAATTGTTACAATAGTAGGATTTGGTGCTGAAATGGTTCAAGAGCAATTAGGTGAACGTTCTCAGTATGCCCTACAAACAGAACAATTAGGTACAGGTCATGCGGTTTTAGCTACTTCAGATTTATTAAAAGACAAATCTGGTACAACTCTCGTTATTTGCGGTGATACACCTCTTCTAACATCAGAAACCCTTGAAAAATTAATAACTCATCATGAAGAAACAGGTGCTAAAGCAACTATTCTTTCAGCTATTGCCCATGATGCTTCAGGTTATGGTCGTATTGTTAGAAATGCAGATAATTTAGTTGAAAAAATCGTTGAACATAAAGATGCCTCAGAAGACGAATTATTAATTAATGAATTCAATACTGGAACTTACTGTTTTGATAATGAATTTCTATTTGAATCGTTAACTAAAGTTGGTAATGATAATGCTCAAGGTGAGTACTACTTACCTGATGTTATTAGTATTTTAAAACAACAAGGTGAAATCGTAACTGCTTATATTATGGATTCAGAAGAAGAATCTATGGGAATTAATGACCGTGTTGCTTTAGCAAAAGCAAGTCAGCTAATGACAGCTCGCATTAATGAAGCACATATGAAAAATGGCGTTACTTTTGTGGATCCAAGTTCAACTTATATTGAAAGTGATGTTGTCATTGGACATGACACAGTGATTGAACCAGGTGTTATGCTACGCGGAAAAACAGTGATTGGTGATAATTGTCTTGTGACTGCCAACTCTGATATTACAAATAGCCACATTGGAAATAATGTAGTTATCAAATCCTCAACTCTAAACCAAGCTATTGTTAAAGACGGTGCTGATGTTGGACCTTACGCTCACCTTAGACCACAAGCTGAAATTTTAGAAAATGCTCACATCGGAAACTTTGTTGAGATTAAAAAAGCGACAGTTGGCGAAAACTCTAAAGTTGGTCACTTAACTTATGTGGGAGACGCTACTCTTGGAAAAGATATTAACGTTGGTTGTGGAACTGTTTTTGTTAACTATGACGGAAAAAACAAATTCCATACAATTATTGAAGACCACGCCTTTATTGGGAGTGGTACCAATTTAGTAGGACCAGTCACAATTGGACGTAACTCAGCGGTTGCTGCCGGCTCGACCATTACTAAAGATGTGCCTGAAGACTCATTAGGAATTGCTCGCGCTCGCCAATCAAATTTGGAGGGTTATGCTAAAAAAATGCCATATAACGAATAAAAAGAGCTCAAATGACTTGATTTATTCGTTAAAAATGACTACTATTTAGTGGGAAGTATAATCACAAGTTTAAAACAAGAAAGCGGAGGTCCTCATGTCTAATCATTACTTTGATCCAAGACTAAAAATCTTTTCATTAAACTCAAACAAACCTTTAGCGAAAAAAATCGCTGATGCAGTTGGAGTAGAATTAGGAAAGTCTGAAGTGAAACAATTCAGCGACGGTGAGATTCAAATCAATATCGAGCAAAGTATTCGTGGTGGTCACGTCTACTTAATCCAATCAACAAGTAACCCTGTAAATGACCATTTAATGGAATTACTTATTATGATTGATGCCTTAAAACGTGCGAGTGCTAAAACAATTAACGTTGTTATGCCTTACTACGGTTACGCTCGTCAAGATCGTAAAGCTCGTTCTCGTGAGCCTATTACATCTAAATTAGTGGCAGATATGCTTGAAAAAGCAGGTGCAACACGTATGTTAACTTTAGACTTACATGCATCTCAAATCCAAGGATTCTTTGATATTCCTGTGGATCATTTAATGGCTGCTCCTCTTTTAGCAGACTACTTTATTGATCACGGATATGAAGGTGATGATGTAGTTGTTGTGTCTCCTGACCACGGTGGCGTAACACGTGCTCGTAAATTAGCAGAAATCTTAAAATCACCAATTGCAATTATTGACAAACGCCGTCCAAAAGCTAACGTAGCTGAAGTAATGAATATTATTGGGGAAGTTAAAGGTAAAAAATGTGTGTTAATCGATGATATGATTGATACAGCAGGTACTATTACACTAGCAGCAGAAGCTCTTAAAGAAAAAGGGGCTACTGAAGTTGTTGCATGTTGTACTCACCCTGTTCTTTCAGGACCTGCAATCGAGCGTATCGATAACTCATCTATTGAAAAATTAATCATCACAGACTCTATCCTTTTACCTGAAGACAAATATTCAGATAAAATCGAAATTGTAAGTGTTGGTGAATTAATGGGAGATGCGATTAAACGTATTCACGAAAATAAACCAGTAAGTCCACTTTTCGAATCAAAAAAATAAGTTAAAAAGGTTGTGAAAGATTTTATCTCTTTCACAACCTTTTTTTATTGAAGATATATCTGACTACTCGTCAGATGTTTTTTTGTTGTTTTGTTCTGCTAATAACGTACGGATATCGCTAAGGATTACTTCAATTGTTTCTAATTCTTCAACAACTTCTTCTTCCTCTTCTTCCTTTTTAGGAACAACCTTGTTAGCGTTATTTGCAGCTTTAATAATCATAAATAAAACAAATGCTGTAATTAAAAATGTAATAATTGCTGAGATAACTAAACCATAGTTGAACTCTACACCGTTAATATTAAATGACAAGTTTTTTGTTACGTCATCTACATTAGTTGAACCAGGGAAAATTAAACTAATCACTAAACCAATTAGAGGGGTAATTAAACTTGTAGTCAGGGCTGTTACGATTGCTGTAAACGCTCCCCCAATAATAACCCCGACTGCTAAGTCAAGAACGTTCCCTCGCATAATAAACTCTTTAAACTCTTTAAACATCTCCATCACTCCTTTTATAGTATACACTGATTATACCTAAACTTAACTCATTAGACCTATATTTTGTTTGAAAAATTCATTTATTATAGTTAACAAAACCTATTTAAACTTTTTTGTCTTCAACTTTCTTTCGATTTTATTTTTTTATTTAGTTAAGGAATTATTAACGATTTCTTAAACTTAATTTTTTTGACAGAAAATCTAGCCTTTTCCTATCATCTGAGCTAAATTTTTGGTACTCTAAAGGGTGTATCTAATTATTAAATATAGATACCTATCTGATCAACAAAGGAGATTAGATTTATGACTTTTGAATTAAATCAAAACGTGAATTTACACGTTATTCCAACTAATAAATATAAAACCGTGCGTATTTTAGTTCGTTTCTCCGCACCGTTAACAACTGAAACTAGTAGCAAACGATCACTTTTAGCAAGTCTAATGGAAACAAATAGTTTGAATTATCCAGACCAGACAGCCTTGAGTAAAAAATTATCTGAACTTTATGGGGCAAGTTTTGGTATTGGTGTTAGCCGAAACGGAAATGAACATTACTTCACTTTAGGAATGAATATTATTAATGATAAGTTGGTTCCTAGCGGCATTTCTGTTTTAGAATCTGCTGCTGAATTTTTAAAAGAAATTATTTTTGCTCCACATATTATTGATGGTAATTTTGAAACTGATACTTTTCTACGAGAAAAAGAAAACTTAATCGAATACATCGAATCTATCTTTGATGACAAACAAACTTACGCTTCTCTTTCTCTTCAAAACCTTTTCTTTGCTAGATCTAACAACCAAAAAACACCAAGTTTTGGGCGTACTGAAGACATAGAAAAAGAAACCGCAAGCTCTATTGCTGATTATTACCGCCACATGATTGTTAATGACAAAGTCGATATCATTGTAATTGGTGACGTGGCTGAAGGGTATGTTGCAAGATGCTTTAAAGATTTTGGTTTCGAAGATCGTTCCTATGAATCAGAACCTCTATTTTACAAGCAATCACTAGACAATGTGATTCGTCAAAAAACTGAGCAATTACCTGTTGTTCAATCTAAATTAAACTTAGCCTATCATTGTGATATTTATTATTACGATGACCTTTATTTTGCCTTAATGGTATTTAACGGATTATTCGGAGGTTTCCCTCACTCGAAACTATTTTTAAATGTGAGAGAAAAACATAGTTTAGCTTACTATGCTAGCAGTTCTGTGGAACCTTTCAGAGGTTTATTAACTGTTCAAACAGGTATTGACGGGAAAAATAGAGAGAAAGTATTACGTCTTGTTAACGAACAATTAAAAGAATTGGCTACTGGAAAAGTGTCTGAGGAGTACTTAGAGCAGACAAAAGTTATGCTAATTAATCAATTTTTATTAAGTTTAGACAATCAACGTGCGCTCCAAGAGCAAGCTTTCTTAAAAATTAAAGTCCCTCAAGCTGATATCACTCAAGATGAATGGGTTAAACGTATTCAAGACGTGACTATTGAGGATATTAAAACAGTTGCTAAACACGTGAAATTACAAGCTGTTTACTTTATGGAAGGAGAAAAAGAAGACTAATGAAAAAGATTTTTTATCCTTCAATTAACGAAACTATTTACACAGGTATTTTAGATAATGGTTTAGAAGTTACCTTACTTCCAAAACCTGATTTCCATAAAACTTATGGCTTATTTACAACTAATTATGGCTCAATTGACAATGAGTTTATTCCTTTAGGTCAAAATGAATTTACAACTGTTCCTGATGGGATTGCGCATTTCTTAGAACATAAATTATTCGAAAAAGAAGATGAAGATGTCTTCCAACGTTTTGGGAAACAAGGTGCTTCAAGTAATGCTTTTACAAGCTTTACACGTACAAGTTACCTTTTTTCTTCTACAGATAATACCTTAGAAAACATTCAAACCTTAATTGATTTTGTTCAAGATCCTTATTTTACAGAAGAATCTGTTAATAAAGAAAAAGGGATTATTGCTCAAGAAATTAGAATGTATCAAGATGACCCAAATTGGCGCTTATTCTTTGGTATTTTAAATAATCTTTATCCAAAACATCCTTTACATATTGATATTGCTGGAACAGAAGAAAGTATTGATAAAATCACAGCTGAGGATCTATACCTTTGCTACAATACCTTCTATCACCCAAGCAATATGAATTTATTTATTGTGGGGAAAATGGATCCTGAAAATTTAATGACCTTTATTAAAAATAATCAAGACCAAAAAGAATTTGTTCAAGCAACTGAAATTGAACGCAGATTCCCTGTTGAATCAGCAAAAGATATTATTAAGGAAAGTAGTATTGAGCTTTCTGTTAGTCGTCCAAAAGCAATTATTGGTCTAAAAGGCTTAGATACTGTTCCAGAGAATGGTTTTGAACGCTTAAAATATCAAACTAGCGTCCAATTATTGCTTCAATTATTGTTTGGTGATACGTCTGAGAGTTATTTACAAATGTATAATGATGGACTAATTGATGATTCATTTTCTTATGATTTTAGTTTAGACCGTAGTTTCCATTTTGCAGATTTCAGTTCAGACACAAATGAACCTGAACGTTTTGCTAACCAAATGATTAACTTAATTTTGAAATCAAAAGATAGCCCTGAATTAACAGAACGAAACTTAAATCTAGCTAAACGAAAAATGATGGGCAAACATTTGCAATCTCTCGATTCACTTGAATACATTGCCAACCAATTTAGTAGTATAAAATTTGGAGATACTACTCTCTTTGATTTGGCTGAAATTATTGATAGCATTGAGCTAAGTGATTTATTAGCTGTTCATGATGCCTTTATTAGACCAGAAGGATTGAGTCGTTTCTTTATTTATCCAAAGAAAAGGTGAGTTAGATGAAGTATGTTTTAGTAACAGGAGCTAGTGGAGATATTGGTAGTGCCTGTGTTAAGCAATTAGCGCAAAATGGCTACTCTATTTATTGTCATTACCACACTCAAAAAGATAAAGCTGAAAAATTAATTCATGACTTACAAGATAAATATCCTAAACAAGACTTTTTTATGGTTCAGGCTGATTTATCTAAAGACAGTGGTCTTAATCAAATATTACAGTCTATTTTTCAATTAGATGGTCTTATTTTCGCTCATGGTGGAACGAGTTATAATCTACTAACTGAGCTAAAACCCGAAGAGTTTGATTCTATGTGGCAGACTCATTTAAAAACACCTATGTTACTGTGCCAAAACTTACAAACAAAACTAAGTACCTCAAGACATGGACGAATTATTTTTATTAGTTCAGTCTATGGTCTAATTGGCAGTTCAATGGAAGTTTTGTATAGTACATTAAAGGGTGGCCAAATTGCCTTTGCTAATGCTTATGCAAAAGAAGTCGCCACATTAGGTATTACTATTAATACAATCGCACCAGGCGCTGTAGACACTCAAATGAATACAGACTGGTCTTTAAAAGAAAAAGAAGAATTATTAGATGAAATCCCGCTACATAGAATGGCACTGCCAGATGAAATTGCTAGTCTTGCACTGTATTTATTAAGTGAAAACGCAAGCTATATCACTGGTACTTCTATTCCTGTAACAGGTGGATGGAAAATTTAGAAAGAAGGAGCATTACATTGGAAACCATTGGGGAAAAATTACAAAAAGCCCGTATCGATCGTGGTTTAACAATTGGTGATTTACAAAAAATTACTAAAATACAACGACGTTATTTAGAAGCTATAGAAGAAAATGATTTTGACGCCATGCCAAGTGATTATTATAAGAGAACTTTTATCAGACAGTTTGCAGAAGCTGTTGGATTAAACCCTCGTCCTCTTTTAAGACGTCTTGATGGCAAACCAGAAGAAGAAGAGTTAACTAATACAATGGCTCTTAGTATGCCTGTAAAAGGCTCTAGAAAATCAAAATACAATGAAACAAATACTAAAAAATCTTTAATTGCCTCATATATTCCTGTTGCTTTACTTGTTTTAGTTGTAGCTGCAATTATTGGTACAATTGTTTGGGCTATCATGTTAGATTCAGAAAAAGGGCCAATTGTTCCAACACCTAATAAAACAACTATTGTAGATAGTGGTTCAAAACTTGAAACATCAACTACAACTGAAAAATCAGAAACGGAAGAATCAACTAAGGACAGCGAAAAGACAGAAGAAAAGAAAAAAGAAACGAATATTTCTTTAGTATCAGATGATGGTGAAACAGTTGTTTATAAATTGGCTAATTGGGAAAAACCAATGAAAGTCGCTTTTAAAGGATTAGATAATGCCGCTTGGGTTGGTTTACAAAATTCTCAAACACAGGAAATTTTCTATCAATATACGATTCAACCAAAAGAAGAATTAGAAACTTTTGTCCCTGATGAGCTGGATTCGTTCAGCATTGTTGTTGGAGCTTCTCGAAATGTGACTATTTTTATTAACGGGGAAGAAATTAAATTTAACGAAAAAACACCCGTTGATGGCAAAAAAATGATAACATTAGAAAAAGGAACTACCACAACAGAAAAGAAAGAGGACGAAAATTAAAATGAATTTACCTAATCAATTAACTGTTTTAAGAATCTTAATGATTCCAATATTTATGATTGTTGCCTTAGTCCCTTTAAACTGGGGAAGTCTAGATATAATAGGTGTTAACTTAGAAGTTACTCAACTGGTTGCTGCTATTATTTTTGCTGTTGCTAGTATCACAGACTGGTTAGATGGAAAAATTGCTCGAAAACATAATTTAGTAACTAACTTTGGAAAATTTGCTGATCCTTTAGCTGATAAAATGTTAGTTATGACTGCTTTTATTGTTTTAGTTGAACAAGGAAAAGCTGCTGCTTGGATTGTGGCTATTATTGTTTGTCGTGAACTTGCTGTAACAGGTCTTCGTTTACTTTTAGTTGAAGATGGTGAGGTTATGGCTGCTGCTTGGCCTGGAAAAATTAAAACAGCTACTCAAATGGTTGCTATTATTTTACTATTAATTAACAATGTGCCATTTGCTGCAATGAACTTTCCATTAGACCAAATTATGCTTTATACTTGTCTAATTTTTACTATCTACTCTGGTGTAGATTATTTCGCTAAAAATAAACATGTCTTTAAAGGTTCTATGTAGATAAAAATCAAGAGATCTCTCTTGATTTTTTCTTTATTTAAGATTAAATTTAACTTATGATACATATTCTAAATAAAAAGGACTGATATGCTATGACTTCCATTTTTAAATCAGTGCAAAAACACACGTTAATCCGTAGTGCAGCGTATATTTTACTCGGTATTGCTATTACTTTAGACCCAATAGGTGTTTCAAAAATTATTTTAAATATCATTATTGCTTACAATGTTGTAATGGGTATTTTTAATTTATTAAGTGCCTTTAAAAATAAAGTTGATGGTTATAACCCAACTACTGGTTTTGCTATTTTTTACTTTGTTTGTGCCCTACTTATTTTCTTATTCGCAAAACCAATCGTTTCCATGTTGCCTATTCTTTTAGGTATTAGCTTTATTATTGGTGGCGCTATGCGTTTAACTCAATCTTTAAGCTTACGTCAATACGTTAATGTTAATTGGCTTCCTATGCTTGTTTATGGCGGTTTTATGATTGGTGCAGGTATCTTACTTGTTATCAACCCATTCTCAAGTGCCATGATGTTCTTTAGATTCTTTGGTATTACACTTACTATCTCAGGAATCTCTGAATTAATAGCTTTTATTCGCCTAAGAAATGTAGAAAATAATTAAAAAATGAGCCTGAGATTTATTGTTATCTCAGGCTCAATTACATACAAAAAGGAGAAATATAATGATTAACCAAGCTACAGTTATGTTATATGTTAGTAACGTGGAAAAATCAACTGACTTTTGGCAACAAGGATTCAATGTTTCTTCCTTAGAAACTATCCAATTACCTGATAACTACCTATCAGTAAAACTTTTCTTACAAGACGGATTTGCTTTACAGTTATTTGATAAAGAATTTATTCAAAAATATTCGCCTGAAGTTGCAATGAATACACCGTCTATTCTATTTTCAACAACAGATATCAACGCGCTTCACTCTCAACTAAGTCAAATTAGTCCTTTTATTAGTGACATTTCAGAGTTTGGCGGCAGTAATCAGTTTAACTTTTCAGATATTGATAATAATTATTTTGCTGTTACAGAAGAAAAAACGAGATAAAGAGTTAATTCTCTTCATCTCGTTTTTCTTTTTCTTTTCCATTACCAATAACTGGTAATGCTGGAATACTAGGTTTTTTATGTTCAATTTTCACTTCTAGTAAATCAAGTAAGAACACAAAAACTGGTATCCCGATAACTAATCCCCAAATGCCAAAGAATTTCTCTGAGAACATTAGGATAATAAATACGTAAAAAACTGGTAAATCAGTTTTACTACTCATTAATTTAGGATTTAGTGCGTATGATTCAATCGCATGAATGATTGCAATCATAATTAACACATAAATAACGTTCTGCACGCCACCTATCGTATAAGCGATTAAACTTAGTGGCACACACGAAATAATAACTCCTGCAACTGGAATTAAACTTAAAACGAAAATCATTAGTGCTAAACTAAGTAATTGTTCTTGTGGAAACTTCATAGCAAAAAGTCCAATTGTTGTTAAACCTGTATTAATTAAAGCAATGATAAACTGTGCCTCAATTACTACACCGAATGTATTAACAAATTTTTTACCTAAGTAACCAACATCTTTACTGAAAACACTGATTTTACTATTGTAGAAAGCTTGAGCAAAATCTGTTACCCACTCTTGCTCAATAATAAAGAAGAAACTTAGTAAGAAAGATAAAAAGAATGTTAATCCCATGGAACCAATACTTGTAATGGTACTAAAGATAACTTTAGCTCCTGTTGTTAATTGTTGTTTGATGTCATTGAAATTAATATTAGTCATCAGCCATTCAAACAAGCTGTTGTCTGTATTCATCTTTTGATAAAAAGCAAAGACTTCTTCAATGGTTTTTATTGTTTCTATAAACATTTTAGGCACATAGACTGTTATCGCAAAGTATAAAAAGACTAGTATCAACAGATACATGGCCAGTGTTATTATTTTTTTGGAGATTTTTGTTACTTTATGAATCCCTTCGACTCCTCTAATAATTAAATAAGTCATTATAAATGTTAATAAAACTAAACTTAAAATATTTCTAATCAGATAAAGAATAATACATACTGAAATTAATACTAGTGTCCGACGTATCGAATCATTTGTCTTTATTTTAGTCCATAAATCCATCATAACCCTCACACAACCTCTCAAATTCCGTTTTCAAAAACGGTATGATACTCATATTTTACGATAAAAAAAAGGTAAAAGATAGTCATTGCTCTAAATCAAAACTTAAACTTTTCATAACAAGCTGTTGATAATAATCATCCAGTTCTTTTGCCGTTAAGCTTAATTTTTCTTGTTTTTGCCACTCCTCTACAACTTGAATGTTA
The DNA here is from genome assembly GCF_003337315.1 of Vagococcus fluvialis. Taxonomy (GTDB): domain Bacteria; phylum Bacillota; class Bacilli; order Lactobacillales; family Vagococcaceae; genus Vagococcus; species Vagococcus fluvialis. The sequence goes on along the minus strand of NZ_QPJV01000002.1, from coordinate 55,798 downwards.
GTCACTGTATAAAGAGCAATTAACTCTTTTGGTAAGTCTATGTCTTGTGGCAAAACATCTAAAACGGCTGCTTTCATTTGTTCTAAGAAAAAGTGATCCACTACTTCAATAAAATTATCATCACTTAAATGTTTATTGATTAATTTTTTTCCTTTTGATTTAGTATAAAAAGATTCTGCAGTTTGAAAGGGTTCATAAACACGTGCTTTTTTTGATAAGTCAAAATAATCTTGCCACAACTTTTTTAAGCCGTACTCTAGTAGCTGATATTTATCTTCAAAATGGCGATAAAAAGTCGAACGATGAATGTCAGCCACTTTACAAATTTGCCCAACTCGAATATCACTAAACTGCTGATTATTATCCATTAATAACCTTTCAAAAGCTTCCCAAATTTTGTCATCTACTGAATCAGTCACCATTTCTCTCATCTCCTTATATGCGACATTATATACTTTTGTTTCTTACCTTTCAATTTTATTTAAGCTACAATAAACATAACAGATAGGAAAGGAGGATTTATATACGACACGAAAAGTAATTTTATACATCGCAACTAGTTTAGATGGCTTTATTGCAGATTCTAAGGGAGGAATTGATTGGTTACACGCTAATGCTATAGAAAGAGAGACTGACACTTCTTACGAAGATTTCTATTCAAATGTAGACACAGTTATTATGGGACGAACAACTTATGACCAAGTCACAGAAGTTCTTTCTCCTAATGAATATCCTTATGCTGATAGTCAGTCCTATGTTTTAACTTCACGACAAACAGATAACACAAAAGATATTACCTTTACAAATAAATCTGTTGTTGATATTGTAACTGACCTAAAAAAACAACCTGGTAGAGATATTTTCATTGTTGGCGGTGCTAGTATTATTAAGCCTCTTGTTGAGGAAAATTTAATTGATGAGTATCAACTGGCGATTATTCCGACACTACTTGGTGAAGGTATTCCTTTATTATCAGATATTAAAGGTAACCTTAAATTAACAGCCACTCAGGCAAAAGTTGTTAACAATATTGTTTATCATACCTACGTAAAAAATTGACATTTAAATAGGATGGGTTTATACTTCTCGTATTAAATCGAACTTAAAAGGAGGACACCGAATTGAACACTGCTTTATTTAATAGACTAAATCTAATAAATAAACGGTGAGTTCGTGTATCCTTATTTCAATATAATAATATCTTTTTTAATGATGTTATTTGCGCACTCCTGTATTCATATAGGAGTGCTTTTTTTGTTCTAAAAAAGAAAGGGTGACCTACTCAAATGTTAGAAGAAGACATAGAACCTCCATAAAAAAATAAATAGAATAGGTGATAAACAATGATGAAATTAACAAATATATCTTTAGTGGAAGAAAAAACAGGACGTTACTTAGTGCAAGATTTAGATTTAACAATTAATGACCAGACAAAACTGGCGATTATTGGAGAAGAAGGAAACGGAAAATCTAGCCTTCTTCAAGTAATTCGTGAACGAAAGGATTTAATTCCTTACCTTAGTGTCTCAGGAGAAATAACTAGTTCTTATCAACATATTGGCTATCTAAATCAGTCTTTAGTTGAGGAAAATAGTCAGCTAGTTGTTGCTGATTTATTTGAAGAAGTTGAATGGGATTCTTTACTAACAGAAGCTATGGCTGCTTTTCAGATTGATAATTTATATAGTACTCAGCTTTATTCAGAGCTATCTGGTGGGGAACAATTAAAATATCAATTACTTGCTATTCTAGCTAAAAATCCAGATTTTCTTCTTTTAGATGAACCAACAAATAACTTAGACTTAGCCAGTATTAAATGGTTAGAAGATTTTGTAAAAAACATAACGATTCCTGTTATTTTTGTCTCTCACGACGAAGCTTTTATTCAAGAAACAGCTAACCAACTTCTTCATTTAGAGTTAACCAAAAGAAATCAAGAGCCACTTCACACCTTATCTCACGATGACTTTTTCACTTATAAAGAAAAACGTGAGCAAGGTATTAAAACTCATAATCAACTTGTCAAAAATGAAAACAGAGCTCTAAAAAAACAGGAGGATAAATTACAACAAGTTTGGAATAAAGCAGAACATCAGCATACTCAAATTTCTAGAGCTGATCCACGTTTACAGAAAAAAGTGAAGGCTTTAAAACAACAAAAGGAAAAATTAAGTGTTCAAAAAGATCAAGTTATGGACCTTAGAGCTATTGAAGAAAACCCAAGTTTTTTCTTTGCTCCTGTCTCCTCACCTAAAAAGAAACAACTAATTGTTGATTTTACTTTAGATGAATTAACTAATGAAAAAGGCGTTTTATCTCGAAATATTGACCTGCCTATTTTCACTCAAGATAAGATTATTATTACTGGTGAAAATGGTGTCGGAAAATCAACTTTACTGAAACAAATTTATTTAGCGTTAAACAAAAAAAAGGAATTACAACGTTGGCTATATGCCGCAAAAATACGAAGAAGTTGTTGATACAAGTCAGCATGTTTTATCACTTCTTAACACAACTAGAGACAATGAGGGACAAAAAATTAGAACCTTACTAGCTAATCTTAATTTTACGAGGGATGAAATGACTCATCCTATGAGTGAATTAAGTGGCGGTCAACAAGCAAAAGTTTTATTAGTTAAATTAATGCTTGAAGAACACGATGTCCTAATTTTAGATGAGCCAACAAGAAACTTAAGCCCTTTGACTAACCAAGTCTTTTATGATGCTCTCAGCCAGTATCAAGGAACAATTATTTCCATCTCACATGACAGAAAGTATATTGATTCATTAAAGAATAAAAAACTATATGAGTTAACATCGAATGAGTTAAGATTAAAAGAATATATGTTAGATTAACTAGGGAGGTATATTTTATGAGTAAAACAATTACACATTTCGGTGTTTACGGAGTTATGATTCAAAATAATCAATTATTATGTATAAAAAAGGAAACTGGTCCTTACAAAAATAGATATGACCTACCCGGTGGTACTCAAGAAACTGGTGAAAGCCTAGTGACTACTCTAAAAAGAGAGGTTAAAGAAGAAACTGGCTATTCTGTTGTTTCATATGTAAATAACCGAGTTTACGACTGTTTTGTAACACCTCAAAGCAGCTCCTCTACTGTTCACCATATTTTTACTTTATATGATGTTTCTCTAAATATAACGCAACAATCTAAGATTCCAGAATTAGTAATTGATGGCTGAAACGATTCATCAGGCAGTCTTTTTATAGAAATTGACTTACTGAATGAAGAAAATGCTTCACCGATAATTTTAAAATTAAAAGATGAACTACAAAAAATAGAAACAACTTTGGAAGCTTCTGTGTTTCCTAATTGGTTGATAAACTAAATTATCTATCCTATTAAGTTACATTTTAAAGGCGTATAATAAAGTTGAAAATGTTAGAAATCCTTTTAGGGAGGTATATATATGTTAAAATTTTTAGCAGCACTTTCTTGTTTTATTTTAGGTTCGTACCAACTTTACCGAACTTATAAAATGTTTTCTCATGAGCAAAAAAACGGTGGCAAAAAAACCTCAGTTTTTCTACCAATCGCCTTATTTAGTAGTGTTATTTTTAGTTTAGCTCTCTTTGGTCTTGGTATCTCTCTCTTTTTAGTTATCTCTAACTATAAACCTAGATGGAATACCAATTTGCTCGATTGTATTTTCCTTTAATACAAGCTCAAAAGCTTTTTTACCAATCTCTAAAAACTGATAATCAATGGTTGATATTTGCATTAGTTGGCTACTTAGCTGATTATCTTGCCCGACTAAAAAAGGTAACTCTAGTTGGTTATCTAAATAATATTGTCTAGCACCAGCTACAATGTCATCACCATTTGAAAATATGACATCTACTACTCTTCCTTCTTCATGCCACTCTTTTGCTTTTTTATAACCATCCTGATAATTAGAGACACCTATTTTGATTAAGTCTTGAGGGGGATTCTCTTTAAAAACAGCTTTATAAGCTGACAAAGTTTCTTTGCTTGTCGCACTAACACTTTCATCTCGACTTAACATAATCCCTATAGTTTTGTAGCTGTGCTCTTTCAACCACGAAAAAGCGTCTTTTAGAGCGATTGAACGCTTAGAATAAACCGCTGAGATAGAAACATCATAAGGATCCTCACAGCAGACAACAGGCCCATATTTTTGATATTCAGCTAACTTTTCTAAGGGCAGACCGTGAGAAGTAAAAATTAATCCATCAAAAGCACTTCTTCTTAATTGCTCTAAATAACCTAATTCTCTTTTTTCATCATAAGCAGAAGGGAGAATAACCAAATGATATTCAGTTAAAAATGACGCATTAATCGCACCTGTTAGAATCTCTGTAAAAAAGGGATGATTGGTATGGGGTAAAATAATCCCAATATTTAAGGTTTTTCCGCGGCTCAAATCACGAGCAATCTCACTGGGTACATAGTCTAACTCCTCAATCGCTTGTCTAATAGCCTCTTCTGCTTCTTTTGAGACATGCTTTTTTTGATTCAACACTCGAGAAACTGTCGCAGCAGAATAACCACTTAATTTAGCAATATCATGAATAGTTGGCATCCCTATCTTCCTTCCTGACTTTTATAGCTTTTACTATAACGACTGAAACCCGTTTTAGGTCAAGAAATTTTTATTTATTAGTATACTTTTTTAAGACTATTCTTTCTTCTTCTGTCAGTAAACTATAATCTTTAACTAACTCTTGGAATCTATCTTCTTTGATTCCTGTTAACTCTTCTATTTGTTTAGGTTGTTTTACTTTTTCTTCAACGTCTAGTAACAATAAACTATCATCTAATTCTTCATCTGATAGTTGTTCACTTTCAGACATCTCTAAATTAACAATCTCTTTAATACTTTCTCGGCCTAGCATTTGCCCAAGACCTTTAGCTATTTGTTTAATTTGTCGTAATATCCAATCCTTTTCTTCGTAACTCATCCTAGTCACCTCTTTTAAATTAAGTATAAAACAAACTTATTTTTATGACAAATACATCCTTTAAGTCTATGATACAATAAGAAAAAAGCTCAGAGGAGATTTATGATGAATGAACAACTAATGGTACTTCTTTTTATCTTAGGAATAATTGCTTTTATTTTAGTAACAGATAGAATCAATCAATCAAAATTAAAAGCACAAATAAAAAAAGACTGGGGAAATTTACCACGCCATTTGCCTAAAGATAATGAAGAAAGCTTGCTTAAAGCCTATGAAAACCGTACTAAACAAGCTGAAGTTATGATTGATGACTTAACTTGGGATGATTTAAATATGTTTGAAGTTTTTAAAAGAATCAATTTAACATACTCCAGTATTGGTTCAGAAAAACTATATCAAACTCTTAGAGAATATAATTTATCTAATGAAAACACTGAGAAACTAGAAATTCTGATTCACTATCTTGAAAATAATCCTAATGAACGAGAGGATATCTCTTTTCGTTTTGCTAGATTAGGTAAGAGAGACTATAACTATGCTCAAATTTATTTAAATGGACAAACTATTAATCCATTAGGTAGCCATTCCTTATATGTTTTCTTAGGTCTTCTACCTTTAATAGGCTTTTTAAGTTCTTTCTTCATTGGAGCGATTGGCTTTGTTGTGGCTGTTTTAGCTTTATGTGTTAATACGATTTTATATTTAATTAAAAAAGGACAGCTAGAAACAGAGCTTGCTGCTATGAATTATCTCGTTCAAAGTCTTTCTTTAAGTCATACTTTAAGTAAAAAAGAGACACCTATTAAAAATGAACTTCAAAAAAACTGGCAACCTTTTAAATCTGCTTTGCGTTTTGGATTTGCTTTTCGTGTTAAAAGTGGTAGTGAATCTGAAATGTTTATTGAAATGCTAAGTGCTGCCTTTTTAGTTCCTTTTATTTCCTTTGGTGTTTTATCTAAAAAAATTAATCACTATAACACAGAAGCAAAAATTCTTTGGGAATTAATGGGACAATTAGAAGTTGCGATAGCTATTTTAAATCTTAGACTTATTTATCAAGATTACTCCTGTCAGCCTGAATTTTCTGATGAAAAAAGTGTTATAGCTGAAGATGTGATTCATCCTTTATTAAATAGCCCTGTACCTAATCCCGTTAATTGGTCAAAAAATACATTGATTACAGGTTCTAATGCCTCAGGTAAATCAACTTACGTCAGATCTGTAGCGATTAATATTATTTTTGCTCAAACTCTTAACACCTGTCTAGCTACCTCATTTACGTTAAAAAGAGGTGGTGTTATTTCTTCAATGGGTGTTCAAGATAGTATCATTGATGGTGACAGTTATTTTGTCGCAGAATTAAAATCATTACAGCGCTTAATTGAGCAGGTCCAACAAAATATGTTTTATTATTCCTTTATTGATGAAATTTTAAAGGGAACAAATACTATTGAGAGAATCGCCGCTTCTTCTAGTATCATTCAGTGGCTAACCACTCAAAATCAGCTAGCATTTGTTGCAACTCATGATATTGAATTGCCACAAATTCTTCAGAATCAGTGTGACAATATTCATTTTGAAGAGTCTGTTTCAAAAGAAGATGGCATTACTTTTGATTACTTGTTAAAAACAGGAGTTGCTACTTCTAGAAATGCGATTAATTTAATTGAAAGCATGAATTTTCCGACTAGTGTCATTAATAGCGCTCATCAAAAAGCCAAATTCTTTGATGAAAATAGAAGTTGGAGTGATTAAAAATTGAATTTTTTGTAACTTTATTAATTATCTCCCATAGGTTTTAAGGATTTATGTTATGATAGGTTCACTTAAAAGGTGGTAAAGAAAAGAAATGAAATCAATATTTAAAGATATCCTATGGTTTGCAACAGTTTTAGTTATTTTAATAGCAGTTCGCATCTATGTAGCTGCGCCAATTAAAGTTCAAGGTGAGTCTATGATGCCAACACTAATTGATGGGGAAAAAGCAATCACTTATAAGTTAGGTGATATTAAACGCTTTGATGTAGTACCATTAGTTGCCCCAGATGATCCTTCTCTAAACTATGTTAAACGTGTCATTGGTCTTCCAGGAGATACTGTGGCTTATGAAAATGATCAACTCTATATTAACGGAGAACCAATTCCTGAACCTTATTTAGACGAATACAAAGCAGACTGGAAGAACTCAGGACAAACAGAGCCCTTAACAAATAATTTTACCTTAGCTGAAATCACAGACTACGAAAGAGTACCAGAAAACACTTATTTTGTTTTAGGTGATAATCGACGTGTATCAAAAGACAGTCGTTTCCCAGAAGTTGGGTTTATCCCAAAAGAGAATATCATTGGAAAAGCTAAAGTAACTATTTGGCCACCAAGCCAGTGGGGACTCATTAAATAAAAACTGCTCTATAACAATTAATTTGTTATAGAACAGTTTTTTTGTTTCTTTAATGCTTGAAATCAGATAGTATATAATACTAACAACTACACTTATTTTCTAAGGAGTGATTCTTATGTCAGTAGAATTTGATGATTTATTTACATTAGGTAAAACTATTTACTCAACTGATACTTTTGAGCATCAACACTATTCTGAATTTTTAGATATGTATGACGCTAACTATATTAAATTTAAACAACCTATTTCACTGAAAGAGTTTAAGAAAACTGAAAAATATTTAAAAGACTTTCATCAAAAAAATGGACAAACACATTTAAAATTCAAATTTCCTAAAAATATCACTTTTTCAGACGAGCTAAACACTTATTTACAACAAGAAAAGTATGATATTGATTCCTTAGAACTTTTTAAATTGAAAAAGACAAACTTCCCTTCTCTCTCTCAATCAACTGATATTGATATTGATCTTGTTACACTTAATCATTTAGATGATCTTTTAACTTTGCGTTTTAACTTAAATAAAGAGTATGGCAAAGACTACGCTCATAGAAAAAACGACTTGATTAAAGAACACCTGAAGTCTAGTAACATTCAATTTTTAATCGCTTATTATAAGAAAATCCCTGCCGGATGTGTCAATGTGATAAGCACTGATTCAACTCTTGAAATTGATGATTTATATGTTCACGAAGACTTTAGAAACAAGCAAATAGCAAGTTTTCTTCAAAGAAAAGGAATTGAAATGGCACAAGATAAAGAAGTTATCTTACAAGCAGATAGCAACGACACTCCTCGAGAAATGTATTTAAAACAAGGATATGAATTGCAAAGTAACAGATTTGAAATTTTCAAATTATTTAGTTAAAGAAAGGTGAATCAATATGGAAGAAAACTTATTACTCATAAAACCTACTCAACAATTAGAAAAAGAATTACTCGCTTATTTATCAGAATTTAAGGATAATTTAGATGACCTTCATGGTGCTAGCTCTTTAGAACAGTTTAAAGACATGAAAGATTGGATTAATCACCTTTATCTATATGAAAATCGTGATACTATGCCAAATAAAAGTTTCGTTCCAGGGCACCAATATATTTTAATCAGACAAAGCGATAACAAAGTACTTGGTATGCTTCACCTGCGATTAGAACTAAATGATTATTTATTAAATTACGGTGGTCATATTGGTTATTCTATTGCTCCTTCTGAAAGAAAAAAAGGTTATGGTTCAATTATGCTAAAAGAAGCTCTACATAAGGCTCGTGATTTTCAACTTGAAAAAGTATTGATTACTTGTGACGATGATAATCCTGGCTCTTATAAAGTCATTGAAAATAATCAAGGGATTATTGAAAATAAAATTTTTGATGAAGCAACTGGGAAAGACGTTAGACGTTACTGGATTGCGTTATAGGTTGATTTTGTTCATAACATAAATCTCTATAGAGAAACCAATAGCCAAAGCTAATAGACTTACCCTGTTATCTTTTAAGAGAAAATTTAAGGAGGAATTAGAAATGGAAGTATTATTAGGCTCACAAGTTCGCATTCAATTTTTAAATAAAGAATTAGAAAATGTTAGAGGAACAGTACTAAATGTTTTTGAGGATTCTTTAAGAGTAGAAGTAGAATCAACTAATAAGCATGTAATCGTAGTAAAAACAGCTATCTCTGTTATTGAAATATTAGACTAAATTTGTAATTTAAAACAAGTAGAACTAATTAAAAAAGTAGAATCTTATTTATTCAAGATTCTACTTTTTTACTTTGTGTAATGAACAATTATAATTTATCAATTATTCATTATTTTTTAAATACTAAGCATGATTAAACAACGGTAATTTAAATTCTTTAAAAGTATCTTCTTCTACTCCTAAAACAAATAAAGCATCGTCATCTACTGGAACTCTCTTCTTAGTTTTAATCATACTTTCTTCCTGCACATCAAAATGACAATAAACACGACTATCTTTCTCAAGAGGCAAGTAATTTAAAATCTCTCTCATAGAAATCTCCTTGTCACTTAAAATATCAAAAAGATGGTACTCCTCATCTTCAATTTCGTAACACAAATAAGTATCAAGCTCTTTGATATAAGAAATTCCGTCTTTAAAGACACTCCTATAATAAAACATAGTTAGATTGTAACCACCCTCTAAATAAGATTTAAGGTGACTATTACTTCGATTGTTAGCTAATTTTTCTATTTTTTCTTGATGAACATTAAAATCAACTAGTTCCAAACTTTCTTTTTTCTCAATCTGTTCTGCTTCTAGTTCAACACTTAATTCATCTACTCGCTTAAAACCAAATTTAGGGTAAAAATCTAAAACTGTTTCATTTGCAAATAAATAGATAAAATCGACTCTTTTTTTGTAATCATTAATAATCTCAGTCATTAATTCTTTTGATAAGCCTTTAGAGCGATAATTTTCAGCTATCATAACTGTTCCTATTTGAATGGTCTCATAACTTTGATTATTAATTATCATTTTGCTTTTAGTGACTGATGCATTAGCAATCACCTTTTTTCCATCAACTAAACTGTAAGGTATGTAATTTTCTCCCCAGTATCCTGATTCATACCACTCTATAAAATTAATTTCAAAAGTATCTTCTGCTAATTGGTTAAAACTTTGACGTGACTCCTCTTGCTCTTTAATGCCTTTAACTAATTGTATTGACTCATATGTATTCCTCCTCTATTTTTCTTTTGTTATCTTTAAGTTATTAGTTTGAAAAAATCACCTCCTAAAACAGAAAAAGGCAGAGTTAGATAATCTAACTCTGCCAAAGAAAAACAGTCCCTTAATTGTTTAAGGAACTGCGACTTGTAAGAATCTGTTTGCTTATCTATTATCGCTAAAAAACGTCACTAAATAAGATTCAGTCATTGCACTGAAAAAACTTATTATCAACATTTCTATTAAATTGGTTAACGTATCAACCAGCGATAATTAATTTAAGCATAAACACTATTCTCCTGTTCTGTTTTAAAAGATAATTCATTCTAACATAAACTAATTTTTATACCTAGATTTTACTTTCTAAGCTTTTTAAGAATTTCTCTTTCTGCTCTTTTTTTGATGTCACAACATAACCTTCATGAATCCACTTTACGTGTTTCATACCGACACTTTTTAAAGTAGCTTTGATAAATGTTTTATGAATCCCATCTCCCTTAAAAAGCTTAATGTACCACTTTGGAGATTGAGCTGTTGTAATGACTTTGACAAATTTTATCTGTGTCAGTAAACCAGTCATAATTCCGCGTTTATCCTCTGTATAAGCAAAATTTTTAAGTAGAACTTTGTCTAAAAATCCTTTTAAAACTGCTGGTACACTGAACCACCAAATAGGAAAAATAAAAATAAGTTCCTCACTATTTTTTAACATCTCTTGGTAGTTAATTACTTGTTTATTAGGTGTCTCACCTTTTGAAAAAAATTTTAACTCTGATGCATGAAATGTTGGATCAAATTCATCTTCATGTAAATCAATCACTTGAAATTTTTCACCTCTGTTAGTTAATATTTCTTTTGTTTTATCTAAAATAGCATGATTCAAGCTGCCTTCCCATGGATGAACATAAATAATTGTTTTCATATAAACCTCCTAAACAAGTTTAAGTGCGTACATATGCACTTTTAAAGTGATAAAAAAATCTATTTCTAGCAGTTAAATAGATTTTCTAATTGATTAGTTGTTTCCTTAAATTGATTTAAAATAGTCTCTTCATTAATTTCATAATACATATTTCGGCCTGATTTTTCTTTCGTAACTAACTGATAACGATTCATTAAGTCCAAATGGCGAGAAATAACGGAGCGATCTTGTGGCAAATTTTCAGCTATTTCAGTAATATTGCTTTTACCATTCATTGCCAACACTTTTATAATATCAATTCTTGCAGGATCAAATAAGGTTTTATAAAACTCAAAGTCAACAGCCTGATCTACTTCTTTTAGACAATTTTCTTTTTCTGCATTAGTCATTTTTCCACCACCTAAAAAAGATTATACGTGCACATTTATGCACTTGTCAACGAATTAGTTATTCTCTTTCAAATATTCCCTAGCTTCTTTTGTGACTTGTTTCAAATCAACACCTTGTTGTTTAGCGGCAAAAATACAACCACAATAACACTGACGGTAAATATCGTACTCTTTACACATTTCAATAGAACGCTCATAACCTTTATTTTTTTTAAAATCACTAGGTAAGTAATTCACGTCATAAAACTTTTGAATATCCATTCCAATTTGATTGATTAGCTGGCTATTTTTCTTAGGTGAAATAGTTAAAGCACTTCCGAAATAATCAAAACCTAACTCTTGAGCTTTCTCAGCTACTAAATCAAGACGCATATTAAAACAAGCACTACAACGTTTACCGCCTTCTTTTTCATTCATTAAACCTTTTTCTTTTATCATTCGCACAAATTTACTTGGCTCATATTCTCCAGCTAAGAAACCGACTTGTTGATTAGTTGTTTCATTAAAATCTTCGACAAATTTTTTCTGCACTAATAATCGTCTTTCGTATTCTTCTCTAGGATGAATATTTGAGTTAGCAAAATAAATCGTAATCTCAGCAAATTGCGTCATGTATTCTAAAGTATAGGTACTACAAGGAGCACAACAACTATGGAGTAAAATAGATGGTTTCGTTTCTGACTTCTCCCACTCTTTAATCATATTACGTAGGGTTTTATCATAATTAATTTTTTGATTAGGAGATAATTTATTTAATATTTCTTCTGCATTAATTGTCATTTAATTAGCCTCAACTTATTTCTTCTAAATTTAAATCCATTGTAAATAGATTATAACTTAATTTTCCTGTTTCCAATCTCTTTAAAGGGTATTTAACATCATTATAAGTAAATTCTAATCCCTCTACTCCTATCTCTAACATCGCTTCTTCAAAAGTCTTTTCTAGATTCTCTAAAGAAAACTCTTCGCTAGCTTCAAAAGTATTTAAGGCAATATGAGCTACAAAAAAATCGGCCTCATACTCAGTATGGAACAAGCTTTGTATGCTTTCTGATGTTGGAACAATACTTTCAAAAAACAATTGGTCTTTTTCATATTTTCCAATCGAAGCAATATAGCTTCTTTCTTCCTCATCCATAACCATAGTGAATAACTCACTAAACAAACTTCTTTTTTTGTCAGTTCCCATATCAATATCAAGAGTTGTTTCAATTAATGTATCCACTAAAAAGCTTACCCCCTCATCTGCAGCGTCTTTTGCGATCTTTCCGATGACTTCCTTGGCTGTTTTTTTCTTTAAAGGAAAACTGGCTGACACTGACTCCATATCATCTAGTTGGCTAATTTCTTTTGAGGTAAATACATCACGAATAATCGCCATTAAATTATTAGCTTCTAAGCCTTTTTCTTTTAGGCCAGAAGGGATTTGAATAAAGTATTCTCCTGTCCACTGCAATAGATTAAATTCACCCATATATTCCATTTTTCTCACCTCTCCTATAAAGCGATCTCAATGGTAAAAAAACTTTTATCTCTAAATCCTAGAGAACGGTATATATTTTCATAACAAATAATTTCTTTTACAGAACTCATTTCAAACAAAGGATCTTCTAGCATAAGAGAAGCCTCATTTACTAAATCTTCCTCTGACTCTAGTTCAATATCTTTTGTTGCGTAAACTCGTTTTTCTAGCACTTTATCAAAATTTTCTTTACTTCCTATGGTATAAACACTTTCCTCACCTATGTTGTCTGTTATATAATAGAATATATCAAGGTGTTCAAAACCTAACTTATGGGCTGATAGTAAATCAATACTATTATCCTTTAATAATTCACTTGGTACTTTTTTCAAATAACGTTTCTCTTTTTCAACAAAGTTAAGTTCATTAAATCCTACTTCCTGATTTGCTTCTAAAATATGACTGACTGTTTTTTGCACAGCCCTTAATTCATTTATCTGATCCTCCAAATCATCTACTGCTGTCTCTAATGAAGGTAAAATCGTATCTTTTTTAATCATTTCTTTAATCATCTCAATTGAAAAACCAATTTTTCTTAAGACAATTACTTGATACAGCTTATAAATATCTCGTTCAGTAAATTGTTGATAGCCATTATCCTCGTTAATAATTGGTGTTAATAGTTCTTCGTCAATATAATGCCTTATCGTGTGTTTCGGTAAATTAAATAGTGATGCTAATTGTCCCGTTGTTAGTAATTTAGTCATCTTAATCATCCCTCCATAAAGAAATTATAAAGTATGAGGCAACCACACAGTCAACTCTTTAAAGCATATCTAGTCTATTCATATAATCTAAATATAAAGCTGTAAATCTTGTGTCACTCTTTTCTTGCCAAGGTTTTGGTTTTCCGCAAAAATGTAAAATAGAAGTCTCTCTCATAATCCAATGTGTATCATATTCTCCCAAACTTTTAGCTAAGTAACTTTTGTATTTTCTAGCATCATAATTCCAAATTTCTTCTGGAACTTCTTTAACATAGGCTCCGTACAAATGATTTAAAATATCTTGATCAGGTAATAGTAATTGATTACCGTATTTTTCAATCGTTGCTTTGATATCCTTCATAAAAATAAATTCACGAGCTTTATCTAAATTAATTAACATCACACCAGAATTATAATAATTGTGATTTGTATTAAGCCTTATATGATTAATACTTGTTGTGATGTTTGTAACCCCAATATGTGTGGCAGCTGCTAGTAAATGATTCTCTATATCTGTTTGCCATAACTTTCTCAGTGAATTAATCACTAAAATATCAGGATCTAAATATAAAACACGATTAATGGTTTTTGGCATAATATCACCACATAGTAACCTGAAATACATCTCTTCTGGATACCTTTCAACAGTTGGAGCATCCTTAAAAAAGTTAGGTTCTACTTTTATCTCTTTTAATTGCCAATTAAAATCTGTTATAAAGTTTTCTAACTCAACTAATTTAGCAGTGGGAATTCTTTTATGAATCAACCAAATAGTAAGTTGTTGGTTTTTATGATGTTCATACATCGAAAATAACATGACTTTTAAAGGTTTTAAATAGTTCTCATCTATAGTGACTAAAATATCCATTGGTTCATTCATAAAAAAACTCCTTTAATTATTTTACATATATCATTATTATAAAACACTTACTTAATCACTACCAATCTATTTCAAGTCGGAGAGGAAAATCATTCTTCAGTCGGATGCTCTTGTTTAAAAAACATGTGAAACTATAGATAACAGTTATGTACAGTCACTTTAAGGTTTTGATAAAGGAGGTCAAACAAAATGAAAACAGTTATTCAATCAAAAAAAATGCGTTATGTTGTTTTAATTCTTGTGTTAGTCACTAATTTACTTATTTTTTCGGCAAGTATTACGTCTCTTCCTTGGAATTTCGCTCATGAATTCAGTACTAATGGTTTAATGATTACAACATCCATTCTTGCTTTATTATCCCTTACTTTTTTTAGAAAAGATTTAAAAGATACTGATAATCAAGTCAAATTAGCAGTTCCTTTAGTAGGAATTTTGATAAATGTTTTCTATTTAGTTCTTGGAACCTCTGACTTGAAAACTGACCTTAGTTTATTAATCACCATGCTTTTAATCATTACAGCCTTTTCTATTAGTTTTCCACGAAGTATCGGCTATAGATAAAAACAGAGACCTAAGTGAATTTGGTTCACTTAGGTCTTTGTTTGTCGTTAATACTTTCTTCTTTCCCAAAATGTTGGTCCGTATGATTCATTGGGTAAATTTAATTCAAAGAATTTTTGCGAGAAGTCTTCTCCAACCTTTAATTCATGAACAGAGTTAAAAGCAGGTGAACCAAAAGAAAAATAGATGCTTCTTTGACTAATATCAAATAAAGCTGTGTATACAGTTCCGAAAAACTCTTGATAATTATGCATAGCAAGTCCCTTGGGATAAGGTGTCGCCATTAATTCAAATAAATCATCTTTCGATATTTTTTCATTTTGACCCATTGTTGATTCCATCAAATGATATCTTTTCTCTGATTGTACTAAATATTCTTTTTGAACAGTTTTCACTTCATCTACTAAAGCATGATTAGTTGCTATTGTGTACGATTCAGTAGATTCTTTAACATAAATATCACCATTCATTGTTTCAACAATAACCGTATCTTCCAAAGCATCAGTAATTAATAAATTCATATTAGAAGCAATAGGTAATTTTTTTATCATCTCTACTGCTTCTTCTGTTCTTTGACAAGTTTCTAAAAGCAATCTGACAATTACCATAAAGTTTAAGCCATTTATTTTAGGCTGAATCATTCCTGGCGCATTGCCTACTGGTAAACCACAAGCTGCAAAAGTGACACACAAACCATGTTCATTTATCCCTTCACTTCTTCCAAAAAACATCACCGAAAATCCTGAATGTTTATACGCCTTACTTTTATTTGTTGAACACATTCTAAAATCTGAAATTTCAGCTCCTAAATCATACATTCTAATAACATATGGATTATCGTCTTGAGAGTTTTGACTAGATAAAACACCTAAGCTACACCCACCTGCTATTAAGTAAGCCGTATCTAAAAAAGTATGTTCTCTTATGTCCCGATTGAAATAATCTGCCACACCTTTTAACTCTTCCAACAAGCTTGGATAATACATTTCTAGCTGCCCTATAGCAATCATTGTCCGCTGATTAGTCAACCCACTCTCATTAAATAATATCCTTTCAATTTCAGGAATATGACTTAATTCAGCACCTTGTTTTTGACCTAGTGCGTATGCTTCCCCTGATAAATAAGTAAATCTTCCTACTCTTTCCACTCTACTTCACTCCTATAACTATTGATACTTTTAGTTTATAGTCTCCAGTAAGTGGAAAGTACAGGAGAGTTTATAGTTTTAAAAGTAACTTAGTCACAAACGTCTCAGGATGTTTCTCGATATTTGGCCTAACTAATAAAGGTTTATCTAAATCTTTTGGTACCAATCCTTCTACATATTCTTCTATAAAAACATAATTATCATCTATTGCATATTCACTTAATTTTTCATAGGCATAATGTAAATCTGAGTAAAGGCCTTTAAAATAAAGGTAGGCATACTGACCTCCTTCTATTAATTTGATATCAACTGGCTCTTCTTTAAGCAAACTCTCATTACTGATTTCCATCATAACCTCCACATCGCTTAGGGGAGAACCGATTGTTAGACTTACCATTAAATTTCCTACTAATTCAATATTATAAGCATAAGCTTTCTCAAATAATTTTTTGACTAATAGATTTATATTATTCAAATCTATTTCTTCTCTGACACTTAAAACTGTCGTGATGTCTCGTTCTTCAAATTTAACATGGGAAATAGTAAAACTTGTGTGAATCTTTTTTTTATCAGTTTTTAACATCTCTTCGATGAGGGATAATTGATTTTCAATTTTTCGTTTTTCATCATTTAATGTTTTCTGTTGTTCGACAAGTAGAGTATTCATAGTGCTAAAATCAGTTGTGATTAATACTTTAATCTCATCTAAAGATAAGCCAAAAGATTTAAATAACTTTATTTTTTCAATTTCAAAAAATTTATTAAAACTGTAATAGCGGTAATTCGTTTTCGGTTCAATATAGCTAGGTGAAAATAAATCTATTTCATGATAATAACGTAGCGTCTTAACTGAAACATCCACTAATTTTGAAAAAGTACCAATTGGATACATCCCTTTCCACTCCTCATATGATTAATAAAAAAGTGGTATAAGTACATTTACTTACACCACTATCTTTTTTAGTTCTCTACTCTATACTGACTAGTTTGTTCAAATAATTTTTTAGCCAATCCTGAATTAGAGCCATCTTTATAATAAATATTCCCTAAGAAGATAACTGCTGAACTGGCATCTTTATTAAAAGCTATACTTGGTTCATATCCTCTAAAAATACCATGTCCATAGTAATGGCCATTTTCATCATAAAGACCTGCTTTATAATTATACGGATAGGTATATTCTTTTTTAGCATAAGTCATTTCCACTACATCTCTAGAAACAATTTTTCCATCAAACATAGCTTGAGCCATTACTAATAAATCACCTGTTGTAATGTACATATTTCCTGTTCCTAATTCGTTAATCACAGCAGACTCTGAAAATGTATTAGGCTTTTGATTTACTTCACCTGATTCATTTAAACCATAAGAAGGAATCAAATTAGGATTAATATTATTAGCTTGATAGAAGCCAGTATTTTTTAATCCTAGAGGAACTTTAATCACTTGATCAAAGTAATCTTCATAAGTTGTTTGTGAGATTTTTTCGATAATCGCTCCAAGTAAAAAGAAATTCACATCTGAGTAGCGCCATTTGTCTGTTGGTTGATACGTCACATTGTTAACAACGTAATTAATGCTCTCTTCCTTGGACTGACTATTTTTTAATTTATTCTCTAAAAATAACCCCGACGTCATAGATAACATCTGATCAATCGTTATATTTTCACTGTTTGGAATATTACTGTAAAAATTAGAAAGTGGTGTTTCTAAACTTAGTTTATCTTCATCAATTAAATTCATGACTAAAATACTCGTAATAAATTTTTGAACTGAAGCAATCATATAGGTACTGTTAATTGGGTCATTACTACTTTCTAAAGCTTTTCCGTAATTATTATTTAGAACTACTTGATTATCTTTAACTACTAAAATTGTTCCTGATGGGTTGTAGCCAGATATAGTTTGTTCTAATTCTTGATTAAGAGAAGCATATTTGGGATTCACCTTCGAGACATCTGTTCTAGGTTTAAAGGGTTCTTCTTCACTAACTTGAGTACTTGTTTCGGTTGTTTCCTCTGTTGTTGAAGACGTTATTGTTGTTTCTGCTTCAACTATATTTTTTCTAAACTGAGAAATCTCAGGAAAATTAAATTCTTTTTGTAGCAGTGGATACCAATAATAAATATTAAAAGCAATTCCGCCACCGATTAAAAGACCTATAAAAAACATTAGAACTTTTCTTCTTTTTTGTTGTCGTAATTTTTTTCTAAAATAATTTACTGTTGCTTTTGAAGGTTCCATTTGACATCCTACCTTTTCATACTAAAATCTAAGATAGTTTACCATATAAATATGAAAAAAATTAGTGTTTTTTACTCTTTTCACCTTAAATCATATAAATTGTATATTAAATGAGATGCTTAATTCGTTTTTGAAATAACATGTCCACTGCCAAACCCAACTTCTAACTCTTCAAGAGGTAACCATTCCAAGAAATCAGCTAATATTTTATCCCAATATTCCCAATTATGGCTACCTGGTTCTTCTTTATAAGTCACAGGTATTTCATTTTCTATTAAAAATTGATAATACTTACGAGTCGGTTCTAGTAAAAAGTCTTCTGTTCCTATCGCCATAAAAATATTTGGTATTTTTTCTTCGTGTTTAATCAATTGACTCATTAAATAGTAATAATCCTTATCACTATTTAAAAGTGTATCTAAACTTCCTAAAGCATGTTCATAGAACCCTGGTTTCCAAAGCTCAATAATATTATTTTCTGGTTCTCCTAATAAAATAATTTCATTTAGAAGAGCTGGCGAGAAAGCACCTATCCAACTAAATCTTTCATGATACTTTAAACCATTAACTAAAGCTCCGTATCCTCCCATTGAAAGTCCTGCTATAAAAGTATCTTCTCTTTTTCTTGAGAGCGGGAACATTCTTCTTGTAACATCCACTAATTCTTCTGCTACAAAAGCTCCATAATACTCACCTTGCTCTGGTTTATCCACATAAAATCGATTTTCTCCTGCTGGCATAATGACAGCTAAATTATTATCTTCTGCCCAACGAGCAATTCTAGTTCCAGTAATATAATCTAGATGGTTACCAAAACCACCATGTAGTAAATAAAGAGTTTTAAATGTTTGTTCTTTTATATTTCCTTCTTCTGTCCACTTATCAGCAGGAATAATTGCTGTAAAGGTTACTGGACGTAGTAGTTTCTGAGACATCATATTTACTTCTATCAAAGCCATTTGAATCCACTCTTTTCTTTTTCTTAATACTGTCTATTATATATTAGAAACGCTTTCAATTCTTCTGTAAATAAAAAAACTACCTATCAAATTGATAAGTAGTTCTAAATTAATTATTTCGATTTAATAAAGTAGCTGTTACATCATACAGAATGTCGCGCTCTTCGCAATTTGGTAATTTTTTAATACCTGCTAAGGCACGGTCAGTGAATCTTTCTGCGATTGCTTCTGCCTGTTCAATCCCTTGATATTTATGAATCAGCTCATTAACTGCTTCAATATCTTGATTGGTTAACTCTGTTTTCTTTTCTAAATAGGGAGTAAACACTGCTTGGTTTTCCTCCATAGCTAAAATCAGTGGTAATGTGTAATAACCATTTTTCATATCTTCAAATACTGGTTTTTGCATATCAGTTGCTGAGGCTTTGTAATCTAGAACGTCATCCATTATTTGGAAGGCCATCCCAATATTATAACCAATTCGTTTAGCATTTAGTTGAACCATTTTAGAGCAACCTGCAAAATAAGCTCCTTCAAAACATGAGAACTCAAATAATTGAGCTGTTTTTCCTTTAATATGTTGGAAATACTGCTTCACTGTAATATTCATGTTGTATCGTAAATTCATTTGATCAAGCTCACCAACTAAAATACGTTTCATACTATGAGCATTCATCTCAATGGTTCTAAAACTTTTTGTTGATGTGGCTAATAAATGAAAGTAGACAGTAAATAAAAAGTCACCTGTATAAACAGCGATATCTTGTCCATACATTTGCTGAATAGATGGTAGTCCCCTTCTAATAGGAGAATCATCAATAATATCATCATGAATCAATGTAGCAACATGTAAAATTTCTAAAGAGGCTGCCATTCGATACGCTTTTTTATCAGAATCTGCTTCACCAAATTTTGAAAATAGTAAAAAATAAGCAGGTCGAAGAAGCTTACCTCCTGCTTCAAAAAACATTTGCAAAGCTTGTGTGATATTTTTATTTCTAATTTTCACGGACTTGTCCATGACTTTTTTTGTTTCTATTAAATCATTTTGGATAGTAGGGTATTTTTCCCAAAGTGGATGTACTGCCATTAGTGGCCTCCTAGATAATAATCATAGCTTCAATTTAGCCCATTATGTTGAGTGTGTCAATTTTAAATCATTGAAAAATCTTACTATAACAGTATAATAAACACTGAAAGAAAAGTGAAGGGATGAATAGTAAGTGACTTTAAAAATTTTCGCTGAATTAGTCGAATTAAAAGCTAAAACAGCTAGTATATTTCCATTTCTAATGGGATTTCTTTATTCATGGTATCATTACAATCAAATTTATTGGGGCAATATGCTCATCTTTTTTATTTCCATGGTTCTTTTTAACATGGCTGTTGATATTATGGATAATTACATGGACTATCACAATGCAACAGATGTCCATGACTACAAACACGAAACCAATATTATTGGGCGTGAAAATCTATCTTTATCTTTAGTCCGCAACATGATGTGGGGCTTTATTATTGTTTCAGCATTAATGGGAATTTATTTAGCCTCTCAAACAAGTTGGGTAATTTTATGGCTTGGAATGTTTAGTTACGCTATGGGCATTTTTTATTCAGCAGGACCAAAACCATTATCAAGTTTACCTGTTGGTGAAGTGACTTCCGGTTTAACTATGGGAGTTGTCATTCCTTTAATCTGTGTCTATCTTAATATTTACGACATCGTGCCTTTTGATTGGCATTTAATTGGTAGTGTGACAATGATGTCACTACCAGCAGCCTTTTCTATTGCTAACTTGATGCTTGCCAATAATACCTGTGACGTAGAAGAGGACATTTTAAATAACCGTCATACCTTAGTTTCCTATATTGGAAAGAAAAAAGCTGTGACGCTCTTTCAACTCTTAGTCATTGCAACTTTTGTGGCTGCAACAATAAGTGTGGTATTTAAAATTGTTCCACTTACACTTTTATTATTATGGGCTATTTTCCCTAAAGTTTGGCAAAATACTAAAGCTTACAGTAAAGAGCAAATCAAAACGAAAACTTTCCCTCTAGCGATTAAAAATTTGGCTATGGTTGTTGCTGTTCAAGTTGTTTTATTCTTCATTGGTGCGTTGTTTCATTTATAAAAAATTGTAAGAGTAATAAATCAGGAGTTGTGGCTTATTTATGTCACAGCTCCTATTTTTTAATCGAAATCTAATTTAATATGATACAATATTAACAATTAACACTAGATTAGAAGAAAAGAGTTGATTAAATGTCTAGCCAATATTGGGCGGTCTCAGAGAAACTGTTAAATTATATGTTACCAAGTATTGTTTTAATTTCTGCTCTTATCTGTTTTATTTTATTTAGTATTTGGTTATCACACTATCAGAAAAAATCTGGCTTGATGATTTTGATACTCCTTCTATTAAATACTTTTATCTTCATTGGCGTTTTAACTTACACCTCTGAGTACCGTCAGTTAAAACCTTATAGTACTTATAAAAATAGAGCTTATGAGGTAAGTGTTTATAAAACCAGTTCTTTCAGCAACCGTTTCATTAAAGGCTATTCTAAAAAAGATATTGAAGATACGCTGTTACTTCCTTTTTATTCAAAAAAAGGAGTAGAAGATACAACCTCTTTTAATTATCTTGGGAAAGATGAACATCTCTATTTTTTTGAAAAAGATGATATAATTTACAGCCTAGATCAAAATAAAAAACTTGTTATTTTTGATGAAAGCACAAAACAAAATGTGATTGTAAAAGAAGTTTATGCT
This sequence comes from Vagococcus fluvialis, assembly GCF_003337315.1. Classification (GTDB taxonomy): domain Bacteria; phylum Bacillota; class Bacilli; order Lactobacillales; family Vagococcaceae; genus Vagococcus; species Vagococcus fluvialis. Next base: position 33,654 of record NZ_QPJV01000002.1, on the reverse strand, counting down.
GAGCTAAATGATACCTCTTATACAGAATTAGGATTTAAAGAACTTGTTTGACCATACATTAAAGAAATTATGATTCCTAGTAAAGATAAAGACAAGTTATATCATCCAATTAGTAAGACAAGTAAGTTGGCTGATTATTAACTAGACCATAAAGCAAAATTTATTTATAATATCAATAAAACAAGGAGTGATACCTAGTGAACGAAAAAATTATTTATTGTGGATCATGTGGAAAACCAATGAAGTTAAAAGAAGATTTTGGAACTGAAACAGACGGCACAGCTTCAACTGAATTTTGCCATTTATGTTATCAAAACGGCGCTTGGACTGACCCTGATATTAACTTTGAAGACTTTTATGAAAAATCATATAAAGGATTTATAGAGTCAGATATGAATAAAATGCAAAAATTCTTTTTAAAGAAAATGTACACAAAAAAATTCGTTGCAAATTTAAAAAGATGGAAAGAAACAAATTAAAAAATATCCACTTATATAGTTCTCTCTAAAAACAAGCTTTTACGAGGAATTACATTAGTGGATATTTTTTTATATCAATTTAATTCTTCTTTCTATTTCTTCCCTTGTTTCTCTAAACATAGCCATAATTTCTCCCTCTGTACCGGTTGCTTTAGCTGGGTCCTCTAATCCCCAATGTTGATGTTCTACATTCTTAGGAATTACAGGGCAATTATCTAGGGCATCTCCACACAAAGTAATGACTAAATCAGAAGAGTTAAGATAGTCTATATCAATAATTTCAGATTTATTTTGGCTAATATCAATATTTATCTCATTCATTATCTTTACTGCCCGTGGATTAATACCATGTGCTTCAATACCGGCACTTCTAACTTCCCACTCATTAGAATTTAAGATTGACTTTGCTAAACCATCTGCAATTTGACTACGACACGAATTTCCAGTACACAGAAAATAAATTTTTTTCATTATGGTAATAACTCCTTTTGAGTAAAATATTTATTTTTCCATTTTAATGCTAAATTTACTAATGCAATTAATACTGGAACCTCAACTAATGGACCAATAACGGCTGCAAATGCTTCGCCTGAATTGATTCCAAATACTCCTACTGCAACTGCAATGGCTAATTCAAAGTTGTTACTAGCTGCAGTAAATGAAAGTGAGGTTGCAACAGGATAACTGGTACCCATTTTCTTAGATAAGAAAAATGACACAAAGAACATTAAGACAAAATAGATTAATAATGGTACTGCTATTCTAACAGCATCCATTGGTAATTCAATAATTTTATCTCCTTTAACAGAAAACATTGTTACGATAGTAAATAATAAAGCTATTAATGTAATAGGACTAATTTTAGGAATAAATACTTTTTCATACCATTCCTCACCCATAACTTTAGTCAGAATAACATGTGATAAAAATCCTGCTATAAAAGGAATGCCTAGATAAAAGAAAACACTTTTAGCAATTTCCCCCATTGTAATATTTAGGGTGTGTGCTTCTAAACCAATTGCTTTAGGTAATACAGTTAAGAAGATATAAGCAAAGATTGGATAGAAAAAGATTTGGAAAATCGAGTTAAAAGCAACGAGTCCTGCTGTGTACTCGTTGTCTCCCTGAGCTAATTCACTCCATACAATAACCATAGCAATACAACGAGCTAAACCAATCATAATGAGACCAGCCATATATTCAGGGTAATCTTTTAGGAATACAACTGCTAGAACAAACATTAAAACAGGTCCGATAACCCAATTTTGAAATAGAGATAATAATAGCACTTTCCAATCTTTAAATACTCGACCGATTTCTTTGTATTTTACTTTAGCTAAAGGTGGATACATCATTAAGATTAGTCCGATTGCTAAAGGAATATTAGTTGTTCCATAAGACATGTTGTCCATTGCTTTTGGAACACCTGGGAACAAGTAACCTATTCCAACTCCTACAGCCATTGCTAAGAAAATCCATAGGGTTAAATACCTATCTAATATTGACATTTTTTTTGATACACTACTCATTTTGTAATTCCTCCAAATTATATTGTCCTACACATAGATACGCGTCTATGTGTAGGACAAAAAAATTATTTTTCAGCTTCCCATTGTTTTACAATGAATTTACCATTTGATAATTCTGATACTTTATCAATCCACTCAACTTCATTCATCGCTCTTCTTTTTAAGAGTTCATTAGTTGTATGTGTCGCAAACATACTTTGATTAACAATCCACCAGTTATGAGCAATTTTTGCACGGTCTAAATCTTTATCCAATCTCATAGATTCATAGACAGGAGTCGTTTCAGGTAGTGTCACCATAATAACCTCTGTTTCATCATGATTTTGTAGCCTAGGAAGTAACTTTGTAATGGATTTGGGTACTTCTCCTGATGTTTTTTTAACTTCTTTTGCATAGTTTTGTGATGACTCTAACAATAAAAGTGTGTGTCCTGTTGGTGCTGTATCAATTACAACAACATATCTTGTTCAGCATAATCAACTATTTCAGCGAAACGTCTAAAGACTGCGATTTCTTGTGTACAAGGTGATTTCAAATCTTCTTCCACATAAGCTACTTCATCTTCACTTAGATTTTGACGTGCCTTTTCAAGTACTTCATTGGTATAAACTTCTAATTCTTTATCTTCATCTATATGACTGATTGAAATATTATCATTATGAGCAAATAAATGTAGATGGTCAGCGGGATCAGTTGTTGCTAGACGAACTTTTTTTCCTCGTTGAGATAATTCATTAGCAATTTCAATAGCAATACTTGTTTTACCAACGCCACCTTTTCCCATAGTAAAAACAATTTTTATGTTTTTATTATCAAGTTCATCAATTAAATTAGTTATTTCAGGATAATCTTCTTTAATAACCACATTTGATACCTCTTTAGGTTGTTCCTTATCAAGTAAACTACTTAATCTATCTAAACCTGTTACATTATAAGTTCTTAACGGAATTTGATAGGTTTTAAATTGTTTTAGATGTTCAGGTCTTTCCCTAATATCTTTATGTTGTTGATTATAAATAATAGTTGATACCTCATCATCATAACTTGTTAAAACACCGTTAATAACTAATATTTGATTGTTAATGTCTAATTCCTGTAATTCAAGGGACGCTCTACTTGCTTCAATAAATGACGCACTTTGAGGACGAGATACTAATATTAAAGTTGTTTTTGTACCATCACTTAATGTTTCCACAGCTTGTTTATAAGTTTCTTGTTGGTCACCTAAACCTGATAACTGCCCTAAACAAGATGTTCCAGTTGTATTTTCGTCTAAATAATTATCCCAAGCAGCTGGTAATTGCAACATACGCAATGTATGTCCCGTTGGCGCTGTGTCAAATAGCACATAGTCAAATTCGGTATTAACTTTTTTATCCGTCAAAAGGTTTGCAAATTCATTAAATGCTGCAATTTCAACCGTACAAGAACCTGACAATTGCTCCTCCATATTAGCGACAGCCGAATCAGATAACACACCCCGATAAGGACCAACGACAAATTCCATATACTCATCTGCAGCTGTTACCGGGTCAAAATTAGCAACAGAAAGATTCGAAATTCCTTCTATCGGTTTATACTTATTAGATAATTCTGTTTCAAAAACATCTTGCAAGTTTGATGCTGGGTCTGTACTAACTAAAAGAACTTTTTTATCTTCATTAGCCAATTTTACAGCAGTAGCACAAGCTGTTGTTGTTTTACCAACTCCACCTTTACCAGTAAAGAACATGTATTTAGTTAAATCAATCTCCAAAGGATTAAATAATTCAACATCTTTTAGCATGTTCCATTACCTCCACAACATGAATTATTTTGTGAATTTTGAGTTACAAATACAATGCCAGTAAACTCTTGAATTTCTTCATTTGTTGGGTAACTACCAGTCTTAACGATTGTGTCATTTACTAATGTAATAGGAAGAACGTCATTCCCTTTTTCTTGCAGTTCTTTTAACACTGCTTCATTTTTAGTAAAATCAGCTGGATTTGATGATAAATTATAACGATTAGCTTCAACTTGATTGATTTTTTTTAAGGATTCAAAAATACCTGTGATTCGTAATAAATTTTCATCTACTGAGGGTCCACATACACCTGTTGAGCAACATAAAGCTTCTTCGAATAGTTCTAATTTCATGATATCTAACGCTCCTCTATATTCTTATTATTTGCTTCCTCCTGACAAATACAATTATCTGAATTAAAAAATAATTGATTAAAATCTCTCATAAAATTTGCAAGAGTCTCTTGATTCAAACTATAATAGTTCCATTTTCCTCTTTTACTAACATTAACAAATCCCGCATTTTCTAAAGTTTTCATGTGATGTGATAAAGTTGGTTGTGTAAAATCAAAGTGTTCTAAAATATCACAAGCACACATTTCACCACAAGACAGTAGATCAATAATTTTCATTCTTTTTGGGTCAGTTATTATTTTTAATTTTGTTGAATAAGCTTCATAATTCATTTCTTCACTTCTTTCTTTTTTCTATTAAATATAGGATAAATATAACGATAAGAATATTTATTATCAAGCCTATAGGTAAGTCAATTTTAAAAAGATGAGCAACAACAACTGACATAAGAACTTCAAGTACTCGAGCTGTTAATCTTTGTAAGGGCGGCACTAGGTCACCTCCTTGATACAAAGCTACATATAGATGGGCATCTATTTATATTAGTAAATATAGATAAACATCTATGTGTTGTCAACCGATATTATCTTTTAAACAAAAAAATCCGTAGAAATATTCTACGGATTTTTATTCAAGATATAATTAATTAACTTCTCTACGGAAACTGACTAGTATTTCTTTAATAGAATAACCAAATGCCACAATTAAAGCCACTGCAACAGATAGTAAAACAATAACAAAAGCGCCTATTGAAACAATGAAAGAAACTGATGTTGATAACACAATTGATTCTAGTACAATACCTGTAACAAACACTAAAACAACAGCGGTAATCACAATAGATAGTAACAATTTAAGTATATTTTTCAACAATGGCATCTCTTCCTTCCTAAAAAAGAACCTTTTATATAATTATAGCGCGTTTTAAAAAAACTGTCTTAACAATTCTTTATCAAAAAATTCTTAATTTAAAACAATTTAAACATAATTTAGGCATAATTAGTGGTTATTATATATGTATACCAACAAACAACCCTAACAAACTTTTTCATTTTATTTACTCCTCCAAAGTAGATAAAACAACTCCTTTTTAAGAGGCTAGTCTTTTGACTAACCTCTTTTTTTATTCTATTTAATAAAAAGATTACCCCAGGTTGCACTTATTGCTTCAAGCTTTTTATCCATATACTGCTCTTTCGTGAGAAACATATAAAATTCGGACATCTCATTTGAAAGCTCTTGTTTAATAGCTAAAGGTGTTAAAGCACTACGCAAATTAGAAACTAGCTTTGGAAAGTATTCTTTTTTCTCTATTCCTAATTTAGTTGTAAGTAATAATTCTCTTTCATTAGGTGTTACTTCTTGAAGTAATAGCTTGTTAATTTCTTCAAGTAAAGCTTCTTCTGAACTCTTTTTATGTTTCATAACTAATCATCTTCCATCATTATATTTTTATATGCTATTTTACTCCTTCTCCTTTAAAAACAACAGATTTATTTTACTCTTTTAGATGATTATTTTTCTATGTCTTAACAATTCCTTATAAAAAAGTTCTTAATTCTATCTAATTTCATCACAGTTTCATCATATTTATCCTCTACTATATACATATACCAACAAAACAACCCTAACAAACTTTTTCATTTTATTTACTCCTCCAAAGTAGATAAAACAACTCCTTTTTAAGGCTAGTCAGAGGACTAGTCTTTTTTGTTGTAAAAAAAGAGCTGTGACAAAATAAGTCACAGCTCCATATTTTTCAAATATACAGTGTAACAGAAGTAACTTCTGTCATAAATTTTTTTCTAATTATTAGCTACATACTCGTCAATCATTGTTAAGTAGTTATTTTTTTCTTCTTCAGAAATCCATGAAATTTCAAATGAATTTTTAGCTAATTGTACAATTTGTTCTTTCGTCATGTCATATTTAGTTGCTAAAGCAAATAAATCATCAGAAATGTAGCTTTGGAAATATGCTGGATCATCAGAGTTAACAGTTACTTTTACTCCTTGCTCCAATAACTCGATGATTTCTTTCCCTTTCATATCATCTACAACAAAACCATTTGACACCGGACAACTTGTTAAACCAATATTATGTTCATTCACGTAATCAACTAATTTTTGATCTTCTACAATATTTGTTCCGTGGTCGATACGGTCAACTTTAATATCTTCAATCACTTGTCTTATGTGTTCAATTGAATTTTCTTGGTCAATATCACAGTGCATTGTTAATTTCAGTCCTGCTTCACGAGCTTCAGCAAAGACTTTTGCAAATTTACTTGGTGGGTTCCCTTTTTCATCTGAATCTAGACCAACTGCAATAAATTTATCTTTGTAAGGTAAAGCTTGTTGTAGTGTCTCCTCAGCAGATTCAGCACTCATATCACGTAAGAAACACATAATTAAATCAGCACTAATTCCTAATGTATCACTTTCTTCAATAGCACGGTAATAACCATTAATCACTGTTTCAAAAGAAACTCCTCTTGTTGTATGAGCTTGTGGGTCAAAGAATAATTCGGCTCTTTTAATGCCTTGCTCTTTTGCATTTTTCAAATAAGCCATAGCAAGTTCGTAAAAATCTTCTTCATCCTGTAAAACATTCATAGCTGGGTAGTAAATATTTAAAAATGATGGTAGCGAATCAAATTGGTAAGAAGCTTGTACTTCCTCGATTGTTGTTTGACCAATATCTACCTTGTTTTTTTGCGCTAATTTTAATTTTAAATCTGGTTCTAAAGTTCCTTCTAAATGTAAATGTAACTCAGCTTTTGGTAATCCCTTAATAAAATCCAAAGTAAGGTTTGTAGTCATTTTGTCTTCCCCTTTATATGTTTATTCAAGAACAATATACCATAAATTCTAATTTTAACAAGTTAAAAACTTGATAAAAACGAATGTTTATTTATTTTTAAAGTTTAACATTCGTTAATCAAAACGAACATTCGGATTTTAATTAATTCGACCCAACTTTAGATTGACACGGGAACATTCCCACAGTGTACACTTAATCTACTTTAAAGAAACGGAGTGATTTTAATGAAAATAATAATTGAAAAAGATTTTGATGCTATGAGTGAAACAACTAAAAATATTTTACTAGGACATATGAGTCAAGCTAAGCGCGTTAACTTATCCATTACAGCTGGTAGAACGCCAGTTAAAGTTTATGAAAAATTAGTTGCTACTCTTAAAAATTCGCCTAACTATAGTAATGTCCATTATTATAATTTCGATGAAATTCCTGTTCCTAATCAAGAAGAAGGTATCACCATTACCGACTTAAGAAAATTATATTTAACACCTGCTGCAGTTCCTGAAGAGCAAATCCATCCTCTAACTGTAGCCAACTATCAAGAGCAAGATAAAAAAATTGAAGCTGTTGGTGGTTTAGATGCTATGTTAATCGGACTTGGAGAAGATGGTCATTTTTGCGGTAATATGCCCACAACAACTCTGTTTAACAAAGAAACATACAAAGTAACCGTCACTGGAAATGAGCCTTGGTTTGTTCCTGATATGATGGAAGTTGGTATGTCCTTTGTTACGATGGGACCTGCTAGTATTATGAAAGTTAAGCACCTTATTTTAATTGTTAATGGCAAAAACAAAGCTAAAATTTTAAAAGAAGTGTTAACTGAGCCAATAACTGAGAATAAGCCAGCTTCTATCTTACAATTACATCCTAACCTAACTGTTATTTTAGATGAAGAAGCAGCTAGTCAGTTGAACTAAAAAAATAAGAGTTAAAGAGCTGATTAACTAGCCCTTTAACTCTTATTTTAATTTATTTAGTATGTCTTTTGGAACATCACTTTCTGCAACTGAGTAAGGTCCCTTAACCACGCGTTTATTTGAAATTTCAGCTCTCACGTAAGAACCTGGTTCGTAAGGAACTGGATCACTACCTGTTAAACCAAACCCTTGAACTTGAGATTCACCATTCTCTTTGACAAAGTTGAAATTATAATCGTAAGTATAATTCATCGAACCATCACTATTAGTAATTTTCTTACCTGCATCATCTACTGCTTCCTTTTTCTCAGGTATTTCATCTGGGACAATAGCATATGCCATAGTTGCTTTATATGTATCATTATAATATTCATAGCCTTTAAAACCAATAAAGGCCACTCCGACTAACAGTAGAACACTTATTATTTTTTTCATAGTTTATGCACCTCTTTAATTTATTATCCTTAGTTTAGCAAGAAGAACTTACAGCCAAAATCTATCTAACTTACATTTTCGTCATATTTACTTCTCTTAATAAATCTTTTAAAAAAATTTCTTAAAAAAGAATAATTTAAACATAATTCCGTCACATTTAGAATCTATTATATATGTATACCAACAAAACAACCCTAACAAACTTTTTCATTTTATTTACTCCTCCAAAGTAGATAAAAACAACTCCTTTTTAGAGGTGAGCCTTTTGACTCATCTCTTTTTTTGCGTCTTTCTAGTAAACCTAACTGTCTTTCGTTATACTTTACAATAGAGGTGATATTATGGGGAAATTAGCCATTATAAGTGACTTACACGTAGATATTAATAAGTTAGCTGAACCTGAAATAAATCAACTAATTAACGTTTTAAAAAATAATAAAGTAACTCACTTACATATTGCAGGAGATACTGCCAATACGACAAAAAAAGTTATTGAAACTGTTAATCAAATTGAAACAGCTAATATTCCTATGACCTTTAACTTTGGTAATCATGAGCTGGCTGACATTAAAGAACCTAGACTGATGGAAGAATTTCTAGATGAGCGATTTTTAAACTTAAAAACTTATCCATTAACAGAAAAATTAGTATTAATTGGTGTGAATGGGTGGTATGACTATAGTTTTGCTATTGAGGAGGATCATAAAAAAATAGTTGCTGCTAAAAATCTATTTTGGTATGACCGTCTAATTGAGCGTGGGGCAACTGATCCAGAGATTATGGGGATTATTCTAATTGAACTAAAGAGACTATTAGATGAGCTGAAAAAAGAAAATAAAGAAGTCATTATTGCCACGCACTTTGTTCCTAAAAGAGAATTTGTTCATTACCATACAGGTGAATATGAACGATGGAATCAAATAAATGCCTTTTTAGGTTCAGATGCATTTGGTGACTTAATTGATGGGTATGACCATGTTAAGCAAATTGTTTTTGGTCACACCCACCGTCAATTTCCTGATACATTAATCAATGGTACTATCTATACTGCAAAGCCTTTTGGTTATTTTTACGAATGGCAATTGACTCGAGAGTTTATGCTTAGCAATCATTTAATGACTAGCTTCAATCCTTTAAGAGTTAGAAAATTACTCAAAGGATATGAAGCTGAATTTGAATCCTTCAAGCAAATGATGTTATCCACAGAGTTTACTAACAAATTAACATTTATTAATTATTAACAAGGTTATGGAAAAAGTGTTTAGTTTCAAAATATCATCAACAAAAAGGTTGTGGCGAACATATTTTTCTCCATAACCTTTTTCTTATCTCTCAAAGCTGAACGCTTTATTTATAACTTTTTCTTTTCCACATGTGTAAAAGTTGCGCTTATACCACTTAAAATGCCAATTCCGATTAACCATTTTGAAGTTGTTAACATCCCTATGGATAAGCAAGTAACTGATGTGGCAATATTTACTTTTTCATTTATCTCTAAAGTTCTTCGACTTGGTAGAGGTATCTCCATGTTTAAGCCTATTTTTTTGTTAATCTTGTTTATTTTTTGATTCACTTCTTTTATCATTTATTCTCCTCCTTAAATAATTGGGTCAATGTGTTATCTAATAAAAAGTTAAAGGTTTTTTCTGTTCCATGTAAGGCATCTCGGTCTACCAGTGATAAAAATAAAATCGAGTGGATGATATTCATAACTTCATCTTCTGGTAATAACAAAGTTAATTTTGAGCGTTTGATAACTGTTATAAAAATCTCTGAACTATTTGTTCGTAGTTCTTCCACTTGCTCTTCAGGTAGTTTTGCTAAAAATAAATCATATTCAGAGCTATTTAAATCATAGAGAGCCGGATAGGTTTTATATTCTTTAAACAACCACTGTAAACCTTTTTTAAACCCTTCAATTTTTTCATCTGATTCGTCTAAAAAATGTGACCACGTATCTAACAACTTGTTCTGAACATTTTCTAAAACATCAATAAACAAATCTTCTTTTTGCTTGTATACAAGATAAAAAGCGCCTGATGAAATACCTACTGTTTTAGTAAGCAAAGGAATATTAGTTTGCTTGTAACCTCTCACTCGCCAACTTTCCTCACATGCTACTTGTAAATCTTTTTTGATTTTAATCATATCTTCTTCAGAAAAACCTCTAGCCATAACTTTTTCTCCTTCACACCTTTTCATGAATATAATATATAGTATATTCATGAATAAAACAATAAAGATATTCATAAAAATAAAAATAAAAAACCTACTTAGCTGTTTAAGTAGGTTTTCATATCAATTAAACTGTTTCTAATTGTGTTTTTTCAAATACTTTAAAGAATGGATAATATATAACTACACTTACTACGACTAAAAATAATGTAAAGATAACATTTTTCCAGTCCATACTAGATAAATAAGATTGAATAAAGAATGGTGTAAATGATGGATCTACAATATAACCATTTGTAATAATACTAAATTTTTCTGCAAAATAAGTTAATACTAATGAAACTATTGGTGTAATAACAAATGGGATACCTAAAATTGGATTAAAAACAATTGGTAAACCAAAAATAACAGGTTCATTAATTGAGCAGATTCCTGGAATAAAAGATAATCGGCCAATCATTTTGAACTGAGGAACTTTACTATACATCATAAGTAAAACTAGACCTAATGTATTTCCAGCTCCACCTAAAACTGAAATTCTAAACATTTGTAAGTTCATTAAATGTGTCATTTGTTCTCCATTAGCAAATTGCTCTGCGTTCATTCCTGTTTGAGAAATTCCTAAAGTAAATAAGATAGGGAAAATAATTGATGTTCCGTTAATCCCAAATAACCATAAAACCTGTCCAATTGTGACAATAAGGATCATTCCACCTAAACTACCTGCAATATTTAACCCTGGTGTTAAAATATCCATAATGACTCCTGGAAAATTATTATTAAATGCAGAGATAAAGATTAAATTAATTCCATAAAAAATAATTATATTAGCCAATAATGGTAACAGTGAATTAATAAAAGTTGAAACCATTGGAGGTACAGAATCAGGCATTTTTAGTTTAATATTTTTAGTTTCAAATAATCGAGATACCTCAACTACTAATAATCCTAAAATAATAGCTACAAATAAACCGTTTGATCCTAAATAATCTAACTTAATTTTCCCCTCTTCCACTTTTGTACAAACTAGTAAAAATGTTACCACTGTCATTAAACCGTTTGTAGCAGCATCTAAATCATATTCTTTAGATAAAGAATATGAGATACCAAAAGCTGAAATTAAACCTATAATTCCAAAAGTCAAAGTGTATGGTGTTGTAATAGCATCATAATTAGCAACTGCCCAATCCTTCCAGCTTGCTAAAAATTTCATAATAAAATTTGCTGTATTTGGATTATAGGTATCAATATTAATTGGTGGGTTAGCTAAAATTAAGAAAAAAGCCCCTACTACCATGAATGGCAAACCTAAGAACATCCCTGTTGAAATTGATTTTAAATGACGTTGATTTCCAATTTTAGTTGCTATTGGGCTTAGCCAGTTGTTTAAACGTTCTATTAAATTAGATTTTGATTCATTCCCCATTTGAAGCGCCCCCTATACTTGCCATGAATTAAAATCAAAAGCTGAGTCAACTACATTGTTTGGATCATATGTCTTCAAAATTTCTGCATACTGCTCTTTAAAATCGTTTTTTATGTTTGCTTGTGGTATCACTTTACTTGCTTCATTTAAAAAATGTTCTGATCCTCTGCCCATCTCTTGTCCACGAGTTGTATGTTTGTCTAAAGCAATATCAGGAATTTCTGGAACATATCCCATAGCAAAGCTTTTTATAATAATATTTTTCAATAAATCTGATGAACGGTCTTTTTCTAATGAACATAGATAGCGAATAGCATGAATGAAAAACATCGCTCTATCTGATTCATTGTATTGGAAACTCTGGCGCATTTGATTTAGTGAATTAATCAATATTGGGGCTTCAACACATCCCATACCGATATCCTCAACAGCTATTGCTAACAAACGACGCCATAATTTCTCTTCAAATTGAGGAGAAGTAATATACATCTCATAAGCAAACTCGCAAGCATCTTTTTCATGTCCTCGACGAATACTTTTTTGAAGGGCCGAAATCACTTCATCTCCTACTAAATTGTTTCTTGTTTTCATTTTTGCCCATGGATCAACAATAAATTCCTTTTTCATGATAAAATCTCCTTATAAATAAAATATGAATGGATGATAATCTTTGGATATTCAAGCTTTAGGTGAAAAATTTCAATTAAATCAAAATGAAATAGCAATTCTAACCTACATTAAAGAACATCGAAATGATAAAAATTTAAATATTAGAAAAGTTGCTAAAGATAATTTTCTTCACCCTCATCAATTGTCAGTATGTGTCAAAAAATGGGGTTCTCTGGATATAGTGAATTACTTTACTATATGGTTGGTGCAACTAACTTAACTTTTTCCCTTCATCAAAGAAGTGATGTTATTAAAGATTATGGTGATGAATTTTCTAGATTAATGAAGAAAAATAAAGATAATCATATTATGATTCTAAGTTCAGGCATGTCTAGCCATATCGCAGACTACATGTCAGATTATCTTAATTTACATCATTTTCGAGCTACAACTTCCAGTCACCTTCAATTAATTAGATCTAACCAAAAAGAGAATACTCTAATTATTGCTATTTCTAACTCAGGTGAAACAAAACGACTATTGGAGCTTGTCAAACAAGCACACGCAAATAAGCTAGATGTTATTAGTTTTGTTGGAAATAGTAGCTCTAGCTTAGCAAAAGAATCAACTTTAACTATTTCTAGCGATACTAATTCTGCCTATTCATACCAAGATTATTATCCACAGTTATTCTTTGGTACTTCTTTAAATAATTTTGAGCTACTCATGAGTTATACGCTTTCAATTTGGAACTAAACGTTTATTTCCTAAATTCAATGTATCATCTTTTAAAACATAAAAAAATAGAGATAGACATTTCTAGAATTTGTTCAAAAAAATTAAAACATGTTCAAAGAAAAAAGAACTGATGATTTAAGCTTCTGTAGCGCACCCCAAAAGTTGGACCAAAAAAGTCTAACTTTTAGGGTTCACTACATTCCACTTATATCATCAGTTCTTTTTTTATTTAAAAATAATCATACATTCTTGGTGTCACTGAATCAATTAATTCTGATAAGTTGCTACCCTCAGTTTTTTCGTCAATTAGCTCTAACCAAACAGCTTTTTCTAGTGTCAATCTGCCCATAAAGACTTGAGTAAAATGTTGAATACTTCCACTGTAATCTATTTTTTTAGCTTCTGTTACTTTCTCACAAGTTGCGTTACCATTTTTTATAACTAAATGGAAAATCCCATTATTCCACTCGCAACTGTCGTCCTGAATCTCTACATAAAAATCAGCTTCTTTTTCAACTTCCTTGAAAGGATATTTTTCAATAAATTGTTTAAAGTTGACGATTTTTACCATCATGTAGCTGTATGTTTTTCTTGTAATACCTGAAATTTCAGTGAATAACTCTAACACTGCTTTATCTGGTAAGTTTGTCGAAACAAATTCATTAAAACTCCCACTATGTGATGACACAAAAGACATTAGTTTTCTTAATGCAAAACTGTTGCAATAAGCCATTTCAAAAATCTGGAATTCTCTTGCTCCTACCAGACCATAAATTAAATAACCTTGTGGCATGTTGTTATCATCATAACAAATGGCAACACGTTTTTGTTTTTTAATCATTGTATAGTGCCACCAATAGTCTTCACGAATAACTGAACCATGAACTTTTTCTAAAGTATCTCGGTAGATTTCTTTTAAAATTACTTTTGTGTCTTCATCTTCCCATTTAACACGTTTTATTTTTCCTTTTTTTTCAGGTTTGATTTGCGTAATTACGGCTTTAGGAATTCTAATTTCTTCTGAATCAAAAACTGTTTCATAACCAAATTTACGATAAAAAGGTTGTGAGAATGGCGCTAAATATGATAGCTCTGTACCATTTTCATGTAAGTCTTTAAAGATAGTACTAAAAATATTTCTAATGCCTCCTGAGCCACGAGTTTCAGGATAAGAAGCAACATCTCCAATCCCTGACATTTTCATGACTTGACCTTTAATGGTCACTTCAAATGGATAACTAACAATCTGGCTTAAAACTTCTCCATCAACCTCATCTACATAGTTATCAATAAACTTATTTTTTTCAATATAAGCTTGTTTTTGTTCTTCTGTATGCTCCATATTAAAAGCATAACTACCTAATTCATGAACTTTTTCAATATCTTTTTTATCAGTTACTTTTTTTATCATCTTTTTTCCTCCTTTTAATAAGAAATAATCATGTCATCATCATCGTCATCTGCTGGATTTGCGGATACTAATTCTACTACTAACTTATGAGGTAAACAGATACTTGTCTGTCCTGCTCTTGATATCCAGCCTGTTCTAACAGCAATTTGGTCTGGGCTATTGTCTTCTTTCACACGAATACGCCCTGCTTCCATTTCGATAATATTATATTTATCTTTTCCTGGATAATACGTTTTTTCAAAATGTTTCGTTTTTTCATTTATCTCAAAACGATCGACTTCTTTTCCGTCTATTTTAATAATGGCAATCAACCCATTTTCTGGTGATTGATTTTTTTGATCGATTCCAAAAACAATTAAAGGAGTAAAGGATAATAGTATTAAACAGATAATCACTACCCCGTCCATAAATCGCCATTGCTTTCTTAATTCGTCCCAAATCTTCATTCAGTTGGCTCCTTTGTTCACTCATTGACAGACTCTCTAAGTAAGATAACTTTATTTTAACATAAGGTCAACTCTTCTTTGTAACTAAACGATTGTTATCCTTGTGAATTAAGCACTAAAGTTGCTATTTCATCATACTCTAAACTATAATAGTTTGGTACAAACTAGTAGGAGGAAAAAGACTGTGTCAAAATATCAAGTTTTATTATATTATTTTTATGTTCCTTTAGAAGATCCAGAAGGCTTTGCTCGTGAGCATTTAGCTTTTTGTAAATCAATTAACTTAAAGGGTCGTATCTTAGTTGCAAATGAAGGAATCAACGGAACACTTTCTGGTTTAACAGAAGACACTGAAAAATACATTGCTCACATGCGTGCTGACGAAAGATTTAAAGATATCTTTTTCAAAATTGATCCAGCAGAAAAACAAGCATTCAAAAAAATGTTCGTTCGTCCACGTCCTGAGTTAGTTTCTTTATCTTTAGAAGACGATATTAACCCACTTGAGTTAACAGGTGAATATTTATCTCCAAAAGAATTTAAAGAAGCTATTTTAGACGAAGACACTGTTGTCATTGACGCTCGTAATGACTATGAATATGATTTAGGTCATTTTAGAGGTGCTGTTCGTCCTGATATCCGTTCATTTAGAGAATTACCTCAATGGATTCGTGATAATAAAGAACAATTTATGGATAAACGCGTTGTCACTTACTGTACTGGTGGTATTCGCTGTGAGAAATTCTCTGGTTGGTTAGTTCGTGAAGGCTTTAAAGATGTGGGACAATTACACGGTGGTATTGCTACTTATGGCCGTGATCCAGAAGTTCAAGGTGAATTATGGGATGGCGCTATGTATGTTTTTGACGAGCGTATTAGTGTACCAATTAACCATGTTAATCCTGTTGTTGTTGGAAAAGATTGGTTTGATGGCACACCATCTGAACGTTATGTTAACTGTGCTAATCCAGAATGTAACCGTCAAATTTTATGTTCAGAAGAAAATGAAGCTAAATTTGTGCGTGGCTGCTCTCATGAATGTCGTGTCCACGAACGCAACCGCTACATTACTGAAAATAACTTAACAGTTAACGAGTGGCAAGAACGTATTGAAGCGTTAGGCGAAGTGTTTAACACACCTGTTTCACAATAAAAAAGTTGAAAAAGCTATTTAAATATGGCACAATAAATATATATTAAATCGTACAAGGTTGGGCGTAGGCTTCAAGGTGATCTCTTTCAGGGTGGGAAGAGGCCCTTTTAGCGTGCGTCTTTTTTTGCGAAAAATTTAAGGAGAGTGAAGTAATTTTATGTTAATGGAATTATTATTATCATTGATATTAATCATTATTGGAACAAAATTAGCAGGACACTTATGTCATAGAATCGGTATTCCTGCTGTTATCGGAGAATTATTAACAGGTGTCGTTTTAGGTCCTGCCCTTTTAGGTCTTGTGTTACATACTGAAATGATTTCTATTTTTGCTGAGATTGGTGTTATCTTGCTTATGTTCTTGGCCGGTCTTGAAAGTGATTTAGATAAACTTAAAAAATATCTAAAACCTTCTGTCATGGTGGCTTTATTCGGGATTTTACTACCAATGATTTTCTTAAGTGGAGCAGCTCATTTATTTGATATTACTTGGAAAGAAGCTATCTTTATCGGAGTAATATTCAGTGCAACATCAGTAAGTATTTCTGTACAAGTATTAAAAGAATACAAGCGACTTGATACAGCTGAAGGGTCTGTTACATTAGGAGCTGCTGTTGTTGATGATATTGCTGTTGTTTTAATTGTAAGCTTATTCAGTGCTTTTCTAAATATGGATAGTGGTGCTTCTGTAGGTGGTGTTGGTCTATTATGGGACTTATTAGGAACTAAAATTTTATTCTTCTTAGGACTTTTCCTATTTGCCAAATTTATTTTAAAACCACTTATTAGTCTAACTAAAAAATTAGTTGCTGTTGAAATCGAAACTGCGTTAGGTTTAGTTTTATGTTTTGCTTTTGCGATTATTGCTCAAAAAGTTGGTATGAGTGATGTTATTGGCGCTTTCTTCATTGGTTTATTATTATCTAAACATGAAGTGAAACACAACATTGAGCATAACACATCAGTTATTGGTTACTCGTTATTTATTCCAGTTTTCTTTGTTTCAATCGGTTTAGATATTGAGCTTTCAGCCTTTAAAGAGTATGCTGTTTTAATTATTGTCTTCACTGTTTTAGCTACTTTAACAAAATTAATTGGTGGTTACTTGGGTGGGAGATTAACCCATTTAGACCGTGACCAATCCTTAATTGTTGGTGCTGGTATGGTATCACGTGGGGAAATGGCCTTAATTATTGTTAAAATGGGAGAAAACTTAGGTCTTGTAAGTGCTGGTCACTACTCTGCTATTGTTGTAGCTGTTATTTTAACAACTTTATTCTCACCATTATTAATTAAATTTGCCATTGAACAATCAGAGAAAAAGAACACTTTAGCTTAAATGCTAAGCGTTCTTTTTTTTCATAGATAAGTGATAATCCAAATTAAACTAAAAAAGAAGGATAATTTAATATCCTTCTTTTCTATTTAGTCTTCGTCATACTCATAGTCGTATTCGTAGTCATAACTATAGTCGTAACCATAATCATTGTCTTCTGATACTTCAACATCAAGTAAGACACTTAAATGACGGCTCATTAAGACGTAAGCTTTCATTTGATTTTCTAAACCTGTAGATAATTTATATTTGCGAGAGAATAATGTTGGTGATTTAACATCTTCTTCAAATTCTTTTTTGAATTGTTTGAATTTCTTCATTTTTGGTTCAACAAAAGCTTTGAAATCTTCTCCATCAGCCTGGTCAACTAATTTTTCTAGATTATCTAAGTATAATTCGTACACGGCAAAATCTCGTTTAGTGATTTTAGCTTTTCCTTCATCATCTTTGTTATCTAATAATTCATTTACATCTTCTTCTACGCTTTCTGGGTTATAACTTACTAAATCATCCACTTCATGATAATCGTAATCATAATCTTCGTCATCATATTCGTAAATATAGCCGTAGTCTTCGTCGTCTAATTCATAATCATAATACTCTTCATCAGCAATTTCTTCAGTAACGATTTTCTCTACAATAGGTTCTGCTAATTCTTGTTCAATAGCTTGATCTAAAGATTCTAAGTCCATTTCAGGAATCTCTGGAATAATCGGCAACTCAGTAAAATCTAATTCGATTTCTTCTGCTTCATATTTAGCTAATTTTCTTTGTAAATCTTGATTCACACCTAATAATCTAGCAATTTCTGCTTCTAATTCAGTTGAGTTTTCTTTAGCTAATTGATAGTTATTTTCTAATGTTGTTGTGTTATCTTTCCAGCCTGCTTGAGTGTTGGATTGAGTAGCCATTAATTTATCAACTAATTGTTTTTGTTGCTCTAAACGCTCAGATAATCTTTGAATTTCTTGTTCTTTTTTATAGATAAACTCTTCTTTATCTTGGTTAATCTGTTCAATAATTTGTTCTTTTTCACGTTCTTCAATTAATAAGCGTGTTTTCCATTCTGTTTCATTTTGCTTTTTATCTAACTCAGCTTGTCTTAATCGTTGTTCCAATGTCATTAAATGATTTTTAAGATCAATTATTTCTTTACTTCTAGTATTTTCTAGTTCATTACTAGCTTTGAAAGCAGCTGTTATTTCTTCTTTTTCAATTGAAATAAGACCGTATTTAGTTTCCCACTCTTTGTTCAGTAATTCTTTTTCTTTTTGTAAATGTCTCAGTAAATCATTTACTTTTGCTAACTCACGTGTTGTTTGAATTAATTCTTCATGTGTTTTCTCTTCAAATTTTTGATTTTCATTAATGATTATACGTAATTCTTCATTTTCACGTTGAACTCGTTGTAATTTTTGTTTTAATTGTTCCTGAGTATTTTCAGTTTCTAACATGATTTGACGCATTTCTGCTTTAACTAATTGAATAGATTCTTTATGTTCTAATTCTTTATTTTTATAATCAATTAATTCAGAATTTAATCGATCATTTTCTTCAAGTATTTTTTCTAATTAAAAATTACTTGATTCTCTTAATTGATCATAATCAGATTGCAAACTTGCCACATACCGTTCATTTTCAGTCACAACACTTTGTAAATGCTGTATTTTGCGTTGCTTTTCCAATAACTCTTGTTGATGTTGTCGTAATTTACTATTAGTCTCTTCTAATGCTTCTTGAATTTTCTGATAAGCTAATGTTTGCTCTGAATAATCATTTTCTTTCATCTCTGCTAATGAACGGTGTTGACGCTCTAACTCAAAGCGCAGTTCATTAATATTTTCTTTTTGAGTTAACTCCTCACTTTTACTTTGATATAGTGCTGTCTGCAAGTCACTATTCTCTTTTCTTAAATGATGAAATTGGTCTCTTAGCTCAATATCTTGCTTACCATTCTTATGAATTTCTTGTTCAAACAATGGAGATTCATGTTTTTTTATCGATATATCAGATTTCATGTTTTTCTCCTTAGATTTCTCTAACGAACGTTTGATTTCTTTTTCTAAAATTTCAGAAATAGTTTTTTTAATATTTCTTGTTTGCGTACTAGAGAAAATATTAGCAGCATTAAACGTTACATATATCTCTAGCGTTTGTTCTAATAGAATATTAGCAAACGCTCTTTCAACAGGATACAACGGAAAAATTGTTTGCCACTCTTTAAAAACGACTTGACTAATATCATCTATTTGTTTCGGTGAAATACCAATCCTTAGTTCCTCAACTTTAAAAACTAATTGATGGACTACTGAACTTTTATTTTTTAATGGTACAAGGACTAAACTTGTATTCTCTGGTTTTTTTATTTCTTCTTGATATATTTGAATGTCTATGTTTAATGGTTTTCCAAACATAAACTTTGCCCCCTTTCAAACTCTAACATTTCAGTGTGTCATAATTAACCACTAATTCAACTAATCATATTAATATTAACCTTTTAAACAGTTACTGTAAAGATATTTTAAACATAGTATCAAAATGTAGTCAAAGAAAAAGAAACAAAAAACCCGGTTTATTTTGAACGATTAGTTATTCTCTCTTTTTGGAAACAAACTATCTTTCCAACTTTCTATTCATATAAATCTAATTGATACAATTCTTTAAACCGAGTACTTGTGGCTAGCAACTCTTTAAGTGTCCCTTCCATACTAATTTTAGCATCCTCGATAAAAATAATTCGGTCTGCGTAATGAGTTCCAACTAAATGGTGAGTAATCCAAAGCACAGTTTTACCTTTTAACACTTCAAAAACAGTTGAAAGTAGCTGCTTTTCAGTTAGTGGATCAAGTCCAATTGTCGGCTCATCAATAATAATAATCGGTGCATCTTGAAGTAAAATACGGGCTAAGGCAATTCGTTGCTGCTCGCCTCCTGAGAACCTCTTACCACTCTCTTCAACAATGGTCTCTAATCCTTTTGGTAGTTTCTCAATTACAGGAGTAAGTCCAGCTTGAATAGCTGCTGCTTCTACTTCTTCATCAGTTGCATTAATATTTCCTAAGCGAATATTATTACGAATAGTCGTATTAAAAATATGTGGTTGTTGATTTAGAACGCCGATGATATCAGATTTTTGTCTGCCAAGTTTCACACTAGAAACACCACCAACTAATATGTCACCAGCTGTTGGTTCTAAGTCACCTCTTAATAATTTAGAAAGTGTGGTTTTCCCGATACCACTTTTACCTAGTACAGCCAATACTTCGCCTTCTGGAATCACTAAATCTAAGTCTTTAAATAAATACTTTTGCTCAGCATTATATCTAAAATCAATGTGTTTAAATTCGATTTGACTATTTTTAAACGTCACTACTGACTCTGCTAATGAGTTATTCTCATTCGCATCAGGTAAACTTGATAGCCTTTGAACAGTGTCTTCATACAGTGGTAATTCTTTTAACGAATCTGTCACAGGTGCAAAAGCATCGATTAATGGAAAAAACGCTAAGACAAAAGCCGCAATCCAGTTACGAGCATCTTGTGTCCCAATTTCTCCAAAGTAAGAGCCTGACCAAAGAATTAAAACTAAGACAATGACACCAAAGAAAACTTGTTTAATTAATCCATCTCTTCTTGAGTAAGCGTTCATTGCTTTATCTTCTATACGAACTTCAGCCTCTGCTTCATCATAACCATTTAAAAATTCTTGATAACGCCCACTATATTGCCAATCACCAACACCAAGTACTGCATCTGTTAAATCATTATAAAGAACATGGCGTTTGGCTTTTTGGCGATAAACTCTGGCATTATTAACTAAAACAGAAGTTAAAGGTAAAACAATTAAAATCACACCAATCAAGAGTAGCATTGCTAGTGCTAAAGGAATTGAGAAAATACCTAAAGCAATGACAATAAACATATAAATAAGAATAGCAACAATTGCTGGAAAAATCGTTCTTAAATATAGATTCTGAATATGATCGACATCTTCTGCTAAAATCCCTAATAAACTACCTGTTTGATAATCTTCTTTTGATTTTTCAGCACGAGACTCCATTGCTTGATATAATTTCAAGCGAATATCAGAAGTCATTTTGAGTACCCAGTTGTGACTCCCTAGTCTTTCTGCGTAGCGTAAACTAGGACGCGCGATACCAAATCCACGTGTTAAAACGATTGGTACATAAACCATTAAAATATTTTCTGGTTTGGCTGCTGATTTACTAATTAAAAGCCCTGAGGTAAACATTAAGGCAGAAGCCGCAAAGAAAGTTAAAAACCCTAAAAATAAGACTAAAGCTAAAAGCCATTTGTATTTTTTGAAAAAGGGACGTACCCATTGATCTTCTTTTGAAAGTAATACATAATTCTTTTTCATATTACTCCCCTTTCAGTTGCTCTACAAATCGATTGTAAGCCCCATTTTTTTCGCGTAATTCTGTATAAGTTCCTTGCTCCACAATCGAGCCATTTTCCATCACAATAATGTAATCCATCTCTTTCATCCAGTGCAAGCGGTGAGTAGCAAAGAACACTAAGTGATTTTCAAAAAGTGGTAACATTGTTGCTTTTAACTCACTTTCAGTTTCCACATCTAAGTGAGCAGTTGGTTCATCAAATAATAAAATCTGACGGTTATTGTCTAAAAAGGCGCGAGCAATAGCAACACGTTGTAATTGACCACCACTTAAACTATGTCCCCCGTCACCAATAATCGTATCTAATCCTTCTGGTAACTCACTGACTACTTCTAAAAGACCAGCTTTTTGGACTGCTTTATGAATGCTCTCTTCATCAGCATCTGGTTGATAAAAACTAATGTTTTCTTTTAATGACGCATGGAAGATATACGGGTCTTGAGGTACATATAGAAGTTGATCTTGCCAACTATCCATTCTTAAATGACTGAAACTCTCTTCATTGATAAAAATATTTTCTTCCTTAGCTTCTAAGAATCCACCTAATAGCTTAACTAAAGTTGATTTTCCTGATCCAGATAAACCAACCACACCAATTTTTCCATATCCTTGCCAAGAAAAATCAATTTGTTTTAAAGTATCTTCACTTTGCTCCTCATTATAAGCTAGAGATACACTCTTAAGTTCTAACTTATCATCGTTACTCCATGTATTTAAAACAACTGGTTTACTCTCAGAAAATTCTTTTTTGTCTAATATAGCAAAAATAGATTTTAAGGTATTACCACCATCTAAAGTTGCGTGGTAGTCACTTGAGAAATCTCTTAAAGGTAAGAAGAAATCAGGTGCTAAAACTAGAGTTGTTAAAGCTGGGAAAAGCAACATTTGACCATTCATTAATTTAAACCCTAAAAAGACAGCAACAATCGCTACTGAAAGAGTGGTAAAGAAATCAAGGGCAAAAGTTGAAAGAATCGCTATTTTTAAGGTACTCATCGTGGCTTTTCGATAATCTTCACTGATGCCGTACACATTTTTTTCGTATTTTTTACTCAAACCTAAAAAACTTAGTGTTTGAAGTCCTCTTAAAGAATCTAAAAAGTGGTTACTTAACAATTGATAGCCTTCATACTGACGGTCAGCTTTGGCTTTAGCGGCATATCCTAAAATCACCATAAAAATAATAATAATAGGAAAAACAAGTAACAAAATAATTCCTGAACGAATATCTTGCGTTAAAACAAATAAAAAAATAACCCATGGAACAATCATCATATTTGTGATTTTAGGTAAAATTAAAGTTAAATAATTCTCAATTTGAGAAACACCTTCAATAGCCATTGTCACCATATTTCCTGTTCCTTCTTTTTGAACAAAGTTTGGTCCCAGGCGAAAGACTTTATCTAGTAACTGCTTTCTAACAATTTGAGACTGCTCATATGCAAAAGTATCTAGATAACGATCTCTAAAAAAGATTAAAACTTGTCTTAATAAAAAACAAATAAAAAAAGCACCCATGCGAGTGTACTGTGCAGGTAGTGGTTCACCGCCCCAGAGTTCACTGATGGCATATGACAAAAAATAAGCTTGGCCAATAATCAATAAGGCTTGCAGGACACCTAGTCCTGCAAGCCCTATTAAGACTGGCCTAATTTTTTCAATTCGAAATAAATTCTTATCAATCAAACTAGGTACATCTCCTTTATGATTTAGTAATTGTCTAAAACATCAATTGATACACGTTTATTAAATTGTTTGTAAGTCCAACCTACGTAGATTAAAACAATTGGTAATAGACAAACAGTAACGATTGTCATTACTTTAAGTGTATACGGTGTGCTTGATGCATTTTCAATTAATAAATGGAATGCTGAATCTTGAGCAATCATTACTCGTGGGAATAATCCATTAAATAGGAAAGCTACAAGTCCTACAAAGATTAAACCAGTTGAGATAAATGAGAAGCCTTCTTTATCTTTGTAAGTTCCATAAGCTGCCATAACAGCAAATAAAACAATCGCTACTAAGATAATTAATGAAGAAACCATTCTTTCTTTAAAGAAATCAGTTTCTAAGAATGAAAGAACTGCAAAAGCAACTAATCCAACAAATAATACTGGGTAAAGTTTTTTCGCTTGTGCGTTAGCACGTTCTCTAATTTTTCCGTCTGTTTTAAGACGTAAGTAGTTTAAACCATGTAAGTAAGAGATTAATGTAACAGCAACTCCACCTACGATAGAGTAGATATTAACATAATCTGTAAATGTTGGGTTCATAACGTTTTTAGTAGCATCTAGTGGCATACCGCGCACTAAGTCAACAAACATCATTCCTAAGAAGAAGGCTGTTAAGAAACTACCAATACACAGTGTCCACTCCCAAAGGTTACGTTCACGAGCGTTGTCAGAACTTGATCTAAATTTGAATGATACTCCGCGGATAATCAAACCAACTAAAACAAGTAATAAAATATTATAAAAACCACTAAATAATGATGCGTACCATTCTGGGAATGAAGCAAACATTGCTCCCCCAGCAGTAATTAACCACACTTGGTTTGTTTCCCAGATAGGCCCGATTGTATTAATGACTTGGTCACGTTCGCGTTTGTTACGTGCTAAGGTCTTCATAGCCATACCAACACCAAAGTCAAATCCTTCTAAGAAGAAGAAGCCTGTGAAAAGTACACCAATGATTAAGAACCATAAAAGTTGTAAAGTACTCATTTTAGAAGGCCTCCTTTGCAAAAGGATCGATTGCTTCTTTACGTGCTTCAGAAGGACTCACATAGTAAGGTCCTTTTCTTAAGTAACGTTTTGAGTAAACAATCATCACCATTCCTAAGAATAGGAATAAACAGAAGTAAACAATATTACTAAATAATAGAGAGCCTGATGTTACACCAGGTGACACGCTATCTGCGATTGTGAATAGTCCATAAACTGTCCAAGGCGCACGTCCCATCTCTGTAATAATCCAACCTGTTGAGTTTGAAATGAATGGGAAAGCAATTCCTGCTGTAAAAACCCAAAGCAACCATTTCATATTTTGTAATTTATCCTTACGTAATAACCATAATCCTACAACTGCCATTAAAGCCATTAATGTTCCAAATCCTGCCATGAAACGGAAAGACCAGAATAATGTTTTAACTGGTAAGTAGTAGTCCATGTCAGCACCAAATTGTGCGTCATGTTCTTTATGTAAGTCCTCATTAACTGAGTTCATACCTTTATAGCTATCTTCTCCACCTAAAATACTTAACATCATAGGTACAGAAACATGCCATTTAACGTCTTTGTTTTTCGTGTCGATTCCTGCAACGATTGTCCAAGGCGCTTTGTCCCCTTCAGTATCATCATAGATACCTTCCATTGCAGCAAACTTCATTGGGTGATCCTCAGCAACAGCTACCATTTGAGCATGTCCTGCACCCATAGTTAATACTGAACCAATTAGTCCAATGATTAAACCAAATTGCATTGATTTTTTGAAGAATTTTGTATCTTCTTTTCTTAATAGTTTCCAAGCTGAACAACCTGCAATTACAAATCCACCTGTTAAAATCGCACCAAACAGTACGTGAGGTAATTGTAACCATAATTGATGGTTTTGCAATAAACCAAAGAAACTTGTTAATTCGGCTCTCCCTGAAGCTTCATTAATATTGAATGCTACTGGGTTTTGCATAAATGCGTTGGCTGATAAAATCCATAAAGCGGATAACATTGTTCCGATTGATACTAACCAGATAAATGCTAAATGTAGCCCTTTACTAAATTTGTCCCATCCAAAAATCCATAATCCAATAAATGTTGACTCCATAAAGAATGCTAATAATGCCTCTACTGCTAGTGGAGCTCCAAAGATGTCTCCCATAAATCGTGAATATTCAGACCAGTTCATACCAAATTGAAATTCTTGAATAATACCAGTAACTGCTCCTACTGCAAAACTTAGTAGGAAAATATTTCCCCAAAACTTCGCCATGTCTTTGTAAATTTTATCTTTTTTAACAACATACATTGTTTCTAAGATTGCAATCGCAAAGGCCATACCAATCGAAAGTGGCACGAAGAAGAAGTGGAAAACAGTTGTCATACCGAACTGAAGTCTTGCCAATGTTAATAATTCCATGATTTATATCCTCCCTTTTTAGTAATTTAATCACAATCTATTATACCCCATACAAATAAGACTTTCAAAAGAAATTTGAAAGTCTTATTAAATAATAACAATTCTTATTTGTTATCTCATGGTCACAAATTCTTCTGCACCAGTTGGATGAATCGCTACAGTGTTATCAAAATCTTCTTTTGTAGCTCCCATTTTAATAGCAACCGCAAATCCTTGTAGCATTTCATCTACTCCTAGACCAACTCCGTGAAGACCAACTATTTTCTCGTCTTCTCCTACACAAACTAATTTCATATGACATTTTTCCTTAGTTTCTGTAATGGCATATTGCATTGGCGTGAAACTTGAAGTATAAGTTTTAATCTTCTCATCAGTGTATTTCTCACGAGCTTCTTTTTCTGTTAAACCAACTGTTCCAATTGTTGGATGAGAGAAAACAACTGTTGGAATAGTTTCATAATCAAGGTGGGCATTCACTTGATTGTTAAATAGACGCTCAGATAATCTACGTCCAGCAGCAATTGCCACTGGCGTTAAATTAACCTTATCAATCACATCTCCTACAGCATAAATACCTGTTTGAGACGTATTTTGGAATTTGTCAACTACTACTGCACCCCACTCGTTGACTTTAACACCGGCTTTTTCTAAATTGATTTGACTAGAATTTGGTGTTCTACCAATTGCCCAAATAAGCTCTTCAACTTGTAATGATTTACCATTTTCAAAGAACAACTCGTAACCATCAGCTAGTTGTTTTACCTCTTTTGGTACTGAGTTAGCATGCAAATGAATGCCTTGGTTATTATAACTTTCTGTTAATCCGTTAACCACTAAGTCATCAAATTCACGTAAAAATGTCTCTCTTCTAAAAGCCAGATGTGTTTCAGTTCCTAAGCCATGAAGCACTCCTGCAATTTCAACAGCAATATAACCGGCACCAACAACAGCAACAGATTTTGGCTGTTTTGTTAAAGCAAAGAAGCCATCCGAATCAAGACCTAGTTCACCACCTGGTATATTAGGGCGAATTGTTTTGCCTCCTGTTGCAATTAAAATATGTGGTGCTGTATAAGATTCACCATTCACTTCAACTGCCTTTTCATCAATAAACTTACCATAGCCATTGACAACAGTTACACCGTTACCTGCCAAACCTTTCATATATAATCCGTGAAGACGCTCAATATAGGCTTCTCTATTTTCAACTAAACGTGAGAAATCAAACTCATCAATTGTCACATCAAAACCGTATTCACGAGCTTGGTGTAGCATGATACTTCTCATCTCTGAAGCTGACCACATTACTTTTTTCGGAACACAGCCCACATTGACACAAGTTCCGCCAATATGGTTACCCTCAATTAATAATACTTTAGCGCCATGCATACCCGCACGATTCGCTGAAGCAATACCGCCACTACCGCCGCCGATTACAATATAATCAAATTGTTTCATTTTCTTCACCCTTATTTTCGTTTTCTTATCATATCTCCTGGTTTAACTGGGGATTCTACAGGCATTTTGACAATCATCATAGCATTAGGCGCTTTTTCAATCGGTTCATCTAACTCATTCCACATTTCAGTAATCGTCTGATGTGAATGAGTAAATCCTGGACCATAGAACTCAATTTCGTCATTTAATCTAAAATGATTTCTTTGTCTAATGGTTGCTATTTTAGTTGTTTCATCATACTCAAGAACTTCACCAATAAATTTAAACACAGGAATTTTTCTTCTTTTACCAAATAACTGTTCTTCCTCAGTTGGTGTATGGTAATAAAATCCAGTTGATAACTCACGCTGCGCTACTTTCCACAACTCATCAATCCACTCTTGTTTGCACTCATAATTTTCAGGGTCTTCCATATAACTATCCACTGCCTTTTTATAAACATTAGAAACAGTAGATACATAATGAATAGACTTCATACGTCCTTCAATTTTCAAACTATCCACACCATTTTGAACTAAATCTGGAATGTGCTCAATCATCGACATATCAACAGCACTCATTGAAAATGGTTCTTCCACTTCTCCTGAATCGATTAAAGACTGTCTTTCTTTATCTAGTGACATCTCAAATAAATCGTATTTCCAACGACAAGATTGAGAACAACCACCACGGTTAGCATCTCGGTGTGACATATGATTAGATAAGGTACAACGACCTGAATAAGAAATACACATTGCTCCGTGAATAAAAGCTTCAATTTCAACATCCGTGTTTTCTCTAATTTCTTTCACTTCAGCCATTGACACTTCACGACCTAAAACCACACGCTCTAGTCCTTCATTTTTCCAAAATTCTAAGGTTTCAAAGTTAGTTGCTGAGGTTTGAGTTGATAAATGGACTGGCAATCCAGGCGCTTCTGTAATACAAATTTCGATTAAGGCAGGATCTGAGACGATGACTGCACTAATCCCAACATCACGTAACTCTCTGAAAAACTCACCAGCACCTTTTGCGTCAAACTCATGAGTTACCATATTAGCTGCTACATAGACTTTTGCGTTATGAGCTTTAGCAAAAGCAACTCCTTCTGCCATCTCTTCATAAGTGAAATTTCCTGCTCTACTTCTTAAACCATAAGCATTTCCACCGATATAAACTGCGTCAGCTCCATACGTAATAGCCACTTTTAATTTTTCTAATGTACCAGCAGGTGCTAAAACCTCTGGACGTTTCAATTGTTTGATTGTCATTTGTACTACTCCCTATCTAATATCATCTGGATTTAAATAATAAAATCCTGTGTCTAATCCGCGTTTTTTAGGATGAGTTGCTTTAACTAATTCATTTAGTTTTTCAGCCTCAACCTCTGACCAATTACCTGACTCAAGTAACTCTTTAGCTTGAATAAAGTAAGAAACCATACTCACATAATCCTCACCTGATGTATAAATACCATCTAACTTCCAGTGAGTTAAGCCGATTTTTTCTAACTCTTCTAACTGAAGCATTAAATTCACATCGTTTGTAGCAAAAATATGAGTACCATGCTCATCCTCGTAAATCGAATAATGAGTCTCTTTTTCTTTTGGTTCAGATATAAATAAATCACGTTCTTTGTCAGTCTTCTCGTCTAACTTCGTAAAGTTTAAATAGTTTTGGACTAAAGGACGCTTAGACTGATGGATACAAGTAGCTCCGTAAACTAGGACTTCACCGAATATATTTAGGTTATTCGATAATTCCACTAATTCTAAATAAGGGATTTCCCTTGCTAAAACAGCACCAACAGCTCCTCTATCACCCCAAAAATTAATTTGTCGTGAACTAGTTACCATAGTAGCTGCATCATAAATAAAGGGAAGTTTGTAGTTGCTTGTGCGTAGTACATGAATCACACCAGGATCACCAACAACAATTTCATCAACTGAAATAGATTCTAAAAAATCTAAATACTCAGGAATAGCTCTCATTTTATCAGGATGCATAATCGCATTCACTGCAATACGAGCTTTTTTCCCTTTCTCATGGGTTAATTGTACTAATTCTTTTATTTCATCTCTAGTAAAATGCTTTGGCAGTCGTAAACCAAATGCTTCGTCGCCAAAATACAAAGCCTCAATATCTAATTCAAGTAATTTTTTTCCTTGTTCAATGGATTCTACTGTAGCAGTTATTTCAATCATCTTTGTAGCTCCTTCTTTCTTCAATCAAAGATATCCTACCACATGAAAGGTTAGATTGACAATAACATCACAAGTTTAATAATAGAACTTTAAAAAAACTCTTGTTATAAACAAAGAAAGGTTGACCATAATAGGCCAACCTTTCTGATTATTTTTAATTAAACTAAGACTACTTTGTGATATTACTACTTATTTCTTTTTACTTGGTGTGACTTTCACTTGGATTTCACCTTTAGAAGCTCCAACAACTACTTTACTATTTGGCGTTATCTCACCTAGTAAAAGCATATCACTTAATTTATCCTCAACTTCTTTTTGAAGAGCTCGTCTAATTGGTCTTGCACCGTACTCTGGATCAAAACCGGCTTTGCTAACCACTTCAATAGCAGCAGGCGTTAATTTTAAATCGATTTTTTGTAATTTAAGTCTTTCAATAATTGATTGACTCATAATCTTAACAATCTCATGTAATTCTTCTTTTGATAATGAATGGAAGACTAACATCTCATCTACACGGTTTAAAAACTCAGGACGGAAACGTTTCTTAAGTTCTTCTAAGACACGAGATTTCATAGCTTCATGATTTTTAGAGGCATCCTTAGCTGCAAAACCAACTGTTTTTTCATCTCTTAAAGCAGTTGCTCCAATATTAGATGTCATAATTAAAATTGTATTTTTAAAGTTAACTTTGCGTCCCTTAGAATCTGTTAAATGACCATCATCTAAGACTTGTAATAAAATATTGAAGACATCCGGATGAGCTTTTTCTACCTCATCTAGTAAAATCACTGAATAAGGTTTTTGACGAATACGCTCTGTTAATTGTCCTCCCTCATCATAGCCAACATATCCAGGAGGCGAACCAACTAAACGACTCGTACTGTGTTTTTCCATAAACTCAGACATATCCACACGAATAAGGGCATCTTCTGAACCAAACATAGTTGAAGCAAGTGTTTTAGCTAATTCTGTTTTTCCGACACCTGTAGGTCCTAAAAACATAAATGAGCCTATTGGTCTGTTAGGGTCACTTAAGCCACTACGAGAGCGTCTAATTGCTTTAGAGATAGCTTTAACTGCTTCATCTTGTCCTACAACACGCTCATGTAAAACTTTTTCTAATTCTAATAAGCGTTCTGTTTCTTTTTTCTCTAATTGTTTTAAAGGAATACCTGTCCACTGAGCCACAACAGAAACAATCGCCTCTTCTGTCACTTCCGTTTGATAGACACCTTCATTTTCTGCTTCTTTTAATTTTAAGTTTTCTAAACGAGTCATAAGACGTTGTTCTTTTTTACGTAAGTCAGCAGCTAACTCAAAGTTCTGCGCTAAAATAGCAGCTTCTTTTTCTTCAAGTAATTCTTCTAGTTTATTTTGTTGTACCACAATTTGTGAGGGTTTGTTAGCAAGTTCTAAGCGAGCTCTTGCAGCAGACTCATCGATTAAATCAATAGCTTTATCAGGTAACTGACGGTCACTAATATAACGAGTCGCTAAGTTCACAGCAGCATGAACTGCCTCATCTGTAATTTTTACTTTATGGTATTCTTCATAACGACCACGAAGACCCAATAAAATGTCTTCTGCCTCTTCAGGCGTTGGTTCATCTACTTGGATTTTAGCAAAACGGCGCTCTAAAGCTGAATCTTTTTCAATATATTTTTGATACTCATCTAAAGTTGTCGCACCAATTGTTTTCAGCTCACCACGAGCTAAAGCAGGTTTTAAAATATTTGAAGCATCAATTGCTCCCTCAGCCCCACCTGCACCAATTAACGTATGTAACTCATCAATAAATAATATCACATTGCCATCACGATAAATTTCATCTACAACTTTTTTCATACGGTCCTCAAACTCACCGCGGTACTTAGTTCCTGCTACAACAGCTCCCATGTCTAACATCATTAATCTCTTAGATAACATTTCTTTAGGAACTAACCCCTCTACAATGCGTTGGGCCAAACCTTCAGCAATAGCCGTTTTACCAACACCAGGCTCTCCAACTAAAACAGGATTATTTTTAGTACGGCGACTTAAAACTTGAATCAAACGCTGTACTTCTTTTTCTCTACCTAATAAAGGATCTAAACGCTTTTCTCTAGCTGATTGTGTTAAATCACGAGCTAGAGAATCAAGTGTTGGTGTTCCCTCTTCTTGAGGTTTATTATTTCCTTGATTAACAGGCTGTTTTCTTTGCCCCTGTTTGTTAGATGGTTCTACTAAACCAATTTTTTTGTAAATTAAATTTCTAACCTTATTTAAGTTCACATCTAAATTAGTTAATACCCGTGAACCTAAAACTTCCTCATCCCTAATTAAAGCAAGTAACATATGCTCTGTACCGATACTTGGTGCATTAACACGTTTTGCTTCCATTGAGGCATAAGATAAAATTTGTTTGGTTCTTGGAGAATATGGTAACAAATCTTCTTTTCGTGATTTTTTATTACCATACTGTGTAATTTGTTCAACTTCATCAAAAACTAACACTTCATCAATATTTAATTGCTTTAAAACCTTACTAGCAATTCCTTTTTGTTCTTTAATTAAGGCCAATAATAAATGTTCTGTTGCTACAGAATCCTGTTTAAAAAATCTAGCTTCAGCTTGAGCATTTTCTAAAACCTTTTTGGCTCTTTCTGTAAATAATTCGCTCATCTACTTCACTCCTTCTCTTCATAAGTTAAACGCTCTAATAACTCAAGCATCATATGTGCTCTTAGACGGTTATTATCAGAGATACTTAAAATATTTTTATTCGATAATAAACTTCTGATTAATTTCACTTCTCTTAAATCAATAAATTCGTTTAAATATAGTTGTTCTAACATTGAAAAAGCTTCACTTTCAGTTAACTCTGATTCAACAGAATTAATCAAATGTAACAAGTAACTACTATTTTCCATCAAGTTAATTTTAACAATTCTTATATAGCCACCGCCACCACGTTTACTTTCAACCTTGTAACCTTGTGGAACAGTGAATCTAGTTTTGATTACATAATTTATTTGAGAAGGTACACAGTCAAATAAATCAGCCATTTCCGATCGACGAATTTCTATTTCATGATTACGCTCTAATATTTTCTTTAAATAAGATTCAATTGAGTCTGACATATTACGATTGCTCATTTAGGACACCTACCTTCTAAAATTACAATTGACTATCTCTGACCTTTATTATACAAAAGTATTCAGAAATAATACATAAAAAAGCCTAAAAGATATTCAAATAAAAAAATGACTTAAAAAACTTTCGTTTCTTAAGCCATTTTTTCTAGAATTTCTGATGCCGAGGACCGGAATCGAACCGGTACGGAGATCACTCTCCGCAGGATTTTAAGTCCTGTGCGTCTGCCAGTTCCGCCACCCCGGCTGGAACTTAAAGAGCGGAAGACGGGGTTCGAACCCGCGACCCCCACCTTGGCAAGGTGATGTTCTACCACTGAACTACTTCCGCTTAAAGAAGTGCCGGCTAAAGGACTTGAACCCTCGACCCTCTGATTACAAATCAGATGCTCTACCAACTGAGCTAAGCCGGCGTTTATTTTTAATGACCCGTACTGGGCTCGAACCAGTGACCCTCTGATTAAAAGTCAGATGCTCTACCAACTGAGCTAACGAGTCGTCATTTAAATGGAGGTTAACGGGATCGAACCGCTGACCCCCTGCTTGTAAGGCAGGTGCTCTCCCAGCTGAGCTAAACCTCCGGTTAAAAAACGCAAAAAGCATGGCGACGTCCTACTCTCACAAAGGGAAACCCTTCACTACCATCGGCGCTAAGAAGCTTAACTTCTGTGTTCGGCATGGGAACAGGTGTATCCTTCTTGCCAT
>NZ_QPJV01000001.1 GCF_003337315.1 Vagococcus fluvialis | reverse complement strand
ACGGATGACCTCTATCTGCTTAATACAATTCTAAAACACAAAGTGATTTGAATATACATAGAATCAAAAAATGATTCTAATAATACTATACGAGGAGGTAGAAATAAAAAAATAGCTGACTTTATTAAATAAATTAAACAGTTACGAGAGAATTATTTTAAGTATCAAACTAACAATGGGGAATTCAAATAGAAAAAACAGACTAATCATCTATTAAGGGGTAGATGATTAGTCTGTTTGTAATTATTTAGTACTTTTTTTTCTTTTAACAAAGAAGAATATACCGACTAAGGCAAGAATAACAATTCCTGTAATACTTGCAAAGCGTAGTTTTTCTTCCCCAGTTTGAGGTAGTGTAGCAACAGGTTCATATTTTTTACCATTTGTTCCACCACCAGAGTCAGTTCCAGTTTGTTTGATTACGACATTAACAGTTTCACTTTCAATATTAATATCGTAGTCTTTAAATTCTGTTTTTAAAGCAGTCATTGTTTTATCATCAAGAGTAACAGCAGGTTTTAAAGGACCTTCTCCAGCTTTAAGTGCTTTCCAATTTCCTAACTCATCAATTGATAAAAAGTAATTATTCTCTAAAGGTTTGAATTTAACTTTTTCAATTTCTTCAATTTTAACACCTTCAACAGTATCTTCTAAAAGAAGACGACCTTGTCCTCCAACTGTTGTAGTGATTCCTTTATTTTTGAATTTAATAACCACATCTTTTTGTGCTTTTTTAGTAACAGTCATCTTATAAGTTTTTTCAACTGTTTTTCCACTATTTTCTGGTAGAGCTGCTAACTTATCATATGAATCTTTATCTAAAGTAAATTCAATTTCTTGATTTAATTTTTCATACTTAGCTTTTTCACCAATAACATAGCTACCATCTGATCCCAAAGTAAACGGCTCTTTAGATGCTGGTTTGATTTCAGTAAATTTCCCAGTCACTTCTGGTCCATCTACCACTTTAATTTTTAATCGTCCTTTTACGTCTGTTAAGTTTCCA
This sequence comes from Vagococcus fluvialis, assembly GCF_003337315.1. Classification (GTDB taxonomy): domain Bacteria; phylum Bacillota; class Bacilli; order Lactobacillales; family Vagococcaceae; genus Vagococcus; species Vagococcus fluvialis. The sequence continues at coordinate 375,227 of NZ_QPJV01000001.1, read as the reverse complement.
CCAACAATTTCCATTTTGATATCAGATTTTTGAGCAGGAGATTTAGTTAGTTCAGCACTTATTTCTTCAGTTTTATTTGTTTTGTTGATAATGTAATCAGGGTTTTCTTTTTGAATTTCTTTTAGTGTATTATCAGATAAAGTATAGTTTAAAGTAAACTTAGTTTTACCATCTTTTAAAGCTACCCATGTGCCATCTTTTTCAACTTTGATAAATTTATTTTCAAATACTTCAAACTCACCCTTTGGTTCGATAGATCCAATTTTAGATAATTTAATTTGTCCTTTTTCACCTATTAGTGATTTAGTGTCAATTTCAAAAGGCTTAGCTTCTTCTTTGTTAGTGGCTGAAGTTTTTGTTGTTTCTTTATTTGTTTTTTTAGGTATTTCAATTTCAGAAGTTTCTCTAGACACTGATTCTTCAACTGAACTAATTTCTGTAGAAGATTCAGAAGTAGACTGAGTATCCTCTGCATTCACTACGGAAGTAGTAACAACTAAAAATGGTACACAAATTAAAGTTAGTAGCGTAAAACCAACTGTATGTTTCTTCATGAATATCGCTCCTTTAATATAAAAATACAGACTTCAAATCTATTATACACTTAAATGTTCAAAAAATAAACAATTTTTACAATAACTGTTTTTTAAATTTTTTCAGAAGTTTTGTCAGTTATAATATCAACAAATTTTTTACTAGCAAGAGAGAGAGAAACATTTTTCAAATAACAAATACCAATACTTCTCTTAGGAATTTCTTCAGTTAAAGCAATTTCTTTTAGTAAACCTGGTTCTATATAAGAAGTTGAAAACTCACGAGTAACACAAGCAACACCTAAATTTATTCTAGCAAAATCAAGCAACAAGTCGTGAGAACCAAGTTCAAATTCTGGATTAAGAGAAAGATTTTTTTTTGCCAGTAGTTCATCCATAAAATGACGTGAAATAGAATCTTGGTCTAAACAAATAATAGGATAGTTTAAAACGTCTTCGATTGATATAGGCTGATTAAATTCGCTATTGTATTTAGTACCATAAACAAAGGTATCTTGAATATTTTTACAAGTGATTTTTTCCAAGCGGTCATCTTCAACAGGAAAGTTACAAATAGCGATATCAATTTTACCTTGTTTTAGAATTTCTACAAGCTCAAAGGTTGTACCATTAACTAACTTAAAAGAAATATCTGGGTATTGTTGATGAAATGTTTCTAAAAAGGGAAGAAGAAAATAGCGTGAAATAGTATCACCAACACCAATTGCAATTTTCCCACCTTGTAAGTTTTTAAACTCTTCCATTTTATTTTCTCCAGAACTAAGTAAGTTAAGAGCAGAATGGACATAATCGTACAGTAGTTTTCCTTCTTCAGTTAAAATAACTCCTTGTGGGTTACGGTTAAAGAGGCGGATATCTAATTCAGTTTCTAGTTGGGAAATAGATTGACTAACGGCCGGTTGTGTTAAATAAAGACTTTTAGCAGCTTTTGAAAAACTTTTATGTTGTGCCACTTCATAGAAGACACGATACAAATCAAGTTTGTTCACCATATAAATCCTCCTTATATCAGATATACTATATATTAATTTTACTTATATCATAAAACCATGTATAGTACAAGAGTAGAAAATTTATGAATGCAAAATGATATGCATAAAGGAGCGAGTTCTATTGGAACGCACAGTTGGAACAGTTACAAGAGGTTTACGTTGTCCTATTATTAATGAAGGGGATAATATTGAATCGATTGTTGTTGAAAGTGTACTTAATGCCTCAAAAGCAGAAGGTTTCACAGTACAAGATAAAGATATCGTAGCAATCACAGAATCGATTGTTGCAAGAGCGCAAGGAAACTACGCATCAATTGATCAAATTGCTAAAGATGTAACTAGTAAATTTGGTGAATCAACTGTTGGAGTTATTTTCCCAATTTTCAGTCGTAATCGTTTTTCTAATCTGTTAAAAGGAATTGCCAGAGGAACTAAAAAAGTTGTTTTAATGATGAGCTATCCTTCTGATGAAGTTGGAAACCATATTGTTTCTCTAGATGCCTTAGATGAAAAAGGAATTAACCCTTGGACTGATGTATTAAGTGAAGCAGAATTTAGAGAACTTTTTGGATTCAGCAAACACACTTTTACAGGTGTTGACTACATAGAATATTATAAAGAATTAGTTGTAGCAGAAGGTGCTGAGTGTGAGGTTATTTTCTCTCAAAAACCTAAAACAATTTTAGATTACACTAAAAATGTCTTAACTTGTGATATCCATACTCGTTACCGTACAAAACGTATTTTAGAAAATAATGGTGCTGAAAAAGTTTACACTTTAGATGATATTTTATCTGAATCTGTAGATGGAAGTGGCTTTAACGAAAATTATGGCTTGCTTGGTTCTAACAAATCAACAGAAGAAGGGGTAAAATTATTCCCTAGAAACTGTCAGCCGGTAGTTGAAAAAATTCAAGAGATGCTTCAAAAAGAAACAGGTAAGCTAGTAGAAGTTATGGTTTACGGAGACGGAGCTTTCAAAGATCCAGTTGGGAAAATTTGGGAACTTGCTGATCCAGTTGTTTCACCAGCCTTTACTTCAGGACTTGAAGGAACACCTAATGAAGTCAAATTAAAATACTTAGCTGATAATAACTTCTCTGATTTACGTGGAGCAGATTTAGAAGCAGCTATTAAAAAACATATTAACGAAAAAGATGAAGATTTAACTGGTTCTATGGAAGCACAAGGAACAACACCTCGTCAGTTAACTGACTTAATTGGTTCTTTAGCAGACTTAACATCAGGTAGTGGAGACAAAGGAACACCGATTGTTTTCATTCAAGGATACTTCGATAACTTTACAAAATAGTAAAAACACTTAAGGAATTTATATCCTTAAGTGTTTTTGTTATTTAGAAACTGTTTGATGGAAATCGTGGAGATAATCTAAAGTAGTCATTTGTTGATTACATTTAAAGCTATCTTTACAAATATAATTTCCTTTTTTCGTATATGTTCCATCACCTGAACTTTTCGTTGTAGACATAAACATAGCTACATTATCAATTTGATGGCAAATAGAGCAAACATTTTTTATAACTTGTGTGGACATGACACCGTAAAAGCCAACTAATTTATCATCACTGTAAAAATTAAGGTATTTTCTTTGAGTACCAATATCATCCCAAGCTAAATAATTAGTTTCTTTTAAATCATAGTGAGTCATATCAGGTAATTTTAATTTTTTTACTTTTTTAAAGGATTTTTCAATTTGTTTATCACTTGCTTCTTCAAAAGGAATAACTTCTTCTTTTAAGACCTCGAAAATCTTTGTCGCTTTTGCATTTGTTAAAGTGACATCAAGGTAAGCAATGCGAATTTTTTCATGTAACTCACTACCTAAAATAGGTAAGATGTTTAAAGTAGTCAACTCTTGTGAGGTCATGATAGTTTGTTTATCATTAACTGTTTTATAAATATCGATTAATTGAGTTATTTGTTTTTTTACATAGTTATATTCATATGGTTGTATCATTTTTATTTTCCTTCTTCCTATAAGTCATAGATACTTTGAAGAAAAATAAGTTTTATCAAAGTATCATCAAATAAATGAAACCTTGAATATAGTTAAAGATGATGTTATCATCTCAATCACCTCCTAGTGAATGAGAGTATTATATAATCTTTCGGAAAAACTGTAAAGTAATTTACTATTAAAAATAGCCGTTTTAACATATAATAAAATTTCAATTTAAAGGGGGAGAAACTATGTTGTACTACGTTAGAAAAGCAAACGAACAAGATTTAGCAGATATATTAACGATTATCGAAAACGGAAGAGAAACATTAAATAAAGCAGGTATTCCCCAATGGCGAAATAATGATGGCCCAAATAAAGAAAGATTGCTAAATGATCTTGAACTTGAAGAAGGTTATGTATTGATAGAAGAAAGTAAAATTATAGGCTACGGAACAATTACAAAAGAAGAGCAAACGGGTTATGGGAAAATAACTAATGGTAGTTGGTTGCCTTCTGATAAATATGTTTCTCTACATAGAATTGCTATTCACTCAGATATTAAAGAAAGAGGAAAAGGTCAATTCTTTTTAGGATGTTTAATCTCTCTATCAGTTAACCTTGGATATAAGGACATTAGAATTGATACACATCCAGTAAATACAAGAATGCAAAAAGTTATTGAAAAAGCAGGATTTAAGTATCAAGGGGATATTATATTACCAAGTGTCAGTGATGGTGAGCGAAAAGCTTATCAAGTGATTATATAAAAAGGAGAGATGTAAGTTTTTTACTTACATCTCTCCTTTTTACTTCTTGCAGTTGAACATTTCTGTCTTAACCTCTGTTTTCTTAGTCACAAGTCCAAGTACCGTTTTCATCTAAGCTACAAGATTGACCATCTTCGATTAATGTTAATGGTTCATGAATTTCAACAGCTATTTTTTCAATAGTTTCTTCAATCACTTGAATTGGTTGAGCACCGTTAATGCCATACTTTTCATTGATTACTAAAAAGGGTGCTCCTTGAATACCGTATCGGTAAGCTAATTTTAAATCTTCATTAACAGCCTCAAGTGCCTCATCAGAGTGAAAAACTTTTTCAAATTCATCCCAATTAAGATCAGCATCTAATACAGCTTCTTTAATAACATCCATTGACTCAATATCTTTGTTATTTACAAATAGAGCTTCTTGAATATTATCGAAAACTTGCCAATAAGCTTCCTCACCGCCAATTAATTTAGCTGCTTTTGAAGCAAGAAGTCCGTTTTTTGATGTTGGAAATGGAAAGTCAGCTTGTTTCATGCCTTCAATATTAAAACGATGAAGGTCATCATTTTGATTAGCGTGTTCCCAGTGACCTAGGATTTCTTTTTTTGCATTATCTCGGTTACCAAACATTTTGTTTAAATCTTCCGCGTCCCACGCTAATGCAAAAGAGCGATGAATAATTTCTATATTAGGATATTTTTTTTGGACTTGTCTCATACGATATGACATAGGAAAACAAAAACTACAAATGACATCATGAAAAAATTCGATTTTCATTTTTAAAACCACCTATTCTTTTATTGTCTTCATCATACGCTACTATAAAATAAAAAGACAAAGGATATGCTCAACTTACTAAATAAAAGTAACTTCGAAATGTGATTCACAAACTAACCTTTGTATAAAAGGAACAAATCACTAGCAAAATTACAAGATTAAATGTTTTTTTATAAGATAAATATTTTAATAATGTAGTGTTAGTACAAGGTTTAGCTAAAGTGCACAAAGATTTTTTTGATATTGTAAAAACAAACTAATGTAACCGTTTTAAAGTTTGTGTAATATGAACCTATCAGCAGCTGATACAACATCTAAGGAGGACATTATGGAAGCAAGTCAAAAAGACATTCCGATGTCAGAAAAAGAAATTTTAGTGACAGAAGAGCAAGTTAGCTTAATCCGAAAGCGAGGGTATAATGAGGATCTTTTACCTAAAACTGAAGATAAAAGAAACATGAGTGCCAAAAACTACTTTACATTGTGGATGGGTTCTATTCATAATATACCTAATTATACTGCGGTAGGAGGATTTTTATTTTTAGGATTATCTCCTATCAATATAATGATAGCGTTAATTATAAGTAGTTTAGCTGTGGCTGGATTAATGGTTTTTAATGGAAAAGCAGGTTCGAAATATGGGATTCCTTTTTCAATGCATTTAAGATCAGCATACGGTGACATAGGAGCTAAATTACCAGGATTCCTAAGAGGAGGAATTGCTGCTATTGCGTGGTTTGGTTTACAAAACTTTACAGCTTCATTAGCTTTACTTATTTTAATTGGGAAAATTTGGCCAGGATTTTTAACATTAGGTGGCGATTTTAGTTTCTTTGGAATTAGTTTGCCAGGTTTAATTGCTTTTACAATCTTTTGGGCTATAAACTTGCTAATTGGTTTAGGTGGAGGCGAAGCGTTAAATAAATTTACTGCAATTTTAAATCCGTTAATTTACGTTGTGTTTATTGGAATGACTATTTGGGCAATTAAAGTAGGTGGCGGTTTAGGAAATATTCTAGCGTTTAGACCTGCAGTTGATCAAGTACAAAATAATTCACCAATCTTAGTTTATTTTATGATTATTAACTCTGTTTTAGCGGTTTGGGCAGGACCTGGGGCGAGTATTTCAGACTTTACTCAAAATGCTAAATCAACTAAAGATCAACGTGTTGGTCAAACAGCAAGTTTATTAGTTGGTTACTTAATTTTTGCTTTCTCAAGTATTTCAATTTTAATTGGTGGTTCTATTCATTACGGCGTACAAGAGTGGAATGTGTTAAATATCGTTGATAAATGGGATAATATGCCAGCAATGTTACTTGCTATTGTTGTATTATTAATGACAACTATCTCAACAAATGCAACAGGGAATATCGTTCCTGCAGCTTATCAGTTAGCAGCTCTTTTCCCTAAAACAATTAACTATAAAAAAGGTGTTATTATTGCCGGAGTTATTAGTTATGTGATTATGCCTTGGAAGTTAATGGAAAACTCAGATAGTATCTTCTTCTTTTTAAATATGATTGGTGCTGTTTTAGGACCAGTTATAGGTGTCATGCTAGCGGAATATTTCTTTGTAGCTAAACAGGAGTTAGATTTAGATAAACTTTATATGGATCCAAGTGCTGATAATTCAGATAATCCATATAAAGGTGTTAATAAAAATGCTTATATCGCAACAATAATAGCGTTAATAATTTCAATGTTAGGAACATTTATTCCTAGCTTAAAAGTTATTTCAAATCTATCATTCTTAGTAGGAGCAGGACTTTCGTTTATTATTTACTTAGGATTAAAAAAATTAAAATAAATTCCATTTAGGAGGAAATTAGTATGAGTTTTGATTTATTAATTAAAAACGGTTTGGTTATTTTAGATAATGGAGAGAAAGTAACAAACATTGGTGTTAAAGATGGTAAAATTGCTGCCATTGGAGATGACCTCGGTGAAGCTAAAGAAGTTATTGATGCAAAAGGATTAGTTGTTAGTCCAGGTATGGTTGATGCTCATGTACACATTACTGATCCAGGTGGCGGTTTTAGAGATTTTTGGGAAGGATATGAAACAGGAACTAAAGCTTGTGCTAAAGGTGGGGTAACTTCATTTATGGAGATGCCTTTAAACCAAGTGCCAGCGACTGTTAATAAAGAGTCATTAGATATTAAATTTGCAGCAGGTGAAGGAAAACTAATGTCAGATGTAGGTTCATTTGGTGGGTTAGTTCCTTATAACTTAGATGGTGGCATTCAAGAGTTAAATGAAGGTGGCGCAGCAGCTTACAAAGCGTTTATGTCAACTTGCGGCGATCGTACAATTGATGGCGACTTTATGAATGTAGATGACTACTCATTATATGAAGGGATGAAACAAATTGCTAAAACGGGTAAAGTATTAGCAATTCATGCTGAAAATGCAGCTATTACAGATAGACTTGGGGAGATTGCATACCAAAACGGTGAAACAACTCTAAAAGCATATGTTGAATCAAGACCAGTTTTCACAGAAGTTGAACCAATCCGTCGAGTAATTTTATTTGCTAAAGAAACAGGCTGTCGTATTCACATTTGTCACGTAGCTTGTCCTGAAGGTGTTGAAGAAGTAACAAAAGCTCGTCAAGAAGGTGTAGATGTAACTTGTGAGACTTGTACACATTACCTTTACTTTGAAACAGATGAATTAGATGCTATTGGACCAGTTGTTAAATGTTCACCTCCAATTCGTGATAAAAAAGCACAAAATGGTTTATGGGAAAAAGTGATGACAGGGGAAATTTCTTTTGTAACATCTGACCATTCACCTTGTACTCCAGATTTAAAAGATAAAGAAAATGCTTTTGAAGCTTGGGGCGGAATCTCTGGTGTTCAAAATAACGTAGATGTGTTATTTGACGAAGGTGTCCAAAAACGTGGTATGTCATTGAATCAATTTGCTGATATGATTGCTACAAATCCAGCTGAAAGATTTGGTTTAGATACTAAAGGAAGCATTACAATTGGAAAAGATGCTGACTTTGTGTTCATCTCTCCAAATGATGCTTATACATTACAAGCAGAAGATTTAGAGTATAAAAATAAAATTAGTCCTTACATTGGAAGAACAATTGGAGCACAAGTTGTTCAAACAATTTTACGTGGTCAAACAATTTATTCTAAAGAAACTGGTGTATCAAATGATACAATTGGAGTTTTCATTAAAAAATAGAAATAAGGAAGCTGATAATTCGTCAGCTTCTTTTCGTTATGAAATAAGATGAAAAAGTTTTCGTTCATTTTACACAAAAGGATTAGTTAATTTGATAGAATTTGCTAATGTATTTTGTGAGAAAGGAACCTATACTTAGGTAGAATGAGATAATAAAGAAAAGGTGAGTAAAAATTGAACGAAAAAATAAAAAATAATTATTGGAAACAGATTGTTATTGTTTCTACATTAGGTTGGATTGTTGTTTGGTTAAACCGTACGGCTCTGACGCCAATTTATCCTCAATTAAGTGAATACTTTGGTGGAGCAACTGATGCGAAGATTGGAGCAATATCAAGTTTTTACTTTCTAGGATATGTGCTAATGCAAATTCCTTCAGGTATTTTAGTGGATAAGTTTGGTAAAAAAACTGTTTTAATTCCTGGGTTTTTATTATTTGCTCTTGGAACATTACTCTTAGCTTCTTCAAAAAATTTAAATATGATGTATTTTGGAAATGTTTTAGCAGGAGTTGGTAGTGGGACGTTTTACGGTGTTGCATTTTCATTAACTAATGAATATGTGCCATCAAAATATAGAAGTGTTGCTACAGCAGTCGTTAACTGTGGGACAGCTATTGGTAGTGGGATAGGTATGATTGCCTCAAGTTATTTTGTCTCTCAACTTGGTTTACCATGGCAATATATGGAGTGGGCTTCCCTTATTACTATTTTGTTAATGACAGTGGTATTTGTTTTCTATATTAAAAAAGATAACCCTCAAGTACAAACCATTAATTCTAATGGAATAGAAGAAGTAGAAAAAAAATTAACAACAAAAGAGTTATTTGCACCTAAAATGATCGGAGCTTATTCAATTTATTTTGCAACATGTTACGCTTACTACTTAGTTAATACGTGGCTTCCAAACTTTTTAGAAACTGAAAGAGGTTTTGAAGGAGCGACAATTGGTTTAGCATCATCATTAATTTTCGTCTCTTCTGTACCAGGAGCGTTAATTTTTAGTCGTATTGCTGATAGATATACCGATAAAAAAGTAGAATTAGCAGTATTTTTAGAAATTGTTGCAGCAGCTTCTCTTTATTTAGCTGTTATGAGCACCAATAAGAACATTTTAATGTTAGGTTTATTACTTTACGGCTTTTTTGGAAAAGTAGTAGTAGAGCCAATCATTATTTCTTGGTTGGGCGAACAAGTGCCTAGAAAAGGGTTAGCGACTACATTAGGTGTCTTTAACTTTTTAGGAATGAGTTCTTCAGTTATTGCTCCTTCTTTAACAGGTAAAATATCAGATATGACAGGTTCTAAAATTAATGCGTTTTACATCTCAATTGTGATTTTAATTATTGGAACAACTATTTTTTACTTAACGAATAAACTAAAAGAATCAAAAGAAGTTAGTATTTAGTGCACTGTGTGAAATCAGTATAGCCAAAGTGCACAAGTAACAACTAAACTTTGTGAATATGACTAGTTAAATAAAAGAAATAAAAGGCTTACAATATAAATATAAAGACAAACAAGGATGTGTCAATCAATGAGTGAATTATACAAAGTAGTAGAAGAACATGTTAATTGGTTATCATCAATTGGCTTAGATTCTAAAGGTGGAACAACAAGATTATTATATGATGCTGCATGGTTAGAAGCTCAAAATGGTTTGAAAGAAAAATTTGAATCAATAGGTTTAACAACAAACTTTGATGCAGTAGGTAATCTTTTTGGAAAACTAGAGGGAAGTAAATATAAAGATGAAACTATTATGACGGGATCTCATGTAGATACAGTTGTTAATGGCGGCGCATTAGATGGACAATTTGGTATTTTAGCTTCCTACTTAGCAATTAAGCACCTAAAAGAAACATACGGAGAGCCACTTAGAAACTTAGAAGTTGTTTCAATGGCAGAAGAAGAAGGTAGTCGTTTTCCATTTGCATTTTGGGGCAGTAAAAATATTTTTGGTTTAGTGGATAAACAAGATGTTCTTTACGCAGAAGACGCAGAAGGTATCTTATTTACAGATGCCATGAAACAAGCGGGATTTGATTTTAGAAATGAAGATGAAACATTAAGAGATGATATCAAAGCTTTTGTTGAAATTCATATTGAGCAAGGAAATGTTTTAGAAAATACTGGCAAACAAGTGGCAGTTGTGAATAACATTGTTGGTCAAAAACGTTATGATATTACTCTTAAAGGAGAAGCGAATCACGCTGGAACAACACCGATGGGCTTCCGTCATGATACAGTTTACGCCATGAGTAAGATGATTTCAGAAAGTATTGATAAAGCAAAAGAGTGGGGAGATCCTTTAGTATTAACTTTTGGACACATTGATGTAAAACCGAATACAGTTAACGTGGTGCCAGGAGAAACATTCTTTACAATGGATTGTCGCCATACAGAAGGTGACGTACTAAATAGATTTACTAAAGAAGTAGAAAGTTTATTTAGAAAAATTGCTAGTGAGTTAGAAATAGATATTAATATTGATATTTGGTTAGATGAAGATCCAGTGCCAATGTCTAAAGAGGTTGTCAAAGTTTTAGAAGAAGCGTGTCAAGAGACTGGGCTAAACTACACAACTATGCATAGTGGCGCAGGACACGATTCCCAAATTTTTGCACTTCATGTACCAACGGCTATGATTTTTGTCCCAAGTATTGGTGGGATTAGTCATAACCCAGCAGAAGCAACTAAAACAGAAGACCTAGTTGAAGGAGTGAAAGCATTAACAGCTTCACTTTATAAACTAGCATACGAAGAATAAGAAGGAGATTATTTAAAATGGGTTATAGAACAAATGAATTAGGGTATCCAAAAGATTTATTAGCATCACGAGCAATTGTAGAAAGAGGTAACTTTGCTTTAATTCCACCTCAAGGATTAGTCAAAAATACTATTCCAAATTTTGAAAATTGTGAGATGACAATCTTAGCAACACCTAAAATGGGTGCAAGTTTTGTAGATTATTTATGTCGCGTTTTACCTAATGGTGGAAATACAAAAGGTTTTGGTGGTAATGGAGTTGAAAGCTTTATTTATGTATTAGACGGGGAATTGACAGTTCAAATTGGTGAAGAGATTCATGAATTAACAACTGGTGGTTATGCGTATTGTCCGCCAACTGAAACCCTTAAATTTGAGAATAAATCAACTAATAATACTGAAACTTTCCTTTACAAAAAACGTTATCAAGAAGCTGAAGGATACCAACCGTACGCAGTCGTTGGAAATTCTAACGATATTGAAAATCAAGATTATGAAGGTATGACAAACGTTGGCTTAAAAGATTTATTACCAACTGACTTAAACTTTGATATGAACTTCCACATTTTAACTTTTGCTGAAGGTGGATCTCATGGCTATATTGAAACACATTATCAAGAACACGGAGCACTACTTTTAAGTGGTGAGGGAATGTATAACTTAGATAATAATTGGATGCCTGTAAAAAAAGGCGACTATATTTTTATGGGTGCATATAACTTACAAGCTTGTTACTCAGTAGGTACAAAAGGTTCCTTAAGTTATTTATATTCAAAAGATTGCAACAGAGATGTTGAAATATAAAAAGGTGTGAAGAAAATGACAGAGGAAATTATTTATTTAGGAAAAGAAGAGTTAAAACAATTGATGCAAACCAAGCTTGAAAAAGCTGGTTTGACATCAGATCATGCACAAGAAGTAGCTAATCATTTAACTTATGCAGATTTAAGAGGTGTACATTCTCACGGAGCAGTTCGTGTGGAGTACTACTCGGAAAGAATAGCAAAAGGTGGAACGACAATTCACCCAGATTTTAAATTTGAAAAAACGGGAGCAAGTACTGGAATTTTTCATGCGGATAATGCCATTGGTCATGTAGCAAGTAGGAAAGCTCTTGATTATGCAGTAGATATGGCAAAAGAAACAGGCGTTGGGATTGTTGGTATTTCTAGAATGGGACATAGTGGTATGCTCTCTTATTATGTAGATCTTGCAGCACAACAAGATTTAGTTGCCTTAGCAGTTTGTCAGTCAGATCCAATGGCTGTCCCTTTTGGTGGAACAGAACCTTATTTCGGGACAAATCCAATTGCTTTTAGTGCACCTACTAAAAATGAACGTCCTATTATTTTTGATATGGCCACTACTGTTCAAGCTTGGGGAAAAATTTTAGACGCTCGTAGTAAAAATAAAGAGATTCCAAATACATGGGCAGTTGATAAAGATGGAAATCCAACAAAGGATGCTCACGAAGTACATGGGTTATTGCCAATTTCCGGTCCAAAAGGATATGGCTTGATGATGATGGTTGATATTCTATCAGGTTCTCTTCTAGGATTACCATTTGGAAAACATGTAAGCTCCATGTATGCAGATTTATCAGAAGGACGTAATTTAGGTCAGCTTTTTGTTCTAATAAACCCATCTTATTTTACAGATTTAGAGACATTTAAAGAGAATTTATCAGTAATGATTAAAGAATTGAATGAAAGTAAACCAGCAACTGGTGTAGAGCAAGTTTACTATCCAGGAGAATTATCTGAGATTCGTCATAAAGACCATTTAGAAAATGGCATTCCAGTTGCTAAAAGTATTTATGATTACTTAATTAGTGATGCTGTACACTATGATGCTTACGATCATTCTGACGCATTTGCTTAAATAAAAGGAATAGGAGATTAAGAGATGTTACAAACAATTATAATGAAAAACAGTTATCAAGACTCTGTTGTTTTGATGCTTTTAACAAGTAAATTAAATCAACTACCAGAAGTTGAAAGAGTATCAATTATGATGGGGACACCGTCAAACATCGACATCTTTAAAGCAAGTGGTTTTGATACATCAGAACTTGCTGAGGCAACAAGTAATGACATGGTTGTTATGCTTGAAGTGGCATCTGAGGATGACAAAGATAAAGTGTTAAAAATGATTGATGAAGAATTAAGCAGTACTAACGATGGTGGCGGATCTGTAGAAGAAAAAATCAATTCATGGGAAAAAGCCATGAAAAAAGCACCAAATGCTAATGTGGCGCTGATTTCTATTCCTGGTGAGTATGCTGCTCTTGAAATTGAAAAAGCCATTGATAATGGTTTACATGCCTTTGTCTTTAGTGACAATGTACCAATTGAAGAAGAAGCTCGCTTAAAACAAAAAGCTCATGATAAAGGGTTATTAGTAATGGGACCTGACTGTGGAACAGGTGTTATTCACGGTTTACCATTAGCATTTACAAACAATAACCGTAAAGGTCGTATTGGTGTGATTGGTGCTTCTGGAACAGGTATCCAAGAAGTAACTACTTTAATTCACCGTTATGGTCAAGGGGTAACAAATGCCATCGGAACTGGTGGACGCGATTTATCAACAGCAGTTGGAGCTATTTCAATGATCGACAGTATTGTTGCTTTAAACAGCGACGCAGATACAGATGTGATTATTGTTATCTCTAAACCACCTGCAAAAGAAATCGAAGAACGTGTTTTAAATGTTCTTAGAAAAATTGAAAAACCAGTAGTTACTTTATTCTTAGGATCTAAACCAACGCAACATGAAGAAGGTTTATACCATGCCTATACATTAGAAGAAGCAGCTCAATTAGGAACTAAATTAATGAACAATGAAGAAGTTGTTTATTCACCAGCTCCAGCTAAAGAAGTTGCACTAAGTACTGCTAAAGGAATTAAAGGTTATTATTCAGGTGGAACATTAGCTTATGAAGCAGCCTTTTTATTAAGTGATGCTCTAGGTTTATCAAAAGAAAATACACCAGAAGGTTATACATTAAAATCAGACAGTCACGAAGTTATTGACTTAGGGGACGATATGTATACTAAAGGAAAACCTCATCCAATGATTGATCCTGAAATCCGTATTGATAAAATTAAATCTGTTGTGGATCAACCTGAAACAGCTGTCGTTGTATTTGACGTTGTTCTTGGATACGGTGCTCATGAAGATATGGCTAATGCTTTAAAACCAGCCATTGTTGAAGCCAAAGAAAAAACAGACGTAACTTTTGTTGCAGTTGTTGTAGGAACAGACGAAGACCGTCAAAACATGAGTGAACAAATCTCTATTTTAGAAGAGATTGGTGTGATTGTTTGTGAGAATAACGTCCAAGCATTACAAACTGCTTTAGCAGTTGTTGGAAGTAAATTAACATTCTCATCTAAAGAAGTTGTAGCAAAACAAGCAAGTACATTAGAAGAATTACCAGCTGTTTCATCAAGTTTAGCCGAGTTAATTGCTGAAACACCAAAAATCATTAACATTGGTTTACAAAGTTTTACTGATTCAATCATTGACAACAAAGGTGAGGTAGTTCATTTTGAATGGCGTCCTTCTGCTGGTGGAAATGTAGAATTACAAAAAGTTTTATACTTCTTAAACCAATATGAGTTTGACGCTAAATAGGGGGAAATAAAAAATGAGTTTTAAAACAATTGAAGATGCTAACCAAGCAGTCATTGATAAAGTAGTCCAATCAGCACCATTTTTATTAGATGTTGTACCTGCAAAATCTGTTATTCCAGATTTAAATAAAAAAATGTTACTACATGCTGGCCCTCCCATTAAATGGGAAGACATGACTGACCCAATGCAAGGATCATGTGTGGGAGCGGTTCTTTTTGAGGAATGGGCTGATAATGAAGAGGATGCGCGTAACATGTTATCAAATGGTGAAGTTGAATTTTCACCATGTCATCACCACAATGCAGTAGGACCAATGGGTGGAATTACGTCAGCAAACATGCCAGTTTTTGTTGTTGAAAATAAAACAGAAGGCAACACTGCTTACTGTACAATGAATGAAGGAATCGGAGCTGTATTACGATTTGGCGCTTATTCTGAAGAAGTTGTTAATCGCCTGCGTTGGATGAGAGATACATTAGGTCCAGTTTTAAGTAAAGCGTTACAAGAAATGGAAGACGGATTAAACGTCAATGTGTTAGTGGCTAAAGCCATTGCTATGGGAGATGAATTCCATCAACGTAATATTGCAGCTTCACTTGCTTTTTATAAAGAAGTGGGACCAATTATTACAACTTTAGATATTTCTGAAAAAGAAAAACAAGAAGTCTCTACATTCTTAGCTGATACAGATCAATTTTTCTTAAACATTATGATGGCAAGTACAAAAGCTGTTATGGATGGGGCTAGAACGATTGAAGAAGGAACAATTGTTACTGCTATGTGCCGTAATGGTAAAGACTTTGGTATTCGTATTAGTGGTATGGGAGATGAGTGGTTTACAGGTCCTGTAAACACACCTCAAGGATTATACTTTGCAGGTTATAGCGGAGAAGATGCTAACACAGATATTGGGGACTCTGCTATTACTGAAACATTTGGTGTTGGGGGAATGGCTATGATTGCTGCTCCTGCTGTAACACGTTTTGTTGGTTCAGGTGGCTTTTATGATGCCTTAAACACATCAAATGAAATGTCAGAAATCTGTATGAGTCAAAACCCTAACTTCCCTGTACCAACTTGGGATTTCAGAGGAATTTGTTTAGGAATTGATGCCAGACTTGTTGTTGAAAAAGGGATTACACCAGTTATTAACACAGGTATTGCACATAAAAAAGCAGGAATTGGACAAATCGGTGCAGGAACTGTTAACCCACCAATTTCATGTTTTGAAAAAGCAATTGAAGCTTACGCTAAAAAATTAGGGATGTAATAAATCAGAGGTTGTGACAGAAGTGTTCAGCTTCAAGAAATAAAAAGGGAATCATGAAAATTGTTTTTCAAATTTTTGTGATTTTCGGTTTATTTCCGAAGAAGCTACTTCTGATACACCGTTTAGTTTTGAAAATGGGGACTGTGGCATATCTATGCCTCAGCCCCATTAAATTTTAGAACAATAAAAGCATAAGATGTTTAATTAAGGGAGAATAAAATATGAGACAAAGAGTCGTATTAGCATTAGGTGGCAACGCCATTTTACAACCAGGACAAGAAGGTACTTTTGAAAACCAAAAAGCTAACATTGAAGTGAGTGCAGAAAGCATTTCGAAAATTATAAAAGCAGGACATGAGTTAGTTATCGTTCATGGAAATGGCCCACAAGTTGGTCAAATTTTACGTCAAAATGAATTAGCAAAAGAAGAGGTTCCTGTTCAACCACTTCCAATTTGTAGTGCTGAATCTCAAGGATTTATCGGCTATATGTTACAAGAGTCATTAAAAAATAGGTTACCTGAAAAAAATGTGGCAACCGTTTTAACAATGACTGAAGTTGATTTAGCTGATAAAGCATTTAACAACCCAACAAAACCAATTGGCTCTTTCTATACAGAAGAAGAAAGTAATCAATTAGCTGAAGAAAAAGGTTGGGTCATGGGAGAAGATGCAGGACGTGGTTACCGCCGTTTAGTCGCCTCACCTGAACCTAAAGGAATCGTAGAAGTTAATGTGATTAAAACAATGCTTGAAAATGATATTGTTGTGGTATCAACTGGTGGTGGCGGAATTCCTGTTGCTAGAAACGAAAAAGGGAATTTAGAAGGTGTTGCTGCTGTTATTGATAAAGATTCATCAGCATTACGCTTATCACAAGACGTGGAATCAGATGTATTAATGATTTTAACGGATGTTCCTAATGTTTACATTAACTACGGTAAACCAGATCAAGAAAAATTAGAAACAATTAGTATTGAAAAAGCAGAGCAATATTACGGAGAAGGTCATTTCTCTGATGGTAGTATGGGACCAAAAATGGCAGCTTGTATTGAGTTTGCTAAATTAGGTAAAACAGCTATTATCTGTTCTTTAACAGAAGCAGTAGAAGCTTTAGAAGGAAATGCTGGCACTCGTATTGTTGGATAGAAATTAAAAGACTAGAAATAAGTTTAGTTACTTATTTCTAGTCTTTTTTATTGAAAGAATCAAGCCAATAAATGACTTCTTGATAACAAGTTTTACCAACATCTAATTGTAAATTAGCATCAAAATCATGAGGTAGATTTTCAGTTAAAAAAGTTTGAGTATTAGGTATTAACTTACTCATCTCTTGGCTAATACTAACAGGAACATCCTGATCAGAGTGACTTGCCGCAATAAAAGTAGGTGGCAAGTTTTTTAAAGATTCTTTTGTTAAACTAAAATCTTCTGCCTTATTTTTTCTTCCTAGTAATTCTTTAACCCAAGTACCTGATTGACGATATGAAAGATAGATAGGAAAACGTTCCTCTATTAACGAATTTACGATAGGTTCTTTCTTTATTAGCTCGTATACTGTCATGAAAGGAACTGCTTGATAGTTTTTGTAATGAGAGCTAGGTTCAGATAATAGATGTTCTGTTAAGGAATAATAGCCATAGAAACTGATAATCTGCTCAGGGATTTTTAGTTTTTTAGATTGACTTAAAAGCAATGCTAAAAAAGCACCTGCTGAGCGTCCAAAATAAATAAGGCGGCTAAAATTTTCATTTTTAAGTTCAGGAATTAATTCTAATTGCTGAATTCCCTCTTCTAAAGATTGAACTAAAGTATCAATTTTAACTTCTGGAATCAAAGGGTAATCTAGGGATAGTAAAGAATAACCAGCTTGTGTGAATTGGTTAATATAGGATGAAGGTAAGTCATCACGACTACCATAAATTAACCCACCACCATGAAAATATAAAATTAAGCCTTTAGGATTTGAAGCCGAATATAATGTTGCCTGTAGTTCTAGTTGATTTAATTGATTATATGTAAAAGTGACAGTCATATAGAAACCTCTTTTTATTTATTGTTCTGATAATTCAAGTGCAAGTCTAAGATTTAAACTGTTTTCTGGTGATGAAATTGTAAAACCTAAAATATCTTCACAGTTATCTATACGGTATTTAACTGTATTTCGATGAATGAATAAGTCATTGGCCGTTTTAGTGATTTCGCATTGATTATTTAAAAATGTTTTTAGTGTTTTTCTGAGTTCTATATACATACTCTCAGAAGGGTAGGCTAAATCTTTAAGCATTTTTCGACAGAAGTAATTAATTTCTTCTGCATGCATATTGTCAAAAAGATTTAAGATTCCCTTAGGTTTGTAAAAGGCTACTGAGTTAGGGTTTGTTTTCTTTTTATTTTCATCAGAAATAATTTTTGCTTCAACTAAAGATGTTGATAACTGATCGATGCTATTACAAGATTGACCACATGCAAAAGTTAAATCAATAGGCAAAACTTGTTTGAGTTGTCCTGCTAATAGGATAAGAGAATCAGTTAAACTGTGCTGAGAAATATTATTTTGTAGCATGATAATTAATTGATTACTATTTTTTTCAGGGAAAATAAGAGCTTTTGGGAAGAAACTTGTAATTTTTTTATCTAACCATTGATAGGCAAGTTTCATTTTTTCTTCGTTAAGCTTAATTTTTAAAGAATCTGTACTAGAATGATCAATTGTGACATAAATAATCTGATAAAATTGTGAAAGTTGAATACCAAAATTTGTATCATAAGTTGACCAACTTTTATCATTGAGTAATTGATATTCTTGCCTTTCAATTAAGTTTAGAAAATAATCACTCTTAATTTGTTTTTTTGAATCTAGAACCTTATCATTTTTAAGAAGTACAAAGCTTAAGACAAGTAAAGCTTGATCAATAGCAAATTCAGAAACAGGATAAGGAATATTCTCAGGGGAGACAATGATCAGATAATAAGGAAAGAAATTATTACTTTTAATGGGATAAACAGCTATTTCAACCTGATTTTTATTACCTAAATCAATAAATTTGCTTGTTGATTGAAGTTCATGAGAGAAAGCTTTCTGCTTAATTAAATTCTTGATCAGCTCCATTGGAGATACTTGAAAATTATCTAAATTTTTAGAATAGGATACAGCTTCTTTAAAGGGATCTAAAAGAATGATGGGGCACTTAATGATGTTGCTAAATTCATTAACTATTTTTGAGAAGCTAGCATCATTTAAAATTAAATTAGAAAATTGTTTTTGAATATCTAGGGCGTAACTTATTTGCTCGGTTTTGGATTGATTAATAAAGCTATTAATTTGTTGAAGAACACCGCCTAAGGGAAGGGTTTCAGGTATTTGAACTAAAGCAAACTTTTTCTTATCCGCATAATCAATAATGTCAGAATCGATTTCTTCAATAAAACGCCCTACTTTGATACCTAGACCAGAAACATTAATATTGATTAAAGAATCAATTAATTCTTTTAGCATTGATTGGTTATCTTTATAAACCATAGCAGTTGTTAAAATAAAATTGTGACTGGAAGTAAAGTTAGCAATATCTGGTGTCTCACTAATCTCTACATTTTTAACAGGAATATCTAAATTAGCATGTTTGGTTAGTAATAAAAGATCAGAAAATCTGGGTAAAGTTAATATATCTCTTAAAGAATTCATCCTACATCACCTCGAAGTATATGTTAAATACTATTATATTATAAAGTTAAATTACTTGCGAACCGTTGTTCAAAGTGGACAAAAAAAATATAGAACAGTGCACTTTGACTAGTGAATTGATGGAATGATAAATAGATAATAGAAATAAAGGAGATGATAGGAATGCAACCTTTTAATACACCAACTAGAACTATTATGACACCAGGGCCTGTAGAGGCTTATCCATCTGTTTTAAGAGCAATGGCAACTCCTGTACTAGGCCAATTTGATCCAATTTTTTTAACTATTATGGATGAAGTTAAAGAGATGATAAAGATTCCTTTTCAAACAACTAATGAAGAGGCTTTTGCAATTGATGGGACTTCTCGTTCTGGGCTTGAAGCTGGATTAATAGCTCTAATAGAACCAGGAGACAAAGTATTAATCCCTGCTTATGGTCGTTTTGCTTATCTTTTAGGAGAGATTGCTGAAAGAGCTAAGGCGGAAGTTATTTATCTAGAAAAAGAATGGGACAGTGTTTTTTTAGCAAGTGACGTGATTAAAGCAATTGAAACTCATCAACCTAAAATAGTAGCGATGGTTCACGGGGAAACTGCTAATGGTCAAATGCAACCTTTAGCAAGTATTGGATCTTATTGCCGCGAAAATGATATCTTTTTTGTGGTTGATACTGTTGCAACTTATGGTGGCGTTGAAATCAAAGTAGATGAGTGGAAAATTGATATAGCTATTGCTGGCACTCAAAAATGTGTAAGTGTGCCATCTGGTTTATCCCTTATCACATATAATGACCGTGTAAAAAAAGTCATCGAATCTCGTTATCAACAAGAACTAGGTTTAAGTAAAGAGTTTAGAAATAAGCGACACATTAGTAGTAATTATCTTGATTTAAGCCAATTGCAACGTTATTGGGGAAATGAACGAATTAATCATCATACTGAAGCAACAAGTATGATTTATGCGCTTCATGAGGGATTAAGATTATTAACAAATGAAGGTATCGAAATGAGCTTTAAGCGTCATTTATTAAATGATAAAGCCATCCAAGCTGGAATTGAAGCTATGGGACTTAGTATATATGGGGATAAGAGTACAAAAATGCCAACTGTCACTCCAATCATGATTCCAAAAGGTATAGACGGAGACAGTGTAAGAGAAATGCTCTTAAATGAATTTGGAGTAGAAATTGCTTCATCGTTTGGCCCTCTTAAAGGAAAAGTTTGGCGAATTGGTAACATGGGATATAGTAGTCGGAAGGAAAATGTGCTACATGTTTTAGGTGCTCTTGAAGCAGCTTTAATTTATCAAGGAGCAGATATTAAAGTCGGAAAAGCAACTCAAGCAGCATTGGAAGTCTATTTGATGACATCTAAGTAAAACAGCTATGATGATGTAGCTGTTTTTTTGTGGCTTTATTTTGTATTTTTGATACAATAACAACATATGATATTTATTCAAAGGTATACTTTATGTCTATTAGATGTAAGCGTTTGAAAATAGGAGGGATATTTTGGAAAAGGTAAAAGGATTTAAAAAGTTTAATGTTGTTATGTTGCTATTGTTAAGTTTAGGTGTTTTTAGTCCAAGTTTAGGAGTTGTGGCAGAAACAACAGAGCAGACAGTAGCTTCTTCAGTTCAAGAATCAGAGTCAACACTGGATTCAACAGCTACAACAACTAGCGAAAATAAAGAAGTTGTTCCAGAAGAAAATACAGCACTAGCTACTGCAAAAAAAGAAACTAAAGCAGCTAGTAAAGGTATTGTTAGAATTATGCATACAAATGATATGCATGGTCGTATGGAATATTTAGAGGATAAATACAGTCCGTCAATTGGTTTAGGAAGAGTAAAGACGTTTAAAGATAACCAAAAACCAACACTTTTAGTTGATGCAGGGGACGCAATGCAAGGTTTGCCTATCTCAAACTACTCTAATGGAGTGGATATGGCTAAAGCTATGAATGCTGTCGGTTATGATGCTATGACTTTAGGAAATCATGAGTTTGACTTTGGCTTAGAGCAAGCCTTAATGTACAAAGATATTTTAAAATTCCCTATTGTTTCAGCTAATGTTTATAAAGATGGTGTCAGACCATTTGATCCTTATACAATTGTTGAAAAAGAAGTTGAGGGTGAGAAAAAACGATTTGCTTTAATCGGTTTAACAACACCTGAAACAACAGTTAAAACGCATCCCAATAATATTGTTGGAGTAACCTTTAAAAAACCAGCTCCAGTTGCAATTGAAACAATCAATTATATTGAAGAAAAAGATGGTGGAGCAGATTATTTTGTTTTCATGACTCACTTAGGAATTGATGAAACAACAGTTGAAGATGAAAGAAGTACTTATTTAGCAAGTCAGTTAGCAACTAATTTCCCAGATAAAAAAATCTTTATTGCTGATGGACATTCACATACAGCACTACCAGAAGGCATTAAATCAGGCCATGTGTTAATTGGGCAAACAGGAAATCATCTTAATAATGTAGGGATGATGACTGGTGATTATACAGCAGAAGAGCCAAAGCTCTCAGCTAAACTACATCCATTTAGTGAATTACAAGGACTAACTCCTGATCCAGCAGTAGAGGCAATTGTAGCAGAGGCAAAAGCTAAATTTGACCAAGAAATGTCTGGCGTTTTGATGGAGAATAATAAAATTTTATTTAATGGAGAAAGAGAAAATGTTAGAAGTAGAGAAACGAATTTAGGTAATTTAGTTGGAGATGCACTTTTAGCATACGGAAAAACAAGTTTTAAAGAACCTTCTGATTTTGCCATTATGAATGGTGGGGGACTTCGCCAGTCAATCAAACCTGGTAAAGTAACAAAAGGTGATGTTGTTGGTGTTATGCCATTTGGAAATATTGTTTCTCAAGTAAAAGTTAGTGGGAATGAAATCTATGCTATGTTTGAGCATTCACTACGTTCAATGCATGTAACAAATGATGCTGGTGAAGTTATTTTAGATGAAAATGGCTTCCCTAAACTTGGTGCTAACGGTGGTTTCTTACAAGTTTCAGATTCGATTGAAGTTTTATATGATTCAAACTTACAAGGAGCTGATCCTGCTACAGGACTAGCTGGTCAACGTGTTCACAGTATTAAAATCAAAGATGCAAGTGGAAATTTTGTGATAGTTCCAAGAACAGATGATTTGGTTTATAACATGGTTACAAATGACTTTCTTGCTGCTGGTGGTGATGGTTATTCAATGTTAGTTGGAAAACCTGTAGACGAGGGACCATCTATGGATGAAGTATTTATGAATTATATTACTAGCTTAGATGACAAAAAATTAGCAAGTTATGAAAAAGAGTTACCAATGACACGTATTATTTCTGCAAAAGCAGAAGCATTACCTGCTGAAGATAGAGAACAACAAGCACTAGCTAAAGCAATTGCTAGTCTAAAAGAATTAGATAAAGAAGAATTTACTGCTTTTAGTTGGGCAAAATTATCAAAAGAGATTGAAAAAGCAGAAGCAGCTTTAGCTTTAAAAGATGAAACAAAAGCCAAAACAGCTAAAGATTCATTACAACAAGTAACGAATGAACTAGTTGATATTAGTGAACTAAGAGAGCTAGTTAAAAAAGGCGACACATTAAAAGCAGCTGACTACAAAGTAATGGAATGGAAAGAATTTGAACTAGCTCTAAAAGAAGCGAAAGATCTTCTTGAAAAAGCTAAAGACGAAACAATTGAAGTAACAACAGAAGAAGTTATAAAAGTTTCTGAAAAATTAAATAAAGCTATGAAATCTTTAGTTCCTGTTAAGAAAGATACTGGCAAAGATGGTTCTAATTTACCAAAAACTGGTGAAGAAAAATCGTCAATTGCTTATATTGGACTTGGTTTAGTTGGTGTAACAGGTATTTATATTTATTCAAGAAATAAAAAAAATAAAGCTGCCTAAACTATTTAAAGGGCTGTGACTAGATTAAGTTACAGTCTTTTATTTTTTTATCGTTCAAATGTAAAAATTTAGTAAAAGAGATGACAAATTGACTAAGTTAAGGTACGATTAATAAGAATAGTTATTGATTTAGGAAGGTACTTGAGACACCTTATCTAAATGCGAAAAAAGGGAGAGTAAGATGAAAATCTTATTCTTTTTTTGTTGTTGATAACCATTATCAGTTAGAAATATGATATACTATGTGAGTCGTTTAACTTTCGGCAGAAATTATTTATTTATTGTTAAAGGAGTTTTTTTATGAAAGGTTTAAAAGTACAAGAATTAATTTCATCAGGGGTATACGCCACTGTTTATTTTTTTGTTGTTTTTATTGCTACTATGATTTTAAGGTTTACAGTGCCAACCTTTAATTCGCTTTTAATTCCAGCTTTATCTGCTTTATTATCTGGAGTAGTGTATTTAATGGTTGTTAATCGCATCCCTAAATTCGGAGCAATTACGATAGTAGGATCTATTATGGGAGTATTCTTTTTAGTTTTTGGTTACTTTCCATTAGCCTTTTTACCGAGTGTTGTATTTCCTTTACTAGCTGACATTGTGCAAAACAAAACTAAATTAGCTGATAAAGTAAAATTATTTACAAGTTATACGTTATTTAGTTTTGGTTTAACAGGTCCTATTTTACCTTTGTGGTTTATGAAAGAAGCTTATGTTGAGTCACTTCTAAAAAGAGGTAAAGATATGAGTTATGTTAATAGTGTGTTTGAACCAATTACAACAGGAACATTTTTCATTTCAATGGGATTAACAGTCATTTTTAGTATCATTGGTTTAATGATTGGCCAAAAAATTTATAATAAGCACTTTGCTAAAAAAACTAAAATAGGTTCAAAAGCATGAAATTAAAGGCAATTAAATTTGATCCAAGAAGTAAACTAGCCACAGTTATGTGTGCTAGTTTTCTTTTAATGTTGAGAGTTGATCCTATTGTTGAGGCTTTGTTTGTACTGATGATGTTTTTCCTTTTAACTTTAAATGGTGGCTTTAAAAAAGGGTTTCTTTTGAGTTTACTATATAGTGTGATTTTTTGTTTAGAAAGATTTTTATTTAAAGAAATTACTGGTCCTTTAACTGCTCTTTTTTCTTTCTTTTTGGCGGCCAATCGTTTATTAATACCACCAATTATGGGTGCGACATTTGCAGCTAATAATAATAAAATGAGTGAATGGATTGCGGCCATGAAGAAAATGAAAGTTCCAACTTTTATTGTTGTTCCTTTTTCTGTTGTTTGCAGATTCTTTCCAGTTTTAATTCAAGACTTTAAAGAAATTAGACGAGCAATGAAATTTAGAGGGATTGGAATTAACTCAATGGATTTAGTTAAGCATCCATTATTAACATTAGAATACATCATTGTGCCAATTCTTGTATCTGTAGAAAATACCTCTGTTGAACTTTCAGCAGCTTCACTAGTTAGAGGTTTAGGTAGTTTTAATTCACATACGAGTATTTATGAAATAAAATTTAAATTGCAAGATTATTTACTGATTCTTTTATTAATTCTATTTTTCGCAATTGAGGTGATTTAATAATGATAAAAATAGAAAAAGGCTCTCTAGCTTATGAAGGCGAACAAGTGCTTTCTGATATTAACTTAGAGGTGGTAGAAGGAGAATTTGTCGTTGTTTGTGGAGCAAGTGGTTGTGGTAAATCATCGTTGATTCGTATTTTAAACGGTTTAATCCCTGAATTATATGAAGGTGAATTAGAGGGCGATTTTATAGTCGATAATGAAAAGTTACCAACAGCTGATTTTCCAAATTTTGTAAAAGAAATTGGAGTCGTCTTTCAAAACCCAAAAACGCAATTTTTTATGAATGAGGTATTTTCCGAACTCGCTTTTGAAATGGAAAATTACGGTGTTGAAAGAGGGGAAATGCTCAGAAAAATTGACCGTATATCTGATATTTTTGAACTAAAGAATTATTGGCAAAAAAGTATGCACGAACTCTCAGGAGGAGAAAAACAACGAATCGCCTTTGCCTCATCTTGCATGATGCCTCATAAATTATTTTTATTAGATGAACCTTCTAGTAATTTAGATGAAAAACATATTGATTTAATCCAAAATCATTTGGAATGGCTAAAAAAAGAGGGCCATACAATTGTTGTTGCTGAGCATAGATTGTACTATTTAATGGATATGGCTGATCGTTTTATTTTTATGAAAGATGGTAGAATTGTTCATAATTTTACGAAAGAAATGATTTTAAACCTTTCTAAAGAAGAAGTGACTAAAAGAGGTTTGCGTTCATTAGAAAAGCCAGTTCTTGAAATAAAATATGATGATTGTTTGAATGAAGAAAATAAAAAGGAATTAGTTGCAGAAAATATTTCTTATTATTATAAAAAGGAACTAGGTGTTAGAGTAGACCAAGTTTCCTTTACCTCGGAAAAAGTTACAGGAGTAATAGGTCAGAACGGGGCTGGGAAAACTACTTTTTCTCAGTTAATGTCAGGTTTATTAAAATCAAAAACAGGTACGATTACATTTAATGGTCAAAAACAAAGCACTAAAGAGTTACTTAAAAAAAGTTTTATGGTAATGCAAGACGTTAACTTACAATTATTTTTTGAAACAGTTAAAAAAGAAATGACAGCAAAAGCTAATCGCTTAGAGGCTTTTGATGAAGTTGTTAAAACTTTAGAACTTGAAAATTTATTAGATAGACACCCTCAAACTCTTTCAGGAGGGCAAAAACAGCGTGTAGCTATTGCCACAGCCGTTTTATCAGGTAAAGAGATTATCATACTAGATGAGCCTACAAGTGGCCTTGATTTAAGACATATGATTGAAGTGGCTGAGTTAATAAAAAAATTAAAACAATATCAAGTCATTATTATGATAGTATCTCACGATAAAGAGTTTTTATCACTTTGCTGTGATGATGTCATTGAGATAGAGAATAATCAACTCATTCAAAAATAAATTCTAGAGATGTTATTAATTAGCTTATAGTTATGCTAAAATGAAGTATAAATGAATAAAAAGGGGGCAAGGTATTGGGATTACTTTGGTTTATTATTATGATTTTAATACCCGTGATTTGCTTTTCCTATTGGATCTTTTTCAGACCAACTAGTTTATGGACAGGTTTTTTCTTTACTGTTTTATTAGGGTCTTTATACTTAACACTAATTATTAACGTTGAAAAAATCAGTACTCAGGTAGCTATATGGATAGCCATGCCAGCTATCATACTAATTTTACTTGTTGGTTTTTTTGGAATGTTTACTGGTGTTGTTGCACTCTTTTGGAATCAAAGAGTGTTATTAAAAAGAGAAAGTTTTTCATTAGGAAATCTGTTACCAATGATTGTAGCTGTTGGTCTGTTGCTGTTTCAAATTTTATTACTTGTAGCTGCTATTTATATTAATAACCCTTGGCTACATTTACTATCGTTCTTAGTTGGTCTTTTTTTTGGTTATACTATTTCTTTGTTCTTTTTCTACTTTGTTACATCTGTTCTGTACAATCATTTTCCATTAACAGGTAAGGTTGATTATATTATTGTTCTTGGTGCTGGACTGATTGATGGAGAACGTGTAACACCGCTTTTAGCAAGTCGAATTGATGCTGGAGTTGCTTTATACAATAAGCAAAAACAAAAAAAAGGATACGAACCAACAATTATTCTTTCAGGTGGACAAGGTGCTGATGAAAAAATCTCTGAGGCACAAGCCATGTATAATTATATAATTGAAAAAGAATATGAGTTGGGTGAAGTTTATTTAGAAGAAAAGTCAACGAATACAAAAGAAAATTTACAGTTTTCTGAAAAACTTATTTATCAGAAAGATAGTATTAAAAACTTAAATAAAAAAAATATCGTGATTGCTTCTAATAATTATCATGTCTTACGTGCAGGAAAGCTAGCTAGCAAGTTAGGTATTTTTGCTCGAGGTGTTGGTTCTAAAACGAAATTGTATTATTTACCGACTGCTTTTATTAGAGAATACATTGGGTATTTGGCTTTAACAAAGAAACGACATATCTGGTTTTTCGGTATTGTCCTTGCTGGAGTCGGCTTACTTGGAATTTTACAATTTATCATTTTGAATATGTAGAAATATACTAAAAGAAGAGAAAGTCATCATTTGATGATTTCCTCTTCTTTTTTATTTTAAAATTTAACTTGTTTTCTTTTTTGTTCTTTGAAAATAGCAAGTTCTGAAACACCATTAGTTCTAAGTAATGTTTTCATTTCAGCAAATCCTAATTCATAATCTTCGGCTACATGAGCGTCAGACCCTAAAGTAAATAAAGTACCTCCAAGTGAAATATATAAAGGTACAGCATATTCATACAAATGTTTATTTCCATATTTAACAAAACTTTTGGCATTAAGTTCAAAAGCTAAATCAGCAGCAATTACTTGTTTGAATAATTGTATTAAAAGAGGTTCAGCTATTTTTTGGAACTCATCTACTGTGATATCAATTTGGCGCATACCATAATCAAAATGAGTTAATACATTAGTGTGAGGCATTTTCTCAACAGATATAATCATCTGCTCATAATATTCATGTATTAATCTTTTTTTCTCAAAAGTACGGACAATAGGATCCATAAAATCAATTTCATCATTTTGATGAGTACTTAACAATAATAAATCGTAGGGGTTATCTGCTAAAAAATCATTAATTCGCTCATCATGTTCTGGAACATAACCGATTTCAATCCCTCTTAGAATAGAGCGATTAAATTCTTGTTCACGTTTTTTTAATTCAGTTTCATAAAGAACAAAATCAGGAATATTATCAATAAAATTATCATAAGGATTATGAAAATCTAAATGTTCTGTTGTCACTAATTGCTTAGATGTTACCTTGAGATAATTTTCGATTTTTTCCTCAGAATCAAAAGAATGATGCGTATGTAAATGCTGATCGTAGTAAGTTTCCATGAGTAGCTGTCACTCCCAATAAATTTTTATTTCTTTACTCATCATAGCTTGTTGAATAGAAAGTCACAAGAGAAAAAGTATTTCATTTATTGTTAATAAAAATGACAATAGTTCTTAAAATTTTCTGAGTATTTAAAGAAAGCTCACAAAAGCACGAACTTTTTTGATATAGTTAGAATAGTAAATTTTTATTGTAAGTTAGAAAGGGATTTTGAATGAAAAAGTTTAGTTTGAATTTAGTTAAAATTGTAACAACAGCGCTTATGTTTATAGGTGTCTCAGGAATAAAAGCTTATGCTGAGGAACAACCAAGTATGATGGATTTGATACATCAATCAAATTATAATGTCATCGAATCGGATAAACCTAAATCAGCAGTTTTAATAGATGCGAATACAGGAAAATTACTTTGGAGTGAAAATCCTGATGTCGCTCACAATCCAGCAAGTATTATGAAATTAATGGCTGTTTATTTAACTTATGAAGCCATGGAACAAGGAAAATTTGACCTTGATACAAAAGTAAAAGCAACCAATCGTCATCAACAAATCGCAAATATTTATGAAATTAGTAATAATAAAATTATTGAAGGCGTGGAATATCCTGTTAGAGAATTAATTCCTATGGCTTTAGTCCCGTCATCAAATGTGGCAACTATGATGCTTGCAGAATTAGTTGAACCTGATGCAGTTGTCTTCTTAAAAATGATGAACGACAAAGCCAAAGAATTAGGGATGACAAACACAACAATTGTTAATGCTACAGGGGCTGAAATTTCAGCTTTTAGAGGTTTATACGCCATTGAGGGTGTTGACCAAAGTCCTTTAAATGTTAATGGTTCAAATGTCACAACAGCTAGAGATTTTTCGATTTTTACTTATAATTTATTGAAAAATTATCCTCAAATTTTAGATTATACGAAAACACCAACTGTCACAACTATGCAAGGAACTCCTTATGAAGAAAGTTTTACAACTTATAATTACTCAGTTCCTGGTGCTGAAAGCGATGAACGTGATAGAAGTATTAATTATCATTTTGAAGGTGTCGATGGATTAAAAACAGGTTCAAGTCCATCAGGTGCTTTTAATATAGATATGACGGCTAAAAGAGGGGACTTACGATTAATTGCGATTGTTTTTGGTGTTGGTGATTGGGCAGATCAAACAGGTGAGTTTAAACGTCATCCTTTTGCAAATGCCATGTTAAATTATGGTTTTAATAATTTCGAAGTGAAAGAAATTTTACCAGCAGGTGAACAAGAACTAGATGAAAGAAAAATTGATGTCAAAACAGCTTTAGTTGACACAGTAAAAAAAGGTGATACACCAAAAGTAACTTTTGCTTCAGAAGAAACGTTAAAAGTTGAAAATAGTTTACCTCAAGTCACAGATAAAATTGCTCCTGTTACAGGGGAGTTTGAGGAAGAGCAAACGATTTTTAGTAAGAAATCAAAAAAAGAAACTGGTTTTGACATTGTTGATTTATCACATCCAATTACTAAATGGGTAGGGATTGTCATGGGAATTATTATTCTGTTAATGTTGATTTTAATTATCTTTTTAGTTAGAGATAACAAAAAAAGAAAAAGAGCGCGTCAAAATCGTAGAGAAAGAAATGAAGAACTGTTAAAATAAATTATCACACATTAGGAGGTAGTTATTTTGGATTCTTATGAATTAAGTAATGGTTTAAATATTCCAAAAATCGGATTTGGAACATGGCAAACACCTGACGGAGATGTAGCCGAAAGCTCAGTTACACACGCTTTAAAGGCTGGTTATCGTCATATTGATACTGCAGCTATTTATGGTAACGAAGAAAGTGTTGGCCGAGCTATTAAGAAAAGTGGTATTGATCGAAGTGAATTGTTTATTACAACAAAACTTTGGAACAATAATCACTCTTATGAAAAAGCTAAGCTTGCGATTGACGAATCATTAGCTAAATTAGATTTGGATTATGTAGATTTATATTTAATCCACTGGCCTAATCCAGTTGATTTACGTCCTGATTTTGCAACAGGTAATGCTGAGAGCTGGCGTGCTATGGAAGAGGCAGTTGCTGAGGGCAAGATTAAGGCAATCGGAGTTTCGAACTTCCATCCTCATCATATAGATGCGTTACTTAAAACAGCGAAAATCAAACCCGTTGTTAATCAAATCTTTTTAAACCCAAGTGATATGCAACCAGAAATTGTGTCATATTGCCGAGAAAAAGATATTTTACTGGAAGCCTATAGCCCACTTGGTACAGGGAAAATATTTGAAGTTGATAGCTTAAAAGAGTTAGCAGCTAAATATAATAAAACAGTGGCTCAAGTTGTTTTAAGATGGTCACTACAACATGGTTTCTTACCACTACCAAAATCAGTTACAGAATCTAGAATTAAAGAAAATATCCAAGTCTTCGATTTTGAATTATCAAAAGAAGATATGGAAACAATTGATCAGTTAAGAGGGACTGCTGGACTTGCTTTAAATCCAGATGAAACCACATTTTAATAAGGATAAGAAAGCGATACTAAAAAAAGTATCGCTTTTTTGTTTCTTAGTTGAAACTTGTTATTATTTACTATAGTATTTAAAAGGAAAGAGGGTGACAAGATGAAAAAACTAATGAAACTTATATCAAATCGCGCCATTATTATTGGTTTATTAATTTTGTTTCAGTTAGGGTTATTATTTGCTATTATATTTAGATTTCAAGAGTATTTCGTATATTTTTATAGTACTTATATAATTGTATCAGCAGCTGTTATTATTAAGATTGTTAACAATCGAAGTAATCCGGCCTATAAGATTGCTTGGATTATTCCAATTATGCTAATTCCGATTTTTGGAACAGTTATTTATCTTGTCTTTGGTCGAGTTCGTTTCTCAAGAGATGATAAGGAAATCATGTCACGGATTCAAGAAAAAGAAAAAAATGCTAATTTAACAACTGTTAAAGATATTAAGATTGACGATGGTAACATGGATGCTATTATTCAATCTAATTATCTAACAAAATACGGTGAGGGTGCTTTATTTAAAAATACGACAAGTGAATATTTTCCTCTTGGAGAACAAGCTTTTGAAGCCATGCTTGTGGAACTTGAAAAAGCTGAAAAGTATATCTTTATGGAGTATTTTATTGTTGAAGAAGGAAAAATGTGGAATGCTCTTCTTGACGTGTTAGAAAGAAAAGCTAAAGCTGGCTTAGATGTCAGATTTATTTATGATGATTTTGGTTGTTTAACAACATTGCCACATCATTACTACCGAAAATTAGAGAATATGGGTATTAAATGCTGTGTCTTCAATCCGTTTATTCCAGTATTATCACCAATCTTCAACAACCGAAACCATAGAAAAATTGCTGTAATTGACGGAAAAGTTGCCTTTACTGGCGGGATTAATTTAGCTGACGAATATATTAATGAAGTTGAGCGCTTTGGCCATTGGAAGGATAATTCCATTATGGTTAAAGGAGATGCTGCTTGGGGATTCACTTTATTATTCTTATCTCTATGGGAATTTGTTTATAAAGGTGATGACGATTTAGCAGACTTTTATCCGGAATTTAAAGAAGAAGAGTTACCAGTAAGTCATGGTTACTATCAACCTTACGTGGACTCACCTTTTGATAATGAAACAGTAGGGATGAATGTTTACTTAAACCTAATTAACAAAGCAAAAGATTCAGTTTTAATCACAACACCGTACTTAATTATTGATAACTTATTAATGGAAGCTTTGTGTACAGCTGCTAAAGGTGGAGTTGATGTCCGAATTATAGTACCTCACAAACCTGATAAATGGTATGTCCATGCGGTTACAAAATCAAATTATGCTCAGTTAATTGAAGCTGGAGTTAAAATTTTTGAGTACACACCTGGATTTATTCATTCGAAAACATTTGTTGTAGATGGTCTATATGCAACAGTTGGAACAGTCAACTTAGACTATCGTAGTTTATTCCTACATTTTGAGTGTGGTGTTTGGATGTATAAAACAGCTGCTGTTGGAGATGTGTTAAAAGATCATCTAGAAACAGAAAGTGTCAGTCAATTAATTACTTTAGAAGAAGCCGAAAATATTAAATGGCCAGTTCGTATGGGACGTGCTGTATTGTCAGTATTCTCACCACTTTTATAAAAAATATAGTCTAAAAAGGCCAGCTCTGATGAGTTGGTCTTTTTTTCAATCATAAAATTACTTTTATAAAAAGGTTTTGTGTTATGATACTGAGTATAAATAAGTAGAAAGAAGAGTGAAGAAATGGTAGAAGTTTATTTAGATCATGCAGCAACAACGCCAATGCATCCAGAAGTCATTGAAGAAATGACTCGCATCATGGCTAACGTTTTCGGTAACCCATCTAGTATCCACGGGTTTGGACGCAAAGCGTCATTTGAACTGGAGATGGCGCGTGAGGAAATTTCCCAGTCAATTAACTGTCACTCAACAGAAATTATATTTAATAGTGGAGGAACTGAAGGGGATAATACAGCGATTATTCAAACAGCTCTGACTCAAAAAGATAAAGGGAAACATATTATTTCCACAAATGCTGAACACAGCGCAGTAACGCATTCGCTTGATTATTTAGAAACACTAGGTTTTGAAATCACTCTACTTCCTGTTAATGAAACAGGAGGGATAACTGTTGAACAAGTAGCAGCAGCTCTAAGAGATGATACGATTTTAGTAACGACAATGTTTGGTAATAATGAAGTTGGAACTATTAATCCAATATGCAAGATTGGTGAGTTATTAGAAGAGCATCAAGCCTTATTTCATACAGATGCTGTGCAAGCTTTTGGAACTGAAAAAATAGATGTTAAAGAATTAAAAGTAGATTATTTAAGCGTTTCAGGACATAAAATAAATGGACCAAAAGGTGTAGGCTTTTTATATATTAAAAAGGGGCGCGTTGTGCCAATTATGATTCATGGCGGTGACCAAGAAGAGAAAAAACGAGCTGGAACAGAAAATTTAGCAGGAATTGCTGGCTTAAAAAAAGCAATTACCTTATTAAGCGAAGAACAAAAACTAGCTAATAAAGAAAAATACTTAGCATACAGAGAAATTATTTTATCAAAACTAAGAGAAGAAAATATTGATTTTGAAGTAAATGGTAGTGAAGATAACCACTTAGCTCATATTTTAAATATTTGGTTTAAAGGAGTTAAAAGTAACTTACTGTTATCTAAATTAGATTTATTAGGCTATGCTATTTCAACAGGCTCAGCTTGTAGTGCAGGAACCGTAGCACCGTCACCTGTTATTCTAGCAATGAAACCTGAAACAAAAGAAGCCGCCTCAGAGTCTATTAGAATTAGTTTTGGTTACGGTTTAACTTCTGAGGATATTGAGATGTTCTCAGAAAAATTAGCAGAAACAATTAAAAGTTTAGTCTAAGAAATGACTACCAATTCTTATTGTTTTTGTTATAATTAATGTAAGAAAACTTAAGGAGGAGTCCCATGTCTTTTTTAGATAAAGCAACAGTTGAAGGCTCAAAACAATATTATAAAGTAAGTGACAAAGCAAGACCTTACTCATTTAAAGATTATGGTTTTACAGAAACCAAATCAGGTAATTTTCAATTAGCAAGACCACTTGATACAAATCCTCAAAACAAACAAAGCCCTAAATTAAAAATCACAGTGGCAAAAGATTTAAAAACATTAAAAATGTCAATCACAACAGCTAATGGACTAAAAAGCTTAAATATTTTTAACGGTGACCAACATGCTGAAAAACGTGATCAATTTAAATATATCATGGCAGATATGATTCATTATGGATGTTTTGAAGAAGTAAAATAAAAATTAAAAATAGTGAGTTTGGGTTTAGGCTCAAACTCATTTTTTTAGTTTAGAAAAATGTAAAGTGAGGTTTATTGAATTGGGAGCAGAACTTAATCAAAAACTATTTAGTGCAGCAGATAATTTAAGAAGTAAAATGGATGCATCAGAATATAAAAACTACTTATTAGGCTTGATTTTCTATAAGTATTTATCAGACAAATTATTAGTGGAAGTAGTGGAACAAGCTGGAGAGAGTTTAGATGATTATCCAACAGCAAAAGAGCAAACTGTTTTGTTTGAAGAATTATTAAATGATGATGACACTAGGAGCGATTTGATTGGCACGTTAAACGACACATTGAATTACATGATTGAACCAGAATTTTTATTTAATGTTTTAGCGGATGAAGCTAAACAAAATCTTTTCCAATTAACAGATTTAAGAAAAGCGTTTTCTAATCTTTCAAATAACTATGACCAATTTATTGGTTTATTTGATGATGTGGATTTATCATCAAGAAAGCTTGGAAATGATGAGCAACAACAAAATATTACAATTAGTGAAGTTCTAAAGAAATTAGATGAAGTTGATGTTTTAGGTCATGATGGAGATGTTATCGGAGATGCCTATGAATTTCTAATTGGCCAATTTGCATCAGAAGCTGGAAAAAAAGCAGGGGAATTCTACACACCAAAAGAAGTCTCTGTTATGATGGCACGAATCGCAGCAATCGGTCAGGAAGATAAACCTTTGCTTAGTGTATTTGACCCGACTATGGGATCAGGATCTTTGATGTTACATATTAGAGACTATATTAAACATCCAGAAAGTGTAAAATATCATGGTCAAGAGATGAATACAACTACCTTTAACTTAGCAAAAATGAATTTGATTTTACATGGTGTCGAAAAAGAAGATATGAATTTAAGAAATGGAGATACATTAAATAAAGATTGGCCAACAGATGAACCTTATACGTTTGATTCTGTTGTTATGAATCCACCTTATTCTGCTAAATGGTCAGCAGATAATACTTTCTTAGATGATTCTCGTTTTAATCGCTACGGAAAATTAGCACCAAAATCAAAAGCAGATTTTGCCTTTTTATTACATGGTTTTTATCATTTGAAAGATACTGGAACAATGGCTATCGTTTTACCACATGGTGTGTTATTTAGAGGAGCAGCAGAAGGTGTTATTCGTAAAAAATTATTAGAAGATGGTAGTATTGATGCAATTATTGGTATGCCAGCGAATTTATTCTTTGGAACATCGATACCAACAACAGTTATTATTATGAAAAAAAATAAAACAACTAGAGATGTATTGTTTATTGACGCCAGTCAAGAATTTACTAAAGAAAAAAATCAAAATAAACTTTCTAATGAACATATTGATAAAATTGTTGAAACCTACAAAAAACGAGAAAACATTGAAAAATACTCTCATGTAGCAACATTTGATGAAATTAAAGAAAATGATTTTAACTTAAATATACCTAGATATGTGGATACATTTGAAGAAGAAGAACCAATTGATATGGCAGAAATCGGACTTGAGATGAAAGAAATTAGAGCCAAGAAAAAGGAAGTTAATGCCGAAATATTAAGTATGTTAAAAGAATTAACTTATAGTGAAGAAGATGCTGAGTGGATGCAAGGAGCATTAGATATATTCTCTGAGGATTAGTTTAAAAGGAGTGAGAGTATGCTTGATAATTTATTAGGAATCACAAATCAATTAGAGTTAAACAATACAGAAAAGAAGCTAAGTAAAATAAGAGCTAAAGAATTATTTGAGTTAGATAAAATAAATAAATTTGAAGTTGGTACATATCAAGGATTAAAGGACATTCATTATTATTTATTTCAAGATATCTATCCTTTTGCAGGAAAAAAAAGAGAGGTAAATATTTCAAAAGGTAACTTTCGATTTGTACCAGTTATGTACCTAGAACCGTCTCTTAATCATATTGATAAAATGCCAATGAGTACCTTTGATGAAATAGTTGAAAAGTATGTTGAAATGAATATCGCTCACCCTTTTGGAGAAGGAAATGTCAGAAGTACACGGATTTGGTTGGATTTGATTTTAAAGAATTCTCTAAAAAAAGTTGTAGACTGGAACTTAATAGATAAAGAAGATTATTTACTTGCAATGGAAAGAAGTCCAATTAAAGACATAGAAATTAAATACTTATTACAAAATGCTTTAACAGATAAAATTGATGATAGAGAAGTTTACATGAAAGGTATCGATATTAGTTATTATTATGAGGGATATACTGAATACCTTATTGATGAGCTTAATATAAGTGAAAGAAAGGGTGAAATTGAATAGAAATGGAAAATAAAAATGTACCCTCAATACGATTTAAAGGGTTTATTGACGATTGGGAACAGCGTAAGTTGGGGGACGGACTTTCTAAAGTTGGTGATGGGATTCATGGTACTCCTGAATATCGGGAAGATGGTCTGGTTCCATTCATTAATGGAAATAATTTAGTTGATGGAAATGTTTTGGTTACTGATGAAACAAAGTATGTTGATGAATTACAAAAAACTAAAAATGATAATTTGTTGAACTCAAACACAATATTAATGTCAATCAATGGAACTATTGGTAATTTAGCTAGGTATAACGGCGAAAATATTATGTTAGGAAAAAGTACTGCCTATTTAATTGTAGAGGAATATAGTAAAGAATATGTTTATTATTTGTTACAGACTAATCAAATCTATAAACATTTTATGAGTAGTTTAACGGGCACTACGATTAAAAATTTAGGATTGAAGATAATAAAAGAGACTCCCTGTTTAATTCCAAGAATTGAAGAACAAACCAAAATAGGTAACTTCTTCAAGCAACTAGATGAGACTATTACTCTTCAGGAACGTGAGTTAGAGCTTCTAAAACTTACAAAAAAGAGCTTTTTACAACAATTATTTCCTAAAACTAATCAACGACTTCCTAATATTCGTTTTACAAACTTCCATGAGGATTGGGAACAGCGTAAGTTAGAAGGATTAGCAGAGTACTATGATGGCACTCATCAAACTCCTAGATACCAAGAATCAGGTGTTCCTTTCATTAGTGTTGAAAATATTAAAGACATCAATAATAGTAATAAATATATTAGTAAAGAAGACTATAAAAAAGATTTTAAAATAAAACCTCAAATTAATGATATTTTTATGACAAGAATTACTGCTGGAGTTATTGGGGATACTGCAATCCTAACTAATAGTGATGATATGGCTTATTACGTTAGTCTGGCTTTAATAAGAGCATCAAAGATTAATCCGTTATACTTGGAAAAGTATATAAACAATTTTGAATTTAAAAAAGAGCTACACAAAAAAATAATTCATACTGCATTTCCTAAAAAAATTAATTTAGGAGATTTAGGAACATGTTTAGTTAAATTTCCTCATTCATTTGAAGAACAAACTAAAATCGGCAACTTCTTTAAACAACTAGATGAAACTATTATTCTCCAAGAGAATAAATTAGAAAATTTAAGGAACGTTAAATCTGCTTTTCTGCAAAAAATGTTTATTTAAAATTTTATTTACAATTAAACATTCCTCTTAGATAATATGTAAGATATTTCGATATCAGAATTTATTTAGGGGGAATTTTTGTGGTTTCAAACAAAAAAAGAAGGGAACAAACATTTTATGACTATTTTAAGGAATGGGTTAATTTATATAAGGTAGGAGCTATTCGAGATGTTACATTACAAAAATATTATATGACTGAACAAAGATTATTTGAATTAGCTCCTAATCTAAAAATGAAAGATTTGGATAGATATGCTTATCAAAAGCTCTTGAACGAATATGCATTAACCCATGAGAAACAAACTACGATGGATTTTCATCATCAACTAAAAGGTGCTATTTTAGATGCAGTCGATGATGGAATACTTACTCAAAATCCTACAAGGAAAATAGTTATTAAAGGCAAAGAACCTAGAGTGAAAAAAGCTAAATTTTTAAATCAATATGAAGTTCAACGATTATTAAAGGAGTTAAATCTATCTGATGAGGTTAACTGGGATTGGTTTATTCTATTAACTGTAAAAACAGGACTAAGGTTTTCTGAAGCTTTAGCTATCACTCCAGAAGACTTTGATTTTCAAAGTCAAAAAATTATTGTTAATAAAACTTGGAATTATAAAAATACTAAAGGTTTTTTTCAACCTACAAAAAATGAATCTTCTAATAGAAAAATACAAATAGATTGGCAACTAGCTATGCAATTTTCACAACTAATTAAAAATAAAGAGCCTGAAAAACCAATTTTTGTTAAAAGTAGAGTTTTCAATTCAACAATTAATAACCGGTTAAAAGTACTTTGTAATAAGGCTGATGTACCTATAATTAGTGTACACAGTTTGAGACATACTCATGCATCCTTATTGTTATTTGCAAATGTCTCAATAGCAAGTGTGGCCAATAGGCTTGGTCACTCAAGCATGACTACCACTCAAGAAACATATCTTCATATTATACAAGAACTAGAAAATCAAGATAACGAAAAAATTATCCATCATTTATCTATGTTAATGTAATAAGAATCCACCTAATTAGTTAATAAAAACTATTTAGGTGGATTTTTTCTAGATAAACATTTTTTGAAGAAAAGATTTTTTCATTTTTTTTAATTTATCTAGTTTTCTCTTTTGAAGAGTAATAGCCTCATCTAGTCTGTTGAGGAAGAAACCAATTTCGATTTGTTCTTCAACTTTCGGAACCAAAATATCCCACTTTTTCACCTCAGACATAGGTACTAAATTTGTAATAGCAGAGCCAGGATTTGCTCCTGTTAATTTTCTTTGCATTTTTTCAGCCCTAATAAATTGAATAAAATATTCAGCATCAGTTATCTTGCCATTGATTCTAAATCGAATTAAAGCTTGGTTAAATACCCCCTGTTTAATTCCTTTCGGAACTCGTGATATTCTTCCGATAGTTCCAGCACCACTCATAATAAAATCTTTTTCTAAAAGTTTAAAAACTTTTAACTCATCAAATTTTTCTTTTGAAATATTATATCTAGTTTCATAATTATCATAAATTGCATTTTGTTGCTCATATACAACATAATCACTATTTTTTATAAAAAATTCTTTTTTTAGTGCGCTACCAAATGGACCTCTTCTGACGCCATTTTCTATATCTAACATATCTTCAAACTTACGCTGTTGCCACTCATCTTGGAAGTTTGCAAAACGAATATTAGGAAATAGTTGATTAGTTTCAGGGAATAATTGTTGTAAAAAGCTCTTTTTTGTAAGTTTTAGAAGCTCTAACTCACGTTCCTGAAGAGTAATAGTCTCGTCTAGTTGTTTGAAAAAGTTGCCGATTTTAGTTTGTTCTTCTTTTTTAGGGTATAGTGCCTCAAAATTTTCAACTTCTGGTTTAGATAAATTTGTTTGAGAAACTCCACTATCAAATTTTAAAAAATACGGGTTTCGATTCATTCTATAGCTCAAAAAGATTGAATCCATATTTTCTTTAGGAGTAATACCTGCAATCCGTTGATTTAAAGTATATTTCTCATCTTTATCCACAAGAAATACTTTAGCTAAGGCTTTTCCATTCGGTAAATCACTTAAAACCATAGCAATTTCTCCCTTAAGCATAGGCTCAACTTGTTCGTTAGTATGTCTCTTAACCTTACCATCAATTGATATAAATCTTGAATTAATTATCGTAAATTTTCCATTTATATCTTCAACTTTTTCATGAGCTTTTCCATTCCGATAATTGGCAATATTTTTCAACTTACGCTGTTCCCAAGCTACCAAAAAATAAGCTACATGTATAAAAAGTTAATGATATAATAGTTTTTGAAAGAGTTTTTATAGGTTATCGTAAAAATAAAATTTTTAATATAAAGTCTGAAAAAAAGGTGGCAAGTTAGATGGAATACACAAAAAGTGAGTTAGAGGTTGAAAAAAGATTAATTCACGTTTTAGGTCAAGGTAGAAACCAATGGACTTACCGTGAAGATATAAAATCAGAAGAAGATCTTTGGAAGAATTTACGCCAGAAGATTAGTCAAAATAATGTAGCTGAATTAAATGATACACCTCTAAGTGATGAGGAGTTTGAGAGAATCAAAGTGGAATTACTCAATAGAACAAGAACACCTTTTGACGCAGCTAAATGGTTAAAAGGGGAGAATGGTATTGCCAGATTAACAATTGAAAGAGATGGAGATTTAGGTAAAGCATCATTTATTCTTTTTACAAGAGAATTTGGTGGTGGAATTTCAAGTTATGAAGTTGTTAATCAAATTGCAACAAGTAGTGATGAATCCAATCGTAACAGACGGTTTGATGTAACATTATTAATCAATGGGTTACCGATTGTTCAAATAGAATTAAAGCAGGTTAGTGCAAAAGATGGTGTTTATCAAGCGTTTAACCAAATAAAAAAATATGCAGAAGAAGGTATGTTTAGAAATAATATTTTTTCGACTTTGCAATTATTTGTTATTTCTAATGAGAAAACTACTCGATATTTTGCTAATGCTTTACCATCACATTTACATAAAAAGTTTATATTTAGTTGGCGAACAAAAAATAATGATAAAGTTGATGATATTTATGAATTTGTTAAGCAAATGCTAAATATTCCAGATGCTCATCGTTTAATAGCTGACTACACAATAGTTAGTGAGGATCAAGACAATAAAGTATTAATGGTATTACATCCCTATCAAATTCATGCTATTGAGTCCTTATATACATCGGCAATGAAACATCAATCAGGTTATGTTTGGCATGCTACTGGTAGCGGAAAGACACTAACTAGTTTTGTTTCGACTAAATTATTAGCTAAAAAATCCGGAATAGATAGAACAATCATGTTGATTGATAGAAAAGATTTGGATAATCAAACAACGAGTGAATTTACTAAATTTGCTTCAGAATACAACACAGGGATTTCCTCTGGAGAAGGGAAGAGTAATAGCTTAATTGTAGGTACTGGTAGTTCTAGGGAACTTAGCAAAGTTTTGTTATCAGAGAGTAATACAAATACTGTTATTGTAACAACAAGACAAAAGTTAGAGTCAGCTATTAGATATGCTGAAAAACAAGAGCTTGAAAAAGGAACTAATCGTTTTGCTAAGTTAAAAGGGCAACATATTGTTTTTGTAGTGGATGAGTGTCACCGTGCTGTGAGTTCAGAAGGTATGGAAGCAATCAAAAAACATTTTCCTAAATCAACTTGGTTTGGATTTACGGGAACACCTATTTTTGAAGTTAATAAAAAACAAGCTAAAGGTCAACTTGCTAGAACAACGGATGACCAATATGGAGATTGTTTACATACTTATACAATAAAAAATGCTTTAGAAGATGAAGCTGTATTAGGTTTTCAAGTGGAACATCGAGATACTGTGAGAGAAGAAAGCCTACTAGATTCTATTCATAAGCAACTTCAAGTAAATGAAAAATATTTGAAGAAAAGTGATGAAGAGATAGGTAGATTAATTGATGGTCTGACAGGAATTGAAAAAGAAGCCTATCTTAGACCAAATCAATACGAAACAGATGATCATATAAAAGAAGTTATTAAAATGATGTTTAAACCAAACGATACTTATACGAAGTTTAACTTTAAAAATGGTCGACCTCAAAAATCAGCTATTTTAACTACCAATTCAATTGAGATGGCAAAAAAATACTACAAATTTATAAAAGAATTTACTCAAGATGAAAATTGGATGGAAAAGAATTATGGGGCTAACTATCTTAGAAAAGGTCGAACAATGAGTGATTCAGATTTCCCAAGGATTGCTATTACATATTCTTTACAAGAAAATGAAGAGAATGCTTCAGGAAAACAAGATGAAATGAAAGGAATTATTGAAGCGTACAATAGTTATTATGATACTAGTTGGGATATTTCTGAAATTGAACGTTACAACGGTGATATCAATAATCGTTTAGCTCGAAAAAAAGGTCAATTTAAAGAATTTGGCAATCATCTTGATTTAGTAATTGTTGTAGATAGGTTACTAACAGGATTTGATGCACCAACGATTCAGACTTTATATGTCGACAGAACTATGAGCTATGCAAATCTTATTCAAGCCTTCTCAAGAACTAATAGAACATATCCTGAAAAGGAAAAGGGAATGATTGTGACCTTCAGATATCCTAAAACTATGGAAAATAATGTAGAAGAAGCAACTGCTTTATATTCACATAAGCAAGAAAAAAATACTTTGATATATCCAAGTTATGAAGAGAGCAAATCTAAATTTTTCACTGCATATGATAATTTTAAAGAAGTGGTTAAAGATTTTCCTAGTGGTGTAGATGAACATAATTCTGTTTCAGAAAGAATTGAATATGTAAAAAGTTATCAAGCTTTAAATAATGCCTACAAAGCCCTAGTGACTTATGATGAGTATAATGAAGAACTAGAAAATGCTGAACCAGTTAATCCAAGTGACCGACATGTAACATATTACAATGTTGACTTAGTTAAGGAAGAAGAAGCTAATTATGAAACAGTTAAAGGGTCATTGGTGGAGCTACCACCAGAAATAGTTGGTGATGAGTTGTCTGAAATCGAATTTTTCGCTAATACTGTGTCAAAACTTTACGATATAGATTCAGCATATATAAATAAGCTTCTTGGAACTTACTCAGCGCACAGTACGGATATACGTGATGAAATTGAAGAAGCATTAAGTAAGATGAATAAAGTTGAGTCTGTTAAGAATATTTATCGAAGCATACTGAATGATATTGATGATAAAATTGTTGATTCTGATGAAGATATTTTTGTTATTAAGAGATTATATTTTACCGAAGAAAGCAACCAGGTTATCAGTAATTTTTCCAAAGAATGGTGCGTTTCAGAAGAACAGCTTCATACATCTGCTGTTCAGTACGAAATTGGCATGACAGAAATACCAAATATCAGTGGAATTACTAAAAGTCGTAGATTAGATGAATATCGTTTAAAATACCCAGATGTAAAACCATTGAAGTATAATGGACAGTTAAAAAATAGTTGGAAAGAGTTACTTGAAACGGTTATCGTTCCGATTGTTGAAGAACTGAGATAAAATAACCAGCTGACTTAGAAATTATTTTCTAGGTCTTTTTTTATTGTACTGATATAATAGGGTATTGAAAAATTATGGGAGATTTTTATTGAATGAAAAAGCAACTGACAGCTATACTATTAACCATAATTCCTTTAGGAGGGATTATTTTAGCCACATTAGGCTTATTTAAATTTGTAGGAGTAGACTTCAAAAACAACCTATCTTTGTTTTTATTTTTAATACTCTATTTATTTATTGAATTTATCATTGATAACATCATAGAATTATTAGCAAGTGCGTGGAATAATACTTATTGGATGAACTTTTTAAGAGTGTCACTTGCAATTTATGTGACAGACCGTTTATTAGATTCAGTATCTGTTAGTACAATTACTTTATTAATTCTTGCAACAGTTTTTACACTTGTTGAATATATTCTTGATTTACTAGATGATGATGATTTTTACGATTAGTGTAAAATGACATACGACAAATTTTTAAATTTGCGCCAGATTTGTCATGAAATCAGTATGTTTACTATTTTTACTTAATATCTTTGTAAGCGACAAAAAACATTCAGTTTTTGTCGCTTATTTTATTTTTAGAAAAAATTAACTCTTTTTTGTCTATTAATAAATACTGATTTAATACCGATATGATAGTTATAATTAATTTTTTAAGAGGTAGAATTTAAATAAATAAAATCTGTTTCAATTAAGGAAGGCAGGTATTAGTAATTTGAAATTTAACTTGAGTGGAACAAAATTAATCATACTATTTTGTTCAGCAACTCTTATATTAAGTGGTGTATATGTTTTATCAACTTTTCAAAATGGTATGCATGTTAGAGAACAGACAAAAAATAAAATAGTTAGTAATGATAAAGTTGTAAGAGGAATAAAAGAAAAAAATAAATTAGAAGATATTAATTTAGTGCTAGAGGATTACTCTATAAAAAGAAAAAATCCAGCTTTTAATAATAAAATTTTATACGCATCTACTACTGATTCAAATCCATTAGTGAAAAGACATGATTTTAAGGATAAAATTGATAAAAGAGCAACAGATTGGGATGATAATACAAGTCATTACCTATCGAAAAGTGTTCTATTTTTAATCTTTTTAGGAGTTTCCCTTATATTAGGAAGTTTGATATATCTAGTTAAAAAGAGAGAAATATAGATTTCTAGTTAATATCAGTTAGTTTTTTCAAAATTTAGATAAAGAAATAGTCATAACATAAAAAACAGTTCAGAGCCTTGATAAGCTCTGAACTGTTTTCTTTATTTTATATATTTTTTAGTTAACAACATCATCACAAGACCTAATCCAATAAAGTAGA
Organism: Vagococcus fluvialis; assembly: GCF_003337315.1. Taxonomy (GTDB): domain Bacteria; phylum Bacillota; class Bacilli; order Lactobacillales; family Vagococcaceae; genus Vagococcus; species Vagococcus fluvialis. The sequence continues at coordinate 330,498 of NZ_QPJV01000001.1, read as the reverse complement.
TTGGCATAATATAAAGTGTTCCGTTATGTAAGCTACTCATTCCAAATGTAATTAGACTAACAAGTAGGTAATAACCTAAGCTAAAAATAGCACCAGCTGAGCCAATAACATCTTGAAAATCAACAAGAGCAAGACTTAGACAGTTTGGTAAAGCTGTTCCAGTTCCTAGTAAAGTGGTAAAAATACTGATTAAGATAGCAGTAAATTGAATCCATTTAGGTAGGAAACTTGTATAGCTACTTATTAATAAAAGAACTGACCCAAGTAACATAATTCTAAGACCTAATTTAATAATCCATTCAGCTTTGTGAGTACTTAATAACTTTTTAGAAAGTAAAGCACCTAAAATTGAAGCGCCAGCAATCACAATTCCTAAAAATCCGTAGATAGAAGGTGATAAGCCAAATTTTTCAATAAAAATAAATGGTGCTTCAGCATAATAACTAAATAAAATGCCGTTAATAGCTCCGATTAAAAAGCCGTAAGTTAAGACTTTAGGGTTTTTAAAGAAACGAATCACTATAGGCCAAAGTGCTATTTTTTGTCTACTCGAAACGTCAAATGTTTCAGGTAATGAAGTCACTGTATAGGCAAATAGTGCTAGAGCCATTAAAACTAAGGTTAGGAAAACAATTCTAAACCCAAAGTAGTTGCCAACAAAGCCACCAATAAGTGGTCCAACTGCTGGTGTAAAGGCTAAAGCTGCTGAAATTTGAGCAAATAACTCGTGACGTTTATTACCAGTAAAAGCTTCACGCAAAATCGTTTGAGTTGTAACAGATCCTGTACTAGCACCAAAAGCTTGAATGAAACGAGCGACAAGTAAAAATTCAATTGTTTGAGATGTGTAACATAATAGACTTCCAATTCCGTACAAAACAATTCCATATATCATAGCAGGTCTTCTGCCGACAATATCTGATAGCCATCCCCAAAAGAAGACGCCAAAAGCAAAAGCTAAAAAATAAATACTTAAAGTCAGTTGAGCTGAACTCATGGAGACTTGATAGCTACTTGCAATCTCAGGTAGTGAAGGTGTGAAAATCGTTTCGCTTATTTGTGGGAATCCCACTAAACAGATTAATAGTAATAATGAGGGTTGTTTTTTTATCGATGTTTTTTCCAATTTAATTCCTCCGATTAATTTAAACTATAGGGAAAAAACATCTTTTGAAGGGAAATGGAGGGACCATGGTCTTAATTTGTTCTAACGTCGACATGGTAATCACCCTTTCTTATTTATTCACATCACAGACTAACAGAAAATTATAAGAGTGTAAAGTAAAAATACTTTATATTAAATTAGTATTAAAAGCGTGATTTTCTTTAGAAAAATGTTTATAATAGAGGCACTGAAAATTTACGACCTTCAAATCGTACTAGATTTCAGAATCTAAAGAAATGATGGTGATTTAATGAACGATAACAGTAAAATTCGTGTTGTTGTTGGAATGAGTGGTGGCGTTGATTCTTCTGTAACGGCACTATTACTAAAAGAGCAAGGATATGACGTAGTCGGTGTCTTCATGAAAAACTGGGACGACACAGATGAAAACGGCGTATGTACGGCTACTGAAGATTATAAGGATGTAGCTAAAGTTGCGAATCAAATTGGTGTACCTTATTACTCAGTCAACTTCGAAAAAGAATATTGGGACCGTGTGTTTGAGTACTTTTTAGCAGAATACCGCTTAGGTAGAACACCAAACCCTGATGTGATGTGTAATAAAGAAATTAAATTTAAAGCCTTTTTAGACTATGCAATGCAACTAGGTGCTGATTATGTTGCAACGGGGCATTATGCTCAAATCAAGCGTGATGAAGATGGCACAGTGCATATGTTAAGAGGTGTTGATAATAATAAAGACCAAACTTATTTTTTAAGTCAATTATCACAAGAACAACTAGCTAAAACAATGTTTCCATTAGGACATATGGAAAAATCAGAAGTACGTGAGATTGCTAAAAAAGCAAAACTAGCAACAGCTCAAAAGAAAGATTCCACTGGTGTTTGTTTCATTGGTGAGAAAAACTTTAAAGAATTCTTAGGAAAATATTTACCAGCACAACCTGGAAAAATGATGACGTTAGATGGACAAGTAAAAGGTGATCATGCTGGCCTTATGTATTATACAATTGGGCAACGTCAAGGTCTTGGAATCGGTGGTGGACAAGGTGATAACAGTGAGCCATGGTTTGTTGTTGGAAAAGAACTAGAAACCAATACGTTATTAGTTGGACAAGGTTTTCATCATGAGCATTTGTATGCAACAAGTCTTGAAGCAAGTGAAGTTCACTTTACAGTGGATACACCAATGCCAAAAGAATTTAAATGTACGGCTAAATTCCGTTACCGTCAACAAGATACAGGAGTAACTGTTATTTTAAATGACGATCAAACAAAAGCTACAGTCATTTTTGATGAAGCAGTTCGTGCCATCACACCAGGACAAGCAGTTGTCTTTTACAATGGAGACGAGTGTTTAGGTGGCGGACTAATTGATGCAGCCATTAGCGAAGAAAAAATTAGACAATATGTATAATTTTTTAAGTTTATGGTTGACAGTTATTTAAAAATGATTTATAGTGCTTGTGTTAAACAATTAAATAGATTTGTTAGGTGAGGCTCCTATACAAACATAGGCTACTGCCCAAAAACGTCGAGAGACACCAATGGGTATAACAGGAATTATCGATATAAGGTTCTTCTTAACGTAGCTAAAGCTTAGGCTTTTACGTTGTATAGTGCTAAAACTCAACGATTGGATCTTTACATACGATGTCTTATTTAGTGATGACTTCAAACCTCTCGTCGAGTTTTTGGCGAGAGGTTTTTTACATGTTCAAATTTATTTAATAACAAAAAGGAGTGATGACAATGGTAAAACTGTAACACTAAAATTAACATATTTTGGTAGTGTAGAATATTGGATGGGAATTCATCTACGAAATAATCTACTGAAAAAAACGTCTGGAAAAGAATTAATTCAAGAGCTTCCCTTAGAGGAAAAAGATAACTGGCATATTGTCGTATTAAATAACGATGAAGTTGTGGGAACGTTAATGCTTTCTAGAAAAAGTAAAAAGATGGCACAAATTGAACAAGTGGCTATTTGTGAGAGTATGCAAGGACAAGGTATGGGACAAAAATTAATCGCCTTCGCTGAAGACTTAGCACAAGAATTAGGATTTGAACAAGTTTTTCTAACAGGTAGAGAGTCCGCTTGGAGATTTTATGAAAAGTTAGGTTATCAAACAAACCATAAACAATATAAAATCGGACGCGTACAAATCAAAGAATTTACAAAAGTTTTAGAAATCAAAGAAAAAGTGAAGGAGATGGAAACAAATGGATGACAGTAGTCAGAGGCCGCCGAGTCAACAGGGTTCTTTAAATAACATAAAAGTGTCAGAAATAAATTATTATTGTCTATTTGTTTCTAAAGGATAGCCTTAGTGCTTCTTACACCTTTTCATTTCTAAAGAACCCTTCTTAGTTAGGAGGAAACAACATGTCAGAGATAATGTGTTTTATATTATTTATTGGAATTGGTTGTTCTCTATGGGTAGTATTTTATGGAAAGAAGGTAAAGAAAGATGGTTCAAAACAAAGAAAAATTAGTTCAAAAAAACAACATTAATTATGAAGAAGTATCAAAAATGCCAGTTGATGATTTATTAAGAAGCTTTAATAGCTCACAAAAAGGTTTAACTAATCAACAAGCTAGTGAGTCTAGAGAAAAATACGGTGAAAATGTTATCTCACACGGCAAAAAAACACCTTTAATTGTTGAGGTATTAAAAGCGTATTTCACACCATTCACAATTGTTTTAATTACATTAGCAATTATTTCATTTTTTACTGATTATGTGATTGCAGCAGTTGATGAAAAAGATTTAACAGGTGTTTTAATTATTGCTGCAATGGTTATTTTAAGTGGAACAATGACTTTAATTCAGTCAGTTAAATCAAATAACGCTGCTGAAAAATTAGGTAACCTAGTAAAAGTAACAGCGACAGTCTTCCGTAAAGGTGAAGAACTAGAGTTGCCAATTGAAGACATTGTTTGTGGAGATATGATTAAGTTATCAGCAGGTGATATGATTCCAGCTGATATGAGACTAACTCAAACAAAAGATTTATTCGTTTCTCAAGCTGCAATGACTGGTGAAAGTTATCCGGTTGAAAAAACAGCTCATTACGAAATGGTAGAACATGCGAGTGAAACTGATTTAGAAAATATTGCTTATATGGGTAGTAACGTAGTTAGTGGTAGTGCTCGTGGTATGATTGTTTCTGTTGGGAATAAAACGTTATTTGGGCAAATCGCTCGTGATGTTTCTGAAACAAAAACCTTAACAAGTTTTGATATTGGTATTAGTAAAACGTCATGGTTATTAATCCGTTTCATGTTAGTTATGGCGCCAACAGTATTTTTAATTAATGGTCTGACTAAAGGTGATTGGTTAGAAGCTTTCCTATTTGGTTTATCAGTTGCAGTTGGTTTAACACCTGAGATGTTACCAATGATCGTGACAACTAACCTTGTAAAAGGTGCTTCAACAATGGCGAAAAAAGGAACAATTATTAAAAACTTAAACTCCATTCAAAATTTTGGTGCTATTGATATTTTATGTACAGATAAAACTGGTACATTGACACAAGATAAAATAATTTTAGAGTATCATTTAGATTTAGATGGTAAAGAAGATGAGCGTGTTCTGCGCCATGCCTTCTTTAATAGTTACTATCAAACAGGTTTAAAAAACTTAATGGATAAAGCGATTATTGAATCTGCTGAAGAAGAGTTAAACATTAATGTTGAATATTATGACAAAGTAGATGAAATTCCATTTGATTTCCAACGTCGTCGTATGAGTGTTGTAATTGAAGATAAAAATGGTAAAACTCAAATGATTACTAAAGGTGCCGTTGAAGAAATGCTTGAAATTTCAAGCTTTGTAGACTACAAAGGCAAAGTAATGCCATTAACAGAAGAGTTAAAAAATAAGATTTTAGAAACAGTTGACGAATTAAATGAAGATGGTTTACGTGTAATTGCCGTTTCTCAAAAAACTAACCCAAGTGTTGTAGGTGAATTTTCTGTTAAAGATGAAAGTGAAATGGTCTTAATTGGTTACCTTGCTTTCCTTGACCCTCCAAAAGAAACAACTAAAGATGCACTTGAAGCTCTTAAAACTCACGGTGTTGGCGTAAAAGTTTTAACAGGGGACAATGCTTTAGTCACTAAATCAGTTTGTAAACAAGTTGGCTTAGAAGCAGAAGAGTTAATTACAGGTAGTGGGTTGTCTAAAATGACTGATGAAGAGTTAACAAAAGTAGCAGAAAAATACAATATTTTTGTTAAATTATCTCCAGCTCAAAAGACAAGATTAGTTCGCGTCTTACGTGAAGCAGGTCATACGGTTGGCTTTATGGGAGATGGAATCAATGATGCGCCTGCAATGAAAGAAGCAGATGTAGGTATCTCAGTTGATACGGCAGTTGATATTGCAAAAGAATCTGCAGATGTTATTTTACTTGAAAAAGATTTAATGATTTTAGAGCGTGGTATTCTATCAGGACGTACTATTTTTGGTAACATTATGAAATATGTTAAAATGACTGCCAGCTCAAACTTTGGTAACATGTTCTCTGTTGTTGTAGCAAGTATTTTCTTACCTTTCTTACCAATGTTACCACTACAGTTACTATTCCTTAACTTAATCTATGATATTTCTTGTATGTCTATTCCTTGGGATAACATGGATAAAGAGTATCTAGAAGAACCTAAAAAATGGGATTCAACAAGTATTGGTTCATTTATGAAATGGTTAGGACCAACAAGTTCAATTTTTGATATTACAACTTATGCTTTAATGTACTTTGTTATTTGTCCAGCTGTTGCAGGTGGTTCATTCCATACATTAAATCCTGAGCAACAAGCATTATTTATCGCAGTGTTCCATGCTGGATGGTTTGTAGAGTCTCTATGGTCACAAACATTAGTAATTCATACATTAAGAACACCGAAAATGCCATTCTTACAAAGTAATGCATCATTCATTTTAACAACAGTAACATCTTTAGGTATTGCAATTGGTACAGTGTTACCATTTACAGCATTTGGCGAAAACTTAGGTTTAGCGCCACTACCATCTAATTACTGGGGATTCCTAGCAATTACAATTGTTGCTTACCTAGTATTAGTTATGTTTATTAAGAAAATTTACGTGAAACGTTTTGGTGAACTACTATAAGATTTAGTTATCTATAAAAAGAGTTAAGTGAGGGAAAGCTTCACTTAACTCTTTTTTTAAGCTAGAAAAACTGCTTGAAAAAAATGATTATGTTATACTATTAAGCGAGCGAGGAGGCTGAGTAAATGTTTCAAGTCATAACGATGTACGGAGAAAATGAACCTTGGTGGTTTTTTGAAGATTGGCAAGAAGATATAATAGAAGAAAAAACATTTGATAAATTTCACGCAGCCAAAGATTACTATGATGAATTAGTGAGTAAATACAGTAAAGAATATGAAAAAATGAGAGAAAAAGAACCTTTTATGTCAGCGTTTTGGCACGAAGGAGAATTAATTTATTGTGATGACTGTGATGAAGAATTACAAGCCTATAAAGGCATCATGATTTTAAAAAATTATCAAAAAATAGATGATGGAGAATGTAAAAAAGATGAAACAATTAATAATTGCGGAAAAACCAAGTGTTGCTCGAGACATAGCTAAAGTTCTTGGTGCAACTAAAAAGAGTAAAAATTATATTGAAGGTAAAAACGTGATTGTAACGTGGGCATTAGGTCATTTATTAGGATTAAAAATGCCAGAAGATTACAATAAAGAATGGGCTAATTGGGATATGAATACTCTACCAATGATACCTAAACATAGCGGTATTAAGCCACTTCCAAAAACAAGACCACAACTTAAAGCTATTAGTCATTTAGCAAATAGAGCAGATGTTTCAGAAGCTGTTATTGCAACAGACGCGGGGCGAGAAGGAGAGCTTGTTGCAAGATGGATTTTACAGTATGTTAAATTTAAAAAACCAGTTAAACGTTTATGGATTTCTTCTCAAACAGACAAAGCGATTAAAGATGGTTTCAAAAATTTAAAACCAAGTCAGATGTATGATGATTTGTATTATTCAGCCATTGCAAGAGCTGAGTCTGATTGGTTAGTGGGATTAAACGTGACACGGGCTTTAACTGTTAAATACAAAGATAGTTTATCAGCAGGTCGTGTTCAAACGCCAACTCTAGCAATGGTGAGACGACAAGAAGAAAAACAAGAAAGTTTTAAACCAGAATCATATTTTACTCTTGATTTAAAATACCAAAATATAACAGGTAAATTACAACTAAAAAATCCACGTCAGTATAAAGAACGTGAAGCTCTAGAAGAATTAGTAAAATCATTTGAAAAGACAGCGGTTAAAGTTGTTGATATTAAGGAAAAAGAGAAAAAAGAAAGTGCACCATTACCTTATGACTTAACAGAAATGCAACGAGAAGCTAATGCACGTTTTCAATATTCAGCAAAAAAAACCTTATCTATTATTCAACGTTTATATGAAACTCATAAAATTGTTACTTATCCAAGAACAGACTCTAAGTATCTAACAACTGACTTAAAGCAGACCATGAAGGACCGTTTACACGCAGTTACAGTCATGGATAGTCAGAGAGTTAAAGGAATCATTCGAAATGGTGGAACAGTTCTCCAAAAGAGTGTTTTCCAAGATAAAAAAGTAACAGATCATCATGGATTAATTCCAACTGAGCAAGCACCACGACTTGAAAAATTAGATAATGAAGAATTAAGAATTTATCGTTTGATTGTTGAGAGATTTTTAGGGTTATTTGAAGAGCCATTTGTTTCAACGACTCAAACAGTTACAGCTGAGGTTAAAGGTAGTATCTTTATCTTTAAGCAAACCAAAGTCAAAGAGCAAGGTTGGAAAAAAGAGTCTGTTGCAGTTAAAAAAGATGTTGATTTTAAAGTTGGACAAATACTACCAAGTCATTTTGTGATTAACAAAGAATTAATGACACCACCAGCTCCTTTGAATGAAGGTACTTTACTGGGACAAATGGAAAAACATAACTTGGGAACACCAGCTACTAGAGCTGAAATTATTGAAAAATTAATTAGTTCAGAATTAATGGAGAGACAAAATAGTAAACTAGCTGTGACGCCAAAGGGTAAACAGTTACTGACTTTAGTTAATCCTTCATTAGTCACACCAGAGTTAACACAAAAATGGGAAATTTCTCTTGAAAAAATTGCTGGCGGCAAACTTTCTTACAAAACATTCATAAAAGAGATAGAAGAAGAAACTCATCGTTTAGTGAAAGAAATTAAAATGAGTGAAGATAATTATGTGGATCACTCACTAACAACTAAAGACTGTCCTGATTGTGGTAGTAAGTTAAGAGAGAAAAACACTAGAGATGGTAAAATTTATGTGTGTAGTAGTGACTCTTGTTCATATCGTCGTCGTAAAGACCCTAAACTATCAAACAAACGTTGTTCTCAGTGTAAGAAAAAGATGGAGATCTTAGAAAATAAAAATGGTGCTTACTTCAAATGTAAGAACTGTAATATTACTGAGAAGATGGATGGAAAAGGTAAAAAGAACAAAAAAATGACGAAACATGAAACAAATCGTCTAATGAAACAAATCAATCAACAAGAAGAAGAAGAAAGTCCATTAGCATTAGCTTTAAAAGCAGCAATGGAAAATAAATAAAAGAACAAAGACTGGGCTTTTGGCTTAGTCTTTTTTCATGAAAACATGATATAATGTCACAATAGGGGGTTGTTTTTGTGGAAGAGATAATTGAAGTAATTGAAAAACAACGCCAGTTTTATGAGACTGGAAAAACAAAATCAATACCATATCGTATTGAGCAACTAAAAAAATTGAAAAATCAAGTTAGAAGATATGAAGAAGAATTAATAGATGCTCTATCTGATGATTTAGGTAAACATAGAACTGAGAGTTTTATGACTGAAATTGGATTAGTGTATCGTCACTTAGATGAGATGATAAAAAAACTACCTAAATGGGGTGGCAAAAGACGTGTTAAAACGCCTTTCTTTTTATTGCCAGCAAGAAGTTATACTGAGCAAGCACCTTATGGTAATACATTAATTTTATCGCCGTTTAATTATCCAGTACTTCTAACTCTAGACCCTTTAATTGGTGCTATCGCAGGTGGTAATACTGCGATTGTTGGTATGTCTGAACATACTCAAGCAACTAATTATGTGTTAAAAGTTTTAATTGAAGAAGCTTTCGATAAAGACTATCTATTTTTTACAACTAGTAGTAAAGAGGTAAACACTGAGTTATTAGAATATCCTTTTGATAAAATATTTTTCACTGGAAGTACTCGAGTAGGGAAAATTGTTTTAAAAAAAGCCGCAGAAAATTTAACACCAGTAACTCTTGAATTAGGTGGTAAAAGTCCTGTTATTGTTAGTAAATATGCTGATTTAGAAGTAGCTGTTGAAAGAATTTTATGGGGGAAATTTGTTAATGCAGGTCAAACCTGTGTAGCACCTGATTATTGTTTAATCGACGAAAGTGTGAAGACAGAATTTTTAAAACTACTAAAAAACAAACTAAGTGATTTTTACGGCGTTAATCCTAAAAATTCCAGAGATTTTGGGCGCATGATTAATGAACGTAACATGGTTCGCTTATTAAATCAACTTGATAAGGATAAATTGTTTGTTTTTCAAGGTGGCGGCTATGACTTTGAGGAAAAGTATTTGGAGCCAACTATTTTGTCTGCTGATTTAGATGATAAACTTTGGACGATGGAAGAAGAAATCTTTGGCCCTATTTTACCTGTGATTGGATATAATGAATTAGATGAAGCAGTTAAGTTTATTAAATCTTATGGTAAACCGTTAGCCTTTTATCCATTTTCAAGTAATAAAGAAGAACTTGATTTTTTACTTGAAACACTAGATTACGGTGGAGCAACTGTGAATGATACACTGTTACATTTATCAAATGAACATCTGCCATTTGGTGGCGTTGGTCCATCAGGTATGGGAAGTTATCACGGGATTAAAACCTTAGAGAGTTTTACTTATACTAAATCAGTCTTAAAAAGATCAACTATATTTAGAATCCCAGTTATGTTTCCTCCCTTTACGAAGGAGAAAGATAATACGATTCGATCATTTTTTAACTAATTTCACAAAAGATAATTATTTAGTATATAATTATGAGTGATTCAAGTGAGGAGTTTGTGTATGGCAAAGAAAAAGCAAGGGAAAGCTAAAGCTAAGGCCCCAACAAAAAAACAAAAATTACAACAAGAAAAAACAACCTACTTTTTAATTGGTATTGGCTTTATTGTCTTTGGAATTATTGGTGGTTTGAAACTTGGGTTTTTAGGGATTTTAATGGCCAATGTTTTCCGTTTCCTAGTAGGTAATACTTTCAGAGTGATGTCAGTCTTACTAGTTATTTATGGAGTTCTGTTACTTTTTATGGGGAAAGACCCAAAGTTCAAACGTAAAACCATTTGGATTGGTGGCTTAATTTTTTATTTAGGCGTGTTATTATTTATTGAAATTGGTTTGTTTAAACAAATCAATCGCGATACAGCAATTATTTCCTTAACATGGCAAAAAATTTATGCCGAAATTAAAACCAATCAAATCAGTCAATCTGTTGGTGGTGGAATGATTGGTGCCACGCTTTATAGTGTAACTTACTTTTTAGTTTCAAAATTTGGTTCTTATGTGATTTCATTTATTGCTATGGGATCAGGAGCACTTTTATTTTTAAACATTGGTTTAAATGATGTGATTGAAAAGGTTCGTACTTGGGGTGGCAGTGCTGCTGAGAGTATGGATGAAAAAAAACAACAACTTTCGGAGCGTCAAGAGGAAAAAAAAAAGCTGAAAACTCAGAAAGAGAAGAAGAAACTTTCTGAAAACTCAGTTAGAGAATTATCACCAGGTGAAAAGTTAGCTCAAGAAAGCCAAGATGCACCTATTGAAGTTGAACAAGAGCAAATGACTTTAGAAATAGATAGTTACCAAGATAGCTACAATAAAGAGCAAATCAGTCGTAGTAAAAAAGCAGCTGAAAAACCTGTTGAAGAATTAAAAGAGAAAGAGCAACTACTGGATTTTGATATTCCAGAAGAAGTAGAAAATATTGATTATGTGTTACCAGGAATTGATTTATTAAATGAAATTCCTTTAACAGACCAAAGTAAAGAATATAAATTAGTAGAAAAAAATGTCCAAGTTTTAGAGAGAACCTTTGATAGTTTTGGTGTAGATGCTAAGGTAGTTCGTGCAAGTCTTGGACCATCAGTTACAAAATTTGAAATCCAACCAGCTGTTGGTGTAAAGGTCAGTAAAATTGTTGGTTTAACTGATGATTTAGCTCTTGCTTTAGCAGCAAAAGATATTCGAATGGAAGCACCAATTCCAGGGAAATCTTTAATTGGAATTGAAGTACCAAATCAAACAACTAGTATGGTTTCTTTTAGAGATGTCATTGAGTCTCAAAAAAGTGACCCGGATAAATTACTTGAAGTACCACTTGGAAGAAGTATTTCAGGAGATGTGATGTCTGCTGATTTAACTAAGATGCCTCACTTACTAATTGCTGGTTCAACAGGTAGTGGGAAATCAGTTTGTATTAACGGGATTATTTCTTGCTTGTTAATGAAAGCTAAACCAAATCAAGTTAAGTTGATGATGATCGACCCCAAAATGGTTGAGTTAAATGTTTACAATGGTGTGCCGCATTTGTTAACTCCGGTTGTAACAAATCCTCGAAAAGCTGCTCAAGCATTGCAAAAAGTAGTTGAGGAGATGGAGCGCCGTTACGAATTGTTTGCAGGATTTGGTGTACGTAACATGGGTGGATACAATGACATGGTTAAGCGTCATAATCAAGAAACTGGCGAAAATAAATCATTACTTCCTTATATTGTTGTTATTGTAGATGAGTTAGCTGATTTAATGATGGTAGCAAGTAATGAAGTGGAAGACGCGATTATCAGGTTAGCACAAATGGCTCGAGCAGCTGGAATTCATATGATTCTAGCAACTCAACGTCCAAGTGTCGATGTTATTACTGGGATTATTAAAGCTAACGTTCCTTCTCGTATTGCTTTTGCTGTTTCAAGTGGGATTGACTCACGCACGATTATTGATGGTAATGGTGCTGAAAAATTACTTGGCCGTGGAGATATGCTATTTGTGCCAATGGGTGAAAATAAACCAATTCGTGTCCAAGGTGCTTTTATTTCAGATCAAGAAGTAGAAAATATTGTTGAGTTTGTAACAAGCCAGCAAGAGGCAGATTACCAAGAACACATGATGCCAACAGATGAAGTAGAAACAAGTAATGGTGGAGGTAATTCTTCAGTGGACGAGTATTTTGAAGAAGCCAAAGCTTTAATTGTAGAAATGCAAACTGCTAGTATCTCTTTATTACAACGTCGTTTTAGAATCGGTTATAACCGAGCTGCTCGTTTAATTGATGAGCTAGAAGAGCACGGAGTTGTAGGTCCATCGGAAGGAAGTAAACCAAGAAAAGTTTTAATGACCTTTATTCCTGATGAAAATGAATTTATAGATGAATAAAAAGAGATTGACCTTTAATTTTAGGTCAATCTCTTTTTTAGTGAACATCTACAGCACCTTGGATAAAGGTTGTTTCATTGTAGTTAACACTTTGTCTTAATTGGTTAGCAAGATCATTAGAAATTTTACCTTGCTCAAGTAATGATTGAATCACGCTTCGCTCCTCATCGAGGGTTTTTAAGAAATACTCTTGATAAGTTGTTTGATAAGCTTCTTGCTGACGCATTTGATAATTTTTGATACGGTCAATCTTACTCTTATACTCTAATATAATCAGATGTAAAATCGAATTTCGCAAATTATAATGTGGGTCATTTGGATTTAACTGTTCGTGAATCGTTTTTAAAGTTTTAATTGCTTCTTTTGAACTTTCATTTTCTAACAAAATAACTTCTGCATTATCAATTTGTGGTCGGTAATTTTGACGTAAAAATGTTTTAACAAATAATTTTTTTGTCTTACGTCGAGCGCGGTAAAGTGATTGTTTCATCACAATTGAGATATTTGTGTTATGTGCTCGTTTTTTATAGTTCAACATTTGTAAGTAATTGCGAACTAAAACTTGAGAAAAATCATTTTCTTCAATCAATGTCATAACCGCTTTGAACTCACTTTGAACAGCAATGCTACGATACTCCACTTCAATCTGATGATAAACTTCATTAGAGGTAATATCATCATCTAAGTATAAATGTTTCAATTGATTATCTAAATCATTTAACAAATCTGTCACAACAGTACGATTGTCATTGTTAATATCACTTCTCAATGTCCTAATCGCTTTTTTAGTCATTAATTTTTTAGCTTCTATTTCAGATAAGTCTGAATCACTCTCTAATTCATCGGTATCCATAAATGCCTCGTCACCAGTTAAAATTAAACGAGTTTTTTTCTTAGTTAAGAAAGGCAGAGTAATAACTGCAACAATTAAACTCATTAAAATAACACCACTGGCTAAGAAGATAACTAAATAACGTTCTTTAAAAATTTCTCCATTTGGTAAGAAGAAAGGAATTGATAAAACCATCGCCATAGTAATCGCACCACGTACGCCTGTTAAACCTGCTAAAAGAGCTGTATAGAATTTAGGTTTGGCATTAATCATGTTTTTAGATTTTTTGTAAGACATCCACATATAGCCATATGACCAAAATGTTCTAATTAATAGTAAAATCATCCAGATAATAATAACGTAGAAAATTAAAGTGTAGTTATTAATAGATGGATCAATAATTGCTGAGCGCATAGCCATTGGCAGAGAAGCACCTAAAACAACAAAGACTATCCCGTTAAGTTGATAAATAATAATATCCCAGACTTTGTTAGTCACAAGTTTAATCTCTGAGTATTGACCACGAGATAATGGTTCTTGTTGAATCGCAACGACACCAGCTACAACAACGGCGATAACTCCTGATGCGTGAATTAATTCAGCGGCGATGAAGATAATAAAAGGTGTTAGTATTTGAGCTGAAGTATGTAAAATAACATCTTGAATCCCTTGTCTTAAGAGGGCAACTTCTAAGAAATACATAAATTTAGATAATGCGTAACCAATGATCGCACCAACAATTGCCATATAAAGAAAATCAGTCGAAGCTTCTTTAAATGAAAATTGGCTGGTTAAAAAGGCAGCTAATGCGTATTTAAAGGCAATTAAACCACTAGCGTCATTAATCAAACTCTCACCACTAATTAAACTTAAAATTCGTTTTGGTAATTTAACTTGTTCGGCAATCCCTTGAACAGCAACGGGATCAGTGGGAGATAAAACTGCAGCAAGTGCAAAAGATAGAGGTAGCGAAATTTCTGCTACAAAGAAATTAATTAGGAAACCACCTAATATAGTTGTTAAAAAAACTAACCAAATAGCATTAGCGAAAATCGGGGCTCGCATTTCCCAAAGTTCTTTTTTAGGAAAATGTTTGGCGTCACTATAAAGAAGTGGCGCAACAAAGAGTAACATGAACCAATCTGTTTCAAGCTCTATATTTAAGTTTAATATAAGTGCTGCAACAACACCGATTGCTATTTCGATTAAGGCCGTAGGAATCGAGACCAAGTAATGGCTAATTATGTTAGAAATAATTACAAGTAAAACGAGTAATATCGTCGTTTCTAATACTGCCATAAAACACCTCCAATTGTTATTTCTATCATATTATATCAAAAAATAGGCGTTTTTATTAATCTTTTTTAGTCATTTAATCCGACAAAAAATGAATCTTACAAAAATGTTCGTTCAGTGTTAGTTGATTAAATGTCTAAAAGGGCTAGTTTTAGTTAAACTAGTGTTAAGTTAATTGAAAGAGAAAGAGGGAATATATATGTTAGAAATAAAAAATGTCACAAAAACTTACGGCGACAGCGTTAAATATCAAGCTTTAAAGGGAATCGACTTAACAGTAAATGAAGGAGAATTTGTTGGTGTTATGGGGCCATCTGGTTCTGGTAAATCAACTCTTTTAAATTTAATTGGAACGATTGATAAACCAACATCAGGTAGTATTATGTTAGATGGTTCTGAACCAGCAAAATTAAATCAAGAAAGTCTAGCTAAATTTAGACGTAATCAATTAGGTTTTGTTTTCCAAAATTTTAACTTAATGCCAACTTTAACTGTTGAAGAAAATATTGTTTTACCTTTAACTCTTGATGGTGAGAAAGTAAGTGTTATGAAAAAAGCACTATATGAAGTGGCACAAACATTAGGAATTGAAAGTTTACTTAAGAAAAGAATTGCTACCATCTCAGGTGGTCAAGCTCAACGTGTAGCAATTGCTCGTGCTATGATTCATCAACCGAAATTAGTATTAGCTGATGAACCGACTGGTAATTTAGACACTAAATCTTCAAAAGATGTGATGGGACTTTTATCTCGTTTAAACCAAGAAGAAAACTCAACTATTTTAATGGTGACCCACGATCCTTTTGCAGCAAGTTACTGTGAAAAAATTATTTTTATTAAAGATGGTGAGTTAGTTCAACAAATTCAAAATAATGGAACTCGTTCAGAATTTTACGATCAAATCTTAATTAACCTTAGAGAGTTGGAAGGTGCTGCAGATGAGATTTAAGGAGTTTGTCTTTAAAAATACGATTCGAAATAAAACTTTATATATGGCGTACTTTTTCAGTACCTTAGTAACTGTTATGACGTTTTTCACTTTTGCTGTATTTGCTTTTCATCCATCTTTAAATGGTAATTTGCATATGGCTGTTAAAACAGGGATGACTGTTTCAGCTGTGATTATTTACTTATTTTCATTTTTCTATGTACTTTATTCGATGGATATTTTTCTCCAATCCAGAAAAAAAGAGTTTGGTTTGTTACTTATTCAAGGGATGTCTCCTAAGCAATTAAGAAAAATGGTGTTTCAGGAAAATACGATTATTGGCTTTTTTGCTACTGTAGTAGGTAGTATTGTGGGGATATTCTTCTCGCAACTCATTTTATGGTTAAGTAAAGTAACAATGCACGTTGATTTAGGATTTTATTTTCCAACTAAAGCAATTGTTGTAACTTTTGTTTCTTTCCTTTTATTATTTGTTTTAATTTCATTTTTCATTCAATTTAAAATTCCTAAAATGGATGTTCAAGAATTACTAAAAAGTGAGGATTTAGGAAAAGGTGCAGTCGAAGCTTCAGTCTTAAAATCTATAGCTGGTGTTTTATTAATTGGTGTAGGATATGCAGTTGCTTTATATGTAGAAGGTATGCAAGTTGTTATGGCAATGGTTCCAGTTATTGTCTTAGTTATTTTAGGAACAAAATTATTGTTCAACCAAGTTAGTGTTTATGTTGTTAATTTACTTAAGAAAAATGAAAATCGTTTCTGGAAAAAAACAAATATGATAGTATTCTCCGATTTGTCATTTAGAATGAAAGACAACGCTCGCTCATTCTTCTTAGTAGCAGTTATTACTACAGTTGCTTTCTCAGCTATTGGGACCTTAACTGGGTTTAAAGAAATGTCTTTAAAAGGGGTTAACATGGACCCTTATGATTTTTCATACCAAGTCAATGCTGATGATGAGACTAAAGGTAGTCAGGAAATTACAGCTTTAAAAGAGTCATTTAACAAACATAATGTTGAAGCAGATGAGTATGTCTTAAACGCAGTTACAATGACTGGTGTTGATGGTAGACAAGATATGAATGTTAAAATATTATCAGCTAGTGGCTATAACAAAGTTGCTAAAAAAATCGGTGAAGATGAAATCACTGTTGATTCATCAAAAGCTATTTCTATTAAAGATAAGAACGCACCAGATTTCACGCAAGGTATGGGCGGAGAAAAAGCTACTCAATTGACACTGAATAATCAAGAATTACGAATCGAAGAAGTTGAAGTTAATAAAGTAGTGTATCCTTCATTTGGTAATCTTTATGTAGTAGCTGATGAAACTTATGAGGCAGTAGCCAAAGACAATCAAATATCACCGTTTTATGCTTGGTTAGTTACAAAAGGATCATATGGCGAGCAATTAGCTGTTGGAAAAGACTTTGCAGAACCAAACGGCATTCAATTTAAAGTCTTTATGAAACAGATGATTACAGATAGTTTTGCACCTGTTTTATTTATTGGTTTTTTCATTGGAATCATCTTCTTCATCTCAGCAGGAAGTTTCCTTTACTTTAGACTATATAGTGATATGAATGTTGACATTCAGAAATTTAAAATGGTTCATAAGCTCGGTTTCAGTAAAAAAGAAATGAAAAAAGTGGTCTATCAACAAGTTGGAATTTTATTCTTTACCCCAATTATTGTTTCTTGTATCCACGGAGCTGTTGCTTTAACGGCTATGTATGCCTTATTCAGCCAAGGATTACAAATGACAGCACTTTACGTTTTAGGAGCTTTTATCGTAATTCAAATAATTTATTACTTAGTAGCTAGAGTATTTTATTTCAATAAATTGTATCGTTCTGTTTTAGCCTAGTTTAAAATTAAACTTCCAAAGAAATTAGTTTTTCTTTGGGAGTTTTTTGCTATACTAGCATAAAAAGGAGGCTTAGCTAATGATAGAAGAAAGAATGATTTTATTTCAAAGCTACGGAAGAGAGCTACCACATGCTAAAGTCTATTACCGTGAAGACTGGGATTGTATTTATTTTGATTTATTAGGCAAGCAATTTGGCTTAATGACAAAAGAGGCAACAGAAGAGACTATGATTACCTTAAAAGGAAATCCAGAAACAAATGAAATATTAAGAGAAACTTACCAAGACATTGTACCAGGTTATTACGCTAACAAAAAACATTGGAACTCCATTTATTTAAGAAGTAAAGAAGTTTCTAATGAGGAAATGATGGAGATGATTAAAAAATCTTATGAACTAGTCTGGAAAAATTTACCGGCAAAAGTTAGAAATGAATATAAAGAAAAAAGCTAGAACGTAAGCAACGTTCTAGCTTTTCATAATTGTATCAATCGCATTAATAGTTGCATAGCGGAAGCCTTCTTTTTCAAGAGCAGTAACACCCTTAATAGTTGTTCCACCAGGTGACGTCACACCGTCTTTTAATTCTCCTGGATGTTTACCTGTTTCAAGTAATAAATTAGCAGCACTACTTACCATTTTAGCTGCTACATGATAAGCCATATCTCGGTCCATGCCATTTAAAACGGCTCCATCAGCTAAACTTTCCATAAAAACATCAACAAAAGCTGGACCGCAGCCGGCTAAAGTACCAAAAATCCCAATCTTATCTTCTGTAATTTCCATTAACTCACCTAAAATCGTTAAAGAGTGATTCATAGTAGATTGATGGTCTTCACTAATTAGCTCTGGATAGACAATACCTGTCATACCTTGATTAATTTGAACAGGTGTATTTGGAATAGCTTGAGCTATTGGGTATGTTTGACCAGTAATTTCTTGCATTTCCTTAACTGAAACTCCAGCTGACACAGAAATAATTGGAATAGTTAAGCCGTCTAATTCCTCATGTAAATCTTTTAAAATTGGTAGTATAGCAGGTGTTCCTACTGCTAAGAAGATTATATCTACAGCTTTAAAATCTGCTACATTATTTGTTAGAGTAAAATGCAAACTTTGTTGTAATTCTCTTGCAGTTCCTCTTTTACCACCTTGAACAATAATATCTGGTGGGGCAACAACTCCTGATTTAATCCAGCCTTTAATCATAGCACTTCCCATATGTCCAGCACCAAAAATACCTATCTTCATAATGCTTCCTCCTTACAAATGTTCCTTAGTTTTATTATAAAAGATTTGAGCTAAAATAACAGAGAAAAATGAAAGCTTTAAAAGAAGTTAGACAAAATAGTCTCTTTTATTAATAATAATCCCGTTTAATAGAGAGAATGACGAATTTTTATAGATAAAAGAAATAGTCTTAGGTATAATTAATGAAATTACATTTTTTGGAGGAATTAAATGAAATTAATTGTCGAAAATCTTGAAAAAGATTTTAAAGGGAAAAAAGTATTAAAAAATGCCTCATTCGAATTTGAAAAAGGCAAAATCTACGGATTGTTAGGAAGAAACGGAGCAGGTAAAACGACTCTGTTTAACTGTATCTCAAAAGATATTCCCTTTGAAAGTGGTCGTATTCAATTACACGAAGATAACCAAGACGTTGATTATAAAGAAACTGATATTGGTTTAGTCCATGCGACACCTAATGTCCCTGATTTTATGACAGGATATGAGTTTATTAAATTTTTTATTGATATGAATCAACATCAAATGAAAAATATTAGAACGCCTGATTCTTATTTAGCTAAAGTTGGGATTAAAGAAGAAGATCGTCATCGTTTGATGAAAGAGTATTCTCATGGAATGCGTAACAAAGTTCAAATGATTGCGACAATGATGATTCAACCGCCTATTTTACTACTAGATGAGCCTTTAACTTCTTTTGACGTTGTTGCTGCTCATGAAGTAAAAGAATTAATATTGTCGATGAAATCTGAATCAGTTGTTATCTTCTCAACTCATATTTTACAACTAGCAAAAGATTTATGTGATGAGATTGTTCTTCTTCATAACGGAGAGCTTAGAGGAATTCCAACAAGTAAAATTCACGATGAAGATTTTGAAAATGAAATTGTCCGTTTACTTTCTGAAGAAGATGGGGCGAGTGCTAATGAGTGAAATTAAAGCATTAATTGATTTAGATTGGCGTTTTAGAAAGTATAAGGCAAGTAGTTTTGTTAATGGACTTATTTATTTTTTAGGTAGATTACCACTGATTGGTAAAATGATTCCGACAACTATGTTGTACCGCGAATATGGACTAAAAAAAGGTGTTGCTATTATTAAATTAATTTTTTCATTACTACTTTCCTTTGTCTTGCAAACTATCCCTTTTGCTTTAAGTTATTTGATAGCTAAGGGAGTTAATAGCTTTTTAGAGACAGAAGTATCCCTATTTTTCGTTTGGTTTATCGCTTTTAATGTAATTTGGACTTGTATTGGAAAAATTTTTCCCAGTCTGACAAAACAAGAAGTACAATTTATTGTTAATTTTAGAGTTTCTAAAGAACAATACATTAAAAGAACATCTCTGTTAAAGATTTTGAATGACTTGATTTTTATGCTGCCTAGTTTTTTAGTGATTGGCTTTTTAGAAAAAAATATTATTTTGTATTTATTAATTGGTATTTTTTCTAGCCTTTCAATGTCACTTATTTGGCTAGTTGTGGACTTACATATGACCTTAATGAAACACAGACTTATTCTAAAACTAACGCTTATTACCCTTTGGACAGTTGGCGTTTTAGGTTTATCTTATGTCTTAATTGTTAATCAAGAATTTTATTTACTAGAAAAAATTATTATTAATTGGATGAGTGCTTTTATTTGGTTAGTTTTATGGTTCCCATTTTTATATCTGTATGTTCATTTCAAACGCTACGAAGCGTACTCACAGCAAATGTTTAAATCATCAGAAGTGATGATTAATTACGGGGGAGCTAATAAAAAAGAACAACAACAAAAACAGTACTTAGGTGAAGGTACTAAAATGAAACTTGAAAAAGAAGAAGATGATCAAAAATTAGATAAACTAAAGGGTAGCAAGTACTTAAATGCTTTACTTTTCAGCCGTTTTAGATCATCTTTAAGAAAAAGCTTACTAATTCGTGTAGGAATAGTTAGTGCTGTTATGTTAACCATTGTTGTTGCTAGTGTTATTGTACCAATTGGAATCAGTGCGGATAGATTGGAGAGAATTTTGTATAACTTTATCCCAGGGATGTTCTTTATCTTATTCCTACTTTCATTTGGTAAAAAAGTGGTTCAGACAGTATTCGTTAATTGTGATTCATCTATGTTAACGTATCCTTTTTATAGAGAACCAAAAGCCATTATACAAGGTTTTTTCTACCGCTTTTTAAAAATATTTTATTACAATGGAATCATTAGTTTAACGATTTATTTATGGATTAATATTTTTAATCTTGTTAATAAAAAACCACTAAGCCTAGAATTTCTACTTTTAGTACTCTTTGTTATGCTAAGTTTATCTATTCTGTTTTCATTTCATGAACTATTTGTCTATTATATTTTACAACCATTTACGAGTGATTTTGAAGTGAAAAACCCTGTCTATAAATTTGTTGATTGGTTATTTTATATGCTAGCCTATATAAGTCTACAAATTAAATCAGTTGGTTTTGAATATGGAATTATTATTTCCATTTTCTCAATTCTTTATTTTATAGTTGGAGTAGTCGTTATTATAAAAGTAGCGCCAAAAACTTTTAAATTAAAAAATTAATCAAAAAGACTTGCTAATCAGAAAAAAAAGTGTTTAAATGACTTTAATACAAAAATATTTGATTGTTGACAAAGACACCGATTATTGAGAACTGTTTTAAAGGGAGGAAAGCCTCGACTGAAAGCTTTCTAAATAAGTACAGTAATTGACCACTTTGGAAAGTTTCGTTGAAACGAAGCCGGTCGTACCGTTAAAACGCTAGAGTTGGTAGTTTATTTAACTATCAAAAAATTAGGTGGAACCACGATAATTTCGTCCTATTGAGCTTTTATAAGCTTAATAGGGCTTTTTTTATACAAATTTTTAGGAGGAGATTAGATGTCAGTTATTAAAATTACTTTCCCAGACGGAGCTATAAAGGAATTTGAATCAAAAACAACAACATATGACATTGCTAAAAGCATTAGCCCAGGTTTGGCTAAAAAAGCTTTAGCTGGTAAATTAAATGGAGAATTAATTGATTTAAATCGCGAAATCAAAGTTGATGGGAAACTAGAAATCGTTACACCAGGTCATGATGACTCATTACAAATTTTACGCCACTCAACAGCCCACTTAATGGCTAACGCTTTAAGAAGACTATTCCCAGATATTCATTTTGGAGTAGGGCCAGCAATTGATAACGGATTTTACTATGATACAGATAACGAAGGTCATGCTGTTTCTGAAGAAGATTTAGTTAAAATCGAAGAAGAAATGATGAAAATCGTTAAAGAAAATAACCCAATTGTTAGAAAAGAAGTTTCTAAAGAAGAAGCTTTAGAAATCTTCAAAGGAGATCCTTATAAAGAAGAACTTATTAATGATTTGCCAGCAGACGAAATTATTACAGTTTATGATCAAGGTGATTTTGTAGACTTGTGTCGCGGGGTTCATGTACCCTCAACAGGACGCATCCAAGTCTTCAAATTATTATCAGTAGCTGGTGCTTATTGGAGAGGTAACTCAAACAATAAAATGATGCAACGTGTTTACGGTACAGCTTTCTTTGATAAAAAAGAATTAAAAGAGTACTTAAAAATGCGTGAAGAAGCTAAAGAGCGTGACCACCGTAAATTAGGTAAAGAACTTGATTTATTTATGGTTAACCCAGATGTAGGTTCTGGTTTACCATTCTGGTTACCAAAAGGTGCGACAATCCGCCGCGTTATCGAAAGATACATTACTGATAAAGAAATCAGCTTAGGTTACCAACATGTTTATACGCCAATTATGGCAAATGTTGACCTATATAAAACTAGTGGACACTGGGATCATTATCATGAAGACATGTTCCCACCAATGGATATGGGAGACGGAGAGATGTTAGTTCTTCGCCCAATGAACTGTCCTCACCATATGATGGTTTATAAAAATGATATTCATAGTTACCGTGAATTACCAATTCGGATTGCTGAACTTGGTCAAATGCACCGTTATGAAAAATCAGGAGCTTTATCTGGTCTTTCTCGCGTGCGTGAAATGACTTTAAATGACGGTCATACTTTTGTTAGACCCGATCAAATTAAAGATGAATTCATGCGTACATTAAAATTAATGGTAGGAGTTTACGAAGACTTTAACATTGATGATTATCGTTTACGTTTAAGCTTACGTGACCCTAACAACACTGAAAAATATTTTGATGATGATGAGATGTGGCAAAAAGCTGAAAGTACTTTACGTGAAGCTTTACAAGAAGCTGGCGTTGAGTTCTTTGAAGCAGAAGGTGAGGCAGCATTCTACGGACCTAAGATGGATGTTCAAATTAAAACAGCTTTAGGAACAGAAGAAACTCTTTCTACAATTCAATTAGACTTCTTATTACCAGAGCGTTTTGACTTAACTTATGTAGGTGAAGATGGAGAAAATAACCACCGTCCAGTTGTTATCCACCGTGGTATTGTTTCTACTATGGAACGTTTTGTAGCTCATCTAACTGAAGTTCATAAAGGAGCTTTCCCAACATGGTTAGCACCAATTCAAGGAACAATCATTCCTGTAAACTTAGACTTACATAGTGATTATGCCTTTGAAATTAAAGAAAAATTAGATATGCAAGGTTTACGTTTTGATGTGGATATTCGTAATGAAAAAATGGGCTATAAGATTCGTGAATCTCAAACACAAAAAGTTCCTTATCAAATCGTAGTAGGAGATAAAGAATTAGATAACGGTGAAGTTAATATTCGTCGTTATGGTAGTAAAGAAACTCAAACAATGAACGTTGATATGTTTGTTGATTCAGTTGTAGCTGACGTTAAAAACTACAGCCGCAAATAATTTTATAAAACTTTAGAAAGAAAGACCTAAGTATTAGGTTTTTCTTTCTTTTTTATTCCTAAAAAAGTATGAAAGATAAGTGAATATCGTTGAAAATGGGGCTAATAAATGAGATACTCATTAATAGCGTTTAAATCTAAAAATTTGTTAAAATCACTTAGTAAAGTTTAAATCTAAGTGCTTTATAGCTTATAATAAATATCAATCCTCGAACCGAAAGGACTATTTATATAAATGAAAAATAAAAAAACATCTTGGCGTCCCTTTTCTAAAAAAACTAAAAATGAAAAAACTGGTAAGAAAGGTCATATTCCTTTTAGGTTAGACTTTCTATTTTTTATTGTCTTTATCCTATTTACCGCTTTAGTAGTAAGGTTGTCTTACTTACAAATTAATCAGCATGATGAATTCGTTAAAATTGTTGAAAAAGGGCAAAAGAATATTATTGAAGAGAATGCCCCGCGTGGCTATATATATGATTCAAAAGGAAACATTTTAGTAGGAAATAAAGCTGATCAAGCCATTCTTTATACAAGAAGTGTTGGTATGTCAGCTCAAGAAATTAAAGAAACAAGTCAGGAAATTGCTTCATTAATCAATATTGAACCTGAAAAATTATCTGATAGAGATAAAACGGATTACATTTTAGCAGACCCTGAAGAGTTAAAAGAAGCAGAATCAAAACTAACAGTTTCTGATAAATTAAATAGTAAGGGCGAGCAGCTTTCACAAGGAGAACTTTATACTAAAATGGTAGAAAAAGTTGATCCTGAGAAAGTTAAATTATCTGCCGAAGAAGAAAAAGTAGCAACAGTCTTTAAAAAAATTAATGCGGGAACAACTTTACAACCAATCACAATTAAAAACAAAAATGTAACTCCTGAAGAAGTAGCTGTAGTTGGAGAAAACGCAGCTACTATTCCAGGACTTTCAGCTGGAATGGATTGGGAACGTGAGTATCCTAAAGAGGACCAAATTCGTTCTATTTTAGGAACTGTTTCAACAGAAAAACAAGGTATTCCAGAAGAAAAAGCAGAAGAGTATTTGAAAAAAGGTTATAAAATTAATGACCGTGTGGGATTAAGTTACTTAGAAGAATCATATGAGGATGCCTTACGTGGTAAAAAAGGTGAATCTGAAGTTGTAACAGATAAAAATCAAAAAATTGTTTCTAAAAAAGAAACAAAACAAAGTGAAAAAGGGGATAACGTCGTTTTAACAATCGACTTAGAATTCCAGAAAAAAGTAGAAGAAATTTTAAGAGCAAACTACAATACTTTGATTGAAAATGGGAAAGCAGATTTATCAGAAGGTGCTTATGTTGTTGTAACTGAACCAAAAACAGGTAATATTTTAGCTATGGTCGGATTAAACCATGACACTGAAACTGGAAAACTATCAGATGATGCTTTAGGAACTTACAATAAAGCATTTGAACCTGGATCATCAATTAAAGCAGCTACTATTATGTCAGGTTATCAAAACGGAGTTATTAGTGGAAATGAAACAATGATTGATGAGCCCCTTGTATTTGAAGGTGGACAAGTTAAATCCTCATTATTTAACCATTATAGTTCGGTTCCGTTAACAACTGTTCAAGCTTTAGAAGTATCTTCAAACGTTTATATGATGAAGATTGCTATGGCAATGATGGGAACAACTTACGTACCGAATATGAGTTTACCAATTGATACGAGAGTCTTCGAAGTGTTAAGAACAACTTATGAACAATTTGGTTTAGGAACGTCAACGGGCATTGATTTACCTGGTGAGGGAACAGGTATTGTAAACAAAAAATATTATGATGATGATAAAAACTTAATCCAAGGAACAATGGGTAAAGCTTTAGACTTATCTTTTGGTAACTACGATACTTATACACCAATGCAATTAAATCAATATGTTGCAACGGTAGCTAACAAAGGAACTCGCGTGGCTCCCCATGTTGTTAAAGGAATTTATGGTAACGATGAAACAGGAGATTTAGGTGAGATAAAAGAAGAAATTAAACCTAAGACTTTAAATATTATCGAAGGTATGGAAAGTGAATTTAATATTATTCATGAAGGTATGGTTCAAGTAGTAAATGGGCCTCTTGGGACGGGACATGCGTTACAAGGCGCAAGTTTACCAATTGCTGCTAAAACTGGTACAGCCGAAACATTTGCTGTTAATCCAAGAACAGAAAAAGTAGATGAAGTTATTAATAGTACAATAGTTGGATTCGCACCATACGATGATCCACAAATTGCAGTTAGTGTTGTTATTCCACATATCACAGATGATAAAGACGGAACAAACACAGCTATCTTAAAACAAGTCGTAAATGCTTATGCTGAGACACGAAAATAAATTTGTAAAGTAGTTTTACTTAACAAAAGCTTGTTTTTTCAAAAAAATCATGTTACTATATTCTAGTGTCAAGTAGATGTACTTGAATTTATAAATTTGGAGGGAACAACATGCGCGTAAATATTACTTTAGAATGTACTGAATGTAAAGAAAGAAACTATCTTTCAAATAAAAACAAAAGAAACAACCCTGATCGTTTAGAAGTTAAAAAATATTGTCCACGTGAACGTAAAGTTACTTTACACCGTGAAACAAAATAGTCATTTTTAAAATAAAAGCTTTATCCTATGTATTTCAAAGGATAAAGTTTTTTTGTTTAGAATCTGCCGATTGGCCCAAAATTAATCCACTTACAATACCAATTGATAGATAAGTACCAACCTTATGTTCTTTATTCTTTTTAGACATAATTAACAACTCTTCCATATGAATATATACTATAGTAGAAAGATAAAAAACTGACTTAATTTTTCTTAAGTCAGTAATGTAGGATATCTTTTATTATTTTGTAGAAAAAGTATTGGTCACTACGTTTGCGTAAGTTTTTTAAAATTTTTGAAATAAAAAGGCCTAAACTGATTGTTATAATAATTGCAATTAAATAAATAGGTAGACTAGAGGCTAAGCATAAAAGTAAGATAACTAATAGATAGACTAATGAAACAAGGGTAATCAGAAGCTCTTTGTTATACAATTTTTGTTGCCTGTTTTTCTCTATAATGTTGAAATTATATAAAAACTGATCTTTACTTAGAAACTTAATTTCACGAAAATAATAGTTTGTTTTAATAACGTCATAAAAGTCAGTTTTTACTGTACTTTTTAAGTGATTTGAGATGTTATCTTTCCGTTTTTTCTTCATTTAATGACCACCTAAGTTTATATTATAGTGATATAGTATCATATTTTTTAGACAAAAAAACAAGAATGACGACATTCTCGTTTAAATACTGTTGTTATTTGACAATATCTTACTATTCAAAATTAATCCATATTTTCATTTTTATTCTTAAAAAAATTAATAACAATAAAAATTGCAACACCAACGATAAGAACACTAGCTACTAGTTTAATAGGGCCTAGTGGAAGAGTTTTGACAATTCCAATTAATCCTAGAAGTAGGAGTGCTACTACATAGATAGGTGTTTTTTTATTCTTAGACATAGGCAAAACTCCTTTTAGTTAGTTTATCAAATAAATTTCTTTAGATAAAAAAATTAGAATGTAACTAACATAAATTAGATTTCTTGTTTGACCTTTTTAATTAATAAGATAAAATGACAGTGTTGACTATTAATGGAGGTAAGGTATGAATCAAAAAATACTAGAACAAATAACAGAGGCTGCAAAAACAGAACCAAAATCAACAGAACACTTATTAATTAAGTTAATGGAAGAAGTAGGTGAAGCATCTCAAGCCTATTTATCTACGACGAAAGCATCTGGTAGTGAATATAAAGACTTATCTTTAGTAGATTTTCAGGAAGAATTAGTTGATATCCTTCTTGTTACACTGACGCTTTTAAAAAGAACAGAGATTTCTGACGAAGAATTAGAAAATCTGTTAACTAAAAAGATTTCTAAATGGCTTGAAAAGCAAGGGAACTAGTGAAGAGGAGAGAATGAAATGACTTTTAAACGTTTTTTTCAATTATTTATTTTTTATGTACTATCAATACTAGTGGCTTATTCTTTAGTAGTCGCTTTTAAATTAACTAGTTTTTGGGCTATTGTTCTACTAATGTCAGTAGTAGGATACATAGTTTTAGGATTACCTTTAACGTTGTTATCTTTAAAAAAGAAAAAATATTAACAAGGTTACGTTAAAACTATTTATCTTCAATAAATTAGAAGAACTCACAAAAAAATTATTTTTTAATTTTTTGTGAGTTTTCTTTTTCATATACTAGTAGAGAAAAGTTTATGGTTTCGTTTGGTTTTAGCCCTAAGAATGAGTATAATAGTAATGTTACTACTTAAATTCACTAGATGGAGGCTGATCAATTGAAGAAAGATGTCAGACAAGAGGTTATTAATGATTTAAAAAGATTAAGTGAAACACCTCTAAAAAAACAAGCAATTGAAGAGAATATCTTACAGAGTCTTTTTTTAAGTGAGTTGTGGAGAAAAAGTAGGGTTGTTGGTGTGACGTTATCTATGGGCTTTGAGTTTGAGACAACAAAAGTAATTGAACAAGGTCTTAAAGAGGGAAAAACTATGTGTATTCCAAAAACTTTTCCAGGTCGAAAGATGTCATTTTTCTATCATGATCTTTCTCAAGTCCTTGAAGAAAGTAAATTTGGTGTTTTAGAGCCTACAAATGATAGGTTAATCGAGAAAGAAGATATTGATTTATTAATTGTTCCAGGTGTTGCTTTTAATAAAGAGGGCTACCGAATTGGTTTTGGTGGTGGTTTTTATGATCGATACCTTGCTGATTTTAATGGTAAAACCTGTAGTTTAGTTTTTGATGAGCAGCAAAGAGAAGACATTGAACTTGAAGAGCACGATTTACCAGTTGCAACGTTATTTACCTCAACATTAAAGGAGGTTGACAATGGAACCGTATCTTAGTAGTTGGAACAAAATTAACCGAGCGCCATTTTTTACGTACCTCTTTCTTGGTATTCAATTATTAATTTTTATTTTAATGGAAATTACTGGAATGAGATTAGGGCTTATAGGTGGCTCAGAAAACTCGCAAATTTTATTTATGTTTGGTGCGATGTCACCGGAAACAGTGGTTTCACAACATGAATATTGGCGATTTGTGACACCGATTTTTGTGCATATTGGTTTAACGCATTTAGCTATTAATTCATTAAGTTTATATTTTGTTGGTCGTATACTGGAGCCGATTATTGGACACACAAGATTCTTTATTTTATATCTAATCAGTGGCATTATGGGAAATGCTTTAAGTTTTGCTTTTGGTAATCCGTACGGTTTATCTGCTGGTGCAAGTACTTCTTTATTTGGTTTATTTGCAGCTTTTATTGCTTTAGGTAAAATGTTTAAGTATCATCCAATGATTCGCCACATGTCTCAAAATATGACGTTATTAATAATTTTAAACTTAATGATGAATTTATTTGATTCAGGTGTAGATATATTAGGTCATTTAGGTGGTGCGATTGGTGGTATTTTATTAATGATAGCTCTAGGAGTACCTAAAAAATCTTTAAATGATACACTTAATATTCATAAACGAATAGCAGCTGGAATTCTTGTTATTTTTATGATTGGATTTTGTATTTTTTATGGATTTAGTTTTATTTAAATAAGAAAAGAAATAAAAATGAAAAAGGCTCTATTATTTTATTTTTGTTATCTGTATAATGATAGGGAGCGTTATGATGAGGACGATGTATGATGTACAGCAATTGCTTAAACAATTTGGCACCTTTATTTATTTAGGAAACCGTTTGTGGGATATTGAGCTCATGATGGTTGAGATAAGGGAGTTGTTTGACAATGGCGTCATAGAGAAAAAAGTCTTTCTTAATGCCATGATGGTCTTAAAAAAAGAACACCAAGATGAATTGGAATATCAGGAGGGTCTAAATTGAGCAAAAAATTAATTGGTATTGATTTAGGGGGAACAACGGCAAAGTTTGCCATTCTAACAGAAGCAGGAGAAATCCAACAAAAATGGAGTATTGAAACAAATATTAGTGACGAGGGTAGTCATATCGTTCCAGATATTATTGCTTCAATTCAACATAAATTAGAATTATTCAACATGTCAGCTAGTGACTTTATCGGTATCGGAATGGGAACACCAGGTACTGTTAATAGAGAAAACGGAACAGTTATTGGAGCTTATAACTTGAACTGGAAGACACTACAAGAAATTAAAAAACCAATTGAGGCAGCTTTAAATATTCCATTTACTTTAGATAATGACGCTAACGTTGCTGCTTTAGGTGAAAGATGGATGGGAGCTGGAGAAAATTCTTCAGATGTAACCTTTATCACTCTTGGAACAGGTGTTGGTGGTGGTATTATCGCTGAAGGCAATTTAATTCATGGTGTTAACGGAGCTGGTGGAGAAATTGGTCACGTAACAGTTGATCCTGAAGGCTTTGATTGTACATGTGGTAAAAAAGGATGTCTTGAAACAGTTGCCAGTGCAACCGGTGTTGTTCGCTTAGCTAGAACAATGTCAGAAAGCTTTTCAGGAGATTCAGCTTTAAAATATAAAATTGATGATGGGCAAGAAGTAACAAGTAAAGATGTCTTTGATGCAGCTAAAGCAGGAGATGATTTTGCTTTAATCGTTGTTGATAAA
Source organism: Vagococcus fluvialis (assembly GCF_003337315.1). Taxonomy (GTDB): domain Bacteria; phylum Bacillota; class Bacilli; order Lactobacillales; family Vagococcaceae; genus Vagococcus; species Vagococcus fluvialis. Next base: position 300,190 of record NZ_QPJV01000001.1, on the reverse strand, counting down.
GTATGTTTCTACTTAGGACTAGCTTGTGGTAATATCGGAAATATTTTAAACCCAAGCGATATCGTTATTGGTGGCGGTGTATCAGCGGCAGGGGATTTCTTATTAGAGCGAATCCAAAAATATTTCACTGAATTCACATTCCCACAAGTATCAGAAAGTACAAGCATTAAATTAGCATTATTAGGTAATGAAGCGGGCGTTATTGGAGCTGCGTCATTAGCAAGAGATTTGAAGTAAAAGATCAGAATTGGAAGAGGTATAGATAAATGGGTTTTTTAACAACATTAAGTATTTTTATTTTAACAATTGCAGTACTTTATGGCTTGAATAAATTATATTTTTATTTCCTAAGAAAAAGTGCTGCTAAATTAGTAACACAAGAAGAATTTCAAGAAAATATGCGTGGCGCACAAATCATTGATGTTAGAGAAAAAGAAGATTTTAACCGCGGACATGTTTTAGGGGCAAGAAGTGTACCTTACACAATTTCTAAAACACACAAAGAGTATTTAACAGCAATCAGAAAAGATAAAGATATTTATCTATACGATAACAAACAAACGCTAGCTATTTACATGGCGAGATTGCTAAAAAAAGAAGGCTACACTAATATTTATATTTTAAAAGAAGGCTATAGTGGCTGGACAGGTAAAACAAAGAAAAAATAAAAAAAGGGGATGACTTTTAAAGGTCATCCTCTTTTTTAACTATTAACGTGCACGACTTTTTCTCATAGCTTTTTTACGGCTATCGTCGATCATCATTTCTTTTTCTTCAACTGGCTCAATAACTAGTTTTTTAAATCCTAAAGCAACACCAGCTAAAGCAGCAAGAGTAACAGTTGTTCCTGTTAAAAATCCTGAAGTAAATTTTTTCATGAAGTTCACATCCTCTGTTTTTTATACAATTCCATTATCCACCATTTTCTAAAAAAAATCTAGTCATATCCTATAGAGAAAGATGTTAAACTTTCAAAGAAATGTTAAACTATTAACGGAAAGGCAAGTGATAAAGATGACATTAATATTTGCACACAGAGGAAGTAAAGGAACTCACCCAGAAAATACAATGGCAGCATTTAGAGAAGCTGTAAATATAAAATCTGATGGAATTGAATTAGATGTACAATTTAGTTTAGATGAAGAACTTGTTATTATTCATGATGGTGATGTTAATAGAACAACTAATGGAAAAGGTTTAGTTAAAGAAAAAACATTAGCTGAATTAAAAGTTTTAGATGCTGGTAGTTGGTTTGATCCTATTTATAAAGATGAAAAAATTCCAACTTTTAACGAAGTAATTGAATTATTAGTAGCCGAGAAATATACAGGTATTTTAAATATTGAAATTAAAACAGATGAATATGATTATGATGGAATTGAAGCAAGAATTTTAAACGTTATTAATTCTTTTGAATTACCTTTTAAAGTTATTTTATCAAGTTTTAATACTGAAACTATGGCAAGAGTAATTACTTTAGACAGTTTATACGAAAAAGCGATTATTTTAGATAAATCAAAAAGAAAAATTGAATTTGGTCTAGAAACAAGCGAAATTTCCGGCTTACATCCGTCTATTAAGTGGATTGAAGAAAATGTTGATTTAGTTAAGACGCAACATAAAGCATTTAGACCTTGGACGGTTAATAGTGAAGAGCAGATGAAATTTTGTTTTGATTTAGGTTTAGCTGGAATTCATACAGATTTTCCTAAGAAAGCCATGGCTCTAAAGGAAAGTTATTTATGAAAAAAGAAAAATTATTAGTAATTGTAGGACCCACTGCTGTTGGAAAGACAGCGCTTAGTGTGATGTTAGCAGAGAGGTTTTCTGGTGAAATTATTAGTGGAGATTCTCTGCAAGTTTATAAAAAATTAGACATTGGAACTGCAAAAGTAACAGCAGAAGAAAAAAGAGGGGTTCCTCACTATTTAATTGATGTTAAAGAAGCAACAGATGAGTATTCAGCTTTTGAATTTAAACAGTCAGCAGAAAAGGCTATTAGTGAAATCTCAAAAAGAAATCATTTAGCGATAGTTGCTGGTGGGACAGGTATGTATATTCAGTCTCTTTTATTTGATTTTAACTTAGGAGCTCCTGAAGAAAATACTCAAGATAAGGAAAGAAGAACATATTGGGAAAATTTTGCTAAAAATAATGGAAAAGAAAAACTATGGCAATATCTAGACTCCATTGATAGTAGAGCAGCAGCCTCTATTCATTTAAATAATGAAAAACGTGTGATTCGTGCCATTGAAGTCTTTGAAAAAACAGGTATTAGTATTTTAGAGCAGCAAGGCATTGATATTAAAGATTTATCAAATTCTCCTTATGATGTGAAACTAATCGGACTTGAGACAGACCGTGAACTACTTTATGAAAGAATCAATTTACGAGTGGATATCATGATGGAAGAAGGTCTTTTAGAAGAAGCTGAGTATGTTTATTCTTTAGGAGAGGTTCAAAGTCGTCAAGGAATTGGTTATAAAGAGTTTTTTCCGTATTTTAGAGGAGAAATGGATTTAGAAACTGTAATAGAAAAAGTAAAACAAAATTCAAGACAATATGCTAAACGACAATTGACGTGGTTTAAAAATCGAATGACTGTAGAATGGTTTGATTTAGTTCAACACGAAGAAGAAATAGTGAAAATTCAGAACTCAATTGAAGATTGGTTAGCTGAGTGAAAGAAGGTAGAAAATGGAGAAAGTTATTTTAGTTGGTATTGAGTACCAAGATAATTTTAAAAATTTTCCAGAGTCCATGGAAGAATTACAAAACTTAACAGAAACAGCTCAGGGAGTTGTTGTAGGTGAGTTAATTCAAAAAAGACAAACGTTAGATAGAAGGACACTTGTTGGTAAAGGAAAACTAGCAGAACTGGCAGCTTTAGTTGAGTCAAAGGATGCTGATATGGTGATTTTTAACCATGAAATCACAGCTAGACAAGCAAGGTTAATTGAAGATGAGGTCAATACCAAAGTTATTGACCGTGTACAATTAATTTTAGATATTTTTGCCATGCGTGCCAAATCAAAAGAAGGGCAACTCCAAGTAGAGTTAGCTCAGCTAAATTATTTACTACCTCGTTTAGTAGGGCAAGGTTTAACTCTTTCAAGACTAGGTGGAGGTATTGGAACTAGAGGTCCCGGAGAAACGAAGCTTGAAACAGATCGACGACACATTCGCGATAAAATTACAGCAATTAAAAGAGAATTAAAAGAAACAGAAGAGCACCGTGAGAGAAGTCGTCAAAAACGTAAAGATTCCTCTGTTTTTCAAATTGGTTTGATTGGTTATACAAATGCGGGTAAATCAACGATTATGAACTTGCTAACTGATACTAAAACTTATGCAGAAGATCAGCTTTTTGCGACTCTGGATCCTTTAACAAAAAAATGGCCGTTACCAGAAGGCTTAGAAACAACACTAACTGACACAGTAGGATTCATTCAGGATTTACCAACTCAGTTAATTGAAGCTTTTCAGTCAACTTTAGAGGAAAGTAGAAGTGTTGATTTACTACTTCATGTAGTTGATTCAACATCAAGTAACCGTAGTCAGCAAGAGAAGACAGTTATCGAACTATTAGATGATTTGAAAATGAATCACATTCCTGTTTTAACTGTTTATAATAAAGCAGACCTATTAGAAGATGAAGATAGTTTTGTGCCAACTCTTTATCCGAACTGTTTAATATCCGCCTACAAAGAATCAAGTAAAGACATTTTAACAGAAGCAATCATTAAACAAATGAAAGAGATGTTTATGCCTTTTGAATTAATTTTAGAAGCAAAAGACGCTTACCAAATTAATCAAATGCAAAAACAGGTTTTTGTAGATGATTATGAATATATAGAAGAAAATAATACCTATTTAGTGAAGGGATATGCACCTTTTGAATCAAAATGGGTTAGAGGAGAAAAAGAAGATGAGTTGGAATTCTAATCTTAATCCTGATTTAATTGAAAAAATTAAACAGGTTGATGAAAAAATAATGCCAGTTCGAATGGAATTACAAGAAATAGCTTTAACGAATCAAGGGAAAGTCTTAGGAGCTTTTAGAAATAATAAACTTTCAGAAAGTCATTTTGCTCCCTCAACTGGCTATGGTTATGATGATATTGGTCGTGATGCTTTAGAGTCTATTTATGCAGAAGTTTTTAAAACAGAAGCAGCTTTAGTCAGACCACAAATCGTTTCTGGAACTCATGCTATTTCAACAGCTCTTTTTGGTGTTTTACGACCAGGAGATGAACTCATGTATATCACTGGAACCCCGTACGATACCCTTCACGAAGTTATTGGAACAGCAGGAAATAGGATTGGCTCATTAAAAGAATTTGGTGTTTCTTATCAAGAAATATTACTGACAAAAACTGGTGAAGTTGATTTTGAAGAAGTTGAAAAAAGAATTTCTTCAAAAACAAAAGTTATTGGTATTCAAAGATCTCGTGGCTACGATTCAAGACCTTCTTTTACAGTTAGTCAAATCAAAGAAATGATTACTTTTATTAAAAAATTAAATCCAGAATTAATTGTATTTGTAGATAATTGTTATGGAGAATTTGCTGAAATTATGGAACCTAGTGAGGTTGGAGCAGATTTAATGGCTGGGTCTTTAATTAAAAATCCTGGTGGTGGAATTGCAAAGACAGGTGGTTATATTGTTGGGAAAAAAGAGTTAGTCGAAAAAGCTGGTTACCGTCTAACGACTCCTGGTGTAGGGGGTGAGGGTGGTGCTATGATTTACAGCACTCATGAAATGATTCAAGGATTTTTCTTAGCACCTCACGTTGTTTCTCAAGCGATTCAAGGAGCTGTTTTTACAGCGGCTTTATTAGAAGAATTTAAAATTGAATCAACTCCTAAGTGGAACGAACCTCGAACGGATTTAATTCAATTAATTGCTTTAGGTGATAAAGAAAAAATGATTTCATTTTGTCAAAGTATTCAAAAGTTCTCTCCAGTTGACGCTTATGTTGCCCCGATTCCTGGCTTTATGCCTGGCTATGAAGATGATGTGATTATGGCAGCAGGAACATTCATTCAAGGTGCAAGCTTAGAATTAACAGCCGATGGACCAATTAGAGAGCCTTATAAATTATATGTTCAAGGTGGTCTAACTTATGAACATGTAAAAATAGCAGTATCACATGCAGTTAATCAGAGTTTTTATTAAATTTTATTAAAGTTGTCTACCTATGTTAGATTATCTAACATAGGTCGTTGACTTTTTTTTTTTCACCTGTTATTCTTTTTTTAACCTTTAAGATAAGGAGGTCGAAAAAATGAGTGAAAAAGAATTTCGTCGTAATTTAGCTGTCTTTCCTATGAGCTCTGTCATGAAATTAACAGACTTAACTGCTAGGAAAATTAGGTATTATGAAGAACAGGAACTAATTTTTCCAGAACGGAATGCAGGTAATAATCGATTGTTTTCTTTAAATGATATTGATCGACTTCTTGAAATTAAAGAGATGATTAGTGATGATTTCTCCATTAAAGAAATTAAAAAGCAGTTTATGAAATTGGAACAGAAAGAAAAAGAATTATCTGAAGAAAAAATTAGAATAGCTCTTTATAATGATTTGATGAAAGAAAGCGGACTAAACTAAACTAAAAAAAGAAGAGGCGTGAAAATGGGAATGTATACAACAAAAGAACAAATTAAAGAAGCAGCACAGAAAGAAAACGTAAGATTTTTAAGATTAATGTTCACTGATATTTTAGGTAGACTAAAAAATGTTGAGGTTCCTATCAGCCAAATTGATAAAGTATTAGATAATAAAATGATGTTTGACGGCTCATCTATTGAAGGATTTGTCCGTATTGAAGAAAGTGACATGTATTTACATCCAGATGTTTCTACTTGGATGATTTTTCCTTGGGAGAGTGAAAAAGGAAAAGTAGCTCGTTTAATTTGTGATGTTTACAATACAGAAGGAGAACCTTTTGCAGGAGATCCTCGTGGAAATTTAAAACGTGTGTTAAAAGAGATGGAAGAACTTGGTTTTACTGGGTTTAACATTGGTCCAGAGCCAGAATTTTTCTTATTTAAATTAGATGAAAAAGGTCATCCAACTCAAGAGTTAAATGACCAAGGTGGTTACTTCGACTTTGCTCCAACAGATTTAGGAGAAAATTGTCGTCGTGATATTGTATTAGAATTAGAAAGTCTTGGATTTGAAGTAGAAGCCTCACATCATGAGTGTGCCCCAGGACAACATGAAATTGATTTTAAATATGCTAATGCTATTGAAGCTTGTGATAACATCCAAACCTTTGAATTAGTTGTTAGAACAATTGCAAGAAAACATGGTTTACACGCAACATTTATGCCAAAACCATTACACGGAATTGCTGGTAGTGGAATGCATATTAATATGTCTTTATTCAATAAAGACGGTAATGTTTTTTATGATGAAAATGGAGAAGATGGTTTAAGTGAAACAGCTTATCACTTCCTAGGTGGTTTATTGAAACATGCAAGAGGCTATACAGCAGTATGTAACCCAATCGTTAACTCATACAAACGTTTAGTACCTGGATATGAAGCACCTGTTTATGTAGCATGGAGTGGTAAAAACCGTTCACCATTAGTACGTGTTCCAAGTTCACGTGGACTTTCAACTCGTTTAGAATTACGTTCAGTAGATCCAACAGCTAATCCTTACCTTGCAATGGCTGTTTTATTACAAGCTGGTTTAGATGGAATTAAAAACAAAATAGCTCCTCCAGCAGCAGTAGATAGAAATATTTATGTGATGACTGAAGATGAGCGTAAAGAAGCAGAAATTACAGATTTACCATCAACTTTACATAATGCTATTAAGTATATGAGAAAAGATGAGATTGTTAAAGAAGCTTTAGGTAACCACATTTATAATAACTTCATTGAAGCTAAAAAAATGGAATGGTCAGCTTACCGCCAACAAGTTTCTGAGTGGGAAAGAGAGCAATACCTAGAAATGTACTAAAAAATTTAAACCTTTGTTAGAAAATTTTAACAAAGGTTTTTTTATTTGGCTCATTTTATGTTAGAATGTGTCTAGTTGATTATAAAGGAGAAATATAAATGATAGCAGTCGGAGATTTAAGAAGTGGTATGACGTTTGAAAAAGACGGAAAATTAATTAAGGTTTTAGAATCTAGTCACCACAAACCAGGTAAAGGTAACACTGTTATGCGTCTGAAATTAAGAGATGTTAGATCAGGTTCTACTACAGATACTACAATGCGTCCTGAAGAAAAAGTAAAGAAAGCTCATATTGACAGTAAATCTGTACAATATTTATACTTACAAGATGATATGGCAGTATTTATGGACTTAGAAACTTACGAGCAATATGAAATTGCTTCAAGCATTATCGAAGCAGAATTATTATATTTATTAGATAACATGGAAGTAACAATTCAATTCTTTGGAGATGAAGTAATTGGGGTTGCTTTACCAACAACTGTTGTCTTACGCGTTGAAGATACACCGCCATCTATTAAAGGGGCAACTGTTTCTGGTTCTGGAAAACCTGCGACTATGGAAACTGGTCTAGTTGTAAACGTACCAGATTTTATTGAAGCTGGAGAATTATTAGAAATTAACACTCAAGAAGGCTCATATGTTAAGAGAGCTAAATAATTAGTAAATATTAAGCAAGATAACAAACTTAGTTATCTTGCTTTTTTATTATTTTTTTATTTATTATTTCTAAAAGGTAAACATGTAAAACACATTATGCTATACTAGTCATTGTAACTATAATATTAAGAGAGGGAGGGACAAGATGACACATCAATTACTAGACTTGTTCAGACCCAGTACATGGCAGTCTTTTTTTACTGCCCATTTTTCTTCAGAAGTTATTATTCATATCATTGATATATTAGTTGTTTGGTTTGTCATTTACAAACTAATCATGCTACTAAATGGTACAAAAGCAATTCAAGTATTTAAAGGAATTGCTGTCATCATTATGATTAGAATATTAAGTGATATTATTGGTCTTTCAACAGTATCTTGGTTGATGAATCAAGTAATAACTTACGGAGCGATTGCTGCCATTGTTATTTTCCAGCCAGAAGTTAGAAGAGGGCTAGAACATTTGGGCCGTGGTTCAATTATTAAATCAAGTAAAAAAAGAGAGCATGGTAAAGAACGTTTTATTACTCAATTAGATGAAGCAATTGCTTATATGTCTAAGAGAAAAATAGGAGCGTTAATATCTATTGAAAAAAGAGATAGTTTGATTGAGTTTGTGGAAACTGGTATTATGTTGGATTCTGATATCTCAAGTCAATTACTAATAAATATATTTATTCCAAATACGCCACTTCATGACGGAGCTGTTATTATCCGTAATGGGAAAATTGCTTCTGCGTGTTCCTATCTACCTTTATCGGAAAACTCATTGATTCCAAAAGAATATGGAACAAGACATCGTGCTGCTATTGGTTTAAGTGAAGTAAGCGATTCTTTAACAATTATCGTCTCAGAAGAAACAGGAGATGTAAGTATTGCATATAGTAATAAGTTTTTACCTCACTTGAAAAAAGAAGAGTATATTGACATTTTAAATCGTGAATTAATTCAAGAGGACGATGAAAGTAAGTCTGGTGTCATCAACCAATTCTTTGAAGATTTGGTAAAAGGATTTAGAGGGGGTAAAAAATAATGAGTAAATCAGGAAAAACCCCTTGGCTAATACGAATTTTATCTTTGTTTTTTGCCATTTTATTTTTCTACAATGCCAATCTAACAAAGTTTAATAAAGATGACACAAGTTTTGCTCAGCTATCTGCTGTGGCAGAAAAAGTACCTGTTAATGTTACTTATAATCAAGATAAGTATTTTATATCAGGTTATGATCAAACAGTTGATGTGGAATTAACATCAGCTAATAAGATTTTATTAGATAAAGAATCTAACGCTGAAACGAGAAGTTTTTCAGTTGTAATGGATTTGACTAAGTACAGTGAAGGAACACATGAAGTTCCCCTTGAGTTATCTGGTTTACCAAGCGCTATTCGTGGCAAAATTCAACCAAGTAAATTGACTGTGACGATTGAGAAAAAAGCAAGTAACAAATTTAAAGTTGAACCTGCCATCGATTCTCATATTTTTGCTTCTGGTTTTGAAATGGATAAAGCAGAAGTTGATCCAGAGAGTGTAACTATTTTAGGTGGAGAAGAAACGATAGCTAAAGTAGCTCATGTATTTGCTGGTATTAGTGATAAATCAAATGTGTCAGGTGATTTCTTTGAGAAGGTAAACCCTTATGCAGTTGATGAAAACAACGAGCCACTTGATGTGAGAATCGAACCTGATTCGGTCCGAGTGGATGTCTATGTTAAATTACCGACTAAAAAGGTAAAAGTAAAAGCTGTTCAATCCGGCAGTATTCCTCAAGATATTAAAGGTTATGACTTTAAGTTGAAAGAGGATGAAGTAAATATTACAGGTCCAAAAGAAATAATCGATGAGATTAACATAATTGAGCTGAAAATCGATACAAGTAACATTAGAGAGCCAGTTGAAAATGCTTATCCGATTGTTGTACCAAAAGAAGTTAGTGTGGAACCTAAGTCTATTTTAGTGTCAGTTGTTCCTGAGAAACAAACAGAAAAAACAGCTCAGTTGATGCCAAATGTATCGACAACTAAAAAGAAAACTGATACTATTTCAGTCGAAGGTAAAAAGAAATAAAACAAAAAAATGTAATAAGTAAATATATATTTAGTTAGGAGATTTATTAATATGGGTAAGTATTTTGGAACAGATGGTGTTAGAGGGATTGCTAATAAAGAGTTAACACCTGAGTTAGCATTTAAAATTGGACGTTGTGGAGGCTATGTTTTATGTCAACATACAGAAAATTCTAATGAAAAACCCCAAGTTTTAGTTGGGAGAGATACTCGTATTTCAGGTCAGTTATTAGAACAAGCCTTAATTTCTGGACTATTATCAGTTGGTATTGAAGTACTTCAATTAGGTGTTATCTCAACACCAGGAGTTTCTTACTTAACAAGAACACAAAAAGCTGCTGCTGGCGTTATGATTTCAGCATCACACAATCCAGCTGAGGATAATGGTATCAAATTTTTTGGACCAGATGGATTCAAATTAGCTGATGATGAAGAATTAGAAATTGAAGCGTTACTTGATTCAGAAGAAGATACATTACCAAGACCTTCAGCATTTGGATTAGGTACATTAGATGTGTATCCAGAAGGTTTACAAAAATATATGGAATTCTTAAAAGAAACAATTCCAAACCCTTTAACAGGATTAACAGTTTGTTTAGATGGAGCAAATGGAGCAACATCACCAATCGTTAATCATTTATTTGCTGATTTAGATACTGAATTCTTTACAATGGGAGTTAAACCAGATGGTATCAACATTAACGATGGTGTTGGTTCAACTCACCCAGAAGAATTAGCGAAATTTGTTGTTGAAAATAATGCTGATTTAGGCTTAGCTTTTGATGGTGATGGTGACCGTGTGATTGCTGTTGATGAAAATGGAAACATTGTTGACGGTGATAAAATTCTTTATATTTGCGGAAAACATTTGAAATCTAAAGGTCTTCTTAAAGAAGAAACAATTGTTGCAACGGTTATGAGTAACTTAGGTTTCCATAAAGCAGTTGACGAAGCTCAAATGAAAGCTGTTTGTACACAAGTTGGAGATAGATATGTTGTAGAAGAAATGAGAAAATCAGGATTTAACCTAGGTGGGGAACAATCAGGTCATATTGTTTTCTTAGATTACAACACAACAGGAGACGGTTTATTATCTGGTATCCAGTTAATGAGTGTTATGAAAGAAACAGGAAAAACTTTATCAGAATTAACTTCTGAAATTGAAGAATATCCTCAAAAATTAGTTAACATTAAAGTTAGTGATAAAAACGGTGCAATGGACGTTCCTGCTATTAAAGCAATTATCGAAGAAGTTGAACAAGAAATGTCAGGTGATGGACGTGTCTTAGTAAGACCTTCTGGAACAGAACCTTTATTACGTGTTATGGCAGAAGCGCCAACAAAAGAAAAAGTTGATTATTACGTAGATAAAATCTCAAAAATTGTTATTGAAGAAATCGGATTAGATTAAACCTAGAGTTCAAACTCTAGGTTTTTTTATTTTAAAAATTTGATATAATAGAAAGCATAAAAAACGACAAGGGAGAGAGTTATGCGAGTTATAGCAGGAGATTTTAAAGGAAGAAAATTAACATCTCTTTCAGGAGATAATACAAGACCAACTAGTGATAAAATAAAGGGTTCGATTTTTAATATGATTGGCCCATACTTTGATGAAGAAATCGTATTGGATTTATTTAGTGGAAGTGGAAATTTAGCGATTGAAGCTGTTTCAAGGGGGGCTAAAAAAGCTTACTGTTTTGATAATCATTTTAAAGCTATTAGCGTCATTAAAGAAAATATCAAATTAACGAAAAGTGAAAAGTCTTTTGTTGTTCAAAAGATGGATGCGGATAAAGCTATTTTATGGCTGAAAGACAATGAAATTACCTTTGATTTAATCTTTTTAGACCCACCATATGCCAAACAAAAAATTGAAGAGCAATTATTAAGTATGTTAGACAATGGTCTAATTAATAATTATGGGAAAGTAATTTGTGAGACAGATAAAATGATTGATTTACCAGATACAATTGGTGCACTTGAACTAATGAAAACTCAACATTACGGAGCAACTAAAATAAAAATTTACCAATTAAAAATGGAGGAATAAGATATGCCAAATAAAAAAGTAGCACTTTTTCCAGGGAGCTTTGATCCATTTACTAATGGGCATTTAAATACAGTTGAAAGAGCAAGTTTATTATTCGATAAAGTCATTGTTGGCATCTTTACAAATACGACAAAACAGCCACTGTTTACAGCTGAAGAGAAAAAGGAACTTGCTATTAAAGCAACAGAGCATCTAGATAATGTTGAGATTTTAAGCCAATCTGAAGGATTAACAGTTACGATTGCTAAAGAACTGGGAGCTAACTTTTTAGTTCGTGGTGTTAGAAATAGCCAAGACTATGAATATGAAAAAAATATAGCTTCCATGAATAAACAAATGGATGAAACAATTGATACAGTCTTTTTATTAGCTGATGAAAAATACAGTAATATCAGCTCAAGTATGATTAAAGAAATTGCGAAATTTCAAGGAGATGTCTCACCTTTTGTTCCTGATTGTGTGAATGAAGCTCTAATAAAAAAATTAAGGTAGGATTTTCCTTATGAAAAAAATAAATACAAAAGTCATTCTTTTAACTGTTATTTTTTCATTAATCTTTTTCTGGACACCACTGCCTTATTTTATTGAAATGCCTGGAACTTCTGAAGACTTGAGAGATCATGTGATAGTTAATGGGAAAAAAGACGACTATAAAGGTTCATTTATGTTAACGACTGTTGCAGTTAGACAAGCAACTCCATTTACTTTTCTTACAAGTTTTTTTAACTCTAAACAAGAATTAGTTAGTAAAAAAGAGATGATGGGTAATAGTAACTCTAAAGAGTATGATCAGATGCAAAATTACTACATGAAAAATTCTCAAAATATGGCTAGTAAAGTGGCTCTAGATTTATTAGATAAACCATATGAGATGGAATATAAAGGCGTTTACGTTATGTCTATTAGTGATAATTCTGATTTTAAAAACAAATTAACTATTGGTAGTACTATTTCTCATATCGACGGTAAAAAAATTGAATCCTCTGAAGAATTAATCAATTCAGTTCAATCTAAAAAAGTTGGTGAGTCTGTTACACTAACAGTTGAAGAAGATAATGAAACAAAAGAAGTGACTGGTAAGTTAATTGAGTTAGACAGTACTAAAAAAACAGGTGTTGGTATTTCTTTAATTGATCACACTGAACTTGTTTCTTCTGAAAATATCAAGTTTACGACTCATGATATCGGAGGCCCCTCAGCTGGTCTAATGTTTACCTTAGAGTTATATAGCTTATTAAGTCAAAAAGATATTCGTCATGGTCTTGAAATTGCTGGAACAGGAACCATGAACTCAGCTGGTGAAGTTGGTAGAATTGGTGGTATTGATAAAAAAGTTATTGCAGCAGAATATGCCGGGGCAGATGTCTTCTTTGCTCCAGATGATCCGATATCAGATGAATTAAAAGAAAAATACCCAGATATTAAAACGAATTACGAAGAAGCAGTAGTAGCTGTAAAAGCTAATAAATTAAACATTGAAGTAATACCAATAAAGACAGTAAATGATGCTGTTAAATATTTAGAAAATAAAAAGTAAAAGATGACAAACATCTTTTACTTTTTTTCTTATATTTGAAGTGAGGGGAGGATTTCATGGAAAGTATAAGAAAACATGTTACAAAAGAAAAAATCATAATATCTGTGGTCATTTTAGTAATTAGCATAATTGGTTTAAAATTATTCCTTTCAAAAAATGCAGCAAAAGTTGATCAGTTTGAAGAAGTTGTATTAACTGATACAACTGATTTAATAGCTGAGACTGAAAAAGAGAATAATGACGTGGTTAAAATGTATGTAGACATCAAAGGTGCTGTCAAACTTCCAGGTATGTATGAAGTAACATCTGATATGAGAGTGTTAAATGTAATTGATATGGCTGGTGGTTTAAAGGAGACAGCAGATGATAGCCAAGTTAATTTTTCACAACGAATTGAAGATCAAATGGTTATCTATATTCCTGTGGAAGGAGAAGAACTATCTGAAACAGCGATTGCTGGGACAAATTCCAATACTGCTAACATTAGTAAAGATGAAGATGGGAAAGTTAACTTAAATCAAGCAACAAAAGAAGAATTAATGACTTTAAGTGGTGTAGGCGAGAAAAAGGCAGAAAAAATAATTGAATACCGTGAAGAAAATGGTTCTTTTAAAACAATAGAGGATTTGAAAAATGTGAACGGTTTTGGCGAAAAATCATTTGAAAGTTTGGAAAAGTATATTAGTATATAGATAAGACTAATCAGAAAGTAGTGACGTTATGGAATTTGAAAGAATACCTTGGGACCAATATTTTATGGGTCAAAGTTTATTATTATCTCTTAGAAGTACTTGTACGCGTTTAGCAGTTGGTGCAACAATTGTTAGAGATAAACGAATTATTGCAGGAGGTTATAACGGCTCTGTAAGTGGAGATGTTCATTGTATAGATGAAGGTTGTTATCTTGTAGATGGACACTGTGTGAGAACTATTCATGCTGAGATGAATGCTATTTTACAGTGTGCTAAGTTTGGTGTTGGGACAGATAACGCTGAAATTTATGTTACTCACTTTCCATGCTTACAATGTACTAAAATGATTTTACAAGCAGGCATTAAAAAAATTCATTATTTAAAAGATTATCGTAATGATGAATATGCTATTAAATTAATCGAACAAGCAGGTGCTTCAGTGCATCAAGTCAAACTATCAAAACAATATTTTTCAAGTCTTCAGTTTGGAGAAGATGCTGAATACCTTTCTGAATAATATCAGAGGTTTTTATTTCTTCCCAATTATTATTTTTAGCCTAAGTTTATTAATCTTAAAAGAGTCTAACATATTTTTATTTTTATGCCTCTTTTTTGTTTTGCTTCGTGTTTTGTTTTTAAAAAATAAGGAAATCATTTTTCTTAGTGTTTTAGGTTTATTCTTATCTTTTGCTATCCATATTTATTATAATCAAGAGTCAAACTTACCTTTAATGGAAGATGAGGAACTAAGTTTAGTTTTAATTCCTGATACCATACAAGTAGATGGAGATTTAGCCAAATTTGAAGCATTAGAAAAGAAAACAAAAGAAAAAGTGATTGTTAATTATAAACTACAAAGTAAAGAAGAAAAAGATATTTTTCTTCAATTAACTAAGACCTATCAACTGACTGGAAAAGCAACAACTCAACCAATCGAAGTTGTTAGAAATTTGAATGGATTTGATTACAAAAGATATTTAGATTTAAATGGAGTTAGTCAAAAAATAAAGTTAACAGAAATAACTTCTTTTGAGATAGAAAAAGTAAGTATCTTTCAGCCAATAAAGAAAATAAAAGAAATCAGAAGATGTGCTATTGTTTATACAAATTATAGATTTCCAACAAACATAGGAAGCTATATGAATGCTTTACTCTTTGGATATAAGGAAAACACACCAGAGTCTTTTCAAGGCGTTTGGCAAAAATTAGGTGTGGCTCATTTATTTAGTTTATCAGGTATGCATATCTACTTTTTTATCTTCATTTTTGAATGGCTATTTTTAGTAGCAGGTTTGACTAAAGAAAAACTATATTATCTAAGTATTATTTTTGTTTTCATCTTAGTTGTGATGACAGGTCTTGGAACAGGTATGGTTAGAGCTGGTATCCAGTGGTTAATTAAACAGATGAATGATAAATATAAATGGCATTTAAGTTTACTAGATTGTTGGTCTATAGCTTTATTTATAAATTGTCTAATTGATCCTTATCTACTGTTTACAGCAGGCGGACAACTTACTTATTATCTAACCTTCATGATTATTATGATTAATCCTCTCGTTAATCAAGTAAATAGAGATTATTTAAAACCTTGGCTGTTTAGCTTTATTATCTCTTGGTTATCTTTACCGTTAATTTGGTTTCATTTTTATGAGTGGAACTGGCTTAATTTTATTTTAACTATTGTGTTAGGTCCTGTTTTATTTATGGGGTTACTACCGATATTACTTATTTCATTTATTTTAAGCTTTATTATACCTTCTTTAAGCTTTAACCTTATTGAAAGGTGCTTTATATTATTTCAAGGTAAAGGAGAAGTAGCAGCTAGTTGGAATGCATTTAGACAAGTAACAGGGAAATTGCCAGCTGTAATAATTATGGTAGCAATTATCTGTCAGTGGGTTTGGTTAATTGAGTGGGAAAATAAAAAAAGTTGTTCATCAATGAAAATGAATTTATTAGTACTTTTAACATTCTTAATCCCATTTTGGAAGTTTGTAAATCCAAGAGGGATGATAGCTTTTGTAGATGTCGGACAAGGGGACTCTATTTTTCTACAACTACCTTTTCACCGAGGTAATTATTTATTAGATACAGGTGGTAGATTAAATTACGAAAGAGAAGAATGGCAACAGTTTACAGACAAAAGAGGTGCGGATTACACAGTAATTCCTTTTATGAAAAGTAAAGGTGTCAAAGAATTAGATGCTGTTTATATTTCTCATGCTCATGAAGATCATTTTGGTGATTTAGATAGAATTAGTGACAACATTAAAGTTAAAAAACTTTTGTTTGGTGAAGGTAGCTATGAGCAAAAAAACTTTAAGAAAATGCTAACTTACAAACAGATAAAACAAACTAAAAAAGAAGTTATTTCGTCAAAAAATAATTGGCAAAGAGATGGGATTATAGCTGATTGTTTATATCCTTTAACAAAAGGTGATGGACAAAATAATGATTCTGTTGTTTTGAAATTACAAATTAAAGATCAGTCTATTTTACTGATGGGAGATTTGGAAAAAGAAGGAGAAAATGAGTTATTGAAATACTCTCCAGGCTTACTTCAAGCAGACATTTTAAAAGCAGGGCACCACGGAAGTAATACTTCTAGCCAAGAAAATTTTTTAGATATTGTTAAGCCAACTGAAGCAATTATTTCGTGTGGTCAAAATAATCACTACAATCATCCTTCAAAAGAAACTTTAGAGCATTTTGAGGATAGAAATATTCATGAGTTTCGAACAGATGAACAGGGAATGATTTACTATACTTGGTCTATGTTTTCTAAAAAGTTATCTAAGGGAAAATACATTAAAGACTAAGTATGCTATTATGTAAGAAGGAAAAAGCGAATGAACAGGTGATAAAAAATGACATTACAACGAGTACTAACAAGTATTAGAAAAAAAGAGTACCAACCCGTATATACTTTAATGGGAACAGAAAATTACTTAATTGAAACTTTTAAAAACACATTAAAGACAAGTGCATCATTAGAAGATGTAGATGATTTAAATATCATTAGTTTTGATATGGCTGAAACAGAATTAGGATTAGCTGTTCAAGAAGCAGAAACAATTCCTTTTTTTGGTGATTATAAATTAATTTTTATTGATAATCCCTATTTTTTAACAGCTGAGAAAAAGAAAAACGAGTTAGTTCATGACACAAAAATTCTAGAAGAGTATCTAAAAAATCCTTTAGAAACAAGTATTTTAATTTTTACTACCAATGTTGAAAAACTAGATGAACGTAAAAAAATAGTGAAGTTATTAAAAAAAGAAAGTCAGCTTGTTGATGTGAATCAAATGACTGAGAAAGAATTAATTCCTTATGTGTCTCACTATATTGAAAGTGAAGGTTACCACATTGAAAAAAATGCTTTTAAGCAATTAACTTATTTAACTGATATGAATTTAAGTCGAGTGATGAATGAGTTGAATAAGCTATTTTTATATAAAAGCGATACAAAAGAGATTACGTTAAAAGATGTTGATTTACTAATTCCAAAATCATTAGAACATAATATTTTTGCTTTAAGTCAATATGTTTTAGATAATAAAAGAGATGAGGCTATTGAGTTATATCAAGACTTACTGATTTCTGGGGAAGAGACAATTAAAATTATTTCTATTTTAATTGGCCAAGTCAGACTACTACTTCAAGTTAAATTATTAGTAGATATGAACTATCAGCAAAGTAATATGACAGATACGCTAAAGATTCATCCTTACAGAATTAAGTTAGCTGTTCAGCAAAGTAGAGCTTTTGAGAAGCGGTTACTAGGGGAGATGTTTAGTGAATTAGTTGATCTTGATCACAAAATTAAAACAGGTCAGGTAGATAAAGAATTAGGTTTTGAATTATTTTTATTAAAATCTAGATAAACAAAAAAACTTGCTTGGATGATTATCAAAAGATAGTCACACCAGCAAGTTTTTTATTATGCTAATTTTTTTGCTAAGCGAGATTTTTCGCGGTTAGCTTTATTTTGATGGATTAGTCCTTTTGCAGAGACTACATCAATTTCTCTAGTAGCAGCAACTAATAATTCTTGTTTATTATCAGCGTCAGCTTCTACAGCTTTTTCAAATTTTTTCACAGCAGTACGCATTTTGCTTAATTTAGCTGAGTTAGCTTCATTAGATTTTTCACTTGTGCGAACGCGTTTGATAGCAGATTCGATGTTTGGCATTTAAATTCACCTCCGGCATAGAGTTTATATTTGTAAAACAAATATAATCAACATTCTCATTATACAGAATGGGTACTTGGTTTGCAATAAATATTCTAAAAACTTTCTTAGGAAATCGGAATAATTGCGATTCCGATAATACCAGGACCCGAATGAACACCAAGAACTGGGCTTACATCTCCTGAATAAAGGTAACGATAATTAGGTAGGGCTTCCTTTAGTTTCACCGTTAGTTTTTTTGCTTCCTCAACATCCATTCCATATGAAATAGCCAAATCATAGGACTGTAATCCAGAAGCAACTTTCTCGATTTGTTCTAAAATTTTGTTTAAACTTTTCGTTCTTCCACGAGCTTTGCTAACTGTATAATAAATGCCATCCTCATTACAAGAGATAATCGGATTTAAGTTTAAAGCAGTTCCAATAAAGGAAGAAACTAAGCCAATTCGGCCACCTTTTTTCAAATACTCAAGAGTTGGAATACTAAAGTAAATATCAGTTGTTTGAGCTATTTTTTCAGCAATTGTTTTCAACTCAGTAAAAGAAGTCCCATTGTCAATTTCTTTTTTTAGATAAGCCGCTTGAATACCAGCACCCATACCAATATTTTTAGTGTCTACAATAAAACTTTCAATTTCTGGATGATCTTCTAAAATTAATCTAAGTGCATTATGTGTACCACTTAATCCGCTAGAAATCGTTAAACAAGCAATTTTGTCATATCCTTGAGTTTTAATATCTGAAATTAGATCTTCTACATAAGGAAGCGTTGGTAAAGAAGTCGTTGGGATTTCGATTTCCAAATGATTATAAACTTCCATTGGAGTAATTTCTACTCTGTCTAAAAAGGTTTCATTTTTATAAATGATATTTAAGGGAGCAATAAAAATGCCACCTTTATCAAGTATCTCTTTAGGTGTATCCATTGCTGAATCAACTAATAAGGCAATCTTTTCGGCCAATTATTTTTCCTCCGCTGTGGTTTTAGAAACTAAATCTCTAAGGTTATTTTCTGTAATTAATTTAGCGATAAACGTTGTACACGCCATTTGAACTGGGGCATAGCCATCTTTAATTTTATCAATGTTAATATCTTCTTTGTTTTCATTAATGAAGTATTTAATGGTCATTTCTAAATGATGACAGAAAAAGTCATAAGCATCTTTTGGATCAGTGGAATGAATTTGATAAACGATTCCATTTCTAATATCAGGTATTTCGAATGCTTGCTTTAAAACTGTAATCACAATAATTCTTGCTAAATGATTTTTAGAATATTTCTTTTTATATGGTTTTGGAACTAATTTTAATTTAACGTAATTATTAATCATAGAAGGAGTTAGTTTTTTTGTATGTTCTAGTTGTAAACCATAAGTGTATTTATCAACATACTTAACTAATTGATCCATATAAATATCCATATCAGGTAACTCGTCCCAACGAGGTAAGGTTACTTGAAGAAGATCAGTCTCCCAATTTTTAGTTAGTTTTTCTGTACTCAAAATAAATCTCCTTTTCGTGCAATTAAATCATTATTTGATTGGTAAAACACCAATTCCAATTACTCCAGGACCAGTGTGAGCACCTAAAACAGGGCTAACTTCACCAAAGTAGAAGTGACGATAATTACTAAATTTTTCTTTCATGGCAGCCATTAGTTTTTCAGCTTCTTCTTTATCATCACCGTAAGTTACTGATAAATCATATTCATCGTAACCTGCAATTGTTTTTTCAACACAATCCATTAATTTAGCTAAGCTTTTTTTACGACCACGAGCTTTATTGACAGTGTAGTAAATACCATCTTCATTACAAGAAATAATTGGATTTAAGTTTAATGCTGTCCCAATAATAGATGAAACTAAGCCGATTCGTCCACCTTTTTTTAAGTATTCTAGAGTTGGAATACTAAAGAAAACGCCACCTTTAATTGGTAGTTCACTAGCCACTTTTTTTAATTCATCAAAAGAAATACCATTATCAATTTCTCGTTTAATGAAAGCTGCTTGAATCCCGCCGCCAATACCAATACTCTTAGTATCAACCATAAAGCTTTCGATTTCTTCATGTTCCTCTAAGGTTAAGCGTAGCGCATTGTGTGTTCCGCTTAAACCACTTGAAATCGTAATACAAAGAATTTTGTTATAGCCTTGATTTTTAATATCTTCAATTAATGTTTGAACGTATGAAATAGAAGGTAGGGATGTTTTAGGAACTTCTTCATCTAAACGTGCATAAATTTCAGCAGCTGAGATTTCAATTTTATCCATATAAGTTTTATCTGTATACATAATGTTAAGTGGTGCAACAAAGACACCGCCTTTTTCGATTAATTCAGGTGGCATATCCATTCCAGAATCTACAAGCATTGCAATTTTGTCAGTCAATTTTATTTCCCCCATAAGATGTTGTTTTCATTTGCTCCTTCTTAATAAATTGTTTCTATCTAATTTCATTAAAAAGGGCATCTAGTATTCAAAACTATATCATAAGATGTTCGTAATTACAATTAGGCGTAAAAAAACCTTGGATTAACCAAGGTTTTATAAAACTATTTTTCTATTGGTAGTTTTCTTAACATTCTTAAACCATTAAGGATAACTAAAATCGTGCTTCCTTCGTGGCCGATTACACCCAGAGGTAGATTAATAACTTTGAAAAAGTTTGAAATTATTAGTAATGCGATAACTGAAAGAGAGAAGACGATGTTTTGAGTAATGATTCGTTTTAATTTTAGCGATAGTTGGTGACTAAGAGCTAATTTTTCTAAGTCATCTTTCATTAATACGATATCAGCAACATCAATCGCAATATCAGTTCCTTGTCCCATTGCGACACCAATTGAAGCGTTAGCAAGAGCAGGAGCATCATTCACTCCATCACCAATCATAGCATTAACACCGATTTCTTCTTTTTGTTTTTTTATAAATTCAGTTTTATCTTCTGGTAAACAATCAGCGATTACATGATCAATGCCAATCATTTTGGCTACTGCATCTGCTGTATGTGAATGATCTCCAGTTAACATAGTAGTTGAGATACCTTGTTTATTAAAATATTGAATGGTTTTAATCGCATCTTCCTTGGGCACATCCAAGAGCCCGAAGAAAGCTAGAATCTTATTATTTTTTGAAAGGTAAATAACTGTTTTACCTTCACTTTGAAGTTTTTCAGTTTTAGAAATAATGTCATCAGTTAAAGGAAGAGTAGTTACAAAATCAACGTTACCAACTTTCCATTCATCTGTGTCTGCTAAAGCAAGCATACCAGAACCTGTTACATCTTTTACATCTAAATTTAGTTTTTGAGAGGCTTCTTTTGAAAATTTAGTCGTAATAGCATTTGCTAATGGGTGAGTAGATGCTGTTTCAATAGCGACTAAGGTGTTGATAGCTAATTCTTTTTCATCAGTTAAGAAAAATTCGTCAGTTACAATTGGAAATCCTTTTGTTAATGTTCCTGTTTTATCAAATGTAATAGCTTTTAAATCTGCTAAAGCTTCAAGATAAATACCACCTTTAAAGAGAACTCCATTTTTAGCTCCGTGAGAAATTGCTGCTAATGTTGCCGGTGTTGCTGAGGCAACAAGAGCACAGGGGGAAGCAACAACTAATAAAACCATACCGCGGTAAAAACTTTCATTCCATGTCCATCCAAGAAGGAAGTAAGGAATTAAAATAGCTAGTGGAACAATAATTAAAACCGCTTTTACATAAATATTTTCAAAGTTACTTAAAAAGCTAGCAGTTTTCGATGGCGTATTTTGAGCTTCATCTACTAATTGAATGATTTTACTAAATAGGGTATCTTTTGATTCTTTTGTTACTTCCATTTTTAAAGAGTTACCAATATTAATTGTTCCGGCAAATAAGTTATCTTGATTTGTTTTCTCATTTGGAATAGATTCACCAGTAATCGCTGCCTCATCAATAGAAGCATGATCAGTTAATAAAATACCATCAATTGGGACACTAGTTCCTTTTGGTACCATTAATAAGTCTCCGATTTTTAATATTTTAACAGGAACTTCAGTTGTTTGTCCATTCTCATTTAGTAAAAAAGCATTCTCAGGTTGAATTTCCATTAAACCTTCAATTTCTTTTTTACTTTTATTAGTTGTAAATTCTTCTAGTGAGCCACTTAGTGAGAAAATAAACGTTAACATAATACCTTCGAAGTAATACGAAATCGTACAGGCTCCAATTGCAGCTAGAGCCATCAGTAAATCGACGTTTAAATGCTTTTCTTCAATGGTATCAATAATACCTTCTTTTGTTTGGTTGAAACCTCCGATAATCATCCCAATAATAAAGATATAGGGAAAAAGAGTTCCTCCTGTGTTTTGGTTAATTAAGCCTGTGACCATTAACACACCACAAATAATTGTAGCGATCATACTACTTCTTTCTTTTATAAATGTCATGTTCATTCCTCCTACATTTAAAGCATAACACATAAACTTTCAGATTGGAATGATTATAATCTATATAGTAATGATAGTCATTATCAATGAGAATGACTATAAATTAGAATAAAAAAATCTCTCCTAAAAATAGGAGAGATAAGTTGATTATTTAAAAATTAACCAGTAGGCAATAATAGTTGATCCAAGAATAATTCGGTACCAACCAAAAGCCTTAAAGTCATTTTTCTTAATGTAATTCATTAAGAATTTAATAACAATGATTGAAACAACGAAAGCTACGATACATCCAACTAATAACATAGCTGTTTGTGTTAAATCAAAAGAGTTTCCATTTTTCAAGAATTTTAATATTTTAAGTCCACTAGCACCAAACATAACAGGAATTCCTAAAAAGAAAGTGAATTCTGCTGCTACATAACGAGAACAACCAAAGATAATAGCTCCAATAATTGTAGCTCCAGAACGAGATGTTCCAGGAACCATTGCGAGAACTTGGAATAAACCGATAATGATAGCAGTTTGATAACTTAAACTACCTAATGTTAAAGTTGTTGGTTCTTTGTCCTTGTTTCTATTCTCAATTACAATAAATAGAATCCCGTAGATAATTAACATCAATGCAACTGGTAAAAAGCTATGAAAATGTTCCTCTAAGAAATCATCAATAAAGGGCCCAATTAAAGCGGCAGGTACTGAAGCTGCTGCAACTTTAAACCAAAGTGTCCAAGTTGCCTTTTTTTGACCAGCAGTTTTCGTAGATGAGAATGGGTTTAATTTACTAAAATAAAGAACAACAACGGCTAAAATTGCTCCTAGCTGGATAACGACATTAAACATTTCCATAAAAGCAGGAGATGCGTCTAGTTTGATAAATTCATCTACTAAGATTAAATGTCCAGTACTACTAATCGGAAGCCATTCAGTAATACCTTCTACAATTCCTAAGAAGATTACTTTTAACATATTTAAAAAATCCATTTTGACAATCCCTTCATAAATAATTGTTACCAATGTTTATAGTTTAGTTTAAATGAAGTAATAAAACCAGTAAAATTTTCTAACAGTTTTGTTAGATGATGCTTATAAAGAAAAAAACTATGATAATAAGTTGTGACTTACATCATAGTTCATAGATAGATAATTGCTTTTTTAGTTAAAAAATGGATTAGTTTCTTTTTCTCTTCTAATAGTTGTTTGAGGTCCGTGACCTGGGTAAGCTCGGTAAGTTTCAGGTAAAGTAAATAATTCTTTTTTAATACCATCTAATAATTGAGCGCCATCTCCCATAGGTAAGTCTGAGCGACCAACACTACCTCTAAAAAGAGCATCTCCTGTAACAACAAAGTCATCAAAAATAAAACTAACACTTCCTGGTGAATGACCAGGAGTAGGAACGACTTTAAAAGTCATGTCTCCAAGAGTATAAGAATCATAGTTAGTGAATTCAAATTCTGCTGGGCGACAAACAACATTAGCTATGTCATCATGTCTGCCTAAACCAGATAAATTTAGCATTGGATCTGTTAACCAATCTTGCTCAATTGGACTAATATATACTGGAATATTGTACTCAGAACGAATTTCTTCTAAAGCTCCAATGTGGTCATAGTGGGCGTGAGTAATTAAAACCGCAACAGGGATTACTCCTAAAGTAGCTACATGCTCCTTAATCACATGAGCATCAGCACCAGGATCGACAATTAAAGCATACTGATCATTATATATTAAGTAACAATTCTCCTGTATTGGTCCAGTAATTATTTGTTTAACTTTTAACATAAAAAATACCTCCTTGGTTATAAAAATATTATAACTGATAAGGAGGTATTAAACCAAACATCATGTTTATTTAGCATAGAAATAAACAATGTCTCTTAGTTTTTGAGTTGTACCTGTTTCAACTTTTTCATCATAGTAGGCTGTAAAACGAGGATCAGCAAGATACATATCAACTAAAGAAAGATGAATCTCAGGTGTTAAATCAAGAGAGTATGACAACCATTCTTTATGTAAGTTATAAATAGTAAATGCTTCTTCAGAAGGGCACTCAATATTATTTCTTAATAAAGCAAACATCTTTTCCTCAATCTCTTTCATATTTACCGTTAAATCTTCTTTTGATAAAGCACTGAATTTCTTTTCAGAATCTTTCACAGCTTGCTCACCATATTTACTGATAATCTCTTCACCATATTTTTCTCTGTTATCTTTAATTTGTTTATTTTTAAAGGCTTCAAAACGTTCTGTATCTGTCATAATAAGTTTTCCTTTCTCTTCATCAATTGTTTTTCCAATTAATTTAATGACATTTTCTAAATGATTTTGTTTTTCTAGCAAAGCCTTGTGTTGCTCAGTAAAAAAAGTTAGTCGATTATTGTTTTCACTTAACATAAGTTCTTTAGTTTCTTCTAAAGTAAAGCTTAGTTCTTTTAAAAAAAGAATTTGTTGTAAGTCTTTGACTTCTTTTTGACTATAAAATCTGTGACCAGATTCATTGATACTGTGTGGAATTAATAGACCAATTTGATGATAATATCTTAAGGTACGTGCTGTAACGCCAGCTAAATCGGCTAATTCTTTAATTTGATACATATAAATCACCCCATAAATAGATTATATTAGTTGACGCGCACGTCATGTCAACAAAAAAGATGTTTTTATTTAATTAAAACAAGTATAATGAATTTAAAATGCTAAGGAGGGTACTATGAACGACCAAAGGAAGAAACTGTTACTTTCCCTTCGATTTATTCCTTTTGTATTAACGAATGGAATGAACCTTTTTCCAGTGCTAATTTTGGCACAAGTTTATTTAAAATATCGAGATATAGATAAATATGTTTTACCTTTAATTTTATATTTTAGTTTTAAAACAACCATTTTATTTTTAGTCAGGCTAAAACCGATTACTGTGAATCACTTATTACAATTTTCAATTGTTATTGGAATCATTGCCTCCTTTATGGGAAGTTTTTATGAAACTAATTTATACTTTGGTTTACTTTCAGGAGCTCTGCTTGGGATTTGTTCAGGTCTTTTATATCCCAGTTTTTTAACAGTTCAGTTTCATGAAAAAACCTACAATGATTTTGGCTCAGGTAAAAAAGATCAACTTTATTCCATTTGTTTTGCTTTTGTATTTTCAGTGATTTTATTTTTTTTAATCAAACATTCTATTTCAGCAACTTTTATTTATTTAGGTATTTGGTTAATTATCTTATTATTTATTATTCGTGCCTATCCAGCTTATGAAATTACTGATGATAAAAAAGAGGTTAGTTATCCACTCTTTGAAACTCTGTTCTTATTTGTTACTGGTTTTTTTGTCATCTTTATTATTAAAGCCGATAAAAAATTAGGAATGACTAATTCTTTACCAATTTTCTTTGTTTTTTTAGCAACATTAATTGTGCTTTATTTCTTTTTTGTTAAACGAGTTAAACCTGAGAGAAGACTAGATTCTGAATTAAGGCACATCTTAATTTACAAAGGGATGATAACGAATTTTATTTTAGTTTTTTGTACGTTCTATCAATTAATTTTTGAAGGTGGTATGGCAATTAATAAGATTTATATTACTTATTTAGTAGCTATTACTTTAGCACCGATGATTTATGCGAGGCTTTTGAAGAAGTTTTTAGAAACTAAAATAGTTGATGTTATTATTTTGGGAATTGCTTTAGGGTTTTTCTTGATTTTATGGAGTCCAACCTTTTATATTGGTGTTTTAATACTTAGCTTATTTACCTCACAACTTAATTTGAGATTAAATCAATTGGTTTATAATGAAGCAAATTTACCAAAAGACCATCGATTACTTGCTAAGTACCGATTAACAAATGTGGGAAGTATTTTACATCAATTAATAATGATGTTTATCATGTATTTAGTGACTTTAGGTGTCAAGACCGTGACAATTGATGAATTACTCCAAGCTTACACATATAAACATGTTGATGAGGCGGCTTTTTTAACCTTAAATATCACTAAATGGTTAATTATTTTAGGCTTTTTAATCACTTTATATGTTATTCAAAATAATTACAAAAAAAGCAGGCTAGCTTAGACTAGTCTGCTTTCTTTTTTTAATAAAAATAAGTTAATACAAGATAAAGCAAGGAAACTTGCTAATGTAATAGCAGGTCCGTAAATATCTGTTCTTAAAGTTGCGATATGACAAATAGCTGCAACTGAGATAAATCCATAAAAAATGAAGAATGGATTGTATTTATGACGCTTGCCAAGTTTATTTTTTATGATATAGATCATATAAGGAATAGAATCAATAATCATCCACAGTGCTGTTAGCACTAATAGGAAAGTTTCACTTGTAATAAGGTTTAAAATAAGAATTAAACCAATGACAATATTGATTAAAGCAACTAAAATAAAAGATTTAGGGCTTTTTCTTTTTCCAGATAAATCCAGTGATAAAAAAATATTAAAATTTAGGAATCCTTTTAATATAGCTAGTAAACCAACAATAATCATTAATTCAAAAGAACTAGTTGAATGATTAATAAAAAGACTAATGCTGACTATTGCCATAATTAATATACTAGCTGAATCGATCCATTCATAATTATCTAAAAACACGATAACTGATTTGACTTTATTTGACACTGAATATCTCACTCCTTAACATCAAAGCAACTGTTTCATTCTATCATGAAAGGAGGGCAATTTAAATAACTAATTTTTAATTTAAATGATTAGTATCATTCCATTTAGTAATAGTAAATTCTTGGTTGTTATTAGAGTTTTCC
Organism: Vagococcus fluvialis; assembly: GCF_003337315.1. Taxonomy (GTDB): domain Bacteria; phylum Bacillota; class Bacilli; order Lactobacillales; family Vagococcaceae; genus Vagococcus; species Vagococcus fluvialis. The sequence goes on along the minus strand of NZ_QPJV01000001.1, from coordinate 272,822 downwards.
ACAATAGTAATACTTGTATTATCTAACAAACGGCCACTTCTAATATCAGCAATTGATGAGCCGTCTAAGTGCTTCAAAATAGATTGTAAAGTTAATCCGTGTGAAACGATTAAAATAGTTTCATCTGGGTGTTTTTCACTAAGTGAGTTAAAAACATTTAAAGTTCTTTCAATTAAATTTTCAAAAGTTTCCCCACCAAAAGAAGAAGGATCATAAAGATGAGGTCTATGAACTAAATTTTGAAATTCTTCATAATGATGAAAGTCAGCTTCTGGTTTTCCGTCCCATGAACCAAACTCCATCTCACGTAGGTCTGTTACTGTTGTAATTTCTTTTGGTTTGTTAAGGCCTAGTAAAATATTTTCCGCTGTATCTTGAGCTCTTTTTTGAGGACTGACATAAATGCCATCAAAAGAGATATCAGCTAAATAGTTACCGACTTTTTTCGCATTTTCAATTCCTTCAGGAAGAAGAGGAGAGTCAGCTAATCCACCTTGAAACGTTTTATTTAAATTAAATTCTGTTTTTCCATGTCTAACACAATAAAAAGTTGTCATTATTTCTTAATCACTCCTTTGTTTAATACTATTAGTATAGTAGAAAGAAGAATCAAAGTAAAAAAATAAAAGAGATGAAAGATTATAGTTGAAATATATTTGTAATTAGGTTATATTAATAAAGGTGCTAAAAGCACTAATCCACATCGACTGTGATTTTAATAGTGGTGCTGAAATTATTTTTTAGTTCTATTAAGAGAGGATACAGTTGAGAGGGAAATACAAAAACCAATTGGAGGAAACACAACATGGCAGTAATCTCAATGAAACAGTTACTTGAAGCTGGTGTACACTTTGGTCACCAAACTCGTCGCTGGAACCCAAAAATGAAGAAATATATCTTCACAGAAAGAAACGGAATCTACATTATCGACTTACAAAAAACAGTTCGTTTAGTAGATGACGCTTATAACTACATGAGAAATGTAGCAGAAGAAGGCGGAATCGCTTTATTCGTAGGTACTAAAAAACAAGCTCAAGAAGCTATTAAAGATGAAGCTATCCGCTCTGGTCAATACTATGTAAACCACAGATGGTTAGGTGGAACTTTAACTAACTGGGATACAATTCAAAAACGTATCGCTCGTTTAAAACAAATCAACAAAATGGAAGAAGAAGGAACATTCGAATTACTTCCTAAAAAAGAAGTTGCTGGTTTAAACAAAGAACGTGAACGCTTAGAAAAATTCTTAGGTGGTATCGCTGATATGCCTAGAATTCCTGATGTAATGTTCATCGTTGACCCTCGTAAAGAACGTATTGCTGTTCAAGAGGCTCATAAATTAAATATTCCAATCGTGGCTATGGTTGATACTAACTGTGACCCAGATGAAATTGATGTAGTTATTCCATCAAACGATGACGCTATCCGCGCCGTTAAATTAATCTCAGCTAAAATGGCTGACGCATTCATCGAAGGCCGTCAAGGTGAAGATGAAGTGAACGAAGAAACTTTCTCAGCTGAAGAAACAACTGAAGCAACTTCAATCGAAGAAATCGTTGAAGCTGTTGAAGGAAACAATGCTGAATAATCATTAATAAATTGGCTGTCTTAGGCTGCGGGGTCAAGGTGAACAAAGTAGCCTAGTGTTACTCACGTCTAAGGCAGTTTTTTAATAAGTAAATTCAAAATTAAAAGAATAAACAATCGGAGGAATAATACATGTCTACTAAAATTACAGCCGCTATGGTAAAAGAATTACGTGACTTAACTGGTGTTGGTATGATGGATGCTAAACGTGCGTTAGTTGAAGTTGAAGGACACTTACAAAATGCTATTGATTTATTAAGAGAAAAAGGTATGGCTAAAGCTGGTAAGAAAAATGACCGTATCGCTGCAGAAGGATTAGCTAACGTTGCTGTTAATGGAAACACTGCTGCAATCGTTGAAATCAACTCTGAAACTGACTTCGTTGCTAAAAACGAATTATTCCAAAACTTAGTTAAAGAAGTTGCAGAATTAATCGCAGCTAACAAACCAGCTACTATGGAAGAAGCAGTTGCTATTAAAACTGAAAAAGGAACAATTGAAACTGACTTAATCGAAGCTCAAACAGTTATCGGTGAAAAAATCAGCTTCCGTCGTTTTGAAGTAGTAGAAAAAGGTGACAACGATGCATTCGGTGGTTACTTACATATGGGCGGTAAAATCGCTGTATTAACAACTTTAGAAGGAACTACTGACGAAGAAGCAGCTAAAGACGTTGCTATGCACGTTGCGGCTATCAACCCTCGTTACGTAACTAAAGACGAAGTTTCTGCAGAAGAGTTAGAACATGAGAAAAAAGTTTTAACTGAACAAGCATTAAACGAAGGTAAACCAGCTAATATCGTTGAAAAAATGGTTATGGGACGTATGAGCAAGTTCTTAGCAGAAGTTTGTTTAGTTGATCAACCATTCGTTAAAGATCCAGATATGACTGTTGAAAAATTTGTTGCTTCTAAAGGTGGAACTGTTAAAGGTTTCGTACGTTTTGAAGTTGGTGAAGGAATCGAGAAACGCGAAGAAGATTTCGCTGCTGAAGTTGCTAGCCAAATGAAATAACAGTAAGTTAATAGGAACGCATTTATTATCAATATGATATTTGCGCTCCTTTTTTTTAGGGAAAAATGATAAATTTATCAGTTAAATATGATAAAATTAGTTATGGATACTAAACGGAGGGAATAATAATGACAGAACCAAAATATCGCAGAGTATTACTTAAAGTTAGTGGAGAAGCACTAGCGGGAGAGAAAGGCTTTGGTATAAACCCACCAATCGTAAATGAATTGATTAAAGAAATTAAAGAAGTTCATAGTTTAGGTGTAGAAGTTGCTATCGTAGTGGGTGGCGGTAATATTTGGCGTGGAAACATTGGTGCTGAAATGGGCATGGAAAGAGCACAAGCTGACTACATGGGAATGCTTGCAACTGTTATGAATGGTTTAGCTCTACAAGATACACTTGAAAATCACGGTGTACCAACTCGTGTTCAAACTTCAATTGAAATGCGTCAAATAGCAGAACCTTATATTAGACGTCGTGCTGTTAGACATTTAGAAAAAGGTCGTGTCGTTATTTTTGCTGGTGGAACTGGTAATCCATATTTTACAACAGATACAACTGCAGCTTTAAGAGCAGTTGAAATTAACGCTGACGTTATCTTGATGGCTAAAAATAATGTTGATGGGGTTTATTCTGCGGATCCAAAATTAGATGCTACAGCAACTAAATTTGAAGAATTAACACATTTAGATGTTATTTCAAAAGGTTTATCAGTAATGGATTCTACAGCAAGTAGTTTAAGTATGGATAATGATATTCCATTAGTTGTGTTTAATATCAATGAACCAGGAAATATCAAACGCGTTTGTTTAGGTGAACAAATCGGAACAACGGTAAGGGGGAAATAATATGCAAAACATCGTATTAAATGAAGCTAAAGAAAAAATGACTAAGTCAGAAGAAAGCTTAACTCGTGAGTTAGGACAAATTAGAGCAGGACGTGCTAACGCAAGTCTTTTAGACCGTATTCAAGTAGAATACTACGGCGTACCAACACCATTAAACCAAATCGCTGGAATCTCTATTCCAGAAGCTCGTGTTTTAATGATTACACCATTTGATAAAAGTGCTTTAGAAAATATTGAAAAAGCAATTTTAGCAAGTGATATTGGTATCAGCCCAACAAATGATGGATCAATTATCCGTCTTGTGATTCCTCAATTAACAGAAGAACGTCGTAAAGAATTAGCGAAAGAAGTAAGTAAATATGGCGAAAATGCTAAAGTTGCTGTTCGTAACATTCGTCGTGATGCGATTGATGAATTAAAAAAATTAGAAAAATCTAAAGACATCTCTGAAGATGAGTTACATACATTAGAAAAAGATGTTCAAGATATTACTGATGCTAGTACAAAAAATATTGATGCGATTGTATCAAGTAAAGAAGAAGAATTACTAGAAGTTTAATACTAAAAGTCGTGGAATTGCTATTTTTAGATTTCCACGACTTTTTATTTTGATTATGTTTTTCTTAAATAACAGGATATTTATCTTTTTATATAGGCTTTTTTAAAAGCATTTGCTACAATAGAAAAGGTAGTTTAAGTAATTTTAGTCTTTTAGGGGGCTTTATAATGTTCAACTTTTTAAAAAATAATAACAATGAAAAAGCATTAGAGGTTTTTGATGCTGATAAAAACATACCCAAGCATATTGCCATTATAATGGATGGTAATGGTAGATGGGCTCAAAAAAGATTCCTACCACGTATTGCTGGACATAAGGAAGGTATGAATAATGTTAAGTTAATTACAAAACACGCTAGCAAATTAGGCGTTAAAGTCTTAACACTTTATGCTTTTTCAACAGAAAATTGGAAACGTCCAACAGAAGAAGTGGATTTCTTAATGAAACTTCCTGTCGACTTTTTTGATGTGTTTGTTCCAGAGTTAATCGCGGAAAATGTTCAAGTTCAAGTGATGGGGTATAAAGAAAGTTTACCAGCTCACACAAAAAAAGCAGTGGAAAATGCAATTGAACAAACAAAGAATAACACAGGAATGATTTTAAATTTCGCTTTGAATTATGGAAGTCGAGCAGAAATGCTAACGGCTGTTAATAGTTTAGTAGAATCAGCTAAAGATGGTGAACTAACAGGCGAAGTGACAGAAGAAATGTTTTCTGAGAAGTTAATGACAGGAGTTCTTGGTAAAGAGTTAAGAGATCCTGATTTACTTATTAGAACAAGTGGTGAAGAGCGAATTAGTAATTTCTTACTATGGCAAATAGCCTATAGTGAGCTATTTTTTACTGATAAATTCTGGCCAGATTTTACAACTGATAATTTAGAAGAAGCAATTGGCTCATTCCAAAGTAGAAATCGTCGTTTTGGCGATGTGAAGGCGAAAAAATAAAGGAGTAGAATCAAATGAAACAACGAATTATTACTGCTGTTGTTGCGCTAATCTTTTTTATTCCATTAGTCGCAATTGGAGGCATGCCATTACAAGTTTTAGCTGCAGCTATGGCTGGTGTTGGCGTTTATGAATTATTTAATATGAAAGGTCTTGAAATTAAAAGCCTAGAAGGAATTCTAAGTATACTAGCAGCTGTTCTACTAGTTTTACCAAAAGCTCAGTGGTTTAATTTCTTACCTGAATCAGTAACTAATTTCACTTTATTTTATTTAATTGTGATGTTTATTTTAATGGTTCCTGTTTTTTCAAAAAACAGTTATACATTTGATGATGTGGCGTTTCCAGTTTTAGTTAGTTTATATGTCGGTTTTGGTTTCCAAAACTTTACATTAGCAAGAGAATCTGGTGTACCTGTTTTAATGTTTGCCTTATTAGTTGTTTGGTCGACAGATATTGGAGCTTATTTTTGCGGAATGAAATTTGGTAAAAATAAGTTAGCACCTCATATTTCTCCTAATAAAACAATTGAAGGAGCAATCGGTGGTATTATCTGTGCTGTTATTGTAGCGGCTATTTACTTACTAGTATGGCCGATGAACTACAGTTTGCTAGTTATGTTACCATTAACAGCTATCTTTTCAGTTGTCGGTCAAATGGGAGATTTGGTACAATCAGCATACAAACGCCATTACGGTGTTAAAGACTCAGGGAATATATTACCTGGTCATGGTGGTATCTTAGACCGCTTTGATAGTTTATTATTTGTATTTCCATTAATGCATTTAGTAGGCGTTTTTTAATAAAATTCCCATAGAAAGGATTTTAACTATATGATAAGTACTATAGTCACATTTATTTTTGTTTTCGGGATTATTGTCCTAGTTCATGAATTTGGACATTTTATCTTCGCAAAACGTGGTGGTATTTTAGTTAGGGAATTTGCCATAGGTATGGGTCCAAAACTTTTTCATCATCGTAAAAATGAAACAACTTATACAATTCGAATGTTGCCAATTGGAGGGTATGTTCGAATGGCTGGTGAAGGGGAGGAAGAAGTAGAACTTGCACCGGGGATGCCTGTTTCTTTAGTGTTAGATGAAAATGGGGTTGTCGTTAAGATTAACCCGAATAAAAAAGTTCAATTACCTAACAGTATTCCTGTTGAAGTAATTAAACATGATTTAGTAGATGACTTGTATATTACGGGGTTTGAAAATGGTGATGATTCATTAGAAAAACGATTCACTGTTGCTCATGATGCGACAATTATTGAAGAGGATGGTCTTGAAACACAGATTGCACCAAGAGATGTTCAGTTCCAATCAGCCTCTTTAGGCCGTAGAATGATGACTAACTTTGCAGGTCCAATGAATAACTTTATTTTGTCATTTATATTATTCACAATCGTTGCTTTTATGCTAGGTGGAAGCTATAAACCTGATAATTCAAGTACCATTGGTGGAGTAGTCCAAGATGGAGTCGCTCAAAAAGCTGGTATTAAGGCTGGCGAAAAAATTATTGAAGCAAATGGTAAAAAAATTGAAACATTTAACGAGCTATCAGAAGTTATCACACCAAATGTTGGTAAAAAAGTAACTTTAGTTGTAGAAGATAGTAACAAGAAGACAAGGAATGTTGATGTAACACCTGTTGAAAGTGCAGAGGGTACTAAACAAGGTATTATCGGTATCCAAAGTGGCACCGTCCTTACTGAGTTATCATTCTTTGAGAAGATTAAATACGGTATTACGGAAACTTTCGCTAATTCATTAATGATTTTTAAAGCTCTAGGTAATTTAGTGACAGATTTTAGCTTAAATAAATTAGGTGGACCAGTCATGATTTTTAAAGCCTCAGAAGCAGTTTCTAATAGTGGCTTTATTGCTATTTTATCGTTCACTGCTATGTTATCTGTCAACTTAGGAATTATGAACTTAATACCTATTCCAGGGTTAGACGGAGGAAAATTAGCTTTAAATATTTTTGAAGGTGTCCGTGGAAAACCTCTAAGTCAAGAAAAAGAAGTAATGATCACAATGATAGGTGTTGGTATCCTATTATTATTAATGATTGCAGTGACTTGGAATGATATTCAAAGGTTCTTTATTCGTTAATTGATAATGAAAGAAAAAGGGGTTTGTTTAAATGAAACAGTCAAAATTTTTTATGCCTACACTTAGGGAAGTTCCAAGTGATGCAGAAGTTATTAGTCATAAGATGTTGTTAAGGGGCGGCTATATTCGTCAAGTATCAAGTGGTTATTATAGTTATTTACCACTTGCTTACCGAGTAATTAGAAAACTTGAAGACATTATGCGCGAAGAGTTTGATAAAATTGGTGCCAATGAAATGCTTCTTCCAGCAGTTGTTCCTGCTGATTTATGGAAAGAGTCAGGTAGATACGCAACTTATGGAGATGCGTTATTAAAATTACAAGATTCAAATGGAAAAGATTTTATTTTAGGCCCAACTCATGAAGAGACTTTTACTGATTTAGTTAGAAATGATATTGCCTCATATAAAAAATTACCAATGTCGCTATATCAAATCCAAGCAAAATACAGAGATGAAAAACGACCTCGTTTTGGTCTTTTAAGAGGCCGTGAGTTTATTATGAAAGATGCCTATTCATTCCATAGTACAAAAGAAAGTTTAGATGAAGGATTCAGAGACTTTGAACAAGCTTACATCAATATTTTTGAGAGATGCGGATTAGATTTTCGGATTATCATTGGTGATGGTGGCGCTATGGGAAGTAATGACTCTAAAGAGTTTATGGGAATTTCTGAAATTGGAGAAGATACAGTTGTTTATTCTGATGGTAGTGACTATTCTGCTAACTTAGAAATGGCTACTAGCCTTTATACAGGTAAAAAATCTCATGAGCCATTACTTGAGCAGGAAAAAATTGAAACACCAAATGTTACTACAATTCTTGAACTGGCTGACTTTTTAGATTGCTCACCAGAAAAAACAATCAAGTCGTTATTTTTTATGGCTGATGAAAAACCTGTGATGGTTCTTATTCGTGGTGATCATGAATTAAATGAAGTAAAACTTAAAAACTATTTAGGTGCTGACTTTTTAGAACCAGCAACAGAAGACGAAGCTAAAAACTATTTAGGAGCTAATTTTGGTTCATTAGGCCCAGTTAACTTATCTGAAGAAATTAAATTAGTAGCTGATACATATATTCAAGAGATGACTAATAGTGCTGTTGGTGCTAATGAAGATGGATATCATTTTGTTAATGTTACTCCAGGTCGTGATTTTGAAGTCGAAGCTTATGAAGATTTTAGATTAGTAGCTGAGGGAGAAACCTCTCCTGATGGTCAAGGAGTTTTAAAATTTGCTAAAGGGATTGAATTAGGTCATATCTTTAAATTAGGTACATTCTATAGTGAAAAAATGGGTGCTACTGTTTTAGATGAAAATGGTCGTTCAATTCCAGTCCAAATGGGATGTTATGGTATTGGTGTTAGTCGTATGTTAGCAGCTATTGCTGAACAAAATGCTGACGAAACTGGTATTAATTGGCCTAAAGGAATTGCACCATTCGATGTTCATATTATTCCAATTAATCCAAATGATGATATTCAGTGGCAACTAGCTTTAGAAATTGAAGAAGAAATGAAATCAAGAGGTATTGATTGTTTACTTGATGATCGTAAAGAGCGTCCTGGTGTTAAATTTAAAGATGCTGATTTAGTTGGAGCACCTTTTAGAATTACAATAGGTAAGAAAGCTGAAGAAGGTATTGTTGAAGTTAAGATTAAAAAGACTGAAGACATGCTTGAAGTTAGACGTGAAGAACTTCATGATACACTAAGTATTTTAAATAATTAAATGAAAAAGGATCTTTGGCAAATAATTAGACTTTTGCTAAGGTCTTTTTTCATGTAGAATAGATGGGAAAGTGAGGCGAGAATGAATGGCAATGAATTCAAAAGAATTATTTTCTCAATTACTGAATCAAATTGGTTTAGAAAAAACAGCTGAGAATACTCAGATCCTTGAATCAGGAGAAATTAAAGAAGTTACAGTACATAAAAAAAGTAAATTATGGGAGTTCCATATCCTATTTTCAGATATATTACCCTTTACACTCTACAAAGAATTCTATAACTGCTTGACAGTTGCCTTCCAGTCAATCGCAAATATTAAGTTAACCATTCAAAGTAACAATCCTAAATTTGATAATCAAATTCTTCAAGATTATTGGTTAGAGGTTTTAAAAGATGAAAGCTGTGGGACACCAGTTGTTAAACAACGACTTTCTAATCAAATGCCTTTTATAGATGACCAACAAGTAGTTCTCTTAGTTGAAAATGAAGGAATGATTGACTATATAAGTCAGCAATACGCACCAATTATTGTAGATAGCTATCAAAAGTTTGGTTTCCCAAAATTTAAATTTCAACCAAGAATGGATGAACAAAAGGCAGCAGAAATTAAAAAAGCTTTTGATGAAAGACAAAGAGAGCAAACGGAACAAATGATGAAACAAGCTGCTCAAGCTATTGAAAAAAATGAGCAACAACAAAAACAAAAGGCTGAAGTCGCACCTTTGTCTGGTCCAATTCAACTTGGTCGCTCCATTCCAGCTGATGAAGTCATTACTTCAATGGGCCATATTACAGAAGAAGAAAGACGTGTTACCATTGAAGGTTATGTCTTTTCAAAAGAAGTAAGGGATTTAAGATCAGGTCGAAAAATTTTAATTATTAAAATGACAGACTATACATCTTCTTTCTCAGTCAAAAAATTCTCAAATAATGATAAAGATGTAGCTGTTTTTGAAGCAATTAAAGAAGGGTCTTGGCTAAAGGTTAGAGGAAGTATTCAAGAAGATACTTTCATGCGTGATTTAGTTATGAATTGTCAAGATTTAATCGAAGTGAAACATGCTGAAAGAAAAGATACAGCCCCAGAAGATCAAAAACGTGTTGAACTTCACGCTCATACTAATATGAGTACTATGGATGCTGTAAGTAGTGCCACAGCTTTAGTTACTCAAGCTGCCAAATGGGGAATGCCAGCTATTGCTATAACAGATCATGCTGGAGCTCAAGCTTTCCCAGATGCTTATCACGCAGGTCAAAAAAACGGTGTGAAAGTATTATTTGGTTTAGAAGCTAACGTAGTTGATGACGGGGTACCAATTGCCTATCAACCTAAACATGTCTTATTAACAGATGCCACTTACATTGTATTTGACGTTGAGACAACTGGTCTGTCTGCTGTTTATGATACAATCATCGAACTTGCAGCTGTTAGAATGCATAAAGGAAATGTGATTGATACCTTTGAACAATTTATTGACCCTGGTCATCCTTTATCTCAAACAACCATTAACTTAACAGGTATTACAGATGAAATGGTAAGAGGTTCTAAATCTGAAAAAGAAGTTTTAACAATGTTTAGAGAGTTTTGTGGCGAAGATATTTTGGTAGCCCATAATGCTAGTTTTGATATGGGATTCTTAAATACAAGTTATGAAAAATATGATATGCCAGAAGCTCCTAACCCAGTTATTGATACGTTAGAGTTATCACGTTTACTTCATCCAGAGATGAAATCCCATCGTTTAAATACCTTATCTAAAAAATATAATATTAATTTAGAACAACACCATAGAGCGGTTTATGACTCTGAGGCAACAGGACACCTGTGCTGGATATTTGTAAAAAAAGCTAAAGAAGATTTTGGTGTTGAATATCATGATGAGTTTAATCAACATATTGGTGAAGGAGATGCTTATAAACGAGCAAGACCTTTCCATGTTACTATTTTAGCTAAAACTCAAGATGGGTTAAAAAACTTATTTAAATTGATTTCAATGTCTAATGTGAATTATTACTACCGAGTACCACGAATTCCGCGCTCTAAGTTAAATGAGTTACGAGAAGGTTTACTGATTGGTTCTGCTTGTAGCAGTGGTGAAATTTTTGAAGCAATGATGCAAAAAGGGGTAGACGAAGCTAAAAAACGAGCTAAGTTTTATGATTACATTGAAATCATGCCAAAACCTGTTTATGCACCTTTAATATCTGCAGAATTAGTAAAAAACAATGAAGACATGGAAGATATTATTCAAAACTTAGTCCAAATTGGAGAAGATTTGAATAAGCCAGTTGTGGCAACAGGTAATGTTCACTATATCAACGAAGAGGAAAGTATTTACCGAAAAATATTAATTAATTCAATGGGTGGAGCTAATCCTTTAAACAGACATCCACTACCAGATGTTAAATTTAGAACAACAAATGAGATGCTAGAAGAATTTGCCTTTTTAGGTAAAGAAGTAGCTCAAAAAGTGGTTGTTGATAACACTCATTTAATTGCTGAGATGTGTGAAGAAGTAGTGCCGGTGAAAAAAGATTTATATACACCAAAAATTGAAGGTTCTGAAGATGAGATTACTAACTTAAGTTACTCAGAAGCTCATAGGCTATACGGTGAGGAGTTACCGGAAATTGTCGTTAAACGTATTGAGAAAGAATTAAAAAGTATTAACGGAAATGGTTTCTCAGTTATTTACTTAATTTCTCAGAAGTTAGTACATAAAAGTCTTCAAGATGGTTATTTAGTAGGTTCTCGTGGTTCCGTTGGTTCTAGTTTTGTTGCAACAATGACTGGGATTACAGAGGTTAATCCTTTACCTCCTCATTATAGATGTCCAGAGTGTAAATACTCAGAATTCTTTGAAGATGGTTCGTATGGTTCTGGTTTTGATTTACCTGAGAAGGAATGTCCAACTTGTGGTGCTCGCTTGTTTAAAGACGGCCACGATATTCCCTTTGAAACGTTCCTAGGTTTCCACGGGGATAAAGTTCCCGATATCGATTTAAACTTCTCTGGTGTGTATCAATCCACTGCCCATAACTACACAAAAGTATTATTTGGAGAAGACTATGTTTATAAAGCAGGAACAATAGGTACTGTGGCTGATAAAACAGCTTATGGTTTTGTTAAAGGTTATGAAAGAGATAATAATTATAACTTTAGAGCAGCAGAAATTGATCGCTTAGCTAAAGGCTCTACTGGGGTGAAACGAACAACTGGTCAGCATCCGGGAGGGATTATTGTTATTCCAGATTATATGGATGTTTATGATTTTACGCCAATTCAGTATCCAGCAGATGATCAAACAGCAGAATGGCGAACAACCCATTTTGATTTCCATTCGATCCATGATAATGTCTTGAAACTTGATATTCTAGGACATGATGATCCGACTGTTATTAGGATGCTTCAAGATTTATCTGGTATTGATCCAAAAACAATTCCTACAGATGATCCTGAAGTGATGAAAATTTTTGCAGGCCCTCAAGTTTTGGGGGTTGAACCAGATCAAATTTTTTCTAAAACTGGTACTCTGGGTATTCCAGAATTTGGTACAAAATTTGTACGTGGGATGCTTGAGCAGACTCATCCAACAACCTTCTCAGAGTTACTTCAAATTTCTGGATTATCTCACGGGACTGACGTTTGGTTAGGAAATGCGGATGAGTTAATTAAACGCGGTGAAGCAACCTTAGCTAAAGTAATTGGTTGTCGTGATGATATCATGGTTTACTTGATGCATGCTGGTCTTGAAGACGGAATCGCTTTTAAAATTATGGAGAGTGTACGTAAAGGTAAAGGAATTCCAGATGATTGGCAAAAAGAGATGCGAGATAATAATGTACCGGAGTGGTATATTGACTCTTGTTTAAAAATCAAATACATGTTCCCGAAAGCCCATGCCGCAGCTTATGTATTAATGGCTCTACGAGTAGCGTATTTTAAAGTTCATTTCCCTATTATTTATTACGCAGCTTACTTTAGTGTTCGTGCGGACGATTTTGATATTGCCGCTATGTCCCAAGGTAAGGAAGCAACTAAAGCTGCGATGAAAGAAATTATGGATAAAGGAATGGATGCTTCAACAAAAGAAAAAAACTTACTAACTGTTCTTGAGTTGGCTAATGAGATGTTAGAACGTGGTTTTAAATTTGGAATGATTGATTTATATAAATCAGATGCTGAAAACTTTATTATTGATGGAGATACTTTAATTGCTCCGTTTCGTTCAGTCCCAAGTTTAGGTGCCAACGTAGCTAAACAAATTGTAATCGCTCGTAATGAAAGTAAGTTTTTATCAAAAGAAGATTTGGCTAATCGTGGTAAAGTATCTAAGACCATCATTGAGTACATGACTGAAAATGGTGTGTTAAAAGATTTACCAGATGAAAACCAATTATCATTATTTGATATGTTATAAAATAAGGGAGTGCGACAACATTAAGTCGCACTCCCTTATTTTTATTTAGTTGAAAAAGTAGCAAAAATTAAATGCGGATAGTTGTTAATTCGACTTGGGAAAGAACTATTTGCTAAACCACGGCTAACAATTAATTGGTTTTTCTCATACTGATAAACCCCATCTGTATATTCAGGAAGAAATCCTTGATTAGGTGACAATACACCCCCAACTAAAGGTAAGACGATTTGACCACCATGAGCATGTCCACTAAATACAGTGAAATTAAAAGGTGCTAATTCTTTACTGTATTCATCTATTTTTTCAGGATGGTGAGCGAGAACAAAAGTTTCTAATTTGGGATTTAACTTATCTTTCTCACTAGTTGAAATGGATGTTGAGCTCTCCTTTAAGCCGATAATATTAACCATTTGATTATTGACTTTGACTTCAAGAGCTTCATTTTCTAAATAAGTAGCGTTACTTTGTTTAACAATAGCTAACCACTTTTTGTAGTCTGGATGGGAGGTTTCATGATTTCCAGAAACCACATACGTCGGTGCAATTTCAGTTAATTTTTTCAAAAATAAAGGGAATTCTGATTTAGTAATATCTTCCGTTCGGTCAATCGTATCACCTGTAAAGAAAATTAAATCAGGTTTTTCATTAGTTAAAGCATTTAAGATTTTATTTTTCTCGACACGTAATCTTGGAAATTGTGTGTCTGAGATATGAGCAATTTTAATATCTTCTTTTTGTTTTGTCGCATTTAATGAGTTGATTTCATAATAAGATTTATCTAGCTGTCTATTTTCACGGTAACCCTCAAGAAAAAGAGCAGAACCAAGAAGTAGACTAGCAACAGTAATAGTTTTAAAAATTTTCATTATTTCACCTCTTTGAACTTAAAAATTACTTTATCAAAAAAAGATTAAGGAATGTTAAAAAATAACAGTCTTAATAAAACTTTAATCACTCTTGGCCTGTCATTTGTTTTTTAATAAAAAACGTGATAGAATGTCTTTGTAAGATATTTGTGAGGAGTGAGCGTGCAGACGCTCACTCTTTTTGATGAATAGCATAAAACTTTAAAGGAGGCGACTATTAATTGGCAAGCGTTGTTGAAATAGTGACAGACTTAGTAACTCCCATTTTAGATGAATTAACATTTGAATTAGTAGATATTGAGTATGTAAAAGAAGGTAAAAATTGGTTTCTGAGAGTGTTTATTGATAAAACAGGGGGCATTGATATCAATGAGTGTGCTCTTGTAAGTGAAAAACTAGGTGAAAAACTTGATACGATTGATCCAGATCCAATCCCACAAGCATATTTCCTTGAAGTTTCCTCTCCAGGAGCAGAGCGTCCTTTAAAGAAAGAAGAAGACTATGAACAAGCTTTAGGTAACTACATTAATGTTTCCTTTTATCAAACTGTTGAAGGTGAAAAACAGTTCCAAGGCTTCTTAGAAAGCTTCGATAAAGACGAGTTAACTCTCCGTGTGAAAATAAAAACACAAGAAAAAATAATGACATTTGAACGTAAAAATATAGCTAAAGCGAGATTAGCTATCCAATTCTAATAATGGAGGTCAAGAAAGAATCATGAACAAGGAAATGTTAGGCGCATTAGACGCTTTAGAAACCGAAAAAGGAATTTCCAAAGCAATTGTTATCGAAGCTCTTGAAGCTGCGATGATTTCTGCTTATAAACGTCACTATGGACAAGCACAAAACGTTGAAGTTGAATTCGACGAAAAGAAAGGTGATGTACATATTTTTTCAGTGAAAGAAGTAACTGAAGAAGTAATGGACTCACAACTTGAAGTTAGTTTAGAAGAAGCGACTAAAATTAACCCAGCATACGAAATTGGAGATACGATTCGTTTTGAAGTAACTCCTAAAGATTTCGGACGTATTGCAGCTCAAACAGCAAAACAAGTTATCTTACAACGTGTGAGAGAAGCAGAACGTTCAATTATTTATAATGAATTTAGTGAATACGAAAATGAAATCATGCAAGGAATCGTAGAAAGACAAGATAGTCGTTACATCTACGTTAACTTAGGTAAAATCGAAGCAGTTTTATCTAAACATGATCAAATTCCAAACGAAATCTATCAACCATTTGATAGAATCAAAGTTTACATTCATAAAGTAGAAAATACATCAAAAGGTCCTCAAGTATATGTAAGTCGTAGTCATCCAGATTTATTAAAACGTCTATTTGAGCAAGAAATTCCAGAAGTTTATGATGGAGAAGTTGAAATCGTAAGCATCGCTCGTGAAGCAGGAGACCGTGCGAAGGTTGCTGTTAAATCAGATAACCCAGATATCGACCCAGTTGGAACTTGTGTTGGACCAAAAGGACAACGTGTTCAAGCGATCGTTAATGAGCTTAAGGGTGAGAATATGGATATCGTTGAATGGAACGAAGACCCAGCAATCTTTATCTCAAACGCATTAAATCCAGCTCAAGTTGTTGATGTTGTATTTGATGAAACTCAAAGAGCTTGTACAGTTGTTGTACCAGACTTCCAATTATCATTAGCAATTGGTAAACGAGGACAAAATGCTCGTTTAGCTGCTAAATTAACTGGATTTAAAATTGATATTAAACCTGAATCAGAATGGGAAGCTTTAAAAGTTGAAGCGCCTGTCACTGAAGCAGAAGAAATTGAAGAAGTAGAAGAAACTGAAGAGTAATTTAAAGGAGGCGAAATAGATGAAACAACGAAAAATTCCAATGAGAAAATGTGTCGTATCTCAAGAAATGAAACCAAAAAAAGATATGATTCGTGTTGTTCGTTCTAAAGAAGGAGAAATATCTATGGATCCAACAGGTAAACTATCTGGAAGAGGGGCGTATCTTTCTATGGAGCCAGATGTTGTTCAACTAGGTTGGGACAATAGAACTTTAGATCGTGTTTTAGAGACAAAATTAACAGATGAATTTTATCAAGAATTACTTGATTATGTGACACACCAAAAAGCAAGAAGAGAGCTGTTTGGTCATGACAAATAAAGACAAATTCTTGAATCTTTTGGGATTAGCTACTAAAGCAGGTAAGCTAATCTCAGGAGATGAGACAACCTTAAAAGGTGTAAGGAGTGGCAAACCAAAACTTGTGATTGTCGCAACTGATGCCAGTGAAGCAACGATAAAAAAATTTAGAGATAAATGTGACTATTATGAAACACCAATTCTTGTGACTTGTACAAAAGCTGAGTTAAGCTATGCTATTGGTAAGAGTCGCGCTATTATTGGCGTTTGTGATAATGGTTTTTCTAGGAAGATGAGTGAACTAATGAAAGAAGAATAGGATGGTGATGAAATGAGTAAACAACGTGTATACGAACTTGCTAAAGAACTAGAGCTATCAAGTAAACATATTGTAGATAAAGCTCATTCGATGGGAATCGATGTGAAAAATCATATGAGTACCTTAGCCGATTCTGAGATTAAATCAATCAAGAATGCTCTAGCTAAGAAAGAAACCAAACTAGATGTGAAAAAAGCGCCTAAACAGGAAGCTAAAAAAGAAGTGAAAAATTCTACACCTGTAGAAAATAAATCAAACAGTAAGGAAATGCGTGTGAATAAACAAGAACAAAATCGCCCAAATAACAATCAAAACAAACCTCAACAAAAATCAGGAACAAACAATACTCAACCACATTCTAACCAAAAGAATGACCAAAACAAAACTCAAGGTAACAGCAACTACAAAGGTAACAATAACAACAATAAAGGTCGTGGAACTGGATTCCAAAACCCAAATAACCGTTATAACAAAAGAGGTAAAAAAGGTAAAAAGAAATATCCAACTTCTAATAAACCAGCTGTACCTGCACGTAAATTTAAAGAGTTACCAGAAGTCTTAATTTATACAGAAGGTATGAATGTGGCTGATATCGCTAAAAAAATCTACCGTGAACCAGCAGAAATTATCAAAAAATTATTTATGCTTGGTGTAATGGTTAACCAAAACCAACCTTTAGATAAAGATACAATTGAAATCTTAGCAGCTGATTACGGCATTAATGCTGAAGAAAAAGTTCAAGAAGACGTGGCAGATATCGATAAATTCTTCGAAGGTGATGCTGTTAATGAAGACAACTTAGTTAACCGTCCACCTGTTGTAACAATTATGGGTCACGTTGACCACGGTAAAACAACTCTTCTAGATACATTAAGAAATACAAAAGTTTCTTTAGGTGAAGCTGGTGGGATTACTCAGCATATTGGTGCTTACCAAATTGAAGCAAGTGGAAAAACAATTACTTTCTTAGATACACCGGGACATGCGGCCTTCACTAGTATGCGTGCTCGTGGAGCAAGTATTACAGATATTACTATCTTGGTAGTAGCAGCAGATGATGGAGTTATGCCTCAAACTGTTGAAGCAATTAACCATGCTAAAGCAGCTGGTTTACCAATTATTGTTGCGGTTAACAAAATTGATAAACCAACAGCTAATCCGGACCGTGTAATGCAAGAATTATCTGAACATGGTTTAATTCCTGAAGCTTGGGGTGGAGATACAATCTTCGTACCAATCTCAGCTAAATTCGGTGATAACATCGATGAATTATTAGAAATGGTTCTTCTTGTTTCTGAGGTTGAAGACTTAAAAGCAGATCCAACTCAAAGAGCAATTGGTACAGTTATTGAAGCACGTTTAGATAAGAGCAAAGGACCTATCGTTACATTACTTGTTCAACAAGGTACTCTTCATGTAGGAGATCCTATTGTTGTAGGTAACACACATGGACGTGTACGTGTCATGACAAATGATATTGGTCGTCGTGATAAAGAAGCAGGTCCTGCAGCACCAGTAGAAATCACTGGTCTAAATGATGTACCTCAAGCTGGAGATCGTTTTGTAACCTTCGAAGACGAAAAAACAGCTCGTGCAGCTGGTGAAGAAAGAGCAAAACGTGCTTTATTAGAGCAACGTTCAGTTTCTCAACGTGTAACTTTAGACAACTTATTTGAAAGTCTAAAAGACGGAGAAATGAAAGAAGTTAATGTAATTATTAAAGCAGACGTTCAAGGTTCTGCAGAAGCATTAGCAGCAAGTTTAAATAAAATTGATGTAGAAGGCGTACGCGTTAAGATTGTTCACTCTGCAGTAGGAGCAATTAACGAAAGTGATATTACTTTAGCTTCAGCAAGTAATGCTATTATTGTTGGATTTAACGTAAGACCTACACCTCAAGCAAGACAACAAGCAGAACAAGAAAGTGTAGATATTCGTTTACATAGAATTATCTATAAAGTAATTGAAGAAATCGAAACAGCAATGCAAGGGATGCTTGATCCTGAGTTTGTTGAAAAAATTACAGGACAAATGGTTATCCGTGAAACTTATAACGTTTCTAAAGTTGGAACAATCGCTGGTTGTTATGTAACTGAAGGATTCATTCGTCGTGAAAGTGGCGTTCGTTTAATTCGTGATGGCATTGTTATTCATGAAGGTGAATTAGCGAGCTTGAAACGTTTCAAAGATGATGCTAAAGAAGTTAAATTAGGCTTTGAATGTGGAGCTATGATTGCAAACTACAACGATGTTAAAGTTGATGATGTAATTGAAGGCTTCATCATGGAAGAAGTTAAAAGAAAATAAGCTAACATATAGGAGGAAGTACGATGGCAAATTATCGTGACCGCCGAGTGGCTCAAGAAATTTTAAGAGAAGTAAATGATATCTTAAAGAAAAAAGTAAGAGATCCTCGTGTTGCTGACATAACTATTACAGAAGTGAGAGTAACTGGAGATTTACAACAAGCTAATATTTACTATAGTTCTTTAGGTGATAAAGCTTCTGAAAGAGAAAAAGTTCAGCAAGGGTTAGAAAAAGCAAGTGGATTAATTCGTCGTGAGTTAGGACACCGCCTAAGTATCTACAAAACACCAGAGCTTATCTTCGAATTAGATAGTTCAGTCCAATATGGAAATCATATTGATGATTTACTTAGAAACTTAAATAAAAGTGAGTACTAGATAAGCAAAGAGGTTGATTTTAAATAATCAACCTCTTGTTTTTTTATTAGGTATTGTATGTTAAAATTAGAAAACAATGAGGAGGTAGATTATGGTACAAGGTATTGGAATTGTAGGAACGGGAGATATTGCAGCTCAGTTTGCTGCACAAATTGATAAAAATAAATATAAAATTATTTCAGTGTATAACCACAGAGAAGCTTCTTTAAAGAAATTTGTTGAAAAACATCATATAGAAAATTCAACAACTAATTATGAAGAATTTTTAGCAACTGATGGATTAGAGGTTGTTTATATTGCAACACCAAATCAAACTCACTATGAATTTGCTAAAGAAGCTTTAATGAAGAAAAAACATGTTCTATGTGAGAAAGTTATGGTGATGGAAGGTAGTGAAGCTAAAGAATTATTTGATTTAGCGAAATCTAACCAAGTCGTATTACTCGAAGGTGTCACCCTTTTTTATATGCCAATGTTTGAAACAGTTAGAGAAGAATTAGTTACTGGTAAAATTGGGAAAGTTAGCAATATGAGTGTTTTATTTGGAAGTTGTAAAGAGTATGATCCAAATAATCGCTTTTTCTCAAAAGAGCTAGGTGGTGGAGCTTTATTTGATATTGGAACATACGCTTTATCTGCTGCCGTTTATTTTTTAGGAACAGATTTAAAATTACTTGGAACAGATGTTGAATTTGCCCCAACTGGTGTAGATGAAAAATCAATGACTCTATTAAAAAATCCTCAAGGCGAGCAGGCTAGTGTGATGATTTCATTTAGAGGGAAAATGCCTAAACAAATCATTATTACGGGAGATAATGGATTTGTAGAAATAGAAGATTTTCCAAGAGCAGAAAAAGCAGTTTTTCATTTTAATGACGGGACGACATCAACTATTGATTTAGGCCATGGTGAGGAAGTTTTCACTTATGAGTTAGATACTTTAAATACTTATATTAATGAAGAAAATCAAAACAATGACTTAAGAGAAACAACCATGCATGTTATAAATTTAATGGATCAAATGAGAGATTCGTGGAATAGAAAATAATTAAAAGAGAAGGTTATTACGTATGAAAAAAAATGAAGCGATTAATAATATAAAAGGTTTATCTAATTTACCAGGTATCTCAGGTTTTGAGGATGAAGTCGTTAATTATGTTAGAAAAAATTGGGATAAAATAGGGAAAACTGATACAGATGGGATTAAAAATCTTTATTTAGAAGACTTTTCGGGAAGTCAATCTGGATTAACTGTTCAATTAGATGCTCACAGTGATGAGGTTGGTTTTATTGTTCAAGCGATAAAACCAAATGGCTTGTTGCAATTTTTAACAGTAGGTGGCTGGGTGCCAAGTAATATTGCTGCTCAAAAAGTTAAAGTTAGAAATACAATGGGGAACTACATTCAAGGAATAGTCACGAGCAAACCACCTCACTTTATGAGTGATGAAGAAAAAGCAAAAGGATTAACGATTTCTTCTCTATCCATTGATATTGGGGCAAAATCTAAGGAAGATGCTGAAAAACGTTTCGGTGTCAGAATTGGTTCACCTGTTGTTCCTGATGTTTTGTGTGATTACAATGAAGACACTAATTTGTTTTTAGGTAAAGGTTTTGATTGTCGTATAGGTGTGGCTTGTATGATGGATGTTTTTGATGAATTAAAAGAAAAAAAACTGCCATTTAATTTAGTAGGAACTTTAACTTCTCAAGAAGAAGTTGGTTTAAGAGGAGCACAAGTTGCTGCTAAAAAGGTACAAGCAGACTTGGCTATTGTTTTTGAAGGATGTCCTGCAGATGACACGTCATCTGAAGAATATATGATTCAATCAGCTTTAGGTAAGGGACCAATGTTACGTTACTTTGATGTTTCAATGATTACTAATCCAGAGTTTCAAGAAAAGATAGTTGAATTAGCTGAAAGTAAAAATATTCCAGTTCAAGTATCTGTTAGAAGTGGTGGAGGGACAAATGGAGCGCCTATTAACCTATACAACGGTGCACCTGCTATTGTTGTTGGAATTCCTGTTCGTTACGCTCATACTCATCACTGTTACGTTGACTTTCATGACTATGAAGCAGCTAAAAATTTAGTTGTTGAATTTCTATCTACATTAACAAAAGAAGAATTATCAGTACTTGCTAAACCATTAGGATAAAAATAAAAGAAGATTTCTCTTTGGAGGGTCTTCTTTTTTGTTAACAATAATTCTATCAAGTCATAAGTATGTTATAATATCAAGGTATATTCGAAGTTAAGGAGTCAGATAATGGAAGGAATTATTCCCGTTTGGAAACCTCGTGGCATGACAAGTCATGATGTTGTCTTTAAATTAAGAAAGATTTTAAAAATAAAAAAAGTTGGACACAGTGGTACTCTAGATCCTGATGTAGATGGAGTATTGCCAATTTGTGTTGGAAAAGCAACGAAAGTAATAGAATACATTCAAGATTCAAATAAAATTTATCAAGGTGAAGTCACTTTAGGCTATTCTACAGAAACAGAAGATATTAGTGGTGAAATAGTGGAAAGAACTCCAGTTTTAGCCCCACTTTCAACAACTGAGATTGATGAAGCAATGAAGAGCCTAGTTGGTGAAATTACTCAAATTCCACCTATGTACTCGGCTGTTAAAGTTAATGGTAGAAGACTCTATGAATACGCCCGAGCTGGTGAAACAGTTGAGCGTCCTAAAAGAAAAGCTATCATTTATAGTTACGAGAGAACAAGTGAGCCAGAGTTTGTTGAAGAACTTCAAAAATGGCGTTTTACAGTTGATTGTGGCAAAGGAACTTATGTAAGAACTTTAGCTGTTGATACTGGTAAAAAATTAGGTTTTGCAGCTCATATGTCTGATTTAACTAGAACTAAAAGTGGAGGTTTCTCAAAAGAGGAATGTTTTACCCTTGAGGAAATAGCTTTATTAATGGATTTAGAAAGAAGTTCAGAATTTTTATATCCTCTTGAAAGAGGGATTGAAGATTTTAATACTCTTGTATTAACAGATGCTGATTATCAAGTTGTTAAAAACGGCTCTGTTTTACCAGAAACTTTTTTTGGAAAAAAAGACTTTAGCGAGCCAATTGCTTTGTTTTATCAAGAAAAAGTTGTTAGTATTTATGGGGAGCATCCTACGAAAAAGGGATTGTTAAAACCGATAAAAGTACTTAGAAATGATTAAAGGGGAAAAATAATGGAAGTAATAAATATTCACCACCCATATAAAAATACTGAAATACCTAAAGATGATGTTGTGTTAGTATTAGGTTTTTTTGACGGCGTTCATTTAGGACATCAAAAAGTAATTGAAACAGCAAGAGAAGAAGCTGACCGTAAAAATGTTAAGTTAGCTGTTATGACATTTAATCATCATCCTTCAGTTGTTTTTCAAAAAATTGATCATAAAAAAATGAAATATATTACAACAGTCGAGCAAAAAGTAAAACGCATGGAAGAAGCTAATGTAGATATTCTTTATATTGTTGAATTCACTTCTGCTTTTGCTGGTTTAAAACCACAAGATTTTGTAGATCAATATATCGTAGGATTACATGCAGTTACTGCTGTTGCAGGTTTTGATTATACGTACGGAAAAGCTGAAATAGCTGGTATGTCACACTTACCTGGTTACGCTAAGGAACGTTTTGATATTATTGAAGTACCAAAACAAACTCAGGGCGAAGATAAAATTAGCTCAACTAATATTAGAAAAATGATGGCAGAAGGTAACATGGAGGGGGCTAATGCTTTCCTTGGCTATACTTATGAATTATCAGGGATGGTAGTTCATGGGGATAAGAGAGGCCGTACATTAGGTTTTCCAACGGCTAATATCAAAATACCACAAAAATCTTTACTACCTTTAGGTGGTGTTTATGCAGTTAAAATTCAAGTAGCAAATAATTGGTACATGGGAATGGCTCAAATTGGTTATAATATTACTTTCGAAAAAGACCGTCCAATGACTATTGAAGTCAATATTTTGGACTTTGATGAAGATATTTATGGTGAACAAGTTTCTGTTCAGTGGTGTCATTTCCTAAGAAAAGAAATGAAATTTGACGGAGTTGAAGGATTAATTACTCAACTTAAAATTGATGAAGAAGATACAAGAAAGTATTTTACTTATAAAGGAGTAATGTAATGACTTCAGCTTATATTCATATCCCATTTTGTGAGCATATTTGTTTTTATTGTGACTTTAATAAAGTGTTTATTGAAGGGCAACCAGTGGATGAATATATTGAAAGTTTGATTAAAGAAATCCGTTTAACAAGAGAAAAGTATCCAAGTGATAAAACTGAAACAATTTACATAGGTGGAGGGACACCAACGTCTCTTTCAGCAAGTCAGTTAGATGCCTTATTAAAGGGTGTCAGAGAAGAGTTACCTTTTACTGACGGAGATGAATTTACAGTGGAAGCAAATCCTGGGGATTTAACCCTTGAAAAATTACAAGTATTGCAAAATTACGGAGTAAATCGTCTTTCCATGGGTGTCCAATCTTTTAATGATCGTCTATTAAAAAAAATAGGTCGAAAACATACAGCACAAGATGTTTATGACACCATGAAAATTTTTGAAGCTGCTGATTTTAGAAATGTGAGTATTGATTTAATCTTTGCTTTGCCCAATCAAACGATTGAAGATTTTGAAGATACTCTTAATCAAGCCTTGTCTTTAGACTTACCACATTATTCAATGTATTCATTAATATTAGAAAATAAAACAATGTTCTATAATTGGGCTAGACAAGGAAGACTTCACTTGCCAGGCATTGATGTTGAAGGTGATATGTTTGAACTAGCTATTGAAAGAATGACTAAAGCTGGTCGTCATCAATATGAGGTTAGTAATTTTTGTATCCCTGGAAAAGAAAGTCAGCATAACTTAGTTTACTGGAATAATGAACATTATTACGGTTTAGGAGCAGGGGCTAGTGGGTATTTAGGAAATGTACGCTATAAAAACCACGGACCAATCCAACATTATTTAAAACCTTTAAAAGAAAATCAGTTACCTACTATTACAGTAGATACATTAACAAAAGAAAACCAAATGGAAGAAGAGATGTTTCTTGGTTTAAGAAAAATCGAAGGAGTTTCGATTAATCATTTCGAAGAAAAGTTTGAAAAGAAATTAGATACTGTTTATGGAAGTACTATTGAACGTTTGATTTCAGAAGATATGCTAAAAGTAACTGGAGATTTATTATCCTTAACTGATAAAGGATTAATTTTAGGTAATGAAGTATTTAAGGAATTCTTATTAAAATAAATAGTAGAAAAGACTGAACAAACCTTATGGTTAAAGGGTTCAGTCTTTTTGTTTAGCACTCGAATAGTTAGAGTGCTAAAAATTAGATGTTTTCTGTTGACAATATTTTAGGAACTTGTTATATTAGTAAATGTAGTTAGCACTTAAGAAATAAGAGTGCTAAAAAAAGAAGGTGATGATAATTTTAAGTGAAAGACAACTGAAAACTTTGCATTTACTCGTAAAGATTTATACTGAAACCGGTGTGCCAGTTGGATCTAAAACCTTGATGAATCAGGGAATAAAAGCAAGTTCTGCGACAATTCGTAATGACTTAGCTAAATTAGAAGAACTTGAACTTATTCAAAAAACTCATTCATCTTCTGGAAGGATACCTTCCATTAAAGGTTATCGTTATTATGTGGATCATCTGATGCAGCCTGCTGAGATTTCTAGTAATGAAATCGTTCATATTCGCCAGTTGCTTAATAAACGTTATCATGCAACAAATGAAATCATTGAGCAATCAGCAAAAATTTTATCAGATTTAACAAGTTACACAGCCTTTTCTTTAGGTCCAGAAGTGAAAGAAAGAAAGCTAACGGGATTTAGAATTGTGCCACTTAATAGGAGCCAGTTAATTGCGATTATCGTAACTGACCAAGGTTATGTTGAGAGCCAAGTTTTTTCTATTCCTGAAAGTATTACTTCTGAGGATATTGAGAAAATGATTCGAATCATTAATGATCGATTAGTAGGTGAGAATTTGTTAACGGTCTATCATAAGTTAAGAACAGAGATACCTTTAGTTCTTCAAAAGTATTTTACAAATTCAGCGAATGTCTTGTATTTATTTGAAGAAGTGTTCAATCAAGCTTTTGATGATCAAGTTTATATTAGTGGTGGTATGAATTTACTTAATTCAGAGAACTTAACTGATATAGCTGAGTTTAAGTCAATTTATTCATTGATTAGTGACTCAGAACAATTAACAGATTTACTTTTACCAGATAAAACAGGGATTGAGATAAAAATCGGACATGAAATAGAAAACGACTTATTATTAAATATGAGTTTGATTACTGCCGGTTATGAAGTTCCTAATCATGGTAAAGGTGTGATAGCTTTACTTGGTCCAACAAACATGTCTTATTCTAAATTACATGGTTTGGTTAAAGTGATGACAACTGAGTTATCAGGTCATTTAGATTCATATTATCGAAGCTTAAATGATTCAATTGGTCAATAAAGAAGTAAAGGAGAGGCATTAATTGAAAAAAGATAAAACAGAAGAAATTGAAAAAGAAGAAGAAGCAGTAGAAACAACAGAAGAGGAAATCGTTGAAGTATCTGCTGAAGACACTTTAAAACAAGAATTAAGTGAGATGGAAGATAAATTCCTAAGAGCTCAAGCTGAAATTGTTAATATGAGAAATCGTCATAACAAAGAACGTGAAGATGCTGCGAAGTATCGTGCTCAAAATTTAGCTAAAGACTTACTAACTGCTTTAGATAATTTAGACCGTGCACTTGAAATTGAAACAAATGATGAGCACGGAGAAGCAATGAAAAAAGGTATCGAGATGGTTCGTGAGGGAATGATTCATGCCTTGAAAGAATCAGGAGTTGAAGAAATTGATTCTTTAGGACAAATCTTTGATCCAAATAAACATCAAGCAGTACAAACTCTACCTTTACAAGAAGGGCAACAACCTGATGAAATTATTCAGGTACTTCAAAAAGGTTATATCTTACATGATCGCGTTTTACGACCAGCAATGGTTATTGTTGCACAATAAAATTAAAATTAATTAATTAAAGGAGAATACAATTATGAGTAAAATTATCGGTATTGACTTAGGAACAACAAACTCTGCAGTTTCAGTTTTAGAAGGCGGAGAAGCAAAAATTATTACTAATCCAGAAGGTAACAGAACAACACCATCTGTTGTATCATTTAAAAATGGAGAAATCCAAGTAGGTGAAGTTGCTAAACGTCAAGCAGTAACTAACCCTAACACAATTGCTTCTATCAAACGTCACGTAGGTGAAGTTGGATACAAAGAAGAAATCGAAGGAAAAACATATACTCCTCAAGAAATCTCAGCAATGATTTTACAATACTTAAAAGGTTTCGCTGAAGATTACTTAGGTGAAAAAGTAGAAAAGGCTGTTATTACAGTACCAGCTTACTTCAACGATGCGCAACGTCAAGCAACAAAAGATGCTGGTAAAATCGCTGGTTTAGAAGTTGAACGTATTGTTAACGAACCAACTGCTGCAGCTTTAGCTTATGGTTTAGATAAAACAGATAAAGAAGAAAAAGTATTAGTATTTGACCTTGGTGGTGGTACATTTGACGTATCAATCCTTGAATTAGGTGACGGTGTATTTGATGTATTATCTACTGCTGGAGATAACAACTTAGGTGGGGATGACTTTGATGAAAAAATCATCGCTTACTTAGTAGAAGAATTCAAAAAAGAAAATGGTATTGATTTATCACAAGATAAAATGGCAGTTCAACGTCTAAAAGATGCTGCTGAAAAAGCTAAAAAAGATTTATCAGGTGTAACAAGCACTCAAATCAGCTTACCATTTATTACTGCTGGAGAAGCTGGACCTCTTCACTTAGAAATGAACTTATCTCGTGCTAAATTTGATGAATTAACATCTGAATTAGTAGAAAGAACTAAAATTCCTGTACGTCAAGCAATTAAAGATGCTGGAATCTCAGTTTCTGAAATTGATGAAGTTATCTTAGTAGGTGGATCAACTCGTATTCCTGCAGTTGTTGAAGCTGTTCGTAAAGAAACTAACAAAGAACCTAACAAATCAGTTAACCCTGATGAAGTAGTAGCAATGGGTGCTGCGATTCAAGGTGGAGTTATTACTGGTGATGTTAAAGATGTTGTTCTTTTAGACGTAACACCTTTATCATTAGGTATTGAAACAATGGGATCAGTGTTTACTAAATTAATTGACCGTAACACAACTATTCCAACAAGTAAATCACAAGTCTTCTCAACAGCAGCAGACAACCAACCAGCTGTAGATATTCACGTATTACAAGGTGAGCGTCCAATGGCAAGTGATAACAAAACTTTAGGAAGATTCCAATTAACAGATATTCCTGCAGCACCACGTGGTATCCCACAAATCGAAGTAACATTTGATATTGATAAAAACGGTATTGTTAACGTAAGTGCTAAAGACTTAGGAACTCAAAAAGAGCAAACTATTACAATTAAATCATCTTCAGGTTTAACAGATGAAGAAATTGAAAAAATGGTGAAAGATGCTGAAGCTAATGCTGAAGCAGATAAAGCTCGTAAAGAAGAAGTTGACTTAAGAAACGACATCGATGCTTTATTATTCTCAGTTGATAAAACATTAGGAGAATTAGAAGGTAAAGTTGACGCAGACGAAGTTAAAAAGGCAGAAGCAGTTCGTGATGAATTAAAAGCAGCTGTTGAAGCAAACAACCTAGAAGACATGAAAGCTAAACGTGATGAATTAAACGAAATCGTTCAAGCTCTAACAGTTAAATTATACGAACAAGCAGCTCAACAAGCGCAAGCAGAAAACCCAGAAGCAGCTGATGCAGCTCAAGGTGGAGCAGATGATATCGTTGATGCTGATTTTGAAGAAATCAACGACGACGAAAAATAATTAAAGACTTAAATTGAAAGAGCCAAAGCGTTGCGCTTTTGGCTTTTTCTCTTCATAATAATAATAATTAAGTATCAGTCGTATTTAATTTGTGTTATGATTTAATGGATTAGCATGTAGAAAATGGAGGATTAGATAGCATGGCGAAAAGAGATTATTATGAAGTCTTAGGTGTTGCTAAAACAGCTACAGATGATGAATTAAAAAAAGCCTATCGAAAATTATCTAAAAAATACCATCCAGATATTAACAAAGAGCCAGATGCAGAAGATAAGTTTAAAGAAATCACAGAAGCTTTTGAAGTCTTAAGTGATTCTCAAAAAAGAGCAGCGTATGATCAATATGGTCATGCAAGCACTGATCCAAACTTTGGTGCTGGTGGTTTTGGTGATTTCGGTGGCGGTGGATTCGGAGGATTTGAAGATATCTTCGAATCATTCTTTGGTGGCGGAGGCAGAACAAGTAATCCTAATGCCCCAAGACAAGGCTCTGATTTACAATATACTTTAGATTTAACGTTTAATGAAGCGATTTTTGGTTTAGAAAAAAATATTCGTTACAATAGAGAAGATGATTGTACGACTTGTGGTGGTTCAGGCGCTAAACCTGGAACTCAACCAGAAACATGTAGTAAATGTTCAGGATCAGGTCGTATTAATGTTGAAAGACAAACACCACTTGGTCGCATGATGAGTCAACAAACCTGTGATGAGTGTCATGGAACAGGAAAAACAATCAAAGATAAATGTACAACATGTAACGGTGCAGGCCGTATGGTTAAATCACATTCAGTTAAAGTTAATGTACCAGCTGGTGTTGAAGATGGCCAACAAATGCGTCTTTCTGGACAAGGTGAAGCTGGATTTAACGGTGGACCTTACGGAGATTTATATGTTGTCTTTAGAGTTGAAGATAGTCCAATTTTTGAACGTGATGGTTCAGAGATTTTCTATGAACAAACAATTTCATTTGCTCAAGCAGCTTTAGGTGATGAAATTGAAGTACCAACTGTTCACGGAAGAGTGAAACTTAAAATTCCAGCAGGAACTCAAACCGGTACATCTTTCCGTCTGAAAGGTAAAGGAGCACCAAAATTACGCGGAAGTGGAAATGGAGACCAACGTGTAACTGTTCTTGTTGAAACGCCAACTGATTTAAACGAAGCTCAAAAGAAAGCTTTAAGAGAGTTCTTAGTAGCTAGTGGAGATAAGGCGGTTATCGAGCAAGAAGAAGGTTTTTTCGATAAAATGAAAGATGCTTTTTCTTCTAGCGGTAAAAAAAAACGTAAATAATCAAAATAAGATTGTGACTTAAGTTAAATAACTTATGTTGCAATCTTTTTTTAGTTAAATGTCTTGCAATTTTCATTTAAAAAAGATAAAATCTAAACAGTAACGATTACGTTTTGAAGGAGAGCATAATGAAAGATATATTAAAAATTGCATCACTTCTTTTACTACTAGTTGGAATTTCTGCTTGTGGTAAACAAGAAGCTGAAAAAGAGGATGGAAAATTAGAAATAGTGACTAGTTTTTATCCAATGTATGATTTTACGAAAAATGTAGCAAAAGATAAAGCCAATGTCTCTATGTTAATTGATGGAGGTGTAGAATCTCACGATTATGAACCAAGTGCAAAAGATATGGCAAAAATTCAAAATGCGGATGTATTTGTTTATAACTCAAACGAGATGGAAACATGGGTAGAGACAGTTTTAGACAATATTGATACATCAAAAGTAAAAGTCATTGAAGCAAGCAAGGGAATTGAGTTACTAAAAGGTAATGAGTCCCATGATGAGGAAGATCATGATGAACATGCTGATGAAGAAGAGCATGAAGGACACGAACTTGACCACGGACACTCACATGCTTTTGATCCACATGTTTGGTTAGATCCATTATTAGTAAAAAAAGAAGTAAGAACTATTTCTGACGCTTTAATTGAGATAGATAGTAAAAATAAAGACTATTATGAAAAAAATACAACAGAGTATTTAAGTAAATTAGATAAACTTAATGATGATTATGTAGCAGCTTTTGAAGGAGCTAAATCAAGAAAATTTATTACACAACATACAGCCTTTTCTTATTTAGCTAATCAATATGGTTTAGAGCAAGTTGCTATTTCTGGTTTATCACCTGACCAAGAACCAACACCAAAAGAATTAAAAGGAATTCAAGATTTAGTTAAAAAAGAAAATATCAATGTGATTTACACTGAAAGTTCAGCTTCTGAAAAAATTGCTAAAACAATTGCTGATGCAACAGGTGCAGAACTTGCTGTTTTAAATCCAATGGAAAGTGTTTCTAAAAAAGACCGTGAAAATGGTGCAGACTATCTGTCTATCATGGCTGAAAATTTAGAAGCGTTAAAATTATCGATTAAATAAGATGAGAAAAGAGGTTCCTAAATTTTAGGAAACCTCTTTTTTTACGAAAATTAGATATATTTTGTGGTATTTTTAGGTACAGCTCTATATAATAAATTCTATTAGTCAGGAGGAGTGAAATGAACAAAGTTGAAAATAAAACAAAAGGGATTACACTAGCCATAGTAGGTGCGATTTTTTGGGGTGGTTCTGGAGTTTGTGCAGAATATTTAATGATACATAAAGGAATTACTAGTGTTTGGTTAGTAAGTGTCAGAATGCTTTTTGCTGGGATTGTTATCTTAAGTTCTCTTTTTTTAAAAGAGAAAAAGAAAACTTTTGATTTACTTAAAAAGCCTAAAAATCAATTAAGTATTTTAATTTTTAGTATTGTTGGTATTATCTTTTTACAATTATCCTTTTTTAAGGCCATCGAATCGAGTAATGCTGCGACAGCAACTATATTACAATATCTATCACCAATTTTTATTGTCTTTTTCTTTATCTTAGAATCAAAAAAAATTCCTAATAAAATGAGTGTTTTTAGTATTATTTTATCCTTATTAGGAACAGCACTCTTAGTAACAAAGGGAGATTTAAGTTCTCTTTCAATTTCTCCAGAAGGTTTATTTTGGGGACTGATGGCAGGTGTTTTAGGAGCAGCTTACATTATTCAACCTAGAAGAATTATGGCAGAATTTGGTACTATGGCTGTTACAGGTTGGGGCATGTTTTTTGGAGGATTGCTATTTCAGTTTTATCATCCCTTTTGGAAAGACTTACCAAAGTTGGATGGGACAACTATTTTACTGATTAGCTATATTATTTTATTTGGTACAGTGTTTTCTTATCTCTGTTTATTAACAAGTACGAGATTTATTCCAGCACAATTTTCAAGTTTATTAACATCTTTTGAACCGTTAAGTTCAGCTCTTTTTTCAGCTTTATTTTTAGGATTTGTTATTAAACCAATTGAACTAATCAGCATGTTGATTATTATTTGTGCCGTTTTTCTTTTATCAAAATACGGAGAAATTGAATAAAGGTAAAATTTATTTTAATTTTTTTTGAAATAGGCTATAATGAAGGGGATTAAAAATTGTCAAAAATTTTGGCAATGTATTATTAGGAGGTATTTTCATGTCAAAACAACAAATTGGTGTTGTCGGAATGGCGGTAATGGGTAAAAACCTAGCATTAAATATTGAAAGTCGAGGATATTCAGTTTCTATTTTCAATAGAACAGCATCTAAAACTGAAGAAGTAGCTAAAGAGCACGCAGATAAAAAATTAGTGCCTACTTATACAATCGAAGAGTTTGTGGAATCATTAGAAAAACCTCGCCGTATTATGTTAATGGTACAAGCAGGTAAAGCAACTGATTTAACAATCCAAAGTTTATTACCTCATTTAGACAAAGGGGATATTTTAATAGATGGCGGAAATACATTCTTCCAAGATACAATTCGTCGTAACGAAGAATTAGCTAACTCAGGAATTAACTTTATCGGTACTGGTGTATCTGGTGGAGAAGAGGGAGCTCTTAAAGGCCCTTCAATGATGCCTGGTGGACAAAAAGAAGCTTATGAATTAGTTAGACCAATCTTTGAACAAATTGCTGCTAAGGCAAAAGATGGTGAACCGTGTGTGACATATATTGGACCAAATGGTGCAGGACACTATGTAAAAATGGTTCATAATGGAATCGAATATGGTGACATGCAGTTAATCGCAGAAAGCTATGACATTTTAACACGTGTTTTAGGACTTTCAGTAGATGAAGTAGCTGAAATTTTTACTGAGTGGAATAAAGGTGAATTAGATAGTTACTTAATGGAAATTACTTCTGATTTATTAACAAGAAAAGATGATTTAGGAACTGGTAAACCAATTGTTGATCTTATTTTAGATGCAGCTGGTAACAAAGGAACTGGTAAATGGACAAGTCAAAATGCTCTTGATTTAGGTACTCCGCTACCATTAATTACTGAATCAGTTTTTGCTAGATATATTTCAGCATTAAAAGAAGAACGTGTAGAAGCAAGTAAAATTATTCCTGCACCTCAAACTGTTGCCTTTACAGGTGACAAAGAAGAAGTTATTGAAAAAATTCGCCAAGCTTTATACTTTAGTAAAATCATGAGTTATGCTCAAGGCTTTGCTCAGTATAGAATGGCTAGTGAAGAATATGGTTGGGATTTACAATATGGCGAGATTGCTAAAATTTTCCGTGAAGGATGTATTATCCGTGCTCGTTTCTTACAAGAAATCACTGATGCCTATGACCGAAATCCAGAACTTAAAAACTTATTATTAGATGAATATTTCTTAGATATTACTGATAAATACCAACAATCAGTTAGAGATATTGTCTCATTAGCAGTTCAATCTGGTGTACCATCACCAACATTCTCATCAGCTATTGCATACTTTGATTCATATCGTACAGCTGATTTACCAGCTAATATTATCCAAGCCCAACGTGACTACTTTGGAGCTCATACTTACTTACGTAAAGACCGTGAAGGAGTATTCCATTACGATTGGTACGGAGAAGAAAATAAATAATCTACTAAAAAGAAGTTGACTTAACTGTCAGCTTCTTTTTTCTCAACTGTTAGTTGATTGTCTATAAAATTTTATCCTGTTATGATAATAAAGTAGAAAGAGATAAGATGTTTTTTATTGAATAACATTTTGTCACTTTTTTTAGGAAAATCGGGCTTTATTTGTTGCAAAAGAACACTTATTCGTATATCATTGAGTTCTGACTTATTTTTAGAAAGAGGGGTAATATATGGCATTATTATTACAAAAAGTTAAAGGTCATGGTCGTCTAGTATTCGTCTCATTTTTGATGACATGTTTGATGGTTATTTCTCAACTATGGCAACCAAAATTATTACAAAAAGTAATGACAGCAATTATGAATGAAGATAACCAAGAACTAAAAAATGTGGGAATTATTCTAATAATAGTAGCAGTCGTTGGTTTAGTAGCAGGTATTTTAAATACTATTTTAGCAGCGAAGGTATCTCAAGAAGTCGCTTCTGAGATTAGAGCAGACGGATTTAAAAAGATCCAAACTTTCTCTTTTGCTGATATTGAAAAATTTTCAACGAGTAATTTAGTGGTTCGTTTAACAAATGATGTTAACCAAATCCAAATGATCGTGATGATGACACTACAAACTATTTTAAGAATCCCAATTTTATTTATTGGAAGTTTTATTTTAGCCATGATGACTTTACCAAAATTATGGTGGGTAATTATTTTACTAGTTGTTTTAGTCTTTGTGACAGTTATGTCTTTATTTGGACTAATGGGTAAACATTTCACCAAAATTCAAGGTTATATTGAAAAAGTAAATACAATTGCTAAAGAAAATTTAACTGGTATTCGTGTTGTAAAATCTTTTGTTCAAGAAGAAAATGAAACGAAAAAATTTACAAAAGTATCTGATAAATTAGCAAAACACACGATTACAGTAGGGAATCTATTTTCTATTATGATTCCAACGTTCATGTTAATCTCAAGTTTAGCTATTGTTGTTTCTATTTATTTTGCAGCAGATTTAGCAAAAACAGATATTGAAGTGATTGGTGCTATTGTGTCATTTATGAACTATTTAATGCAAATCATGATGAGTATAATCATTGGTGGAATGATGATGATGATGGCTTCTCGTGGTATGGTTTCATTAAAACGATTAAACGAAGTGTTAGAAACTGAACCAACATTAGTTTATAAAAAAGAAAGTACACAACCAATTACAACTGGTGAAGTAGTATTTGACCATGTAAGTTTTACTTATAATGGGGATGATCATCCAACTCTAAAAGATATCTCTTTCTCTACAAAAGCTGGAGAATCTGTTGGTGTTGTTGGGGCAACTGGTGCGGGTAAATCAACGTTAGCACAAATGATTGCTAGAATGTATGACCCAACAGAAGGAAATATTTATGTTGGAGAAGCGAATCTTAAAGATGTAGCAAAGACAGATTTACGTGAAAATGTAGCTTTAGTTCTACAAAAAGCGATTCTGTTTTCTGGAACAATTGCTGATAATATTCGCCAAGGTGATAAAAAAGCAAATGAAGAAAAAATGGAAAAAGCTTCTCGTATTGCCCAAGCTAAAGAATTTATTGAGCGTCAAGCAGACGGCTTTATGAGTCCTGTCGAAGAAAGAGGAGCGAACTTCTCTGGTGGACAAAAGCAACGTCTCTCTATTTCACGTGGAGTTATTGGTGATCCTAAAGTCTTAGTTTTAGATGATAGCACAAGTGCTTTAGACGCTAGATCTGAAAAATTAGTTAAGGAAGCATTGGCTAATGAATTAGACGGCACAACAACTTTCATTATTGCTCAAAAGATATCGTCAGTCGTTCAAGCGGATAATATTTTAGTCCTTGATGAAGGTCGTTTAGTAGCTCAAGGAACACATAAAGAGTTACTTAAAACAAGTGATGTTTATAAAGAAATCTATGAAACTCAAAAAGCAAAGGAGGTTGAATAAATAATGGCTAAACAAACTAAAAAGAAAAACAGTGTAACTAGTTTCTTTTGGTACTATTTAAAGGGCTATAAATGGCAGTTAAGTATTATCACTATTGCAATTGTTTTTTCAACTTACCTTCAAGTAAAAGCACCAGAATATACAGGAAAAGCCATAGAAGAATTAGCTAAATATGCAGGAACATATATGGCGATGGGTTCAGCAGATAAGAGTCCTTTTGTTAGTATCATTAAATTACTTGTTGGACTATATCTATTAAACTGGATTGCCATGTTCATTCAAAATATTTTAATGTCACTGGTAACTGGTAAATCAACGAACCATATGCGTATTAATTTATTTAAAAAGTTAGAAAAAATGACGATTTCATATTTTGATACTCATAAAGATGGTGAAATTTTAAGTCGTTTTACAAGTGATTTAGATAATATTTCAAATACGATGAACCAAGCTTTAATTCAAGTATTAACGAATATTTCTATGATGATTGGTGTTTTAATCATGATGTTTAGAGCTAACGTTCAAATGACTTGGGCGACACTTGCAGCAGCGCCTTTTGCGATTATCATTGCAGCTTTTATTATTAAACAAGCTGAAAAAAGTGTGGCTGTTCAACAAGAAAATGTCGGTAAATTAAATGGTTACATTAATGAAAAAATCTCTGGTCAAAAAGTAATCATAACAAATGGTTTAGAAGACGAAACAATTGATGGATTTGAAGTCTTAAACCAAGAAGTTAAACAAGCAACATTTAAAGGACAAGTTTATTCAGGTCTTTTATTTCCAACAATGCAAGGTATTTCTTTATTAAATACAGCAATCGTTATTTTCTTTGGTGGTTGGTTAGTTCTTAATGGTGACATGGATAAAGCAGCAGGACTTGGTTTGATTGTTATGTTTATTCAGTACTCACAACAATTTTACATGCCATTAACTCAAATTTCATCACAATTTAGTATGCTACAACTTGCCTTTACAGGTGCAAGAAGATTAAATGAAATCTTTGATGTAGATGATGAGTTTGAACGTGAAAATACAATTGATATTAATGGCATTCACCAAGAAGTTGCTTTAGAAAATGTTGATTTCTCTTATGAGAAAGAAAAACCAATCTTAAAACAAGTTAACTTAAAAGCTAAAAAAGGTGAGATGGTTGCTTTAGTTGGTCCAACAGGCTCAGGTAAAACAACAGTTATGAACCTTCTAAATCGTTTCTACAATGTAGATAATGGTAGCATTAAAATTGATGGTGTTGATATTCGAGACATTTCTTTATCAAGTCTACGCTCTAATATTGGGATTGTTCTTCAAGAGTCAGTACTATTTTCTGGTACAATTCGTGAGAACATCGTCTTTGGTAACGAACTTGCAACTGAAGAAGAAATGATATCTGCTGCTAAACAAGCTAATATTCATGATTTCATCATGTCCCTTGAAAAAGGATATGACACAGAAATTAACGATGAAAATAGTATCTTTAGTGTAGGACAAAAACAATTAATGAGTATTGCTAGAACAATCTTAACAGAACCTTCATTACTAATTTTAGATGAGGCAACAAGTAACGTAGATACTGTTACTGAAAGTCGTATTCAAAAAGCTATGGAAAATATTATTCAAGGTCGAACAAGTTTTGTGATTGCTCACCGCTTGAAAACTATTTTAAATGCAGACTACATCGTTGTTTTAAATCAAGGTGAAGTTATTGAAGAAGGAACTCATGAAGAATTATTAGAGGCTCGTGGCTTCTATGCAGAACTTTATGAAAATCAATTTGTTTTTGAATAGAAAGATGAAAGATATTCTAATTTTTTAGAATATCTTTTTTTATAAGCTTCATTAAATGAAAAAAAAGGCTTACACAATAGATTTTTTTATTGTTTATAGTTATAATGATTATGATATAAGAAAAAGATTATAGGCAACTTAGAAAGGCATGTGTTAATTATGTCAAATAGAATATTAATTGTTGAGGATGAAAAGAACTTAGCTCGCTTTGTAGAATTAGAATTAAAGCATGAAGGATATGAAACAGAAGTCCATTATAATGGAAGAACAGGCTTAGAAGCTGCTCTTTCAGGAGATTGGGATGCCATTCTTTTAGACTTAATGTTACCAGAATTAAATGGTCTTGAAGTTTGTCGTAGAATTAGACAATCTAAAAACACACCAATAATTATGATGACAGCTAGAGACTCAGTTATTGACCGTGTTTCAGGATTAGACCACGGGGCAGATGATTACATTGTTAAGCCATTTGCAATTGAAGAATTATTAGCTAGATTACGCGCTTTATTACGTCGTATTGATATTGAAGGCGACAAAAACATTACGAAACAAACAACTATTAATTATCGCGATTTAACGATTGAAAAAGAAAACCGTGTTGTTCGTCGTGGAGAAGAAATTATTGAATTAACAAAACGTGAATATGAGCTATTATTAATTTTAATGGAAAATATTAATGTTGTTTTATCTCGCGATGTCCTACTGAATAAAGTCTGGGGCTATGAAATCGAAGTTGAAACAAATGTAGTGGATGTATATATCCGCTACCTAAGAAATAAAATTGATGTATCTGGTGAGGATAGCTACATTCAAACTGTCCGTGGAACTGGATATGTAATGAGATCTTAAAAATGAAATTGTTTAAATGGATAGAGCTGCCAACTAAGTTTTCTTGGCGCTCTATTACTTTTAAGTGGACTATTTTAACTGCCCTAGCAATTTCCACTTTATTTACTATCTTTGCTTTTATGACTTATCAAACAAGTACTCAGATTATGATTGAACAAGAAAGAAGTGAGTTCAATCAAACAATGGATGAAGTTCAGAACCGTCTATCGCGTTCTGAGTATCCCTTAACTCTAAATAGCACCGTTTTTTATTTAAAAGAATCAGCAGGTAATTTTGATCGTAATAAGTATTATGACCGTGAAACTTTAGAAGCAAGTCTGATGCAATTAAATAGCTTTATTTCTGAGTTATCGCAACCAGAATTAAACGCTAAAGTTTATGGGGTAGATCATAGATTACTATTTGAAACGAAAAATGCTTACTTACCATTTGATGAGGAAGTACAACAAGAAACTAACATTCAAACTGTTAATAGTTTATCTGGCTTGATTCTAACAAAACCTGTTTATTCTAATGTTACAGGCGAGTTAGTAGGTTATGCTCAAGGCTTTTTTGAATTAAGTAGTTATATTGATGTTAGTAATAAATTACTTGAAACTTTGATATTCTTAGAAATTATAGGAGTTATCTTAAGTTTAGTACTTGGCTTTTTATTATCTAGTTACTTTACAAGTCCTCTTAGAAAGATGTCTAAAGTATTATACAGTATTGAAGAAGCTCATAAAACTGGAGAGAGAATGCCTGTCCCAAGAAGACAAGATGAAATCTCTGATTTAGCTAATGCTTTTAATGACATGCTTGAGCGGATGCAGAAATTTATTTTACAGCAGCAACAATTTGTAGAAGATGTTTCTCATGAGCTTAGGACGCCAGTAGCTGTGATTGAAGGACATATTAGCCTGTTAAATAGATGGGGGAAAGATGATCCAGAAGTTTTAGCAGAATCTCTTGAG
The DNA here is from genome assembly GCF_003337315.1 of Vagococcus fluvialis. Classification (GTDB taxonomy): domain Bacteria; phylum Bacillota; class Bacilli; order Lactobacillales; family Vagococcaceae; genus Vagococcus; species Vagococcus fluvialis. Next base: position 234,204 of record NZ_QPJV01000001.1, on the reverse strand, counting down.
GCTTCACTACAAGAAATCACACGTATGAAAAGTTTAGTTCAAGAAATGCTTGATTTATCAAGGGCTGAACAATCTGAACTCTATTATTCTGATAAAACAACAATGGCTAAAGAAGTTGTTCATACCAATGTGAGTAATTTCCAAATGTTGTATCCAGAATTTACCTTTAATTTAGATGATGACTTAATGAAAGACGTTGAGATTAAGATTTACCGAAATCATCTAGAACAAATTTTAATTATTTTACTAGATAATGCGGTTAAATATTCGACAGATAGAAAAGAAGTTTTGATTTCTCTTTCGAAATCTCATGAGTCAGTTGATATTATGGTTCAAGATTTTGGTGAGGGAATCTCTAAAGACAACTTAGATAAAATCTTTGATAGATTCTATCGTGTAGATAAAGCACGTGCTAGAAACACTGGTGGAAATGGATTAGGACTCTCCATTGCCTATCAATTAGTTGATAACTATCATGGTAAAATCAGTGTGAAAAGTGTTGAAGGGCAAGGCTCAGCATTTACTTTTTCACTACCCTTAGTATTAGAAGAGGTAAAGACTGAAACTGAAAACAAGAAAAATTAAGGAGGATGGCTGATAAGTCACCTCTTTTTTCAATTATTTTAGTAAAATTTAGGATACGATTATGTTATACTATTGAAGTAATTAAAAGGAGGGGAAATAAATGGAAATAGAAAAAACGAATCGAATGAATGCTCTGTTTGAATTTTATTCAACCCTTTTAACAGAAAAGCAAATGAATTATATTGAACTTTATTACGGTGATGACTTATCTCTAGGAGAAATTTCTGAAGAATATGGTGTTAGTAGACAAGCCGTTTACGACAATATTAAAAGAACAGAAAAGTTACTAGAAACTTATGAGAAAAAATTACATCTTTATTCAAATTACATTGTTCGTGAAGAAATCATTGAAGAAATCAAAAATGAAATGATAAACAGTGACTTTAATAATCAAAAAATAAACGAATTATTAGAAAACATTCAAGAAATTGAAGAAGAGTAGGAGAGAATTAATTTGGCATTTGAGAGTTTAACAGATCGCTTACAGGTAGCGATGAGTAAATTAAAGAAAAAAGGTACGGTGAAAGAAGAAGACGTAAAAGAAATGATGCGCGAGATACGTCTTGCTCTTTTAGAAGCCGACGTTAACTTACAAGTTGTTCGTGGTTTTACCAAACGTGTTGGAGAAAGATCTATTGGTGTTGAGATTTTAGAATCTTTAAACCCAACCCAACAAATCGTAAAAATTGTTGATGAAGAGTTAACAAAAGTTTTAGGTTCAGAAGCTGTTGCTTTAAATAAATCACCAAAAATCCCAACAATTGTCATGATGGTTGGTTTACAAGGTGCGGGTAAAACTACTTTTGTAGGAAAATTATCTAACTTTTTAAAGAAAAATGAAAATGCTAGACCTTTATTAATCGCAGGAGACGTGTACCGTCCTGCTGCCATTGACCAGTTAAAAGTAATTGGTCAGCAACTTGATATTCCTATATTTGATATGGGAACAGATACAGACCCAGTTGAAATTGTGCGCCGTGGTTTAGAACAAGCAAAAGAAAATAAAAACGATTATGTATTTATTGATACGGCGGGTCGCTTGCATATTGACGAGCACTTAATGGATGAATTAAAACGCATTAAAGAATTTGCACAGCCTAATGAAATTCTTTTAACAGTTGATGCTATGACTGGGCAAGATGCTGTTACAGTTGCTCAAAGCTTTGATGAGCAATTAGATGTAACAGGGGTTGTTTTAACTAAATTAGATGGTGATACTCGTGGTGGTGCGGCTCTATCAATTCGTGCCATTACAGGAAAACCAATTAAATTTATCGGTACAGGTGAAAAATTAACTGATGTAGAGGTATTCCATCCAGATCGTATGTCTTCTCGTATTTTAGGTATGGGAGATATGTTAACTTTAATCGAAAAAGCTCAACAAGAGTACGATGAAGAAAAAGCAGAAGAATTAGCACAAAAAATGCGCGAAAATTCCTTTGACTTCAATGACTTTATAGAGCAACTTGATCAAGTTATGGGAATGGGACCTTTAGAGGATTTATTAAAAATGATCCCTGGAATGAATAATATGCCAGGTCTTGATCAAATTAATATTGATCCAAAAGATGTGGCTCGTAAAAAAGCGATTGTCTTTTCAATGACACCACAAGAACGTGAAAATCCAGAATTATTAAACCCTAGTCGTCGTCGTCGTATTGCTGCTGGTTCTGGAAATTCAGTTGTAGAAGTGAATCGTATGATTAAACAATTTAACGAATCACGTAAAATGATGCAACAAATGAGTAAAGGAAATATGCCAGCTGGTATGGAAAATCTTATGGGTAATGGCGTTCAAGGAAAACTTGGGAAAATGGCCATGAATAAGATGATTAAGAAAAATAAGAAAAAAATGAATAAGAATAAAAAGAAAAATAAAAAGAAAAAATAAATAAGAAAAGGTTGGCTTATTAAATAGTCAACCTTTTCTTATTTATCGTAGGGTTACTGTAAAAAAGAGTCATATCCCTTGTTATTTATAAAAAAAATTGTTTAGATAGAGGCATAGACATTAGGAGGTTTTTTTATGATTAAGGATGCAACATATATTGCTAATTTAATAAAGAATAAAGAGATGTCTCCAATTGAGGCATTGGAAGAAATGCAAAGAAACGCAAATGAAAATCAAGATTTAAACGCATTTGTCGAACTTGATATTGAAAAAGCAAAAAAAGAGTTAAAAAACAAGAAAAAAAGTGATATAGAGCATCTTCCTTTTTACGGTGTGCCTTTTCCTTTAAAGGATGTTGGCCAAAGTAAAAAAGGTTTCGCTCAAACATTTGGTTCAAAGTTATTTGAAAAAAATAAAGCGAACCAAACGAATGACTATACAAGAAAAATTGAAGAAGCAGGATTTATTCCTTTTGGTGTAACAACCTCACCAGAATTTGCTTTTAAAAATGTAACAGATGCGCAAATTTATGGTCCAACACTTAACCCACTTGATAAAGAAAGATTTTCAGGTGGTAGTAGTGGCGGAGCAGCATCTGTTGTTGCTAGTGGTATTTCGCCAATTGCTGGTGCTAGTGATGGTGGTGGTTCAATTAGAATTCCTGCAAGTTTTACTGGCTTAATTGGTTTAAAACCTAGTCGAGGCATGATTATAACAGGTCCAGATGATTACCGTAGTTGGCAAGGGGCGTCAGTGAATTTTGCTTTAAGTATTTCCATTCGAGATACCCAAAAAATGTTAAATGTTTTAAAACCAGATAACCAGTATTCCCCGTACAATAGACCAAATGCTATGCTACCTGTTGTTAACAGACCTTTAAAGATAGCCGTTTGCTTTACGTCACCTGTTGGTAATCCTGTTAGTGATGAGGCTATTGAAGCGGTTATGGAAGCTGCAAAATTTATTGAAAAATTAGGACATCGAGTAGAGATGATTGATTATCCTGTTAATGGAGATGAGTTGATTAGAAGTTATTACAAAATGAATGGCGGCGAAACGGCAGCTATGTTTGAAGAGATGGAAGAAGCTTTTAATCGTGAAATGACTATTGATGACATGGAGTTAATGACTTGGACGATTTACCAATACGGTAAAAGACTCTCAGCTAGTGAATACTCTAAAACCTTCTCAAGTTGGGATCAGGCCGGTGTTACCATGGAGAAATTATTTGAAACTTATGATTTATTTTTATCACCAACAGCTACAACGATTGCTCCTAAAATTACTGATGATCTTCAAAGTGACGAAATTAGAGAAAAAATGCTTCAAGCAGAACATTTAAATAAAGCTGAACTAGAAGAATTAGTTTATGATATGTTTGAAAAAAGTTTATGGATTACACCATACACACAATTAGCCAATCTTACTGGCCAACCAGCTATTAGTCTACCAACTTATGTGACTAAAAATGAAGGCTTGCCAATAGGTGTTCAATTAATGGCTAACAGAGGAAATGACCGTTTATTATTAGAAGTTGGCCAATGGTTTGAAGATTTAAAAAAATTAATGATTCCAAGTATTTATAAAAGATATTAACATTTTATGAAAAGGAGGAGAACTCATGACACAAAAAGAAAAACAAGTTATTTATTTATTATTAACTGTGTTGCTTTTAGTTGTAGTGAGTGTCTCTTCTTTTTTAGCTGTAAAGATCGTTAAAAATAAAGAGTCAAGTCTTGCAGAGAAAGAAGAAGTGATACTAAAACCGAATGAAACCAATTTAGACCAAGCGAATGAATTAGTTTCTGGTTACTATTACGACAAAGCTTTAGAGTTATTAGAAACGGACAGCTCAGAAAAAGCAACGGAATTAAAAGCGAGAATTAATGAATTGATTAAAACAAGTGTCCACTGGGATGATCCAGGGAAAATCCCCCATTTGTTTTTTCATAGTTTAATCAAAGATTCTAAAAAAGCTTTCGGTTCAGCTCAAAATGGACAAGGTTATAAAGATTACATGGTAACCATTGAAGAGTTTAATCATTCAATTGAAGAATTATATAAAAATGGTTATGTGTTAGTTAGTTTAGAAAAACTCGTTCAAAAGAATAGTAATAATGAGCTAGAATTTGTAGGTGTTAATTTACCTCAAAATAAAAAGCCTTTAGTGCTATCTCAAGATGATGTTAGCTATTATGAATATATGACTGGGGAGGGATTTCCTGATAAGTTAGTTTTAGATACTAATCAAGAGGTTAAAAATCTCTATTCAGATAATGGCAATCAAGAAATTGGAGATTTTGATATGATCCCATTGATTGACAGTTTCGTAAAAGAGCATCCAGATTTTTCTTATCAAGGAGCTAAGGGAATGATAGCTTTAACAGGCTATAATGGTGTACTAGGTTATAGAACCTCACCATCAGTTTATGGTGATAATGAAAAAACTAAGGAAGAAAAAGAAGAAGCTATAAAAGTAGCCGAGAAAATGAAAGCTACAGGTTGGACGTTTGCTTCCCATTCCTGGGGACACATTGATATGGGTAAATCAACTTTAGAAGATATTCAAAGAGACAATCAGTTATGGCAAGAGGAAGTTGCACCGATTGTTGGAAAAACCTCAGTCTTTGTTTATCCTTTTGGAGCAGACATTAATGATTGGTTACCATATGAAGAAGATGAAAATAAAAAATTTGCGTATTTAAAAGAGCAAGGTTTTGATATCTATTGTAATGTTGATGCTACTCAAAGTTCTTGGGGGCAATTTGATAATGAATTTTATCGTAACTCACGAATTAATGTAGATGGTATTCGATTTGAATCTGAATTAACAGGTGAAAACACAGTCTTAAATGCTTTTTTTAATACAAAAGATGTTATAGATGAGAAAGCGAGAGAATAAAAAATCAAGAAGTCTACTAAAATGTAGGCTTCTTTTTTGTCCTATTTTTCTTAACACTATCTTTATACCGATTTTGCTATACTTCATTTACTCATTAAAAGGGAGGAATTATTGTGATTATTATCATTGCTATGATTGCGGTTATAACGTTAGCTTATTTATTTTATGAATTGTTTTTGGGGGATAAAAAATGATGTCCTTTACATGGATTATGCTTTTATTTTTTAGTTTTCTATTATTAACATCAATACCGATACTCGGATTGATACACAGAAGATGGAAGTTAGAAAATCAGAGGAAGTATTAGATGATATTTTATCAGCAGCTGTTTCAAGAATTAAAAAATATTATCCTGAGATTAATCTTAAAGTTGAATTACCGAAGGATTTAGTTCTTGTTCAAGTAGATGCCATTTTAATGGAGCAAGTTATCTTTAACTTACTTGAAAACAGTGTCAGATATGGGGATAAAAATCAGATGATTCAATTAAAAGTTGAAGAAAAAAATCAAATGACACGGATTCATGTGATTAACAAAGGAAGCGGGGAAGATGTTAAATTACTTCACTCCTTATTTGAAAACAAAGAAAAAGACGAAGTAATTGACTCTAAAAAAGGGTTAGGAATCGGTCTTTCAATCGTTAAAACAATTATTACAGCTCACAATGGCTTGATTTATGTTGCAGAAACACATGATGATGAAATTGATGTGGTTATTGAATTAAGAAGAAGGAGAGGATAAACTTGTTAATTTTATTAGTTGAGGATGATGAGCGTATCCTCGAATTTTTAAAGCCACTTCTAAAGAGTGAAAACTATGAATTACTTCATGCAGCAACGGTAGAATCAGCAGAGATGATGCTTAGAACATATCCTGTAGAATTAATTTTACTTGATTTAGGATTACCAGATAAAGACGGGTTAATTTTTTTAGAAACCTTTAGAAAAACTAGTGATGTCCCAATTATTGTTATCTCAGCAAGATCTGATGAAGAGACTAAAATTAAAGCTCTAGATTTAGATGCAGATGATTATCTAACAAAACCCTTTGGTAGTGGTGAGCTTCTAACAAGAATTAGAACAACAACTAGACATTTTAAACGAGGTCAACAAAAAAATGAGAGTACTACACTTATTAATGGAAATTTAAGTCTGGATATAGATAAGAGAGAAGTTAAACTTAATAATGAGTCGATTCATCTAACTAAAAATGAATACCTTTTAATGAAAATTTTAATGGAAAACAAAGGTAAAGTGTTAACCCATGATTTTTTATCAAAAGCAGTGTGGGGAATGGGAAGTATGAATCCACTGACTTTACGAGTGAATATGTCTAACTTACGAAAAAAAATAGAAAAAAATCCCGTAGAACCTGAATATATTCAGACTGAAATTGGTGTTGGCTACCGAATGAGTGAAAAAGACTAAAATAAGTACGTTTTTGTGCTTATTTTTTTTATTTTGTTTAAAGAATTATTAATATTTGATAAGATACAAAGGAGAGAGTTCCAAGAATTGGGGGAGTTATGATGAAAGAGGAGTTTAGAAGAGCTGTCAAAAGACCGCTTAATATTCTTTTTATGCTCTTAGGTTGTTTGCTAATGTCAGTATTATTTACTTATGTTCACACTGATAAGTATCAAACCTTTGAATTGAAAAATAAAAGTGAAGCCTTACAAGTTACAGCTAGTCTGTTGTCTTTCCAAGTTGTTAATAGTGATGAGGGAACACCAGTCTATCAAAATTTATTATTACAAAAATCAATTTTAGCAAGACAATTAAACAGTGTTTTATTTGAACAACCAAAAAAATATATAGAAACAGGTCAAGAATTAAATCAGTTAAGACTGGAAATTAGAAAAGAAAAAGACTTTACAGATTCTATTAAAATTTTACAACCAAATATAACAGAAACACTTAAAGAAGAAGCTTTTTATAATCATTTAATTGATAATGAGCAAGAAGTTATTTTAAAACCAGAAACTTTTGGGAGTTTAACTTTATTATTCCTAACCATTTTAGGTGTTGTTTGGTTTCCAATCTGTGCCTTTTTAACAGCGAATGTCTTAGAGGATGAGTATGAGCATAGCTCCCTTATCAAAGGTCAACCTAAGACTTTTATGAAGCGTATGCTAACTAAAATTAGTGTGTTATATATATTCTTTGTCATTAGTTTTACCTCCACTTTAGGAGTTAGCTTTTTATTGACACAAATTTTAGGTAATCCGATGAATGATTTGAATCAAGTTAATGTGATTCAGCTAGTTAATTTTTCCATTCTAGCTAATTGGAAAATTATAGGACTGTACTTTGTCTATTTATCTATTTTATTTCTATTTGTTTTTATTTTGTCAGTTTTCTTAAATATTATCGTAAAAAATTTCTACTTAACTTTAATTATTGAACTAATCATTTATGCTTTAACAATTTTATTGCCTGGATTTATTAGCCAAGCACCTTGGTATTTAGGCTCGTTTATTATTCCAAGTTACTTATTTAATGGTCATTACTTAACAGATACAACAACCTTATTGAATCCAGTATTTGGAGCAGTTTATTTAGTAGTTGCTAGTGTTATTTTAGGTTTTCTGACTTCCTTAATTAGTAAACGTGGTTTGAAAGGAGTGAGAGGCTAATGACAGCATATTTTAAATGGGAATGCCGAGAATTTTTTACAAATCGTAAAAACTTAGCTATTTATTTGCTATTACTTTTCTTTTCTTTATTTTATTGGATTCAAATAGATAATAATTATCAAGCAATTGAAACAGTGTCTAAAGAAAAATTACAAGCAAGTGTTGATACAAAGGATGACTTTTTAGCAAATGTTAACTTAGAAGGAGAAACTCATCCTGATACTTTAGGGGCAGTAGCCTTGTTCACACCACTTGTAGAAAATGAGCACGCACAATTAAATGCTCTTGAGAAAAAAGATTATCGTGAATTAGCTAAGATTAGAAGTGAGTGGTATTATTTTGGTACAGATTTTAGCCCACTATATTTTAAGGATGGCAACATCTATGCTAGTGAAGAAGGATTTTACGAAAGAATGGCAACCAGCCATAAGTTGTTAGGTTATTCTGAAGGTAAAAGAGAGATTGATTTATCTTTGATCAATGAAAAAACAGCAGCTCATGCTTTAGTTAGAGCCCTTAATTATTTATTACCTGTGATGTTTATTATTTTAGGGTTAGTTTTTTCTATGGATATGATAGCAAAAGATCGAGGGCACAAAAGTTTGTTAAAAGGGATGCCTTTAAGTGATGGCAAAAAAATAATGGTGAAGTTTTTAGTTGCTTCACTTGGTGTTTTTGTCAGTTTAATTCCTCTAAGTGTTGGCTTTATTGGTATTGGTTTAAGTAATGGATTTGGACGTTTAAATATACCAATTCCTGTTAGTTATTATAAAGAGCATATGCCTCTTATTACCGACTTAATGTTTAAAAACATCCATCTTGGGACTTATTTATTACAAGCCTTTATTTTAATTACTTTACTAGTAGCTGTTGCTATTTGTATTAATTTAATTTTAGGAATTTGGATAAAAAATGCTTATTTTTTATTAATTTTAACAGTCAGTTTACCATTTTTAGAGTTACTTTATAATCGTTTTGGTTACGGAGACATTCATACCATAACGTATTTTCCAACTAGTTACGTTAGAGTGGGAGATGTCTTAACAGGTCATAAAGGATTTTTCTGGGCCGATGTTAATTTGAATTTTCAGTCTGGAGTTATGACTGTCAGTGTTTGTCTACTTGTCTTGGTTATTATTTTAGCCTTACATAGCCGATTCAAAAAGTTACTGTAAAAGGAGAAAAAAGATGATTGAATTAAAAAATATCAACGTGAGCTTTGGTAAACATCATGTACTAAGAAATTTGAATGAAACTTTTGAATCAGGAGAAGTTATCGGTTTAGTTGCTCCAAATGGAACAGGAAAAAGCACCTTACTAAATGTGATGATGAATTATTTAAAACCACAATCAGGGGAAGTAGTGATTGAAGGGAGTAAAAAATACAAAGGTCCAAAAGAAAATAGCCGTATTTACCAAGACATATCCATGATGCCAGATCAAAATGATTTATACCCTCATTTATCAGGTTATGATCATTTGAAAATGTATCAAGATATGTATAAACGAAAAAATATATCTGTAGATGATGTGATTAAAGAACTCGAAATGGGTCATTATGTTAAGAAAAAAGTATCTGATTATTCTTTAGGAATGAAACAACGATTATGTTTTGCCATGCAGATGGTGAGTGATACGAAAATTATGCTAATGGATGAAGTGATGAATGGACTCGATCCAAATAATGTAGAATTGATCTCAAAAGTTATTATCAAAAAACGAGATGAGGGGAAAACAATAGTAATTGCTTCCCATCTTTTAGAAAATTTAGAAAAATATTCAAATCGAATCTTTTTTCTTTTTGGTGGTGTACTAGAGTTATTTCTTGATAAAAAGCAAGGCTATGCAGATGAGTCCACATATATCAGATTAAAGGGTATTTCTTTAGAAGAGGCAACAGAGTTATTTCCAGATAAATACCTTGTTTCTTTAAACGAACATGGCTTAGTTGTTAGAGTAGAAGAAAAAGAACAGATAACAAAAGCTTTAGAAAAATTAATAGCAGCTGATATGTTAGAGTTTTCAGTGGGACATTTGAGCTTAACAGATAGCTATCAATTGAAATTTTAATAAAATTTAAGCTGTAAAGAAAAAACACTTTACAACCTCAAAAAAAACTGTTATGATATCTCTTGTGATTAAGAAATATATCTGGAGGTGCCAATAAATGGCAGTTAAAATTCGTTTAAAACGCATGGGTTCTAAAAAGAAACCTTTTTACAGAATGGTAGTAGCAGATTCTCGTTCACCACGTGATGGACGTTACATCGAAGTTGTGGGAACATACAACCCATTAACTAACCCTGCTCAAGTTACAGTAAAAGAAGAAGAAATCTTAAACTGGTTATCACAAGGTGCTCAACCTTCTGACACAGTTCGTAACATTTTATCTCGTGAAGGAATTATGCAAAAACATCACGAAGCTAAATACACTAAAAAGTAAGGTGGGACTCTGAATGACTGATGTTAAAGATTTGGTATTAACCATTGTCCGTCCGTTAGTTAGTCAACCTGAAAATGTCCATTTAGAGATTACTGAAGGTGATCAATTCATGGAATACAACTTAACAGTTGCCCCTGAGGATATAGGACGTATTATCGGTAAGCAAGGTAGAGTAGCAAAAGCAATTCGAACAATTGTCTACAGTGTACGTACAAAAGAACCAAAAAAAGTTCGTTTGAATATTTTAGATGGGAATTAAAACACATAGTTTTTATACTATGTGTTTTTTTATTAAATAACTTTAGTTTTCATTTACGAAAAGAAAAAATTCGTTTAGAATTGAATTATAATAAAAAGAAAATAGGTGAAAGTTATGAAAAAAAGATTATTAGTAACGAGCATAGTACTATTAAGCTTAACTTTAGCTGCATGTGGAAACAAAAAAAAAGATGGAACGAGTGAGTCTACAGCTGAATCATCTAAAACAGTAGAGACTAAAAGTTCAACTAAAGAAGCTCAAGCTGAGGGTGAAACTGCTACATTTAAAGGTAAAATAGGTGAAATTCCTGTTTTAGATGAAGAAACAGTTAGTCTACACTTTGCTACTGTCGAAGCAATCGAAGATCCTGATAAATTAATCGATACATTTAATGCAAGTGGTGTGACGTTAATGGTAGATGTTGAAACATTAAAAGATTTTGATCCTGAAGATTTAGAAGTTGGGGATGAACTTGAATTTGTCATCAACACACCAGCTCAAATGACATTCTCAATTCCACCACAAATTTCTGGTAGTTCAATTAGAAGTATTAAACCGATAAACTAATTTTTTAAGAATCATAAAATTTCGATTTTATGGTTCTTTTTTATGTTAAAAGTAACTAGATTTGTAGTAATTTAAATGACACTTTTTCGGTTCAATGATACAATGAGAAAGACATTTTAGATGAAGAGGAGATTATTTAAGTGACAGAATATTTAAATGTAGGAAAAATTGTAAATACCCAAGGAATTAAAGGTGAAGTTAGAGTTATCTCTAAAACAGACTTTTCAAATGAACGATACAAAAAAGGAAATGAATTATTTTTATTCCAAGAAAATAAAAAGCCAATATCATTAATTATTAAAAGTCATCGTAAGCATAAAAACTTTGATATCGTTAGTTTTGAAGGTCATCCTAATATTAATGATGTTGAAAAATATCGTGATGGTATTTTAAAAATTTCAAAAGAAGAGATTGGCGAGTTAGAAGAAAATGCTTTTTATTATCATGAAATTATTGGTTTAGAAGTTTATGATGAAGAGGGACAATTACTTGGTACGATTAAAGAAATCCTTTCACCAGGAGCAAATGACGTATGGGTAATTGGTCAAAATAAAAAGGGTGCTAAAGACATTTTAATCCCTTATATTGAATCAGTGGTTAAATCTGTAGATGTAGAGAATAATCGTGTTGACGTTGAAATACCTGAAGGGTTGATTGACTAATGAGAATTGATGTATTAACACTATTCCCAAGAATGTTTGAAGGTCCATTAACAGAGTCTATTTTAGGGAAAGCCATTGATAAAGGGTTACTTGAAGTTAAAGTGAGTAATTTTAGAGATTTTTCTACTAATAAACATAAGCAAGTGGATGATTATCCTTACGGTGGAGGGGCTGGGATGTTACTAAAAGTCCAACCAATTCATGATGGGTTAAAAGCGATTCAAGAAGAAGTAGCTCATGCAAATCAACGTGTGATTTTACTTGATCCAGCTGGCAAACCTTTTAATCAAAAAATGGCTGAAGAATTTTCTGAAGAAGAGCATTTGGTCTTTATTTGTGGTCATTATGAAGGCTATGATGAGCGAATTAGAAGTCTAGTTACTGATGAAGTGTCATTAGGAGATTATGTTTTAACTGGTGGTGAATTAGGTGCTATGACAATGATTGATGCCACAGTACGTTTATTACCAGAAGTTTTAGGCAATAATGAATCTGCAATTGGAGATTCTCATTCAACAGGTCTCTTAGAACATCCCCAATATACAAGGCCAGCTGATTATGAAGGCATGGAAGTTCCTCATGTATTAACCAATGGTAATCATAAACTGATTGAAGAGTGGCAACTAAAAGAATCTCTAAGAAGAACCTTACTTAGACGACCAGATATGTTAGAAAAATTAGAGATGACAGATGAGATGACTCGCTTATTAGCAGAAGTTAAAAAAGAAGAAGGAATGTAAAGAAAAAGAGCTTTACACCTGATTTTTTATGTGTTAAACTATTTCAGTGAGTGAATATCACTCAACTATTACGACATTCCGCTATGTGATATTCATATGAGTGTTTTGGAAATAAGGAGAATGTGGAAATGAATCCATTAATCGAATCAATTACAAACGAACAATTACGTTCTGATATCCCAGCTTTCAGACCTGGTGATACTGTACGTGTTCACGCAAAAGTTGTGGAAGGTACTCGCGAGCGTATCCAGTTATTTGAAGGTGTTGTAATCAAGCGCCGTGGAGCTGGAATCAGCGAAACTTACACAGTACGTAAAATCTCTGGTGGAGTTGGAGTTGAACGTACATTCCCAATTCACACACCACGTGTTGCACAAATCGAAGTATTACGCTATGGTAAAGTACGTCGTGCTAAACTTTATTACCTACGCGCACTTCAAGGTAAAAAAGCTAGAATTAAAGAAATCCGTCGTTAATAATTCGTTATTAATAGGTAAAAACCTCTTGAGAAATCAAGAGGTTTTTTGTTTGTTTATTTCAATAAGTTCAAAAAGAAAGGTAACTATTCTTATAATACAAAGGCTAATATCGTATCTGTAAAATTCAAATATTTGAAAATAAAACAACTTTTATATAGAATTGAGTTATAGATAGGAGGAATGGATATGTCAAAAAAGATGTCAATTTCAACTGTAGTTAATAGTGGTGGTCGCGAAGGTGTTAGTAAATCAGTAAATGGTTTTCTTGATTTAAAAACAAGTGGTCAAAAAAAAGAAGGCTACACTAACCCCGAAGAATTGTTCGCAGCAGGAATTTCTGCATGCTTTAATGGTGCATTAGAATTTCCTTTAAAACGTGATGGACTAGCAGATCGTAATCGAGAAATTAGAGCGGAAGTAACTTTATTAGGTAATTTACCAGACGAACATAGTTTACACCTTGAAGTAGCTTTAATTGGCAAAATAGATGGGCTATCAAAAGATGATACAATGAAATATTTGAAGGAAACTGAATCGATCTGTCCTTATACAAAAGCAATCAAAGGAAATGTAAATATTACATTAAACGCTGAGTAAATAATAAGTGAGTTATTAAAATTCTGGATAAGTTCATTAAGTGATTTATAACTCTATTTTATCTGTAAATTTAAACCTTGATTATTTTTATCGAGGTTTTTATTGTAGATTTTCAAAAAAACAAAGTTGCGGAATTTGTTAATAAAAAATTTATGTTAAGTTTTTTGAACTTGATATTAATTTACCAAGGAAATATATAGAAAACATTATTTTTGTTTTATTAAGATAACTAAAAAACTTGCAGGATAAAAAAATATATGTTAGTATTCGCTTACAACTAAATACGCTTTTGGCGTGTTACTGAACAAGACTCAGGCAAGACCAAGACAAATTATATCGACACTTTATTGTGACGTTTGGTTTGCCTTGGTCTTTTTTTGCGTCTTAAAAAGGAGAATGGAAATGGATTATAAGAAATTAGGTCAGGAAATACTTGAGTTAGTAGGAGGAAAAGAGAATGTTAATAGCTTGACTCACTGTGCAACAAGATTACGTTTTGACTTAAAAGATAAGTCAAAAGCAGAAACAACTAAATTAGAAACCACACCAGGTATCATCAGTGTTGTTGATAGTGGTGGACAGTATCAAGTGATTGTAGGGAATGAAGTTCAGACATCATTTAAGGAAATTAAAAAAAGTATTGGAGATGCTCCGTCTAATAAAGAAGGGAAAACAACTACAGATGAATCTTTAGTATCTAGATTTATCAGTGTCATCTCAACAACTTTTACACCGATGATTCCAGCTATTACAGGAGCAGGGATGGTCAAAGCAATCTTAGCTATTCTAACTTTGACAAATGTGTTAGAAGATACATCACAAACCTATTTGATTTTGAATACGATTGCAGATAGTGCGTTTTATTTTATGCCGATTTTATTAGCATATGGTGCATCGATTAAATTTGAAGTTAGCCCGATACTTGCTATCACAACAGCTGGAATTTTATTACATCCAAATATTGGTCAGCTATTTTCTACAGGAGATCCAGTTAGCTTTTTAGGTATTCCTGTTTTAGCAGCAGACTATGCAGGTTCTGTATTACCGATTATTTTTACCGTTTGGATTATGTCTTATGTAGAACCTTTTGCTGATAGAATTTCTCCATCTTTCATTAAATTTTTTACTAAACCAATGTTAGTCTTTTTAATTATTGGTCCACTGGCTTTAATAGTAATTGGTCCTTTTGGTACTTTATTAAATGACTTAGTAGCATACGGTGCAGAGTGGATTAATGGAAAAGCTTCTTGGTTAATTCCTTTCTTAATGGGTGGTTTACAACCTTTATTAGTCGTCACTGGAACAGCATGGGCCATGACACCTATTGCAACTATGCAATTAACTAAAAATGGATCAGAAATGATTAATGGGCCAGGAATGCTTGCTTCTAATATTGCTCAATCAGGAGCTACATTTGCAGTAGCAGCAAAAACTAAAAACAGTGAATTACGTCAATTATCAATTTCAACAGGTATCACAGCTTTAATGGGAATCACCGAACCTTCTCTTTACGGGGTGACATTAAAACTAAAAAGACCTTTAATTGCTTCAATGATTGGTGGTTCTCTAGCAGGGCTTTATGCAGGTCTTAGTGGGCTAGTCAGATATGCTTTTGTATCACCAGGATTAGCAGCTTTACCTGCTTTTATTGGAGAAAATCCATTTAATATTGTTCATGCAATTATCACTTGTCTAATCGCATTTGTAGCGACCTTTATTATTGCTTATATGTTAGGATTTGAAGACGCTGAATCACCAAATGAAAAAACTAATGATAAAAAAGAATCTAATAAAACAGCTTCAAGTGAATTAATAGAAATTATGAGTCCAGCAAAAGGAAACGCTTATTCGATTACTGAAGTAGATGATGCTGTTTTTTCAAAAGAATTACTTGGCAAAGGCGTTGCAGTTAAAGCAGAAGACTCAAAAGTTTTCTCTCCTGTTACAGGTGAAATTGTTACCGTACTAGATAGTAAACACGCTATTGGTATTAGAACTGATGAAGGTGTAGAACTTTTAATTCATGTGGGGATTGATACTGTCACACTAAAAGGAGAACCTTTTGAGGTGTTGGTAGAAGAAGGGCAAAAAGTCTATGCTGGAGACGAGCTAATGACAGTTAATTTTGATTTGATTAAGGAAAAAGAATTAGAAGATGCCATTCTTTTGGTCGTTACTAATAGTGATGATTATGAAAAAATTGAACTTTACACAGGTGAAGTTGATAAGACAGTACCAGTTATATTGATTAAGTAAAAGGAGAACTAAATTATGCAGTATAAATCTAAAAAAAACTTTCCAAAGAACTTTTTATGGGGAGCGTCAATAAGTGCTTACCAAGCTGAAGGCGCTAGTTCGAAAGATGGAAAATTAGCTTCAATTATTGATAAATATCAACATCCAGAAGAGGTTGCTAATTTTGAAGTTGCTTCGGATTTTTATCATCATTATAAGGAGGATATTAAATTATTAGCTGAATTAGGGTTAAAATCATTTCGTTTTTCTATTGCCTGGACAAGAATTGTCAAAGAAGATTTGTTAACACCAAATCAAAAAGGGATAGATTTTTATCATAATGTAATTAATGAATGTATAAAATATAAGATTGAACCAATTGTGACGATGTATCATTTTGACTTACCTTATTCATTAGATAAAAAAGGTGGTTGGAAAAATCGAGAGACTATCACCTTCTTTTTAGAATATGTTAAAATAATATTTAAAGAATACGGGAATAAAGTTAATTATTGGTTGACTATTAACGAACAAAATACCATGATTTTACATCCAGGAGCTATTGGTATTCCAGAAAGTGGTTATCTACCAACTAAAAAAGAACTATATCAGATGAATCACCATCTCTTACTTGCTCAAGCTCAAGTATTTAAGTTATATCAAGATTTAAAATTACCTGGAAAAATCGGACCAGCTGTTAACCTTACAGCTATGTATCAAGGTACAGCTCATCCAGAAGACGCCATAGCTGCTCATAACTGGGAAACTTTAAGAGGTTGGTCATTTTTAGATGTCGCAGTTAGAGGAAAATATAATTATTTATTTGAAACGTATCTTCACGATAGAGACTGGTATCCAGAATGTTTACCAGAAGATGAACTAATTTTAAAAGCTGCTAAACCAGATTTTATAGCAATTAATTATTATTCAACAGCCACTATTACTGCAAGTAAAAATGATGGTACTGATGTTTCCGCAAGAGCTGGGGACCAACAGATTATGGTAGGTGAAGAAGGCGTTTATCGTGCTTACGATAATCCTTATGTAGACAAAACACCTTACGGATGGGTAGTAGATCCAGTAGGTTTACGGTTAACACTAAGAAAACTTTATGACCGTTATCAGTTGCCGATATTAATTACAGAAAATGGATATGGTTCTCCAGATGAATTAGATGAAGAGGGACGTATCAATGATATCGAGAGAATTGACTATTTAAAAAGACATATAGAAGCTATTCAAGATGCGATAACTGATGGTGTTGATGTGTTTGGGTACCAACCTTGGTCAGCAATAGATGTTGTTAGTACACATCAAGGATTTAATAAGAGATACGGCTTTATTTATATAGATCGAACAGATCAAGATTTGAAAGAATTAAAACGAATAAAAAAAGAAAGTTTTTATTGGTATCAAGATGTGATTAAACATAACGGAGTGAACTAGAAAGGAATGGTAAGTCTATTGAAAGTTATAAAATCTCTAAACAATAGTCTACTACTGTGCCTCAATGAAGAAGGGGAAGAAGTCATCCTAATGGGGAAAGGAATTGGATTTCAGTTAAAAAAAGGAGATATCGTTCCCCTAAATCAAGTTCAAAAAATCTTTAGATTAGATACGTTATCTGATACATTAAAAAAAGATTACATGACACTTTTCGAACATGTGTCTGATGAGTTGATTGTAAGTGTTAAAAAGATTGTTGATTATGCCAATGTAAAATATGACAATCAATTAAACAAAAATTTGTTTTTCACTTTAGTAGATCACTTAAATTATGCGGTTGAAAGAAGTAGAAAAGGAATAGAGTTACAAAATAGGCTATTACTTGAAATACAGAGGTACTATCCTAAAGAGTACTCAATTGGTGAGTACGGAGTCGAATTGTTAAATAAAAATTTGCAAGTTAATTTATCTGAGTCAGAGGCTGCTAATATAGCTTTTCACATTGTGAATGCTTCTGAGAGTCAAAGCAATATGGAAGAAACTGTTTTATCAGTAAAAATGTTAAAAGACATATTAGGGATGATAGGCTATCTTTTTCCAGATAAAAAAATAGATAAAGAGTCTTTATTTTATCAACGTTTTGTGACGCATATTCAATTTTTTATTATGAGAATGATTAAAAATGAGAAGTTAGAAAATACAGATGAATTTCTTTTGGAGTCAGTTAAAGAAAAATTCCCAAAAGAATATAAAGTCGCACTGAAAATCAGAAATTATGTTGAGGAAGAATTATCAATAGATGTAGCAGAAGGGGAACTATTATATTTAACCTTACATTTATCTAGAATTTTTAGTTAAACTAAAATTTAAAGCAGCTAAAATCATTTTTTGACTTGATTTTGGCTGCTTTTAAATTTTAAAATCTGATGTTAAACTTTGACAGTCAAAAATAAAGATGATATATTGTTTTTAACAAATTAACTATATTAAGGAAACGAGTGAACTTTTTGAGTGCGAAAGCTATCTAAGACAAAACAATTGAACAATGAATTTAGCAATATACTGTAGAATAGTATGCTTATTTGTTGTACTCATTATTTTAGTTTGAGATATCTGTTAAAATTGCACTTAAAATATGACTTATTTTACTTAAGGTTAATTTTTTTCTAACCTTTATTTAAGGTCGCTAATTTTGAAGTCAATTTAAGAATATTAAACAACAAGTTCTGGGAATATTATTTTCTCAGAGCTTTTTTATTTTTTTAGTTAATTTGTTAAAGATACGGATATCTCTTTTATTTAAGAAAGAGAGAGATAAAAAAATGAAGAAACAAGCAATAGAACAAACACAGTTTAATGAAATTAAAGAACTAATTAGTAACTATGCGATTAGTGACACAGTTAAACAAACAATTATAAATTTAGAGCCAGAAAACAAGTTAGAAATAGTTCTGGAATATCAAAAAGAAACTGGTGAAGCTTTAGCTATTCTAGAAACAAAACAGAGTATTCCATTTATGGCAAGCGAGCAAATAGATCGTCTATTTCAAAAGATAGAGAAAGGGTATATTTTAGAGCCAAAAGAATTACTAGAAGTATCAGAGTTTTTAAGAACCATTCGTAAACTGAAAGACTTTTTCAACAAAAACAATGAACTAGCACCAACCCTAGCAGGTTATGCGAGTAAGCTACAATCATTTAGATCAATTGAAGAAACAATTAATATTTCAATCAAACATAACCAAGTTAGTTCTGAGGCTTCAAGAGACTTGAAAAAAGCTAGACAAAGTATTCAGAAACATAAATCAGATATTAACGACAGAATTCATAAATTCATCAATAATGCTAGTAACAAATCTAAAATTCAAGAGTTTATGCCAGTTGATAGAAATGGAACCTTAACAGTACCAGTTAAAAGTTCGTTCAAACATAGTATTAAAGGACGGATTGTATCAGAATCTGGTAAGGGTTCGACAGTATATATCGAATTAGATAATACAAGAGAATTAAATCAAAAACTACAAATCTCTCAAGCAGAAGAAATGACCATTGTTTACCAAATTTTAGCTAACTTAACCGAAGAAATTGGTAAAGAGCTAGTTGTTATGGAAAAAACAATGACTATTATCTTTTCACTAGAGCTGATTGTCGCAAAAGCTAAATACAGTGAAGAAATAGAAGGAAATAAAGTTAAAATAAATGAAACTGGTTATATTAATTTAATCAATGCGAAACATCCGTTGTTAGGTAAATCAGCTGTACCTCTTTCAATCGAATTAGGAAAAACAGAAAGAGGATTGGTTATTACAGGCTCAAATTCTGGAGGTAAAACAGTTGTCTTGAAAACAGTTGGCTTACTAACCTTAATGACGATGATAGGTCTATATATTCCAGCAGATTCAACAAGCAATATTAGTATTTTCGATCATATTTTAGTAGATATTGGTGACTATCAAGATTTTGATAATGCATTGAGTACATTCTCAGGTCACATTAATAATATGAGAGAAATATTATCTATCGCAGATGAAAAATCATTAATTCTTGTAGACGAAATCGGTAGTGGGACTGAACCAACTGAAGGAGCAGCACTGGCTACAGCGATGCTTGAGAGTTTAGTTAATAGACAAGCAGTTGTACTGGCATCTACACATTACGGAGAAATAAAAGACTTTGCCGTTAAAGATAGAAATTTCATTACAGCAGCAATGGCATTCGATAAAGAAACACTGAATCCCCTATATCAATTACTTATGAACGAAGTGGGCGCAAGTAATGGCTTTTGGTTAGCTAAAAAAATGAATATTGGAGAAGATATTTTAGAAAGAGCAACTTTCCATTTAACTAAAACCTCTTTACAAAAATTTATTAGCTAACAGAAGAAAGGCGGAAAAATGTTTTGAATGTATTAGAAAAAATAAAAAATGACATAGGAATAAACCAATCAATAGAATGTTTAGAAATTGGCTTAGTTTATAGCTATTTATATAAAACAATTGCAACTAAGGAGCTGGCAAAAAAAATGTCAGTTCCAGTTCCAATTGCCACAGCTTTTAAAAAAGAACTGGTAAAAAATGGCTGGATGAAACGAGAAAGTTTTTACTTTCTAACAGAAAAAGGGCAGGCTTTTGTTGACTCACAATTGAATTATAAGCAATTAGATAAAGAAATGTATAAAACTATTTTGAAAGACTTAAATTTTTAGAACAAGTAGCTGACTCATTGAAACAAATTTTTGAAGAAAGACCAGCTGTTAAAAGAGAACTCGATCAAGTCCATGCAACTATGGAAACTGTCATAAAACGAGTAGAGATGATGTTAGTGGATCCATTGATATTTTCTAAAAAAATAGCTTTTGTTGGGGATGATGATTTAGTTTCCTTGTTTTTATCAGTGACGTTAGAAAAAATAGGTTTCAAGAATACAGATTTTTTAACTGTCTATGATATTGATACTGAGCTATTAGCTTTTATTGAAGAAAAGCAGTCAAAAGAAGTACCAATTAGATGTGTAAAAAAAGATTTTAGAAATGAAAAAACAACAGACTTGATTAAAGTTGATGTTGTGTTTACAGATCCACCCTACACACCAGACGGAATATTAACTTTTATAGATTTTGGTGAGAAATTACTAAGTAAGTATGGCAAGATGTATGTCTCTTTTAATCATAAAACACCAGAAATCCAAAGTTTTTTACAAAAGGAAATTAACTTAAAAGGACTTAACTTTATTGAAATTACACCTAATTTTAATACTTATTTAGGTGGTTCAATTATTGGGAATGTTAGCAATTTGTATGTCTTACAAAAAAGTGAAATGACCGAAACCATGAAGTCATCAGAAAATATTTATACCAAAAGCTTAAAGAAAAATAAGACAAGTAAACGTCTAGGATTTCATAGTTTATATGATTTAAAAGAATGTAATAGTGAAGTACTAACAAGTGTTGATAATGTGAGGGATAAAATGAACCACATGTCACAACTATTCAACCTAAATGTTGTAGAAGAAAAATTTCATCAATTTAAACCCTACGGAGTGAGTGGCGTTATGGTATTAAAAGAATCACATTTTACTATTCACACATGGCCAGAACACAATTATGCAGCAGTTGATTTGTTTATTTGTGAGGAAACAGTTGATGAATCAAAATTTATGGAAGAACTACAAAATATTTTTGGTTCGAAACGTTGTGAATTAAAGAAAATATATCGTGTTAGTTAAATTATAGAATAGGAGTAAGATGAATGATTGAGTTTAGAGAAATTACGAGAGAAAATTTTGATGAGTGTTTGTTCTTAGAAGTGGCTGAAGAAAAGGAAGATTTTGTCGCGTCAACAACATTCTCTTTAGCAGAAGCTAAAATTTTTACAGAGAATACTCCCTTAGCTATTTACGACCAAGATACAATGGTAGGTTTCATTATGTATGGTCTTGATCCTGAAGATAATGAATATTGGATTAGTCGTTTACTAATTGATGAAAAATTCCAAAAACGTGGCTATGGTAAACAAGCTATGGAACAAATTTTAATACTAATAAATGAGACATATCAACCTCAAAAACTATTATTAAGCTTTGAACCAGAAAACGTTGTAGCAGAAAAACTATATGTATCACTTGGATTTAAACATACAGGTCGAATGATTGATGATGAGCTTGTTTTAGAATATTATTTTTAAATAATACGGAAAGGAAGAGTGGAATGACTGTTAAAATTGAGGATTATTATCCAACTTAAACCGATATCGAGAAAGAAAAACTCCAAGAAATGAGCAATTTGATAGAAAGAGTAGCAGAAAAACTCTCTGTAGTGATTAAAGCTGAAAGAAAATGGGGGCAATTATCTCTTTCTTCAACTATAGGAACATCTATTAGAATTGCTCGCTTTGATGAGAATCATGTAGCTTTTTTCGTCCATTGCCAAACAACTTTAGTAGAACAATGGAGAGAGATGTTTACAGACTCATTAGAATTTTCAAAAACTAGAGCTATTCTTTTAAAAAACCACGAAGAATTACCAATTAATGAGTTAGAAATCTGTATTCAAATGGCATTAACTTACCGAAAAAAGTAGACATTTTTGTCTACTCTTTTTTTATTTGTTTAAACTATTACCTAAATAGCCGATATAATATATAGAATACAGAATTAGGTGATAGAAATGATTAAAGAAAAAACTAGAATAATACCATATAGCGTTAACAAACAAAAAGTATATTTTTCGACAGTGATGGACGAACATAATTTTTCGAGAGAAATTATTTATTCGTCTGGAGAGAAAGAGTGCGATATAAAAGAATATTTCAAAAAATCAATCATTAGTATTAAGTCTCTACAATTGGCTAAAACTGAGAAGTGCTTATGTTTTGTAAACCCTGATAGACCAACTGAGTTTTGGGAAAATAGTAATAAAATTGATGAGCACTGGATTGATGGGAAAACATATTTAATTGAGTATAAAAAAGATACTGAAAAACATTGTCTAGTAGTTGTATTAGACTATACCTTAGAAAAGGAAGTTATTATAGACTATTTAGAACATAATTTATTAATAAATGAAATATTATTTATGGATGAACTTAGTAATTGTTGGATAAAAAAAATAAATTCAAATGAAAAAGTATCATAATAGTATAGGAAAAAATTACATTGGGTTCATTAATATGTAATAAACAAAAAAGCCTCTTTTTTAGAGGCTTTTTTGTTATAAATAAAACTCCCAGTTTTTAAAGACTGATTTTTTCTGTTCAGTTAGATTTCTGATTTCATTGGCAATAATAGAGATACCTTGGTAGATATCTTTTTGTTTAATTTTAGCAATGCTTAAACGAATTATCTCTGTAGATTTGTCATGGAATAAATACATATTAGAGACATCTTCAACGAGAACATTTTTTAACTTAAGCGTAGTTTTTAAATCACTTGAGGAGATGTAGTCAGGTAATTTAATTGAAAAATAAAAGCCTGTCTCTGGAGTAGTAAATGTAATCCCTTGTGGTAAAAGTTCTTTACAACATTTTAAAGTATAAGTCATTTTTTCGGCATAATAAGGTTTAATTTGTTTTATATGGTTTTCAAACATTCCATTTTCTATATATGTAGCTAAAATTTCTTGAGAAAAGACAGGCGTTGCTATGTCTCTTGCAAATTTAAATGAAATAAAAGTAGCATGTAATGATTTTGGCAAACAGACAGCCCCAATTCTTAAACCAGGTAGAAAAATCTTAGAAAAACTTTTTAAATAAATGACTTTGTCATGTGTATCGTAGGAAAAAAGAGGGTCTGCTTTCGGATTTAAATCTAGTTCGCCTAAATAATCATCCTCTAAAATATAAACATCATACTTATAAGCAAGCTCAACAATTCTTTTTTTTGTTTCTATTGAATAAGAAGACCCAAGAGGATTGTGAAATCTAGGGACTGTATAAAAAAGTTTGATGTTGTTATTTTTAAACATATACTCTAATTGATTCAAATCAATTTCACCGTTTTTTATAGTAATACCTAATACATCTTTTCCAGATAGTTTTGCAGAATTAAGAGCACCTAAGTAAGTTGGTTGTTCTATTAATATATTTTCTTTTTTATTGGAAAAGGGCATATTAAATAAAATATCAATACTTTGTTGCGAACCAGTTGTAATAACAATATTTTCTTTATTAGTAAAGACTTGGTTATTTTGAAAATATGGAACTAACTGTTCTCTTAGTTTGTCTAGTCCGTTTTGAGAACCATAAGGAAGTAGAACATTTTTTAAATCATGACTAATTTTTTCACTACAGCTAAGTAGGTTTTTAGTATTGAGTGTTTCTATATTGGGTTCAGCTGATAAAAAATCAAAAGTAATAGTCTTTTCATTTTCAATGTCTGGACCTTGAGTAACAAAGTAACCTTGTTTTTGTATAGCATAAATCAGTCCAGTTTCCTCTAAATTTTTTAAAGCAGAAATAATGGTGTTTTTACTGCATTCGAAATGATTAGTCAGGTTACGAATCGAAGGGAGTTTATCACCTGGTTTTAAATTTTCGTTTAGGATGTATTTTTTTAGTTGCTCAGCAATTTGTTTGTATAACATAAGAACCTCCATTTTTCTGTATGGGTACAGAGTGCTAAAAAAAGAATTTACAAGTAACCGTATTATAGCTATTATCATCTTATCTGTACAGTATAACTTACCTAAAAAAAGGGTACAGATGATATCTGTATCTATAATGAAAAATGAGAGGAAGTTTTATATGAAATTATCTACATTAGAATTAGAAGTCTTAAATTTATTGGAAACAAATTATGGTATTTCAGTTGAAGCAATTTCGAAAATTACAAATAAATCAGTTGAAACTATAATGGAAATGATGAATGGTTTGATAGAAAAAGAGGTTTTGTTTAAAGGCAGTTTTACAATTGATTGGGATAAAATTGATAATGAAGAACGGGTAATGGCGCGTATTGACTTGAAAGTTACGCCTAAAAATGGGTTTGGATTTGATGAGCTTGCTCAACGAATTAGTGAGTACGAAGAAGTTGATTCAGTCTACTTAATTTCAGGAACTTATGACCTATCTTTAGTTGTTAAAGGCAAATCAATGAATGATATTTCGAAATTTGTGTCAGGTCAATTAGCTAGCTTGGATTCTATTCAAGAAACAGCAACTAATTTTATTATGAAGAAATATAAACATGATCGTAATATTTTAGTTGACGGAAAGAAAGATCAACGTTTAGTGAAGGTGACTTTATGAGAGATCAATTATCTGACATAGGAAAAAATATTGAATCATCAGGTATTAGGCGCTTTTTTTCTTTAGCAAATGAGATGGATGATGTCGTTTCACTAGGTGTAGGAGAACCTGATTTTAAAACAGCTCAAAGTGTTCGTGATGAAGCAATCTCAAAATTAAGGGCAGGAGCTACTTCTTATACACCAAATGCTGGGCTACTTGAGCTAAGAGAATTATTATCAGGTTACTTACTTCAAAAAAATAATGTTTTATATCAACCAGAATCTGAAATAATTGTTACAGCAGGTTCAAGTCACGCTTTAGATATTGCTTTACGAAGTATTGTTAATTTTGAGGACGAAGTTATTATCATTGAACCAACTTATGTGGCGTATAAACCTCTGATCGAGTTAGCTGGTGGAAAAGCAGTGGTTGTTCCAGCTGATAAAGAAACCTTAAGAATTAATTTAGTAGCTCTTGAGAAAGCTATTACAGATAAAACGAAAGCTATTTTAATTTGTACACCTAATAACCCAACAGGAGTGACGTTAAATAAGGAAGAGTTACAGTCATTAGCAAATATAATTGAAACTCATGATTTAGTGGCAATCCTAGATGAAATTTATTCAGAATTAGTTTATGAGGGGGATTTTATTTCTTTAGCAGGCCTGGAAAATATGAAAAACAGGAGCATAGTTATTTCAGGCTTTTCTAAAGGATTCTCAATGACAGGTTGGCGACTAGGTTATGTCTGTGCCCCTAAAGAATTTTTAGAAGTAATGATTAAAATTCAGCAGTATACGATGATGAGTGCTCCAACTATTGCTCAGTATGCAGCTATTGAAGCGCTAAAAAACACTCAACCTTATGTAGAATTTATGAAAGAAAAATACATGCAACGTCGAGATTACTTAGTTAAATCTCTAAATGAATTAGGTCTTATGTGTCAAAAACCAGAAGGGGCTTTTTATGCTTTTCCTTCTATTAAATCAACTGGAAAAACATCAGAAGTTTTTTGTGAGGAATTACTAATGGGAAATAGATTGGCTGTAGTACCTGGAAGTGCTTTTGGAGTTAGTGGAGAAGGGTTCATTCGTTGTTCCTATGCCTACTCTATTAATGATTTGGAAAAAGCATTAGATCGATTAGATAAATTTTTAAATAAGTAGGAGGTTTATAAATGATAAAACCTAATTCTTTGAAAAAAGGCGATAGAATAGCGGCACTATCTCTTTCAAGTGGCATGGCGGGAGATAAAGATATTTTATGGCGTTACGAACAAGGAAAAAAACAATTAGAAGAGATAGGCTTTAAAGTTGTCGAATATCCTTTGACATTGGCTGGTTCAGATATTGTTTATCATAACCCTAAAAAAGCGCTGATGATTTACATCAAGCTTTACTAGACAAAAGGATTAAAGGGATTATTGCGACTATTGGAGGCATTGAGAGTTATCGTTTATTTGAGTTCGTTGATTTAGAAGTGATTAAGAATAACCCGAAAATCTTTATTGGTTATTCAGATGCTACCTCTGTTCACCAGATGTTTCAACAGGCAGGAGTTGTTTCGTTTTATGGACCAGCAATTTTAACTGATTTTGCTGAAAATGGTGGTGTTTTTGATTTTACTCGCGAAGTTTTTGAGGAAGTACTAATAAAAAATAATGCCAATTATACATATCCTCATAGAAAAGAATGGACTAGTGAATTTTTAGCCTGGGATTTTTCGAATAAAGATAAACGCAGAAAATTACAAGTCAATGAGGAACTTATTGTGCTTCAAGGTAGTCAAAAGATTTCAGGAAAACTAATGGGTGGTTGTTTAGAGGTTTTATCAATGCTAAGAGGTACAGAACTATATCCAAAAAAAGAATTATTTCAAGAAGCCATCCTTTTATTAGAAACTTCGGAATTAACACCTGAACCAAGTTTTGTTGAAATAGAACTTAGAACCATGGGTGTTATGGGGAATTTACAATTAATAAATGGGATTGTCTTTGGTAAACCAATGGATAATAAGTACTTTGACGAGTATCAAGAAGTGATTTTAAAAGTATTAAAAGAGTTTAATTTGAAGAATTTACCAGTATTTTATAGTGCTAGTTTTGGTCATACAGAACCTAAATGGACATTACCTTTAGGAGTACTGGCAGAAATGGATTTAGAAAATAAAACACTAAAAATATTAGAAAAAGCAACAAAAAATTAATAGATTAAAATATTGATTTATTAGGTTTTAATAGTTTTATAAAAGACCATTAAATAAAAAATGTTTTTTATAAGGTTGACAATTTTAACTTATGTGGTTAAGATGAATTTATTATTAATAATAGTTTCATGTGACTAGATAATACTAGGCATGGAAGAATTTTGGTGGGATAAGTGCATCCTATTAAGATTGTTCCATGCTTTTTTGTTGTTTAAAGCATGAAACCCTTCTTAAGAAGAGGAGTCGTTATGAAAATTATAAAAGTATTAAATCAAAATGCTGTTCTAGTTCTTGACGAAGAACAAGAAAAAGTAGCTGTTGGAAAAGGTATTGGTTTTAACAAGAAGAAAAATGATTTAATTTTTCAAAAACAAGTTGAGCGTTTATTTGTAATGGAAGCAGAAGGGCAACAAAAATTGCAAACTTTGCTAAGTCAAATAGAAGAAAAATTCTTTTTCGCAGCTGAGGAAATAATTGATTATGCAGAAACAGTCCTAATGGAAAAATTAAGTGATCACCTATTAATAGCTTTATCAGATCATTTATCTTTTTCTGCTGAAAACATTTCAAATGGAATTTTAATAAGAAATAAATTACTTAGAGAAATTGAGGTCTTGTACAATGAGGAATTTGCCATTGCTCAGTGGGCGGTAGAGTATTTGAATAATTCTCTTAATGTACCTTATACCTATGATGAAGCTGGATATATTGCGATTCATATTCATAGTTCGAGAAGTGGTCATTCGAATAATAATAAAAGTATTCGTGAAGTTACAATTGTCTCAGCCATCATTCAATTAATCGAGAATGAACTGGGAGTGAATATTCACTCAAAAGAGATGTTATTAAACTATTCAAGATTAGCTAATCATTTAAGATTATTACTTCATCGTTTTGAGAGTAATCAATATGCAGTACTTGATGAAGAAATTCTTGAAATGGTAAAAGGAAAATATCCTGAGAGTTATAACATTGCTAAAAAAATTAGAGTTTTGCTGATGAAGACTTATCAATTGTCTATTACAGGTGAAGAGCTAGGTTATTTGGCCATTCACATTGAAAGATTAAGATTAGCTTCGGAGCATATGGAAAAGGGAGAATAACACATGAAAGCATATATGCAAAGAATGGGACGCTCTTTAATGTTGCCAGTAGCAACATTACCAGTAGCGGCTTTGTTTATGGGAATTGGTTACTGGATCGACCCAAGTGGATGGGGCGGAAATAGTATTTTTGCAGCCTTCTTAATTAAAGCAGGAGCAACTATTTTAGATAATTTAGGTATTTTATTTGCAGTTGGTTTAGCTTTAGGGATGTCAAAAGACAAAGATGGTTCATCAGCTTTAGCAGGTTTGATTGCCTTTTTAGTACCAATGCAATTATTAGCACCAGCTACAGTAGCGATGTTTACAAAAGTTGATGTTGAAAATGTTAATATTGCTTTCCAAGCAATTAATAACAAAAACGTATTTATCGGTATTTTAGCAGGTTTAATTGCTGCTGAGATGTATAACCGTTTTAACAATGTAAAATTACCAATGGCGTTGTCATTCTTTAGTGGTAAACGTTCAGTTCCGATTGTAACAGCGGCAGTTATGCTTGTTGTATCAGCAGGTTTAATCTTTGTGTGGCCTCCAGTTTATAATGCTTTAGTAGCATTTGGCGAAAGTATTTCTGGTTTAGGTGCACTTGGAGCTGGTCTTTACGGATTCTTTAACCGTTTATTAATTCCTACAGGTTTACACCACGCACTAAATAACGTATTTTGGTTTAATATTGCTGGAATTGATGATATTGGTAAATTCTGGGCAAGTGAGGGTGTTAAAGGTGTAACTGGTATGTATCAAGCTGGTTTCTTCCCAGTAATGATGTTTGGTTTACCAGCAGGAGCTTTAGCAATTTATCAATGTGCTCGTCCTGAAAATAAAAAAGCAACAGCTTCATTAATGATGGCTGCAGCTTTCGCTTCATTTTTTACAGGTGTAACAGAACCTTTAGAATTTTCATTTATGTTTGTGGCTTGGCCATTATATGTTGTTCATGCAGCTTTAACAGGTATTTCAATGTTTGTTGCAGCAACATTCCATTGGACAGCAGGATTTAACTTTAGTGCAGGATTTATTGATTTTATTTTAAGTTTACGTGTGCCAATCGCTAACAAACCATACATGTTATTATTATTTGGTTTAGTAATGGCAGTTGTTTATTATGTAACGTTTATGTTTGTGATTAAGAAATTTAATTTAATGACACCAGGACGTGAAGAAGTTAGTCTTGAAGATGTAGCTGATGTTTCAGGTAGTGGCTCTGATAAATTTGCAGTGTTAGCAGCTAAGTTATATGAAAACTTAGGTGGTGCAGCCAACTTACAAACTGTTGATAATTGTACAACTCGTTTACGTTTAGCAGTTAATGACACAAGTCGTATTGATACAAACAAAATTAAAGCAACGGGAGTTCCAGGCGTTAAAGTAATTGATGGTAAGAATATTCAAATTATTGTTGGAACTGAAGTTCAATTTGTGGCAGATGAATTAAGTAAAATTCATCAAGCTGGTGGATTAACTGCAAGTGATAACAAAGAAAATACAATTTATGCAGTAGCAACTGGGAAAATTATTCCGATTACAGAAGTATCAGATGATGTATTCTCAGCAAAAATGATGGGTGATGGTTTTGCAATAATTCCTGAAACTGGTGATATTTATTCACCAGTTGATGGTGTTGTAACAAGTATCTTCCCAACAAAACATGCTTATGGTATTAAAACTGTTCATGGGCTTGAAGTCTTAGTTCATGTTGGTATTGATACAGTTAACTTAAAAGGTGAACCTTTTGAAGTATTTGTCAATGAAGGGGATAAAGTTTCTAAAGGAACAAAACTTTGTCACGTTGATTTAAAAGCTTTAGAAGGAGCCAATAAACAAAGTGATGTTATTGTTGTCTTCACAAATCAAGATAAAGTAGCTGACATGTCTCTTAATATGCAATCAAATGTGAATGCTAATGATTTGATAGGTCAAGTTAAAACAAAATAGTTAAAAGAAAAGAGGTTGACTAAAAGTCGACCTCTTTTTGATTTGCTGCGACAACCTCTGTTTTCATTATGATAAGTGTGTTCCTTTATCTACATAAATTAAATCACCAGTAATACCAGTTGATAAATCACTCATTAAGAAGGCAACTGTGTTACCAACTTCTTCAATCGTTACTTGTTTACCAGCAGGTGTTCTAGTTGCAGCATCATCTAGAAGTTCACGGAACCCTTTAATCCCAGATGAAGCAAGTGTTTTAATAGCACCTGAAGAAACAGCATTCACACGAATATCTTGCTCAGCTAAATCATGTGCTAAATAACGAACTGAAGCTTCTAATGAAGCTTTTGCTAATCCCATAATATTATAATTGCTAACGGCACGACTTGAGCCAATATAAGTTAAAGTTGTAATGCTACTTCCTGGATTTAAAATTTTACGAGCTTCACGAGCTACTGCGATTAATGAAAATGAGCTAATTTCATGAGCAATACTAAAACTTTCGCGAGGGGCATCTGTAATATCTCCTTCAAGTGCTTCTTTTGGTGCAAAAGCAATTGAGTGGATAACGCCATCAATGTTACCAAATCGTTCTTTGATTTCAATAAATGCTTTTTCTATATTATCATCAGCGGCAACGTCACATTCTACTGTGGCATCATTTTCGTCGATTAATCGATCTAATTGTTTTTTGACACGATCATTTTGATATGTGTAGATAACTTCTGCTCCACATTTTTTAAGTGCTAGGGCACATCCCCATGCAATACTTGATTTATTGACAACACCCATTAAAACAATTTTTTTACCTTTTAATAATGTATTCACTATATCACTCTCCTAAATTATGACTAAATCTATTATATATTTTTTTTGTGAAAATTAACAGAGAAATAGTTTGAATATCAAACTATTTTTTCATTTAGTGCTTACGTTAGCTTTACATTAACTTCATATTGGATTGGTAGATTACTCATATCAAGTAATTAGGAGGAACAAACTCATGAATTTTATTAAAAGAGGCTGGCTAAGTCTCACTAGAAGAAAAGGCAAAGCAATCATTTTATTTACGGTTATTTTTATTTTAGGAAATGTTATGGCAGGAGCTGTTTCAATTAGACAGGCAAGTAGTAATGTAGAAAAAGTGATTAAGCATCAACTAGGAAGTAAAGCAACAATCGATTTAGATTTTAAAAAAGTAGAAAAAGAATTTCAAAAAGATGATAAGTATCGAGTAAAAGGATTAGATACTGAACTTATTAATAAAATTGGAAATTCTGAATATGTTAAATATTACGATTATAATTTGTCAGTCATGATGGGAAAAGGAGATCTAAAACCCTTTGTATCTGAAAAAGAAGGAAATGCTGTAATGAGCTCAGTTGCAGGTGGTGGCAGTGGCGGTTCAGATTTTACGTTAAAAGGTGTTCAATATAATGAAGTACTTGATTTTAATGAAAAAAAAGCACAATTGATTGATGGCCGAGTATTTACTAATGAAGAGATTGAAAAAGGAAATAAAGTAACAATAATTTCTAAAAAAGTAGCAGATGAAAACAATCTTAAAGTTGGAGATAAAATAGTTTTACCTAATGAAATTTACGATTATTCTAGTGGCTATTCAGAAAATAGTGAACCAAACACGTCAAGAGATTTAGTATTAGAAGTTATTGGAATCTTTGAACCTACAAATGTTGAGCCAAAAGAAGGAGAAAAAGATGAAGATGGCAATATGCAAATGGATTTCTTTAATACCATGTATCAAAATACCATGTATGTCCCCAATCTAGTTGCTAAAGGTGAAACTGATTTTCAAAATACAGAGTTCTCAAAAATATTACCTGAAGAAATGCAAGGTAACCAAGATGAAATGTATAGTCCAGTTTATATATTAAAAAATCCTGAAATGAGTGACTCTTTCAAAAGTGAAATAGAAAAATTAATCCCAAGTCCGTATAAGTTAAATAGTTCTACAGACGAATACGATTCGATTGCCGCTCCAATAAAATCAATGGAAAAATTATCAACTTATGTGTTGATTGCTGCAATAGGTGCTTCTTTATTAATTGTAAGTCTAGTTGTTTTGCTGTTTCTACGTGATAGAAAACATGAATTTGGTGTTTATCTGTCCTTAGGTGAAAAAAGAGCACGTGTTATCGGACAAATTATTTTCGAAGTAATTACTATAGCTATTTTAGCTTTGGGGTTATCTGTTTTTAGTGGGAATATGTTGGCAAGTAGTTTGTCAAACTCAATGGTTCAAAGCCAAATAGAGGCGCAAATGGAGAAAGAGTCAAATGAAATGGGAACAATGTTTTTAAGTGACCCAGGAGAAAAAACTAAAGTAACAGAAGAAGATGTTTCAGAAGCTTATAAGGTTAATTTAACACCAAGTTACTTAATGACATTTTTCTCTTTAGGAATCGGAACAATTCTAGGGGCAACTATTGTGCCTATGGGCTACTTAATGCGACTTAATCCTAAAAAAATAATGTTATAGAAAGAAGGAAGCTAATAATGGCTATTTTAAAAACAAACGACTTAGATTATTACTATCAAGATGGGGATCGTAGAAGGATGATTCTAAAAGAAATTGATAGTACTTTTGAAAAAGGAAAATTTTATACAATCATTGGAGAATCAGGCTCTGGTAAAACAACTTATCTCTCTCTTATTAGTGCCTTAGATGAACCGAAAAAGGGACAAGTTCTTTTTGAAAATGAAGATATAAAGCGAATTGGTTATGAAGAATATAGACGAAATAAGATTGGTATTATTTTTCAAAGTTATAATCTAATTCCTTACATGACTGCAGTGGAGAACGTATTACTCCCAATGTCAATTACAGATAATAAACTACCAAAAGATAAAAAATCAGTAGCTTATAACTTGCTTGATTATATTGGAATTGTTAAAGGTAAGGCAGACCGAATTGTAACACATCTATCTGGTGGAGAACAACAACGGGTAGCAATCGCAAGAGCTTTAGCAACGAATGTTGATATTATTTTAGCAGATGAGCCAACAGGTAACTTAGATGAGGGAATGGCTGGAGAGATAGTTTCTATTTTTAAAGAGTTAGCTCATATTCATCAAAAATGTGTCATTGTTGTCACGCATTCTCAAGAAGTAGCTGCTCTTTCAGATGAAATATTTTATTTAAAAGAAGGGAAATTAGCTAGTTATGAGTGATTTTTTATCTAATTTTGATTCAAATAAAATGGAAAAAAATTCTGATAATGTTGTAGAAGAAAAACAGAGAAGAGTCTCGCAGAATAAAAAGTATGAAAATGAAGAAACAGAACTAGACCCAGAATACCTTAAGAAAAAGAAACGACAGAAACTGATTTTAATTTTACTGACTATTGTTCTATTAGCTGTTAGTGGACTAACCTATTATCAAGTTAGCTATGTAACAATGCCTAATTTTAAAGGGAAGAGTTTGAGTGACGCTCAAAAATGGGCGACTCAGTATAAAATAAAAGTGAGTACAGAGGATGAGTTTAATGAAAAAATAGAAGTTAATAGTATTATTAAACAATCTAAAAAAGAGAAGAAAAAAATAAAAAAAGGGAGTAGTGTAACTTTTTTTGTTAGTAAAGGGGCTAATCCAGATGATAAAATCACCTTACCTAATTTTAAAGAGATGAAACAATCAGATGTAGAAAAATGGATTAAGAAAGAGCAATTAGAAAGTATGGTTGTTGTTGATGAATATAGCGAAACAGCTCCTAAAGGTTCATTTCTTAGAGAAGAGCTTTCAGAAGGTGTAGACCGAGAAAATTTTAGCCGTAAAGATAGCGGGAAATTAATATTTTCAAAAGGGAAAGAAGTTTATCAAAAAGATATATCTGTTCCAGATTTCAAAGGGAAAACTCAATTAGAAATAGAAAACTGGGCTAAAAAAAATGAAGTAGAACTTGAAATAAAAAAAGTTAGTTCAGAGTCAATTCCGCTTGGTCAAGTTGTTGAACAATCCATTAAAGAGAAAGAGAAAATAGCTAAAAAAACAAAACTAACTGTTAATATTTCAGCTGGAAAAGGAGTCAAAGTACCTAATTTTGCTAATTTAACGAAAGAAAATGCTATGACTCAAGGAAAGTTGCAAGTCACAGTAGAAGAAAGATTTAATTTAGATATTCCTTATGGTGAACTACTTAGCCAATCTTTAGAAGCTGAAACAGAATTAACTGAAGAAGATGACTTAAGTATTAAAGTCATGTACTCTGCGGGAAAACCTTATTTAAAAGATTTATCAGGGCAAAATGAGGGAGAATTACAAAAATACTTTTATGATAAATTTAGATCAAAAGGAGCTAATATTTATTATGTTGTAAATTATGTGAATTCTGATGCTCCAAAAGGCGAGATAGTTAGTATGGATACATCAAATACGTTCCTACCTTTAGAGTACACAGTGACAGTAAATGTTAGTTTAGGTTATTAAAAGCATATCAAACAATGGTATAATAAATGAAATATATAGTGTAAGTAGGGAGTTTTCTTATGGATTATCAAATATTATTAATAGAAGATGAGAAAGTAATTGCTCAAGCCATGACAAATTTTTTAATTAGAGAAGGCTATGGTGTTACCTCTGTTTTAAGTGGTGAAGAAGGATTAGAAGCATTCAAGAATAGTGAGTTTCATTTGATATTACTAGACATGATGCTACCGGGTATAAACGGCGAGCAAGTTTTAAAAAAAATAAGACAAACCTCGGATATTCCTATATTAATTATTAGTGCCTTAGATGATGAGTTGATTCAACTGGATGCCTTTGAACAAAGTGTTGATGATTATGTTGTAAAACCATTTTCTATGAATATTTTAGTTCATAAGATTGCTTCACTTCTTAGACGTGTTTACGGTGAGCAAAAAGAAAAGATAGAATATCTTCAAATAAAATTAGTTCTTAATAATTACGAAGTCTTTTTTGATAACGAAATAGTTGAATTAACTGCTAAAGAATTTGAGATTTTACAAACAATGCTATTAAATCCAGGAAAAGTATACTCTAGAGAAGAATTATTAACTCTTATATGGGGATATGATTATTTTGGAGATAGTCGAAATATAGATGTCCACATAAAAAATATCAGAAAGAAAATTCCAATTGATTTTATTAAAACGATTAAAGGAATTGGATATAAGGTAGAGCGTTTATGAGTCAAAAACTATATATCAAAATAAAAAAACAAATTCAAAGCCTACCTTTGTATTGGAAAACTTGGTTTATTACAACCTTAACTTTGATAGCTACATTAATTATTTTCTTTTTAGTCTATTCAACTTTTGCTACTAAATTTTTAGAAAATAACCAACAAAAGAAATTTGATAAAACGGTTAATCAAATTGTTGAAGAAATTGAGAAAAACGGAATTAATGAAGAAAAATTAAATCAATATTCGCTTGAGGGATATTCGATTTTTATTTCATCTAATAACGAACTAATTTACCCCAATTATTCGAATGCTTTATCAACAACAGCTACAGAAAGTTCTACGCTGAGTAATGTGATTCAAATTGGTCCAGCAACCTCAATTAATAGTTTTGAAAATGGAAATTCTAGTTTAAGTACAAGCAAAAGAATCCTTTATAAAAATATATGGTTATCTCTAGATGTGTATTATCCTGTTGTGGTTAATTCAAAAGAAATAAAAAGTATTTTAATAGATACAACACCTTATTTTGTGTTAATCGGGATTATCGTTTCTTTTGGTATCTCATGGATTTATTCTAGGTATTTTGTCGCTAAAATTAATAAATTAAACTTACTTGTACACGAGATGTCTACAAGCTCCGTCAGTAAAGAGTACGTAAGTCAACCAGGTGATGAGATTCAAGAATTAAAAAATAATGTTTACTTTATGTATCAAGAATTACAACAAACAATGGCACAACTTAATATTGAAATGAATCGAGTTAAAAAATTAGAAGAAGACCGACAAATTTTTATGAGAGGAGCAACCCATGAACTTAAAACACCTATTATGGCTATGATGACAACTCTCTCAGGTATGATAGAAAATATTGAAGGTTATGAAGATCAAGTCTATCATTTAAGTCTTTGTTACAATCGGCTTCAAAGTATGAGTCGATTAGTAAATGAAATGTTAGAAGTATCAAGACTTGAGGAAACAGTTTTTTCAGGAGAAACTGATATTAATAAACTAACCCTTGATGTCTTAGAAGTTTATGAGTATATGATTCAAGATAAGGAAATAGAATTGGTAGTAAGTCAAGGTAAAGAACAAAAGGTAAAAATTCCAGAAAGAGCTCTCCAAAAAATTATTTCTAATTTAATTGGTAATAGTGTAAAGTACAGTCCACCTAAAAAGAAAATTTCTATATTAAGTAACAATCATGTTTGGCAAATTAGTAACCATGTAAACCATATTGAGAAAATGGATTTAAAATCAATTGCAGATCCTTTTATTTCTTATGATGTAGAGGAGGAGGAATATGCTAAAAGTCATGGTTTAGGTTTATATATTGTTGTTTCTTTATTAGAGCAATATCAATATCCGTACCATTTTGATTTAGATAATGAAACTAAAGAATTTGTATTTCAGATTAAGATGAAATAAAGAGAAGGGAATATGACTTGTTTTTGTCACATTTCCTTCTCTTTTTATCTTTTAATAAACTGGCAAGCTAATTTTTCATGGCCTGTATTGTGATGTAATAAATGAGTAACTGACTGTCTACCAATCTCTCTTAAATTAAAATCAACGGTGTTAATACCTAGAGTAAGACCGATTAATTGATTATCCTCACCAATTAAGTAGTAGTCTTGGTTTAGAGTAAAACCATTTTCTTTAGCAGCTTGGAAAATACCAGCTGCAATTTCATCACCGTTACAGTAAATCACCATTTTTTCTTGATACGTATTAAATAGTTTTTTTGCCAAATTATAACCGTCCGTATAGTTAAAAATATAAGGAATTAATGTTTCTTCAATTTTTTGATTTGGAAAATAAGATTTAAAAATTGAGGTTTTAATTTTTGTACTTAAACTAGTTTCTTCTGTTCGGTTAACTGTCATAAAAATATGTGTCACATCTTTTAAGTTAGAAATATGAGAAAAGACTTCGTGATACATGGATTCTCTATCAGGATAAACAGCTGGAATACTATCAACCGTCGTCTTCTCAGTCGTAACAATTGGTCCGTACTGACTAAGATCCTTTAGGAAATTGTCATCATGAGTTTTGGAAGTCACAATTATACCATCAACTGTTTTATCCCGAAGTAATGTATAGTAATCTTTTTCAAGTTCTTTATTGAAATAAGTAGGAAGCATCAAAATTTTTTTATCTTGTTTAGTTGCTTCTTCTAAAACACCTTCAACTAATTGGTCGTAACAAGAGTTTCTCGTATAGGGAACAACAAGACCAATTATATTACTTTCTCCATTACTTAAATTTACTGCGTTTCGATTTGGCGTATAATCTATTTTTTCCATAACATCTAAAACTCGTTGTCTTAGTTCTTCAGAGACGTAAGGATGATTATTAATAACCCTTGAAACAGTTGTTGTTGAAACCTGAGCTTCTTTTGCGATCTTTCTAATACTCATTTGAAAATTCTCCTTTAATTAACTAATGCTAACATATTTCTTTCTAGTAGTTTACCAAAAAGAGTGATTGTTTGATTACCATACTCTACAAATTTGTAACTTACATCTTGATAATTAAATGAAATTTCTTCAGTTGAAAAAACTGTGTGGGTTCTAAAATCTTCCATTTCAGATAAAGGAATCATCATATTCAAAGGTTTCTTTCCATTGGTACGATCTTTCAAATATAAAACTTGTTCCTCTAATTCAATAGTAACAAAATAAAATGCTAAATCCAGTCCGCGGCTTACCTCTACTAATCCATAAATGTCTGTCATGTGAATCTCTCCTTCTTGTTTTGTTTAATGTAGCTGCATCATAAAGTATGAAACGCGTACCATAGCAAGAGAAAAGATTTTTTATTTTAAAAAATAAAAGAGGCTGACGTTTTGGTCAGCCTCTGAAATTAACTCATTGTTAAAGCAAGTGTATATATTTTTCTTCTTTTTTCATCTGCACTAATATTTAAAACTAAACCAATTAATATGGATAGCGTTAATAAGTTTGAACCTCCGTAACTCATAAATGGAAAAGGTACACCTGTCATTGGAATAAATCCTAAAATCCCACCTAAGTTAACAAAGACTTGAATTAAAATCGCTGAACCAGTACCAATGGCAATTAAAGAATTAAAACTTGAAGATGCTTGAATACCAATAGCAAATATTCTTAAAATTAGAAATAATAAAAGTCCTAAGATAAGAAATGATCTTAATAAACCAAGTTCTTCGATAGTTACAGAGAAAATAAAGTCTGTTTCTGCAACTGGTAAAAAGCCTTTTTTCTGAATACTTTGGCCAAGACCTAACCCAAGCCAACCACCATTATAAATGGCATAATATGAATTAACTAACTGGAAGCCATTTCCTAGTTGGTCTGAGAAAGGATCTTTAACAACAGAAAAACGGTCATAAACGTGAGCAAATTTACCAGGGATTAGCCAACCATCTTTAAACATGACTAATTGAGTCATGATAAAGGCAAAGAATCCAGTGATAATCCCTCCAACCACCATGTATAAATAAGGAATTCCACTTGAAAGTAAAATGACTAAAAAAATCATTGTTAAGATAGCTGCACCACCAACGTTGGGTTGAATAAAAACTAATAAAATTAAGACTCCTACAATAATACTAGGTGCTAAGACTGTTTCCTTAAAGTGAGTTCCAATTCGATTTTGCCGGATAGAAAAAATATAGGAAGAGTAAATAATAATAGTAACCATTATAAACTCTGAAGGTTGAATTCGAATTGGTCCAATATCAATCCATCTCTGGGCACCACCAATTGTTTCACCAAGACCAAGAACTGAGGTTGCAATTAAGATAGTCGCAGAAGCTCCGATTATCATTTTGTTAAAGAACGAGGTTTGATATATTTTTAAGTTTGTTCTGTAAATGATAGTTATCATAATAATTGAAACCACAAAGAAAAATAATTGTTTTGATGCTATCGAAATAGAACTCATACCTTTTTGATCAAGATTATATGAACTAGCACTAAAAATCATAATAATACCAGTGATATTAAGAATTATATAGGGAATTAAAATTTTAAAATCAATTAATTTAAATTTATTTATCATGTAATTAAAAACACTCCTTTTAAATCAAGTTTAAGTTTAACATAACAATCATTAAGTGACGAGTGTTTCCAAGAGATACTTTTTTTAAAATGTATATTTTTAATAAAAATTAATCTTTTTCAAATTTATTAAGAAAACCTCCTTTTTTTCTTAACATAATGCGCCAAAAGAAGATGCGTATCTAAAATGATTATGGTAAAGTTGATTTGACTGTTTTACGAAATAAAAATTAACTATTATAAATTTCTGAATGAGAAAGTTGGCCTAGTATGTCGCAAAAAGTTAGTAAAATTACGCCTTATGCTGTTTTATCTATTTCATTAATCTTAACTAGTGGGATGGCAATCAATGGAACATTGCCTTTTATTAAAGAACAATTATCTTTGACACAAACGCAAAGTGAGTTATTAGGAACGATACCTAGTCTAACTGTATTTTTATTTGTACTTTTTTCAAATGTATTAATCAAAAAAATGGGGATGAAACGACTAGTTTTATTCGGTTTAGTTCTAGTAGCAATAGGCGGAACATTGCCTGTTATTGCTTCAAATAATTACTATTTGATTTTATTCAGCCGATTAATTTTAGGGGCTGGTTTAGGTTGCTACAATTCTTCATCGGTTAATTACATCAATGAATTATTTACTGGTAAACAGCGAATGAATCTACTTGGAATGAGAAATTCAATGGAGAGTATTGGCCAGATGCTTTTAACCTTTTTATCAGGATTTCTACTAACTTTTGGTTGGTCTTATTCTTATTTGATTTATCTATTTGCTTTACCAATAGCGCTATTATTTTATTTTGTGGTCCCTGAGGTAGAAAACGAGGAAGAAGAGGTTAAGGAAAAAATTCGCCCTAGTTTATTATCTATTGGTTCTGTTTTATTTGCATCAGTCATGGTAATGAATAGCATTGCCATTGCAGTAAGATTTCCAGGACTTGCAGTAGATATTAAGGGATTAGATTATAACGCATCTTTTTATCTAGGCTTAATGCCAGTTCTAGGTATTTTGTCAGGATTTTTATTCCAGCAAATTACTTCAAGAATAGAGCACCGTATTCTATATGTAGCAGTATTTATTAATATGTTAGCTAATTTATTAATTGCAGTAGGTCGCATGTCTTTTATCTTATTAGTTGTAGGTTTACTGATTTCAAGTATACCTGTGGCATGGGTATTGCCTTTTCTGTTTAATCATATTGAGCAAATTGCAAAAGGAATCAGTACAAGAATGTTAACTTCATTCATTTTCTTAGGTTGTAACATTGGCGTTTTAATTGCACCAGTGTTGATGAGTATCATTTCTAAAATAGGTGGCTCATCAGATTTGTATTTTCCTTTTTATGTCTTTACTGTTTTTTTCCTAATTTTACTCATAGGTTTAATCTTAGGTTTTAAAAAATATACTAAAAAAGCATCTCATTAAGAGTTGCTTTTTTTAATTAAAATAACATGAGAATAAGGAAATCTCTATTTGTTCAAAAAACATAAGCATGCTAAAATTAAAATAGAAAGCGTTTTCTTAAAGCTTTTCTATAAGGAGGAATTCAAATGGATTTATTTAAAGAAATGGAACTTTATAATTACGAACAAGTTATTTTTTGTCAGGATAAAGAATCTGGTTTGAAAGGAATTATTGCGATTCACGATACAACCCTAGGACCTGCTTTAGGCGGTTGTAGAATGTGGCCTTATGAAACAGAAGAAGAAGCGCTTAGAGATGTATTAAGACTATCTAAAGGAATGACTTATAAAAATGCTGCAGCTGGATTAAACATCGGTGGAGGGAAATCTGTTATTATTGGAGACCCTAAAAAAGATAAAAGTGAAGCGTTGTTTAGAGCAATGGGACGTTACGTTGAAAGTCTAAACGGTCGCTACATTATTGCTGAGGATGTTGGAACAACAGAAGAAGATATGAACTATATGTACTTAGAAACAGATTATGTAACTGGAAGTACAGCAAGTGCCGGAGCATCTGGTAATCCAAGCCCTAAAACGGCACTTGGTATTTATTATTCTATGAAAAGAACTGCCAAAGAAGTTTTTGGAACAGATTCTTTAGAAGGGTTAACAATAAGTGTCCAAGGTG
Source organism: Vagococcus fluvialis (assembly GCF_003337315.1). GTDB lineage: Bacteria > Bacillota > Bacilli > Lactobacillales > Vagococcaceae > Vagococcus > Vagococcus fluvialis. The sequence goes on along the minus strand of NZ_QPJV01000001.1, from coordinate 192,497 downwards.
TTGGTAATGTAGCTTATGAATTATGTCGTTTAATCCATGAAGAAGGTGGAAAATTAATTGTAACTGATATTAATCAGGAAGCTGTTAATCGAGTTGTTAATGATTTTGGTGCTCAGAGTGTTGGAGTAAATGAAATTTATGAAGTTGAAGCAGATATCTTCTCACCGTGTGCATTGGGAGCTATTTTAAATGATGACACGATTCCTAAATTAAAGGTTAAAGCAATTTGCGGCTCAGCAAACAACCAATTAGCTGAGGGTAAAAAACACGGTAAAATGCTAGATGAACTTGGTATTCTTTATGCACCTGATTTTATAGTTAATAGCGGTGGAGTTATTAATGTAGCAGATGAACTAGGTGGTTACAATGAAGAACGAGCAATAAAAAAAGTGAAAAATATTTATGAACAAATGGGACGAATCTTTACTATTGCTAAAGAACAACAAATTACAACAATGGAAGCAGCGAATCATTTAGCAGAAGAAAGAATTTCTCAAATGTTAAACATTAGAAGTACTTTTTTAAGTAGTGAAAAATCATCTATTTCAAAAAGATAAGAAAAAGCTCTAAAGCAAAAATAGTTGCTTTAGAGCTTTTTAACTTTAGATAAGACTTAGAATAGCTGATGGAACTTCCGTTTGAGTGATGTAAGTAGCATTTTTGATATCTGAAACTAAATTTCCAACAACAAAATTAGTTTCAGCTACTTCAAACATTGGTAAGTCATTCGTATCATTACCAAACATGGTAAAACTTCCTGGTATATTTAAACTTTCAAAAGCAGATCGTTTTGAAATATTGGTAGGTGATAAGTCGATTAACTCCTCAGCACCATGAAAATTAACAGCGATATCGGCTTTTTCTAGTTTTTTAATAACTTCACTATCTGTTGTAAACAAAACGGCTTTAACTAAACAATCAAGTTCTGAGATATGAACATTATTTGCTGTTTTGAGAGGGTCTATGCCTAAATAAAGTGGATGAGTTGTGTCTCCTTGATATGAGTAATCCCACTGACTATCTAACATATAGCTTAGATCATAAGTTTTGATGATATTTGTAATTAAATCAACCTGCTCTTTATTAAATTCTGTTGTTTTAATCAAATCTTTTTGTCTAGTGAAAGCACCATTTCCACCGACTAAATCAAATGAATGAAATTGAGTAGGCAATACAGGTAGCATATCACGAATCGGTCTTGCAGAAGCGAAGACAACTTGACGAGACTTGCTTAATGTTTCTATAGCATGAGTGACCTCAGCAGTCATTTTCTTACCTTTAAAGATGGTTGTGCCATCTAAATCAAATACGACAGTCATATAAAAACTCCTTTTTAGTTGAATAGTGTTATCCTACATAAAAAAATGACTAAATGCAATGGAGTAATTAAACCTAAAACGTTATACTAGACATATTAAATGAGCAAAGTGGGGATTCTATGGCAAATCATCATGCGTTATCAGTTAAACTAATGGAAATTAATTCGTTATATATTAATGAAAATGATCGTAATGCATTTAGCATTTTTTTTGCCATTAAAGGAAACTTTTTGTGTAAAAAAATAAATGAAGAGTTTGTGTTAATGGAACATGATTTTATAATAAATAACAGCTCTGAGTCTATGATTTTTTATAAGCAGTCTCATCAAAACTCCTTATTACAGTTAAAATTTTATTTTTCTGAAGTTGAAAAAATTATTGGGGAAGATTGGCGGCCGTATTTTAGTGATGATCGTTTAATTTATATTAATGAAGATGAGAAGACGATTTTAACTGAAAATATTTTTAGATTAGTTTTAGATTATTCTGAATACGGAATTAAAGACCAACCTTTTGCGACTATGAATCGATTATTTAGCTTTTTAGAACAGCTTAATAAGATCGTTTTAATTGAAAAACAAAGTGACCAAATGACTCATTTTTTAGTTAGTGAACATCCAAAAGTGATGTCAGTTATCCGCTATGTGGAAGAATTTTATAATCGAAGAATAAGTCTTAATGAAATTGCCAAAAGAGAATTTTTGTCTGAAGCTTATTTATCGAGGTTGTTTAAAGAAGAAACAGGCATTAACTTTTCTGAGTATGTTGATTCTGTTCGTTTACAGCATGCTGTTGATGAACTAAGAACATCTAAATTACCGATTTTAACGATTGCTTTAAATAATGGATTCTCTACGGCAAAGCGTTTTTCCACTCTTTTTAAAGAAAAATATGAAATGACACCTAATCAGTACCGGAAGCAAGCTGTTAGAGAAGAAAATAAAGTTATTGCTAGGGAAGAAAAAAGAGAAGACTACGAAGTTATACCAGAAGATGAGATGCTTCAAATTATTGCTCAGTATATGTTAAATGAAAATATAAAGAATGAATCTGATGAACTGCCAACTCAATATAATTTATCAGTTGGTAGTGAACCATCGAAAACCTTAATAAAGCCAGAAAAAATTATTAATATTGGTTATGCAGAAAAAGGTATTTCAGAGGATGTTAGAGAGCAAATTAGATTACTTCAAGAGAAGATTTCTTTTGAATACATTCGCTTTTTCGGTTTATGTGAAGAGGTTGCTAATCAGCATCATATTATTATGGATAAATTTGTAAACAATCATCGTTTATTTACTTTTATCCACGAAATGCGTCTAAAACCAATTATTGTCTTAGAAGTAAAATCAAATACAACACCAGAAAGCTGGGAAAAAGAACTTCGTAATTTACGAAAAATTATTCAAGGATACGTTCATTTTGAAGCGAGCTTTAAGTTTGGATGGTATCTTGAAATTAGGTTACCAGAAGACTCTGAAACATCAGAAAACATGATGTACTATCATTTTGCTTCTAAGTTTTTAAAAAATAATTTCACTACTGGATTTATTGGACTGACGGTTTCTTATAAAGAACAAGATTCTTTCAAAGAAATCTATGAATGGTCTGTAAAACATGGTCATCAGCCTGATTTTATCTCCTTTAATTACCGAGATTACGCAGTGAAGAGTAAACGTCATGAAACAGAATATATGGCCTTTATTGAAGAATTAGATGAATTGAAAATCTGGTTAGAAAAAATTGAGAGTAGACGAGTACCAGATATTATGGTGACTGAATGGAATATTATTGCCAGTGATAAACAAGTTTTAACTGGCTCCTTCTTTAGATCAGGCATTGTGATGAAATCTTTAGTGCAACTATCAACACGAGTTAGAAGTGTTGGTTTTTGGTTAAATTTAGAAAGTGAAAATAATGTAAGCGAAAATAAAAAAGGTTCTAACTTATCTATCTTTTTACACGGTTCATTAAGAAGACCTTTATTTTTTGTATTGACTCTTTTTGAGCGAGTAGGAGACCAAATTATTTTAGAAACAGATAATTTCTTATTAACTAAGAAATTTAATTCCTGCTATTTACTTTTCTACAATTATTATTATTTGAATCCAGCTGATACGGCCTATCAAAATCTTTGGAAAACATCCCAAAGAGAGGCTATTTTTTCTTTCAGTGATTTAAAGAAAGGGAAATACTTAGTGAAACGCTTTTTACTAGATAGCAATCATGGAGGTATTTATAATCAGTGGCTAAAAGCTGGTGGCATAATAGAGATGGATACAGATATTCAAGAGTATTTATTTCAATCTGTTGTCCCGGATTTTCAAGTGAAAGAGATTGAAATTGAAGATGGGCGTTTAGAAGAAAAAACGTATTTAGAAATAAACGCCTGTTATTTGTTGATAATAAATCGGATCACTTAGGATAAACTATGTGAAATATCAAAAAAAGACCTAAGTATTTTGATTTGTGATTGGGTTAGCTAGGTAAGTAGTAGATTTGAACCATGAAATTAATAAAATAGAACACGACAGAGGTCATAAGAAAGCTTATGATTAATGTGTGGAAACGTATAAAGAGGTGCGCAAGTGAAAAAAGTTTTAGTATTACACACAGGTGGAACAATTTCAATGACTCAAGAAAAAGATGGTGCTGTCGGTTTGTCAGCAAGTCATCCTTTAAAGGAGAGTATGGATTTAATACCTGATAATGTAGAAGTTGTGGTAGAAGAAATATTTAACCTTCCTTCTCCTCATATTACACCAAAGGAAATGCTTTTATTAAAGAAAAGAATTGAGAAAGCTCAAACTCAAAATTTTGACGGAGTTGTAATAACTCATGGTACGGATACTTTAGAAGAAACAGCTTATTTCTTAGATATTTCATTTAAAAAAGAAATAGCAGTTGTTTTAACTGGAGCAATGCGCTCAAGTAATGAGTTAGGTTCTGACGGCCTTTATAACTATGTTCAAGCAATTATTACAGCCTCAGATGACAAATCAAAGGATCAAGGTGTTTTAGTCGTGATGAATGATGAAATTCACGCTGGACGATTTGTGACAAAAACTCATACAACAAGTGTAGATACCTTTAGAACGCCGACATTTGGACCGATTGGTATTTTATCAAAACGCCAAGTTATTTTCTTAAAAGAAGTAGTTGAGCATCATGCATTAAATATTGAATCAGTAGATGGTAAAGTTATTTTATTAAAAGCTTATGCTGGTATGGATGCAATGTTGTTTGATGTGTTAAAAGAATCTCGAGTAGATGGTGTTGTGATTGAGGCATTAGGAGCAGGAAATCTGCCACCACAAGTCATTACAAGTTTAAAAGAATTAATTGACTCAGGAATTCCAGTTTCATTAGTATCACGCTGTTCAAATGGAATTGCAGAAGATATTTATGATTATGAAGGTGGTGGAATTCCACTTAGAAAAATGGGAGTTATGTTTGTGAAAGGTCTGACAGGACCAAAAGCGAGATTGCGCATGCTCGTTGGAATCAATGCACGTTTATCACATCATGAATTACGTCAGTTTATGACAGAATAAGATAAATAAAGGGGATAATTCACATGATGTATCGTATAGAAAAAGACAGTGTAGGAGAACTTGAAATACCAGCGGATAGTTATTACGGGGTCCATTCTCTACGCGCAAAAATCAATTTTCCAATTACTAATCAAACTTTAGACAAAGACTTTATTATTAGTTTAGCTCAAGTAAAAAAATCAATGGCCTTAGCAAACCAAGAATTAGAATTATTATCTGATGAAAAGGCTAATGCGATTATTAAAGCCAGTGATGAAATAATTAACGGTAAGCTTCATGATCAATTTATTGTTGATCCGATTCAAGGTGGAGCAGGAACAAGTAGTAATATGAACGTTAATGAAGTTATTACAAATAGAGCAATCGAACTTTTAGAAGGTGTCAAAGGTGATTTTTCTATTGTACATCCAAATGATGATGTGAATAAAGGTCAATCAACAAATGATGTGTATCCAACAGCAGGTAAATTAACTTTACTTAAAAAGATTCCATTATTAATGGAAGAGTTAGAAAGATTAGCAGAAGTATTTGAGTTAAAATCAATTGAATTTAAAGATATTCAAAAACTTGGTAGAACACAACTAAGTGATGCTGTGCCAATGACTTTAGGTCAAGAATTTCATGCTTATTATTCAGTAACTAAACGAAATATGAAACGCTTGTCTCATGTAAGACAAGAGTTATTAGATATAAATTTAGGTGGAACGGCAATTGGAACAGGTATTACTGCTCATAAAGATTTATCAGAGACAGTTTTACCTTATCTAAATACTATCACCGATGAAGAATTAGAGATTGCAGATGATTTAGTTGATGGAACTCAAAATATTGAGCAATACGTCGCCTTATCAGATACACTAAAAGTTATTGCTATTAGCTTATCAAAAATTGCTAATGATATTCGTTTACTTTCATCTGGACCAAATTCTGGTTTAGGTGAAATTATGATTCCGGCAAGACAAAACGGATCGTCTATTATGCCTGGGAAAATTAACCCAGTTATTCCTGAAGTCTTAACACAATGTGCTTTTGTTGTTATGGGAAATAATACAATTATTGGATCAGCTGCTGAAGCTGGGCAATTAGAGTTAAATGCTTTTGAACCAGTTGTTTTTCATAAACTATTGGAGTCATTTCAAGTATTAACAAATGGAATCGGTACATTTATCGATCACTGTGTAACTGGTATTGAAGCGAACGAAGAAAGATGTTACGACAACCTTGAACGTAGTACTTACTTAGCAACTGTTTTATCTGAAATAATTGGATATACAAAAGCTGCTGAAATTGCTAAAGAAAGTTTAGCTACAGGCCAAACAATTAGAGAAATTGCTGAGGAACAAGGAATTTCCATTGATGGAAAAAATGTAGTAACAGTTAAATAGAGAAAAAATTGGGAGAGTTGACATTTGGACGTAAAACAACAAGCATTAGAGGCTCACGAAAAAAATCGTGGAAAATTAGAAATCAGAAGTAAAATGAAGGTAACTAATAATGAAGAACTAGCTTTAGCTTATACACCAGGAGTAGCTGAACCATGTAAAAAAATTGCAGAAAATCCAGAAGATAGTTACAAATATACATCTAGGGGAAATATGGTAGCTGTCATTTCTGATGGCACAGCTGTACTAGGTTTAGGTGATATTGGTCCAATAGCTTCCATGCCAGTTATGGAAGGAAAATCAATTTTATTTAAAGAATTTGCAGATATTGATTCTTTCCCATTAGTGATTAAAGAAACCGATCCAGAAAAAATGGTTGAGATCATTGCTTCATTAGAATATAGCTTTGGTGGTATAAACTTAGAAGATATTTCAGCACCTCGTTGTTTTGAAGTGGAAGAAAAGTTAAAAGAAAGACTTGAAATTCCCGTTTTTCACGATGATCAACATGGGACTGCTATTGTAACTGTTTCAGGTATTATTAATAGTTTAAAACTTGTTAACAAAGAGTTTGCTGATTTAAAAGTAGTGTTAAATGGACCAGGTGCTGCAGGAACTGCCATTATTAAATTACTCCAAGAATTTGGTGTTAAAGATATTATTGCGTGTGACCGTGAAGGCGCACTTTACCCAGAGCGTGAAGGATTAATTGATTTGCATAAAATGGATTTAGCTAACACAACTAACCCAAGACATATTAAAGGGGATTTAGCTGAAGCGATTAAAGGCGCGGATTGTTTTATCGGCGTATCTGTTGCGGGAGCTTTAAAAAAAGAAATGGTTAAAACAATGGGCGAAAATCCAATTGTATTTGCTATGGCTAACCCTGTTCCTGAGATTATGTACGATGAGGCAATCGAATCAGGTGTAAAAATTATGGGAACAGGTCGATCAGATTTTCCAAATCAAATTAATAATGTCTTAGCATTCCCAGGTATTTTTAAGGGAGCGTTAAGTGTTCGCGCTAATCAAATCAATGAAGAAATGAAAAAAGCAGCAGCCCTTGCAATTGCTGATTTAATTACAGAAGAGGAGTTAACAACTGAATATGTGATTCCAAACCCATTTGATAAGAGAGTAGCTCAAGCTGTGGCTGATGCTGTGGCTAAAGCCGCTATTAATTCAGGTGTTTCAAAAGGAGGTTTATAGATTGAGTTATCGAATTGAAAAAGATTCAATTGGAGAAGTAAAAGTCCCTCTTGAACATAAATGGGGCGCTCAAACAGAAAGAAGCCGCCAAAATTTTAAAATTGGTAACCACCGTATGCCTCTTGAAGTCGTTTATGGTTTAGTTGAAATTAAACGAGCAGCTGCAATTGTGAATTATAACTTTGATAAATTATCAAAAGAAAAATCAGAAGTTATTGTTTCTGTTTGTGATGATATTTTAGCTGGGAAATGGGATGATGAGTTTCCTTTAAAAGTTTTTCAAACAGGAAGTGGTACTCAAAGTAATATGAATACAAATGAAGTAATTGCTCATTTGTGTGAAGAAAAAGGAACCTTGATTCATCCAAACGATGATGTTAATATGTCTCAAAGTTCTAATGATACTTTCCCAACAGCGATGCATATTGCTGCGCTACAAAGCTTACAACCTTTAAAAGCTGAGCTGGATAATTGGATTACGCTACTTTCTTCATTAGAGGAAGCTAATAAAGATATTATTAAAATTGGTCGTACTCACTTGCAAGATGCGACACCTTTAACATTTGGTCAAGAAATTAGTGGTTGGAAAACGATGATTATGAAAGCTAAAGAATTTATTGAAGCAAGTAGTGAACCGCTTAATCATCTAACAATTGGTGGGACAGCAGTTGGAACTGGACTTAATGCACCAGCTGGTTTTGATATTCAAATGGCAGCAGAAATTGCCAAAAATACTAACTTACCATTTGAAACAGAAGCTAATAAATTTTACGGCTTAACAAGTTACTCTGGTATTTCATTTGCTCACGGTGCTATTCGTGCATTAGCCAGTGATTTAATGAAAATAGCTAATGATATTCGCTGGTTAGCCAGTGGTCCAAGAGCTGGACTTGGTGAAATTACAATTCCAGAAAACGAACCAGGTAGTTCAATTATGCCTGGAAAAGTTAATCCGACACAAGCAGAGGCTTTAACAATGGCCGTTTGTCATGTGTTAGGGAATGATACAACTATTCAGTTTGCTAGTAGCCAAGGTAACTTCGAACTAAATGTCTATAAGCCAGTTATTATTTTTAACTTCTTAGAAAGTGTTAATCTAATATTAGATGCAATGACTTCATTTAGAGTAAATTGTTTAGTGGGGGTAAAAGCTAATGTTGAAGCTATGACATTAGGAGTTGAGCGTTCGTTAATGCTGGTAACAGCCTTGAGTCCTTATATCGGATACGAAAAATGTGCGATTGTAGCTAAGTTAGCTCATCAAGAGAATCTTTCGTTAGAAGAAGCCGTTTTAAAACTAGAATTTGCCACTAAAGAAGAATTTAACAACTGGGTTAGACCAGAAACGATGATTTAATAAATAATTAATGAGGTACCAAAATATTTTCTGATTGAAAATATTTTGGTGCTTTTTGCTTATTATTAAATAATGTATACTAAAAGAAAGAAGTTACTTAGGAGATCAATAATGAAAATTTTATTAATTGAAGACGATACAAAATTACGAGAACTAACTAAAATACATTTAGAAAAATATGGGTTTGTAGTTTTTGCTATAACTAATTTTGATTCTATAGTTGATACATTTAAAGAAGTAGAACCGCATCTAGTTTTAATGGATATTAATTTGCCGATTTATGATGGTTTTTACTGGACAAGACAACTAAGAAAAGTAACTAAATGTCCAATTATTTTTCTTTCAGCAAGAGATAGCCAAATGGACCAAGTAATGGCTTTAGAGTATGGCGGGGATGATTATTTAGTAAAGCCTTTCTCCTACGATATTTTGCTAGCTAAAATAAAAAGTCATTTACGTAGATCTTACGGCGAATACTCTGATTTAAAAGAAGAAAGAACAATAAAAAAAGAACAACTTATTTTTTATCCAGAAAGACTAGAAGTTCATGTTCTAGAAAAGCAAGAACTTCTCTCACAAAAAGAAGGTCAACTACTGGAAATTTTAATGGAATCTTACCCTGAAGTGGTATCAAGACAAGATTTATTAAGTCAAATTTGGGATGATGAACATTTTGTAGATGACAACACCTTATCCGTTAATATGACAAGATTAAGGCGTAAGTTAGAACAATTAGGATTAGCTGATAGCATTCTAACAGTCAGAGGAAGAGGGTACCGATTATTATTATGAGATATACAAAAAGCCTTCTTTTTTTCATTAAAAATCAACGGATATACTTAATTAGTTTTTTTGTTAGTACTTTGTTTATCCTTGGCATCATTTGGTTAGATGGATATAGAAATAGCTGGTTGCTTGTCTATGCAGTCGTTCTTAATATCATCATAAGCATTGTTTTTCTATTAGTTACTTTTTATAGACAAAGAAGTTTGTACCAAGTTTTACAAAATGAAAGGAAAAAAGTTCCTTTTGAAGTAATCCAAGAAGATGAAAGCCGCCTTTCTAAACAAGTTTTTAAGCAAATGAATCAGCAATATACAAATTATCATGAGGAAATATCAACTCATAAAGATTCCTTAGCAGATCATCAAACTTTTATGTATCAGTGGGTTCATCAGATGAAAACGCCAATTGCCGTATTAGAGTTAATGGCAGAAGGCAATCATCTTGAAAAAAATAGCGTTCTTGAGGAGACTGATCGCTTAAAGGAGGGATTAGACCTAGCTCTTAATATGGCTCGTCTAGAGTCCTTTAATCAAGATTTTGTTATTAATCAAGTGGATTTAAAAAAAGTAGTGACTAAAGTTATTAATGAGCAAAAAAGAAATCTCATCAGACATCAAATTTACCCTAAAATTACGATTAATGAAGACTTAAAAATTGAATCAGATGAAAAGTGGCTTAGTTTTTGTTTAACTCAAATCTTATTAAATAGTGTTAAATATACTGAGTTAGAAGAAACTAGATTGTTTATTGAAGTTGAAGAAACTAGAGATGTGATTAGTCTGACGGTTACTGATTTTGGTATGGGGATTACTCAAGAGGATTTACCAAAAATATTTCAGCCTTTCTTCACAGGTAAAAGAGGAAGAAAATCGAGAGAAGCGACAGGGATGGGACTGTATCTAGTCAAAAAAGCTTTAGATAAATTAGATCATGATATTACAATTACCTCAGTTGTTGGAGAGGGTACAGTTGTCAAAATTAGTTTTGACAAGTAAGGAGAAAAAATGAAACCATTTCAATTAATTCCTGAACCGGATAATAAAATACCTATGGAAAATTATATGAAAAACAACTTTATTTTTTTAGGTGTGAAATCTCCGTCTAGAAAAGAACAAAGTAAAGATTTGATTAAACAAAGTCGTTATATGACAAGTAAGGAACGCTTTATTTTAGTTAAGGATTTATACTCAAAAACGGAACGAGAATATCAATATATCGCAATTGATATTTGCCAAGTTAATGCTTCGAAAATGAATTATGACGAACTAATTGCGTATTTACCATTAATTGAAGAAAAAGCTTGGTGGGATTCAGTAGATGCTTGGCGTAAGGTGTTTGGTGATTACATCAAAAAACACCCTGATGAGAAAGAGAAAGTCTTTGAGTTATTTTTCAAGCATTCTAATTTTTGGATGAGACGAATTTCAATTATTTTACAATTAACAGAAAAAGAAAAAACAGATAAAACGATGTTAACAAAAGAAATTCTTTTTGATTTAGAGACAGATGAATTTTTTATTCAAAAAGCTATCGGTTGGTCCTTAAGACAATATAGTAAAGTTAATCCAAAGTGGGTTAAATCATTTGTGATTGAGCATAATTTGAGCGCATTAGCCGAAAGAGAAGCACTTAAACAAATACGAAAAGGTGAGGTTGTGATATAAGTAGGTCACAACCTCATCCTTTTATAGTTCTTTTATAAAAAAATGTTCTGTTCCAGTTAGTGGATAATTTTCTAAGACTAAAACTTCTTGGTAACCGAATTTTGGATAGTAATCTTTTCCCTGAAAACCAAATGTCGAAATGAAAATATAGCGACATTTTTCTTTTAAAGCAAGTGATTCAACCTGTTGAAGTAATTGTTTGCCATAGCCGTGGCTGCGATAGTTCTCTTCAACTGCGAGATAGTCAACTTCCATCCAATTTCCAAATATTTCTCCGCTGATACCTGCAACTAATTGATTGTCATCATTTTTGATAGATAATAAAAACTCTTTTTGTTCTTTAGTTTCAAAATGTTGTTGATTGTATTTAACTAAAATATCCCGTAATTCTTTAATATCTTCTTTTTTTGGTGCTAATGATTCTTCAAATTTCATGAAACCAACCTCCTTTAGTTATTATAACTATTTTTTTAAGATTGACTATTAAATTTATCTTAATTAGATTGCAAAGACTTTGTGAATGTTTTATAGTGATAAAGTGTACAATCAGGAGAAAGTAGGAGTCAGTATGAAACCATCAATTTATGGGTTAACACAAACGGAATTAACCGATTGGCTTGTTAATCAAGGAGAAAAAAAGTTTAGAGCAACACAAATTTGGGATTGGTTGTATCAAAAACGGGTATTAAATTTTAGTGAAATGAAAAACTTATCTAAGAGTTTATTAGAAAAATTAGAAGAAAATTTTATTTTAAACCCTTTAAAAGAGATTGTAGTTCAAGAGTCTGCAGATGGAACAGTTAAATACTTATTTGAATTAGAAGATAAGCATATGATTGAAACAGTCTTAATGAGACAAAAATACGGACTTTCAGTTTGTGTAACAACTCAAATTGGCTGCAATATTGGTTGCTCATTCTGTGCCAGTGGTTTATTAAAAAAACAAAGAAATTTAACAGCTGGAGAAATTGTTGCTCAAATTATGCAGGTTCAACATTATTTTGATGAGCGTAATGAAGGTGAACGAGTTAGTCATATTGTTGTTATGGGAATTGGAGAACCATTTGATAATTATCATAATGTGATGAGTTTCTTAACTATTATGAATGACTCAAAAGGACTTAATATTGGTGCAAGACACATGACAGTCTCGACAAGTGGACTAGTACCAAAGATTAAACAGTTTGCAAAAGAGCCAATGCAGGTTAACTTAGCAATATCTTTACATGCACCAAATAATGATGTGCGAACTAAAATGATGGTCATTAATAAAGCTTATCCTCTAGAAAGACTAATGGATGCCGTTGATTTTTATTTAGCTGAAACTAACAGAAGAATTACTTTTGAATACATTATGTTATCAGGAGTTAACGATTTGCCAGAACATGCTGAACAATTAGCAGAGCTACTTAAAAATAAGAAAAAACTATCTTACGTGAATTTAATTCCTTATAATTCAGTGAGTGAACATGACACGTATCAAAGAAGTACTAAAAAAGACATTATTGCTTTTTATGAGATTCTTAAAAAGAATGGAATTAATGCTGTTATGCGACAAGAATTTGGTACAGATATTGATGCAGCGTGTGGTCAGTTAAGAAGTAAGCAAATGAAAAATAAGACAAAAAAAGCAATCTAATCTCTTAGGTTGTTTTTTTATTGATTTAATTTGTTGACTTATTGTAAGCAATTTGATAAGATTTTTCCCAATACATTAAAGATAGATTAAATTTTTTCATCTAGACTTTAGTGATAACTTACAAAGGGGTGGTTTTTAATGAATAAAGAGACACAAGTATTTTTTGTTAGTCGTGTTTATTTGAAATGGCAGGATAGTGCTGCCAGTGATTGTGAAGGCTACCAGTGTTGTTGTCGCTAGATTATTAATTAATAATATTTGAAAATTAAATAGATGAGGAAGATTTGATGACAAAACCGATTATAGGTATTTCTTTAAATGAGACAGAAGATTCAGGAGCAAAATTACATAATTTGCCAATTAATTATTTACCAGCAGGTTATGTAAGAGGTGTGCAACAAGTAGGAGGACTACCTATTCTTTTACCTGTGTCTTCAAAAGAAGATGCAAAAAGCTATGTGACACAAATAGATAAATTAGTTTTAACTGGGGGACAAAATGTTAACCCTAAATTTTATAATGAAAAACGTCTTTTTGATGAATCACTAATGTTAACGCCTCGTGATGAGTTTGAGTTAGCATTAATTCATGAAGCCATTCGTCAAGAAAAACCAATCTTTGCTGTTTGTAGAGGTCTACAATTACTAAATGTTGCTTTAGGAGGGACTCTTCATCAAGATTTAAGTAAAAGAGATATTGAACCTGTTAAACACATGCAAGATCCAACACCAAGAGAAATTCCAACTCATAGTGTCACAATTAAAGAGGATAGCTTGATTAGTCAAGTTTACGGAAATGAAACTAAGGTTAATTCTTTCCACTTCCAAGCTATTAAAGATGTAGCTAAAGAACTTGTTGTCACAGCAACTAGTGAGGATGGCATTGTTGAAGCTGTTGAGAGTTTAGATGAGAAAAATCGTTGGATAGGTCTTCAGTGGCACCCTGATTTTTACTTTGAAGAATTTGAAAAAGAACGTCAAATGTTTGATTTCGTTGTCAACGAGTTGTAATGGAGGGACTTAGAAAATGAAAAAGAAATTTAGTGGCTTATTGTTAGTGACTGCTCTTGTCTTATCGGCTTGTGGAACAGGAAAAAATACTGATTCAGTGAAAGATGAAAAAAGGGAAGTTAAACAGGAAATTAATGTGGTTTCAACTGGAGAGTTATCAACTTTAGACAGTGCACTTTATTCAGATGTTAACAGCTCTGACATGATTGGGCAAGGAATGGAAGGATTATATCGTTTAAACAAAGATGGCTTACCTGAACTTGCTATGGCCAAAGAAGAACCTAAAGTTAGTGAAGATGGTTTGGTCTACACTTTTACAATTAAAGATGAGGCTAAGTGGTCAAATGGAGACGCTGTTAAAGCAGAAGATTTTGTTTATTCTTTTAAAAATGTGATTGACCCAAATTACGGTTCAACAAGTAGTAACCAAATGGATATTTTTAAAAATGGTCGAGCTATTCGTGAGTCCAAAAGTGAACTAGATTCTTTTGGTGTTAAAGCATTAAATGATAAGACTTTAGAATTAACTCTAGAGTATCCAATTCCATATTTAGACCAAGTTTTAATTGGAACACCTTTTATGCCAAAAAATGCTAAATTTGCTGCTGAGAAAAAAGAAGCATATGGAACAAGTTCAGATGATTTTGTAGGGAATGGACCTTTCTTAGTTCAAGGCTGGAGCGGTGCCAATGATACATGGGAACTTGTTAAAAATGACCAATATTGGGATAAAGATAATGTCAAACTTGATAAAATAAATGTTCAAGTTGTTAAAGAGGTTGCAACTGGTGTTCAAATGTTTGAAGCAGGTGAAGTGGATTATACAACCTTAAGTGATACGTATGCTCAAGAATATAAAAATTCAGAGCAAGCAACTTTTGTACCAAAAGCAATGGTTGGTTATCTAAGTCCTAATCAAAAACGTGAAGTTACAGGAAATGTTAATGTTCGTAAAGCCATTTTACAAGGTATAGACAAAGAACAATTTGCTAATGAAATTTTAGGTGACGGCTCCCTTGCATTAAATGGATTTGTCCCAGAAAATTTTGCAAAAGATCCAGTTAATCATGAAGATTTTAGAAAAGAAAATGGTGACTTATTACCTTATGATTTAAAAGAAGCTCAAAAGAGTTGGGACTTAGCTAAGAAAGAATTAGGTAAAGACACAATTGAACTTGAATTAATGTCAGCTGATTCAGGGACTGCTAAGAAAACAATCGAATATGTTCAAGGTCAGCTAGAACAAAATTTACCAGGACTAAAAATTAATTTAAAATCAATGCCTCTACAAAATAGATTAGATTTCCAAAATAAAGGAGAATTTGATTTAGTTTTCGGAACTTGGACACCGGATTATTCAGACCCAATTAACTTTTTAGAATTTTATGATTCAAAAGGTGGATTAAATACGGCTAAGTACGAAAACCCTGATTACGATAAAGGGTTAAGTGAAGCAAGATTTGATTTAGCTAAAACACCTGAAAAACGTTGGGAAAAACTATTAGATTTAGAAAAAATCTTAATTGAAAAAGATGCAGGTGTGCTTCCTTTATACCAAGGCTCAGTAGGTTATTTAAAATCTGATCGTTTACATGATATTCAAGTTTTTCCTTTTGGACGAACTGTTTCTTATCGTTTAGCTTACGTTAAATAATCTTTAAAGCAAAAAAAACTTTTATTACTTGACATTGATTTATTCATCTTTTAAAATAAAGATATATAAATCGTACAGATAACACAAAATTAGTTTTGTGTCGAGAGAGAGGCGAAATTTATCATTTTGATGAATTTCGGCTCTCTTTTTCTGTGGTAATGAGGGAGAGAATTATGGAACAAAAAAAATTTCATGTTAATTTAGCAGTCCTTGCGACTGGTATGATGTCTTTTGCAGGTGTATTAATTGAAACGGCGATGAATGTAACTTTTCCAACCTTGATTAAAGAATTTGGAATCACTACAAGTCAAGTTCAATGGGTAACGACTATCTATTTATTGATGATCTCAATTGTTGTGCCATTGTCATCTTATTTAATTAAAAATTACAGTAAAAGACAATTGTTTTTAGCATCAAGTCTCTTTTTTGTAGCTGGAGTAGTGATTGATGCTTTTGCTTTTTCATTCAGTATGTTGCTGATAGGTAGACTTTTACAAGGTGTGGCTACAGGGATTGCTTTACCCTTAATGTTTAATATTATCCTAACTAAAGTTCCCCTTGAAAAAAGAGGAATGATGATTGGTATTGGTAATTTAACGACATCTATTGCTCCAGCCATGGGACCGACATATGGTGGTATTTTAACAACTCAACTAGATTGGAAATATATTTATATTTTATTATTACCCATTCTAGCTATTTCAACTTTAATTGGTTTATATGCAATTCCAAAAGAAGAACAAAGTAAAACAGATTCAATCAATATGAAAGCAGCTATTTATTTATCAGTTATGTTTACAGGGCTTTTATTCTTCTTTAGTTATCTACAATCAGTCTTTGGTTTTATTTCTCTAGCAATTGGTATTGTAGCGGCTATTTTATTTTATAAAGCAAATCAAGAAAAAACATTACTTAATTTAAACGTCTTTTCAAACAAAATGTTTTCAATTTATTTGGCTTCATTTTTAATTTATCAAGTCTTACTTTTAGGTGTATCATTTGTGTTACCAAACTACATTCAAATTGTTTCTGAAGTACCAGCTTCAAGAGCTGGCGTAATGATGTTTCCAGGTGCATTAGTTGGCGCATTATTTGCTCCATTATCAGGCCAAATGCTGGATAAATTAGGCTTTAAAAAACCTATTGGAATCGGTATTTTAACGGCAATTGTTGGTTGGTTAGGTTTAATTTTTGTGATTCAAACAGGTAACATGCTCTTAATTACAACTTGTCACGTTATATTTATGATAGGTGTTGGTCTTTCTTATAGTAATGTTATGACAGTTGGTTTATCAGCAATTGACACGACTTTACAGGACGATGGTAATGCAGTTTTTAGTACATTACAACAATTTATGGGGGCTATATCAACTTCTTTTGTAGCAATTATACTTGATGTGTTTCAACGTTCAAATAGTGATTACAAAGTTGGAACTCAGATTGGTGCTAAGGTGGCTTTGATTAGTTTGTTCATTTTATTAATTATTACAAGTGTTTTTGTTTTTAAAACGTTTTCAAAAAACAACGAAAAAAGTACTATTTAATAATACAGAAGGTTAATCGTTCTTATTTAAGGATGATTAACCTTTATTTTTTTTATTTGTAGATAAAATATAAAATAAAAACGAACATTAAAGAAATATCGGTTTGCTCTTTTTTCTTGCATAAAATATGGTATGATTTATTTATAAAAGATTTTTAAAGCGTTACTATTTGAATAGAGAGGGGAAGTATTTAATGAACAAAAGAACACCACTTTATCAAAATCATGTTGATTTAAAAGGGAAAATCGTACCTTTCGGAGGATATGAGCTACCTGTTCAATATGGGGCAACGGGATTAGTTAAGGAGCATATGGCAGTACGTGAGTCTGTTGGACTCTTTGATGTATCACATATGGGAGAAATTTTTATTGAAGGAAAAGACGCATTAGCGAACATTCAGGAAATTTTTACCAATGATTTTAAAGATATGGCAGATGGCCAAATAAAATATACATTAATGTGTAATGAAAAGGGCGGTATTATTGATGATTTGATTTTGTATAAATACAATAATCAAAAATACATGGCCGTGGTGAATGCTTCGAATAAAGAAAAGGACTTCGAATGGATTTCTTCACATATTACTGGAGAAGCAGAGGCTATAGACCGAAGTGAGGCAACTGGTTTAGTAGCACTTCAAGGCCCAAAAGCCAAAGCAACTCTTGAAAAACTAATCAAAGCAGAAGATTTCCCAGCTAAATACTACACCTTTAAAGAAGGAGTAGTGTTAGATGGTATGATTGTTGACGTTTCTGAAACTGGCTACACTGGCGAGAATGGCTATGAACTTTATACAAAATCAGAAGATGTGGTTAAAGTTTGGGAGCTACTTCTTGAAGCAGGAGAAGAATTTAATATTGTACCTTGTGGTTTAGGTGCAAGAGATACTCTACGTCTTGAAGCAGGTATGCCATTATACGGTCATGAGATGAGTGAAGAAATTAATCCCTTACAAGTAGGGTTAAGATTTGCAGTTAAATTAAAAAAAGAAAGTTTTATCGGTAAAGGAGCTTTACTTAACAATGATGCGAAAAAAATAAGAGTAGGTTTGAAGATTACTGGAAAAGGCATAGTTAGAGAAGAAGCACCGATTTTTGTTAAGGATAAAGAAATTGGTATCTCAACATCTGGAACTCACGCTCCTTTTTTAGGCTATGCTATAGCAATGGCACTAGTTGATAAAGATTACGCTGAAATTGGGCAAGAAGTAGAAGTAGAAGTACGTAAAAGACGCATTAAGGCAGAAGTTGTACCGATGCCTTTTTATAAAAAATAAGAAACTTTTAGGAGGAATTTAGTATGTCAAGACCAACAGAAATAAACTATTTAGCAACTCACGAGTGGGTTAAATTTATTGATGAAACAACTGCAGTAGTAGGAATTACTGATTTTGCTCAAGAACAATTAGGAGATATTGTTTTTGTGGAACTTCCTGAAGTAGATCAAGAAGTGACAAAAGGAGAGCAAATTGCAGAAGTTGAATCAGTTAAAACTGTTTCTGATATTTATACACCATTTACTGGTGTTATTTCAAAAATTAATACTGAGTTAGAAGACGCACCTGAAAGTGTTAACGAAGCTCCTTTTGAAAATTGGTTATTCGAAGTAAGTAACATTACAGATAAAGAAGAATTATTAAATCTTGAAGCATACAATGAAGTGGTTGAAGAGGAGGCTTAACATTAATGGGGAACTATAACTACATTCCATCTAGTCAAACAGAGCAAGATGAATTAGTGAAGATACTAGGACTAAATAGTGTGGATGATTTATTTAAAGAAATACCAGAATCTTTACGAATTAAAGAATTAAATATTCCAAGTGGCAAATCGGAAGTAGAAGTTCGTCGTATTATGGAAGGAATAGCTCAAAAAAACCAAGTATTTCATTCGATTTTTAGAGGTGCTGGTTCTTATTATCATTATATTCCTTCGATTGTTAAGCAAATTACATCAAAAGAAGAATTTTTAACAGCATATACACCTTACCAAGCTGAGATTAGCCAAGGTATTCTACAATCTATTTTTGAATTCCAAACAATGGTTTCAGAAATGACAGGTTTACCAATTGCTAATGCATCTGTTTATGATGGTTCTAGTGCAGCAGCTGAAGGTGTTAATATGTGTATTGATCGTCGTCGTAATAAAGCACTTGTTTCTGCAACAACCCATCCAATGACCATTCAAACAATTAAAACTTATTGTCACGCTATGGGGACAGAAGTTGTGATTGTACCTGAAAAAAATGGTGTTACAGATCAAGAAGCTCTTGCCTCTTTATTGGATGAAACAACGGCTTGTCTTTATGTAGAACAACCTAACTACTACGGTATCATTGAATCATGCGAAGAGTTAGCAGAAATAGTTCATGAAAGTAAAGCTAAATTCATTATGGGAATCAACCCAATTACGTCATCAGTTTTAAAAACACCATTTGAGTGTGGCGCAGATATTGCTACTGGTGAAGGTCAGCCTTTAGGACTTGCTATGAACTTTGGTGGCCCTTACTTAGGCTTTATGGCTACAACTGAAAAAATGACACGTAAATTACCTGGACGTATTGCAGGTCAAACAGTTGATAAAGACGGAGAACGTGCCTTTGTATTAACACTTCAAGCACGTGAGCAACATATTAGACGTGAAAAATCATCTTCTAATATTTGTTCGAATCAAGCACATTGTGCCTTAACTGCTAGTGTTTATTTATCAGCAATGGGACCTAATGGCTTAAAAAATGTGGCTGAACAATGTTACAGTAAAGCTCATTATTTACAAAAAGAATTAAGTAAAATTGATGGATTCGGATTAGTTCATTCAAGTGAATTTTTCCATGAATTCTTAACACATTCACCAATTAATCCTACAGAAGTTAATAAAGCCTTACAAGAAAAAGGTATCTTAGGCGGATTACCAGTAGGGGATAATATTTTATGGTGTGTCACAGAACTTGCAACTAAAGAAGAGATGGACTATCTTGTTTCAACATTAAAGGAGGTTACTAAAGGATGAAATTAGTATTTGAAAGAAGTGTATCAGGCCGCAGTAATGATTTTATTCCTGCTTTAGATGTTGAAAAAGTTGAGCTGCCAGAGAGTTTTTCTCGTAAACAAGATTTACGTTTACCTGAAATTTCTCAAGTAGATATGAGTCGTCATTATACAGAACTTGCTGATAATAGTTTTGGTGTCAATAATGGTTTCTATCCATTAGGCTCATGTACAATGAAATATAATCCAAAAATTAATGACGAGATGGCTAATTTACCAAACTTTGGTCAGATTCATCCGTTGCAACCTATTGATACTGTGCAAGGGTCTTTAGAAGTTCTTCATACAGCTGAAACTCTCTTAGGCGAAATTACAGGAATGGATGCTATGACTTTCCAACCAGCAGCTGGAGCTCAAGGCGAGTTGACAGGAATTATGTTGATTAAAGCTTACCATGAAGATCGTGGTGACTTTAAACGTAATAAAATTATTGTGCCAGACTCAGCTCATGGAACGAATCCAGCTACGGCGTCTATGGTAGATTATGAAACTATTAATATTCCATCTAAGGACAATGGTCGTGTTGATTTAGAAAAATTAAAAGAAGTTGTTGGAGATGATACAGCTGGTTTAATGCTAACTAATCCAAGTACAGTTGGTTTATTTGAACATGACATCATTGAAATTACAGAAATTATCCATAATGCTGGAGGACTTTGTTATTATGACGGCGCTAACCTAAATGCCATTATGGGAACTGTTCGTCCTGGAGATATGGGCTTTGATGTGGTTCACTTAAATATTCATAAAACATTTTCAACTCCACATGGTGGCGGTGGACCAGGATCTGGGCCAATTGGCTGTAAAGAAATTTTAATGCCTTACTTACCTAATAATCATGTCATTAAAGTTGGCGATAGGTTTGAATTTGAAACTGCTGAAAAAACAATTGGAAGTGTGAAAACATTTTACGGTCATTTTGCAGTTGTTGTTAGAGCGTTAACTTATATTCTATTCTTAGGTAAAGAGGGAATTCCCCAAGCTTCAAGAACAGCTGTATTAAATGCTAACTATATGAGACATGAGCTAAAAGATTACTATGATATGGCTTATGAAGGTCCATGTATGCATGAGTTTGTTATGACTTTAGATAAGCTTAAAAAAGAAACAGGTATAACAGCTTTAGATGTTTCAAAAGCACTGCTTGATAATGGTATGCATCCACCTACCATGTACTTCCCTGATGTGGTGAAAGAAGCGTTAATGCTTGAGCCAACAGAAACGGAAAGCAAAGAAACAATGGATAAAGTGATTAAAGTTTTCAAAGAAATTTATGAGACCGCACATGAAAATCCACAAGCTATTAAGGATGCGCCAGTTAATACAATTATTAAACGTGTTGACGAAACTCAAGCAGCAAGAAATCCAATTTTAACTTATCAGTTTTAATGATTAAGAACTTCCATTTATTTGGGAGTTCTTTTTTTGTCTTATATTATGTTAAAATTAATTAAGCCATTAAGAAAGAAGTGGGAAATATGAATCAATATGTAGAAGATTTACAAAATTCTATATTGGGAAACTTAAATAAGGCAGTTGATAACCGAAATTTATATTATAATAATTTGACCAAAACTATTGTGGTACTTATCTTTTTTGTTCTTTTATTTATGTTATGTAAAAAAGGACTAAATCGAATGAATTTAGATCCAAATAAGCAAAGAAGGATTCATAGAAGAATTAAAAATACTCTATTAACTCTTTGTTTGATTTTAATTTCAATTATTTGGATAAATGCTCTAAACTCATTAGTTATTATTTTAATTTTATTAGCTTTATTTGCTACAGTTTTAATTAGAAGTACATTAGATAATATTATTGGTTGGTATTTCATTAGAAAACGACATTATTTTAAATTAAACCAACGTATTGAGATTGGTGACAAGATTGGTAAAGTGGTTGGCGTAAATTTTTTCTATTTTGAGATAGCTGAAATCAAAAATTGGTTAACATCAGAAAGCTTCACAGGACGTATTATTAAAATTCCTAATAAAGAAATATTAGATAATGAGGTTTTCAACTATAATTACTTAAATCAAATGGTTAGACAAGAAATTAGTTTTATTATTCGACATGATAGTAATTATCATGATGCAAAAGAAATTGTAGAAGAGACATTACATACATACTATGAAAATGAAATCTATTCTATGAATGATGGAGAATTGTATGAAAAGTTGAATATTCCGAGTGAACCGTCTTTTCACTTAGATATTGCAGAGTCAGGCCTAGTTCTTTCTTGTCAATTTTTAGTTGATTTTCATAAAGTATCAGCAGTGAAAACAAAGTTAAATGAGACGATATTAGAAGCATTTAATACTCATCCTGAAATAGAATTTGCAGTTCTTGAAATTAAACAAGTTAATTAAAACGAATCTTAAAAAGGTTCGTTTTTTATATTTTTAATGTAAGCACTAAGAGAAAAGGGCTTTCTTTTTTTGAAAATCCTTTAAAGTATAGTAAAATAAAAAAGTTATTATTTTTACTAATAGATAAAGGGAGAGAAAAACATATGGAGTGGATTAAACTTATCGGTATCGTTATTATCGTATTAGGATTTATCTTTAAATTTGATACGATTGCAGTTGTAGTAGTAGCCGGACTTGCTACAGCACTTGTTTCTGGTATTACACCAGTTGAATTTTTAGAAGAATTAGGAAAGGCATTTGTAGATCAAAGAATTGTAACAATTTTCTTTATCACATTACCTTTAATTGGACTTGCAGAGTCCCATGGCTTAAAAGAGCAGGCTGTTAACCTTATAAAAGGGGTTAAAGGGCTAACAACAGGTTGGTTCTTAAGTATTTATTTAATTATTAGAGAGATTGCTGGGGCATTTTCAATTCGTTTAGGTGGTCACCCACAATTTGTTAGACCTTTAGTTCAACCAATGGCAGAAGCGTCAGCGGAAGCTAAATATGGTGAATTAAAAGATGAAGACAAAGAATTAATTAAAGCTAAATCAGCTGCTATGGATAACTATGGTAACTTCTTTGGCCAAAATACTTTCTTAGGAGCAGGTGGTGTCCTATTGATTGTTGGTACCTTAGATTCAATGGGCTATAAAGTTTCAGGATTAGATATTGCGAAAGCTTCTATACCAATCGCTTTAATTATGGTAGCTGTCGGAGTGATATCAAATATGTTATTTGATAAAAAACTTAGTAAAAAATATAAAAATGAAGGAGAGAATAAATAATGGAAACTTTTTTTAATAATTTATTAGAATTCTTCTTTATTTTAATTGGTTTACAACTAATCTATACAGCATATAAAGTATTTACGAATAAATCAAATTCAAAAAGAATAGGAACATCTCTTTTTTGGTTAGATTTAGGTCTTTTATTTATGTTAGGTAAATTTTTACCAAATATTGCCAGTGGTCTTTTAGTTGTTTTATTAGGTGTTATTTCACTATTTAGACAATTTGAAGTTAGTAAATTTGCAGCATTTGATCAAGAAAAACTAGAAAAAGAAGCTAAGAAATATGGAAACAAAATTTTTATTCCTGTTTTATCTTTAGCAGTTGTTTCTGTTGTTCTTGCTTTCTTTATTCCATTATCAAGTAAATCAGCTATTGGTGTAGCGGCAATTGTTGGTATTATTTTAGCTATGCTTATTTTTGGTTCAAAACCTAAGCATGTCATTGAAGAGAGCGACCGTATGGTTCAAACTATGGGAACTTCAGGTATTTTACCTCAGTTATTAGCAGCACTTGGAGCTATTTTTACAATTGCCGGTGTTGGAGATGTTATCTCACAAATGATTGGTGGCTTCGTTCCTGAAGGAAACCGACTAGCCGGTGTTACTGCCTATGTATTAGGAATGGTAGTTTTTACCATTATTATGGGAAATGGTTTTGCAGCCTTTACAGTTATTACTGCTGGTGTTGGTTTACCATTTGTTATTGCACAAGGTGCAGATCCTGCAATCGCTGGAGCATTAGCCTTAACAGCAGGTTATTGTGGTACTTTATTGACACCAATGGCAGCTAACTTTAACGTGTTACCAGCTTCATTACTTGAAATGGAAAACCCTTACGGTGTGATTAAAGAACAAGTACCTGTTGCTGTGATTATGATTATTGTTCATATTGCCTTAATGTATTTCTGGGCATTTTAATTAAAGAGAGGAAGATTTAAATGAAAATTTTAGTAACTGGTTTTGATCCATTCGGACAAGATACAATGAACCCTGCTATTGAAGCAGTTAAAAGATTACCTGATACTATTTCTGGAGCAGAAATTATCAAATTAGAGATTCCAACAGTATTTAACAAGAGTGCTGAAGTGACTCGTGAAGCAATGGCAAAACACGATGTTGACTATGTATTAAATATTGGTCAAGCAGGAGGTCGTTTTGATTTAACACCTGAGCGTGTGGCGATTAACTTGGACGATGCGCGTATTCCAGATAACGAAGGTAATCAACCAATTGATGTTGAAATTAAAGCTGATGGAGAATCTGCTTACTTTTCTCAACATCCAGTTAAAGCAATGGTGACAGCTATTAAAAATGCTGGTTTACCTGCTTCTGTTTCAAATACAGCTGGAACTTTTGTATGTAACCATATTATGTACCAAAGTTTGTATTTAACTCACAAAGAATTCCCTAAAGCTAAAGCTGGCTTTATGCATGTACCGTTCTTACCAGAACAAGTTTTAGAGCGCCCAGGGATGCCTGCTATGAGTTTAGAAGATATTACTCGTGGGATTGTGGCAGCTATTGAAACAATTGTTGAATTTGATGGTAAAGAAGACTTAAAAGCAATCGGTGGGCAAACTCACTAGAAAAAAGAAGCTAATCGTAATTGATTGGCTTCTTTTTCAGTTTTGAAATAAGTTCATTTTTAATTGACTGACTATTAGGTGTTTTACTTGAATAAAGATAAAAATCTCTTGGTTCAAAGGAAATATTTTCTATTTGAACTTCTTTTAGTTTTTCGGAAAAGATTAAATATTTAACAGCAGTATAAGAAGTTAAGTAAATACCTTGTTTTAACTGGCTAGCAATTAAGGCATTCGATTGACCTGTTACTTCTACAGAAAAGATAGGTGAGAGATCTTTATTCTGTTCTAAAGTAGTTTGTAAGAAACTACCTGTTTCACGTTTTATAAATTGATAATTAGCTATTTCTTTTTTACTTAGTTTATCTGGACAATAATCAGGATGAGCAACAAAAATAAGATAATCTGTAAATAAATAATCTCGTTTAAATTTTAGGGAATTGGATATCTCTGGCAAAATAGCGAAATCAATTAGATTTTTTTCTAATTTTTCAAATAAAGTTTGAGTATTTTCAATCATAAAACTTAAATTAATAGTTGTTTTTTCAGACTCTAAAAGGAGAGATTTCATTAAGTATTCACTGTTTAATTGAGTTGTTCCAATAGTTAAATAAGTATTTTTTTGTTTAGTTAATAGAGATTCAATTTGTTTTTCCTGTGAAAAAAGAATAGCTGCTTCATCAAAAAGTTGTTTACCTAAATCAGTTAATTCAATTTGGCGACCACTTTTTTTGACTAAAGTGACATGAAATTCTTTCTCTAAATTCTTTATATGTTTAGTTAAAGCTGGTTGACTGATATGTAGATGTTTACTGGCTTCAGTTAAGGAATTGTACTGGAATGCTTCATAAAAAAATCGTAATGAGTGTAAATTCATTTTATCCTCCTATAACTTTTTATTATGAATTAGTGTCATATTGGTATTATAAATCATTTCTTTTTTAATTTACAATAAATGAGTGTAAGGATAAGAAATGGGGAAACAAAAATGAAAACGACAATTTATTTTATTAGACATGGACAAACGCAGTGGAACAAAGAGCAACGTATGCAAGGGTGGCAAAATTCAAATTTGACTGATTTAGGAAAAGAACAGGCTGATTTATTAGGGAAAAAATTTAAAAAAGAAAATTTACAATTAGATCTGTTTTATTCAAGTCCAAGCCCTAGAGCCTTAGAAACCGTAAATATCATTAATCAATCTTTAGGTGTTGAAACTCTTGAAGAATTTGGTTTTCAGGAAATTAATATGGGAATTTGGGAAGGTAAAACATATCCAGAAATTATAGAAAAAAATCCGGAAGAATGGCATAATTTTTGGGAGAAACAAGAAGATTTTAAGGCTGACAATAAAGGAGAAACTTTTGAAGAGTTATCTTGTAGAAGCTTTAGTAGTTTAAAAAAAGCTATTAAAGACAATGAAGGAAAGCAAATTGGAATAGTCTCACATAGAATAACGATTAAAAGTATGATTGCAGATTTACTTGGAATTTCTAAAAGTGAACTTGAGGATGTTGAACCAAATAGTGTGACTAAGGTAAGTATTCTTGATGGTGTTACTACCTTAGAAGTTTATAGTGACATATCTCATTATGAAAAATAAAGAAAGAACAAATCAGAATTAACTGGTTTGTTCTTTTTCTACACACTTCTGTTCCAGCCGATTTTCTTTAAATATATCTTCAATACATGTGCCGCTAACTTTTTCAGGGAATTTTTTTAAATTTAAAATTTTAGCAAAAGTTGGAGCTTCATCTACAAGCAATGCTTTTTCTATTTTGTAATTTTCTTTAATATTTGGTCCATAAAAAATGACTGTTGTATCATAATCAGGTTTACTTGGATGTGATCCGTGAATACCGAGATAACGATTGAGTTTTCGAATATCAGCTGGTGTTACTTTTTCAAAAATATCTCCTTGTGCTTCATCGTTGAAATAAAAACCATTAGCTGCTTCAACCATAAAAGTAGCATCCGGATCAGCCCCCATCTCAGCACTTTCTTCAGAAGTATAAATTATCTCAATCCCATTCAACTCGTTAATTGCTTGATAAATTTCTGTAGGATCAACTTGGCTTGTTTTTTTACAGTAAACATATGTAGAACCATCACAACTTTTAGCATATACTTGCCAATTATTTTTTATAGCACCGTTAGGTTTCATTTCAGCCCAACCTTTTCTGACAAATAAAGCATTTAATTTAATCATTGTATCTACATCTAACTGATAGTGATCTCCAAGGACAACAAAGTGTGTGTCATCGAAAGTTCCGTTATCTTTAGTTGCTTGAATGATTTCAGCTACTCGTTTATCTTGACGGATAAGAGCCTCAACTGCTTCACTAGATTGAACCCCGTGAGCATGTCTCATACTGTCCATATCAACAAGATGAACTAAAGTTAAATCAGGTTGTTTATTTTTAATCGTATCGACTGCACAAGCTGTTATAAAATCATCTAAATAAGGTTGTAAAATACCTCTTCTTAAATGCCCATATTTTTGATTCATCAGGAGTAAAAATAATGGCGAACTTGCTTTTAAGGAAATCATAACTTGGTTAGTCCAAATTCGATTTGGAAAAATTTCTGCAATATTATAATCAATGCTACTACTAGCAGTTACTGGCCAAAGAAAGGCTGCAGTTGTTAGTCCTTCTTGTTTGGCAACGTCATAAATAGTGGGTACTTTTATTTCTTTGTCATACCAGTACCAATCAGGTGATAGTCTTGTTGACTGAATTTTAGTATTATTAACAACACCGTGTTCTTTAGGGTACATTCCAGTCATAAGTGTTACATGGGAAGGGTAGGTAAGTGTTGGGTAGATGCCAGTCACTTTTTCTACGTGTGTTCCACGGTTTATAAGTTTAGACAAAGTGGGTAGTTTGTCTTTGTGTAATGTGATGTCTAGTGCACCTAAGGCATCAATTGAGATAATAATTAACTTCTCTTTCAAAATAACCCCTCCTTAGAAATAATTATAACAATAAAAAAATTTTTTGAAAAATAAATTGACAAGTATTTTTTTTATGGGTATACTGTGTTCAATTATTAAATAAAACACGTTGGAGTGAAGGACATGAACAAAACAATTACTCGTCAAACCTCACAACTAAATAACTTTTACTTTAGCTATTATAGAGCATGTTTGTAACCATTCAATTCGTGGGTACAAACAAAACGTTTGTATCTATGAGGGCTAGAGAACTTTAACTTGACTTTAAAGGCCGCATAGATGATGAAAAATCTATTGTGGCTTTTCTTTTTGATATTGAATACGTGATGTATTTGAAAAAGACGGTAACTTTAGATTTGATGTATCAATCTATGTAAAGTTATCGTCTTTTATTTTTATAATTAGGGAGGAGAACCAATGAAAGAATCAATTTCAGGATACACACAATTAGCAGGAGTTATCGCCGATCCAATTAAACATAGTTTGTCACCAATGATTCATAATAAAGCTTATGAACTTGAAGGTGTGGATGCTGTTTATCTTGCTTTTGAAGTGACAAAGGAAAATTTTAATCAAGCTATTGAATCCATCAAAACGTTTAATATGTTAGGTGTTAATATCTCAATGCCATATAAAAAATTAGCTTTAGAAGCTTGTGATGAGTTATCAAAAGAAGCACAGCTGATTGGCGTTGTTAATACTATTATTTTAAGGGATGGACAATTAGTTGGCTATAACACTGACGGCATTGGTTTTATTCATAGCCTCAAAAGTCAACAAGTAGAAGTCAAAAATAAATCGATTACTGTTTTAGGAGCAGGTGGTGCAGGTAAAGCTGTTATTTGTCAGTCTGCTCTTGAGGGAGTAAAGGAAATAAATGTTTTTAAGAGAAAAAATAAAACGTATTACCATGCCAAAGAAGAACTAGAAGTTATTTCTCAGCAAACAGGAACATTGATAAGACTATTTGATTATGAAGATAGTCAAAAAATGGAAGAGATAATCGCTAGTAGTCAAATAATCGTTAATAGTACGCAACTTGGTATGGGAGAAGATAATTCACTACCTACACCAAGTATGGAGTCTATAACAAGCCAACATGTATTAGTTGATTTAATTTATCATCCACTAGAAACTGAGTGGCTAAAACAAGGAAAAGAAAAAGAAGCAAAAGTAATTAACGGCCTAGGAATGCTAGTTCATCAAGCATCATATGCCTTTAACTTAATGACAAAAAAGAAAATGCCAGTTGAAAAAATTGAAGAGTTTTTAAAAGAAACATGGCAACAATAGGAGAGAAAAATAAAATGATTATTATTATGAAACAAGATGCAACTAAAGAGCAAGTAGAAGCAGTTATTAGACGAGTAAAAGAAGCTGGATTAGAAGTTCACTTAAGTGAAGGCAAAGATAAAACAGTTATTGGATTAGTCGGAGACACAGAAAAAATGATTGACGTTCCTTTTAGAGGCTTTGATGGTGTTTCAGATACAGTTAGAGTGACAAGTACATACAAACTAACGAGTCGTGAGTTTCATCCAACAGACACAATTGTTGATGTTGATGGCTTAAAAATTGGTGGCGATGAAGATTTCGTAACAATGGCAGGCCCTTGTTCGATTGAAGGTTTAGATCAAATTACGGAATGTGCAAGAATTGCTAAAGCTGGTGGAGCAACAGTTCTTCGCGGAGGAGCCTTTAAACCAAGAACTTCGCCATACGCTTTCCAAGGATTAGAAGAAGAAGGATTAAAATACATTCGTGAAGCTGCTGACAAGTTTGACATGAAAGTTATTACTGAAGTAATGGATGAAGCTAACTTAGAATTAGTTGCTAAATACACTGATATTTTGCAAATTGGTGCACGTAATATGCAAAACTTTAAGTTACTTCAAGTAGTTGGAAAGACAGGGTTACCAGTTGCCTTAAAACGTGGTATCTCTGGAACTATTGATGAGTGGTTAAATGCTGCTGAGTACATTGCAGCTGCTGGGAATCAAAAAGTGATTTTTGTAGAACGTGGGATTAGAACATACGAAACAGCTACAAGAAACACATTAGATTTAAGTGCTGTTCCTGTTATTCAAAAGTTAAGTCACTTCCCAATTATTGTAGACCCGAGTCACGGTGTTGGTGTTTGGGATTACGTTACACCAATGGCTGTTGCAGGAGTCGCTAGTGGTGCTTCAGGAATGATTGTTGAAATTCATCCAGAACCAAATAAAGCTTGGTCAGATGGTCAACAAAGTTTAAATGAAAAACGTTACATGAATATGATGGAGCAAGTAGATGTTATGGCAGAAGCGATGAAAAAAGTAAAAGAAATTAGAGAAAAAATTTAAGGGAGTTTTTCTAAAATGAAGTTAAGTGTGAATTTACCAGATAAAGCCTATGATTTGTTAATCGAAAAAGGGAAACTTGAGACAGTGGGAAATTGGGTTTCAAGTTTATGGGAAAAGCAAAAAATTGTTATTATTACTGATGATACAGTTAATGAACTTTATGGAAAAAAAGTAGAAGAATCAATTAAAAATGAAGGTTTTGAGGTATTTACATTTTCTATAAAACCAGGAGAAAAAAGTAAGAGTCTTGAATCAGCTGAGAAAATTTATCATTTCTTAGCTGAGGTAGGGATGACTAGAAAAGACGGTATTATTATTCTTGGTGGTGGTGTTGTTGGTGATTTAGGAGGTTTTGTGGCTTCTACTTATATGAGAGGTTTACACTTTCTTCAAATACCAACAACCTTACTTGCTCAAGTAGATAGCAGTATTGGTGGAAAAACGGCAGTTAATACAAAAATTGCTAAAAATCTTGTTGGAACTTTTGCTCAACCAGATGGCGTTTTAATTGATCCTAATACTCTTTTGACTTTAGAAAATAGACGCATTAAGGAAGGTCTAGCAGAAGTGGTTAAATCAGCAGCTATTGCAGATTTGAAGCTGTGGGAATTACTAGAGACGATTCCAAATGAACATGAAGCTTTAAATTTTAGTGAGGAAATAATCTATGCTTGCTGTAATGTAAAAAGAAGAGTTGTAGAAGAAGATGAAAAAGATGTCGGTATCAGATTGATTTTAAACTTTGGTCACACGATTGGTCACGCAGTAGAACAGACAAAAGGATACGGTGTCGTGACTCACGGTGAAGCTGTTTCAATTGGAATGTGTCAAATAACCAAGCAAGCAGAAAAATTAGGAACTATGCCAAATGGAATTTTAGAAAAACTAACTCAAATGTTAGAAAAATTCCATTTACCAACTAGTTTAGAAAGTTGGGATGAGGCAAGTCTATATGAAGCCTTAACTCATGATAAAAAAACAAGAGGAAATAAAATCCGAATTATATTACTAGAAACAATTGGTCAAGCCAAAATAGAAACCATTGACCTTGAAAAAATGAAGGATTATTTGAAACAATAGAAAGGGAGTAAAAAAATGAGATATTTTACAGCAGGAGAGTCCCATGGACCAGAATTAACAGCTATCATAGATGGATTACCAGCAGGAATTCCAATTTCAGTAGAAGTAATTAATCATGATTTAAAAAGGCGTCAAGGAGGATATGGCCGCGGTGGACGTATGCTGATTGAAACAGATACTGTTGAAATCACATCAGGAGTTAGACATGGAAAAACATTAGGTTCTCCGATTACCTTAGTTGTTAAAAATGATGATTTTAAAAACTGGGAAACGGTTATGGGGATAGATCCTGTTGATGATAGAGCAAAAAAAATGCGTCGTTTATCCAAACCAAGACCAGGTCATGCTGATTTAGTTGGTGGAATTAAATTTGAACATGATGACTTACGTAATGTGTTAGAACGTTCATCAGCTCGTGAGACAACAATGAGAGTTGCAATTGCAGCAATTTGTAAACAAATGCTTAGAGAATTAGATGTAGAAGTAGCTAGTCATGTTCTTGAAATTGGTGGAGTGAGAGGTCAAGTGCCAGAAAGAATGACTGTTGTTGAAATTCAGGAAAAGGCAGAAAATTCAGTTGTTAGATGTGTCGATCCAGAAATTGAAGAAGCGATGAAAGAAAAAATTGACCAAACGAAAAAAGATAAAAATACGATTGGTGGTGTTGTTGAAGTTGTTATTGGCGGTGTGCCAATTGGTTTAGGTAGCCACACTCAATGGGATACAAAACTTGATGGTAAAATTGCTCAAGCAGTTGTTTCGATTAATGCTTTTAAAGGAGTCGAATTTGGTGTTGGTTTTGAAGCTGCGAGACTTTACGGTAGTGAGGTTATGGATGAAATTATTTGGAGTAAAGAGGATGGCTACACACGAACTAGTAATAATCTAGGTGGTTTTGAAGGTGGAATGACAAATGGCATGCCAATTGTAGTTCGTGGCGTGATGAAACCAATCCCAACTTTATATAAACCATTACAATCTGTTGACATTGATACAAAAGAAGTTTACAAAGCAAGTGTTGAAAGATCAGATAGTTCAGCAGTTCCGGCTGCTAGTGTCGTGGCTGAAGCTATGGTCACAATCGAAGTGGCGAAAGCTATGTTAGATAAATTTGAAAGTGATTCATTTAACCGAATGAAAGATGAAGTCAAACGTTATCGCGAGTACACTCTTAATTTCTAAATTTAACTAAGAGAGGACTTGTACAACATGACAAACAAACAAGTATTAATGATTGGAACAGGGTTAATTGGTTCTTCCCTTGCTCTTTGTATCAAAGAAGTTCATCCTGAAATAAAAATTTTAGGCTTTAGTAACAAGGAATCAGAACTAGTTGGGGCAAAAAGTCATCATATTATTGATGATTTTAGCCTTAATTTAGAAGAAGTAGTAGCAAAAGCAGATGTAATTTTCTTTTGTACCCCTGTGTCAGTTACTTTAAACTTAATGGAAAAAATAAGTCGATTTTCTTTGAAAAAAGATGTGTTACTTACAGATGTGGGAAGTACAAAGAAAGAGATATTAAAAAAATCAGAAGTTTTTACCAAAAAGGGATACACTTTTATCGGTGGTCATCCAATGGCGGGTTCTCATAAATCAGGTTTTTTAGCAGCAGACAAAGATTTATTTGAAAATGCTTTTTATATTTTAGTTAATGAAGATAAACAACAAACTAAACAAATAGCAGAGTTAAAGGAACTACTTAAGGGAACGCGAGCTAAATTCACAGAATTATCTGCTAATGAACACGACCAAATTACTGGTGTATTAAGTCACATGCCTCATATTATAGCTTCACAGTTAGTAGAACAGGCTGAGGAGTTAATTCAAAAAATACCAGCATCTAAAAAGCTAGCGGCTGGTGGTTTTAGAGACATTACACGTATAGCTTCCTCAGACCCTAAAATGTGGACCGATATTTCTATGAGTAATGCCGAAGTTTTGATAACTGAAGTAGATAAGTGGCTAGCTAATTTAGGAAATTTCAAAGATAAATTAATAAGTAAAAATAGTAGCGAGATTTTCACTTTTTTTGAAGAAGCAAAAAAGGTACGTGATGATATTCCTGTTCATCAAGAAGGAACAATTCCTTCATTTCATGATTTGTATGTTAATGTACCTGACTATCCAGGTGCTATTGCAGAAGTCACAACTATTCTTGCTAATGAAAGAATCAGTTTAATTAATATCAAAATCATGGAAACAAGAGATGATATTTTTGGGATTCTTTGTATTTCATTTAAAAGTGAAAAAGAATTAATGAAAGCAAAACACGCAGTGACTAGTCAAACGAATTATCAAGTAGTAGAGGAGTAGAAGGCAAGTATGAAATTAAAAACAAATATTAAATCATTAAAGGGAAGTTTATCAGTACCAGGAGATAAATCGATTTCTCATCGTAGTATTATGTTTGGTTCCTTAGCGCAAGGAACAACACGTATTTCTCATTTTTTAAGAGCAGATGATTGTCTTGATACATTGAAGATTTTTCGGGAAATGGGCATTAAAATTGAAGATGATGGTCAAGTTATCACAGTACATGGAAATGGGATGAAAGGACTTAAAAATCCTGAAAAAGTGTTAGACGTAGGAAATTCTGGTACAACGATCCGTTTATTAATGGGAATTTTAGCAGGTCAAGATTTTGATGTCACCATAACTGGCGATTCATCTATTCAAAAAAGACCAATGAACCGCGTTATGCTTCCTTTAAGAGAAATGGGTGTCTCTATAGAAGGAAATCAAGACACAGAGTTTCCACCGATTTCGATTAAAGGTGGAGCTAGTATTTCTCCAATTCAATATCAACTACCAGTAGCTAGTGCTCAGGTAAAATCAGCTCTTTTATTTGCTTCTTTATTTGCTGATGGTGAAACGACTTTAATCGAAAAAGAAAATACACGTAATCACACAGAAGTGATGATTAAACAATTTGGTGGCGAGATTGAAGTAAATGGAAAAGAAATCAAAATCAAAGGTAATCAAACATTTACTGGTCAAGATATTGTTGTGCCAGGGGATATTTCATCAGCTGCCTTTTTCCTTGTCGCAGGATTAATTGTTCCTAATAGTCGTATTGTGTTAAAAAATGTTGGTTTAAGTCAGACTAGAACTGGCATTATTGATGTGATAAAAAATATGGGTGGTAACATTGAAGTAACTGATGTTGATAAAATCAATGAATCAGGAACTATTACTGTTTCAAGCAGTGAACTAGTTGGGACTGAAATCAGTGGCGATATTATTCCGAGATTGATTGATGAAATTCCAATTATTGCTCTACTAGCAACTCAAGCAACTGGTCAAACAGTAATAAAGGATGCTGAGGAGTTACGTGTAAAAGAAACTGACCGTATTAAAGCAGTGGCTGATGAGTTGAATAAACTTGGAGCGACTATCACACCAACTGAGGATGGCTTAATTATCGAAGGTAATGCGACACTTAAAGGAAATACAGTTACAAGTTACGGTGATCACCGTATTGGGATGATGTTACAAATCGCAGCTCTTTTAGTAGAAGATGGGGATGTGATTCTAGAAAAAAGTGAGGCTGTCTCAGTTTCATATCCTAACTTTTTTGATGATTTAGATGTATTAGTGAGTGATAAAAAATGAAAAATATCATTTTAATTGGTTTTATGGGGTCTGGAAAATCAACTGTTGCTAAAAGATTAGCTGAGGAGTTCTCCTTGCCTTTAGTTGAAATGGACTTAAGAATTGAAGAAAAAGCTGAAATGAGTATCCCGGATATTTTTTCAAAGTTCGGAGAAGAAAAGTTTAGAGAATTAGAATCACTAGTTTTGCTCGAATCACTTGAAAATCGTGGTGTGATTGCAACTGGTGGTGGTGTTCTTACAAAAAAAGAGAATCAAGAGATGTTAAGTAATGAATCTTATGTTTTTTATTTAAAAGGAACACTTGAAACTTTACTTAGAAATATTAAAAATGATCCCATCAATATTAGACCTTTAGCAAACAAAAAAGATGAGACGGATTTAGAATCTTTGTTGAAAAGTCGTTTAGAAGCCTATGAAGATGTGGCTGATGTAATAATTAGTATTGATAATTATAGTGTAGAAGAAATTGTTAGTTTTATTAAAGCTGAAATCAAGGAGATGAACTAAATGAAAGTAGGTTATCTAGGTCCAAAGGGCTCATTTACACATGCAGCGACACTTAGTTTTTTTAAAAAGAACAATCTAATAGCTCTACCAACTATTATTTCAGCTCTGAAAAAAATTGAAACTAAAAGTGTGGACTATGTCGTTGTTCCTATTGAAAACTCCATTGAAGGAACAGTTAATCAAACGCTTGATTTTGTCTACCACCATTCTAAGGCAAAAGTTCAAGGGGAAATCATTTTACCGATTAATCAAAACTTAATGGTTCATCCAAACTCGTCTGCACATTTAGAAAAAATAAAAGCGATTAAATCCCATCCTCAAGCTTTAGCTCAGACTCAACAATTTTTAGATGAAAGATTTAATTTGGCGACTCAAGAAGTAACAGCTTCAACAACAGAAGCTGCTAAATGGCTTCACGATCATCCTAATGAGTTAGTTGCAGCTGTGGCTTCACTTGAAGCTGCTAAGATGTATGGATTAGACATTATTTATCCTAATATTCAAGATGTAGAAAACAACCAAACAAGGTTTTGGATTATTGGCCATGAAAATATCACCAAAAAAGAAACATCTATTTTTAATAAACGTCGTTCAATAGGTGTTAGTTTTACAGAAAATAAACCAGGTAATTTGCATAAAGTGCTATCTGTTTTTAGTTGGCGAGAAATTGATTTAACGAAAATTGAGTCAAGACCTCTTAGAACTCAATTAGGAGAGTATTTTTTCTTAATTGATATTCAAAATGAGTCACCAAGTTTAGTAGAAATGGCGATTTTAGAATTAGAGCAACTTGGTGGCGTGATTAAAGAATTAGGAACATATCCTGTTTATTTAGAAAAAGCGTTTTAACCTAAAAATATCTTAATAATTTATCAACTTAGTATCATTCTATTAAAAAATAGACTATGCTAAGTAGATAATAAATTAATAGAGGTGCTTAATATGCCAAAAATGACACGTATGGATCGCCATCGTCAGGCTGAAAAAGAAAAACAGAATAAAAAAAATCAAAAACATCAATCAACTGTCGAAAAACATCAACCGATAAATAATCAAGAAACTCCCCCGGGAAAACCACCTAAACAAAAAAGACCTAAAAAGAAAAGAAAAAAATTAAGAATCTTCTTTTTAGTATTATTGGTTCTTTTAATCCTAGGTATTGCTGGTTATTTTAAAGGTTATATGGCAACTAAAATGGATAAGAAAAATTTACAACCTGATGTAGGTAATTTTTTAGGAGAAAAAAGTGTAGATGGTTCAACTAACATTTTGCTTCTAGGAAGTGATTCAAGAGGAGAGGATCAGGGACGTTCTGATACGATTATGATTGCTCATTATGATAAACGCACAAAACAACCCAAAATTGTTTCTATTATGAGAGATACATTTGTTGCTATACCGACTCAAGATGGAGTTGAATATAATAAAATCAATGCTGCGTATGCATATGGGGGACCAGAGATGGTTAGAAAAACAATTAAAGAAACTTTTGGTATTCCAATTCAATATTATGCCATTGTAAACTTTGAATCTTTCCCTAAAATTGTTGATACTTTAGCTCCTTCAGGTTTAAAAATTGATGCTGAGAAGGAGTTAGAAGTAGAAGGAACAGTTATTAAAAAAGGGCCACAAAAAATGAGTGGTGAAGAAGCTTTACAATATGCAAGATTTAGAAAAGATGAAGAAGGGGATTTTGGACGAGTGAGACGTCAGCAACAAGTTATGACTGCTTTACTAAGTAATAGTTTAAATCCACTTAATAGTTGGAGAATACCAGAAGCTTTAGGAAATGTTCGTGGCTATACGCAAACTGATATTCCATTTAGTTTTTATCCCTCAGCTGGAATGAGTTATCTATTTAGTAAACACAAACCATTAGAAATATTAACAGTACCTGTTGAAGGAACTTGGAGTGATGGGTATTATGACTATGCTGGAAGTGTTTTAGAAATAGATGAAGCGGCTAATACAGCAGCCATTAATAATTTCTTTAATAAGTAAGAAATATCCGGCTTTGTCTTTACAATAGATAAAGAGAACTCTATAATGTAGTTTAGGCATTATGAGCCCTAAAGAGAAAAGAATTGAGGAAATCGGATGAAAATTGCAGTCGTCACGGATAGCACCGCTTTTATAAAAGAAGACTATCGAAATCGTGAAGATTTATTTATAGTCCCTGTCCCATTAATAATGGATGACGAAGTATACTTAGAGGGCGTTGACATTCATTTAGATGGATTTTATGACAAATTAAATCAAGCAAAGACTTTTCCAAAAACATCACAACCAGCTCTTGGTGAGTTGTTTGAACTTTATGATAAAATTGGATCCCTTGGCTATGATGCAGTTGTAAGTATCCACATGTCTTCAGGAATTTCTGGCTTATTTCAATCTTTAACAAGTATTGCAAAAGAAGTTGAGTCAGTTTCAGTTTATCCATTTGATTCTCTACTTACTAGTGGACCAATGGGAAAAATGGTGGAAATTGCTCTAGATATGGCAAAAGAAGGATCAGCTAGTCCAGAAGCTATTATAAGTAAATTAGAAGATGTAAGAGAGCATGTACAAGGGTTAATCGTCGTTGATGATTTAAATCATTTAGTACGTGGTGGCCGTTTGAAAAACGGAGCAGCAATTATTGGTACTTTATTAAAAATTAAACCTATCCTTATGTTTAAAGAGGGAGATATCGTTTTAAGTGAAAAAATACGTTCTCAAAAGAAAGCTTTAAAACGAGTTGAAGATATTGCGTTAAATGAAATTTCAAGTAAACCTATGGATAGTACTTTCTATGTCATTCATTGCAATAATATGGAGACAGCAGAGCAAGTAAAAGCAGATTTATTAAAAGTAAATGCTGCACTTGAAGTTATTATATGTGATTTTGGTCCAGTTATTGGAACTCACTTAGGTGAAAAATCAGTTGCAATTGGTGTTGCACCGAAAAAATAGGGAAAAGACTTAGCAAGAAGTTGTTAAGTCTTTTTTTTATTTAATTTTTTTGGTAGTATAATATGTTAAGAAGTAAATAGGAAGAAGGCATAAAAATGATTCCAAGTAATTATCGAGGTAGCCGAATTATTGTTAATTTGGAGGCTATTACGACTAATATAAAGACAGAAATTAATAGATTAGACGAGACTCAAGAATTATTTGCTGTTGTTAAGGCAAATGGTTATGGTCATGGAGCAGTAGAAGTTGCGAAAGCTGCTATTTTAGCAGGAGCAAAAGGCCTTTGTGTGTCAAATTTAGATGAAGCTTTAGAGCTTAGAGAAGCAGGAATTACAGAACCGATTATTGTTTTAAGCTTTGTATCTCTAGATTACATTAAAGAAATTGTTGAACACAATATTACAGTGACAGCACCAAGTTTGGAGTGGTTAACTGAGTTAAGTCAAATTGCTGAAAATTCAGTTAAAGTTCATTTGAAAATAGATACAGGTATGGGACGAATTGGACTGTATGGAAAAGAAGAAATGATACAAGCCAAAGAATTAATTGATAGTAATGATAATATTATGATTGAAGGGATTTTTACTCATTTCTCAACAGCTGATACAAAAGATACAACTCATTTTGAACGTCAACAGGAACGTTTTGTTGAGGCTTTAACTATTTTAGGTGAAAATGTTAAATACATCCATACATCAAATTCAGCAACTGCTTTATGGCATGGCGCTTGGAAAAGTAACTTAATCCGTTATGGAAATGCTATGTACGGTATGAATCCTTCAGGTCATGAACTAGAAACACCTTTCCATTTGAAGCAAGCATTGACTCTTGAGAGTGAAATTATTCGAGTGAAAAAAATGAAAAGTCATGAAAAAATCGGTTATGGTGCTACTTATGAGACTAAAGAAGAAGAGTGGATTGGTACGTTACCAATTGGTTATGCAGATGGTTTAATTAGAAAATTTCAAGGTTATGAATGTTTAGTAAATGGCCAAAAAGCTGAAATTGTGGGGCGTGTTTGTATGGATCAATGTATGATTAGATTACCAGAGAAAGTTGAAGTCGGCACAAAAGTAACAATTTTTGGATTAAATAATGGAGTCTTTAATTCTGTTCAATCAGGTGCAGAACATGTAGGAACAATTAATTATG
This sequence comes from Vagococcus fluvialis, assembly GCF_003337315.1. Lineage (GTDB taxonomy): Bacteria > Bacillota > Bacilli > Lactobacillales > Vagococcaceae > Vagococcus > Vagococcus fluvialis. The sequence continues at coordinate 152,940 of NZ_QPJV01000001.1, read as the reverse complement.
AAATTACATGTGGTTTAACTGACCGTTTACCAAGATTTTATACAGGTGGTAACTAAATGATAGCAGCTTACTTAAATATACTAGTTGTGTTTGCTATTATTTTACTTAGTTATATTTTGACTTGGAAAAGATGGTTTAATAGCGATATTGCTGATGTTTTTTCAAAATTAGTTTTAAATATCACTCTGCCACTGAATATGTTTTTAAACATGACTCAAAAATTTACAAGAGAAGAGTTTTTAGAATTATTTAAAGGTGTTGCCTTACCTTTTGTATCTATTCTAATCACTTTTGGAATTAGTTTTTTATACGCAAAACTAACAAAAGTTCCTATTACAAGACAAGGTTCTTTTATGACAATGTTTACAGCAGCTAACACGATTTTTATGGGTTTACCTGTAAATATGGCAGTCTTTGGTGAAAAAGCAATCCCTTATGCGCTCCTTTATTATATCTGTAATACCACATTCTTTTTCACAATTGGAATTATGTTAATAGCTAAAGATAACCCTGAAATCAATGTTAAAACAGCAAAATTTAATTGGAAAAAATTATTGAAACAGTTAATGTCACCTGCTTTAATGGGGTTTGTCGTAGGGATATTGTGGTTGCTAACTGGAAAAGCAGTGCCAAAACCATTATTTGATTTTTCAACTTATGTTGGTGGAATGACAACAGCACTTTCTCTTTTTGTTATTGGAATTATTATTTATCAAACTGGAATTACTAATTTGAAGATGAATAAAGATGTAGCAGGAGTTTTATTAGGTCGCTATTTAATTTCACCTTTAGTTGTTTATCTTGTATCATTCATTATTCCAGTACCAACCCTAATGTTACAAGTGTTTATCTTGCAATCAGCTATGCCAGTTCAAAATGCTATGCCAATACTTTCGAGAAGTTACGGAGCAGATGAAGAGTTTGCAACAAGTAGTCTAACTTATTCGATTTTAAGTTATTTTGTGTTTATTTTAGTGATTTTAAAATTGTTCATGTAAAATGTGTTATAATGCCAAGGGACAAAAAAGAAGAGAGAAGGTGAGAGAATGAATACATTCAATCAATTTAACCTAAAAGAGTATATTACAAATGCTTTAGAAGAAAAAGGATTCAAAGAACCAACAGAAGTACAGAAAAAACTAATACCTGTTATTATGCAAGGTAAAAACGTAGTGGGTCAATCTCAAACAGGTTCAGGGAAGACACATACATTTTTATTACCAATGATGGAAACTATTAATCCTGAGAAAAATGAAGTTCAAGGGATTATTACAACACCAAGTCGTGAGTTAGCAGAACAAATTTATCAAGCGGCAATTCAAATTGCAAAACATTCTCCAGAAGAAATTAGAGTGGCACAATATGTAGGTGGAACTGATAAACAACGTCAAATGGACAAATTAAAATCAAACCAACCTCATTTAGTCATTGGAACACCAGGACGTATTTTAGATTTAATTAATAGTAACTCACTTAAGTCTTATACAGCTAATTATTTTGTTGTGGATGAGGCTGATATGACCCTTGATATGGGATTCTTAGAAGATGTAGACCAAATTGCGGCGACATTACCTAAAGACTTACAAATGCTAGTCTTTTCAGCAACAATTCCTGTTAAACTACAACCATTCTTGAAAAAGTATATGGAAAATCCAGTAGTAGAGCATATTAAACCAAGTTCAATTATCTCAGATACAATCGATAACTGGGTAATTTCTACTAAAGGAAAAGATGTTAACAATATCATCTATCAATTACTGACAATTGGTCATCCTTACTTAGTAATGGTATTTGCTAATACGAAACAACGTGTTGATGAAATTGCAACTTACTTAAAAGAGCAAGGCTTGAAAGTAGCGACTATTCATGGAGATATTCCACCACGTGAGAGAAAACGTGTGATGAAAAATATCCAAAATTTAGATTATCAATTTGTTGTTGCAACTGATTTAGCAGCTCGTGGAATTGATATTGAAGGTGTTTCTCATGTAATTAATGCTGAGATTCCAACCGATTTAGACTTCTTCATTCACCGAGTTGGTCGTACTGGACGTAACGGTTTAGAAGGAACTGCGATTACGTTATACGCGCCATCAGATGAAAACCAATTAGCTGAATTAGAAAAATTAGGGATTGAGTTCCATCCAAAAGCAATCCACGCTGGAGAAATTAAAGACTCTTACCATCGTGATCGTCGTCAAAAACGTGAGAAATCTCAACGTCAATTAGACACAACAATGATTGGTATGGTTCAAAAGAAAAAGAAAAAAGTTAAACCAGGCTACAAGAAAAAAATAAATCAAGCTATTAGCCACAATGAGAAGAAAAAACGTCAACTAGAAAGACGTCAAACTAACCGTGCTAATCGTAAAGCAAGAAAAGAAGATTTTTAAAAATAAAGAGCCATTAAAAACAATTTCGTTTTTAATGGCTCTTTTTATTTGGTCATATTAAAAGTAATATCAGCTAAAGTAACTTTTTTTAGTGAATCCATCATTTCAGATTGGATTTTTTGATAAGTCGTTTCTAACACATCTTGAATTTGACTACCAACCACACAATTTATTTCTGTATTTTGATGAATACCAAATGGTAGCTCATCTTCGTGAACAGCTAAGTAGACATCTAAAAGAGTTATTTCAGAAGGAAGCTTAGATAACTTATTGGATTTTTTTCCTACATAACTTTCTATTAGATTAGCCTTTTTTAGTTGTCCCATAATTCTTCTAATAACAACAGGGTTTGTATTCACACTTCCTGCTATTTGAGTTGATGTTAAGTGATTATCTGCTTCAATATCTAATAAACTTAAAATATGAACAGCGACGCTTAGTTTAGTAGACAAGTAATCACCTCCTTGATTTAGTAACGAACACTGATTCTTACTTGATTATCTGTGTTTGTTTCAATTTGGTCAAGAAAAGCAGCTGCATAATCAAGATAACTGATAACACTTTCTCCTTTTTCATTAGTTGTAAACTCTTCGCCAACTAAAACGTAGTGATTTTCTTTAGTTCCCTCAGCATTAAAGAATGCAGCTGGACTGATATAAAGCCAGTTAAAACTAGTTTCTTTTTTTAAATTATCAAGAGCCTCACTCATAGCTATTGCTGTAGGTTTATAAGCATCTGGAAAATCTGAACCATCTTTTAATTGTTCTGTATGTTCTTTGTTAGTGTATAAACTTCCGGCACCACCAACCATAACTAAGCGAGTAGTTGTGGTTTTTAAAATAGCAGCTAAATGCTTAACACTTGTCACATGTAATTCAGGTTTGTCATTAGGGGCATTAAATGCATTTACTATCACATCAAAAGTATTTAAATCATCTGCTGTTAAGTCAAATAAATCTTTTTCAAGAACGTTAACATCTTTATTGGCTAGTTTTGATTTATTTCTAACAATTGCTGTTACATCATGGTGACGATTAATTGCCTCTTCAGTTATTAATGAACCTGCTTTTCCTGTTGCTCCGATAATACCAATTTTCATAAAAAATTCCTCCTAAATTTAATTGTAACTATTTTTGTTACATTTAGAATAAAATAAAAAAATAAATTTGTCAAAAATAAAGCACAAAAAAACTGTCAGATAAAAATACCAGACAGTTTCGACTTAATCTATTTTTTTTTCTAATTTCACACAAATAATGCCATCTTCAATAAATTCATCTGAAACAACTTCATAACCAAGTTTTTTATAGAAGGGAATAGCTTGTTTTTCACCATGGATTCTTGAGAGAGAGCAGTTATTTTGACGACCGAGTTGCTCGATTTCCAATATAACTCGTCTACCAATCCCTTTTTTACGCCATTCACGGCGAACACAAACTCTATCAGGACGAACAGTTTCTAAATCATCTTGTTGATAACGACCAGTAGCAATTGGTGTCTGACCATAAAAAATAACTAAGTAGTTTGTTTGATCTGAGTCATACATATCAAATTCTGCTTTTGGTGAAATATTTTGTTCTTGGACAAATACTAAGGTTCTTAAGAAAAATGAGGCTGCTTTTACCCATTGATGATTGCTAAAGACAACAGAAATCATATCAATAAACTCCTTCTTTATATTTTTTATTTTCTACTATTATGATACCATTAAACAAAGGAGACGTTTTATGAAAAAGAAAATTTTTATTATTTTTTGTGTATTTTTAGTTTTAATCACTATTGGATTAGGATTTGCAGTTAATTATTTGTTCAATTATGCTGTTGTAGTTAGCGAAAAAGACTTTATTAAAAGTGAAAATAAAGCGAAATTTGAAGAGAAGTGGGTATTTGCTAAAGGTAACCAAACAGAGTTAACCTTAAAAAATGATGGATTAAAGTTAAAAGCAAGATATGTCATACAACCTAAACAAACTAGTAAAACAGTTATTATCGCTCATGGCTATATGAGTGAGGGGGACTTAATGGGGGAATTTGCTGACTATTTCTATTCATTAGGATATGATGTTTTAGTTCCAGATAATAGAGGTCACGGAAAAAGTGAAGGTGACTATATTGGTTTTGGTTGGCTAGACCGTCTAGATTATGTTAAATGGATTGATCAAATTATTGAGAAAAAAGGCCAAAATGAGGAAATCTTATTATTTGGTGTCATTATGGGAGCTTCGACAGTTATGATGACTAGTGGTGAAAAGCTGCCACCTCAAGTTAAAGGAATTATTGCAGATTGTGGTTACGACACTGTAGAGCATGAGTTAGAGTTTCAAATCAAAGAGATGTTTAATTTACCAAGTTTCCCACTAGTACCATTAACTTCTCTGTATACAAAAATGAAAGTTGGTTATTCATTTAAAGAAGCTAGTGCTGTGGATCAATTAAAGAAAAACGGATTGCCATTATTGCTAATTCATGGTGATAAAGATGATTTCGTTCCTACTGATTTTGTCTATCCGTTATATGAAGCAACTCAAGGGCCAAAAGAATTAGTTTTATTTGAGGGAGCAGGACATGCTATGAGCTATTCTACAGATAAAGAAAAATACGAATCAACTATTGAAAATTTCTTACAAAAAAACAACTTATAATCAGCGACTCTATTTGACATCACAGCAGATATTCATTATAATTTGTATGCTAGTAAAGGTTAGGTTTTTTTAACAGATTAGAGAGCTTTCTGGTTGGTGAAAAGAAAGAGTGTCAAAAAGAACAAAGTTGATCTTTACATTATTTGATAGGAAACTATCACGACTTACTTTGCGTTAAAAAGTACTAAAGAGGTAATGAATGTTAAAGCATCGTTGCAATCAAGGTGGTACCGCGGGTAAACGTCCTTGTATGCAAGGTGCTTTTTTATATTTTTTAGGAGGAAATCAAATGAAACAATTGACAAGTGTTGAAGTAAGACAAATGTACTTAGACTTTTTTAAATCAAAAGGACACCAAGTAGAGCCAAGCGCTTCTCTTGTACCTATTGATGATCCAAGTCTTTTATGGATCAACTCAGGAGTAGCTACATTAAAAAAATATTTTGACGGAACAGTTATTCCAGAAAATCCAAGAATTACAAACTCACAAAAAAGTATTCGTACTAACGATATTGAAAATGTAGGTAAAACAGCTCGTCACCATACAATGTTTGAAATGTTAGGTAACTTTTCTATAGGTGACTACTTTAAAAAAGAAGCGATTCACTGGGCATGGGAACTTTTAACAAGTGAAGAGTGGTTTGCTTTAGATAAATCTAAACTTTATGTAACAGTTTATCCAGAAGATAAAGAAGCTCGTCGTATTTGGCATGAAGAAATTGGCTTACCCAATGAATCGATTATTGATATTGAAGATAACTTTTGGGATATCGGTGCTGGACCTTGTGGACCGGACTCAGAGATTTTCTATGACCGTGGCCAAGAATTTAATGATGTAGCTGAAGATGATCCGGAAAATTACCCAGGTGGAGAGAACGAACGTTACTTAGAAATTTGGAACTTAGTATTCTCAGAATTTAACCATACTGAAAATCATGAATATATTCCATTACCACAAAAAAATATTGATACAGGTATGGGATTAGAGCGTATGGTATCTATTTTCCAAAATGCACCGACTAACTTTGAAACAGATCTGTTCTTGCCGATTATTCATGCAACTGAAGAGATGTCTAAAATTAAAAAATACGATGATGACTTAGCAACTAAAACAAGCTTTAAAGTAATCGCTGATCATGTTCGTGCCGTATCTTTCGCTATTGGAGACGGAGCTTTACCATCTAATGAAGGGCGTGGTTATGTTTTACGTCGTTTATTACGTCGTGCTGTTATGCATGGTAAAAAGTTAGGAATTGATGAAGCTTTCCTATACAAATTAGTGCCAGTTGTTGGTGACATTATGGGCAGTTACTATCCAGAAATCAATGAAAAACAAGATTTTATTCAAAAAATTATCAAAACAGAAGAAGAAAGATTCCACGAAACAATTAATGACGGACTTCAAATTATTACTGATTTGATCGCTTCATTAAAAGCAGAAGGTAAAGACACGCTTCTTGGAAAAGATATCTTCAAATTATATGATACTTATGGTTTCCCTGTTGAATTAACAGAAGAAATGGCTGAAGAAGAAGGATTAAAAGTCGATCATGACGGATTTGAAGTAGAAATGACAGCTCAAAGAGAACGTGCAAGAGCAGCTCGTTCAACAGAAAATTCTATGAATGTTCAATCAGCTGTTTTATCAGAATTGAAAATGGCTAGTGAATTTATTGGCTACGATAAAACTGTAGCTAGTTGCACTCTTTTAGCTATTGTCCAAAATGACAATGAAGTAACATCTACTTCTACAGGTGAGGCACAATTAATCTTTAATTCAACTCCTTTCTACGCTGAAATGGGTGGACAAGTAGCTGATACTGGTGTTATTAAAAACGAAGCTGGTGACATTGTAGCTAAAGTTGTTAGTGTGAAAAAAGCACCAAATGGTCAACCCTTACACATGGTTGAAGTGATTGGTGAGCTAAGTAAAGATGCAACTTATCAATTAGTAGTTGATGAAATATTAAGAAATAAAATTATTAAAAATCATACAGCAACACATCTTTTACACCGCGCTCTTAAAGAGGTTTTAGGTGAGCATGCTAATCAAGCTGGTTCATTAGTTGCACCAAATCATTTACGCTTTGACTTTACTCATTTTGAAGCTGTTACAGCAGAAGAATTAAATGAAATGGAAAGAAAAGTAAATGAAAAAATTTGGGCAAGTATCCCAGTAGAAACAATTGAAACAGATGTTGCGACTGCTAAAGAAATGGGTGCTATGGCTTTATTCGGTGAAAAATATGGTAAAGTGGTACGTGTCGTTAGCGTTTCTGATTACTCTGTTGAACTTTGTGGTGGAGTGCATGTCACAAATACTTCTGATATTGGTATCTTTAAAATCACTTCTGAATCAGGAATCGGTGCAGGAGTTAGACGTATTGAAGCTGTGACAAGTAAAGAAGCTTTTGAAGTATTACATACAGAAGAAATGGCTCTTAAAGAAGTAGCTCATTTAGTAAAAGCACCACAATTAAAAGATACAGTTTCTAAAGTTGAAAACTTACAAGAACAATTAAAAGAGTTACAAAAAGAAAATGAAGCACTAGCTTCAAAATTAGCTAATGCCCAAGGGGATCAAATCTTCCAAGACATTCAAACGGTAGGAGACGTTAAAGTAATTGCTGCTGAAGTGAATGTTAAAGATATGAATCAATTACGTCAATTAGCTGACCAATGGAAACAAAATAATTATTCTGATGTGTTAGTTTTAGGAACTTCTCAAGAAGGAAAAGTTAATTTATTAGCTGCTATGACGAAAGAGATGAATGAAAAAGGCTTAAAAGCTGGAGATTTAATTAAAGAAATCGCTCCTCATGTTGGTGGTGGCGGTGGTGGCCGTCCTGATATGGCTCAAGCTGGCGGTAAAAATCCAGCAGGTATGAAGGATGCTTTAGCTGCAGTTACAGAATGGGTAGCATCTAAATAAAAAATATAAGTAGAATTTGAGGTAGTCTCAGATTCTACTTTTTTTATAATGGTTTACTATAATTATATTATTGTGAACATGACACCCTTGTAAGATTACTGTCATTTTAATCAATACTAATAAAAAAATTATTTAGTACACTAAAGATAATAAAAGAAGGGAGGAACTTATCATGTCAATTATCACACTAGATAAAGTTTCCAAAATATATCAAGGTGTTGTGCCTTATGAGGCTTTAAAGAAGATTGATTTAGCAGTGGAAGAAGGAGAGTTCTTAAGTATTATGGGACCTTCAGGAAGTGGTAAAACAACTCTTTTAAATATTATCGCAACCTTAGATAAGCCAACAAATGGTCAAATTGAAATTAATAAAAAAGATGTGTCAAATCTATCAAAAGATGAGCTTAGCTTATTTAGATTAAAAAAAATTGGTTTTGTTTTTCAAGACTTTAATTTACTACCACCACTAACAGTTGAAGAAAATATTATGCTACCTCTAACACTAGATAATAAATCAACAACAGTGATGAAAATTAAAGCACAAAAATTAATGGAAGATTTAGGAATTTCACATTTAGCCAAAAATAGAATCCATGAAGCTTCAGGTGGTGAAAAACAACGAATAGCCATTGCCAGAGCCTTAATTAATGATCCAGACATAATTTTAGCTGATGAGCCGACTGGTAACTTAGATTCAAAAGCAGCAGGAGATGTGATGTCAATTCTTTCTGAGATAAATCTAGAAAGAAAGGTGACAAGCATTATGGTAACGCATGATCCAATCTCTGCAAGCTACTCTAATCGAGTCGTTTTTATCAAAGATGGGCAATTTTATAACGATATTTATTGCGGGGAGCATAGAGAACTCTTTTATCAAAATATCTTAGATGTCTTGTCGTACTTAGGAGGGACGAATCATGAATTTCAATCAACTTGTCTTTCGTAATGTTATTAGAAATGGCCGAGAATATTTAACTTATTTTTTCAGTAGTTTATTTTCTGTCATGGTCTTTTTTATCTTTTCGTTATTATATTTTCATCCCCAACTAGGTGACCAGTTAAGAGGTAGTAGTGACGGAATGTCTGAGATGGCGAATTTTGGTATTACTGTAGCAGAAGTTGTCATAGCAATCATGTCATTTGTTTTTCTGTGGTACGCCTTTAATACCTTTTTAAAGGGGAGAAAAAAACAGTTATCTGTCTATCTAACGATTGGCATGTCACAGAAAAAACTGAAAAAAATGATTTTATATGAAAATCTATTACTTGGGTTTAGCTCAATCGTTTTAGGAACTTTAGCAAGTTTGATTTTTTCAAAGTTTATTTTACTAGTGTCACAAAATATTTTAGTACTGGATGAGGGACTACCTTTTTACTTTCCTTATCAAGCAATTGGTTTAACTAGTTTGGTGTACGGTGTTATATTCATCTTAATTTCGATTTTCACTATTTTTGATTTAAGAAAATTAGATTTTAATCAAATGAAATTTAGTAATGATGATATTGTGGCAGAACCACGAACAAGTACTTTATTAACTACTCTAGGTGTGGTTTTCATCCTAGTAGGTTATAGTTTAGCCTTTCTTTTTTCTTTATCAGTATCGGGTTATCTACCAGTTGGTGCTAATCTTCTTGTGTTATTAGCCTGTGTTTTAATTACAATATTAGGGACATTTTTATTCTTTAAATATGCTAGTGTAAAAGTATTTCGCTCATTAAAAAATAAAAAGATTTTCTTTAAAGATGGAAATATGCTGACTATTAGTAACTTAATGCAGCGTATGAAGGCTAATGCTATGATGTACTTTCTAATTTCAATAGTTGGAGCTATTGCTTTTGTTGGAATAGGTGTTTCAAAAGCTATTGCTGGTCGTGAATTTGGTAGTACGCAAGGAGATTCTTTTGCAATTGTATATCAACAAAATTATGGAGAGCAGACAAAAGAAAACCAAAAGCTCCACAAAGAGCGTGTTAACGCTATTGAAGAAATGGTTAAAGAAAAAGGGCATAAATATTTGTCTACAGAAATCAATCCGACAGAAGTTTGGTTAGAGCCAGAAGAGGGTGAACCAAATGTTAATTACTTAAATGTTATTAGTGAAACAAAAGCTAATGAATTACTGTCTTTTATGGGTAAAGAGACTGTTCATTTAGATGATGATGACACCTTGCTAAGATTAGCTAGTACAAACGGTGATGTTAATGGCATTAAAGCTAAAAAATTGGATCAGCAAATTTTTGATCAAAATATGATTTATTATCTGGATGAGAGAGAAGAAATCCTACCTATAAAAATTACTTATTCAACAACTCAATTATCTCTTGAATCACGTCGAAACTTAACTGTAGCGACTGACAAAAAATATCAAGAGTTACTTGAGAAAAATGAATATCAATATAATGATCTTCAAATAATTCATTTTAATGATTGGCAAGAAGATAAAGAATTAAACAAAGAAGTAGTTAACTACTTGCAACAAATAAATGATGATAGTTCAAAAAAGTTTGATGACTATTTCAGTAGTATTAATAAAATGCCTTCCGATGATTTAACAGACGAAGAAATAGAAGGTATGCTTAAGATTGAGAATGGAAGTGTTTATTATTCAACAATGTATCAGACTTGGACTAATACAAAACAAAAAAACGGAACAATATTATTAATTAGTGTCTTGCTTGGTTCTGTATTTTTCACTTTTTCATGTAGTATTATTTATTTCAAATTATTTGGGGAACTTGAAAAGGATGGGAAATATCATCGCTCACTTCACATATTAGGAGTACCTGAGAAGAAACGTAAAAAAATGGTAACAACAGAGATGTTAATTATGTTTTTCATTCCTTTTGTTATTTCAGCTCTACACTTCATTGCAGCGATGAGTGCACTAAGAATTATGATTGAACTGCCAGTTTATATGTATGTGCTACAAATATTAAGTATATATATTTTCTTCCAACTTATCTTTTTCTTTATTTGCCGTAGACAATATTTAAATACATTAAATAAATATGCTGAAAATATTAAAAGATAACAAGAAAGATTCTCTTAGAATAAGTCTAAGGGAATCTTTTGTTTTAAAAAAATAGAATATATGTTATACTAATTGTTGTTAAAAAATAAGGGGGCGTTATGGATTCGACAGGCATAATTGAGCTTGAATTGCGCTTCGTAGGTTACGTCTACGTAAAAACGTTACAGTTAAATATAACTGCTAAAAACGAAAACAATACTTTCGCTTTAGCTGCCTAAAAACAGCAAGTGAAGATCCTCTCGGCATCGCCCATGTGCTCGAGTAAGGGTCCTAAATGAAGTGGGATACATTAAACTTTTCCGTCTGTAAAGTTTAAAAGAGATTATCAGACTAGCGACATCCAAGGCCTGTTGTGCGGCATAGGGTGAAGCGAAATTTAAGTAGTACAACTATAAGCGTAGAGGTTTAAGTGGCAATGTGTTTGGACGCGGGTTCAAATCCCGCCGCTTCCATTATTTAAGAGTTGAAAACAGTCTATAGATACTGACCATACAGTATTTATAGACTGTTTTTGTATAGTTATATTTGTATTACATGACTTGGAATAATAATAAAAAAAGAGCGCTACTTGTAGTAGGCTCTAAGAATTAGATTTTTTGTATACCTTTTGTTTATACTACAACAGGTATAACCTGTGCGCTCTTTTTAGTTATTTGCTTGTTGTTTCGCCCATGATGAAACTCAAGCTATAGTCTAATTTTAAAAATGAAATTAGTGTAGATAAAGTTGTTCTTTTCTTTTCCATAAGACTGGTACCTCCCTAAATAAAAATACATCTTATTTTCGAGAGTTTAAAATTTTCTAAACTACTTGTTGTAAATAAGACTGACAATTATTTATTCTAGTGGTCGAGTCGAAATTAGTCAACAAATTTACAAAATAAGTGGTAGTTTATTCTTTGAATGTGATAAAAAGGTTCTATGTTTTGAGTAGATAATAGAAAGAACCAATCGTACGAACTTTATGATGAAAAAAATCAATTATAAATATATTATCCCATCCGACTTTTTATATCTATAACTGCTGAGCTTGGTTTTGGTTGTTTTTCTTGGAAAGCTTTGTAAAACTGGGATAAGGCTTCTTTAATAGCTATTTGTTGATCGTGTATGGAAATAAAGGTAGTGTTTAATCCGTTTTTTACTAAGTAAGATGTGTCTTTTTTTATAAAAATGTGAGCAAAAAGGTCAATTTCTTTTTTTGATAATGTTTTACTAGCTCTTTTTAGAGCAGAGATTAATATGCGACCATCGTCTAATAATTGTACTAAGAATTTTTGTTTATTATTGGTCCAAATAAGTTTACAGTAGTTTTCTGTCACTGAAAGTATGGTGACATCTGTTCTTAAGAAAATCAAAAAAAGCTTATTCATTTTACCACCTCGAATCTATTTGTCTATATTATAAGAATGTGTGTTCGGTTTTGTCAATAGTTTATTAGTCGGAATTGGATAAAAGTGATAAACTTACGATGAGTATGAATGTCAAATAGAGAAAGAGGGACATAAATGATAAAAAATACAGACAAAATCACTGAAAAAGAGTTAGGTAGAATTATTGATATTTGGTTAGCTTCAAACATTGAGGCTCATCCTTTCGTAGATCAAGCCTATTGGAAAAGTCATCAAGAGGAAGTTAGAGAAGCTTTACCCCATTCTGATTTAAGTTATTATGAAATAGATGGTGAAATTGTTGGATTTATAGGGATTGTGGATGGTTATATTGCGGGTATTTTTGTAGATAGTCAGTACCGCGGAAAAAGAATTGGTAAGCAACTTTTAGACGATGCAAAAGCTAAAAATAAACATCTTGAATTATCAGTCTACAAAGAAAATAAAGCAGCGATTCACTTTTATTTAAGAGAGGAATTTAAAATAATTAAAGAAGAATTTGATGAAGAAACAAATCAATGGGATTGTTTAATGGAATGGGAGAAATAAAGCAAAAAAATAGAGCCTGGCAATTAAATTGTCAAGCTCTATTTTTCAATAGGAAATAAATGTCTTTATGAATCTCCATTGCATCAATAAATTGAAGCATACCCTTACTAAATTCAAAGATTCCCTATTGTTAAGAACGTCCTTATAATTCAATAATAGTACGTTTAAAATGTATAATCAAATGATATGCATTGATTTTACGCAAAAAAGTTTAATCTATTGATTATTTTTGATTTTTTGTTAAATAGTAAAAATTCTGAAAGCAAGAAAACACCAATAAAAGTAACAGCAATAATTAAAATATTTAATGCTATTTCATATGTATCTAGAGCTTCTGCTGGGAAAAAAGTTATGACAATAGTCGGAGTAGATACCACAATCATAATATAAAGAATCATACAAATTTGAAATATTCGACTGATTTGAGGTACTAAAATGACATCGCCAGAGTGTTCTAAAGAAATACGATTAAATAAATATTTACCTAAAAAGTAAGCAAAAATTCCAGCTAATATAAGAAATACCAAAGGAACTATATTTAGTTTTAAGGTTGATGTCTGATTAAGAGGCATCACCTGATTTAAAGCTGTTTCAGAAACCGTGTAAGGTAGTTTTGATTCATCTACAAAAAGTGTCGTATAAACTAAATCGATATTGCTTAAAAAACTTGAGAAAGTAAAAAATAAAACAATAATGGTGCCAATGCCGAATAACCAATCGCCAAATAAAATACCTATTAAACTACTCAATAGAAAAATTGAGACTAAAGTTGCCCAACCAGATAATGTTGAGAGTAAATGTTGCTTGATAGATATATTGAAAAAGTGGTTGGGTATAAGTAAGTGATAGCAAATAAAAGAAAAAATCTTACCAACAAATAAAGAACCAGCTAGAACACCTCCGACAAGTAAAATTTTTTGTCGGTAAATATCAGAACGTTTAAACTTACTTGAAAAAAGAGCAGAAGTAAAATTGCTTTTTAGGTCATATAAAAATAAGAGAACACCACTTGTTACAAATATAATTAAGAAAATTAAAAAGTGTTCATTATAATAAGCATATGAATTATAAGCTTGTTGATTAGCATCTGATTTTGAATTAAAAACAGTTAAAGAATAATCCTTGTACTTATTAAAATCTGAAGTGTAAATTGCTTGTTCTTTTTTCAAATTATAGTAAAGAAAAATTTGACCACCATTAGCATCATCAAATTCATAGGACTCTTCAATTTGTTTTTCAAAATCTTTTATAGCATCATTTGATTGAAAGTATTGATAATTATTTTTCCAAGCAGTAATACCATTAACTGTTTGAAAGCAATAAATACCTAAAACTAAAATGCTCAAAAAAATCAACAGAGGTTTGTATCTCAAAAACAGTAACTTTTTTAATGAGGGATTCACGTGAACAGTCCTTTCATTGGAATAATTGGTAATCTGATTCATTTGTAAAATGTGATGAGAAGATATCCTCAAGTGTCAGAGGGACTTCTTCAAATAAAACAGGTTCAAGAGCTAATATGTCTTCGTATAAGTCATCAGTCATTTTTTCAAAGACACCCACTAATACACGACCTTGAACTTGAATGATATGGCAGTTTTTTTTGATGTTTCCAGGGATTTCTTTCTTTTGAAAGACCATCTGGAATTTTTTAGTTACATTTTTAATATTAACCAAATCGAAGTCTTTGTAAATAATCCCTTCATGAAGAATAATCGCGTGATCAATTAAGCTCTCTAGTTCTTGTAAGTTATGAGAAGAGATAACAATGCCGCACTGATTAAAGCTAACTTCATGTAGTAATAAACTAATCACTTTTTTCTTAACAATCACATCCAAACCGTCAAAAGGTTCGTCAAATAAATAGAAACGGCAACGACATGAAAAGGCTAAAATCATTTTAAATAAAGCTTGATTACCTTTAGAGTGTTGGTTAAGTTTCATACTAGCATCTAAATTATATTTAGCTAATAAACTATTAAATTTTTCAAAATCAAAATTAGAGTAAAAATGCTGATAATATAAAGAAATTTTTTTCAACGTTTGGTTAGATAAAAAATTATATCTTTCATCTAAATAAAAAATATGTTCTCTTAAGTTCGGATTTTCGTCAATAGACTGTTGATTAATAAAAATTTCGCCCGTATCTTTTTGATAGATATTGTTAATCGTTCTAAACAAAGTTGTTTTTCCGGAACCATTTCTTCCAATGAGTCCAGTGATTTCCCCAACATGTAGTTCAAAGCAAATATCAGATAGGATTGGCTTTTTATTGATTTCTTTAGCTAATTGAACAACTCTCATGTTATTTTCCTATCCTTTCGAAAAAATCTTTATACCAAGTATCAATTGTATCTTGAGAGATATTATGATAGTGCATTTCTAAAAGCGTTAATTCTAATTGTTGCTGTAATTCCTTTTCTTTCATCATAGTTGGAAAAGCGTCAGTTACATTTTTGATAAAAATTCCTTTTCCAGGTAAAAGAATAATATAGCCATCTTTTTCAAGTTGTTTATAGGCTCTTGTAACAGTATTTGGATTGATTTTTAAAGTAGTTGCTAATTCTCGAACAGATAGAACTCTGTCACCAGGTTTTAACACACCTTTAGCAATTTGTTTTTTTATATCTAATTCAATTTGTTCGTGTATTGGGGAATTACTGAGATTATTAATGTGCATTAATCTTCCTCCCTTTTCTGTCTATAATACAATTCTAAATAAGATAGATTATTTGTCAATAACAATAGGTTTTTAATTTATTTTTTCAGAAAATCATTGCTATATTTCTAAATCATCGTTATAATCTAATTTGTAAAACACGAACATATTTTTAATAATAAGGGAGAATTATAAAGAAATGGAAAAGTTTTTTAAACTAAAAGAAAATGGAACAACGGTATCAACAGAAATTATTGCAGGATTAACAACATTCTTTGCTATGAGTTACATATTATTCGTTAATCCGTCTATTTTATCTTTATCAGGAATGCCGTTTCAGGCTGTTTTCTTAGCAACAATCCTAAGTTCTGCTATCGGGACATTAGTGATGGGCTTATTTGCGAACGTTCCTTATGCACAAGCACCAGGTATGGGATTAAATGCCTTCTTTACTTTTACAGTTGTATTTGGATTAGGTTATTCTTGGGAACAAGCTTTAGCTATGGTATTTTTATGTGGAATTATTAATATTATTATTACTGTTACAAAACTTAGAAAGCTAATTATTAAATCTATTCCTGAAAGTTTACAACACGCTATTGGTGGTGGGATTGGTATTTTTGTGGCTTATGTAGGAATTAAAAATGCAGGCTTTTTACAATTTACATCAGATGCTAACTCAATTGTTTCTTCAACAGTCGAAGATGGAGTAGCAACCAATGTTGTTACTAATGGTGGGATTGTTCCTGCTTTAGCTAACTTTAACAACCCGGCTATTTTATTAGGTGTCATTGGGTTAGTCATTACAAGTATTTTAGTGATTAGAAATGTTAGAGGAGCTATCTTGATCGGTATCGTTATAACATCAATCTTAGCTATTCCAATGGGCGTTGTTGATTTATCAGCTGTTAATTTTTCTGAGAATTCTTTAGGCAACTCATTTAAAGAATTAGGTACCACATTTGGTGCAGCTTTTGGACCGAATGGGATGCCGTCATTATTCTCAGATGTTTCTAAATTACCTCAAGTTTTATTAACTGTTTTAGCATTCAGTTTATCTGATATTTTTGATACAATTGGAACCTTTATCGGAACAGGTCGTCGTACTGGAATTTTTTCTAAAGAAGATGAGGAAGCTGTTGAAAATAGTAAAGGAATTAATTCTAAAATGGATAAAGCTCTATTTTCAGACGCGATTGCAACAAGTGCCGGCGCTATTTTAGGAACAAGTAATGTAACAACTTATGTAGAGAGTGCTGCTGGTATTGGAGCAGGTGGACGTACTGGTTTAACCTCAGTTGTAGTTGCTATTTTATTTTTACTAAGCAGTTTCTTATCTCCAATTGTCGGAATTGTGCCAGCTCAAGCAACAGCTCCAGCCTTAATTTTAGTTGGTATCATGATGATGGCTTCGTTTAAAGAGATTAACTGGTTAGATTTAGAAGATGCCATTCCAGCTTTCTTCACCTCTGTATTCATGGGATTATGTTATAGTATCTCATACGGAATTGCTGCTGGATTTATCTTCTATGTGATTATTAAAGTTGTTAAAGGTAAAACAAAAGAAGTATCACCTGTTTTATGGATTGTTACAGGACTATTTTTAATCAATTTTATCGTATTAGCTATTTTATAAGAATAAAACAAACGAGTTTGAGAAAGCTTGTTTGTTTTTTTGTGCTTTTTTCCTAGAAATGAGATACTTAATAGAGTAGAATTAGTATTAATTATCTATGGGGAGTGATTTGGTGAGGGAAGAAAAAGGAACTGCCTCAAAAGAAGAGTTGTTAGGAGATATTAGTCATTTATCTAAAAGATTACGTGATTATGATTGGGAATACCGACTAACTCGCTTTGAAGAAAAAGTTAGTCAGGAAAAAGAGATGGTTGTAAACATCTTAGAGGAAATAGAATTATCAGATAATAACAAATTATCTGATAAATAAAATGAAAGGGATGACGTAATTTTAGATGGAAATTGACTGGAAAAAGAACTTATACATCGCGTGGGTTGGATGTTTCTTTACGGGAGCCAGTTTTAGCTTGGTAATGCCTTTTATACCTCTTTACATAGAGCAACTAGGCGCTCCAACAAACAAAATAGAATTTTATTCAGGATTATCAATTAGTGTGACTGCTTTTTCAGCAGCAATTGTTTCACCAATATGGGGGAGTTTAGCAGATAGAAGAGGTAGAAAACTAATGATGATTCGTGCAGCAGCAGGAATGACATTGACTATGGGATCTTTAGCTTTTGTCCCAAATGTGTTTTGGTTATTAGTAATGAGATTTTTTAATGGTGTATTAGCAGGATATATTCCTAATGCAACAGCTATGATTGCTTCTCAAGCGCCAAGAGAGAAGAATGGTTGGGCCTTAGGGACTTTAGCGACAGGAGCAGTTGCCGGGAATTTAATCGGGCCTTCATTAGGAGGCTTTTTAGCTCAAACAGTTGGGATTCAAAATGTTTTTATTGTCACAGGTGCCATTCTTTTAATAAATACAGTACTAACTATTGTGTTTGTTAAAGAAGATTTTAAACCTGTTCCAAAGAAAAATATGATGTCAACGAAAGAAGTCTTTGAATCTGTTGAAAATAAATCAATATTGATTGGACTTTTTATTACAACTTTAATTTTACAAGTAGGAATTACAAGTATTAGTCCTATTTTAACTCTTTACATCAGACAATTAGGTGGTCAAATGGATAACATTCTTTTTGTGAGTGGTTTGATTGTTTCAATTGCTGGTGTCTCAACTTTTATTTCTTCTCCAATACTAGGGAAACTGGGAGACAAGATAGGCAATCAACGTGTGCTATTTAGTGGACTTATTTTTTCTTTTATTTGTATCTTACCAATGGCTTTTGTACAAACACCATTTCAATTAGGAGTCTTTAGATTTTTAATGGGCTTCTCAACAGGAGCTTTGATGCCATCTATCAATACTTTAATTAGTAAATTATCTCCAACAGAAGGCGTAAGCCGAATTTTTAGCTTTAATACAATGTTTACAAATTTTGGACAAGTAGCAGGGCCTTTAGTTGGTTCAACTGTGGCTAACGGATTTGGTTATTCCGCTGTCTTTGTAGCTACAAGTATGCTGATACTTGCTAATATTGTATTAACTTTCTTCAATTTTAGAGGACAACTCTCTTTTAAAAATCCGTTTAAATAAAAAATAAGCAGAGCTTTTAAAAGCTCTGCTTATTTTATTTTTGATCGGCTTTAGTTTTTTTAGGTAAGGCCACTTCTCCAATAACTATTACAAAAACTGCAACAATAACAGAAACAAGTAAAACTTGTACAAAGTCGTAAGTTCCATTAGTCAAGGCAAGACCAATATAGCCAACAACTTGTCCTAAAATAAGCGTCCATAAAAGAACAATTAGTTTACTCATAATAAAGGCACCTCTTTTCACTCAATAGTTTACCAAGCTTAAATAAAAATGTAAAGTTAAGATGGGTTATTTATAAGATAAAGATTAAAATTTTTATGTTATAATATTATAGAAAGAAACAGGGCATGGAGGGATGAGATGAATTTAGGTCAATTACAAGTGCTGACTTCCTATTCTTTACTACAAAGTACAAATGAAATTCCTAATTTGGTCTCAAAGAGCAAACAATTAGGTTATAAGTCACTTGCTATTACAGATGTAAATACGATGCATGGTGTTATTGAATTTTATAACACTTGTAAAAAAGAAGGTATCAAACCGATTATCGGAATGACCTTAACTTATCAAAGCAAAAGTCAACTTAACGAAACTTTTGAACTTATATTATTAGCTAAAGATCTAGTTGGTTATCGTAACTTAATTAAAATATCAACACTGAAAATGGAGAGAGAAACATCTGATTCTTTTTATTTAGATGAAATCAGTCAACTAACTGACCATTTAATCGGTATTCTCCCTTGGAGTATAGAGACTAATGAGTTAAAACATATTTTAAATAAAGATAGAGAATCTTTTGATGAAACATTTGATTTTTTTACTTCTTTATTTAGTCACAATGATTTTTACCAAGGGGTTACTCTTCATAATGAAACCTTTGAAACGATTGAAAACTATTTGTCTGTTTGCAAAGAGAAACATCTTCAAACAGTGTCTTTAGGGGATGTCCGTTATATTAATCCAAGTGATCATTTTTCAGTTAGTGTTTTAAAACATATTGATGCTGGCGAAAAGATACAAGTAGATTTTGACCGAATTACAGGACTATTTTATTTACCTGAAATAGAGAAGTTTAAAGAAAAATTCTTAGAAATGAGTTTGCAAGAAGCGCTTATAAATAATGAAAAAATCACTAAAGAATGTCTTGTTGATATACCTTTAAATCAAAAATTGTTACCAAAATACCCACTGGATGAAACAGTATCAGCTAAAGAAGCCCTCAAATCTCTTTGTATGAGAGGCTTGAAAGAACGTGGTTTAGATAATAATCAAGTCTATTTAAATCGAATCGAAATGGAATTATCTGTTATTCATGAAATGGGATTTGATGATTATTTCTTAATTGTTTGGGATGTTATGAAATATGCTAAAGATCACGAAATTGTTACAGCTTGTCGTGGTTCAGCAGCAGGTTCTTTAGTTTCGTATTCCTTATATATCACAAATGTGGATCCTATTGAATACGGGTTACTTTTTGAGCGCTTCTTAAATAAAGAACGCTACACTATGCCAGATATTGATATGGATATTCCGGATAATAAAAGGGAAGAGCTTTTACAATATGTTAATCAAAAATACGGTTATCACCGAGTAGCTCAAATCGCAACTTTTGGAACACTAGCTGCGAAAATGGCGTTGAGAGATGTGAGTCGAGTTTTTGGCTTAAGTCAAAACGAAGCAAGTAAGTGGGCTAACACAATACCAAATGTCTTAAAAATTACATTAGATGAATCGTACAAGCAATCTGGGAAATTACGAGAACTAGTTGCTTTATCAGAAAAAAATAAACTGTTGTTTGAAACAGCTAAAAAAATTGAAGGACTACCACGACACGTATCAACTCATGCAGCAGGTGTTGTGATTAGTGACCAAGAGTTAACTGATTATGTCCCCCTTCAAACAGGTTCAAACGGCATTCCTTTAACTCAGCTAGCTATGGGGGAAGTCGAAGAAATAGGGCTTTTAAAAATGGATTTTTTAGGTTTAAGAAATTTATCTATTATTGGTAATACCTTAGACTCTATTAAGTATCTACATAAAAAAGCAATTAATTTAGAAGAAATTCCTTTAGATGACGAAAAAACATTAGAGATGTTTAGAAAAGGTGCTACAGTAGGTATCTTTCAGTTTGAGTCAGAAGGAATTAAAAAGGTTTTAAAAAAATTAGGACCAACTTCTATTGAAGATATCGCATCTGTGAATGCTTTATATCGTCCAGGTCCTATGGAAAACATTGATTTATTTGTGGCAAGAAAAAAAGGAAAAGAAGCTATTTCTTACCCACATGATTCTTTAAAAGAGATTTTAGGATATACTTACGGCGTTATTGTGTATCAAGAGCAAATTATGCAAATTGCTTCTTTAATGGCTGGCTTTTCTTTAGGAGAAGCAGATATTCTAAGAAGAGCTATTAGTAAAAAGAAAAAAGACGTCCTTGATACAGAAAGACGTCACTTTGTTAAAGGCTCTTTAGAACAAGGATATACTCAAGAAGTTGCTGAGGAAGTTTATCAATACATTGAAAAATTCGCTAACTACGGATTCAATAGATCTCATGCAGTGGTTTATGCTGTTCTTGCCTATCAAATGGCATATTTAAAAGTTCATTACCCAGAGTGCTTTTTTTCTTCTTTATTGCATTCTGTTAGAAACACACCTGGTAAAGTTAAAGAGTACATGGTAGAAGCTAAAAATTATGATGTGTCAGTTTTGCCACCGGATATCAATAAAAGTGAAAATAGCTTTAGATTTTATAAAGGAAAAATTTTATTTGGTTTTTCTAGCTTGAAAGGTGTTCGTAAGGATTTTATCCAACATATTATTACTGTTAGAAAAGAAACTGGTGATTTTACTTCTCTAGAAAACTTTTTAATTCGAATTAATGGCAAATGGCTCAAAGAAGCTAATATTTTACCTTTAATTTATTCAGGTGCTTTTGATTCCCTACATCAAAATAGAAAACAATTAACTGTTGATCTTGATAGTATCATTAGAAATATTGATTACAGTGGTGGTAGTATGGATTTATTAGATGTTTTGAGTTTAAAGAAAGAAGAAGTGGTAGATTTTACATTAGCTGAGAAGCTAAATCAAGAAGTAGAATACCTTGGAAGTTATGTTTCTGGCCATCCTGTTGATTCTTATCAAGAAATTAAGAGAGGTCGTTCAATTGTCAGTTTAGCCGATGTGGAAGTTAATGAAACTAGTCAGTTTTTAGTTTATGTCACTCAAGTCAAAAAAATTAGAACTAAAAAAGGTGAATCAATGGCCTTTTTAAATGTTAACGACGGTACTAGTGAAATGGAAGTGACAGTCTTTCCTAAATTATTTAGACAATTAAATCTAGAAATAGCAGAAAGTGAAGTTTATCTGATTTCAGGAAAAGTAACTAAAAGTCAGTACAGTCAAAATAATCAAATTTTAGCAGATAAAATTGAATTAGTTAAAACTGTGCCAATGTTTAGTGAAATAAAGAAATGTTACATAAAAATATCAGAACAGAATAATCAGAATCCTATTTTAAATGAAATTAAACACTCATTATTAAAATTTAAAGGAGATATTCCTGTGATATTAGTTTTTGATTCAAAAAGGTTGTTACTAGAAGAAACATTTTGGGTGTCAGAGAAATCAGAGTTAACTGAAACTATTTTCAAAATTCTTGGAAATAATACAATTGTTTTTCAGTAATTTTTTTCGTCAAATCGCTCAAAATAAAGGTTATTTTTATGTCAAAGTGAATAAAAGATATATTTTCATGTTTTTTTCAATGATTTTTATGGATTATGAAAGACTTTTGAATAAAAGAATGGTAAAATGATTTTTGGATTTAAGTATTTTATACATAATCAATAATAGTCATATCAAATTAGTTGAAGTGAGGGAATACGCTTATGAAACGTATAGCTGTTTTAACAAGTGGTGGAGATGCTCCAGGAATGAACGCTGCAGTTCGTGCAGTAACAAGAAGAGCAATCTACGAAGGAATGGAAGTTTATGGAATTAACTATGGTTACGCAGGTTTAGTAGCCGGAGATATTCGTAAATTGGATGTGCCAGATGTAGGAGATATTATTCAACGAGGTGGTACTTGTCTTTATTCTGCTCGTTACCCAGAGTTTGCAACTGAAGAAGGTCAATTAAAAGGAATTGAGCAATTAAAGAAATTTGGAATTGAAGGCTTAGTTGTTATTGGTGGAGACGGTTCTTATCACGGAGCTTTAGCCTTAACAAAACGTGGCTTCCCAGCTGTTGGGATTCCAGGAACAATTGATAATGATATTCCAGGAACTGATTACACTATTGGGTTTGATACAGCAATTAACACTGTATTAGATGCTATTGATAGAATTAGAGATACAGCAACATCACACGTTAGAACTTTCATTATTGAAGTTATGGGTCGTGACGCTGGAGATATCGCTTTATGGGCAGGGGTTGCTGGTGGAGCAGATGATATCATTATTCCAGAACATGATTTTGACATGGAACAAGTTGCTAAAAGAATTCGCGCAGGTCGTGACCGTGGTAAAAAACATTGTTTAATTATTTTAGCTGAGGGTGTAATGCCTGGTAGCGAATTTGCTAAACAATTAGAAGTATACGGAGACTTCCATGCACGTGTATCTGTTTTAGGGCATATTGTTCGTGGTGGTTCACCAACTGCAAGAGATAGAGTTCTAGCAAGTAAGTTTGGTTCTTACGCTGTAGATCTTTTAAAAGAAGGTAAAGGTGGATTATGTATTGGTAGCTTAAACAATCAGTTAGTAGCTGCAGATATCGTTGAGACTTTAGAAACGAAAAAACACCAACCAGATTTAAGTTTATATGATTTAAACCACCAAATTTCATTTTAATTGGTGGAGCTAAAAATAATATTATAAATAATTAATAGGGAGCGTTTTTGATGAAAAAAACAAAAATTGTTTGTACAATCGGTCCAGCTAGTGAAACAGTTGAGACATTAGTAGAGTTAATGAATGCTGGAATGAACGTTGCACGTTTAAACTTCTCACATGGGGATTTTGAAGAGCACGGAGCAAGAATTAGAAATATTCGTGAAGCAGCTGAAATCACAGGCAAAACGATTGCGCTTTTACTTGATACAAAAGGTCCTGAAATCAGAACAAACAATATGAAAGACGGAATTGTTGAATTATCAACAGGAGATGTAGTTCGTATTGCAATGGAAGAAGTAGAAGGAACAAAAGAAAAATTCTCAATTACTTATCCTGAATTAATCAATGATGTTGTTGTTGGAAATCATATTTTATTAGATGATGGTTTAGTTGATTTAGAAGTTATCGAATTAGATAAAGCTAACAACGAAATCGTTACAAAAGTATTAAATGATGGAGCTTTAAAAAATAAAAAAGGTGTTAACGTTCCTAACGTAAGCATTAACTTACCTGGTATCACAGAAAAAGACGCAGCTGATATTCGTTTTGGTATTGAAAACGATGTTGACTTTATCGCAGCAAGTTTCGTACGTCGTCCAAGTGATGTTTTAGAAATTACAAAAATTTTAGAAGAAGAAAATGCTACACACATTCAAATCGTTTCTAAAATTGAAAACCAAGAAGGTATTGATAACTTAGATGATATCTTAAAAGTTTCTGATGGATTAATGGTTGCTCGTGGGGACTTAGGAGTTGAAATCCCAACTGAAGATGTACCTGTGGTTCAAAAAGAAATGATCAAAAAATGTAACGCTTTAGGTAAACCAGTTATTACTGCAACACAAATGTTAGACTCAATGCAACATAACCCTCGTCCAACACGTGCTGAAGCAAGTGACGTGGCTAACGCTATCTATGACGGAACAGATGCTATCATGTTATCTGGTGAAACTGCTGCTGGTGATTACCCAGTTGAAGCTGTTCAAACTATGCATAACATTGCTGTTCGTACAGAAGGTGTATTAGTGGATAGAGATGCTTACGCTCTTAAATTATACAAAAAAGCTGATATGACAGAATCAATTGGACAAGCTGTAGGACATACTGCTAAAAACTTAGGAATTCAAACAATTGTTGCAGCAACTGACTCAGGTCACACTGCGCGTATGATTTCTAAATACCGTCCAAAATCACATATTGTAGCCGTGACATTTTCAGATCGCGCTGCTAGAAGCCTTGCATTAAACTGGGGTGTATTCCCACAGGTTGCAGAAAAACCTGCTTCTACAGATGAAATGTTTGTTTTAGCAACAGAAGTAGCTAAAGAAACTGGATTTGCAAAAGATGGCGATTTAATATTAATTACTGCAGGAGCTCCAATTGGACAAAAAGGAACAACTAACTTAATGAAAATTCAGTTAATTGGTTCAGAACTTGCTAATGGACAAGGAATCGGTAATGAATCTGTTACAGGAAAAGCTGTCGTTGCATCTTCAAGTGAAGAAGCAGTGAAAGCTATGGAAAATGGTTCAATCTTAGTTGTTAACACAACATGTAAAGATTATATGCCAGCAATCGAAAAAGCTTCAGCTTTAGTAGTTGAAGAAGGTGGATTAACATCACACGCTGCTGTTGTTGCCATTGCTCAAGGTATTCCTGTTATTGTAGGTGTTGAAAATGCAACATCTGTAATTGAAAATGACATGATTATTACGATTGATCCTCGCCGTGGAAATATTTTCAAAGGTGAATCAGCATTTTAATGAGAGTACATTAAGAAAGAAGAGGGGAATATTCCCTTTTTCTTTTTTTAGTCTAAAAAATTAGCTTTTATCTAGTTAAATAGTGTAGAATAATCTGGATTGAAGTTAAGGAGGTAACATATGAAAAATAGAAACAGCATGCTCTATTTGGCTATAATGAACTTATTTATAGTTTTTCTTGGTGTAGGACTTGTTATACCAGTTATGCCAATGTTACAAGAGTCAATGCATCTGTCTGGAACAACAATGGGGTTGTTGGTATCCGTTTTCGCGATTGCTCAGTTAATCGCTTCCCCAATTACAGGAATAATCTCTGATAAATTTGGTAGAAAAAAATTAATAGCTATTGGAATGTTAATTTTCTCTTTATCTGAATTAATATTTGGTTTAGCTCATACAGTCAGCTGGTTATACTTCTCAAGAGGTCTTGGAGGAATAGCAGCTGCTTTAATTATGCCTTCTGTAACCGCTTATGTTGCGGACGTAACAACAATAGAAGAAAGACCAAAATCAATGGGGCTAGTTTCAGCTGCTATTAGCGGAGGATTTATTATAGGACCTGGTTTAGGTGGTTTTATTGCTCACTATGGTATGCGAGTTCCATTTTTTGTTGCTTCTTTACTAGGCTTGATAGGCTGTATTTTAGCAGTCTTAATTTTAAAAGAACCAGAGAAAAAACTTGTCCATGGTCAAGTCATGAAAAAGGGAGCGTTTATGGATGTGCTTAAAAATCCAGTCTTTACGTTTCCATTTGTCGTTATTTTGATTTCATCTTTTGGTTTACAAGCATTCGAGTCAATTTATAGTATAATGGCAGTAATAAATTTTGGTTTTTCAACAACTGAAATTGCTATGATTATCACATTTAGTGGTTCTCTTGCTTTGATTTTCCAAATTGTATTCTTTGATGGCTTAATTCGTTTGATGGGTGAGGTTGGTTTAATTAGAATATCATTTTTTGCTAGTTCACTTTCAATCGGTTTAATTGCCTTTACTAATAGTAATTGGGTCGTTATTTTCTCAACTTTCGTTGCATTTTTAGGATTTGATTTATTAAGGCCTGCTATTACAACTTACCTTTCTAAAAGAGCAGGAGAAATGCAAGGAACTGTTAATGGATTAAACTCAACGTTTACAAGTTTTGGTAATATTTTTGGGCCAATGGTAGCGGGATCATTATTTGATTTAAACCATTTTTACCCATATTATGTTTCAGCACTAGTATTGCTACTAACAGCCTTTTTATCAATGTTTTGGAAAAAGGATTTGATTGTAGCTGAAGAACAAACAACAAAAGAAGGATAAATTCCTTCTTTTTTATTATATAGAAAAGGGGTTATAGTATGAAAGAAGCGTATTCGACGGGATATGAAACTTTTAAGCAAGGGGTTATTGCTTGTGTACCAACAATTCTTGGTTATTTTGGAATCGGGATTGCTGCAGGGATTTTAGGGAAAAGCTCCGGACTTTCAATTATGTCTATTGTCTTAATGTCAGTGATTATTTATGGTGGTAGTTCTCAATTTATTATTATTGGCATGTTAGCTACAAACAGTCCATTCTCAGCTATTGTTTTCACAACATTTTTAGTTAATGCGAGACATTTTTTAATGAGTTTATCTGTTGCAGAATATTTTAGAGACTTTTCAATGGCTAAATCGATTGGTATTGGAACACTTTTAACAGATGAATCTTATGGTGTTCTAATGAATCCTATTATGAATGGCAAAAATGTTTCTTTTAAATGGGTAAATGGTTTAAATATTACAGCTTATTTAGTTTGGATTTTCTCAACTTTAGTAGGAGCATTAATTGGTAACTTGATTCCAAATCCTAATCAATTTGGTTTAGACTTCGCATTAGTAGCGATGTTTATAGGCTTGATTGTTTTACAAATTGAAGGACAACTCAAAGTAAATGCAAAGAAAACGTTATTAATTATTCTATCAGTTATTATTAGTTTATATATTTTATCTAATTTTATTAGTATTGAATTAAGTGTATTAGGGGCGACTTTATTTGGTTGTGGAATTGGGGTGTTTTTAGATGGCGATGAATAGTTTTAATTTATTAATGTTGATTATAGCTTGTGGTTTAGTGACTTGGATTCCAAGAATAGCACCCTTTATTTTTAGCAAAAAAATGACTTTCTCTAAGTTTTGGAAGCAATTTATGACTTATATCCCAATGTGTATTTTAACGGCTCTTTTAATTCAAAATTTACTTATTATTGAAAAAGGGAAGCTTACAACTATTAACATTGAAAATTTAGTTGTAACACTTCCTACTTTAGTAATTGCCTTTCTAACTAAAAGCTTAATGTGGACTGTTGTTTTCGGGATAGTTGCTATGACTTTAGTTAGATATTTAGGTATCTTTTAGGAAAGAGAGTTACAGATTAATTTAGTATAATAAATCTAAAATCTCAATCTATTAATGTGGTTATTGATTTACAACTTATGGTATACTGAATTGAATTTGAAAGGATGAATAAAGAATGAATGAATTGCTAGGACAGGTGTGGCATGGAATGATCTTTGATGAAAATGATCATAGTTATTTTGTCCAAAAAAATGGTATTACATTTTTATTAGATAAAACAGAAGGCGAGCAAGCAATCGGTAATATGATTGAAGGTTTTGCTTATCAAAATCAAAAGGCTCAAAATCGTTTCACTACTAAAATACCTACTATTAGAAAAGGTCATCAAGGTTTTGCTGAGGTGATTATGTCTAGAAAAGATTTAGGTGTTTTTGTTGATATTGGTTTACCAGATAAGGAAATTGTTGTTTCTCTTGATGAGTTACCTGAGATGCGTCAATTATGGCCTAAAAAAGGGGATCAGTTGCTTGTTAGCTTAAAGATTGATGAAAAGGACCGTCTGTGGGCAACATTAGCTGATGACGTGGATTTTTTAGCTATGTCAGTTGCAGCTAGCAAAGAAGAAATGCAAAACAAAAACGTTGAAGGAATTGTTTACCGACTTAAATTAGTTGGGACATTTATCATAACTGATGATAAACATATCGGATTTATCCATCCTTCTGAGCGTTTTGAAGAGCCTAGACTTGGCCAAAAAGTATCAGGTCGTGTGATTGGTGTTAGACCAGATGGCATGCTTAATATTTCTTTAAAGCCTCGTGGTTATGAAGTGATTTCCTCAGATGCCCAAATGATTTTAACCTTTTTAGAAAGATCAGCTGAAGGGAAAATACCATTTTCAGATAAATCAACGCCAGAAGAAATAAATGAAACCTTTGCTATAAGTAAGGGACAATTTAAACGTGCTTTAGGTTCTTTGATGAAAGAAAAGATGATTATTCAAGAAGATGGTTGGACAATTTTAGTAAAAAATAATGAATCTAATTGAGAATGATTGCAATTCTTATTTATATAAATTATAATCTAATATAGAGTGTTATTGTAAAACACATATTACAGATTATAATTATTATAAAAAGGAGTGCTTTGCTCCCATGGAGAACACAATTGATTCGTTGAAAAAAATTAAAAAGAAGTTACAAGAAGCTAGTTACAAACTAACTCCTCAACGTGAAACAACAGTCCTTGTTTTACTAGAAAATGAAAAGGATCACTTGTCAGCAGAAGAGATTTATATGTTAGCTAAGCTTAAGTCTCCTGATATTGGACTAGCAACAGTTTACAGAACATTAGAAATGTTGACTGAGCTAAAAATCTTAGACAAAATCAGTTTTACTGATGGACTTGCTAGATATGATATGAGAAAAGAAGGGGCAAAACACTTCCATCATCATTTACTATGCTTAGAATGTGGTGATATTGAGGAGATTGAGGATGATTTACTTTTAGATGTTGAAAAAGTTGTTGAACAACGATTTGCATTTCAAGTAAGTGATCATCGTCTTACTTTTCATGGTGTTTGTAAAAATTGCCAACAAAATGGTTAAAAAAAGCAGCTACTCATTTTAGTGAGCAGCTGCTTTTTTGTGAATTGGACAGGTTGTTAAATGGTCATTTACCATACCGATGCTTTGCATAAATGCGTAAACAGTCGTTGGTCCAATAAATTTAAATCCTTTTTTCTTTAAATCTTTTGAAATAGTTTCAGCAAGTGGTGAAAAGTTAGGAACATCTTCTATATTTTTAAAATTAGTTTGAATAGGTGTATGGTCTACAAAAGACCAAATGTAGTTATCAAAGGTACCGTGTGCTTCTTGAACCTCTAAAAAGGCTATGGCATTTGATACAGTTGCTTTAATTTTTAATTTATTTCTGATGACCCTATCATCTGTTAGTAAATCAGCTAATTTTTCATCAGTGTAATTTTTAATAATATGTGGATCAAATTGATCAAAAGCATCTTTCATAGCTTCTCTTTTAGCTAGAATAGTCGTCCAGCTAAGACCAGCTTGCATCGTTTCTAATATTAACATCTCAAATAACATCTCTTCATCATGAAGCGGGAACCCCCAATGAGAATCATGATAATCTAACTCTAATTTACTACGGTAAGCTCAAGGACATTTATCAGTCATAAAAAAACAACTCCTAATAGTTAGTTTGCTTGATATAATTCGTGGAAATGATATCTGTCAATATAGACAGTTGGATTAACAACGTAATCATCTTTATCGAAATAAATTAGTTGTTCGCTAACAAGTCCATTAACAATTTCGTACTCAATTGGAATTTGAGCTTGAATTGAGAAGGTCTTATCAGCTCCTAAAAAATTAACTGTAGCTAATGCTATAGGTTTTAAAGGTTGTTGTTCGTAAAAAATTGTCACAGAACGTTCTACTTCATCTGTTTCTTTATTTCGAAAATCGATGGTTTGAGAAGCAAGTGATTGGTTTTCTAGTATGAGATTTATTTTTTTTGAAGATAGGGGCTGTAGTTTAACTAATTCAAACTCTTGATTTAATAAACGTTTAGCCTTAGCCTCTTTTGAAAAATAATTTTGAGTTGCTAACTCAGAAAGGTGTTCGTCAACTTCTTGAAACAATTTTCTTTCTTTTTCTTTAATCGATTTACTAATCGAATGATAAACCGGAATACAAATAATGAAAAAACTGATTAAAAATATGATAAAAAAGTACATAAAAAAAGCCCACCATGGATTCTTAAAATGAATCGTACTGAACATGGATAGCACAAAAACGATTGGAATATCTAAAATAACAGATACTTTAAAAAGTATTTTTTTTTCTTCATAATACTGAATTAAACTGTTACGATATTTTTCGTTACTTACTTGAATAATATCAAATAAATAAAGGTTATCGTAATCATTTTGAGTTGGCAGCAACGGTCTCACACCCTTTATTTCGACAATATACCTATTGTATATTCTTCCTCTTTAAATGTCCATTACTAAATTAAAAATAAAATAAGTTGACATAATAATTATAGTATTCATATATAAAAACTGATAGAATAGGTAAAGTTAGCGAGGTGTGAAAAGATGAAAAATCATTTAGAAGAGTATTTACATTATTTAAAAATAGAACGCGGATTATCTGAGAATACTATTCAAAGTTATAAGAGAGACTTAAGTCAATATTTTTCCTTCTTGGATGAAAAAGAGATTAGCTCTTGGGAACAGGTGGATCGATATTTGGTTTTAGATTTCTTAGAATTTTTACGAAATGAAGGTAAGTCCTCAGCAACGATTATTCGAATGGTTTCATCATTAAGAAAATTCCATCAATTTTTACGCCAAGAAAGAATGACAGACAATGACCCTATGCAACACATTGACACACCTAAAAAAACACAACGTTTACCAAAAACATTATCCATTAAAGAAGTGGAGAAAATCATTGAGTCTCCTGATACAAATGATGCATTAGGTATTAGAGATCGTGCTATTTTAGAAGTTATGTATGCAACAGGTTTACGTGTAACTGAGTTAATCACTTTAAAGCTTGATGACCTGCACCTCTCATTAGGGTTATTGCAAACTGTTGGTAAGGGAGATAAAGAGCGAATTATTCCTTTAGGTGACGTGGCTATTAAGTGGGTAAATCTTTACTTAGAGAAGTCTCGTCCTGAATTGTTAGCAAAAAACAAAAAAGATAAAACCAATATTCTATTTTTGAACTACAAAGGTGAAGGTTTTACACGACAAGGAATTTGGAAAAACCTTAAAGTGTATGTTACTCAAGCAGGGATTGAAAAAGAAGTAACTCCTCATACATTAAGACATAGTTTTGCCACTCATTTACTTGAAAACGGTGCTGATTTAAGAGTGGTTCAAGAATTATTAGGTCATGCAGATATTTCAACAACTCAAATTTACACTCATATTAGCAAAAAGAGAATGGCAGATGTCTATAAGACATACTTCCCAAGAGCTTAAATAAGGATGACAGAATAAATGAAAGAATTAAATGTAAAATTAGAAATCTTTGAAGGTCCTCTAGACTTATTGCTTCATCTAATTAAAACACTTGAAATTGATATTTACGATATTCCGATTTCAGAAATTACTGAACAATATATGTACTATATTAGGTCTATGAAAGAGTTGGATTTAGAGTTAGCAGGTGAGTATATTGTAATGGCTGCAACTTTAATGTCGATAAAAAGTAAGACCTTATTACCAAAAGTTGAAGTTGAGTTACTTGAGAGTGACTATGAAGATGAAATAGATCCAAGAGAACAATTAGTCGCTCAGCTACTTGAGTATCGAAAATTTAAATATGCAGCAAGTATTTTAAAAGAAAAAGAAATCGAGCGTGGTAAGTTTTACACTAAAGAAGCAACTAATTTAGATGAATATAAAGACTTAGTAGCACCTCTAGCACCCAATGAAGTGACAACAATTGATTTATTTTTAGCTTTTAGTGATATTTTGAATCGTAGAAAAGACTTAGAGCCTATGGAAACGACTATCGTTTCAGAAGAATTTAGTATTGATGATAAGATAGATGAAATTATGAACCGTGTTTTTTCAAATGACAATGCCAATGGTTTACATTTCACATCCCTATTTTACGTTTATACGAGAAATGAAATTGTAACGACATTTATGGCTTTGCTTGAGTTAATTAAATCAGGCGAAATTATTGCTAAGCAAAAATCAGCTATAGAACCAATTGTCTTGTTTAGAAATATTAAGTAGGTGAAAGAAATGAAAGTCAGTAGTAAAATAGAAGCTTTATTATTTGTAGCAGGTAATGAAGGATTAACCTTAACAGAAATTTCTCATATGATTAATCTTTCAACAGCAAGTTTATATAATGAAATAACTGAATTAAAAAAAAATTATGAAGAATCAGAAGAGAGCAGTTTAACGATTTTAGAAGTTGGAGATCGTTTTATGTTAAGTACTAAAAAAGAATATGCTTCTCTTTTAAAACAATATGCTCAATCATCTATTAATCAATCCTTATCACAGGCAGCTCTTGAATGTCTGTCTATCATTGCTTACAAACAACCAATTACAAGAGCTGAAATTGAAGAGCTTAGAGGAGTTCAATCTTCAGGTTCTGTTCAAAAGTTAGTGACTCGTAGATTAATCGAAGAAAAATCAAGAGTAGATGGACCAGGAAGAGCAATACTTTATGGGACTACAGCTTACTTTTTAGATTATTTTGGACTTAAAACAGTGGATGAATTACCACCAGTTGAGCAATTAGATGAAAATGCGGAAAAAGAAATACCAAATGATTTATTTTTTGATAGATTCAAAGAACAATTTGAAAAATTAGAAGAAGAACAGGAAGAGATATAATGGAAAGATTACAAAAAGTAATGGCCCATAGTGGAGTCGCATCAAGAAGAAAGTCAGAAGAGATGATTCTTCAAGGACGTGTATCTGTTAATGGTAAAAAAGTAACAGAGTTAGGTGTTAAAGTTGGAAATAGAGATACAATTGAAGTTGACGGAATTCCTGTCTATCAAGAAGAACCAGTTTACTTTGTTCTTTATAAACCACGTGGTGTTATTTCAGCAGTAAGTGATGATAAAAATCGAAAAGTTGTAACAGATTTTTTCCCAGGAGTTAAAGAAAGAATTTTCCCAGTTGGACGTCTTGACTATGATACATCTGGTTTATTAATTATGACAAATGATGGCGAATTTGCTAATATCTTAACTCACCCTAAACATGAAATTAATAAAACTTATGTCGCTAAAATTAAAGGAACTCCTGTTAATGATGATTTGAAAATGTTAGCTCGAGGTGTAAAAATAAATGGTCGTAAAACTGCACCAGCAAGATTTAAAATTCTTTCTACTGATAAAGTTAAAGGAACAAGCATTGTAGAGTTAATTATTCATGAAGGAAGAAACCATCAAGTTAAAAATATGTTTGAAGCAGTTGGTTTCCCGGTCCTTAAGCTGAAAAGAGAAAAAGTAGGTCACCTTGATTTATTAGGATTAACTTCTGGAAAATACAGAGAATTAAACAAAAAAGAAGTTAGTCAATTATTAGTTGACGCAAAAGGGAATAAATAGTAGATAATTCTTGAAATTTTATTCATCTACTATATAATAGAAGTATAAAAAAAAATAAAAAAAGGTCGTCTTCACGGGCAGGGTGTAATTCCCGACCGGTGGTAATAGTCCACGAACTGAGTAATTTGTGTTACTTGGTCGAACTGGTGTAATTCCAGTACCGACAGTTAGAGTCTGGAGTAAAGAAGATAGGGCTTATTTGAGAATAATATCAGATAATGCACTGTTTTTTTGTCATGCTCTTGTGAGATATGACGAAGAGACAGTTTTTTATTTATTCTTAAACATGTCTGAAGATGGTCCTAAATAGGAGGATTTTCTCATGAGAAACACAAAGACACAAAAAATGGTTACAATTTCGTTACTAGCTTCATTTTCGTATTTACTGTTATTTTTAGAAATACCAGTATTACCAGGTTTTGATTGGCTAAAGCTTGATTTTAGTGATATCCCAGTTTTAATCGGTTCATTTGTATTAGGCCCTGTACCAGCAATTATCATTGCATTTATCAGATCCCTTTTAAACTTTTTAATTAAAGGTGGAGGAAACATTTTAAGTTTGATAGGAAATACAACTGGTTTTTTAGCATCAGTTATTTTCATGTTTCCGATTTATAAAATGGTTAAAAAGGAAAATACTAATAAAAACTTATTTATTGGTATGTTCATTAGCTCAATTTCCTTAATTGTTTTTATGTCTATAGCTAATTATTTTGTTATTACACCAATGTATATTAAGGTATTAGGAATGGATTTTGGTATCTCAATAGAGCAAATGGTGTTATATGGAATTATTCCATTCAATGTTATTAAATCAATTGCTGTAAGTGTTGTATTCTTTGCTACTTATAAGAAGTTAGTGCCTAGTATAGAAAAGAGAATGAGTATCATATAAAACATAATAAACAAAGACAGTCTTTTTAAGAGACTGTCTTTTTTGTTACATAAAAGTCATAATAAAACTAAAAATTTCAATAAATATAAAGACTTAATAAAAAAAATCTCATATATTCACAAAAAATTCACATTTATCAGTTTAAATAAGTAATATAGTAATTTATTTGTAACATTAGTTGAAATTTTTGTAAAATTACTTTAATATATGTCATGTAATATAAGTAAATGAGGTTGTTAGATGGAAAATAAAAGAAAATATATTACAGGCATTGATGGTTTACGTTCAATTGCCGTTATCGGTGTTATTTTATATCACTTAACTCCTAGGATTATGCCAGGAGGTTTTTTAGGTGTTACTTTGTTTTTTGTTATATCAGGTTTTTTGATGACCGATATTTTGTTAACGGAGTGGCATAGGCGGAAAAAAATAGGCTTAACTAATTTTTATGCAAAAAGGGCAAAGAGGATTTATCCTTCTTTAATAATGGTTTTTGTATTATCAGGAAGTGCCTTTTTATTCTTATCGAAAGAATTATTAACTAATTTTAGACAAATAGTAGTTAGTAGTTTACTTAATTTTAATAATTTTTGGCAAATATTTAATGGTTCCTCGTATTTTGATCGTTTTGGTAATGAATCTCCCTTTACTCATCTCTGGTCTTTGTCTATTGAAGGTCAATTTTATATTCTATGGCCAATAATCATTGCTTTTCTACTATACAAACAAGAAACTCATAAAAGATTAACTCAATTTGTAGTCTTTACAATGACGCTTTCAGCTATATTGATGGTTGCTTTCTATAATCCTGATACGTTAAATCGCTTGTATTATGGAACAGATACAAGGATTTATTCGATTTTAATGGGGGCTTACTTAGCTATCTTTTTAAGAGATTATGAAGAAAAAATTAGCTTAATAAAAAATAGTCATAAATTGATGGCTTTTATCGTTTCAAGTGCGTTTATTGTAATTAGTTTTGTTTTATTTAAAGACAGTGCAGCTTTTGTCTATCAAGGCGGGATGATTATCTTTAGTTTAGCAAGTACGATTTTACTAGGTACTGTCCTAACCTATGAAAAAAGTAATCAAGTCCTAACTAATCCAATATTTAAATGGATAGGTACGAGAAGTTACGAAATTTACTTATGGCAATTTCCAGTAATGATTACCTATGAAAAGTTAGCTAAGTGGGATGGTAGTAATAGCTTTTGGCATCTCTTAGTTCAATTCATAATTATTTTGCTGTTATCAGAATTTACGTATCATACAGTTTTATTCTTTAGAAAAAACATTAGTTACTCTAAGGAATGGTTATTAAAGACTCTTGAAAATTGGCAAGGTAAAGCTATGGTTTTAAGTACTATTTTTCTACTTATATTATTTGGTTGCAGTTTTTATATAGCACCAAGTGGTAGGAGTGCTGAAAGTATTTCTTTAGAAAAGAAGCTAAATGAAAATAAAAAAATTATATCTTCTGAAGAAAAAACAAAAGAAATGACAAAAGATAGTAGCACAACAAAGGAAAGTTCAAAAGAAGAAGATAAAGAAGAACAAAAAAGCGAAGAAAAAGAAGTTTTTTCTCTTTCAAAAGAAGAAACTTCTTACCTACAAGATTTAAATGTTACAGCAATTGGGGATTCACTGCTTTTAAGTGCAGCACCTGAAATGCAAAAAATATTTCCAAAATCAATTATTGATGCGGAAGTAGGCAGACAGTTTATCGATAGTGAACCTATTTTTGAAAAAATGACAAAAGATAAAAAATTAGGGGATGTTGTTGTTGTAGTTCTTGGGACAAACGGAAGTTTCACTTCAAAAGATGTATCACAAGTAATGACATTTGCTGATGGCAAAGAAGTCTTCTTTGTTAACACGATGGTACAAAGGCCATGGCAAAAAGCTGTTAATGATGAGTTGAATAAAACTCAAGAAACCTATAAAAATGCACATGTCATTGATTGGAAAGATTATTCATTGGAGAAATATGACTGGTTTGATGTGGATGATGTTCACTTAACACCAGCGGGAGCAGAGAATTTTTCAACTTTAGTAGGAAAAGAGATTTATAAAACCTTAAACAAATAAAAAATACTTATCTTATTTAATGTAAGATAAGTATTTTTTTTACTTCTCTATGACAATGGCGCGAGTTGGACAAGCTTTATAGGCTTCTAATAAATCATGAGGAACTTCATCTAAAATAAAAAATTCTTTTTCTTCAGAATCTACTAATTTAACAATACCATCATCATAATAATCAAAAATTTCAGGTGCTTTGATCTGACATAGACCACATGCAATACATTTTTTTGGTATAATTCTACATAGCATACAAAAACTCCTTATTGAGGTGACATATGGATTTTTATCAGTTATTTATACTTTCTTGTTTTAAAGAAGCAAAACCAATGCGAACATCTACATTATATCATCTGTTAAAAGGAAAGAGAACCTCTTCCATTTTAACTTATGGTTATTTTTATGATGCTTTAAAATACTTTGCCCTACTCCCTAAATTGAAAGAAACTACTTACAATCAGATTATTTCTGACTTGAAAACAAATAACTACTTATTAGAAAATAAAGATGGTTTATCTGTTATAAGTGAAGAGGGATTAGCTCTATTTAATCAAGAAAATTTTCCAGAAACAAGTAACCTTCAGCAAATGGTTTATTACAAATGGGATTTAGCTTTTTTTGAACGTATTGTTTTTACAACACAAGTTCTATCAGAAAAAGCTTACTTAGAAAAACAATATTTGCCAATTGAAACTAATTTATTTAAGCAGCAACGATTAAAAATTTGGTTAAGCAAGCAAAAAAAAGATGTCGTTACTAGTTTTTATTATGAATGGGATAAGCTAGTTGAGTGTTTACCTATAGATGGCCAAGAACTAATTTTAAAGCAATTAGTTGGTCATAATCACCGTGGACAAACTTTGCAACAAATTAGTGAAGAAAAAACTAAACACCTCTTATATCTTTATTTAGAGTTTAAAAATTACTGGCATCTTTTAATCACTGAAATAATAGAAAATAGTAATAATTATCCTTTGTTTGCTTCGATATTAATAGAAGAAAAAACTTTTGTTAAGGAAGATAGTAGCCAAAAAACATCAGAACTTGTTTTAAAAGGATATAGTATCGAGGAAATAGCAAGGGTAAGAAATTTAAAAATAAGCACTGTTACAGACCATTTAATCGAAGATTACATTTTAAATCAGACTAAAATTAATTTAATTGATGAAAAAGCAAGTGACTTTTTACTGGCTTATTATCAAAAAGATCCTAATTACACACTGTGGACATTCAAAGAAGCTACTAATTATTACCCCGATTTAAGCTTTTATGATTTTAAGTTTTTCCAATTTAGATTATTTGAAAAGGAGAGAGAAAATGATTAATCTGGAACAATTTTTACAAAAAAGATTTAATTTTTCTTCTTTCAAATTAGGTCAAAAAGAAACGATTGAGTCTTTATTAAAGCTAGAAAATACTTTTACTGTTTTGCCTACAGGTACTGGTAAATCTTTGTGTTATCAATTACCTAGTTATTTACTTGAAGGACAAACGATAATTGTGTCACCACTTATTTCTTTAATGGAAGACCAAGTGAATCAATTAAGAAAAATGGGTGAAAAATCAGTGATTGCCATTAATAGTAATTTAGATTTTTCATCAAAAAAATATGTTTTAAATCATTTAAACCAGTTTAAGTTTATCTTTATTAGTCCGGAATCTCTTAATCAACTTGAAGTTTTCGAACGAGTTAAACAGCTTAATTTAGGTTTATTTGTTGTTGATGAAGCGCACTGTATCTCTGAATGGGGGCATGATTTTAGGCCCAGTTATTTAACCTTAAAAAAGATTATTAAAGAGTTAAATTACCCACTAACTTTAGCACTAACAGCCACAGCTACAAAAGATGTTAAAGAGGATATTAAGGCTGAATTATTTTCTACAAATGGTGTTCAGGAATTTTATTATTCAGTTGACAGACCAAATATCTTTTATCAAGTAGAAATGTGTGAGAATAAAGTTGAATTTTTAGAGACTTTCTTTAAAGAAAAAAACGTACCAAGTATTATCTATTTTTCAAGTAAAAAGGAAGCTGAACGAGTTTGTCAGCTATTAAGAGAAACTGTTTCAGTACCGGTTGCTTTTTATCATGGCGATATGGAATCTAGTGATAGAATCAGAATTCAACAACAGTTTATTCATGATGAGATTAGAATTCTTTGTGCAACTAGTGCTTTTGGTATGGGAGTTAATAAAGAAAATGTTCGTGTGGTGATTCATTATCATCTGCCGGATAGTCTGGAGAATTATGTTCAGGAATCAGGTAGAGCTGGAAGAGATAATAAACAAAGTCTATCTATTGTTTTATATCAAGAAGGTGATGAGAGAATTCATCATTTTTTACAAGAGGAAAGTTTTAATCAAAAGAAAGATTTATTATTCTTGAAAGATAAAACTAAAGAACAGCTTAAACAATTTGAACATGTGTTAACTGATACTCAAAAAAAATGGTTAAGTCAATTGGAACAAACTGGTTGGGACTGGGAGACCTTTGAAAAAAATATAACGGTAAAACAATTTGAAAAAAACAAAAAGATGTATTCTATGAAAAACTATATAGAGAATAATGGTTGCCGTAGAACATTCATCTTAGACTATTTTAATAACAGTCAATTAGTAGAGAAAAATGAGTTTTGTTGTGATTTTTGTTACCGAGAACCTTTAGAAATTCCAGATTTAATAGAAGAAGTTAGTGAAGAAGTCTCTGGAAATCTTAACTTTGATGCTAAAGAGCTATTAAAAAAGCTTTTTTTAAATAAATTTTAAAGATTTATAAGATATTATGTGATAGAATAAATTCAGAAGTTTTTGAGGAGGTAAATTAGTGAGTAGAAAAGACAAAGATCAATTAAATGAACAAGAACCTTGGGAACAACCAATATTTGAAGAAGAGGTTGGTAGCGACGATGATGGTTCATCTAGAGCAGATAGAAGAT
Source organism: Vagococcus fluvialis (assembly GCF_003337315.1). Taxonomy (GTDB): domain Bacteria; phylum Bacillota; class Bacilli; order Lactobacillales; family Vagococcaceae; genus Vagococcus; species Vagococcus fluvialis. Next base: position 113,152 of record NZ_QPJV01000001.1, on the reverse strand, counting down.
TCAAAGAAGAAGGAAAAAACTGGTATGTTATTATATTAGTTGTTTTATTATTCTTAATAGTATTAATTCCTACTGCAGTCATTCTTTATATGAAAACTGGTTCTAACTTGAATGAAGGAACACCTAAAGCTGATAAAGTTGTTGTTGAAAGCTCAACAAAAGAAAAAGTAACTAAATCTTCTTCTAGCGAAAAAACAACTGAATCAACAAGCAAAACTGAAGGTTCTTCATCTTCATCATCAAGTAGTAGCTCGTCATCAAGTTCTTCAACAACATCATCTACATTCAAAGATGTTGAGGTAACACCTGATGAAGCTAAAAATAATCAAAACGTTGTTCCAGAAGGTACTCAAAGTGCTGGTCCTGGCTCAACAGTAACTTTTGGTGAAGGCGAAAATATTAGTGTTTGGAGAATCGCTCAAAACAATGGTGTATCAGAAGAGCAGATTTATCAATTAAATCCAGGTTTAACATCACAAAATATTCAACCAGGTCAACAAATCAGAATCAAATAAAAGAAAGTCGTCATTTGGCGACTTTTTAATTTATAAATGAAGGTGTTTAGAGAAAATGAATAAAAAGATTCAAATTGCTATTGATGGACCAGCATCAGCAGGAAAAAGTACAGTAGCGAAGATTTTAGCTAAAAAAAATGGCTATATTTATTGTGACACAGGAGCAATGTATCGTGCACTAACATTAGCTGCTATTAATAATAAAATAGATATGGATTCAGAAGAGGCTTTAATGTCTTTACTAAGTCAACTATCTATAAGTTTTACTCAAGAAAAAGATGGACAACATGTCCACTTAAATGAAAAAGACGTTACAAATGAAATCAGAAGCAATGATGTGACCAATTCTGTATCTAAAGTGTCAGCTTATAAAACAATTCGTGAAGAGATGGTTATCAGACAACAAAAATTTGCTGACTCATCAAGCATTGTAATGGATGGCCGTGACATTGGAACAGTTGTTTTACCAAATGCTGATTTGAAAATCTTTTTAGTAGCTAGTGTAACTGAAAGAGCAGAGAGAAGATACAAAGAAAATCTATCTAAAGGCATTGAATCTGATTTTGAGAAATTAAAGCAAGAGATTGCTGATCGTGATCATTATGACTCGACTAGAAAAAACTCACCCTTAGTTCAAGCAGAAGATGCTATTTTAGTAGATACATCAGGTTTAACTATCGATGAGGTTGTCGAAAAAATCGAAAAATTAATGAAAACACTTTTTTAATGCATGAAAAGAACATTTTACTCTAGTAAAGTGTTTTTATTTTAGGTAGAATAGGATTAAGCATTAAAAGATGAAGAATTGTTGTTGAGGAGGAAGTCAATTATGACAGAGCACATGAACGAAGAAATGTTAAATGCTATGGCAAGTGTACAAGAGGTAAAAGTAGGAGACCTAGTTCAAGGTGAGGTATTAACAATTGATGACAATAAACAAGCAATTGTTGGTATTATTGGAGCTGGTGTAGAAGGTGTAATTCCTTTAAAAGAATTATCAACTATTACAGTTCAAAACGTAACTGATGTTGTTAACATCGGTGACATTATAGATGTAGTTGTTATCTCAGAAATCGGAAAAGATAAAGAGAATGGTAGCTACTTGCTTTCTAAACGTCGTGTTGACGCGAAAAAAGTTTGGGAGGATATTGAAAAAGCTTTTGCAGCAGGAGAAACAATTGAAGCCCCTGTAACAGATGTTGTTAAAGGTGGATTAGTTGTTGATGCTGGTGTTAGAGGTTTTGTTCCAGCATCAATGGTTGACGTTCAATTTGTATCTGATTTTTCTGATTACAAAGGCAAAACATTGACTTATAAAATTATTGAAATTGAACCATCTGAAAACAGATTGATCCTTTCACGTCGTGCTGTTCTTGAAGCAGAAAAAGAAGTTGCTAAAAAAGAAATCATGGATAAAATTTTAGCTGGTGATGTGGTTGAAGGTACTGTAGCTCGCTTAACTAACTTTGGTGCTTTCATTGATCTTGGTGGAGTTGACGGTTTAGTCCATGTATCTGAAATTTCATACAGTCACGTAGTTAAACCAGAAGATGTTTTATCTGTTGGTGACAAAGTAACTGTTAAAGTATTAAGTATTGACCCTGAAAAAGAAAGAATTTCATTATCTATTAAAGAAACATTACCTGGACCTTGGGATAATGTTGAATCAGAAGCTGCAGTAGGTTCTGTATTAGAAGGTAAAGTTAATCGCTTAACTTCATTTGGTGCTTTTGTAGAAATTTTACCAGGTGTAGAAGGATTAGTTCACATCTCTCAAATTTCGCATAAACATATTGCAACACCACATGAAGCTTTAGAAGAAGGTCAAACAGTTACTGTTAAAGTTCTTGACGTAAGTAAAGAAAATAAACGTATTGGTTTAAGTATTAAAGCTTTAGAAGAAAAAGAAGATGAAGTTGTTGTTGAAGAAGAAACATACGTAATGCCTGAAGAATCAACTGGATTTACTTTAGGAGACATGGTTAATTTAGAAACAACTGAAGAAGACTAATAAATTCTTAAGAAAAGTCGGCTAATTGCCGGCTTTTTCTTTCTTTTCATCATCTTTTACTTGCAAGAGAATAGAGTATCGTATAAACTTTATAAGGATAAGAAAGTATAGGAGGTGGCCATAATGGCAAACCCGACATTAGCCATCGTTGGAAGACCCAACGTAGGAAAATCAACATTATTTAACCGTATCGCCGGTGAAAGAATCTCGATAGTCGAAGATATTCCAGGTGTTACAAGAGATCGTATTTATGCTCATGGTGAGTGGTTAGGTCGTGAATTCAGTATTATTGATACTGGTGGTATTGAAATGAGTGACGAACCATTTATGGATCAAATAAAACATCAAGCAGAAATTGCTATGGAAGAAGCAGATGTGATTATGCTTGTTGTAAGTGGTCGTGAAGGGATTACTGATGCTGATGAGTATGTATCAAAAATTCTTTATAAAAGTAATAAACCTGTTATTTTAGCAGTTAATAAAGTAGATAATCCAGAAATGAGAAATGACGTTTACGAATTTTATTCATTAGGGTTAGGAGATCCAATTCCTGTTTCAGGAAGTCATGGGCTTGGTTTAGGAGATGTCTTAGATAAAGCTTGTGAGCACTTTGCTAATGTACCAGATACAGAAGAAGATGATGTCATCCGTTTTAGTTTAATCGGAAGACCTAACGTAGGGAAATCTTCTCTAATTAATGCTATTTTAGGCGAAGACCGTGTGATTGTTTCTGATATTGCTGGAACAACACGTGACGCTATTGATACTTCTTTCGTGTCACCAGAAGGTCAAAAATTTGAGATGATTGATACTGCTGGTATGCGTAAAAAAGGTAAAGTTTACGAGAGTACTGAAAAATATAGTGTTATGAGATCTATGCGTGCTATTGATCGCTCAGATGTTGTTTTAGTTGTCTTAAACGCTGAAGAGGGAATCCGTGAGTATGATAAACGTATTGCTGGATTTGCTCATGAAGCGGGTAAAGGGATTATTTTAGTAGTTAATAAGTGGGATACCCTTGAAAAAGATAATCATACAATGAAAAATTTTGAAGAAGATATTCGTAGCGAATTTAGATACTTAGATTACGCACCAATTGCTTATGTTTCGGCAAAAACAAAACAACGTCTACATACATTACCAGAAATGATTGAAAGAGTTAGTCAAAATCAAACATTACGTATTCCATCATCTGTACTAAATGACGTTATTATGGATGCTGTAGCGATTAATCCAACGCCAACAGACAAAGGTAAACGATTGAAAATTTTCTACGCAACTCAAGTGGCAATCAAACCACCTACATTTGTAGTGTTTGTTAATGAAGAAGAGTTAATGCATTTTTCTTATTCAAGATTTTTAGAGAATCAAATTAGACGTGCTTTTGAGTTTGAGGGCACACCAATCCGCATAATAACAAGACGTCGTAAATAAAACGGGCATTCTAGCACAGTTAGTTTTGTTTTTCAATATTAAATGGTTCAAAAGAAAAAAAGTATATAAAAAACGCTAAAAGCATTGCTATCACTTGATTCTTATGTTATCTTTGTTTAAGAAATATTAATTTTAAATATTTCCAATTATCATTTTTGGACCACTCAAAAATGATCGCCTAAATATGATGTCAATTACAAACATCAAGATCCTTTTCGAGGAGGTGAAATACAAACATGGCTAACAAAGCAGAATTAATCGAAAAAGTTGCTGAAGCAACTGGCTTAACTAAAAAAGATGCGACTTCATCTGTTGATGCAGTATTTGCTTCAATTCAAGAATTTTTAGCTGAAGGCGAAAAAGTTCAATTAATCGGTTTTGGTAACTTCGAAGTACGTGAAAGAGCTGCCCGTAAAGGACGTAACCCACAAACTGGAGAAGAAATCCAAATCGCTGCAAGCAAAGTTCCTGCATTCAAACCAGGAAAAGCGCTTAAAGATGCAGTTAAATAAGAACCTTAGAACCCTTGTTTACAAGGGTTCTTTTTCTTATTAAATAATATTAGTAATTTTTAGAAATGTTATTAAATCATAGGAGGTTATAACATGAGTTGGATTTGGACTTTATTTGTAGGTGCTGTTATTGGTGCCATTGCTACTGGACTTGTTGATAAGAGAAATTCAAAAGGATGTATCTTTAATATCATTGCAGGCCTTCTTGGCTCTTCATTAGGCCATAAGTTATTTGGAGCCGATTGGGGTGGGCATTTAGCAGGTATGGCCCTAGTACCATCAGTTCTAGGTGCTGTTATAGTTGTTGCGATTGCATCTTTATTTACAAGACGTTAAAAGGCCTTTTGATGAGGTCTTTTTTTTTATTTCTATGATAAAATAGATGTGAGAGAAGGTGACTAAAAATGAAGAAAATAATGTCTAAAAAGAATCAAAGCTGTGAACTTATTTATTTAGAATCTCTAAATCGTTTAATCGCCCAAAATCATTTTTCTTATCTAGAAAAAAATAGTAGTATCCTTTTTATCAGTACCCAGAAATTTTATGAATATTATTATGAAAAATTTACGCGTGATTTAAAAGAAACTATTACATATCATTGGTATATTTGTCCTAATAATGATGGCATCAATTACACAAAAAGCTTTCAAAAAATATTACAGTATATAGAAGAGATGAAAATTCCAGAAAACACAGTTATTCTTGCAGCAGGAAATGATAAAATATTTCATTTAGCAGGACAAATAAAAAATAATTCGCCATTTATTTCGAATTTTACTTATGTACCAACTACCTTAAAAGGACTAATGACTTCTTTAAGTGGTATTAGTTATTTATTAAATGATAAATTAACCATAAGTATGGAACAGAAATCTTTGCCAGAAACTATTGTTTACGATACAATGTTGAATGAATTAGAAGATAATCAAACATGGTCAGAAGATTTTTTTGAGTTAATGAAATTTAGTTTAATGCTAGACAATGAGTTGTTTAAAACGATTGTTCCCTATATTTCTAAAGAAAAAGACGTTTTATGGTCACCGTTTTTAGACGCTATTATAGAAATGATAGAAGAAGCTGAGATTGAAACTAATTTTTATTTAACTAACCTATCTAAATCTTTTTATCAATTACATGAGTCTCATTATTTAACTGGGGAAGAAAAAGAAAATATTTCATTTCTAATTTTTCTGCTATGGTCACTAAAGAAAAATAGCCTTAGTTTTGATTTTGAAGCTTTTATTCATTGGCTAGTCAAATATGGAGGATTTCATTTAGAGTTACCTATACAAATGAATACTTATGATTTAGCTGAGTGTATGGTAAAAGAAATGAACCGTTTGACTCAAATGATAATAATTCAAGATATTGGGAAAGTTAGTTTATCTGAAATTCCTACACTTGAAGAAATGTATCATGTTGTTGAGAGTTATCGCACAATAAAAAGTAAATCGAGGGATTAAACATGTCAAATAGTAAACAAATGTTAGAAGCATTATCAAAAGGTGATTTAGTTGGAGCACAAGTTGCTTTTGAGAAAGCTCAAAAAGAAGATTTACCAGAAGAAATTTTCCAATTAGCAGATAATTTATTTCAATTAGGCTTTATGGAAGAAGCTCAAACATTATATGAAAAATTATTTACAGAGTTTCCTGAAGAAGAAACTCTAAAAATTTCTTTAGCAGAAATTGCAATTGAAAATGATGAACTGGACAAAGCTTTTGAATACTTAGAATCAATTGAGGAATCAAGTGATTTATACGCCCAGAGCTTAATTACTCAAGCTGATATTTATCAAGTTTTAAATATTCCAGAAGTTAGTGAGAGTAAACTAAAACAAGCCAAAAAAATCTTACCAAATGAGCCATTACTTGATTTATCTATTGCTGAACTTTACTTTTCAACAGAAAACTATCCAAAAGCTATTGAAGCTTATATGGAGCTACAAGATGCTTTTAAAGAGAATGAAGCACCAATTAGTTTAAATGAAAGAATTGGAGTTGCTTATTCAAGAATTGGAAATTTTGAAGAGGCTACTAGCTTTTTAGAAGAAGCGATTAAAGAAGAAGAAACAGTTGAAAGATTATTCCAGCTTGCTTTAACTTATTATCAACTAGAAGAAAATGAGCGAGGAATCGAATTATTAAATCAAGTCAGATTGATGGATAGTGATTTTATTCAAGTCTATTATCCTTTAGCTCAGATCCTTTACGATGAGGGACGCCATGAGGAAGTTATTGAGGTTATAGAAGAAGGTTTAATGCAAAACCCATATGAAACATCACTTTATCATTTAGCATCTGAAACTGCCTACCAATTAGGTAATAAAGAACAAGCTAAAGAATACCTTGAAGAAGTTATTTCTTTAGAAGCAGATGGTGATATCTCTAAAATTAGATTATCAGAATTACTTTTAAAAGAAGATGATTTTGAAGAAGTTGTAAAACTAATGCAAACTCTAGATACTGAGGACCAACCACTTGCTGATTGGATGTTAGCTCAAGCTTATAATGGCTTAGAAGAATTTGAAAAAGCTAATGAGTACTATGAAAAAGTAAAAGATGTTCTTAAAGACGAAGCTGATTTTGTTAAAGATTATGGTTTATTCTTAAGAGAAGAAGGTAAAGTAGAAGAAGCTAATACTTGGTTAGCTCATTATTTAACGCTTGTACCAGGAGATATAGAAGTTGCTTCTTTAATTGATAACGAAGGGTGGTAATCCTGTGATTGATTTATCAGATAAGAAAAATTTTTTAAGTTGGTTATCTCAAGCCGTGCCTTTAAAACAGCGTGAGTCATATTGGATAATTAATTACTTAATTAACCACGAGGCTATTTTAAATCGTGTGTCTTTTGTTCATGGAGCGCTACATACACCTAGAGGGATTTTGATTATAGATCAAACTATTTCTGGTGTTGGCCTTGAAATGGTAAATTACGAAGAAAAAATATTTGATGCAGAAGCAATTTTTTATGAAATTAGAAAAAATCGTAAGGAAAAACTTTATCTAGAAGTTCAATTTGATCAAATGCATTTATCAGAACGTTATCAATTAATCCTAGAGGAAAATGAATATTTACCCATGGATGAGGAAGAACAATTAATCTTTTTTAATGAACTAGATAAATTTTTTGAAGAAGAATCAACAAAAACAAAACTAAATCAGTTAGAAGAAGCTATTGATTTAGCTCTAGAGAAAAATGACCAAAAATCTTTTTCAAAACTAACAGCAGAATATCTTAAATTAAAACAGGTTATCTCCTCATAATGGAGATAACCTGTTTTTTATGGGTTAACAATAGTTGGCGCAGTACCTGTTGTTAGAACAGAAAGACAGGCATCTAAAGCACCAAACACAAGATTTTCAACTGATGTTTCAGTATAAAAAGCAATGTGAGGTGTATATAAAACATCTACTCTATTGATTAATTCTAGTAAAATTTTATCTTCAATTTCTTTATCAGACCAGTCTTTAGTAACATAAGGCATTTCATTTTCATAAGTATCAAGAGCACAAGCAGATAATTGACCTGAATCAAGTGCTTTAATTAAAGCCTCAGTGTCTAAGATACCACCACGAGCCGCATTGATTAAGATGGAACCTGGTTTCATTTTTGCAAAAGTGTCATCGTTAAATAAATGGTGATTTTCTTTGGTTAAAGGCATATGGATACTAATTAAATCTGATTGAGTTAAAAACTGATCGAAATTATCAACGTAATCTAAAATATTTTCAGCTTCTGGACTCTTAAAAACATCAAAGCCGATTATTTTTGCTCCAAATCCTTTAAAAATTTCCGCAGTAACTCTTCCAATACGACCAGTTCCAAGAATACCAATGGTCAAAGAACGAACTTCTTTTGAAATAATTTCTTTATTCCAAGAAAAATTGTGATTCTTAACTCTTTTTTGAATTTCTTGTGTGTGTCTGAGGCAGTTTAAAGCACTAGAAACTGCAAATTCAGCTACGGAATTAGGAGAATAAGCAGGAACATTAGTAACAAAAATATTATTTTCACTAGCTGCTTCTAAATCGTACATATCAACACCTGCAGAGCGTTGTGCAATTTGCTTAAAACCATCCTTTTTAAGTCTAGCATACATACTAGTTGGAATTCCCATTGTTTGTTGCAAACTTATTCCATCAAACCCTTCTAATAAATGATAGGTGTCTTCATTTAATATTTCATCAGTAATTGTTAGGTCAATGTTATTTTTTTTGGCCCACTCTTCAGAGAAAGCTCTCTCATCTTCTCTAGCACCCATCATTATAATTTTAGTCATCTGAATCTTCTCCTTTTATTAGTTATTTTTAACAATTTAAGTATAGGAGAAAGATAAGAATTTCACTAATCGATAAAATCTATGGGACTATAGATTTCATTAATCCACTTTAATTTCTTGGTTTGTTAGAAATTCTAAACATAGTGCAGCAGCAGGAGAGAGAGGTTTATTTTTTTTGTGGACAAGAACGATATCAAAAGGTTTAATCTTATCCACTAAAGGCACCCAAACAAGAGGTTTATCGGTGTTTACTTCTTTTAACTGAATCGGCATAATGGCAACTAAATTGTTTTTAATCACATGATTTATTAAGACTTCATGGCTATTACTCATAAAATCAATATCAGGTCTAAAGCCGAACTCACGTGCTTTATTTTTTAATACATGCCATAAAACATAATCTTTACTCATAGAACCAAATCTTTCCATTCGTAAGTCCTTGATACTTAAGGATTTTTCGTTAGCTAAAGGATGATCTTCTCGCATTAATACATAGGCATGGTATTTAAAAGTGTGAAGTGTATGACGCTCTATTTCAAGATCTGATTCCACTATAGGAAATGAAACAATCCCAATTTCTAATTCTTCATTAGCAACTTTCTTTTGAGTTTTTACGGAACCATTTTCTTCTATTGTGATAGAAAAATTCGGATAAACAGACATGAATTGTTGAATTAAAGGCATGTATACGGGAGAAATAACTGAATTTGAACCTATTGTTAATTCTTTTTTCCTTAAAATATGATCTTCTTCAATAGACTCAGTTAACTCATCTAATTCCTCAATAATCTTCTGAGCTTTTTCGAATAAAAGACTACCTGTAGTCGTTGGCATGACTTTATTTCCTACTTGATAAAGCAGTTTTGCTCCAAGTTCTTCTTGTAGTTTATTCATGTTCCAAGAAAGAGTTGGCTGTGTGACAAAAAGATTTTTGGCAGCATTAGAATAATTTTGTGCCTTTATAATTTCAATAAAATATCGTAGCTGTCTAAATTCCATTTTGAAATCCCCATTTCTAGATAAATTTTATTCAGCTATAGAATTTATCAATTTCAAATTTGTGAAATTTCATTCTATAATCTGTTTGTGTCAAAGGATGAAGCGTTTTCTTATAAGTGTCATTTAATTACAACGGCTTTATTATAACTTAGGGAAAGCGTTTTATAAAGAGTAAATGAAAGGGAGTGTCAAAATGGTTGTCGGAGATTTCGAATCTAGTTTAGGAACAGTAGTTGTTGGTTCAGGACCTGGAGGATATGTTGCGGCAATTAGAGCAGCTCAATTAGGACAAAAAGTTACCTTAATTGAGAGAGATAATATTGGAGGAACGTGTTTAAACGTTGGGTGCATCCCTTCAAAAGCTTTAATTCAAGCAAGTCATCATTACAATAGTGTTCTGAATTCGCCATTTGCTGGTATTAATTCAGAAAATGCAACATTAGATTTTACTGAAGTGCAAAACTGGAAAGACAATCACGTCGTTAAGAAATTAACGGAAGGGGTTAAGTTTTTACTTAAAAAGAACAAAGTCGATGTTCTTGAAGGTTCAGGTTATTTCATGGATGAAAATCGTATTCGTGTCATGAATGAATATGGTGGAGACACGTATCGTTTTGAAAACGTTATTATCGCAACAGGAAGTACACCAATCGAAATTCCTGGGTTTAAATTTAGAAAAAGAGTTTTAGATTCTACAGGAGTATTGAATTTAAAAGAAGTTCCTAAAAAGTTAGTTGTTATTGGTGGAGGTTATATTGGAAGTGAGTTAGCCGGTGTTTTCGCTAATTTAGGAACAGAAGTAACTATCTTAGAAGGTCAATCTTCTATTTTACCAAATTTCGATAAAAAATCAGTTTCCTTTGTTGAAAAATCATTCAAAAAATTAAATGTCACTATTGAAACAAATGCTTTAGCTAAAAAAGCTGAAAATGCCGAGGATAGTGTAACAGTTACTTATGAAGTTGATGGAAAAGAAAAAGAAATTATTTGCGATTATGTATTAGTTTCTGTTGGTCGTAAACCCAATACAAATGAATTAGGACTTGAGCGAGTGGGTATTAAAACTGATGAACGCGGTTTAATCGTTGTTGATGAACAATGCCGTACAACACTAGAGCATGTTTATGCCATAGGAGATATTATTCCAGGACTTGCTTTAGCACATAAAGCTAGTTATGAAGGAAAAGTAGCTGCTGAGGCGATTAGTGGTCATGATGTAGCAGTTGATTACAAAGCAATGCCAGCAGTTTGTTTTACTGATCCAGAATTAGCTGCCACTGGTTTAACAAAAGAGGAAGCAAAATCAAAAGGTTATGAGCCTAAAGTATCAGAATTTCCATTAGCTGGTAATGGTCGTGCTTTATCAATGAATAAAGCTGAAGGTTTAGTCCAAATTATAAGTGATAAAAATACGGGTGAGGTTTTAGGCGGTCAAATAGCAGGTGTTAACGCAAGTGATTTAATTTCAGAAATTACTCTTGCTATTGAAACAAGTGCAACAATTGAAGATCTATCATTAACAGTTCATCCACATCCAACAGTAAGTGAAACAATTATGGAAGCAGCAGAAGTTGGCTTAGGTTTACCAATACATATTTAAAATAATCAATATTAGGAGATTGAGATTATGTCAATAAACAGTATAAAACCAAAAGATTTTACAATGAACATTTTAAACGGTGTGGCATTAGGAGTTGTGGTTTCTTTAATTCCAGGAGCACTTTTAGGAGAATTATCAAAAGCCTTAGGTTGGTCATTTGCTTTGACAGCCACTGGAATTGCAGCAACTATGATGCCGATTGTCGTTGGGGTTGCTGTAGCGATTAACTTTAAATTTACGCCAATTCAAATTGGTGCTCTAGGTATGGCTTGTGTAGTTGGTTCTGGTGTTGCAAGAGTTAACCCAGATGGTGGATTTATTTTCCAAGGTTCTGGAGATGTCATTAACACAGGGATAACAGCTGCGATTGCTGCTCTAATTATTTTATTACTTGGTGAAAAATTAAAAGCATTTACAATTTTAGTTATTCCAACAATTGTAACAGTTGTTGGTGGTGGATTAGGCTTTCTAATCTTACCTTTTGTTAAAAACTTAACGGCTATGTTTGGTCAATTTATTGCAACGTTAACTGAGTTACAACCAATTCCAATGACAATTGCCATTGCAGTTATGTTTGCTATGATGATTGTTTCGCCAATTGCTACTGTTGGAATTGCTACGGCAATCTCTTTATCAGGTATTGCTTCAGGAGCAGCTAACTTAGGGATTTGTGCAGCTGGATTTGGACTTTGTATTGCTGGTTGGAAAGCTAATGCTATTCCTACATCATTAGCACATTTTATTGGTTCTCCCAAAATGCAAATGGCTAATGTAGTAAAAAAACCAAAAATTATGTTACCAGTTATTTGTAGTGCAGCTATTACAGGTTCATTAGCAGCATTTCTTGATTTACAAGGAACGCCGTTTAGTGCGGGGTTTGGTTTTAGTGGACTAATTGGACCGATTAACGCTTTAGCATTAAAAGCTGATGGTTGGACGGTTGGCAATATTATTACAACATTCATCGCTTTCTTAGTGGTACCAGTTTTTTTAGGATTTGCTTTTAATTATTTATTTAATGAAAAACTTGGTATTGCAAGTGCGGATGATTACAAATTAGATTTTAACTAAAGAGAGGAAGAAATAGATATGAGTAAACAAGATTTCAAATTATTTGATGACATGGTCAAAAAAAGTGAAGCAGCAATTCCCTTAGTTCAAATTTTAGATGAAAAAGGAAAATTAGTTAATAAAGGAATGAAAAGTTCATTAACAGATGAAGAATTAGTTGAATTAATGAAAGTTTTAGTATGGGGGAGAACAACTAATGAACGTCTTATTTTAGCAGGACGTCAAGGACGTATTGGTAACTTACCTCCATCTGAAGGACAAGAAGCTTCACAATTAGCAACACTTTTTGCAATGAAAAAAGAAGATTTTGTTTTACCAACATACCGTGACATGATTCCTTTAGTTCATCATGGTATGCCAATGAAAAATGCTGTTCTTTGGTACCGAGGACATATGGCAGCAAATATTTATCCAGAAGGCGTACACGGTTTACCACCTCAAACTATTATTGGTTCTCAAATCATTCAAGCAGCTGGACTTGGCTATGCTTATCGTCGTGATGAAAAAGATCAAGTGTCATTTACATATATTGGAGATGGTGGTTCATCACAAGGAGATTTCTACGAAGGAATTAACTTTGCAGGTGTTTTCAACTCTCAAACAGTCTTTATTGTTCAAAATAACAAATACGGTATTTCAGTTCCTCGTGAATTACAAAGTAAAGCTGGCACATTAGCTCAAAAAGCTGCAGCAGCTGGAATTCCTGGTATACAAGTTGATGGAATGGACCCACTTGCTTTATACGAAGCAGCTAAGATGGCTCGTGAATACACAATGGCAGGTAATGGGCCCGTTGTAATTGAAACATTATGTTACCGTTTTGGAGCTCACACTCTATCGGATGACCCAACAAGATACCGTTCTCAAGAAGAAGTTGATGGTTGGTTAGCAAAAGACTTCTTAATCCGTATGCGTACTTACTTAGGTGAAAAAGGTCTTTGGAATGAAGATATGGAACAAGATGTAATTGATGCAACGACAAAAGAAGTAAACGAAGCTCTAGATTTAGCGGATAAAGAACCTAAAATGAAAGTTTCGCAGTTACTGAAAAATGTTTACGAAGTACCAACACCTCGTATTCAAAAAGAAATCAAAATGTATGAAGCTAAGGAGGAAAACTAAAGATGGCAGTTAAAAATATGGTACAGGCTATTAATGAAGCCTTAACTCAAGAAATGAAACGTGATGAAAGAATCTTAGTTTTTGGAGAAGACGTAGGAACAAACGGAGGCGTTTTCCGTGTAACTGATGGTATGCGCGCTGAATTAGGCGAAGACCGCGTTTTTGATACGCCTTTAGCGGAATCAGGCATTATGGGAATGGCTATGGGAATGGCTATGGGTGGATTCCGTCCAGTACCTGAAATCCAATTCTCTGGTTTTACAATGGAAGCAATTGATGGTTTATTAGGTCAATTATCTCGTCACCGTTACCGTATGGCAGGACGCGAAGGTGTTCCTGTAACAGTTCGTTCAACATTTGGTGGAGGAGTAGGAACTCCTGAGCTTCACTCTGATAACTTAGAAGGATTATTTGCTCAATCACCTGGTTTACGTATCGTTATTCCAAGTGGCCCATATGATGCAAAAGGACTTTTAACAGCATCAATCAGAAACAATGACCCAGTTTACTTCTTAGAGCATTTAAAATTATACCGCTCAATTACAGAAGAAGTGCCTGAAGAGTTATATGAAATTCCTTTAGATAAAGCTCATGTTATTCAAGAAGGAACAGATATCACAATTGTTACTTATGGAGCAATGGTTCATGAATCTAAAAAAGCAATTGAAAAATTACAAAAGGACGGTATTTCAGTAGAATTAATCGACCTTAGAACAGTAGCACCATTTGATATTGACACTATTTTAGACTCAGTTAAGAAAACAGGACGTGTTGTTGTGGTTCAAGAAGCACAACGTTTAACTGGTATTGGGAACCACATTATGGCTGAAATTGCTGAAGGTGCTATGTATGATCTTGAAGCTGCAGTTGGTCGTGTGGCAGCTCCGGATAGTCACTTCCCATTTGGTCAAGCAGAATCAATCTGGTTACCAAACGCTTCAATTATTGAAGAACAAGTAAGAAAAACATTAGCTGAATAATAAATAGGAGGAGTACTCATGGCTTATATTTTTAAATTACCTGATGTAGGTGAAGGATTAGTCGAAGCTGACATTATCCAATGGTTAGTAAAAGAAGGCGACGTTGTAAAAGCAGACGACGCTTTAGTAGAAATTCAAAATGATAAATCATCAATGGAAATTCCATCACCAGTTTCTGGTGTTGTAACGAAGATTTTAGTACCAGTTGGGGTTGCTAAAGTTGATGAAGCGATTATTGAAATCGAAACAGGTGAAGCAACTACTGAAGAAGCAGCTCCTGTTGCTCAAGAAGTAGTAGAAACAAAAGCTCCAAGTACAGGTAACTATGTATTTGAATTACCTGACGTAGGTGAGGGCTTAGTTGAAGCTGAAATTATCCAATGGTTAGTCAAAGAAGGAGATGTTATTAAAGCAGATGACGCTTTAGTAGAAATCCAAAATGATAAATCATCAATGGAAATTCCATCTCCAGTTTCTGGAATAGTTGTTAAAATTTTAGTTCCTGAAGGGATTGCTAAAGTTGAC
The DNA here is from genome assembly GCF_003337315.1 of Vagococcus fluvialis. Lineage (GTDB taxonomy): Bacteria > Bacillota > Bacilli > Lactobacillales > Vagococcaceae > Vagococcus > Vagococcus fluvialis. The sequence continues at coordinate 98,098 of NZ_QPJV01000001.1, read as the reverse complement.
GAAGGGATCATTGAAATCAACACAGGTGAAAGTGGACCAAGTAATCAAGTAACAACTCCAGTTCAAGAAGCACCTAAAGCTGCAAAAGAAGTAGTATCAACAGGTGTTGCAACTGGTAAACCATCTGCAAAAGTGCGTGCTTTACCATCAGTTAGACGTTATGCAAGACAACAACAAGTTGATTTGTCTCAAGTAACACCAACTGGTCCAAATGGCAAAATTTTAAAAGTAGATGTGGATACATTCTTAAATGGTGGTGGAGCAGCAGTTGTTACTGAAACAGTAGCAACACCTACAACAACACCAGCGACTGAAGCACCAGTAGCAGCAAAAGCTGCAAGTAAACCAGCTCCAGTATTAGCAAACAACGAAGATTGGGTTGAAAAAATGACACCAACTCGTCGTGCTATTGCTAAAGCAATGGTCACTAGCCGTACTGAAATTCCTCATGTAACAGTATTTGATAAATTACGTACAGAAAAATTAATGGAACACCGTAATACTTATAAAGAAATTGCTAAAGAAGAAAATGTTAGGTTAACTTTCCTACCTTATGTTGTGAAAGCAATGGTAGCAATGTTAAAAGCATATCCATCTTTAAACGCATCAGTGAATATGGAAAAATCAGAAATTATTCACCGTGGAAATATCAATATTGGAATTGCTACAAATACAGATCATGGTTTATTTGTACCAGTTATAAAAAATGCTGATCGTAAGAGTGTCTTTGAAATTGCAGAAGAAATCGATACGTTAGCTAAAAAAGCAATGGCTAATGAGTTAACAAGAGAAGATATGAGTGGTTCATCAGCAACTATTACTAATATCGGTGGAATGCCTGAAGCAGGAGGTGTATGGTCAACACCAATTATTAACTACCCTGAATCAATGATTATGGGAATCTCTCGTATTGCTGATGAGGTAGTCGTTAATGAAGAACGTGAAATGGAAGTTGCTTCAATTATGCGTTTATCATTTGCTTTTGACCATCGTTTAGTTGATGGAGTTGAAGCTCAAAGTGCTTTAGCAGCCTTCAAGAAAGCTTTAGGCGATCCAAACTTAATGTTACTTAAAAATTAATTAATGGAGGTGTACTTATGATTTTAGAATCATTTGATGCATTAAAAAAACAACTCTCAAGTACAGATAGTACACCTAAGCGAGTTGTTGTAGCAGCAGCAACAGACGAACACACTCTATCTGCTGTTATAGCTTTACACAATGAAGGCCTTTTAATTCCTGTTCTTGTGGGAGAAAAAAACTTAATTGTAGAGCTACTTGAGAAAATGAATGTTTCAGAAAGTATTATTACTTCTTTAAACATTATAGATGTAGACGGAGACACAGAAATTGCTGAAAAAGCAGTTTCTGTAATTCGTGATGGTTTAGGAGATGTTCTGATGAAAGGACATATTCAAACAAGAGATTTACTGAAAGCTGTTGTTAATAAAGAAACAGGTATCCGTGAATCAAAAACTCTATCACACGTAGCAATTAATGAAATCCCTTATTACCATAAGTTACTTTTTTTAACAGATGGAGGGATGATGTTAACGCCTGATGTAGATACAAAAGAAGATATTTTATTAAATGCTTTAGAATTAACTAAAAAATTAGGTTACGTTCATACAAATGTAGCAATCCTTGATGCAAGCGAAAATGTGAATCCAAAGCTTCAAGCATCTACAGATGCAGTTATTTTAAAAGACCGTTTTGAAAAAAATGATTTTGGAGATGTCACAGTAGAAGGTCCGATTTCATTAGATTTATCTTTAAGTAAAGAAATTGCTAAAGAAAAAGATTACGTGAGTCCTGTTGCTGGTGAAGCTGATATTTTACTTGTTCCTGATATAGTTGCTGGAAACCTTTTAGGTAAAAGTATGGTGACTTTTGGAAAAGGTAAAATGGCTGGCCTTGTTTTAGGTGCTAAAGTACCAATTATTATTACCTCAAGAGGCTCAACTACTGAAGAAAAAATGAATTCATTAATGATTGCTTGTGCAATGTAAGGAGGTCTTCTTTTGAAGAAAGTATTAGTTATAAATCCAGGTTCTACCTCAACAAAAGTAGCTTATTACGAGGATAAAGAAGAACGCTTAAATAAAAATGTCTTTCATGAAACAAGTGAATTATCAAAGTTTGCTACAATTGCTGATCAATATGATTATCGTTTGAACTTAATTCAATCCTTTTTAGATGAAGAAGGAATTGATTATACACAAATTGATGCTGCAGTTGGTCGTGGTGGTGCCCTACCACCAGTCGATGCTGGTGCATACATGGTTAATGAGCAAATGATTGATTGGTTAGTGAATAAAACCAAAACACATCATGCCTCAAACTTAGGAGCTATGTTAGCAAATGGTTTCAAACAAACAAGTTCTAAAGATTGTATTGCTATGATTTATGATCCTATCACAGTGGATCAATTTCATGAATTATCACGTGTATCAGGTTTAAAAGGTGTTAAAAGGACAAGTATTGGTCATGCGTTAAATATGCGCGCTATCGCTTTGAAAACAGCAGAAGATATTCAAAAACCATATGAAGAAGCTAATATTATTGTTGCTCACTTGGGAAGTGGTTCAACAATTAGCGCCCATGAGAACGGTCGGATGGTGGATTACTCTCTTGATGATGAAGGGCCATTCTCTGTTGAAAGAACTGGCAGCTTAAGTCTAAAAGAATTTATTCCTTTTTGCTATGAGATGACCAAAGAAGAAATTACTGCTTGGACAAGAAAAGAAGGTGGTATGATTTCTTACTTAGGGACTAATAGTGGAATTGAAGTCGAAAATCGTATTGAGCAAGGTGATGAAGAAGCACGTTTAATTTTTGAGGCAATGGCTTATCAAGTAGCTAAAGGTATTGGAGAGCTTGCTACTGTCTTAAAAGGAAATGTAGATGCCATTGTGATTACTGGTGGTTTAGCTTATTCAGATCGACTAGTTAATTGGATTAAAGATAGAGTCTCATTTATTGCTCCTGTTTCTAGTGTACCAGGAGAGTTTGAGATGGAAGCATTAAGAAACGGTGCTTTAAGAGTTCTCTCAGGTGAAGAAGCAGCAAATGAATTTAAATAATCATTAATAGTCAGTGGTCTCAAAGGAGTTGTTCTTGGATGCAAAATATTCTTGAATTTAATGATTATATTGTTGAAAGGTATGGTCATTTTTCCCAAGTCAATTTAAAAATTGAGGTGCCAGAAATTAATTTTTCTACAAAAGCACCCGTTTCTTTCTTAAGTGACTACAGCGGAATGTCCTTGAGTGTGATGTGGCAAATAGCTGGTATTTCTAATTATTTAGAATTAGGCTTACTGGATTTGTATTACACAACTTGGGATAATATGACATTTAATAAAGATGAAAAAAATATTACCATTATAGATCCAAAGGGTATGAAAGTTGTTATGTACGGCTAAATACCTCCTCCTCTTACAATCGAAAAAAACAAAAAGCGCAAGTGAGTTAACTCTGCGCTTTTTGTTTTTTTAATTTTCTTTTTTTCATTACTTCATATGAGAAACCTTCACCTAAAACTTCATTAACTGTTAAAACAGAGATAAAGGATTGAAGGTCTTCTTCGTGGGCAATTTCTTTGATTCTATTTATTTCTGGGTGAGTAGCGACACAAAAGATAATATTTCTTTCGACACTAGAGTAAGCTCCCTCAGACTTTAAATAGGTTACACCACGCTCTAATTCTTCCATAATTTTATCAGCGATTATTTCATTTTTATCAGAAATAATTAAAATACCTTTTGCACTATAACTTGCTTCCTGAACAAAATCAACTACAATACTAAAAACAAAGACAGCAATCAAGGTATACATCATTTCTTTTAAAGATAAATAAGTTAGAGATAAAAGAAGAACCATAATATCAAGAATTAATAAGGAACGGCCAATAGTTAAACCGAAGTTTTTCTCAATGATTCTTGCAACAATATCAGTTCCTCCTGTAGTCCCACCAACTTTATAAATCAATCCACTTCCAATACCTCCAAAAAGACCGGCTAATAGAGCAGCAATTAATAAATCATGTTCAACTGAAATCGTAATATTCATCTGTTGCCAAAATAAAATATTAAAGGATAGGGAAAAGGTTCCAACTAAGGTATACATTAAAGCACGCATGCCAAATATTTTTAAACCAATTAAAATTAATGGAATATTTAACAATAAGGTACTGTAGGCAGGGTTTATTGAGAAAAGCTTATAGATAATTAAGGTGATACCAGTTACGCCGCCTTCTGCTAAGTTATTTGGCATGTTAAAGGTAACTAATCCGAAGCTATAAATACTAGTGCCTAAAAAGATAAATAAAATATCAAAAATCATTTGTTTGTTTTTTTTCATTCACTCACTTCCTCAGTTGTAATCTTATCATTTAGCCTTAAAAGGAACAAGGGTAGGAGTTGAAAAATGGCGTCATCTTCTATAATATAATAGAAAGAATAAACAAAAAAAGAGGGATAAATTTGGAGAAAGATTCAAGAAGTTTATCAGAGTTGCAAAAAGAGCTAGATAGTTATATTAACCAATTTAAAGTTGGGTATTTCTCTCCATTATCTCAAATGATTCAATTAAGTGAAGAAGTTGGCGAATTAGCAAGAGAAATTAATCACCAGTACGGTGAGAAAAGTAAAAAAAAATCAGAAAGTAAGGGTTCAATCCAAGAAGAGATGGGAGACGTTTTAATCACAACAATGATTATGGCTAATGCCCTAGATATAGATTTAGACGAAGTAATGGAAGAAAATATGAGGAAGTTTAGAGAACGAGATTTTTATCGTTTTGAACGAAAGGATGGAAAAACTAATGATTAAAATCGTGATTGCAGGTTTTAGAGGTAAAATGGGAACTGCTACAACTCAAATGGTTTTAGATGACTCTCGTTTTGAATTAGTTGGAGTGGTGTCTGTTAACTCAACTGTTACTAATATGAATGAATTAAAAGAGTATAGTGAGCTAGATGTGCCTATTTTTCAAACAAAAGAAGAGGTCATTAAGGCTGTAATTCCTGATGTTTGGATTGATTTTACAACGCCAGATTCTATTTATGAAACTCTTTTATTTTTAGTTGAACATGATATCCATCCTGTTATTGGGACGACAGGCCTTTCAAGTGAAGAAATCAAAAACCTAAGAAGACTTTCAAATGAAAAGTCTTTAGGAGGAATGATTGCGCCTAACTTTGCCATTGGTGCCGTTTTAATGACTCAATTTGCTATAAAAGCTGCTGAATATTTCCCTGATGTTGAAATCATGGAATTACATCATAACCAAAAATTAGATGCCCCAAGTGGTACAGCTCTTAATACGGCACAAGCTATTTCTAAGGTGAGAAAACCTAAAATTCAAGGGCATCCAGAGGAAAAAGAATTAATTGAGGGAGCTAGAGGTGCTGATTTTGAAGGAATGAAAATTCATAGTGTTCGCTTGCCAGGTTTGATTGCTCACCAACAAGTCCAATTTGGAAGCTTAGGAGAAGGTTTAACAATTAGACATGATAGTTATGATCGAACTTCTTTTATGGCTGGAGTAGCTTTATCCTGTGAAAAAGTAATGACACTAAATGAAATTGTTTATGGATTGGAATGCATATTATGAAACTAACAGATTTACCAGATGAATTTATTAAAGCGACACCTATTATTGAAAAAATTGAACAGGCAGGTTTTGAAGCTTATTTTGTAGGTGGAAGTGTCCGAGATATTATTTTAAATCAAAAAATTAATGATGTAGATATTGCTACAAGTGCGTTTCCAGAAGAAATTCAGCAAATTTTTCCTAAAACCATTGATGTGGGGATTGAGCATGGAACGGTTTTAGTTTTATTTCAAGATGAACAGTATGAAATTACGACCTTTAGAACGGAATCAACTTATCAAGACTACAGAAGGCCAGATGAAGTGACTTTTGTCCGTTCTTTAGAAGAAGATTTAAAACGTCGTGATTTTACAATGAATGCGTTGGCAATGGGAAAAAATGGTGAAATCATAGATTTATTTAATGGAATAGAAGCAATTAATAATAAGCAAATTGTTGCAGTAGGAAATCCTTCCGAAAGATTTCATGAAGATGCTCTCAGAATGATGCGTGGTCTTAGGTTTTCAAGTCAACTAAATTTTGAAATTGAAGAAAAAACAAAAGAAGCTATTAAAGAACATCATGCTTTATTAGGAAAAATTTCTGTTGAGCGTATTTATATTGAATTTATTAAATTATTAACTGCTAATTATCGTAATCAGGGGTTAAATACAATGATTGAAACAAGATGTTTTGAGTATTGTCCAGGATTACAAACAAAAGAAAAAGAATTAAAAGCTTTGACTTTAATTAGTAATCAATCTATTTTTGAAACAGAAGAATTAGCTTGGTTAATCCTAATGTATGTTTTAAATATTGATAATCCAAAAAGTTTCTTAAAAAAATGGAAGTCATCTAATAAATTAATGAGTCACATAGAGGCATGCTTAAACGAGTTAAGACATAGAGAAAAACATGAATGGGATATTTTAAGATTATACGAAAGTGGCCCAGAAGTTATTTCAGATGTAGAAAAGGCCCGTCTTTTATTAGGACTAGACTCAAATGAAGAAAGTAGTTTACAACAATATAATGAGTTACCAATAAAATCAATTGGTGATTTAGCAATAACTGGAAAAGATATTTTACAATCTTTAGATCAAAAACCTGGTCCTTGGCTTGGTAAATTATTAAAACAGATTGAAAAATCAGTTGTTCTAGGTAAAATCCCTAATACAAAAGAAGTTTTAATTCAGGCAGCATTAACTTTTAAGGAGGAAAATGAATGACAGAGTTAATTAAACACTATCACGTGACAGAAGAGCAATCAGCTAAAGCAGTTGGTTCTGGTTCTCTACTTGTATTAGCGACACCGAGTGCTATAGCTATGGTAGAAAATACATGTATGTTAATTAGTGAAGAACTAACAAAGGAAAGTGAAACAAGCGTTGGGACAGCCATAAATTTTAATCATTTAAAAGCTTCGTTAATAGGAGCCGAAATTAAAGTCGTTGCTCAATTAGTTGAAGAGAATGGACGAAAACTTGAATTTACTTTTGAAGTTTTTGATCAAGATAAGTTAATTGCTAATGGAAGTCATACAAGATTTATTGTAGAAATCGAAAAATTTTTATCTCACATTGAATAATCTTTTTTATTTGTGAAATATTTAATAAAGTTGTTTGTTTTTTTATTCGGGCATGCTATAATTAATTTGTAATTAAGAAGTAACTTAATAGGAAAGAGGAGATCATAGATGACAAGAGAAATGACAAGCTTCAAATTCTATTTTAGAAATGGTGAAACATGGACTATTAACCGCGAGTTTATCGGGGATTTATGGATTAGTAAAGTAACTACAAGTTACGGAAGAATTAATGGAAGTGACTTCCAAAAAATTCGCCCTTGTGAAGGATTAAAAATTGAAATTAATCAAGAAGCAGACCACGTGCAAACAGATGACATTAACTTAGGTGGTTTAGAGTTAGGGATGTTTGCTAGAGCGATTAAATATCAAGACATTGAAAAAATGGATATTAACTTTGATAATGGAACAAGTGATTTAATTTACTTCCCATATAAAGACAAAGCAACACCAGGTCAAGAAGGATTAGATAACGTTTATCAATCAAGTAAAATCTCAGCTGACAATAAACTATATATTGTCATTGATGATTCAAAAAATGTAACTGACGTATATGCAGACAAATTTTAAGACTAAAAAGACGAAAGGTTAAACCTTCGTCTTTTTTATTTGGCCTAAATCAGATGAACTTGTTTCATTTACACAAATTTGGTAGAATAATTAAGAATATTTTGAGAGTAGGGAATAACAATGAAAATTCTACGCGGCGATAACCTAAAAAAGACTTACGGAATCAAAGAATTATTAAATGATGTTTCTTTTTTTGTAAGAACTGGTGATTTAATTGGATTAATAGGTATTAACGGTACTGGAAAATCCACATTGATGAATATATTAGCTGGTAAAGACTCAGCTGATTCAGGTCAATTAGATTTCCCCCATGATTATAAAATAGGCTATCTCTCTCAACAAGTTGATTTTGATGAAAACCTAACAGTTTTAGATACAGTATTTCAAGGTGATACTCCGATAATTCGTGCAGTTAAAGCTTATGAACAAGCCCTAACTAACCTAGAATTAAACGGGGAAGACCCTAAATTTCAAAAACAATATCAAAAAGCAGAAGAATTAATGAACCAAGAAGACGCTTGGTTAGCAGATACAAATGCTAAAACAATTTTAAGCAAATTAGGTATTTTGTTTTTGGATAAAAAAGTAGGAGAATTATCAGGTGGGCAAAAGAAACGATTAGGACTTGCCCAAGTTTTAATTGAAGCACCTGACTTATTACTTTTAGATGAACCAACGAACCACTTGGATTATCAAAGTATTCGTTGGTTAGAAAATTATTTGAAAGATTATAAAGGAGCATTAATTGTCACAACTCATGATCGTTATTTCTTAGATAGAGTGACTAATAAAATTATGGAGTTGTCTCAAGGGAATTTATACGAATACCCAGGTAACTACCAGGCATATTTAGCAATGAGAGCTGAAAGGGAAGAAACTGAAGCAACTCAAGCTCATAAGAAAAAGCAATTGTTTAAACAAGAGCTAGCTTGGATGAGAGCAGGAATTAAGGCTCGTGGAACAAGGCAACAAGCTAGAATAGATAGATTTCATGATTTAAAAAAAGAAGTTAGTCATAGTGGTAGTAGCGAACAACTTGAGATTGGTATCAATACAAAACGTTTAGGAAAAAAAGTACTTGAAATTAAAGAGGCTTCATACGAAATAGTAGAAAAACCAATTTTAAAAGATTTTGACTTGTTAATTCAATCAAGAGAGCGGTTAGGCATTACTGGTGAAAATGGTGCTGGTAAATCAACCTTACTTAACTTAATAGACGGTAAACTAGAACTTGATTCTGGTGAAATTGAATTAGGTGAAACGGTTAGAATAGGATATTATACTCAAGAAAATGAAGGTTTAGATGAATCTAAGCGAATGATTTCTTATTTACAAGAACAAGCTGAGATGGTGGAACAAAAAGACGGAAGTTCTATTTCAACAACTGAATTATTAGAGCGTTTCTTATTTCCAAGAAATGTGCATGGGACAGTTATCTCTAATCTTTCTGGTGGAGAAAAACGTCGATTGTACTTACTTAAGATCTTAATACAACAACCTAATGTATTGTTACTAGATGAGCCGACAAATGATTTAGACATTGAAACATTGACTATACTTGAAGATTATATTGAACATTTTCAAGGAGCTGTTATTTCTGTCAGCCATGACCGTTACTTTTTAGATAAAACAATGAATAAACTATTAGTTTTTAAAGGGAATACAGAAATTGAGCCTTTCTTTGGGACAATGAGTGATTATTTGGAAACTCATACTTTAGAAAAAAATTCTAAAGTAGAAAATAAAGTAGTTAAAGAGGCTGTCGTTGTTGAAACTAATGTACCTAAGGAAAAGAAAAAGCTAACTTACATGGAACAAAAAGAATGGGACAGCATTGAGGATGATATTGAAAGCTTAGAAGAAAAGATAGAGTCTATTCAAGAAGATATGTTGACACACTCTAGTGATGCTTTAAAACTGCAAGAATTACAAAAAGAGGTCACCTTAACGGAAACTGTTTTAGAAGAAAAAATGAGTCGTTGGGAATATTTAAGTCAGTACATAGAAGATTAAGAGGTGAAACCATGGAAAAAGATTACTTAGATTTAGCTAGAAAAATTATGAATGAAGGCAATGAAAAACATGACCGCACAGGAACTGGAACAAAAAGTATCTTTGGGGCGCAAATTAGATTCGATTTATCGAAAGGTTTTCCATTACTAACAACAAAAAGAGTTCCTTTTTCATTAATAAAAAGTGAATTACTATGGTTTTTACAAGGAAATACTAATATTAAATTCCTTTTAGAGCACAATAATCATATTTGGGATGAGTGGGCATTTGAAAGATATATAAAATCGGCAGATTACACAGGACCTGACATGACAGATTTTGGTCGCAGAGCTCTTAAAGATCCTGAATTTAATGACTTATATCAAGCAGAACTAAAAAACTTTTGTGATAAAATACTTACGGATGACAACTTTGCTAAAACTTATGGTGAGTTAGGAAATATATATGGTTCCCAGTGGCGTAATTGGAAAACAACACAAGGTGAAACAATTGATCAATTACAAGATGTAATTAATATGATAAAAACCAATCCAGATTCAAGACGTTTAATTGTTTCTGCTTGGAATCCAGAAGATGTACCGTCAATGGCTTTGCCACCTTGTCATACGCTATTCCAATTTTACGTGGCAGATGGTAAACTAAGTTGTCAGCTATATCAAAGAAGTGCAGATTTATTTTTAGGTGTACCTTTTAACATTGCAAGTTACGCTCTATTAACACACTTAATTGCCCATGAAACAGGTCTAAAAGTGGGGGACTTTGTTCATACATTCGGAGATACACATCTGTATTTAAACCATATGGATCAAATCAATGAACAATTAAGTCGTGAAATCAGAGAGTTTCCAACTCTAGAATTAAATAAAGATAAACAATCTATTTTTGATTTTGAAATGGAAGACATTAAGGTTGTTGGCTACGAGCCACATCCGACAATTAAGGCACCAATTGCCGTTTAAAAAGATTTAGGGAAGTAGTATTTTGGGGAGGATTTTAATAAATGATAGCAGCTATATGGGCTCAGGACGAAAATGGTTTGATAGGGAAAGATGACGTATTGCCATGGCATTTGCCAGACGATTTACAGTTCTTTAAGCATATGACCGAAAACAACGTGATTGTTATGGGAAGAAAAACATTTGAAGGCATGGGGAAAAAATTATTACCAAATAGAGAGACTATTGTGTTAACTTCAAATACTAATTATGAAGCTGAAGGAGCAATGGTAATGAACTCTGTAGAAGAAGTTTTAGAATTTGCAGAGACTTTTGAAGGCATTACTTTTATTACAGGTGGAGGAGAAATTTACAAAACATTTTTACCTCATATTGACGTTTTATACCGTACACTTATTAAAGCCCAGTTTGAAGGGGATACGTATTTCCCGTATTTAGATTGGGAAGAGTGGAATATTGTTAGTACAAGTGAAGGAACCGTAGATGATAAAAATATCTATCCTCACGATTTTGAAACTTACCAGCGAAATAAATAAAAAATAAAAGTTCGGATTTCTATATGGAATCCGAACTTTTTTAGGCGATTGACATTTCTAATGGTTGAGAGAGTTTACTTGATGTTAAATAATCAATAATTTGACCTTCATATACTTTTTCCAAACGATTTAAGCTTAATAAATCTTGAGGTTTGATGAACTGATTATCTTTTTCGAAGACTCCAACATTACTTTCAGTTAAAATAGTAGCAATAAATTCTGAACAGAAATAAGCATGTTCTCTTTCAAGATTACACTCAAGAGAAAGAGCTAATAAACCAATAAAGTTATATTTATATAAGGCTTTATTTTTTTCGAAGTAATTTAATAAACTAGTAATCTTTTCATACTCTTCAGGTGAAACATCTAAAGAATAGATGGCACATTCACTTGTAAAAAAGAATGGGTCCCAAAAATCCTCTTTAACAAAACCACCAATTAAGGGGTTTGACATTTTTTTTCGACCAAAACTATATGTATTAATTAACTCTTTATCTAAGGCTAAAGAAACATGATTATACGCTTCTTTTGTATAACACTGAATAGCTTTTGAAAGCAAACTTTTATTTGCTGAGTATACTAAAAATATTTCCATAACAAACTTCCTTTTTATTCATTTCCTTTTAACTAAATTTATTATATCTAATTATGTTTTAAAAGCCATCATTCTTTAGTCCTAAAAAACCATCATCCTTTTGTGTATTAGATGATGGTTTCTTTTTTATGTAAATAAGTAAACTGAGAAGAAGATGAAAATAGCTCCTAGCATTACAAACAAATGCCAAACTACGTGCATAAACTTAACATGTGTTTTGCTGTAAAAATAGGCACCAACAGTGTAAGAGACACCACCTAAAAATAGTAACAGAAAACCTTTTACTCCTAAACCTACATAAAGAGGTTTAATCGCTACTAAACATAACCAACCCATAATAATATAAAGTACCACATCTGTTTTAGCTCTTTTATTTAGCCAAATAGATTTAAATACAACGCCAGCAATTGCAATTGTCCACACTACTCCAAATAGTGTCCAACCTAACCAACCTTTAATTGTTAATAAACAAAACGGTGTGTAGCTTCCTGCAATCAATAAGTAAATAGAACTATGATCAAAAACTTGAAAAACTGTTTTTGCCCTTGTAAAAATCAAACTATGAAATAGTGTTGAAAATAAAAAGAGTAGAATCATAGAGGAACCAAAGATGGTGTATGAAACAACATGAATGGCTGATTGCATTTGAGCACCCTTAATTATTAGGAGGACAAGACCAGCAATACTAAGTCCCGTACCTATACCATGAGTAATGGCATTAAAGACCTCATTAACAATTAAATATTTTTTTGAAAAACTTGCTTGTTCCATAAAAACATCCTTTCATGTTTTAAGTGAAAAAGAAATTATTATCTGTTATACTATTCAACAGATAGATTATTATTATTCTACACGAATATGCTATTTTTTGAAAGAGGTTTGAGAATGACAAATATAAAAATTGTAACGGACTCTTCTTGTATTATTGATCCGGAAAGACTGAAGAGCATAGACATCCATACAATTAGCTTATCTATAATGATTGATGGAGTTATATATGCGGATCAAAACGAATTAGACAAAAATGAATTTATGACGATGATGGAAAAATCTCCAGCACTACCTAAAACAAGTCAGCCACCAATTGGTGAGTTTGTTCGTTTATACGATGAGCTAGGTGCAGATGGTAGTGAGATTATTTCAATTCATTTAACTGAAAAATTAAGTGGAACAGTCAACACAGCAAGACAAGCTGCTCAGATGAGTAGTTCTAAGGTAACTGTTGTTGATAGTGATTACATTGACCAAGCTCTTGGTTTCCAAGTCTATGAGGCTGCGATGTTAGCAAAAAATGGCGCTACTGTCGAGCAGATTTTAGCTGAAATAGAAAAAGTAAAAAGCAAAACTCAACTTTACATTGGAGTTGCTACTTTAGATAATTTAGTTAAAGGTGGACGTATTGGAAAATTAGTAGGTGCTGTTTCTGGTTTCCTAAATATGAAAGTCCTTTGCCAGTTAAATGGGGGAGAGCTTGAAGTTGTTTCTAAAGGACGTGGCAATAAAACATTTATTAAATGGGTTAAAGAATTAGAAACAAAATTAACGACATATTCTATGAACTATTTAGGTATCTCTGAGGCAGATGGAAAAGCAATCTCTGAGGAGTTAAAACAATCTATTAATAGTAAATTACCTGAATTAAACATACCTATCATTCACACAACACCGCTTGTGGCAACACATGCTGGTAAAGGTGCTTTTGCAGTTATGTTTTATACAAATTAAAATACTATAAGAAGCAGATCTTTTGGTCTGCTTTTTTGGATAGAGGGATTCTTATGAGTAAAATAAAAGAATTATTAACCTTTACTGGTCTTTTTTTTGGTCTTGTAGTCATTACTTTTTTCATTGGGACGTTTATAGTACCGAAGGCGGATCCGATTAAGCAAATTAGTGACACAGCCAAAAAAGAAGAAAAAAGAATGGAAATCTTACGTTTAAGTGCTGTAGGAGATTCTTTAACAGAAGGGATAGGCGATACAACTCATACAGGAGGCTATGTGCCACTACTTCAAACTGATTTGAGTGAACATTACCCAATTGATGTTGTCCAAGCTGAAAACTTTGGTAAATCTGGAGACAGAAGTGACCAAATCTTAAAACGAATTAAGAAAAATGAAGATATGCAAAATTCTATTAGAAAAGCAGATGTTATCTTGGTCACAGTTGGTGGCAATGATTTAATGAAAGTTATTCAATCTCAAATTTTTAACAAATTATCCATTAAAAAATTTGTAAAACCAAGAGAAAAATATCAAAAGGAATTAGAAAAAATGTACACGGAAATTCGTGTCTTAAATCCTAATGCACCAATTTATCAGTTAGGTATCTATAACCCATTTTACAAAAGCTTTTCTGAAATAGAAGAAATGCAAGAAATCGTTGATTACTGGAATGAAGGTAGTAAAGAGTTTGTGGATGCACAGGAGAATGCTTTTTTTGTTCCAATTAATGATGAGATTTATAATGGTTTACCTGAGTTAGGAACTTCTACTAGTGGCACAACAGATAGTTCACTAAGTAAAAATGCCTTAAATGATTTAATATCTGAGGAAGATAGTTTCCATCCAAATAATTTAGGTTATCAAATTATTGCTAATGCGTTTAGAGCGAAGATGGAATCTACTAAAAATATATGGTTAAAGTAAACTTATAGAAGGTGAAAAGATGTCTAAAACAAAAGAAGAACAACCTAAAGAAACACGTAAAAAAGAAAAAAATCATACACTTTTAAAAACTATTTTCATAAACCCGTGGCGACTTGCATTTATTACTTTAGTTGCCGTTTTAGTTGGTTTTATCTCAGTCATCGCATTTAGAATTTCAACACCGCGAATGACCTATGATGCGAAATTACCTGTTATTGAGACAAGAGAAAAGCCGATTTTAGATATTAATATGAAAAAAGACCAAGTTAATAATGTCATCAATTTCTTTTTAGAAGATGCCATGAAAGAATCAGGAGTCGACTATTCTTTCGTTCTAGAAAATCAAGCTTTAGTTGATGGAACTTTTAACTTATTAGGTCACGAAACACATTTTTATTTATATTTTGAACCCTATGTCTTAAATGATGGAAATGTTCAACTAAAAGCTAAAAGCTTATCAGTTGGTGCTTTAAATGTACCGATACCGGCAATGATTAATTATATTGCCTCAACAACAGATTTACCAAATTGGATTGAACTTGACCCAGATCAACAATTAATCAATCTTCATTTAAATAAGTTTAAATTAGATAACGGGATGACGGTTAGGGCTAAAAAAATCAATTTAATTGATGATGAAATTACTTTTAGTTTATACTTACCTAAAGAAAAAACTAAGAAAAAGTGAGGTAATTAAATGAAAGAAACAGCCATTTTAGCAGGAGGTTGCTTTTGGTGTATGGTTAAGCCATTTGATGAGTTTCCTGGTATTCATAGTATTACATCAGGTTACACTGGTGGACATAAAGAAAATCCAACTTACGAAGAGGTTTGCTCAGGAACAACTGGCCACACAGAAGCGGTAAAAATTGAGTTTGATCCAAAGGTTATTTCATATAAAGAGTTACTAGCTATTTACTGGCAACAAACAGATCCAACCGATGCCTTTGGTCAATTTGAGGACCGCGGAGAAAGCTATCGTCCAGTTATTTTTTATACAACAGAAGAACAGAAACAAATAGCTGAAATTAGTAAACAAGAATTAGCAGATTCAAAAAAATACACAGAAGAAATTGTAACTACTATTGAACCTGCTTCTGATTTTTATTCAGCTGAAGAGTATCATCAAGATTTTTATAAAAAAAATCCAGCACGCTACAATCTATCAAGTCAAAGAAGAAAAAACTTTTTAAAAGAAGTTTGGGAAGAGGAATAACATGAAACGCAGTTTTTATCATTACGTGGAAACGTTTCGTGGAAAATTAAAACAAACAGAGGAATCTCTTTTAGCAGAGAATATTTTTTCTGATTTACAGTTTCCGAAACAATCTGCTGACTACGATGAGATTTCACATTATTTAGAAACAAATGCTTACTATATTCCAAATATGGATATATTCGATACCTTGTGGGAGCATTATATAGAGAACAATTAAATGTAAGGATGTGCACAAATGATGCCAAATAAAAAGAAGAATATATCTATTTTAAATTACGTCATAACAATAGTTGTTGTAGCAATATTAGCTTCAGGAGCAACATTATTTATTTATGAATTAAATGCGCCAAAATCTTCTTTAAGTTTCAATAATAAAGCAAAAGATGATTTTGAAAATATCGAAATGCTATATGAACTAATCGACAGTCAATACATTGAGAAAGTCAGTGAAAAAGATTTAGTAAACGGCGCTTTAAAGGGTATGACAGACGCCATAGGAGACCCTCATAGTGTCTTTTTCCCAGAAGAAGCTGCTAAAGATTTTGATGACAGTGTTTCTGGAAGTTTTGAGGGAATTGGTGCTTCCATGATGCTTGAAAATGATTATCCTGTTATTGCTGAACCACCTTTTGAAGATTCACCTGCTGAAAAAGCAAATTTAAAAAAAGGGGATATCATTGTAAAAGTAGATGGTAAAGAAGTAAAAGGACAACCTTTAAATGAAGTTGTTTCTAAAATCAAAGGGGAAAAAGGAACTAAAGTGACTCTTGATATTTTAAGAGGAGACGAAAGCTTTAGTATTGATATCATTCGCGACACAATTCCTGTTGAATCAGTTAAAGCGTCACTTGATAAAATGGATCCTACAGTTGGTTACATTCAAATTACAAGTTTTAACGAAACAACATCTGATGAGTTTGATGAGGCCGTTACAAAATTAAGAGGTCAAGGGGCTAAACGATTTATCCTAGATGTCAGAGGAAATCCAGGTGGTGTCCTTCAAAATGTTGAGAAAATGACTAGTCGTTTCTTAGAAGATGGGGATGTCATTGTTGGATTTGAAGATAAAAATAAAAATACTTTTGAAGAAGAAGCAGGTAAAAAATTTGACAAAGGTGAAAAAATCAAAGAACCTACAGTTATCTTAACAGATGAAAATAGTGCTAGTGCCTCTGAAATAATGGCAGGTGCTCTAAAAGTTCATGGTTTTGATGTGATAGGAACAACGACTTATGGTAAAGGAACCGTCCAAACCTTAGTACCTATTGAAGGCCACGGAGAAGTTAAGTTAACAATTAGTAAATGGCTAACACCTGATGGAAAATGGATTCATGAAAAGGGTGTTGAGCCGACTATTAAAGTTGATTATCCTGACTACTTAAAACGTTTAGTGATTGATAGAGCCTTAACTTATGAAGAAGGTAGTATTAGTAATCATGTTGAAACAATTAACGTTTATCTAGATGTTTTAGGATATAATGTAGGAAAAAGTGGCAATAGATACACAGCAGATACAACACGTAGCATTAAAGAATTCCAAGAAAAATCTGGGCTTGAAGTGACAGGTGTTGCAGATAAACCAACAATCGAAGCACTTGAATTAGCAATTAGAAATCATTGGAAAGAAAATGATGTTCAATATAACAAAGCTTTAGAAGTTGTAAAAGAAAAATAGATCTTAAAGTTGCAGTCCTTAAATGACTGCAACTTTTTTAGTTATAAAGACTAGTAATTTCAAGGAATATTATATATCATATAATATGGAAGAAAGACGGTGAAATAATGGAGAAAAAGATTGTTGATGTTATTTGGCACTGGATTAAAATGCTAGTTATTTGCATTCCTTTTGTCATTATTATGAAGGCATTTATTTTTATTCCACTTGAAGTTACAGGTAAGTCCATGTCACCAACTTTAAAAGAAAATGATTTTATTGTTATGGAAAATTTTAGTGAGATAGATCGTTTTGATATTATAGTTTTCACTGCACCAGATGGTGATACTTATATTAAAAGAGTGATTGGTCTTCCAGGAGATAGAGTTACTTATGAAAAAGACCAACTATTCATTAATGGTAAGAAAGTAGATGAGCCATTTCTTAAAGATGTCAAAAAGAAAAAGAATGAGTATGTCTTTACAACTGATTTAGATACAACAGAGCTTATAGGAACAGATAAAATTCCTAAAAATCAATATTTTGTTTTAGGTGATAATAGACGCTTAAGTAAAGATAGTCGCTCCTTTGGCACAATTAGTAGTACCTCAATTGTTGGAAAGGCCAGAATCGTTTATTATCCAATCTTTCATAGTAAAATTGTTAAGTAATTAGGAGTGTGTAAATATGACCATTCAATGGTTCCCAGGGCATATGGCTAAAGCCCGTCGTGAAGTAGCAGAAAAATTAAAATTAGTTGATGTTGTATTAGAAATTGTCGATGCTAGACTGCCTATGTCTAGTCGAAATCCAATGTTAGATACGTTAATTCAACAAAAACCGAGAATTATTTTATTAAATAAAGCAGATTTAGCAGATCCAGTTGAAACGGCTAAATGGCAACATTATTTCGAAAAACAAGGTTATGCTTGTTTGAGTATTAATGCCAATGAAGGTAAAGGCATTAAAAAAATAGTTCCTGTAGCTCAAGAATTATTAGCTGAAAAAATCGAAAGACAAAAAGCCCGAGGTATTAAACCTAGAGCGATTAGAGCAATGTGTATCGGAATTCCAAACGTCGGAAAATCAACACTTTTAAATCGTTTAGCGAAGAAAAATATGGCTAAAACTGGTAACACACCAGGAGTTACTAAAGGTCAACAATGGCTTAAAACAAGTAAAGAATTAGAATTACTTGATACACCAGGTATTTTGTGGCCTCGTTTTGAAGACCAAGTTATTGGAAAAAAACTGGCCTTAACAGGAGCCATTAAAGATACCTTACTTCATATGGATGATTTAGTCTTATTTGGATTAAATTACTTTAAGGATAATTATCCTGAACAACTTCAAGCTCGTTATTCATTAACTGATGAAGAAATAGATAAAACAGCTGTTGATATTCTTTTAAGAATTACAGAAAAAAGAGGGTTTAAAGATGATTATGACCGCGCGAGTATTATGATAGTTCAAGAAATCAGAGATGGTCGTTTAGGTAGATATACTCTGGATAAGGCGGAAGACTATTAATGACTAAGCAGACAACTAAGGAAATTAAAGAAATTTTAGCTAATGTCATATCATTAGACGCCAAAGAATTAATTGATTTTGAAGATGATGAGCGAAAAAGTGTTCAACAACTAGTAAAGTCAACAAAAAATCGTTTAGAAAAACACAATAAATTATTACTTCATTTTGAAGAAATGAAAATTTATGAAAACGAAGCTAGAAAAAATGGGGTTAATTTCATTGCAGGAATTGATGAAGTTGGAAGAGGTCCACTTGCTGGTCCTGTAGTTTCTGCTGCCGTTATTTTGCCAGAAGATTTTAATTTAATTGAAGTAAATGATTCAAAGCAACTTTCTTTAGCTAAAAGAGAAGAACTATTTGATAAAATTTATGAACAAGCGATTGCTATTGGAATTGGTATTAAAGATCATGATGTTATTGATCAAGTTAATATTTATGAAGCAACAAAGCTTGCTATGAAAGAAGCTGTAGCAAATCTTTCACCAGCACCTGATTGCTTGTTAATTGATGCAATGGTTCTTGATCTGAACTTACCTCAGGAAAAAATTATTAAAGGGGATGCAAAGAGTATTTCTATTGCTTGTGCCAGTATTGTTGCTAAAGTAACAAGAGATCGAATGATGGCAAAGTACGATCAGAAATACCCAGGTTATGGATTTGCAAATAACGCTGGCTACGGAACTAAGGAGCATTTGTTAGGTCTTGAAACTCAAGGTATAACACCTATTCACCGAAAAACATTCGCCCCAATTAAAGACATGATATAAAATTAACCTCCATTTTCGTACCTTTACATTAAGGAAAGAAAATGGAGGTTTTTTATGGATATTAATTTTTTTATATTTAGATTGAAGCACCTAAAAGGAATAGGTAACAAGGGATTACTTAGGATACTTTACTACTATTTAAATAATCCAGAAAATGAATTCAATTCACAAACTTTTATTGAAGTTGGTAAGGTAAAACCGTTGTATTTGGACTCCTTTAAGCATTCTTATGAATTAGCTGAGGGAATAAAAAGAGAAGACTTTGAAAATTTTCAAGAATATTATTCATTTATTACTATTATGGATGATACTTATCCTGAATGTTTAAGAGAAATTTATAATCCGCCGATTGCTTTATTTTTTTTAGGGGATATCTCACTTCTTTCTCAAGAGAATATTTTAGCAGTTATCGGCTCTCGTGAAGCGACTCCACATGGTAAGACAATTATCGAAAAAATTATTCCACCTCTTTGTAAAAAAGAAATTATCATTGCAAGTGGTTTGGCCAAAGGGAATGACACTTTTTCTCATCAAGCAGCTATTAGGCATCAAGGGAAAACAATAGGAGTGATTGGCTCTGGGTTAAATTGTTTTTACCCAAAAGAAAATGAAAGACTGCAAACATTTATGACAAAAGAGCATCTTGTCTTATCAGAATATTTACCAAATACGAAACCATTTGCTTATCATTTTCCTGCCAGAAATCGAATTATTGCAGGAATTAGTAAAGGAACGTGTGTTATAGAAGCGAAAAGAAAAAGTGGAACTTTTATAACTGCTCAACTTGCTTTAGAAGAAGGCAGAGATGTTTTTGCAGTTCCTGGTAATCCTTTAGCAGATAGCTCTGAAGGCTGTCTTCACTTGATTCAGGAGGGGGCAAAATGTATTTGGAAAGCTGAAGATATTTTAAGTGATTGGTACTTGAATTAAAAAAAAATCAAAACCTTTTCTTGACAAGCCTCTTCTAAATGGACTAAGATAGTTTACGATTGTTGAACAAAAGAAAATAAAACATAAATTAAGTCACAGAAAGGGATTAAAACATGAGTTATAAATATCTAGTAATCGTAGAATCCCCTGCAAAAGCGAAAACTATCGAAAAATATCTTGGGAAAAATTATAAAGTTGTGGCCAGCGTAGGTCATATAAGAGACTTGCCTAAAAGTAAAATGGGAATTGATATTGAAAATAATTATGAGCCAGGCTATATCAATATCAGAGGTAAAGGCCCAGTTATTAAAGAATTAAAAAAATATGCGAAAAAGGCGGATAAAGTTTACCTTGCAGCCGATCCGGACAGGGAGGGGGAAGCCATTGCTTGGCACCTTGCCCACATTTTAGATTTAGATTTAGAAGACAATAACCGCGTTGTCTTTAATGAGATTACAAAAGATGCTGTAAAAGCTGCCTTTAAAGAGCCACGTAAAATTAATGTTGATTTAGTTGATGCCCAACAAGCACGTCGTATTTTAGACCGCTTGGTAGGTTATTCAATTAGTCCATTACTATGGAAGAAAGTTAAAAAAGGGCTTAGTGCTGGCCGGGTTCAATCTATTGCATTAAAAATGATTGTAGATCGGGAAGAAGAAATTAGAAACTTTGAGCCAGAAGAGTACTGGAGCATTACTGGGGATTTTGTTAAAGGTAAAACGAAATTCAAAGCTAATTTTTACGGCGTTGATGGTAAAAAATTAAAATTAAACAATGCTGAAGATGTTAAAGCCGTTACTGAGAAACTAACTTCAAGAGACTATGATATTACTAAAGTAACTAAAAAAGAACGTAAAAGAAATCCAGCTGTTCCTTTTACAACAAGTAGTTTACAACAAGAGGCAGCTAGAAAGCTAAACTTCAGAACTAGAAAAACAATGATGATTGCTCAACAACTTTATGAAGGAATCAAACTTGGAAAAGGTCAAGGAACTGTCGGTTTAATTACTTATATGCGTACTGACTCAACTAGACTTTCTGATACAGCTAAAAATGATGCTTTTAACTTTATTACAGAAACTTACGGCAAAGAGTACACAAATGGCACTCCAAAAGTTAAGAAAAACGCTCAAGGAGCACAAGATGCCCATGAGGCGATTCGTCCATCAAGTGTTTTAAGAACCCCTGAATCAATTAAAGAATTTTTAGACAAAGATCAATTTAAACTATATTCACTTATTTGGTCGCGTATGGTAGCTAGTCAAATGGCGCCAGCTATTCTTGATACAATGCGTGTCGATCTTGAGCAAAACAACGTTAAATTTGTTGCTAATGGATCAAAAATTAAATTTCCTGGTTTTACTAAAGTCTATATTGAAGGTAAAGATGACGGGAAAGAGGACAAAGAAAATGTGTTGCCTGATTTAACTGAAGGTGAAGTTGTTAAATCTGCTGATATTGAGCCAAAACAACATTTTACTCAACCTCCAGCAAGGTATAGTGAAGCAACCTTAATTAAAACATTAGAAGAAAATGGCGTAGGTCGACCATCTACTTATGCACCAACCTTAGAAACCATTCAGCGTAGATATTATGTTAAATTAAACGCTCGTCGTTTTGAGCCAACTGAATTAGGTGAGATTGTTAATACATTAGTTGTTGAATTCTTCCCACAAATTGTTGATGTGAACTTTACAGCTGAAATGGAACAAGATTTAGATAAAATTGCTATTGCTCAAGAAAATTGGGTAGATGTAGTTGATAGATTCTATAAGCCATTTGCTAAGGAATTAGAAAAAGCTGAAAAAGAAATTGAAAAAGTTCAATTAAAAGATGAACCAGCAGGCTTTGACTGTGAAGAATGTGGCAACCCAATGCTAATTAAACTTGGAAAATACGGTAAATTCTATGCTTGTAGTAATTTCCCAGATTGTCGTAATACAAAAGCAATTGTTAAAAAAATTGGCGTGACTTGTCCAACGTGTAAACAAGGAGAAGTTATTGAGAAGAAAACGAAGAAAAATCGTGTTTTCTTTGGTTGTGAGAGATACCCTGAGTGTGAATTCACTTCATGGGATCGCCCGATCGGCCGTGATTGTCCGAAATGTTCTGAGTACTTAATTCAGAAAAAAGTTCGTGGTGGTCAACAAATTATTTGTAGCAGCTGTGATTACAAAGAAGACGTGCAAAAATAAAGCTTGTCTATCAAGATATAAATTGTGTATAATACAAACGTCGAGGGACTAAAACATTATGTTTTAAGTCCCTTCTCTATTTTTTTACTTGAGGAAAGAGGGTTAAAAAATGTCAGAAATCAAAGTAACCGTAATCGGAGCAGGTCTTGCAGGAAGCGAAGCAGCTTTTCAAGCAGCAGAGGCAGGAGTTAAAGTAGACCTTTACGAAATGCGAAAATTAAAGAAAACACCAGCACATCATACAGATAAATTTGCTGAATTAGTTTGTACTAATTCATTAAGAGCTAATAATATAACAAATGCTGCAGGTCTTTTAAAAGAAGAAATGCGTACACTTGATTCAGTTATCATCTCATCAGCAGATAAACATCAAGTACCAGCAGGAGGAGCTTTAGCAGTAGACCGAGAAGGATTTTCTTCTGAGGTAACTGAAAGAGTAAGTAATCATCCAAACATTACTATCCATCATGAGGAAATTACTGAGATTCCTGAGGATGGGATTACTATTATTGCAACTGGTCCCTTAACAAGTGAGCCTTTAGCTGAAAGTATTAAAGAATTTACTGAGTCAGAAGGTCTATACTTCTATGACGCAGCAGCACCAATTATTGATAAAAACACAATTGATATGGATAAAGTTTACTTAAAATCTCGTTATGACAAAGGGGAAGCAGCATATTTAAACTGTCCAATGAATAAAGATGAGTTTTATGCTTTTAGAGAAGCTTTAGTAACTGCAGAAGTTGCTCCTTTAAAATCATTTGAAAAAGAAAAATTCTTTGAAGGGTGTATGCCAATTGAGGTAATGGCTAACCGCGGAGAAAAAACAATGACGTTTGGTCCACTAAAACCAGTTGGACTTGAAGATCCAAAAACTGGCAAACGCCCTTATGCGGTTGTTCAACTTCGTCAAGATGACGCAGCAGCTTCACTTTTTAATATTGTTGGTTTCCAAACACATTTAAAATGGGGCGAGCAAAAACGTATTATCCAAATGATTCCAGGTCTAGAGAATGCTGAAATTGTAAGATATGGTGTGATGCACCGTAACACATTTATGAACTCACCTGAATTATTAAATCCGACTTATCAATCAAGAAAACGTTCAAATCTTTTATTTGCAGGCCAAATGACAGGTGTTGAGGGTTATATCGAATCAGCTGCAAGTGGTTTAGTAGCAGGGATTAATGCTGCTCGTCTTGCTAAAGGTGAGGAACCAGTTATCTTCCCTCAAACAACAGCTATGGGAAGTATGGCACACTACATTACTCATACATCAGGTAAAAATTTCCAACCAATGAACGTTAACTTTGGTATTTTCCCAGAGTTACCTGAGAGAATTAGAGATAAGAAAGAGCGCTATGAAGCGATTGCTAATAGAGCGCTAGAAGACATGAAAGAAGTTGTTACATTAACTAAGTAAAAGGGGTTGGCTAGAAATAGCCTGCCTTTTTTTTGTACCTTAAATGAAATTGTGAATAAATTGTGTCATTTTCACGTAAAATTCATTAAATTCTGACAATTTGTTTGTTTTAGAATATTTATTATGTTACATTGTTCTTGTAATTTAGTGGAAAGGATTTCAAGCTAATGAATCATTTAGAAGATTTTTTAAGGTATATTATTGTTGAAAGACAATACTCTCAAAAAACAAAAGAAGCCTACGAAGAAGATATCAAAAGTTTTTTTGAATTTTTAGAGAGTACAGGAGATGCTAACTACTTAAATGTTACGCTTCAAGATATTCGTATTTACTTATCATTCTTACATGATCAGTCCTATAGTCGAAACACCATCAGCCGTAAGCTTTCTAGTTTAAGATCTTTTTATCAGTTTTTAACTAAGAATAATATACTAGATGAAAATCCTTTTTCATACGTTCAAATGAAACGCCAACAATCAAAATTACCTCGTTTCTTTTATGAAAAAGAGATGGATGTTTTATTTGATACAGTTAAAGGAGACAGACCACTAGATATTAGAAACCGGGCTATTTTAGAAGTTCTTTATGGAACGGGGATTAGGGTGGCAGAGTGCACTAACATTCAATTACAGGATATTGATTTTGATACATCAGTATTTCTTATTTTTGGAAAAGGTGGCAAAGAAAGATACGTACCATTTGGCTCATTTGCTCATGATGCTATTCTTGAATATTTAAATACAACTCGTGTTGAGTTAATGACAAAATATCAAGAGAGTCATGATTTTTTATTTGTTAATAATAGGGGAGCACCAATTACGGAAGCTGGTATTCAATACGTCCTAAAAAAAATAATAGAAAAAAGTAGTTTAACAACGGATATTCATCCACATATGTTTAGACATACGTTTGCGACACATTTACTAAATAATGGAGCAGATTTAAGAACAGTTCAAGAATTACTTGGACATTCTAGTTTGTCTTCAACTCAAATATACACCCACGTAACAACAGATACATTACAAAAGAGCTATCGGCATTTTCATCCGAGAGCCTAAGGAAAGGATTTTTATAAATGGGATATACAACATTTCACTCAACAACAATTTGTGCAGTAGAAAAAAATGGTAAATTTGCAATGGCTGGTGACGGTCAAGTAACAATGGGAGAATCTGTTGTGATGAAAGGAACTGCTAAAAAAGTTCGCCGTATTTATAATGGAGAAGTTGTTGTAGGATTTGCCGGAAGTGTGGCAGATGCATTTAACTTAGAAGAAAAATTTGAAGGTAAATTAAACGAATATAAAGGTAACTTGATGCGTGCTGCTGTTGAACTTGCTATGGAGTGGCGTAGTGATAAGATGATGCAAAAATTAGAAGCCATGTTAATTGTCATGAATGACAAAGAAATGCTTGTTGTTTCAGGAACAGGTGAGGTAATTGCTCCTGATGACGGTATTCTAGCAATTGGTTCTGGTGGAAATTATGCTTTATCTGCTGCTAGAGCACTTAAACAACACGGTAAAGAAGAATTAACAGCTGGCGAAATCGCAGAAGCAGCATTACATGTTGCTGGAGATATCTGTGTTTATACCAACCACAACATTATCGTAGAAGAATTATAAAGGAATGAAGAAAAATGACAACTAATCAAAAAACACCTAGAGAAATTGTTAGCGAATTAGATAAATATATTATTGGTCAACAAACTGCAAAAAAATCCGTATCAGTAGCATTAAGAAATAGATACCGCCGTATGCAACTTGATGAAGATATGCAACAAGAAATTACACCAAAAAACCTATTAATGATAGGTCCAACTGGGGTTGGTAAAACTGAAATCGCACGTCGATTAGCAAAAATAGTTAACGCACCTTTTGTTAAAGTTGAAGCTACTAAGTTTACTGAGGTAGGTTACGTAGGTCGTGACGTTGAATCCATGGTTCGTGACTTAGTTGAAGCTAGTATTGGAATTGTTAAAAAGGAACAATATAGCCGTGTTTATTCTCAAGCACTTAAAAAAGCTGAAGATCGTTTAGTTAAATTACTAGTGCCGGGTATAAAAAAAGAGAAAAAACAACAAACATCTCAACTTGATATGATGATGCAAATGATGAATGGTTTGCAAAATAATCAAGAAGAAGAAAAAGAAGAGATTAATGATTCAATTCGTGTGAGTCGTGAAACAGTTCAATCACAACTTGAAAAAGGCTTATTAGAAAATAGAGAAATTACAATTGAAGTGGAAGAAAAAAAATCAGCACCAAGCATGAATAACGGACTAGAACAAATGGGAATTGATTTATCTGACACACTTAACTCTCTAACACCTAAGAAAAAAGTGAAGAGAACAGTGACTGTTGCTGAAGCACGTGAAATTTTAGTTAATGAAGAATCAGAAAAATTAGTCAATGATGCAGACATTCATAGTGAAGCTATTTCTTTAGCACAAAATCATGGCATTATCTTTATTGATGAGTTTGATAAAATAACTTCAAAATCAGAAAATTCAGGACAAGTTTCTCGAGAAGGTGTGCAACGAGATATTTTACCAATTGTTGAAGGCTCACTTGTTAATACCAAATATGGAACAGTTTCAACAGAACATATTTTATTTATCGCATCAGGTGCTTTCCATTTAAGTAAACCAAGTGATTTAATTCCAGAATTACAAGGTCGTTTCCCAATTCGTGTTGAATTAGATGATTTAACAGCAGAAGACTTTGTTAAAATTCTAACTGAACCAGATAATGCTCTAGTTAAACAATATATCGCTTTATTAGGAACTGAAAATATTTCAGTAACCTTCACTAAAGAAGCTATTGAAAAAATCGCTGAAATTGCTTTTGAAGTAAATAGTGAAACAGATAATATTGGAGCAAGACGCTTACACACAATACTTGAAAAACTTTTAGAAGATTTATTATTTGAATCTCCTGACATGCAAATGGGAGAAATCACCATCACAGAAAGTTATGTTAATGAAAAATTAGATCACATTGTTAAAGATGAAGATTTAAGTCGTTACATTCTGTAATAGTCGTTTTACTCAAGGAGGAGTTAAGTATGGACACGTTACTTAGAAAAACAAGAATGATTAATGAATTATTGCAAAGGGAAAATACATTAAGTTTGTCGTCTGAATTGCCATATAATCAAATGGCTGATATTTTAGGTGATGTACTAGATTGTAATGCGTATATTATTAATAAAGAGGGAACTGTTTTAGGTTATTTAGTGCACCATGATTTTCATAATGAACGTATCAACGATATGATTAAAAATCAAAAATTCCCTAAAAGTTATATCAGACGTTTATCTCTTGTTGATAAAACAATGGATAACATTGGTCTTGATGATGAGATGACTGTTTTTCCAGTAGAACTTAGAGAACAATCACCTGAATTAAATACATACACGACAATCGTTCCTATTTTTGGAGCAGGAGAGCGTATTGGAACAATTGTTTTAGGTCGCTTAGAACTACCCTTTATAACAGAGGATTTAATTTTAGCTGAATACAGTGCCACTGTAGTTGGTATGCAAATTTTATATCAACAATCTAGTGAAATTGAAAAAAACATTCGCAATACATCTAATGTAAAAATGGCTATTGGTACTTTATCATATAGTGAATTAAAAGCTGTTAAAGCAATCTTTGAAGAATTAAGTGGAGAAGAAGGTAGATTAACCGCCTCAACTATTGCAGACGAAATCGGGATTACTCGTTCTGTTATTGTGAATGCTTTAAGAAAGTTAGAATCAGCAGGCATTATTGAAACTCGTTCACTTGGAATGAAGGGAACGTATATTAAAATTACTAATCCTCTATTCAAAGAAGGACTAGATAAAGAGACACTGATATAACGGAGGATTTGAAATGAAAACTTTTTTAGAAAATGACTTATGTCAAGTAACAATTAATCACCATGGTGCTGAGTTATCTAGTTTTCTACTAAAAGAAGATAATTTAGAATATATTTGGCAAGGAGACCCAAAATATTGGGGAAGACACGCACCTGTCTTATTTCCATTTGTTGGTAAATTAAAAGACAATCAATATTCTTATAATGGTAAAAATTATGAGATGGGACAACATGGTTTTGCTCGTGATATGGTCTTTGAACTTATTTCAAAAGAAGATAACCAAGCGACTTTTTCATTAAAAAGTAATGAAGAGACACTTAAAAAATATCCTTTTGAATTTGAACTTAAAATTAGTTATAGCTTAATAGAGCAAGATTTAACAGTGGCTTATGAAGTAACAACTACATCTAATGAAATGTTCTTTAGTATTGGCGGACACCCAGCCTTTAACACACCACTTACACAAGACACAACGTTTGAAGATTATTATTTACATTTCGCTCCTTCAAAATCAAGATTTCTATTACCGCTTGATGGACCTTATGTAAATCTGAAAGAAAAAACGTTAGCTCAAACAAATACATCAATTCAACTAAATCGTGAGTTTTTTGTAAATGATGCTTTTATTTTAGAAACAAAAGGTGAGAATAGCTTTTCCATTCTTTCTGATAAAACAGACCATTGCGTTTCTTTATCTTATACAGACTTACCTTATGTTGGCATTTGGACAACCTATCCAACTGAAGCTCCATTTGTTTGTATCGAACCGTGGAACGGAATTGCTGATACATTAGATGCTACTGGTAAAATAGAAGATAAATTAGGTATTAACCGAATTACTCCAAGTGACATTTTTAAATCGTCATATACAATTAAAATTAAATAAAAAAGATTGGCTAGCTCTAGCCAATCTTTTTTATCTAAAATAACTATGATCTTCAAGACCTAATTCACTTAAAATAATCGAAGCTGTTTCTTCAATTGATTTTTGAGCCACGTTAATAATTAAACAACCAATTTTTTTATATAAATCGTCTGCAAATTTTAATTCTTCCCGAATTTTTTCAATATCTGAGTAAGCTGTATTTGGTCTTAAGCCATAAGAACGCATTCTTTCTTCTCGAATCGCATTTAAAATTTTAGGATCATTTGTTAAACCGACAATTTTTTTAGGGTCAACTTCCCAAATTTGAGGTGGAATATGAGCTTCAGGTATTAAAGGTAAGTTTGCTACTTTTAAGTTTTTGTTAGCTAAAAATAAACTAAGAGGTGTTTTTGAAGTTCTTGAAACACCTAATAAAAGAATATCAGCTTCTAAAAAGCCTCGTGGGTCTTTACCATCATCATATTTAACGGCAAACTCCATTGCATTAATTCTTTCAAAATAGTTTTCATTAAGAAAATGTAGGGCTCCTGGAACTCTTGAAGGTTCAATATCAGTTCGTCTGTTAACTTCATTTACTAAAGGAGACAAAGCATCAATTGTAAATAAATTATGTTTTTGACAGTACTCATTTGAAATTTTTACTAATTCTTCTGAGATAAGAGTCTGTAAAACAATAGCTTCTAATTCTTTTGCTTCTTTTAAAGCATCTAATAAATCACTTTTTTCATAGATAAACGTTCGTTTGATTAATTGGATTTCTAAATCAGATTGATCATACTGAGCCATAGTTGCTTGAGCAAGCTTTGAAGCTGTCTCGCCAGCTGAATCTGAAAGAATATACATATGGATTTTTTTATTCATTCCTTTATTTCCCTTCTTAATCTTTTTACTTATAGGTTATTATAGCATATAATAGAGACAGTGGAATCAGTAAGTGAGGTGAAATCTGTGAAAGAACAACTAGCAAGTGCTATTGAGATAATTAAAGATAATGGTTATAAATACACAAAGAAAAGGGAAGAAATTCTCATGTTTTTAATTCAAGAAAACAGATATATCGGCGCTATCGAGGTATTTGACTTTATGAATGAAAAACATCAAGGTATTAGCTATGACACCATTTACAGAAATTTAAGAGATTTTACTTCAATGGGTTTACTGGAAGAAACTGAATTGATGGGAGAAAAGAAATTTAGATTTCATTGTGATGTAACAGAATGCCATACCCATCACCATCATCACTTTATTTGTACCAGCTGCGGAGCAACTAGGGAGATTAATATGTGTCCCATGGACTTCTTTAAAGAACAACTACCTGATTTTGAAATGGAGAGTCATCGATTCGAAATATTAGGAAAATGTAATAAATGTTCAAAAAAGTGAAACTCATAGTTGACTGAAAAAACGTGTTTGGTTATAATATTAAAGAACGGTTTTTTGTTTATTACTATATATGAAAAACGGTTACCAAAAGTTTGGAGGGAGGGAATTATATGTCAAAAACTGTTGTTCGTAAAAACGAATCATTAGATGACGCTCTTCGTCGCTTTAAACGTTCCGTTTCAAAAACTGGTACTTTACAAGAGTACCGTAAACGTGAGTATTACGAAAAACCAAGTGTGAAACGTAAGAAAAAGTCTGAAGCTGCAAGAAAGCGTAAAAAATTCTAATTATTATCTAATAAGCATTAAGTGTAGTTTTCTACACTTGATGCTTATTTTTTTACTTTTCTTTTTCATATTCGATATTTATGGTATTATTTATGAGTGATAGATAATTAAAGGAGCTGTAATTTATTTGGCAACTGTAGATGAATATTCAATTGATATTAGATTAGATGAACAAGTGGATGTAAATGAAATTTTTGGAGCCCATGATAAAAATATTAAGTTACTTGAAGATTATTTAAATTTAAATATTACAAGTAGAGGCGAGTTTGTTCGCATTAGCGGAGAGGAGCTTTTTGTTAACTACGCTCGTGAGATTTTAAAAAACTTACAAAAATTGACTTCAAGAGGCCATAAAATTAGTACAACAGATGTTGTAACAAGTGTTCAAATGGCAAAAAAAGGTGAATTAGATAAATTTTTATCTTTATATGAAAAAACAATTATTAAAGATGCTAAAGGTAATCCTATTAGACCGAAAAATTTAGGTCAAAAAACTTATGTTGAAGCGATTAAGAAAAACGATGTTGTTTTTGGAATGGGACCAGCTGGAACAGGGAAAACTTTCCTAGCTGTTTGTTTAGCAGTTGCAGCTCTAAAAAATGGTGAAGTTGAAAAAATAATTTTAACAAGACCAGCAGTAGAAGCAGGAGAGAGCTTAGGCTTCTTACCTGGTGACTTACAAGAAAAAGTAAATCCTTACCTAAGACCGATTTACGACGCCCTATACATGATTTTAGGAATGGATCATACGAACCGATTAATGGAACGTGGTGTGATCGAAATAGCACCCTTAGCTTATATGAGAGGGAGAACTTTAGAAGAATGTTTTGTTATCTTAGATGAAGCACAAAATACAACTAAATCTCAAATGAAAATGTTCTTAACTCGTTTAGGTAATCGCTCAAAAATGGTCATTAATGGAGATCAGAGTCAGATTGACTTACCTCGCGGAGTTGAGTCAGGATTAGTCCATGCCAATTCAATTTTAAGAGACATCCAAAAAATAAAATTTGTTGAGTTTTCTGTAACAGACGTAGTGAGACATCCTGTTGTAGCAGATATCATTAACGCTTATAGTAAAAACTAATTTACAAATTGAGAAATAAGGAGGGCAGACATGAAATTAGACATAAAAAAGATTCCTGAATTATTAGAGAAGAAGTACATTCCTATTTTATTAATAGTAATGTCATTAATTTTATTTGTTGTTATGAGAAGTAGTGTCGCTCAAAAACAAAAAGTTTATAAGGTTGGACAATTAGCAGAGGAAACAGTCCGTGCTAATAAAACAATTGAAAACAAAAATGAAACAGAAGAGAAACAAAAAATTGCCATGGAAAGTGTTATCCCAGAGTATAGTTATGACGCAAGTAAAGCTAAAACTCAAGTAGAACTTGTTTCTTCCCTTTTTGAAATGGTAGAAAAAGTAAACGCTGAAGCAGATAAAATTTATAATGATAAATTAAATGCAGCAAAAGATAAGAAATCAGTTAGTGTCTTATCTCCAGAAGAACGCTTACCTATGTTAAAATCTCAATTTGAAAAGTTAAATCAAAATAGTTTAGCCTATTTTCAATCTTATCCAGACTCCTTTTATGAGAACTTGTTTAATTATGAGGCGAGTGATTTATCAAGAATAAAAGACGAGAGTATTTCTATAGTAGAGTCTATAATGAATAAAAAAATCAGAAACTCAAACCTTCAAGTTGAAAAACAATCAGCAAAAGAAGAACTACAGTATACAAATATTACATCTGGCATGCGAAGTGCTATTAATACAGTAATTGATAAAAGTATTGTTGTTAATGAGGTTCTTAATGAAAAAGCAACTGAACAGTTGAAACAAAATGCTAAGCAAAATGTTCAACCAGTGATGATTTATCAAGGTGAGATTATCGTTCGTGAGGGTGAACAAATCGAACAAAAAGCAATGGATAAAATTGAAATTCTTGGTTTGACAAATCAATCAACCTCAGTTTTCCCAATGCTAGCTTTAATTGTCACTTTAATTTTACAACTTATTTTAGTGGTTTATATTACTAAGACTCAAGGCGAAGATTTCAGTGCCGTTAAAAGTATCACTTTCTATACGTTGACTATTATGGCAGCAGTTATCTTTATGAAGATGTTGTATCTTTTCCAAAAAGATAGTTTAGGAAATGTTGCATTATTATTCCCATCTGCTTTTATTCCTGTAGTTTTAACCATGTTTATGAGCCGAAAGTGGGGACTTTTATCAGCAATGTTCCAAGCCATTTTCTCTATCTTTATTTTCTATAACTTAGCAGGAACAACTAACTTACTTGTAATTACACTCTTTTATGCTTTTAGTGGGTGTATTGCAACTTTCTTAGTTAAAAAACGTTTAGAATCACAATTAAAATCAGCCTTTTTATTATTAATTATTGTCCCAATTCTTTTTATTGGCATATTAACGGCTTATCAAGGTTTAGATTTTGGCGATAGTAAAACATTAACGAGTCTTTTCGTCGCTTCTGCTAGTGGTATTTTCTCATTTATCTTATCAATTGGGTTGTATCCCTACATTGAATTAATGATAAATGATGATAGTGTGATTATTTTAAATGAACTAAGTAATCCAAACCAACCCTTACTTAAAAAATTATTAGAAGAAGCTCCTGGAACCTATCATCATAGTATGATGGTCGCAAGTCTTAGTGCTAATGCTGTAGCTGCGATTGGTGGACGTTCACTTTTAACAAGAGTAGCTTGTTACTATCATGATATTGGTAAAATTAAACATGCTAACTTTTTCGTAGAAAATTTACCAGATGGAGCAGAAAATCCACATAATTTCTTATTACCATCAGATAGTAAAGAAATTATTTTTGGCCATGTGACTGAGGGTGTTAAGATGTTAGAAGAAGCTGATATGCCTCAATTTGTTATTGATGTTTGCCAGCAACACCACGGAACTACTTTAATGAAATATTTCTACGTAAAAGAACAAGAAAGAAATTCAGATACAGTGGAAGATAGTTTTAGATATCCAGGTCCAAAACCTCAATCTAAAGAAGCTGGAGTTATTAATATTGCCGATAGTGCAGAAGCTGCTGTTCGTGCTATGGGACATCCGACAAATGAAAAAATTGCTGAATTTGTCCATAATTTAATTCGCTCAAGACTTGAAGATGGACAATTAGTAGATACAGGTTTAACCTTAAAGGAAATCGCGATTATTGAAAAATCAATTGTTGATGGATTATGTAGTACGTTCCATTCGCGTATTAAATATCCGAAAATGAAATCCGAAGCAGAAAAAATGAAGCAAGAGCAGGAAGGAAGAAAACTTTAAAAATGGATATTACATTTTTAGATAAAACTGAATCTTTAACAGAAGAACAAGTAAACCTAACATTAGAGATTATTGAGTTTGCTTCAAAAGACGATAGCTTAGAGCTATCAGAAGACACTGAGATGTCAGTTGTTTTTGTGGATAACAAAGAAATTCATGAAATAAACAAAGAGTACAGAGAAAAAGATGCTCCTACTGATGTCATTAGTTTTGCTATTGAGGACGAGGGAGAAGATGAGTTTCCTATTATGATGGGGGATTTTGATATTCCAAGAAACATTGGTGATATTTTTGTTTCTGTAGAAAAAATAGCAGAGCAAGCTGCAGATTTTAATCATTCTTTTGAAAGAGAGTTAGGCTTTTTAGTTGTCCATGGCTTTTTACATTTAAATGGATACGATCATATGAATGAAGAAGATGAAAAAGAAATGTTTGACCTACAAAGAAAGATATTAGATGACTATGGACTTAAAAGATAAGAATACCAGTAAAAACAAACGCTTTTTAGAGTCTTTATTCCATGCTTTAATGGGAGTAAAAACAGTTATACAAGAAGAAAGAAACATGGCTTTTCATGTTTCTTTTAGTGTGTTAGCGATTATTGTTTCTTTTGTACTAAAAATAAGTGCTATAGAATGGCTATTTATTTTAGTTTCTATTTTTCTAGTTCTCATTACTGAAATAATTAATACTTCTTTTGAAAATTTAGTTGATTTAGTGACTAATCATCAGTATCATGAAATAGCAAAAAAGGTTAAAGACATGGCAGCAAGTTCCGTACTTCTAGCTGCTTTATTAGCCCTTTTAATAGGTGCTATCATCTTTATACCAAAAATTTGGCAATTAATTGTTGCCTAGAGGAGAAAATATATATGTTTAAAGAAGGATTTAAATCAGGTTTTGTAGCCATTATTGGCCGACCAAATGTTGGGAAGTCAACATTACTTAACCGTGTTGTTGCTCAAAAAATAGCTATTATGAGTGACAAAGCTCAAACAACAAGAAATAAAATTCAAGGAGTTTACACAACTGATAACGAACAAATCGTTTTTATTGATACTCCTGGAATCCATAAACCTAAAACTAAATTAGGAGACTTTATGGTGGAAACAGCTTATAGCGCTTTACGTGAAGTTGACGCCATTCTATTTATGGTCAGTGCGGACCAACCTCGTGGACGTGGGGATGACTTTATTATTGAGCGCCTAAAAAATGCAAAAGCACCTATTTATTTAGTGATTAATAAAATTGATACCATTCATCCAGATCAATTATTACCTATTATTGATGACTACCGTAAAGAATTAGAATTTAAAGAAATTGTTCCTATCTCTGCTACAGAAGGAAACAATGTGGATACACTTTTATCAACGTTAACAAGTGACTTACCAGAAGGTCCACAATTTTACCCAGATGATCAAGTAACTGACCATCCTGAGTACTTTATTGTTTCTGAATTAATTAGAGAAAAAATATTACATATGACCGAACAAGAAGTTCCCCATTCAATCGCCGTTATTACTGAAAGTATGAAACGTGATGAATTTGATAAAGTTCATATTCAGGCAACAATTGTTGTTGAGCGTGATAGTCAAAAAGGGATTATCATCGGTAAGGGCGGTAAAATGCTGAAAAATATCGGTATTAAGAGCCGTAAAGATATTGAAAATCTTTTAGGAAATAAAGTATATTTAGAATTATGGGTGAAAGTTCAAAAGAACTGGCGCGACAAAAACAAAGATTTACAAAACTTTGGCTACAAAGAAATGGATTATTAATAATGATGGTATGGCTATTAAGTTCTTTTACTAAATAGTCTGCCATTTTATTTTGTAAAAAAGGAGGTTGGCTCTTGAGACATCAAGAAGAAGTTCAAGGAATGGTAATTTTTTCTAAAAATTATCGCGAAAAAGATAAACTGGTTAAAATATTTACAGAGACTTACGGTAAGAAGATGTTTTTTGTTAAAGGAGCTAACCGTAAAAATAATCCTTTAACACCAGCACTACAGCCATTCACTAAATCCTTATATATTGCAGATATTAAAGAGGAAGGTCTTTCTTTTTTAAACGGAGTAAAGGAAATAAAAATGTTTGATGAAATTCAGAAAGATATTTTTATTTCAGCTTATGCCACCTATATTTTAAATCTTGTAGATGTGGCCATAGAAGATGGCACGTATGATCCAGCTCTTTATGGTTTTACTCTTGAAGCGATCACTTTACTTAATCAAAAAATTGATCCTGAAATTATTACTAATATTTTTGAAGTCCAATTATTAGAGCGTTTTGGTATTTCAATTAATTGGAAAAGATGTTGTATTTGTGGTGAAACTCATGGGAAATTCGATTATTCCTTTGCTAATCATGGAATTCTATGCGAAAAACATTGGCATTTAGATGAACGACGCTCTCATTTTGATGCTGTTGGCATGCATTTTATTCGTTTATTCTCGCAAATCAGTTACAAACAAATTAACGAAATTACTTTAAAGAAAGAAACAAAAGACATGATTCGCTTTATTTTAGATGAGATTTATAGCGAATATGTTGGTATTTTTCTAAAAAGTAAAAAGTTTATCGATGATATGAAAAGCTGGGAAAATGTCTTAAAAAAAGATGATTCATCATCAAAGGATTGACAAATTAACATTCTAGGCTTAATATAAACCTACAAATAAATATTTACGTTGAAAGAAAAAAAGAAATCTAATTAGTTATTTTAGCGAACTTGGGACAGTGGAAGCCAAGGATAACCTTATTTTTCGAAGGCATTCTGGAGTAACCAATGAAGCTGCCAGTTATTAACTGGAAGTAGGGTGGAACCGCGATAATTGTCGTCCCTATGTTTGAGTCACATCAAGCATAGGGACTTTTTGTATACTTTTAAAGGAGGAAAAAATATGAGTCACAAATTAACTGTACAAGAAATGATTAGAACTTTGCAACAATATTGGGCAGATCAAGGTTGTATGCTAATGCAATCTTACGATACTGAAAAAGGTGCTGGAACAATGAGCCCTTATACTTTCTTAAGAGCAATTGGTCCAGAACCGTGGAACGCAGCATACGTAGAACCTTCAAGAAGACCAGCTGATGGTCGTTACGGAGACAATCCAAACCGTTTATACCAACATCACCAATTTCAAGTAGTGATGAAACCATCACCTCTTAATATTCAAGAATTATATTTAGAAAGCTTGAAGTTGTTAGGTATTGATCCTCTACAACACGATATTCGTTTTGTAGAAGACAACTGGGAGAATCCATCAATGGGTTGTGCTGGTCTTGGTTGGGAAGTTTGGTTAGATGGGATGGAAATCACTCAATTTACTTACTTCCAACAAGTTGGTGGATTAGAATGTAAACCTGTTACATCTGAAATTACTTATGGAATTGAACGTCTTGCTTCATACATTCAAGAAGTAGAAAGTGTTTATGATTTAGAGTGGACAGAAGGCGTGAAATATGGTGAAATTTTTATTCAGCCTGAGTTTGAACATTCAGTTTATTCTTTTGAAGTAAGTAACCAAGACATGTTACTTGAGTTATTTAATACATATGAAAAAGAAGCAAAAATTTGTATTGAGAGAAAATTAGTACATCCTGCTTATGACTATGTTTTAAAATGTAGCCATACATTTAACCTGTTAGATGCTCGTGGAGCTGTTTCGGTAACAGAACGAGCTGGTTACCTTGCTCGTATTAGAAACATGGCACGTGAGATTGCTAAAACATTTGTAGAAGAGAGAGAAAAATTAGGTTTCCCTCTATTAAAGCAATTAGAGGAGGAAAAATAAGATGACAAAACAATTTTTAATGGAAATCGGATTAGAAGAAGTACCAGCACATATTGTAACCCCAACTATGAAACAATTAGTAGAAAAAGTGACTAACTTTTTAACTGAAAATCGATTAAGCTTTTCAAGTATTGAGTCATTTTCAACACCTCGAAGATTAGCGATTCGTATTAATGACTTAGTTGAAAAACAAGACAATATTGAAGAAGTAGCAAAAGGTCCAGCTAAGAGAATTGCTCAAACTGAAGATGGTGAGTGGAGTAAAGCAGCTATTGGATTTGCTCGTGGACAACAAGCTTCAGTTGAGGATTTATTTTTCCAAGACTTTAACGGAGAAGATTACGTTTATGTTAATAAATTTATTGAAGGTAAATCTGCTAAAGATGTTTTAGTTGATTTACCTGATGTGGTTAAAAGTTTAACATTCCCAGTATCTATGCACTGGGCAGATTATTCTTATAAATTTATTCGTCCTGTTCATTGGTTAGTAGCTTTACTTGATGATGAAGTTATCCCAATGTCATTATTTGATGTAGAGAGTGGACGCACTAGTCGCGGACATCGTTTCTTAGGTCAAGACACAGAAATCACTTCTTCAACTAGTTATGAAGAAGATTTAAACAAACAATTTGTGATTGCCAATGCTGAAACTAGAAAAAATTTAATTGTTTCTCAAATTAAAGAAATTGAAGCTAAAAATAATTGGATTATTCCAATTGACGAAAAACTTCTTGAAGAAGTAAACAACTTAGTTGAGTATCCTACTGCCTTTATCGGAGATTTCGAAGAGCAATATTTAAATGTTCCATCAGAAATCTTAATCACTTCAATGAAAGAACATCAACGTTATTTTGAAGTTTTATCTAAAGATGAAGCATTACTAAACCACTTTATTGGTGTTAGAAATGGAAATGATAAATACATTGAAAATGTAGCAAAAGGAAATGCTAAAGTTCTAAAAGCTCGTTTAGAAGATGCTGAATTCTTCTATCAAGAAGATGTAAAAGTATCTATTCAAGATTATGTGGAAAAATTAAAACATGTAACATTCCATGAAAAAATTGGTTCAATTTATGAGAAAATGCAACGTGTTCAAGCGATTGCTCAAGTTATTGCTACTCATGTTGGTTTATCAGATAGTGAAAAAGAACAATTAGAAGAAGCTAGTGAAATTTACAAGTTTGATTTAGTCACATTAATGGTGGATGAATTCCCTGAATTACAAGGAGTTATTGGTGAAAAATACGCCTTATTACAAGGTAAAACTCCTGAAGTCGCATTAGCGATTCGTGAGCATTATTTACCAAAATCAAGTGAAGGAGCTTTGCCTGAAAGTAATGTTGGAGCTGTTCTAGCTATTGCTGATAAATTAGATACATTAATGACATTCTTCTCTGTTGGTTTAACGCCAAAAGGTTCAAATGATCCATATGCTTTAAGACGTCAAGCTTACGGAATCATCCGTATCATTGAAAATAAAGACTGGCACTTCCCAGTGGGTGTTCTTCATCAAGAAATTGAGAAGTTAATCAACGAAAACGAGGCACTCTTTGGTTTACACTTAGAAGAAACTAAGGGAGCAATTGACACATTCTTAAAAGCTAGAATGAAACAATGGTTCAACGGTAAAGATGTTCGTCATGATATTATTGAAGCTGTTGTTGAGAGTGAGCAAACAGATTTAAACAATATGTTTGAAATTGCTGAAATTTTGAGAAGTAGTGCTAAAACACTTGACTTCAAACCAACAGTTGAATCTTTAACACGTGTTATTAATTTAGCTCAAAAACTAGATGTTACGAATATTACTATCAATGAAGAATTATTTGAAAATGATGCTGAAAAAGAATTAAACAAAGCGTTTAATACGATTAAAGAAAATTCTAAAACCTTAACTCTTTCAGAAAACTTTGAAGCCTTAAAATCATTGAACCCATTAATCGAAAACTATTTCGAAAATACAATGGTTATGGTGGAAGATGTTGCTGTTAGAAACAATAGATTAAAACAATTAAGTGAAATTGCTACAATGGCATTATCATTTGCTAGCTTAGATAAATTAATCGTCAAATAAAAAACTAAGACTTAAGACTGATATTTTAAGATATATCAGTCTTTTTTTTGTTTTGTAATGATTAAAAATTGAAAGAATGTTAAAATTATTGTAATAAATTAGGGTTATTATTGGAGGAGTGTTGAGAATGAACTATTTTAAGCGTGGTATGGCAAGTATTACTAGACGAAAAGGAAAGTCGTTAATTCTTTTTGCTGTTATTTTTATATTAGGAAACGTAATGGCTGGAGCAATTGCTATTGACCAAGGAACAAAAAGTGTAGAGTCAACGATTAAGAAAAAACTAGGTTCAGTGGCAACAGTGACTATGGATTATGAAAAGTTAGATAAAGATGCAGCTGATGATGATAGTGTTTATGAAAAAATGACTAATCCAAGTGAAAAAACACTAAATGAAATTGGTAAGTTAGATGAAGTTAGCTACTATGATTATTCATACACAAGTTTTATTAATACTGTGAACTTTAAAATGGCACAATCTGAAAATGAAAACTTTATGATGGGCGATGGAGAAACTTCATTTTTCAATTTAAAAGGTGTTAATTTTAATGAAGTTTTAGATGCTAAAAATAAAATTATAGCTATTAATGATGGACGAGTTTTTGAAAAAGAAGAAATAGAAAAAGCTAAAAATGTAGTCCTAATTTCTGAGCAAGTTGCTAAAGAAAACAATGTTCGTGTTGGTGATAAAATAGTTTTAGATTACAATAGCTTCTCTGGTATGATGATGAGATCTGACGGAGAAGAAGTAGAAGCTAAACCAGTTAAAAAAGATTATCAAGCAGAAGTTATTGGTGTTTTTAGTGTTCTTCAAAGTGAAAAAAAATCTAATAAGAAAAATGATTCTGCTTCTATGAATGCTGAGTCTAACTATATGGACCGTGTCAATTCAATTTATGCACCAAATGGTTTTGTTACGAATTTAACTAAAGAAACACAACTTTTAGAATTTGAGAACCAACCTGAAATGTATGAAGGACAAACTAAAGAAGAGTTTGAGAAGAATTTAGATGAATTTAACTATGGTCAAGCCACTTATACACTTAAATCACCTGAAGTGGCTGAAGACTTTAGAATTAATGCTGACAAAATTTTAAAAGATGCAAAAAATAAGTATTCAAAAGTATTAATTAGTTCTGATCAATACACTCAAGTAGCAGGACCTGTTAAAGGAATGTCAAAAATTTCTAAATTAGTTTTAATTATTTCTGTTCTAGCATCAATTTTAATTATTACTTTAGTAACTATTTTATTCTTGAGAGACCGTAAACATGAGCTTGGTATTTACTTATCTCTTGGGGAGAAACGCTCAAAAGTAGTCGGTCAAATTGTATTTGAAGTAGTTGTTGTTGCCTTCGTTGCTATTACTATTTCAGTATTCACAGGAAATATGTTAGCTAAAGGATTTTCTAATTCTTTAATACAATCTCAAAAGACAGAACAAGTTGATAACGGAATGGGCTACAATATGGATGATTACGAGTTAGCTAGACTAACAAATAGCAGTATTTCAGAAGATGATGTAATTGATGCATACAATATTTCACTAAATCCTACTTATATCCTTCTTTTCTATGTAGTAGGTATTGGCGTTGTTTTAGTATCGACAGTGGCACCACTGATCTATATTATGCGACTAAATCCTAAGAAGATAATGATGTAAGGAGGAAAAGTAGATGGCGATTTTAAAAGCAAGAAAATTAGATTACTTTTATCAAGATGGAGATAAATTAAGATATATTTTAAAAAATACAAATGTAGATTTTGAACAAGGAACTTTTTATACAATAGTAGGTCAATCAGGATCAGGTAAAACGACCTTACTTTCTTTATTATCTGGTTTAGATGAACCAAAAAAAGGAACAGTTTATTATAAAAATAAAAATATTAAACAAATTGGACTTGAAAGTTATCGTCGAAATGAAATTAGTATTATCTTCCAACACTATAATTTAATCCCTTATTTAACTGGTGTGGAAAATGTATTAGTGCCAATGGCGATTACTGAAAATAAATTACCAGAAGACCATACTAAAGTAGCATATAATCTGTTAGACTATATTGGTATTGGTAAGGATAAAGCAAGTAGAATTGTTAATCGATTATCTGGGGGAGAACAACAACGTGTGGCGATAGCAAGAGCTCTTGCTACAAACGTTGATATTATTTTAGCTGATGAGCCAACTGGAAACTTAGATGAAGAAATGGAACAAGAAATTGTAGAAATTTTTAAACTTCTAGCTCATGAGCATAATAAATGTGTCATTGTAGTTACTCACTCTCAAGAAATCGCTCTTCAATCAGATAAAGCTTTCGTCCTTAAAAAAGGAGTTTTGAAAGAGTATGAGTGATTTTTTATCAAACTTTTCTGGTGATGACTACAAAGAAAAATTGCCAAAGTCAAAAAGAGAAAAGGAAGTTAAACCAAAAGTAACGAAAGAAGTTTTAGAAGAACCTAAAAAGAGAAAAAAAAAACGTCGCAAAGAAGAACCATCTTCTAACGACACCTCTCAAAAAATAAACGCACCAATTTTTGATGATCCAGAGTTACTTAACGTTGATGATACACCTAAAAAATCTACTAAAAAAGTAGAACCATCAGAAGATGGCTATGTTTCAGATGATTTACATGAGGTTGAAATTGACCCCGAGTATGAAAAGAAACAACGGAATAAAAAAATTCTG
Source organism: Vagococcus fluvialis (assembly GCF_003337315.1). Lineage (GTDB taxonomy): Bacteria > Bacillota > Bacilli > Lactobacillales > Vagococcaceae > Vagococcus > Vagococcus fluvialis. The sequence continues at coordinate 55,587 of NZ_QPJV01000001.1, read as the reverse complement.
ATTGGTGTATCAAGTTTAGCAGTTGTCATTATTGGTTATACGACTTATTATCAAATGACCCGTGTTAAAATGCCTGATTTTGTTGATAAATCAGTGACAGATGTTCGAAAGTGGGCAACTGATAATCGAATGGAATTAGATTTAAAAGAAGCCTATTCTTTAAAAGTTGAATCTAGTAACATTATTAAGCAAGTAGTTAACCCAGGTAAAAAAGTAAAAAAAGGTTCAACACTTAACTTTACAGTAAGTGAGGGAGCTGATCCGGAAGAAATAATTTCACTACCTGACTTTAAAACAATGTCAGAAAAAGAAGTGAATGAATTTGTTGAGAAAAATAAAGCTGAGAACCTAAGTGTTATTACTGAATACAGCGACAAAGTCGAAAAAGGTAAATTCACTCGTCTTGAATTTGGTAACAAAGAAGTAACGGCTGATAATTATCGAAGACGTGATAATTTGAATGTTTATTTCTCAAAAGGTGTAGAAATTTTTGAGAAGAATATACCTGTACCAGACTTTATTGGGAAAACTAAAGCAGAAGTAGATGAATGGGCTAAAAAAAGTGGTGTCTTGATTGCTTATGAAGATGTTGACTCTGATAAAGTTGAAGAAGGAAAAATTATTGGCCAAAGTGTTGAAAAAAATCAAAAAGTAGCTAAAAATGATAAGTTAACTATAAAAGTTTCAATTGGAAAAGCTATTGTAGTGCCATATTTTGGTGACTATACTGCTGAAACAAGTACTACAGCAGTTGAAGGTTTAGATGTTAGAGTGCAACAAGTTTTCTCTGACTCTGTTCCTTACGGTCAATTAATTAGCCAGTCTATTGAATCAGGGACAAAACTAACAGGGAAAGATCAAAAGTCTGTTAAAGTTGTTTACTCTTATGGTCAACCTTATATTAAATCCTACTTTGGTCAGCTTGAAGGTGATTTACCTAAACTGATTTATGATGATTTTAATTCAAAAGGGGCAAGCATTACTTATGACGTTTACTATGTAGATTCAGATGCTGAAAAAGGACAAATTGTTAAAATGAGTGTCTACAATCAGTATATTGCTTCTAATTCTTACTTAACTTTTGGTATTAGTAACGGAAGATTTGCTAGCCAACCAGGGAAAACACCAGAAAAAGGACCTGAAACAGAAGCAGAAAATGTTTTTTCAAAATAAAAATAAGAGAGGGGACTGTGACAGCAGTATGTCACAGTCCCTTTTTTACAAACTAAACGGTGTTACAGAAGTAGCATCTTCTTTTTATTCTTAAATTTAATTAAAGTCGTTTCTTTTCTCTATGGAAATAGGTATACTGTTAAAGACGGCTTTTTAACAAACGTAAAGGATGACACTAAGAATGAATGAAAATTTACAAGGTTTAACAAATCAAGAGGTTCAGGATAGAATTTCAAAGAATCAACAAAATAATTATAATGAAGATGTTTCAAAATCAACTAAAGATATTATTAAGGACAATGTCTTTACTTTATTTAACTTTTTAAACTTAGCCATTGGTATCTGTTTAGCTGCAGTAGGAGCGTTCAGTAACCTATTTTTTATGGTTATTATTATAATGAACGTAACAATTGGTATCATTCAAGAAATTCGAGCAAAAAACTTAATTGCTAAACTTTCAATTATCAATGAAGATACAGCCATTGTCTTAAGAGATGGTCAAGAAGTTGAAATGTCATCAGAGATGATTGTCTTAGATGATGTTGTTAAATTAGCTGCTGGTGATCAAGTGCCATCTGATATGGTTGTGATTAGTGGCTTTGTAGAGGCCAATGAAGCCTTATTAACTGGTGAATCTGACTTAATCAAAAAAGAAGCAGATGCTGAGTTATTATCAGGAAGTTTTATTTCAAGTGGGCAATGTTATGCTCGAGTGATTCATGTAGGTAAAGACAACTATGCAACTAAAATTGCTAATAAAGCTAAAGTCCATAAACCTTTTAACTCTGAGTTAGTTTCCTCTATTAGAAAAGTAGCTAAGTTTACAAGTTTTGTTATTGTACCATTAGGTGTGATTTTATTTGTAGAAGCTTATTTTCTAGGGAATGGAGAGTTAAAATCTTCTGTTGTTGCTTCAGCTGCTGCCCTTTTAGGAATGTTACCTAAGGGAATGGTTTTACTAATTATGATTGCTTTAGCAACTGCTGTAGCAAAACTAGCTAAAAAAGAAGTTTTAGTTCAAGACATGTATTCAGTAGAAACATTAGCTCATGTTGATGTGATTTGTTTAGATAAAACTGGAACAATTACTGAAGGAAAAATGAAAGTTTTAGATGTCGATGTGATTAATGAGGATTATAGTTCAAAGTTTGAAGATATCATGAGTAGTTATATGTTTGCCTCATCTGACAGTAATATTACGATGAAAGCCATTCGCGATCATTTTGGTAACCAGGAAGTTTACACAGCAGAATCTATTATTAGCTTCTCTTCTGAAAGAAAATGGGGAGCAATGGTTTTTGAAAATCTTGGTACAGTGGCTTTAGGTGCTCCCGAAAGATTATTTAATGAATCTGATTTACCTAAAGAAATTGATGAAGCTCAAAGTGAAGGTTACCGTGTGTTAATGTTAGGAATCACAAGTCAAACAACTGTTGATGAAGAATCATTGCCTAAACTTAGTCCACTAGCAATTATTAAAATTGACGACCCTATTAGAGAAAATGCAAATGAAACACTAGCTTATTTAAAGGATGAGGGTGTGGATATTAAAGTTATTTCAGGAGATAACCCTGTTACAGTTTCAAACGTTGCTAGACGAGCAGGCCTTGATGGTTACGAAAGATATATTGATTTATCCGAATTAGAAACAGAAGAAGAAGTTAAAGGAATTGTCAATGACTATAAAGTCTTTGGCCGTGTATCACCTCAGCAAAAACAAATGTTAGTCCAAGAATTAAAAGCTCAAGGTCATGTTGTTGCAATGACAGGAGATGGTGTTAATGATGTCTTAGCATTAAAAGAAGCAGATTGTAGTATTGCTATGGCAGAAGGGGACAACGCAACACGTCAAATCTCTAACTTAGTTTTACTTAATTCTGACTTCACAACTTTACCAGACGTTTTATTTGAAGGACGTCGTGTGGTTAATAATGTAACTAAAGTATCTAGTATTTTCTTTATTAAAACTATTTATTCATTAATATTATCAGTTTTATGTGCTTTAACAGCAATTACATTCCCATTTATCCCAATTCAAATCACTCTCTTAGATTTAGCAATTGAAGGATATCCAGCATTTTTCTTATCATTTGAAAATGATAAACGTAAAGTAACAACTAAGTTTTTACCAACAGCCTTAAGACGGGCTTTACCAAATGCGATTTTAGTCATCTTAAATATTGTCTTTATTTACATTTATGCAACAATGAACAACTGGTCACAAATTGATATGACGACTTTAATGTACTACATGTTAATCGCTGTTAGTTCAATGGCAGTTATTAAAGCTTGTTTACCATTTAACTTACTAAGAGCTTTCTTAGCCGTGACGACAACAATTGGTACATATGTTGCAGCAATGTTATTCAAAGGTTTATTAGAAATCTCAATGTTAACTAAAGAAACATTACCTGTTTTCGCTATTTTAGTTGTGATTTCAATTATCTTAAAAATCGTTTTAGACAAAGTAATTGTTAAAGAAAAAACCTATGCTTAACTCTTAAGAAAGTTTTTATGAAAATAAGAAGAAAAACTGGCTTTATTTATAGGATATGGTATACTTTAAGTTGTAGATTTGTGTCATATAGTCGCACTGGATTCAGTGCGACTTTTGTCACTTTAAAATGATAAGGGGAGGTTATTAATAGTGGCACAATTAATCCCTCAAGAAACAATTGAAATGGTTAGACAACAGACAAACATTGTTGATGTTGTTGGGCAGTATGTTCAATTGAAAAAGTCTGGTAAAAACTATCTAGGCTTATGTCCCTTTCACAATGAAAAATCACCATCCTTTTCAGTAGCAGAGGATAAACAAATTTTTCACTGCTTCGGTTGTGGAAAAGGTGGTAATGTCTTTTCATTCATCCAGGAGATTGAAGGGTTAAGTTTCCCAGAATCTGTTGAAAAAGTAGCAGATTTAGCAAATATTTCTGTCTCACTTAATCTTACTAACAGACCCCAAGTGATGTCACCAAAAGTTCTTGAAGAGTCTCAACTCATTCAAATTCATGAAAAAACCAGTGAGTTATATCATCATATTTTGATGAACACTCAAGTCGGAGAAAAAGCGCTTGAATATTTGAAAGAACGAGGCTTAACTGAAGAGGTGATTAAAACCTTCCAAATTGGTTTTGCTCCAAGGGATCGTCGACTCTTACACAAGGTATTAGAAAAAGATAACTACTCAGATGAGGTATTAAAGAAAACAGGCTTGCTATTTCAACTTGAAGATGGTAATTGGATTGACCGATTCTATCAACGAATTATGTTTCCCATTACAAATTTCCAAGGGAAAGTAATTGGTTTTTCAGGTCGAATTTTAGAGGACGTGGATTTTGATGCAACTGATCAGCCGAAGTATTTAAATAGTCCAGAAACAGATTTATTTAATAAAAGATTTATCTTATATAATTTCCATCAAAGTCGAACGGAAATTAGAAAGAAAAATGAAGTTATTTTGTTTGAAGGATTTATGGATGTTATTTCTGCTTGGATGTCAGGTGTAAAAAACGGTGTTGCCTCAATGGGAACAAGTTTAACAATGGAACAAATTAATGCCCTTGAAAAAATTAGTGACGAAGTTTTGATAGCCTATGATGGTGATAATGCTGGTATTGAAGCAACAAGTCGTGCTATTGATTTATTATCTAATCAAAGCTCTATGGGAATTCAAATTATTAGTATTCCTGACAAAATGGACCCTGATGATTACCGTAGAAAATACGGTGAAGACAACTTACATCAACTAATTAAAAATAGCCGCGAAACTGTTTTTCAGTTTAAAAAAGATTATCTAAAACGTAATAAAAATTTGACCATTGAAGCTGATAAACTTCTCTATATTGACGAGTTACTTGGCGAGTTAATTCATGTGTCATCAATTGTCGAAGTGGACTTAGCCTTAAGTCAATTAGCAGATGAGTTTCATGTCTCAAAAAACACTTTACAAAATGAATTACGAACGAAAAAACAAAGTTTCAAACAACAAAGCATGGCATCTTATTCTCAGGAAGATTACGGAGAAAAAGAAATAGTCATTCCAAAACACTATGAAGTTAAAAAAATTGGCCAAGTAGAGAAGGCTGAAATGACACTAATTTTTAGATTATTAACTGAAAGAAGTGCTTATCAGTTTTTATCAGCAAGAGAAGATTTAACTTTTGCTCATGATGTTTACCAGGAGTTATATTTACATTTAACTAATTATATACAACTTCACGGAGAGATAGTCATTGCAGATTTTCTTGATTATTTAAAAGAGCAAGAGCTAAAACAAGTTTTAATTCAAACCACGATGCAAAACTTCAGTGAAGAAAGCACCAAACAAGAATTAGAGGATTGCTTATTAGTTATTAAAAAAGGGGAGATTCAAGAGCGAATTAACACTTTGATTAATGACCAACAAGAAGCTAGACGAGTTGGAAATAGCGACTTAGAAGCCGAGGCAACACTTCAAATTATTATGTTACAGAAACAACTTAAATCGATTTAATCTAAAGGGGGATTTCTTTTATGTCAGTAAATAAAGACATGTACAAAAAAGAAGTAGATAAATTTATCAAAGAGAATAAGGTAAAGGGGCAAGTTGTTTTCGATGAGTTAACAGATAAGTTAGCAACACCTTTTGAACTAGATTCAGATGAAATGGATTCTTTAATCCAAAAAGTTGAAGATGCTGGAATCAGTGTTGTAGACGAAAATGGTGAGCCTAGTGAACGCAGTCTTAAAGCAACAAATAAAAAAGAAGAAACTGAAAAAGAAAAAGAAGAAGATTTAATCGCTCCTGCTGGTGTTAAAATTAATGACCCTGTTCGTATGTATTTAAAAGAAATTGGTCGTGTGTCACTTTTAACAGCTGATGAAGAGGTTGCTTTAGCCTTAAGAATCAAAGAAGGTGACCCAGAAGCTAAACAAGAATTAGCAGAAGCCAACCTCAGATTAGTAGTAAGTATTGCTAAACGTTATGTGGGACGTGGTATGCAATTCCTTGATTTAATCCAAGAAGGTAACATGGGATTAATGAAAGCTGTAGAAAAATTTGACCATGAAAAAGGATTTAAATTCTCTACTTATGCAACTTGGTGGATTCGTCAAGCGATTACTCGTGCTATCGCTGACCAAGCAAGAACAATTCGTATCCCAGTTCATATGGTTGAAACAATTAACAAATTAATCCGTATTCAACGTCAATTACTACAAGACTTAGGACGCGAACCGACTCCAGAAGAAATCGGTGCTGAAATGGATTTACCAGCTGAAAAAGTTCGTGAAATCTTAAAAATTGCTCAAGAGCCAGTTTCATTAGAAACACCAATTGGTGAGGAAGATGATTCTCATTTAGGCGATTTCATTGAAGATCAAGAAGCAACAAGTCCAGCTGAACATGCTGCATATGAATTATTAAAAGAGCAATTAGAAAGTGTTTTAGATACACTAACAGACCGTGAAGAAAATGTACTGCGTTTACGTTTTGGTCTTGATGATGGACGTACAAGAACTTTAGAAGAAGTAGGAAAAGTTTTCGGTGTAACAAGAGAACGTATCCGTCAAATTGAAGCTAAAGCATTAAGAAAATTAAGACATCCATCTCGTTCTAAACAATTAAAAGATTTCTTAGAATAAGATTTTTTAGAGTTATCGTAAAGATAACTCTTTTTTATTACCTTTAGTTATTTAAATTAAATAGATTAATGATATAATCGTTTTATGAGATTAAAATGAGGATGGTAGATACATGGATTATAAACACTTATCAGAAAGATTACACCGAGCAGGAGAATTTGTACCAGAAGGGGCAATTCTAGCAGATATTGGTAGCGACCATGCGTATTTACCTGCCTACTTAATAATGAATAATAAAATTAGTTCAGCTATTGCTGGAGAAGTAGTAGACGGTCCTTATCTGTCTGCCAAAAACTTAGTCGCTGAACTTAATTTAGTTGATAAAATTGATGTTAGAAAAGGCGATGGACTTGCTGTTGTTAGCCCTGAGGACAATGTTACAGCGATTTCAATTTGTGGAATGGGTGGCTCATTAATTCGTGACATATTACATCGTGGTCTTTTAGGAAATCATCTAACAGGCAAAGAAACTCTTGTTTTACAGCCCAATATTGGTGAACCTACTTTAAGAACTTGGTTAGTAAATAATTATTATGAAATTATTAAAGAAGATATTATACGTGAAAACGAAAAAACTTACGAAATTATTGTAGCTAAAAAAAGAGAAAACTTAATTCCCCTATCAGAAAAAGAATTACTTTTTGGACCACATTTATTAAAACAACAAGGACCTATTTTTACTAATAAATGGCAACATGAGTTGAAACAATTTGAAAATATTTTAACTCAATTAGAAAAATCAACTAAGAATGTATCTGAAAAGATAGAAGAAATCCAAACTAAAATTAACTTAGTAAAAGAGGTGCTAAAATGAGTATCACAGGATATGAATTTATCCAAAGATTAGAAAGTTATTGCCCTTTATACTTAGCTGAAAAAGGAGATCCTGTAGGCCTTCATATAGGAACACTTAACAAACCTGTTAAAAATATTATGATGACTTTAGATGTAAGACCAGCTGTTGTAAAGGAAGCTATTGAAAAAAAAGTGGACTTAATTATTGCTAAACATCCACCGATTTTTAGACCGATAAAACGTCTGACAACAGATGATTTTCAAACTCAGATGTATGCGGACTTAATTAAGAATGATATCGCAGTTTATGCCGCACATACTAATATGGATATTGTGTCTCCTGGCTTAAATGATTGGTTTTTAGAAAAACTAGACATAATTCCTGATGATTTTGTCACAAAAACTCATTCATTTAACTATAAAAAATTAGTCGTCTTCACTCCAAGAAGTCATTCTGGTTTAATTAGAGAACAGATGGCTAAAATTGGTGTTGGTCAAATTGGTCCTGACTACAGTGACTGTAGCTATACAAGTTCTGGAACAGGTCGATTTAAACCTATAAATGGAGCAACTCCTTACATTGGAGAAAAAGATAACATTGAAGTAGTGGAAGAGGACAGAATTGAATTTCTATTTTCTGAATTAATTGAAAAAGAAGTTATTCAATCACTTATTAAAGTTCATCCTTACGAAGAACCAGCCTTTGACATTTTTACAGTTGAAAACTTGAAAGACGAATATGGTTTAGGTCGAGTTGGTGACTTGAAAGAGCCTATGAGTTTAATGGATTTTACTAAAAAAGTTAAAACGGTGTTTCATTTAGATGGCTTAAGACTTATCACTGACACAAAGGACAAAGAAGTTAAACGAATCGCCATTTGCGGTGGTAGTGGTGAGAAATTTTACAAAGATGCTTTGAAGAAAAAAGCCGATGTTTATATCACTGGTGATGTTTATTACCACACAGCCCATGACATGATTGAAGAAAAACTATCAGTTATTGATCCTGGACATTACATTGAAGAGTTATGCAAAGAAAAGTTTGTAGAACTATTTAATACTTGGAAAAAAGAGAATAATTGGGATGTTTCATTTATGATAAGCGAAACAAATACTAACCCATTTGAATTTATTTAAAGGAGAGATACATATGTATAAAAATTTAGTCCCACGTTTTATCGATTACGTTAAAACAGAAACTCGCTCTGATGCGACAAGTACCACAACTCCCTCAACACATACACAAGTTGAGTTTGCTTTAACATTAAAAAAGGAAATTGAAGAAATCGGACTTTCAGATGTTTTCTACAATGAAAAAAATGGTTTCCTAATTGGAACTCTACCAAGTAACACTGATAAAGAGGTACGTAGTATCGGATTTATCGCCCACTTAGACACAGCTGATTTTAACGCAACAAATGTTAACCCTCAGTTTGTAGAAAACTATGATGGAGAGTCAGATATCACTTTAGATAAAGATGGTAAATTCAAATTAACAACAACTGATTTCCCTAACTTAAAAAATTATAAAGGTCAGACATTAATTACAACTGATGGAAGTACACTTTTAGGAGCAGATGATAAATCTGGAATTGCTGAAATTGTTACTGCTATGGAATACTTAATAGCACATCCTGAAATTGAACATGGTAAAATCATGGTTGCATTTGGACCAGATGAAGAAATCGGTGTGGGAGCCGATAAATTTGATGTCTCTGAATTTGATGTCGATTTTGCTTATACGATGGACGGTGGACCTGTTGGTGAATTACAATTCGAAACATTTAATGGCGCGGGAGCAACTATTAAAATCGAAGGTAAAAATGTTCACCCTGGAACTGCTAAAAACACAATGATTAATGCGATTCAAGTAGCAATTGATATTCAAAATGAATTACCACAAGATGAAGTCCCTGAAAAAACAGAAGGTCGTGAAGGATTTTTCCATTTACTTGATTTAAGCGGAGTTCCAGAAGAAGCGAATATGGCTTATATTATTCGTGACCACGATATGGATAAATTCAAAGCTCGTAAAGCTTTATTACAAGACATTGTAGACCGTAAAAACAAAGAGTTTGGTCAAGACCGCGTTACTTTAACAATGGAAGATTCTTACTACAACATGGGAGATATTATTCAAAAAGACATGAGTATTATTTCTTTAGTGGAAGAAGCTATGACTAACATTGATATTAAGCCATTAGTTGAAGCTGTACGTGGTGGAACAGATGGTTCTAAAATTTCTTACTTAGGAATTCCAACTCCTAATATTTTTGCTGGTGGAGAAAATATGCACGGACGTTTTGAGTTTGTGGCTGTTGAATCAATGGAGAAAGCAACATCTTTAATCGTTGAAATTGCACGCTTAAACGCAACTAAATAAGACTTAAAAGCTATGATCTTATGTCATAGCTTTTTGTTTGTAGACATAACTATAGACTCAAGGTAAAATTAAATAACGAAAAATATTTTTTAAGGAAGTTGCCTAAATGGAAAAGTTTATCGGAAAAATTGATACAAAATCTTTACTTTTATTTCTTGGTATTTTACTTCTAAATCTTATTGTTTCATTGTATCTAAATGGATTCCAGCTACCAAATCGGGATGTTCTTTCAGTTAAATTGATAAGTAGCTTTTATTTAGCTACGCTTGTCCCTTCAGTCATTAAAATGGTGAAAGAACCTATTGATCCTGAATATGCATTTTTTATTTTATGTTTCACATTAATAGGTAGTAGTTTTGTCTTAAGTATGGTTGTTGGACAGATTAAGTTACTTTATAAAACGCCTTTATTAATCGAAAGAGAAGTTTTATTAATGGATATCCTACAAATCAGTTTAATCGTCATCGGAAGCTTACTCATATTAGTAAAAACAATCTATACTATGGTAACTCATAAATCTAAAACAAGAGACTAAAGTTTTTAAGTCAAAAATAACTCTCTAGTCTCTTTAATTTATATTTTGTATAGGTTATGATGATTAAAGGTGAAGGAAAGAAGGCTTAAAGATGACATTATTATCTATAGTTGTACCTTGTTACAACGAAGAGGAAACTATACTCTCTTTTTATCAAGAAGTAATGAAAATAAAAGAACAGATGCCTCCACTTAACTTTGAGTTTATCTTTGTTAATGATGGTTCATCTGACAACACACTAAAACAATTAAAAATATTAGAAAATAAAGATCCAAAACAAGTAAAATACTTATCATTTTCAAGAAATTTCGGAAAAGAAGCGGCTTTATATGCGGGATTAAAACATGCAACAGGTGATTTAATTACTGTCATGGATGCAGATTTACAAGATCCACCAAGCTTATTACCTGAAATGTATCGCTTGATAACGGAACAAAACTACGATTGTATTGGGACTAGACGAAAAAATCGCGAAGGGGAGCCAAAAATTAGATCCTTTTTCGCTAAAAAATTCTACAAAATAATTAATAAAATATCAGATGTTCAAATCGTTGATGGTGCTAGGGACTTTAGACTGATGACAAGACAAATGGTAGATGCTATTTTAGAATTACAAGAGTATAATCGCTTTTCAAAAGGCTTATTCAGTTGGGTAGGCTTTGATACTTTTTATTTAGAGTATGAAAATGTAGAGAGACAAGAAGGCAAATCTTCTTGGTCATTTGGACAACTATTTATGTATTCTTTAGACGGCATTATCGCCTTTTCTGAATTCCCGTTAATTATTTCAGCAGTTGTTGGCATGCTATCATTTATTCTAGCAATTATTGCTTTAATTTTTATAGTTGTTAGAGCTTTAATATTTGGTGATCCAACGTCTGGTTGGCCATCTCTTGTTTGTATTATTTTAGCCTTAGGAGGCTTGCAGTTATTTTGTTTAGGTATATTAGGGCAATACTTAGGAAAAACCTTTCTTGAAACTAAAAAAAGACCTATCTATATTTTAAAAGAAAAAAGTGATTCACTTACAAACTAGGAGGTAATTTATGACTATCAAAAAAGTACCAACTAATCATCACGATCTATTAAGCTTAGTAGATGAATTAAATCAATTTTTTGTAGCAGAGTGGGGAGAAGATACAACACTTTCATATGCTAATCATCATAATTTAGACGATATGCATGCAGCTTTTGTTGCATATGAAAACAATGTAGCTATCGGTTGTGCTTGTTGGAAATTAAGAAGTGATACCTTACCAGAAGTTAAACGGATGTATGTTAAATCAGATTATCGCGGGGCTAATGTATCGGGGCAACTTCTAGAAGAAATTGAAACAGATATCAAAAAGACTGGTTTTGACTTTTCTGTTTTAGAAACTGGGTCAGATATGACTCAAGCTATTCGATTTTATGAAAAACAAGGTTATAAAATCGTCCCAAATTTTGCTGAATTTATAGGGGATACCCTATGTGTTTGTTTAAAAAAAGACTTAACAAAAAATTAGACTTTTAAGGTCTATTTTTTTGACTTATCATTTGACCTATTTTGACCAAAAGAGTAAAATATAAGATGTAAGTAAGAGGAGGAATGACAATGAACATCGAAAAAATGACAACAACCTTACAACAAGCAATTGCTGAAGCACAACAAATTGCAGTAACTAGACAACAACAAAACATTGACATTGTCCATCTATGGAAAATATTCTTACAACCTAATCACTTTGCAAGAAATTTTTACCAAGGATTAGGAGTTAACCTTGACTCATTTGAGCAAGAAGTTAACAGAGAGATTGATAAACTACCACAAGTTAGTGGTGGCAATGTTCAATATGGACAAAATTTAAGTCAAAATTTATTTAACCTATTACAAGAAGCAGATAAACTAAGATCTAAGTTTGAAGATGATTTTCTTTCAACAGAAATCGTTGTTTTAGCTTTAATGAAATTAAAAAATCATCCTTTAACAGTCTTCTTAAAAAATCAACAAATTACTGAAAAAGAAGTACGAGAAAAAATAGAAAGTATGAGAGGAGGAGACCGTGTGACATCTCAAAACCAAGAAGAACAATACGAAGCATTAGAAAAATATGCGATTAATATGATTGAAGCTGTTAAAAGCGGAAAACAAGATCCAATTATTGGCCGTGACGAAGAAATTCGTGATGTGGTTCGTATTCTTTCACGTAAAACAAAAAATAATCCAGTTTTAATTGGAGAGCCTGGTGTCGGTAAAACAGCGATTATTGAAGGACTCGCTCAAAGAATTGTTAAAAAAGATGTTCCTGAAAACTTAAAAGGGAAAACTATTTTTTCTTTAGATATGGGAGCTTTAATCGCTGGAGCTAAATTCCGCGGTGAATTTGAAGAACGCTTAAAAGCAGTTTTAAAAGAAGTGAAAAAAAGTGATGGTGACATCATCCTATTCATTGACGAAATTCATACGATTGTTGGTGCAGGTAAAACTGAAGGTAGCATGGATGCAGGTAACTTATTAAAACCAATGCTTGCTCGTGGGGAACTACATTGTATTGGCGCTACTACTTTAGATGAGTATCGCGAATACATGGAAAAAGACAAAGCCTTAGAGCGTCGTTTCCAAAAAGTTTTAGTTAAAGAACCAACTGTGGAAGACACTATTAGCATTTTAAGAGGACTTAAAGAACGTTTTGAAATTCACCACGGCGTTAATATTCACGACAATGCGTTAGTTGCAGCAACAACATTATCAAATCGCTACATTACTGACCGTTTCTTACCGGATAAGGCCATTGATTTAGTTGATGAAGCTTGTGCAACAATTCGTGTAGAAATGAACTCTATGCCCACTGAATTAGACCAAGTAACAAGACGTTTAATGCAGTTAGAAATTGAGGAAGCTGCTCTAAAAAAAGAAGAAGATGACGCAAGTAAAAAACGTCTTGCTCTTTTACAAGAAGAACTATCAGAGCTTCGCGAAGAAACTAATATGTTAAAAATGCAATGGGAAACTGAAAAAGAAGAAGTGGATAAAGTTAATAAAAAACGTGCTGAAATCGACGCTGCTAAAACACAACTTGAAAATGCAGAAAATAATTATGATTTAGAAGAGGCTGCTGTTTTAAGACACGGAACGATTCCAAAACTTCAACAGGAACTAGCTGAACTTGAAGCAAAAGAAAGTTCTGATACTAAAATGGTACAAGAAGTCGTAACTGAAAAAGAAATCGCAACAGTAGTGGGACGATTAACAGGAATTCCAGTTTCTAAATTAGAAGAAGGGGAACGTGAAAAGATTTTACGCCTTAACGAAACTCTTCATCGTCGTGTAATCGGACAAGATGAAGCAGTTAATGCTGTTTCAGATGCGGTTATTAGATCACGTGCTGGCCTTCAAGATCCAAATCGACCATTAGGCTCATTTTTATTCCTAGGACCAACTGGTGTAGGTAAAACAGAATTAGCTAAGTCTTTAGCAGAAAACTTATTTGATTCAGAAGAACACATGGTTCGTATTGATATGAGTGAGTACATGGAAAAACACAGTGTCTCTCGTCTTGTAGGAGCTCCTCCTGGATATGTAGGTTATGAAGAAGGCGGACAATTAACTGAGGCTGTTAGAAGAAGCCCTTACACAATTGTCTTACTTGATGAAATCGAAAAAGCACATCCTGATGTCTTTAATATATTACTCCAAGTCTTAGATGATGGCCGATTAACAGATTCTAAGGGTCGCGTTGTAGACTTTAAAAACACTGTTTTAATTATGACAAGTAATATTGGTTCACAATTACTTCTTGAAGGGGTATCTGAAGAAGGGCATATTTTACCTGAAACATCTGAAGCTGTTATGACGATGTTAAAAGCGCACTTTAAACCAGAATTCTTAAACCGTATTGATGACACAATTTTATTTACACCGCTTAGCCTAGAAAACGTAAAATCAATTATTATTAAGATGACTGAGCAATTAACTAAACGCTTAGAACATCAAGAAATCTACTTAGAAATTTCTGATGAAGCAAATGTATGGATTGCTGAACAAGCTTATGATCCAATTTACGGTGCAAGACCGATCAAACGTTTCTTGACAAGAGAAGTAGAAACACCACTTGCTAAAGAAATTGTGGCTGGAAATGTACCTCCAAAAACAAAAGTAGTTATCAAATTAGTTGATGATGAATTAACATTTGAAAAAACAGCAATTGAAGAGTAACAAAAAAGAAGCAAACAAGTTTTTCTTGTTTGCTTCTTTTGATTTTGGTATCAGAAATAATCACTGAAATAAGCTTCTTGGTCAGGAATAATTCTTTCTAATGTTCTTAAAGTTTCTTTATCTGTTTTTAGTCTTTCAATACGATATAAGTATGAGGGACGTTTATAGCTCATAAATAACGCTGCCATTGTTTGGACGTTAATGTAAACTGGATTTCCAATAGGTTCATCTGTAATAGTTAAATCATCATTTTCATCCCAAATTAGACCAAAAACGCGGTTATTCCATTCAGCAATAGGATCTTCCACAACAAAGTGGAATGGTTTACCAGTTGTAATGAATGGGTAATCAGCAATAAATTTTTCAACATCAACAATTCTGGCCATAAAGTAAGGTTCAATTGTTTCTTTTATCTCACTATCTTCAAATAGAAAAGCAATAGGTTCACTATTAAATGTCTCACCTTGAACTAAATCAACCATTGAAAAGTGAGCAGAGACAAAATTCCATAAACCTTGGCGAGCTTCCTGATTTAAATAAAACATTTCTTTAATATGGAATACTTCCTCAGCAATCCAGTAGAAACAAACACCTTGAGGTTCGCCTTCACGGTTATAGTAGATAGCTGCTGTTCTTTCTTCCTCATTTTCCCAACGCCAATATTCTTCCCAGTTTAAATCTTGACGAATCATCGCCCCATGATTAACTAAGGCAAACTCGTCATAAACTTTGAAGACATCCTCATGTTGTATATCCTCACGATTAACGTAACCTGGCACATCAACTCGTTTAGGAAGTTGCGAGTCCTTTAATTCAAATGAAATCTTATCAGACATAATTTCCCAGCCCTTATATCTGTAGTAGGGAATACTGTATGGATAAAGATAAGAAATCCATTGCTCATTTTCACGCATTTTTTCTAAACCTTGTTTAATTAATTCACTCATTAAACCAAGATTAGTAAATTCAGGATAAGTCCCAACACCAGTAACTCCAGCCATTTTATATACTTTATCATGAATATTAACTTCACATGGGTAGATAGCTAGCTGAGAAATCAAACGATCATCTTGTGTGAACCAACCATACACATCGGCTTCACGTAAAACAGGTCGTTTGGCACGAATAATCTCAGATTCATCTTCATAGCCACCTTCTTCAATATCAGAATCAGTTACTTGGAAAACATAACGAAGTAGCTCATTAAATTGTTTTAAATGCTTTAACTCAACTTTTTTTAAATGTAACGAGTTCTTTATCTGTTTTATGTCCATTGTTTTAAGCTCCTAAAATTATTTTCTATCTTATTATATCAAAGTCCTTATGAAAATACTTTAAAAAGAGTGGAAAGCTTGGTATAATTAAAAATGCTGATTGAAAAGAAAGTAGGAGAGTTATATGAATTTTGAGGAAATGAAAAAAAGACAAGAATCCATTCGTAATTTCTCCATCATAGCACATATTGATCACGGAAAGTCCACATTAGCTGACCGTATTTTACAACAAACTGAAACAGTTTCGGATCGTGAAATGCAAGCCCAGTTATTAGATTCAATGGATTTAGAAAGAGAACGAGGCATTACAATTAAATTGAATGCAGTCGAACTAACGTATGACGCAAAAGATGGAAATGAATATATTTTTCACCTGATTGATACGCCAGGTCACGTAGACTTCACTTATGAGGTGTCACGAAGTCTAGCCGCTTGTGAAGGGGCCATTCTAGTAGTTGACGCTGCTCAAGGTATAGAAGCACAAACACTCGCTAACGTTTATTTAGCAGTGGACAATGATTTAGAAATTATCCCAGTTATTAATAAAATTGACTTACCAGCCGCAGACCCAGAGCGTGTTCGTGAAGAAATCGAAACAGTTATTGGTATTGATGCGAGTGAAGCTGTTTTAGCTAGTGCTAAAGCGGGTATTGGTATTGAAGATATCTTAGAGCAAATTGTAGAGTACATTCCAGCACCAACTGGAGATGTTGAAGCACCACTTAAAGCTTTAATCTTTGACTCAGTTTATGACGCTTACCGCGGAGTTGTACTTAATATTCGTGTCATGGATGGTGTTGTTAAACCAGGGGACGTTATCCAATTAATGCAAAATGGAAAAGAATACGAAGTAACAGAAGTAGGGATTTTCTCACCAAAAGCTGTAGCTCGTGATTTCCTAATGGTAGGAGATGTTGGTTACATTACTGCCAGCATTAAAAATATTGCGGACACACAAGTAGGGGATACTATTACATTAGCTAATAACCCTGCAAGTGAACCTTTAGAAGGTTACCGTAAAATGAACCCAATGGTGTATTGTGGTTTATATCCAATTGATAACTCAAAATACAATGATTTACGTGAATCATTAGAAAAATTACAATTAAACGACTCTGCATTAGAGTTTGAACCAGAATCATCACAAGCTTTAGGATTCGGATTCCGTTGTGGATTCTTAGGACTTCTACATATGGATGTTATCCAAGAACGATTAGAGCGTGAATTTAACTTAGACTTAATTACCACAGCTCCATCGGTAATTTACCATGTAAACAAAACAGATGGAACAATGGTTGTCGTTGATAACCCTGCAGAATTCCCGGATCCAAGTACAATTGATACTGTAGAAGAACCGTTTGTAAAAGCACAAATTATGGTACCTAATGAGTATGTAGGAGCAGTTATGGAAATCGCTCAACGTAAGCGTGGGGAATTTGTAACAATGGATTACTTAGATGATTACCGAGTAAATGTAGTTTACAACATGCCTTTATCAGAAATCGTCTTTGACTTCTTCGATAAATTAAAATCAGGAACAAAAGGTTATGCCTCACTTGATTATGATTTAATTGGATACCGACCAAGTAACTTAGTTAAAATGGATATCCTTCTTAATAGTGAAACAGTGGATGCTTTAAGTTTCATCGTTCATAAAGATTTCTCTTACGAACGTGGTAAAGCAATCGTTGATAAGTTAAGAAAACTTATCCCAAGACAACAATTCGAAGTACCAGTCCAAGCAGCAATTGGTACTAAAATCGTTTCTCGTGCCGACATTAAAGCCTTACGTAAAAACGTACTTGCTAAATGTTACGGAGGAGATGTATCTCGAAAACGTAAATTACTTGAAAAACAAAAAGATGGTAAGAAGCGTATGAAACAAATCGGATCAGTAGAAGTGCCGCAAGAGGCATTCATGGCTGTTCTTAAAATGGACGAGGACGAACCTAAGAAGTAGTAAGGGTTTGTGTGAGTCGAGGCTAACTGAATAATAGTATTTTCCAACAATCTTCCAACATTTATTGAAAATGTCAGTAGAATGTTGGATTTTTTTATGCTTCATTTTTTAATATGTTCTCAAAGTCTTTTAGAAACAATCATGCTAGAAAAGAAACCCTACCCGATTGGGCTTTAGAAGAAAATCAAATTTACGAGGAAACACCTTTATCGCCAGAAGAAAAAGCAAAAATGGATGCAATGTTTGACAAATTAAAAATACCTAAACAACAAGCAGGAGGATAGTTATGATCGTATGGCATTATTCGACAGTGGGAATGGAAGTTATTTAAAATCGGCTCAAAAGTTTGAAATAACTGAAGGATTAGTAGATGAAATATTTATTAAAGTTTTTGAAGAATTAAAAAAAACAAGAATGAAATCATCCTTGTTTATCAGAAGCTTTATTCGAAAGAATTATTCCAAAAATCAACCCCAAGCTAGTTCCGATAGCTAAATTATCCATTAGTAATCCAAAACAGCTGCCAACACCAATAGAAACGATAAAATACGTAGTCCAAATATTATCTTTCTGTTTACGATTATTTTTAGACATAATTAACAACTCCTATACAAAAGTATATCAAAAAAATCAGTATATAATCATCTTCGTTTATTAAAGAAATGTTTTCTAATAGTATTTGCTAACAATATCCCAAGTAACATATAAGGGTAAATTAAAAGTGAATCAAGTAGTTTAAGACCTAAGTAGATAAAACAAGTGGCGTAAAGAGAAACAATTATTAAACGTTGCCATTTATCAATCATAGTTAGCAACTCCTTTTTAGGATTTATTTTACTGATCATAGGTTTTATATAAGTAGAGACCAATGGCTGTACCTATTAAGTAGCTAACAATGAATGAGATAGTGAAATAAAGAAGAATATTATTATGCAATAATCCGAGAAAGATTCCAACAGTACAACCAAACATAGAGAATAAAGAAATGCTTAAAGATAAATAGACATTTTTCTTTTTATTCATAATTTACTACTCCTTTTCAACAGATTATAACACTAATTTAATTGATAGGAAATAATAGTGATTAGAAATTTAGAGAGAAAGATATCCAATTGAAGGGTGGTGTGGAAGAGTGAGAGTCGAGAACACAGCGAAAAATATTAATAATTATTCAGAAGAAACTTTATCACTGGAAAAATTAAAAGATGGTGATTATAGAATTGTCGCTAAATCAGAACAGTTTGAAATGAGTAGACCTAATTCTGTATGAACTTTAAAAAACTACAAGCAATGCAATTAGAACTAGATAACAGTATCTTATCAGCTAAACCTCAAATGACAGCCGAGGAGCGATTTAACAAAACGTTAGTCGCTTTGAATGTGGAAGTGGCAGAGGTAGCAAATTGTGCTGAACATTTTAAATTTTGGGAGGACAATAAAGGTAAAGTTGATGACAAGAGGTTTAAATTTTACGGATTAAAACGAATTAACGAAACAAATCCAAAACCTCGTAAGATGATTGATAATAACAATAGTGATGTTATTACTGTAGAACAAGCCCATAAACTAACCCTAGTCGAAGAATTTAGCGATTGTCTGCATTTTATATTGAGTTTGGCGAATCAGTTGAATGAAGAAATTGATATCAGTGAAAATGAAGTGCCTGGTAATTCTAAATTTAAAGAAGAAAATTATCTTAATATTCAAAGCGCAATATTAGCGATGAGACATGACAGTTATTTTGAAAGTTTAGTTTTTAACTTTTTTGACTATATTGTGAGTCTAGGTATCACCACACAAGAACTAGAACAAGTTTACTACGAGAAGAACGAAGAAAACTATCGTAGGTTGAGAGAGGGGTATTAGTATATGGAATTCAAATATCCAGTTATTGAAGCTTGGGTAAGGACGAGCAACGGCTATGATTGGTTAGAAATAGACATGATTGATTATTGCGATGATTCATTTTTAATATTAGATGCTATAGGTAATGAGAAGTACTACAAATTAAGTGAGCATGATTTAAGGGTAGGAAGAGAAGTTATTACTTGCAAGGAGGGCTAACATGCAAATATATCAAGTTGAAAGACAAGATGGTAATAATTTTAGGTAAATAAAAAAGCTTACTAAGAAGCAAGCCTTTCCCCGAAAGATTTTAAAAAATCTTCATCCCCACAGGAATGAATTATATCATAATTTTTATTTTAGGAAAATAGAAAAAAGCCTATCCATTGAAAGATAGCCATATCTAATATAAATAAGAATTATGGGGATAGGGAAGAGACTTATAAATATTAGATAAGGCTAGTTGAAGCTTGTATATACATTACCAAAAAATGAAGATGAATGCTATCTTTTTCTAAGAAAATGAGAAAGGTATTGTTAAGAAATTTTATGTCTTAGTACTCAAGGGGGGTAACGGTTGCCATATTTAGACAAACTAAAAAAAGTTCAAGGCAATCTGGAAAATTTAGATAATAAAAGTAAAGATGAAGTTATCAAGTTTGCTCAATTGATAGTCAAAATGAGTATAAAAAAAAGACTGATAGCTAAAAAGCGATATCAGTCTTGGTTAATAAATTTTATTAATTGTAAAAAGTATAAACATGTCTGAATTCTAAATTTAACATTTCTAAATATCTACTGCCTAACGGTGTTAAAACACAAGCGTCTTGATAACTAGTTATATCAGCTCCATTAGTTTTCGTAGATAATCTATGTTCCGTTATCATTTCCATAGCAAAAGAAAAATTATTTCTAGGTGTGTGCATAGGGGATTTAGGATTTGTATACGGTCTGGGTCCAACATTTTTAAATTTATTAATATTGTTGAGCATCATCCTGAGGGTCATATCAATATTATTCATAAAAATCATGTCCTTTCTAGAACAAGTTAAGTGTAACACGAATAACAAGTAATAGCTCGTTGATACAATTATTGATAGGTTGCGAAGAGAACAGAGTAAATGAGACAAATAAAAAGAGCACTCAACAAATTTCTGAAGAATGCTCTTTCTATGGGGCGCCTCTGTAGTTACGCCATAATTTGGACAGGGAGCGATTTAGTGTTTTGAAATTCTTCACCCTGTGTGGAACGATTACAGAGTTTCTAATATTCATCATATCTCCATCTCCTTTCTATATGTCAAGTATAACACGAAAGCGTTTTAAAAGCTTTTAAATAGACTTTTATATAAAAAATAAGCATCTACCATCATGGAAACGGTAAATGCTCTCAGTACGAATAGGAAATATTCATTAGGTAAGTTACTCCTTATGCAATTTTTTGTAATTCAGATACTGCGTTTTGAATTGTTGTACCAGTAGCAAATTTAGACTCATCCTCTTTAGAAAAAACGATGAATAAATTTAAATCTGTGTCTAGTGTTACACGATACTCTAATTGTTTGTTATTGAATGTCATATACATTCTCCTTTCTGATGTAGATTAAAAGGCGACTCGATAAGTCATAACGAAATTCCATTAATTAATATACCATTATTATAAAATATTATCAAATAATTGAATTTGAAAAGAATTAAAATCATTTCTATTTTTTCTTATATTTCATAAGAATATATCATTTAGAGTCTCTAATATATAATAAATGTGTTTATTTTCACAATATTTCATTGACAAATGCTACTGTTAGGATTTAAAATTAATAATAATGAGAATCATTATCAAGTGTTGATTTTATAAGAAGGAGATCTTGTAATGGAAACTATTTTAGCAGGCAAACTGAATCAAGTTTATCAATTTCAAGAGTTCAGTGGCTCAAAAATTCACGAAAGACATTTAAGTCATTTAGGTTTAGTAAGTGGTGTGGATTTATACATTGTTTCTAAACAAGTAGGACAACCAATTATTCTTGTTTTCAAAGGAACTCGCATTGGACTTGATGAATCAATTGCTAAAGATATTAAAGTTATTGAAAAAGATTTTTCTGATATGAGTAGGTGGACATCTCTAGATGAATTAAAAGTCGGAGAGAAGGCTCATGTTGTTAAAATTCTTAGCACAGGTGCTTTAAGAAGAAGGCTTATGGATATGGGGCTTACTAAAAATACTCAAATAGAAATAAAAAAATACGCGCCATTAGGTGACCCCATAGAAATAAATGTTAGAAACTATGAACTAACGTTACGAAAAAAAGAAGCCAATTTAATTATGGTAGAAAGAGTGTTTGAGGAATGTTAAACGAAAAGCATATTGCCTTAGTAGGAAATCCTAACAGTGGTAAAACCAGTTTATTTAATGAACTAACAGGCTCAAATCAATCTGTAGGAAATTGGCCAGGTGTAACTGTTGAAAGAAAAAGTGGTCGCTTAAAAGGCAATCAGCATATTCTTTTACAAGATTTACCAGGTATCTATTCTTTATCTCCATATACCCCAGAAGAAGTTGTCGCAAGGGACTATCTCTTAAAAGAACATCCTCATCAGCTACTTAATATTGTTGATGGAACTAATTTAGAAAGAAACCTTTACTTAACTACTCAACTTTTAGAAACAGGAACTCCCATGACACTCTGTATTAATATGATGGATGTTGTAAAAAAAGAAGGAACTATTATTAATTGCGATAAACTTGCTTATGCTTTAGGTGTTCCAGTTTTTCCTATTAGTGTCGTTAAAAAAGAGGGCCTTGATAAAATCAAGGAGCAAATGAGAGATAATCCAATTACTTTTCAAACTTCAGAACAATATCCATTATACGATGATCGATTAGAGGTAGCTTTAAATGAAATCAGTCAACTGATTGTTAACTACGTACCAAAGCATCAATTACGTTGGTACACAATCAAATTGTTTGAAAGAGATATTAACGTTTTAGAAGAATTAACTCTTTCAAATGAGCTTAAAAAGGAAATCGAAGAAATTATACGAATGACTGAAAAAATTATTGGAGATGACAGTGAGAGTATTATTATTAACGAACGCTATGACTTTATTTCTCAAATAGTTGCTTTAAGCACAGTGAAATCTAATGATTTTAAATTAACTACTAGTGATAAGATAGACCGAGTTGTCACTAATAAATGGTTATCTTTACCTATTTTT
This sequence comes from Vagococcus fluvialis, assembly GCF_003337315.1. GTDB lineage: Bacteria > Bacillota > Bacilli > Lactobacillales > Vagococcaceae > Vagococcus > Vagococcus fluvialis. The sequence goes on along the minus strand of NZ_QPJV01000001.1, from coordinate 32,583 downwards.
GCTAGCATTATGTGGGCTGTTTATTATTTGTCCATTCAAACAGTGGGGACAATGGGAACAGATTGGGTAAATGACGTTTTATTTGGGGAGTTAGTCCCTAATTTTGTGACTCACTACTTGGAAATTTGGCAAATCGCACCATGGCTACAATCTCTCATTTTAGATGGCATTATTGCTGGAGTCGGGGCAGTACTTGGATTTTTACCTCAGTTAATCGTCTTATTCCTTTGTCTTTCTCTTTTAGAAGACTGTGGTTATATGGCTCGAATTGCTTTTGTTATGGACCGTTTCTTTAGAAAATTTGGTTTATCTGGTAAATCATTTATTCCAATGTTAATTGCTACAGGTTGTGGAGTACCTGGGGTTATGGCAAGTCGAACTATTGAAAATGAAAAAGATCGCCGAATGACTATTATGACAACTACTTTTATGCCATGTTCTGCTAAACTACCAATCATCGGTTTAATTGCGGGAGCCTTTTTCCCTCACAGCAGTTGGGTAGCTCCATCAGCTTATTTTATTGGTATTGGTGCCATTGTATTATCAGGCATCATCTTAAAGAAAACCGCACTCTTTGGTGGGAAAGCCGCTCCTTTTATTATGGAGATGCCAGCTTATCATTTACCAAGATTTAAAAATAGTATGAGACAAACCTTTGACCGCTCAAGTGCCTTTGTAAAAAAAGCAGGAACGATTATTTTTGCCAGTTCAGTTATTATTTGGTTCTTAATGTCATTTGATTTTAGATTTCAAATGGTTGATGCTGATCAGAGTATCTTAGCCTTTTTAGGTAAAGTTTTCTCAGTTATTTTTATTCCTTTAGGTTGGGGAAACTGGCAAACAACTGTTGCTACAGTGACTGGTTTAATTGCTAAAGAAAATGTCGTCGGAACATTTGGTATTCTTTTTGGTTTCCAGGAATTAGCAACAGAAACAGGTACAGAGTTTTGGCAATTATTTAGTGCTAGTTTGACACCACTGGCTGGCTATTCTTTCTTAATCTTTAATTTATTATGCGCACCATGTTTTGCTGCTATTGGAGCCATTAGAAGAGAGATGAACGACTGGAAGTGGACTACTTTAGCTATTTCCTACCAATGCGGTTTAGCTTACCTTGTTAGCTTTATTATTTACCAACTAGGTTCCGTTTTACTAGAAGGTGCATCATTTGGTATTGGCGCTATGATATCTAGTATTTGTTTACTAGGAATTTTATTCTTATTAGTTAAAAAACCACAAATAAGAAAAGAAATTATTGTTGAAGGTATTGAGATACTTTAGGAGGTTCTTATGGGAACGATTATTTTAGCAAGTTTAATTTTTTTAGGCGTAGGTATTGTCATTTATCAATATGGTATCAAAAGAAAAAGGAGTTGCGACTGTTCCTCAGTTGATTGTCCTGTTAAAAAGAAATAAAAAATAAGCTAGGTGAGAGTCATCTCAACTTAGCTTATTTTTTATTCTATAATCACTTGTACACGACCAACCATATTATCTTCCTCAAGCATCACTTTAATACCATGAGGGTGATTTTGACTATTGGTTAGAATTTTTTTAACATGTCCACGCGTTACATTTCCAGTTCGTTGATCTTTTTTCAAGACAATATCTACTAATTGACCAATCTTAATATCTTTTCTATTTTTGCCGTTCATTTTAATTCCTCCTACTCAATTACTGAGAATGTCATATCATTATTTAATTTATTCAACTAATTATTTATAAAAAAGAAAGTAAGGTAATGATATACCTTACTTTCCCGTATTGTCTATTTTTTGTGTTCAAATTTATCTTTTACTTTATCTGTAACTTCTTCTGCAGCGTCCTTAATGTCATTAGCAACTTCTTTTAATTTACCTTTACCTTGGTCAATTAAGCCTTCAGCTTTTAGCTCTTGATCATTAGTCATATCACCGGTTACTTCTTTAACTTTTCCTTTTACCTTATCTGTAAAACCTTTGTCTGTCATAGAAAAACCTCCTAATATTTTTTTACTACAAGACCATTCTATCACGAATATTAATAACTCTCAAAAGATACACTTGTTTATTACCGAGCAAAAAGAACAGTTTAGGTGACTAATAATTAGTTTTAATCTATTTGGTTTTCATCTGTAACATGAAATCATCTACAATGGCCGCTAAATCTGAAATTGACTTTTCACTATAACTTTCATCATAACCTGATGTCATAATAGTTAAGTAATAAGGATTTTTTTTATCTTTTACAAGAGAGATATCGTTACTAACAGTGTACATCGGCATCCAACCAGTTTTGTGAACCACATCAACGCCAGGGAGCCCCACAGCCACACCATCATCAAAAGTACTATTTTGCATCCATTCGTAAAGCTGATTAATATTTTTACTACTATCTTTTTTATCATGAACATATTTCATTGCTTTAGATAAAATGCGCGGCGTTGAGAAAACACGATTGTTAGGAGATAGAGGATCTAGTTCATGCAGAAATTGAATAAATTGCTGTTCACCAACATGATTTAAAAGCATTAAGTAAGCAACATTATCACTATATCTAATAACAAGTTCAGCTAATTTTCCAATTGTATAAGTGGTTCCAATTGGCTCAAACTGAATAATACCAGTTCCATCAATTTTAAAACCAGCTGTATAAGTTAACTCTGTATTTAAATCTAATTGTTTCTGATCTACTAAAGTCATTACATAAGCAATAAAGGGAAGCTTAATACTACTTGCTGTTCGTCTGACTTTTTCTGAACCATATCCGTAAGAATAGGTGCCATCTACTGTTTCAATATAGATACTCACGTCACCACCATGAGTTGCCATAAAATCATTCATTCCTTGGTCTAGGCTTTTAGTGAGTTCATCATGAGATAATTTAGCTTTTCTTTTTTCTTCTCTTTTTGACATATGAATCTCTCTAGGTTCTAAATATTTCGCTTCAATAAAACCCTTTTTAGGGTTTGCAATAATTTCTACCCATTCTTTATTATTTTCAACAGGTTTTACTGATACTACAGTTCCTTTAGGTAAAACATCTTCACTAATAGTCCCCAAGTCAAGATTCATTTTAGGGTAGATTTCTTCTGTAACAACTTGTTCCTCTTCAAATACGCTTTTCTTTTTAGAAGGAGCTTTCTCCAATGAAGCAACTTCTTTTTTTATATTTGGTGTTTCAATTTTTTCAGCACGACTTTGTAAAGTACTTTTAACTTTTATCACAGAAATAACGCTTACTAAAATCAGCACAACAAACAAACTAACCAACACAATAACTTTCTTCTTCATTTACCCACAACTTTCTTTTATTTTTATACCATTCTTTCTATTATAAGAAATAATCAGCCTTTTTTTCAACACTATTAAGAAGAATTAAATAGCTTTCTCATAATTAGCTGAGTTATTTATTATTGAAAACAAATGTTATCTAAGTTTTATTAATTTATCCGTTTTTCCATCTGTGTTAGTATGTTATTATTGGTTAGCATTTCAAAGAAAACCAAAAGTAAAAGGAGGGGACTTAATGTTTTTCAGCAAAAAAAATGCGGTCATTGCCTTTATCATTTTAATAACCGCAATTGGTGTTGCTATTAGTTTACTATTTAGTGAATCACCAGCTGACATTAAAAAAATTCCAGCTAATAAAGAGAAGAAGGAAACAACTGAAGTTTCTAAAGAAGCTGAAGTTAAAACTAGTGAGGACCAATTAAAAGAGTTAATAAAAAACATGTCTTTAGATCAAAAAATCGGCCAACTATTTTTAGCCCGTGTTCCTGAAACGAATCAAATAGAAGATTTAAAAACATATCATCTTGGTGGTTACTTATTATTTGGGCGTGATATGGAAAATGAAACAGCCGATTCATTAAAATCAAAAATCGCTTCATATCAAGAGGCTACTGATTTTCCACTTTTAATTGCTTCAGATGAAGAAGGTGGAACAGTCACAAGAATTAGTCAAAATACTGACATTGTAGCAGAAAAATTTAAATCACCTCAAGAATTGTATAAATCTGGTGGGATTGAAGCTATAAAAAAAGATATTGATCATAAATCATCTCTTTTTAAAGTATTCGGTATTCATACAGGACTTTATCCAGTAGCTGATGTATCAACTAACCCAGATAGCTTCATCTATGACCGAACGATTGGCTTAGATACAGATGGAACAAGTGATTATATTTCTGAAGTAGTCAAAGAATTACACAAAAATCAAATTGGTTCAACTTTAAAACACTTCCCAGGCTCTGGAGATAACTCAGACTCTCATACTGAAATTGTTCGTGATAAGCGCTCCTTAGACGAGATTATGACTCAATCTATTCCACCCTTTAAAGCAGGAATAGACGCTGGTGCTGATAGTATTTTAGTCTCACATAATATAGTTGAGCAAATTGACAAAAATGTCCCAGCATCGATTTCACCTAATGTTCACGAGTTAATTCGAAAGGATTTAGGTTTTGAAGGTGTTGTGATGACTGATGACATGGATATGAATGGATTATCTGACTTTATTAGTCAAGAAGAAGCAGCTTTAGCAGCACTTAAAGCAGGAAATGACTTAATTTTATCTTCCACATACAAAACTCAAATTCCTGTCATTAAATCAGCCATTCAATCAGGTGATTATAAAGAAGAAGACCTAGATCAGTCAGTACTTAGAGTATTAACCTGGAAACATGAATTAGGTTTAATTTCATTAGATTAAAAAATCAGGGTGGATCAAAAACCGTTTTACTCGTAAGGATAAATAAAAAATGGGGCTGACGTTTAGTTCAGCTCCATTTTTTTATTTATCCTCTAATTCAACTTTTTAACAAATAAATTTAGAATTTGATATAGAGAACAGATTTTTACGTCTAGAAAATGATAAATCTATGGTAAAATAGGCTATATAATTTTCGAATAAAAAACTAGGATGTTGACTATGACTATAAATTTAAAAGAAATAGAAGTATTACTCAAAAATGAACACTTACTAAAAGAATTTGTCACTGAAGATGGTTGGTATTTTAACTTACCAAATGAAGACAAAGCTATTACTCACTTGTCCTATGATTCAAGAGATATTAGTTCCGAGACACTCTTTTTTTGTAAAGGATTAAACTTTAAAGAAGAGTACTTGGAAAAAGCTGTTGCGGAAGGATTACAATTCTATGTATCTGAGATGCCTTATAATGTTTCTAATACATTGGGAATTATCGTAACAGATATTAGAAAAGCTATGGCTTTGATTAGTATGCATTTTTACGGATTACCACAAGAAAAATTAACTCTAATCGGCTATACAGGGACAAAAGGAAAAACGACTGCTGCTTACTTCACTAAATTTATTTTAGATGAATATACAAACAACAAAATAGCGATGTTTTCTACAATGAACACAACTCTTGACGGTGTTAACTACTTTAAATCAGCTTTAACAACACCTGAATCATTAGATTTGTATCGCATGATGTCAGAAGCTGTGAATAACAAAATGTCTCATTTAATTATGGAAGTTTCATCTCAAGCTTATAAATTACAGCGTGTTTACGGATTAACTTTTGATGTCGGGATTTTCTTAAATATTTCTCCTGATCACATTAGCCCGATTGAGCATCCAACCTTTGATGATTATTACTACTGTAAACGTCAATTGATTGAAAACTCAAAACAAATGGTTTTAAACACAGAAACTAAAGATTATGCTCTTTTAAAAGAGATGACTGAAAGTTTAAGTATTCCTTATTATTCGTATAGTAGCTCAAATCCTGATTCTGACTATACATGGACAAAAGAAGATAATAGTTTATTAGATTTTACCGTTGTTTCTAAAGAAGATACTTTAGGAATTAATGGGGATTATAAGATTAAACTTATGGGAGATTTTAATAAAGACAACGCTCTAGCAAGTTTAATTACAGCCACTATAACAGGAGCGACATCTGAAGCTTGCCATAAAGGATTGGCTGAAACTTTAGTTCCTGGACGTATGGAACATTTAAAACATCCAAATGGAGCCAATATTTTTATTGATTATGCCCACAACTATTTAAGTTTAAAAAATTTACTTAGCTTCGCTAAAGAAACTCATCCTGATGGAAAAATTATAACAGTCATCGGAAGCACAGGAGATAAAGCTATTTCAAGGCGAGCCGATTTTGGAAAGGTATTAACTGAATTAACAGATATCGCTGTTTTAACCGCTGATGACCCTGCCTCTGAGGACCCACAGAAAATAGCAGAAGAAATTGGATCGGCTATTACTAATAAAAATGTGGAACAAATTATTATTATTGACCGAGAAGAAGCAATTAATCACGCTTTAAATATCGCCGGACCTCTTGATTCAGTTATTTTAGCTGGAAAAGGACAAGATAAATACCAAAAGATTAATGGTATAGATACACCTTATCTAGGAGATTTTGAAGTCGCTGAAAAATTTATAATTTCTCACTCATGAAACATAAGAGAGCTGAATTTTATAGCTCTCTTTTTTGATAATTAAAAATATGGTGTGTTATAATATACCTATTGGAGAAGAAAGAGGTCAGTTATGGAAAATAAGAGAAGTAGAAAACGTAAAAAAAATAATAAACCACTTTATATTACTATAGGAGCAGCTAGCCTTGTTGTTATTTCAGCAGGTTCGTTTTTTGGTTACCAACACTATCAAAAATCACAAAAGGAAAAAGTGATAAAAGAATTTGTAGCCCAATTTGAAAAAAAAGACTTTAAAAAATTAGTATCCACTTTAGATGAATCCAGTATTAAACAAAATGAATTAACTAAAGAAACGGCTATTGAAAAATATGAGACTATTTTTAATAACTTAAACCTAACTAAAATAGATGGTACGGTAACTGATATTAATAAAGATCACTTTAAACTTAAATTTAATATGACTTCCTCATTTGGCGACATCAAAGATATCAACTATGAAGGAGATATTATAAAAAATAAAAAAGGGGATTATGCAATTGACTGGAATTATTCTTTAATTTTCCCAGAGATGGAAAAAGGGGATAAAGTTTTTATCAACCACTATTCACCTAAAAGAGGACAAATTTTAGATAAAAATAACCAACCTCTAGCAACTGAGACAAATTATTTACAATACGGGATTGTCCCTAAAGAGCTTGGGGAAGGAGAGGCGAGAAAAACTCGTATTAAACAGGTTAGTGAAAAACTTGATACAACTGTCGAAAGTATTAAGAGTCAGCTAGAACAAAGCTGGGTAACAGAGGAATTATTTGTTCCCCTAAAAACATTGCCTAGTGATCAAGTTGTAACAGAGATGGAAGCACTAAATATTCATCATAAAGAAATTTCTAAACGATATTATCCGTTGAAAGAAGCTACTGCTCAGTTAATAGGATATACAGGTACAGTCACTGCTGAAGAACTTGAAAAAGATCCTGAATTATCAGGTTTTGAAACAACAGGAAAAACAGGTCTTGAAGCCCAATTAGATAAAGAACTACGTGGGAAAATAGGTGTTCGTGTTGACATAGTAGATGAGAACAATGAAGTTAGAAAAGCTATCATTGATGAAAATGTTACTGATGGAAAAGATGTTCATCTAACAATTGATAGCAACATTCAAAAACAAGCTTTTGATTCCTTAAACACTTTACCAGGAGCAACAGTTGTGACCGCACCTAAAACAGGAGAATTAACTGCGGTTGTCAGCTCTCCTTCATATGATCCAAATGAATTTATCTTAGGTATGTCACAAAAGAAATATGATGAGTATGCTAAGGATCCACTAAATCCATTTTTAGCTCGTTTTGCTGTTGGATTTGCTCCTGGTTCAACTTTTAAAGCCATTACAGCTGCTATTGGGATTGATGCCAAGGTGACTACTCCTGATAAAATACATGATATCTCAGGTTTGAAATGGCAAAAAGATGGTTCTTGGGGAGATTATTTTGTAACTCGTGTATCTGATGCTGTTTCTCAAGTAAATATGACAGATGCCTTAGTTTATTCAGACAATATTTACTTTTCAAAAGAAGCCCTTGAAATGGGTGAGAAGACTTACCTATCTGGATTAGAGAAATTTCCCTTTGGTGAAAAAATGAATGTTCACATTCCCATGACACCAGCCCAAATTAGTAATGATGGTATTAAATCAGAAATCTTGTTAGCTGATACATCCTATGGTCAAGGTCAATTACTAATTAACCCTATCCAACAAGCTATTATGTATTCTGTTTTTCCAAATAAAGGAAACTTAGTTATGCCAAAAATCATTCAAGAAGAAGAAAGTAAAACTCAAAAAGATATTATCAGTGAAAATGCTGCTAATCTTGTTACAAATGCTTTAATCCAAACTGTTGAAAACGCAAACGGAACAGCTCATGTTTTAAGTAATGGTACAACTATTGCTGCTAAAACAGGAACAGCTGAAATTAAAGAAAAACAGGATACAAAAGGCAAAGAAAATAGTTTTATTTTAGCTTACGAACCTACAGAAGGTCGTTACTTAATCGTTAGTATGATTGAGGGTGCTGATGGTACTTCGGCTGTTGAAAAGAACAAAACATTAATTAATAGTCTATAAGAAAAAGAAGAACTAGCAGATTTATTCCTCTGCTAGTTCTTCTTTTATAGGTTCAATACTTATTTCATAGACTGCATTTGTTAAATGAGCTAATTGTTGAATATGTTGTAGTAATAATAAAATCCAACTTAGGGCTAAACCAAATGCCAATAATTCAAAGACTGTTAAAGATAAGTAGCCAATGTTTTGGAATAAAAAGTTACAGGCAACTAAGACCGCTGCAATTCCGTAAGAAATCGTTAGAAATTCCTTCGTCACTTTTGGTAAAATCCAACGAATACTAACAATCAAAATAACTATTAAATAGACTAACATCTCAGCAGCTTTTGTATGAAGAGCATGAAGTTGTCCTGTACCATTATTAGGGAAGAATCCAACACCTCCAAGGGAGATTGCTACCATTGTTAGTAAAACTCTTAAACTAGCCACTTTAAAGCCTGTATAGCCACTTTTTTTAAGATTTACAAATAAATAGTCAATTAAAGCTACCATCAGTAGAGCGGAAAGCATCAAAGTTAAATTAAATTGCCAACTACTCGCTGCTTCATTAGTCCCTAAAAAACTAAAGTTGTGTTGCCACCAGCGACTCTCGCTATTAGTTAACATCGCAAAGAATACACCACCGATTATCACAACAATTAAGATAGTTACAATCATTGAAGACGTAAAACTATAAGCTGCATAAATCATCAAATAATTAATAATAGCTGTAAAAATAAAGAAAATAGCTGTTGCTGTATAAATATCAAAACTTGCTCCTTCAAACATCATACCAATAATCCAGAAGAAACTTAAAATTCCAAGCATCAAAATGACAATAAAAGCACCAATAATGGTAGGGACATTACGCCACTGAATATCACTTAATTCAGGATTTTTTTCTTTTCTCTTTCTGTTAATAAAGATGGAAATAAAAGAAAAACTTCCACTAATTAATCCTAATAACATCGTAGCTGTTGCAATTGAAAAATCTCCAGTCATGGAAATCTGTTTATCTCCCCATGTAAAGAAGACAATAAAGAAAATCACACTACACATTAAAGCAGGTAATAAAAACCATCTTAAGGAAACATTTTGTGTTTCAAAAGGCGTTTTCTTTTTTTCAATAACAAGTCGTTGATGTTCTTTTTTTACAGAAATTGTTTCTTGATCTAAAATACTTAAATCATCGTCTAACTCCTTAGGTAAACTAACTTTGTATTCTTGCATTATCTCAACTCCTAATCAATCTATCACTTTTATATTCTCATATTGCTCATAGAGTGACAAGTCGTTCCTTGATAATTATTTAGCAAAAAGTGTTATTTTTTTAGAGAAACTAATAACACCAGACAATAAGAACAAACTTAAGATAGTTCCTTCTCTGACAACTATTGGTAGTGAAAATAAAACCGAAATAAGAATAGATAAGACAACACAAACTATATCAACTCCGTAGCGGTAATTAGAGAAGGTCAATTTAGTTTTACTAGCCAATAATTGGCAAAAAGATTCAATAGGGAAGGTCAGCAAATTAATTCTAAGTACTTGTCCTGTTCCAAAGCCTGCGATTGCCACACCTAAAACAAAAACACTAATTTTTAGGAAATAAGAAACTAAGGTAACATTAGCAAAAAGAGTATAGTAAACAAAGTTAATAACCATACCAAAACTCATAGTTGCAACAAACATTAGTAGGTATTTACTTAATTTTCTGTTCTCATCAATTACTAAACAACCGACTAAAAATAATAAATTGATAACAGAAGTAATAGTTCCTACTTGAATAGTTGTTAAATTGGATACGGCGACATTGAGAGAATTGAAACTGCTAACGCCTATTCCTGCTTTAATAGTTAAAGATATTCCCACTGCGCTAATAAAATAATAAATCAAAGAGCTCATTAGTTTTTTCATTTAAATCATCCTTTCATCGTTTATAGTACTCTTATTAAAAAAATGGTAATATGAGATATAGCCTATTTTCGGAGGAAAAAAATGAAGAAAACAATGTACTCTACTTCAAAATGGAAGCTAAAGAAAAACATCCCTGGTGTCACAAAAGATATTCTTAAAGAGTCCTTTGTATTTAATTTCAAAAATGGGGAGTTTATCACTAAAGAGATGGATGAATTAACCTACTTATTTATCATTCTTGAAGGACGAGCTAAAGTAATTGCCACACAAGATAATGGTAAACGAATCATTCTTCAGTTTTTAATAACTGATGATTTAATTGGTGATTTAACTATTATTGAGGCTGAAGAAACAATCAAAGATGTGATATCTATGGGGGATACTGTCTGTTTAGGAATTCCGATAGATATTATTAGAAACCATGTTTTAACTGAACCAGACTTTTTATTATTCTTATCTAGATATATCGGTAAAAAGTTACTTCTTAGAATGAATCACTTTAAAGAGCAACAAACTCAAGAATTAAAAGTTAGATTAGCTAAATTATTACTAGAAGTTTCGATTAACAATGAATATCATGAAAAACACACTGAAATTGCAGAATACTTAGGTGTAAGTTACAGACACTTTATGCATACGTTTAAATATTTTAAAGAAGAAGCCTTAGTTACAAAAAATAAAAAAGGCTATATCATTAATCCCAAAATGTTAAAATCTTTAATAAATGAACTGAGTTAATATTCAGTTAATATTCAGTTAATGTTCAAGTGTTAGAGTTAAAAAAACAAAAGAAATGAGATGGTATAAATGTTGGAACTAAAAGACATCAAAAAATATTATCATGTTGGAGATACCGTCACAAAAGCCTTAGATGGAGTATCAGTTTCCTTTAGAAGACAAGAGTTCGTTGCTATATTAGGTGCTAGTGGTTCTGGTAAAACAACTATGTTAAATGTGACAGGTGGTTTAGATAATTATGATTCAGGAGACATGATTATCGACGGAAAATCTACTAAAACCTTTAAAGATAGTGACTGGGATGCTTATCGAAATAACTCTATTGGTTTTGTTTTCCAAAGTTATAACTTAATTAGCCACTTAGGAATTATCGAAAATGTTGAGCTTGGAATGACCTTAAGCGGTGTTGATAAAGCGACTAAAAGAGAAAATGCCAAAAATGCTTTAGAACGTGTTGGTTTAAGTGACCATATGAATAAAAAACCTAATCAATTATCAGGTGGTCAAATGCAACGTGTGGCTATCGCTCGTGCTTTAGCCAATGATCCGGATATCTTGCTTTGTGACGAACCTACAGGAGCATTAGATACTGAAACAAGTGTTCAAATCATGAATTTAATCAAAGAACTCTCAAAAGAAAAATTAGTTATTATGGTAACTCATAATCCTGACTTAGCTTATGAGTATGCAGATCGTATTATCGAATTCTCAGATGGACGAATCAAAAAAGATTCTAACCCTCATGTTGAAAGTAAAAAGAAAGATCAATTTGAATTAAAAAGAACAAAAATGAGTTTTTGGACTGCTTTAAATCTCTCATTTAATAACTTGAGAACAAAAAAAGGACGTACTTTCTTAACTGCCTTTGCTTCAAGTATCGGGATTATCAGTATAGGAATCGTTTTGGCTTTATCTACCGGTTTCCAGAAACAAATTGATCAAACCCAATCTGAAACTTTAGCCAAATTTCCAATCACTATTTCTAAAGTAACTACCGATCAAACAGCTAATCCTCAACATTCACTAGGTAGTGAGAAAGGTTCATTTTCAAAAGAAAAAACAATAACTGCTAAAAGAAGTGAAGAAGATAAGATGCAACATGTTAATAAAATAGATCAAACATTTGTTGATTATGTTGAAAATATGGATAAGAGTTTTAATAGTAATTTAGGATTTACTCGAACAGTTAACATGAATTTACTTCGAAAAACGGGAGATGAGGTTAAACCTGTTTCATTTTCTAATCAAGCAGACTCTACAGGACTTTCTATGTCTAGTGCCATGGCAAGTATGACAGGTATTGGTGTTTCATCATTCCCAACATCCCTTGATTCAGACGAGAATGACTTTTTAAAAGATAACTACACAGTTTTAGCTGGTAACTATCCTAAAAAAGCTACTGATATTGTTTTAATAGTTGATAGAAATAATAGTACCAACATTAACGCATTAAAAAATCTGGGCTTCGATGTTAAAGAAGATGAAAAATTAGATTTTAATCAAATCGTCGGTACAGAGATGAAGTTAGTTCACAATAATGAATATTATCAAGAACTACCAACAGGAAACTTCATTCCAGCAACTGACTATAAAACTTTATATGATAACGAAAACAACAATACATTAACAGTTAGCGGTATTTTACGTGTTAAATCATCTTCAACGATGAATTTAATCGCACCAGGATTTGCATATAGTAATGAATTAACATCTAAAATTGTTACTGACAATGAAAATTCAGCTATTGTCAAAGCTCAACTTGATAGTGATGTTAACGTTATGAGTAACGAACCCTTAGATAAATCTGGAAAAGAAAGCTTTATTACTTACTTAGGAGGTAGCAGTATTCCTTCAAGTATTATGATTTATCCAAGTAACTACAGTAACAAAGACGATGTATTAGCCTATTTAGATGATTTTAATAAAGGTAAGAGCAAAGAAGATAAAATCATCTATTCAGATTTAGCAGGAACAATGACTGATTTAACAGGTGGTCTTATGGATGCTGTCACTTATGTTTTAATAGCATTTGCTGGTATTTCACTTGTTACAAGTATGATTATGATTGGCATTATCACTTATACATCAGTACTTGAAAGAACGAAAGAAATTGGTGTTTTAAAAGCTTTAGGAGCCCGTAAAAAAGATATTACTCGTGTTTTTGATGCAGAAACATGTATTTTAGGAATTGCTTCAGGTACTTTAGGAGTCTTTATTGCCTACTTGTCAACATTCCCAATCAATAGTCTACTGTACAATTTGACTGACTTAAAAAATGTAGCTCAACTCAACCCAGTTCACGGACTTACTTTAATCATTGTTTCAACAATCTTAACGATGATTGGTGGACATATCCCAGCTAAAATTGCTGCGAAAAAAGATGCTGCTATCGCTTTAAGAGCCGATTAATAGTTTAAAAGAACTTCTCCTATAAAAGAGAGGTTCTTTTTTTCGAATGTACGTTCGACTTTGTTTTTATTTTCCATTATACTGATAAAAAAGAGTAGGGGAGTCTCGAAATGAATGAAACTAGTTTAAAAAAATTATTTTCTAAAAACTCTGATATAATGGAAATCTTAGCTATAATACATCAGTTAAATTTAAAAGATTGTTGGTTGTGTGCAGGAACTTTAAGAAACTATGTTTGGAATTATTTATCAAAGCAAAAGACAAGTTTAATTTCTGATGTGGATATTATTTTTTACGATCCGGATATTTCTTATAAAGAAACTTTAGAAATAGAGAAAAACTTGAAAAACAAGTATCCTTTATATGATTGGGAACTTAAAAATCAAGTCTATATGAATATCCATAATCCAAATACAAAACCTTATATAAATAGTGCTGACGCATTAGCTAAGTTTCCTGAGACATGTACTGCTATTGGTTTAAGATTGGATAGTAATAACCAGTTAGAGCTACTCGCTCCCTGTGGCATTAATGATTTGGTTTCTCTAACAATCAAACCAACACCATTTTTTATGGAAGACACTGCTAGAATGGTTGTTTATCATCAAAGAGTAGAAAAGAAGCAATGGCTAAAAAAATGGCCTGAGTTAAAAACAGAAAATCAGTTAACATAAAAATATTATGTTAACCATATAACGAGGTGGATAATTTTGGAAGAAAACAGTCAAGATTTTTTACAAAAGAATATTCCTTATTATGAAGCGTGGGATAGTATTAACTTTATTGATTTAGGTTGGTCCCAAGACAAGAAGTATCTAGTTACTAAAAATCAAACTTCCTATATCCTTCGCTTATTTAAGAGTGATAAACTTACTGAAAAACAAGTTGAATTTAACTTTATTAAAGAATGTCATGATATTATCCCTTGTTCAAAACCCATTGAATGCGGTAAAGTTTCTGATATTTCAGCTTACGGCTATATTCTTTTGAACTATGTTGAAGGAAAAACTTTGGAAGAGACTATCGAAACATTTTCAACTCAAAAACAATATGATTTAGGCGTCATAGCAGGTAAAATTCTTAAAAAAATTCACGAACTACCAATTTCTAATGACATTAACCAAGAAGAAATTTTAGGCAATCTCTTTTACAAAAAAGAAAGACAGTTGAACCAATACATTGAAGGGAATTATCGACTTCCTCATGAAGAGGAGGTTATCTCTTACGTTAAAAATCGCCTAGAGGCAATCAAAACTCAGAAAATTGTGAAACAACATGGTGATTTTCATCCTGGTAACCTAATACTAACTCCTCAAAATAACATAGTTGTTATTGATTTTAATAGGTGGGATTTAGGTGATCCTTTTGAAGAATTTTTAAAGATCTCCTTATTCACAGTAGAAACGTCACCAGTATTTGCGCTAGGACAGATTGAAGGCTATTTTAACAATCAAATACCTGATATCTTTTGGGAGCAATTAAAATTTTATTCACTGCATACCAGCTTATTTTCTATTGTTTGGGCTGAAACATTTGGTGCAAATGATGTAGCTAATATGATAACTCGCTATGAAAGAATCTATCAAGATTACTTTACTAAAGATACTTTAGTTCCTAGATGGGTAGAAAAGGCTCTAAAACAACTTAAGAGGAGCTCAATATGAAAATAATCCCTTATAAAACATTTTTGCTTGAAGAAGTGTTAACGTTAATAAAGGAAACCATTATAAAAATTAACAAAAAAGATTACACTGATGAGCAAGTTTACAGTTGGTCAGCAATTGATTCAGAAAAATTTAAAGCGAACATTCATGAGTTTGCTTTTGTTGCAGTAAACGAAGTTAATGAAATAATTGGTTTTATTAATATGGACCATTCTGGTTATATTGATCATTTATTTACTCATTCAAACTATCAAGGTCAAGGAATTGCTTCACTTTTGGTTGATAAAGTTGAAGAAAGAAGTCAAATTCATTCCTTTAGAACCTATGCATCTATAACAGCAAAATCTTTTTTCATGTCTAAAGGGTTCACAGTAGTAGAAGAAAACATCGCGATACTAAACAATGAAAAATTCTTAAATTACTATATGAAAAAAACAACCTTCTAAATTAGCAAGGTTGTTTTTTATTCGCTCCACAAATCATTCATAGCATCCCGTTGTTCTTTGTCCACGATATGCGTATAAATAGACGTAGCACTTGTTCCAGTTTGTCCTAATTGATGAGATACTGTGAGTAAACTATTCGTTTTTTTATAGAGCTGAGTTCCTACAGTATGCCTTAGTTTATGAGGTGTAATTCTAACTTTAAATGCAGCCGAGTACTTGGCCACAAGTTTTTCGACTGTTGAAGGCTCAATTCGCTTAGCTTTTCCCTTATAAGTTGTTAGAAATAAAGCTTTTTCATGAACTTCAGGTTTGTATAACTCTTCTCTGGCTTCAGCATAATCTATTATGTAATCAATAAAGAGGGAAGAAATCAATGCAACATCCTTAAATCCGCCTTTACGGATAACGGTAGCTTCTAAATTAATAGTGTCTAGATCATTAACTTGCATATTAACAAGTTCAGACAACCTTATTCCTGTCCCTAAAAAAAGAGCAATTATCCCTAAATCCCTAACCTTATTTCGTCTAAATGCAGCTTTTGCTTGGTGACTAGCTAAGGTTGCCTCATAATCTTGATCAATATAATATAAAAATAAAATGGCTTCATCATCTAACAATAATTTTTTCTCAATTGATCTAGAACGTTCCTGTAGAGTTGTTGAAGTCTTCATATTTTCAATTTTTAACATCACATTTTGCTTCAAATACGGATCATTATCTTCGTTTTCAGTTTGACTGCTCAGATATTTAAATAAAGAACGTAATGCTGTGATTGAGCGCTGTATTGTAACAAAGGAGCGATTTCGATTGTCTTTTGAAGTACCAACTTTAGGAGAATTCATTAAAAAAGACTTATAGAGATCAAGATCTTCTTTTTTTAACACTTCTAAATCTGCTAATTGAATTTCTGAAGAGGTTAGCATGTTTTCAGATTCTAACCATTCAAAAAAACGCCTAAACTCTTTAGCATATTCATATAAAGTAACAGTAGAGTAGGGTACGATACTTTTTGAATGAAGGTATTCATTAACAAACCAGGGAAGTGATTGTTGTTCTAATTCAAGTAATTTTGTTATTTTTTCATTTCTCATAATGATATTTCCTCCACATTAAAAGAGAACTAATGTTCTTATCTAATTATAGGTAACTCTAATCAATTTGTCAAAAAATAAAAAAAACAAATACAATGTAGAATTTTTATGATTATATCTACCTTTCCGGAAAGCTACTTCTTTCAAGAAAGGTAGATTTTATCCAAGGATAACTTTTTGAAAGACCTCTTAAATTATAAAATTGCTTATTATCATCAAATTAGCTGGTTTTCACATAATTATAGATTAAAACATATAAATATGTTATTTATGATTAAATGTTAATCGTTATTTAAATCTATTAAATTAAAATAAATTTAAGTCATTTAATTTATTAAGTTTGAATAATTTTATTACATATCATTAAATAGCTTGTTTAAATGCATTTAAAAGCTAATACTTAGTATAAAAATTTTTAAATGCAATCTGCATAACCACAAAACAAACAAATAACATTTTATAATCTGTAGTTCAGTAGATTTATATTAATCTATAAGAAATTCATCATAAAAATCATTTTTTACCTCTCTTGATATCTTTTCATTTAACTTGGTTTAATATATATTATGTAAACCAAATAGTTATTTTTTTATTAGCAGTCTACTCCCTATCATAAAGTGACATAAAAAAAGAATCCTACCGGTTTAATCAGTAGGATTCTTTTTAGGGTTAATCGTACATTTTTTCCTAATGAACATATTATGTAACATCAATAGTATTCCTGATACTTGTAAAATACTGGCAACTGTAAATGCTGTACTTGCATAAGTTGACTCGTTAATATCGTAAAGATCATTAAAGAACTAAATATCATAATACTTGCTATTATACTTTGTTTATTATTATTCCAACACATGCTAATTTCTCCAGTTCTTTCTATGATAGAATCAAACAAGATTATAATGGGAATAATGGTAATTCCTCTAAAAAGACAATATCCTCTCTCTTAGCTGCATCCCCTTCAGCAAGTATAGCAGCTTTTACAACGACTTTTGCTCCAGCTTTTTCAACTAAGTTTACAAGAGCTTGCAATGATTCCCCTGTACTAATTACATCATCAATAATAGCTACCTTTTTGTCTTTAATTAACTCAACATCATGACCATCTAAATACAATGTTTGCTCTTTCTGAGTCGTAATAGAAAATACTGATGCTTCTAAAGGTGACTCCATATAACTTTTAACACTTTTCCTTGCGACGATATAGCTTTTAAACCCTTTAATTCTTGCTAATTCCTGTAAAAGAGGAATTCCTTTTGCTTCAGCTGTTACTAAAAAATCGATATTTTCTGGTAAACGTTTGACAATCTCACTAGCAGCAACAGTTGTCATTTCAGCGTCTCCTAATAAAACAAATGAGGCAATGGCTAAATCATCTGCTACTTGAATGATTGGTAAGTTTCTAGTTAAACCTGCTACTTTTAATTCATAATGTTTTTTCATTTTACAAGACCACTCCTATTATTGGTAATATAAATTTAATTGCTAATCCTGCTAACATACCGAAAAATGGATCAAATAAAGCTGTAACAACCATTGTCACACTTCCAACTAAAGGGTTATCAGCAACTGCTGGTTGAATGTTTCCAGTCACTGTTACAAAAGCACCTAATACGAATAAAAATCCCGCAATTGATTCTGTTGGCACGAATTTCCCCATTTTTGGTAAAATACCTGTTGCTAAAATAATGGCCATAATCACCATCATCAAAACACCAGAAAAAACTGGATGTGGCGCACTACCTGTTGCTGAAATAATTGATTCTAATGGTGCTCCGCCAAATAAGCTAGAAATTAAATCTGCTACAGAGCTGACAACTGTTAAAACATCAATGTTAACAGGATTTACATCGTTTCCAGTCATACTCCCTGTAATCATACCAAAAGAAATATTTGAACCAATATTTAAACACGCTAAAGCTAATGATCCTCTCAATATTCTTCCAGATATCATTGGTTTTATAAGAGATAACTTTTGGTCTCCTACCCCATCTGGTAATTCTATTTTTGCTTTTTTATAATAAACTGAATAGAGAGTTGAAATAACTACTGATAATAAAATAGTGTAGATTAAGTCTTTTGTAAAAATATATACTAGAATAGCTGTAACCATTGAAAGCCAACCAACATCAGTATTTGTTTTAGTCATGCTAATTGCAGTTCTAGCTAAAATGAAACCAACACCTGCCATCATACCTGAAGTAATATCATTTCCCATAAAATCCACTAAGGTATTCATCCATCCAAACAAACCAACAACTGTCATAATGACCGCTGCCCATAGAATAATAGAAACTCTTTCTCGCTTATTTCCACCGATTGAGCCTGCTACAGTGATTGTTTCCACCTGAAAAGATATTGGTGCAACTGAACCAGTAATACTATTTGCAACTGCTGAAAAACCAAAAGCTAGTGCAGTAGGAAATGCTGCAAATCCTAATGATAAGGCCAAAATTCCTTGTGGTATTCCATTAATTACGACACCAATAGCTGCAAGTAGATCTTGAAAAAACTCCATAAAACACTCCTCTTTCTTCTTAAATCTACTCACATAATAGAATACCTTTATAAATAAAACAATAGTTTTGTTTATATTTTTATTTTTTTAACGTTTATAGTTCGCTTTTTAATACATATTTTTAACACCTAACCTATAAATAACGAACAAAAAGCGTTAAAATCGAATAATAAAAAAAGAGCTACTATAAGCTCTTTAGATTAGATATTAAAGTAGTTCCGAAAATATGATTGATACAAATATTAATTATTTCGTCTTATTAAGAAACTTTTCAACTTTATTTCGATTACCACATAATTTCATAGAACACCACTTTCTACGACCTGACTGATTAATAAAAAATAACGGACACTCTTCATTGGCACATTTAGCTAATTTTTTAAGTTCATCTGATTGGATTAAACTTACTAATGATAAAAAGAGAATCGTTTTGATTCCTATAATCCCTTTTTCAACTGGAATCATAAGAGGATCGTTGTCTACAAAAATCAGAGTAAAAGGGCTGCTCCCGATAAAAGATTCAATTTCTGATTTCACATCATCTATGGTATCAGCATCATTTATAACTCTTGTAAATATTTTAGAGAGCTCTTCTCTAAGTTGCTTAACATCTTCAATGTTTAAACTGGTATCTAAACAACTATACATAACTGATAATTGTCGATTATAATCTTCATTTTTATCAATAGGAATTTCTAACCAAAGTTTAAACGAATCAATCGTATTAAATAAATCTACTAATTTTCCTTGCTTTAAAATTTTAGTGTTGCAAAAATTTAGTACTAAATTTTCAGTAATATTTGGGAAGTCGTTCTTCATACTAATACACCTCATAATTAATAGTATAATCATTATACTATTAATCTAACCTCTAATCTATAAAATAGCGGTTAATTTCCGATTGTTTAACCTGTAGATTATAAATAAGAGGTTAAATCAGTTCGATTCTATAGTGTTCTATGTGACTATTATTAATGAAAATTGTTTTTTCTAATTTACCACCACATGATTGAATGACATTTTTAGAAATCATATTTTCTTTTTTACAAGTTAATAATACTTCTTTTAAATCCGATTTTTCTCCAGCAAATCTTAAGACTTTTACTAATGCTTCTCTAGCATATCCCTGCCCTCTTTTACTTTTTCTAATAGTGTAACTTATATGACCACCATCTAATTCTTGGAAAGGTAATAGACAAAATCTAAAGTCTATTACACCTATTAACTCTTCCTTATCACTTACAATAAAATACTGAATCGTTTTAGGTTTATTTTTCGGTGGATTACATTCTAATTTTTTGATATTCTTACGCCACATAGATAATTCATTTGCTTGGATTAAACTATTACATCCATGTATTATCTCTTTACTTTTTCTAAACTCTTTTTGTAATAATAATAAATCCGAATCTTTAATATCATCAATTTTGATTAATTTCATCTCTAACTCTCTTTCTAACTCAAAAAACTTGCCACTGCAGCAATAACAACATAAAGCTGAGGCTCGTATTTTAGGAATTTACTTGATTGAAATAGTGGTATTGGTTCTATTTTTCTTAATAATAATTTTGAAAATACAAAGTAAATAGACCAACCTACTGCTGCTCCAATCGTATTAGTAATTAGATCATTGATATCTGTTGCTCTAAAGCGAGTGAATAACTGGCTTAATTCAATAAATAATGATAAATAAAAGCCTAATTTAATTATTTCAAAACCATTGTGATATTTCCGCCACATTAAGGGTAAAAAGAAACCTAAAGGGATAAACATCACAACATTTAAATAATCAGAATGTAAGATACCATTAACAAAAGGTATTAAGCTAATATTAGGATCAAAAATATTCCCCTGTACATTTAAAACTCTTTGCCAATTGGAGATACTTGGAAAACCGATTACTTCTTTTAACATGATTAATAGATAAAACATTAATAAGTAACCTATTATATAATGAATTTTTTCCTGATATTTCAATACTCTTTCAAATAATTTTTGCTGCTTATAATTGTATATAGAAATAATAATGAGTGCTAACGCTAAACTAAACATAAAAAAACCTCCTTAGATAAGATTATATCTAAGAAAGGTTTTTAATTCATAGGTCTTTAGCTTTATTTTTTATGGTTAACATAATATTTTTATGTTTATCTGTTGATTGAAGTGCCAACTCTGTTCATCGTATGTCTTAAACCTCTTATAGCTATTGATGTCGCATAAATATTTTCAACTGGTGCTAAACCACTGTATCCAGCGTCTCCAATATGCTGAATATCCACTCCACAAATTTTATTACGAATAGCAATTTGTTTAACTGTTTCTTGATCAGCACTTTCTTGACTTGTTCCAATAGCAGACATAGACAATGCGCCAGCTTTTCTAATATACTTCACTGCATCTCTGACATCCTCATCTGTCACACCAGGTACTGTTCCAACTGCTGGTAATAATACAATATCAGCACCAGCTTCAACAAATGACTGGATAGCTTCCATGTTTACCACATCTTCGTCAACACCTGCTCCGTGCATTTTTCCTGCAATTACTAAACCAAAAAAATGTTCTTTCGCAAGTTTAACGGCATCTGCTATTTTTTCATTTGTTACACCTGTCCCAGGATTTCCTGTTAAACAAATAAAGTCAAAACCAAGCTTTTGTGCTTCTTGCAGGGTTTCTTTAGAGCACTGACGACCTTCTGAAATTAAAGTAATGGTTTCATTCATTTTAGTATCTAAATCAACTGGCTCTAAATTAACACCCACTGGTCTACCAGTTAAGTATTTTAATTGGTCAACTGGATTTTTCTTTAAATGACGTGGATCATTAAATTCATCAATAACATCTTGCAAATTAGCACTACCAGGTAATCCCATAACAACAGGGTTAAATACATCAAATCCATTTAATAAAATTAAATCAGCACCATATGCACTAGCTAATTCTGCATTTGTAATATCTCCTGCCACTGATTGAGAGATGGCTACATTTTCAGAACAAATAATACGGCCTTCTGATGCTTTGATAGCTTGTTTTAATTCCATAGGAGTCATTTTTTTAACTTCACTTGCTGTACAGCTTAATAATCGTTTTACCATTATTATCAATTCTCCCTTATATATTCTGTATTGTCTTTATTATATAGAATATTTCACTCAAGTGCTATGATTAATCCATTTAGTTAAAAAAACTTAATAGGTCAGACATCTCAAGTTTTTCTTTTTCTTCTTTATTAATGTCATATTTCACTTGTCCTTGTTCTAATACAATCATTCGATTGCCATATTTTAAAGCGTCTTCCATGCGATGAGTAATCATTAGGCAAGTTAACTGATTTTCTGCAACTATTTTTTCTGTTAGACTCATGATTTGTGTTGCTGTTTTAGGGTCAAGAGCTGCTGTATGTTCGTCTAATAATAAGATTTCTGGTTGTTTAATGGTTGACATTAACAAACTAAGAGCTTGTCTTTGACCACCTGATAAATTTCCAGAAGGCGTATCTAAATGATTTTCTAACCCATTGCCGATTCTTTGACATAATTTATAAAAAACATCTCTATTTTCTTTCAGTTTTCGTAAGCTAAAGCGACGTTTTTCACCTCTTAAACTTGCTAAGAGTAAATTTTCAGATACTGTCATACGTGGTGCTGTCCCTTGTTTAGGATCTTGAAAAACCCGACCTATATAATCTGCTCTCTTTTCTTCTGATAGATTCGTTACATTTTTATTATTGATAAAAACATGGCCAGATGTTAATTGTAATTTGCCACTAATAGAGTTAAATAAAGTTGATTTACCAGCGCCATTCCCGCCTAATATTGTAATGAAATCACCCTTTTTTACTTCTAAATTCAGATGATTCATAATGACCATGCCAGCTTCAGTTTTTTTATAGCCTTCTTCTAATTTTAAAATTGTTTCAGACATTTATTTGGCCTCCTTAGTTGGTAAAATACGTTGCTTAATTTGTGGAAACATTAAGCAAATCGCTAAAATAACAGATGAATACAGTTTTAAATATGTTGTATCTAATTTCAACTTGATAACCAATAGAATTAATAATTGATATAAAACACTTCCTAAAACAATTGCAATAAGCCTTTCTGAAAGAGTAAGTTCACCAAAAAGGAGCTCCCCTAATATAATAGAAGCAAGTCCAATAACAATGACACCAATTCCTTTATTCACATCCGCATAGCCTTCACTTTGGGCAATTAAAGCACCCGCTAAGCCGATAATTCCATTTGAAATCATTAAGCCTAATATTTTCATACGATCTGTATTGATTCCAAAAGATTTTGCCATCTCTTCATTATCGCCGGTTGCTACATACGCTTGGCCTAGATCAGTATATAGAAATAATAGAATACCTCCTATTACAATTACTAAAACAATTAATGAAATGATAATTTTATCATAATTAGGTGGGAGATTTAAAAAATCCAAACTATTAAATAGTTTCTTTTGATTAAGTAAAGACAAATTAGGTGATTTCATAATAAAAAGCATGACAGAATTTAAAGCACTCATGACTAAAATTCCTGATAAGATAATCGGGATTTTACCTTTTGTATAAAGTAGACCTGTCACAAGACCTGCCAACATACCTGCTCCGACACCTAAAAGTGTTGCTAAAATGGGAGAAACACCACTTGTAATCGCTGTTACACAAACAGCTCCTCCTAAAGGAAAACTACCTTCTGTTGTTAAATCCGGGAAATTTAAAATTCTAAATGTTAAATAGATACCTAATCCAAGTACTGCCCATAAGAATCCTTGTGCGATTGTAGAAACGATCATCTTATTCTCCTCCTTTAATAATTGCTTTGTCTTTAATTGACTGATTAATAGAGATGTTTAAAAAATCAGCTTGCTTTTGGTTGATTATAATATCTCCTGAATCGAAAGTGTAAATTGGTGTTGTTGCAGGCTTACTTTCTCCTTTTAAAATACTAGCCACCATCTCACCAGTTTTAACTCCTAATTCATATTGATTAATACCAACTGTTGCTAAACCACCTTGCTCCACCATAGTGTCAACAGAAGGAATAACAGGTATTTTGTATTGGTTAGCCACATCAACTATTGTTTGCATCGCATTAGCCATTGTATTATCTGTTGGTAAGTAAACGAAATCCACTTCTTTTGACATCACTTGCATCATTTGAGAAATTTCATTTGTTGACGGTACAGGATAACTCTTTACATCAAAACCTGATTTTTTTGCTTCAGTAGTAATTTTTTCTGCTTGATAAGCTGAGTTGTCTTCTGCTGATGAATAGAGAATCCCCATTTTCTTACTACTTGGTAAAATTTCTTTTACTAACTCTAGTTGTGCTTCGACAGGAGATTGATCACTAACACCAGTAATATTTCCACCTGGATGATTATTATCTTCAACTAATCCTGCACTTTTAGGATCACTAATTGCACCTAGGACAATTGGAATCTCCTGCGTTTGATTGGCTAATGCTTGTGCAGCAGGAGTGGCAATCCCCACAAGGATATTCGATTTTTCGTTAATTAAATGCTGGCTCATACTTGTTAATTTACTTTGATCTGCTTGACCATTTTGAAAGACAATGTTTGCTGTTTCCCCGTCCTTAAAACCTTCTTTTGCTAATGAATCTACCATTCCCTTATAGATATCATCTAAAGCTGGGTGGGAAACAAATTGTAAAACACCAATTGTTGGTAATTTAGCTTTTTCATTTAATTTTTCTTGCTCCTTACTGTCTTTAATATAACTTCCTGCTAAAAACAATCCTAATACAGTAATTACAGCTACTATTTTTTTATTCATTATTTTTCCTCTTTTCTAATTAACTTTTTCTTTTACATAAAAAATAGGCACAAACCAAATCATAATGGTTTGTGCCTACTCTATTTCTAGATAAACAAAAACCGCATAAATCTATGCGGTGGAATAATCATTCTTACCTGACATAGATACATCTTTTAGAAGTTGTGTTCTAAAAAGTCGTATCCATGCCAAAAATTTAGCCTAAATACAACTATCTACGCCAAGTTTGCCATGAAAAACTATTTAATTCTTTTGTTATTTGGTTAAATGCTGTTTTATTCATGACAATTCCTCTTTTCTTAAAATATTAAATTTATCCTACACCTAGAAATTCTAAATGTCAACAACTACTCAAAAAATACTTCTGATGTGTGTGTTTGACCATCATTATTTGTCTGTGTATTTTCTGTCGCTGAATCTTCTGTTTGAACTTCTTTTCTAACTGGTTTTTTTCTAGGGATTTTGGGATTAATAATTTGGTTTAACTCTGTTGTTATTTCTTCAGGTCCTACTGATAAATCATTGAAACTATAGCGACCAATTTCTTTACCTTCATTGTAGACAATAAAGGTGTTTTTATCATTGATACCTAGGTCTTTATTCATTTTTTGATTTGGATAAACAGGTTCGTATATGTAGACTGTTTCAGGTAGATTTTCAATCGATTTTTTTTCATTAAACATTTTTTCTACCTTTTTGTAGCCTTTATTCTCTGATGGGTCAATAACTGCAATAACTTGTTGCTCTTTTTTCTTAAGTAAGTCAGTCAATTCACTATCTTGAATTTTTTTAAACTGTTTATTTTTATAAGTTATCTTAGCAACTGAATCTACTTGTTGCTCACGAATAGTCGGACGATATAAGGACTTAAATACATTCATCATAACAATCCCAACAACTATTATTATAATAACTGCAATTGTTTTTTTCTTTTTTAATAGAACTAAAAGCTCATCTACTATGTTGCTCATTAAAAAACCACCTTAAAATCTTAATGGACTTATTATAACCTAAAAGTAATTGCTTGAGAATAGAAAGAGTGTTTTATCTTAAATCCTACTAGCTGATTTCTTGTTTTTGCTATATTTTTTTACCTCTTTAGTATATAATGATATAATTGTAGAGCTATATTAATATGATTAGGAGCGTACTTATTTTGACAAAAGAAACTAATAAATGTCCTAATTGTGGTCATCAGTTTAAAGATGGAGAAGAATATTGTCCAAACTGTGATTTATTTATTCCAGTTAATGACCAAACAGATCAAGAAGAAACCTTTGATCCAAATCAAACAAAACAATTTAAGACATTCAAAGAAATAGAAAAAGAACCAACTGAAAATTACCCAGAATCAAGGTTTAAACATCGTAACTTTAAGCCTGAAACTAATAATACTGTAGAAGATACACCTAAAGAGGATAAAATTGATGTCCCAGAAGCTAAGGCACCTATTGAAGAGCCTCAAAGTGAGCAAGAAACTGAAACTGAAGTTTTTGAAGTACCAACTGAAGAAATCTCATCAGTTGAAGACACTCAAACAATAGACCCTGTTGTTCCTACTGAAGAAGTTGAAGAGAAAAAAATTTCAACTCCTACTCCTTCTACTGAGCCAACAACAGAAGAATTAGTAGTTAAAAAGTTAGAAAGTCGCCGTGAATCTAGTTCTTCCAACAATCGTAAAAAACTGATTATTGGATTATCTGCTGCAGCTGTTTTAGCTGTTGGCGGTTTCTACGTTTATTCTAACGAACAAGATAAAGCTGCGGAAAAAGACCGTGTTGCTTTAATTGACTCTACTGAAAAAGAATTAGACTCTCTATTTTCCTCTAAAGACAAAGTTTTCTTAAAAAACGATATCAAAGAAGCTGATTTTAAGAAAGCTCAAGAAGAACTAGATAAGCTAAAAACAAAAGATGGGTATGATAACTTAAAAGAATTATTTGACGAAGCTGAAGATAAGTTTAACAAACAAGAAAAAATGAACGCCTTATTCAAATCACCCATTATGGTTGGTAAAGAACTTAAAGAGAATGTCCTAGTAAAGAATAGCTCTCCTATTACATTAACTCGTGTTAGTGAAGAAAAAGACGGTTTTGACATTCTGTTTAATAAAGCTTTTGATGAAGCTGAAAAACAGAAAAATCAATTAGCTACTATTAACGAAAAATTAGATCAGTTAATTAAGGATGACTCAGTTGTTAAAACAGCTACGCGTAAGCAATACGAAGAAACTGAAGAGCTGATTAAAGCTCTTAAAGATGAAGATGCTAAAAAAGACTATCTAGCAAAACTTAAAAAAGTTGATACTTATTTAGTTGATTCTGAGAAAAAGAAACAAGAAGCTGAAGAATTAGCTCGTCAGGCAGAAGAACAACGATTAGCTGAACTAAATCAACAAAATCAAACTAATACGACAACTCAAACTATTGCCCCTACTACACCTACTGGTCCTGGTGGCAATTATAAATGGGGAAATCGTCAAGATGCTTATATTGATTATAATGATGCAGCATGGGGCTGGGCTCCTGGTGTACAAGAAAAAGTTATTGCTGAAGTTATCAGTCGCGGTTATGTTGTCGAAGGTGGCTATACACTAGTACCTAAATACATTGAAAACGGTGAGGGTTTCTACGACTTGTACGCAACAACTAACTCAAAAATTTTCCCAAAAAGTAAACCTGAAGAGTTCCCTCTTTACGTTGTAACGATAAACGCAAAAACAGGTTGGTTTAAAGGAAACGGACCTAATTAAGATATTTTAAAAGAGGCCAGTTTTTCTGTGCCTCTTTTTTTGATAAAAAAGATGGAGGTTATCTTATGTCCTTTGATGGTATTTTTACCCATTTGATGAAACAAGAATTGAATAGTCTATTATATGGAGGAAGAATTTCAAAAATTCATCAACCATATGACAATGAATTAATGCTTGTTATTAGAAGCCAAGGGAAAAATCACACCTTACTTCTATCTGCACACCCAACTTACGCTCGTGTTCAAATTACCCAGATACAATACAGTAACCCTTCTACTCCACCTAACTTTTGTATGGTGATTAGAAAGTATCTGGATGGTAGTATTTTAGAAAAGATTGAACAACTTGAAAATGACCGTATTCTTAATTTTTACTTTTCAAGTCGTAATGAACTTGGTGATTTAGAGAATATTATTCTATCTATTGAGTTGATGGGTAGACATAGTAATATCATTTTATATAATCAAAATTCAATGAAAATAATCGATGCGATTAAACATATTGGTACGAGTGTAAACTCTTACCGTACTATTTTACCAGGAATGGACTATATTGCTCCTCCTACTCAGGATAAGTTAAATCCTTTTGATGTTTCTGAGCATAAACTCTTTGAAATCATTAAAACAACAGAGAATTTAGACACTGCTTTCATCCAAACAACTTTTCAAGGAATTGGTAAAGATACAGCAAAAGAGTTGGTTTATCAACTTAATTTAAATCCTAAAGAAAAGATAAAATCTTGGTATTATTTTTTCAATCAACTTGAAACAACTATTAAACCTACTTTAACCATTACAAATGGAAAAGAACAGTTCTCCCCTATTCCTTTTGTTACATTAGGTGATGAAAATACCTTTTATGACAGTTTAAGTTCACTACTTGATGGTTTCTATGAAGGAAAAGCTGAAAGAGATCGTGTGAAGCAGCAAGCAGGTGAGCTATTTAGAAAAATAAAAAATGACCAGGTTAAAATTAGTAAAAAAATAGAAAAGTTAGAAAAATCATTAATTGATGCAGACCATGCTGAGATTTTTAGAATTAAAGGCGAACTTTTAACAACTTTTCTACATGAAGTGCCTCGTGGAGTAAAAACTGTTACTTTAAATAATTATTATGAGGAAAACGAGCCAATTGAAATTGCTTTAAACGAAGCCATTACTCCTAATCAAAATGCACAAAAATATTTCCAACGTTACCAAAAACTTAAAAATAGTGTCAAAGTTGTGATTGAGCAACTTGAAAAAGCTAAGTACGAATTACTCTACTTACAATCTATCGAAAGTCAGTTAGAAATAGCGGCACCTAAGGATATTGAGCTTATTAAGGAAGAGTTAATTGCTGAGAAGTATATTAAGGACAAACAAAAAAAGAAAAAAGCTAAACAAAAGAAAAGTGAACCAGAAACATTCACATCATCTACTGGTATTAAGATTTTAGTTGGTAAAAATAATTTACAAAATGACCAATTAACCTTAAAAACTTCTAGTAAAACAGATATTTGGCTTCATGCAAAAGATATACCAGGCTCTCATGTAATTATTAAAAGTAAAGAACCTGATGAAACAACTCTCATTGAAGCCGCTCACTTAGCAGCTTTTTATTCAAAGTATCGCCTATCTTCACAAGTTCCAGTAGATTACGTGCAAGTTAAACATGTTAAAAAACCAAATGGAGCTAAACCAGGTTATGTTATATATGAGAATCAGCAAACTTTATTTGTCACACCAGATAAAGAATTAATTGAAAAAGCGTTGTTAAATGGAGGTCAACTATGAGATTTAGAGAAGCATTAATTTTATTTATTGGTATTAGTATTATGGTTTTTGGGTTGAGTTATTTCGTTTATCGATATTTCTTTAAAAAAGATTTAAAAGACAAAAAAATGAATATTTTTATGTTAATTGTAGCTGCAGTTGGTATGACTATGTTTTTACCACAGACAATAACATTTATTAAAGAGAAAAAAGGTATTATTAATAATGCCAACGTTCAATATGTAAGTGCTAAGAAAGTCGTCAGTTACGCAAACTCTCGTGAAAGACTCGTTCTTCCAACAGCTTATGACACAATCGAAAATACTCACCCTTCTGTTATCAGTTTTCCCGAAAAATGGAACGGGTATAAATATTGGATGGGTATTACTGCTTATCCTAAGGGGGACGCAACTTACGAAAATCCCCATGTTTTCAAATCGAATGACTTAATTGAATGGATTCCAGATGAAAGTAATCCTTTAGATGAACCTAAATCAGAAAAATTCAATGGTAAAACACCACTTCAGTATGATTCTGATACTAATATTATCTATAACAAAGAAGAAGATCGTATTGAGCTATTTTGGCGTTTTGTAGATGATATTTCTGGTGATGTTATTATCTATAGAATTGATACAAAAGATGGCAAAAACTGGTCTGAAAAGCAAATTATACACCAAGCAAATCGTCAAAAGGGAGATTGGATTTCTCCAGCATTTATTAAAGATGAAAATGGCTACCAAGTTTGGTATGTTGCTAACGGGTTTAAGATTTGGCACAGATCAAGTCAAGATGGAATCAATTGGAGTAAAGAAAATGAAGTTAAAATGGCTTATGCAACCTCTGATAATATGAAACACTGGCACTTAGATGTACAAAAAACAGACTTAGGATATGAAACAGTTGTCTCTGGTTTTGAATCAAAAGGAAAAATAGAACTATCCCAAAGACATGTTATGAATGTTTATTATTCAAAATCAGCTGATGGAGTAACTTGGGATAAATTAACCCCTATTATCTTCCCTTCAAAAGATAAACATCAATTTGATGGAAAAGGTCTTTATAAGAGCGCTCTATTAAAAGAGAATGGTCAGTACTATGTTTTTTATAGTGGAATTGGCTTTGATGACACTCGTGGAATCGGTCTTTCTTATGGAAAAGATCCTCTTAATCTAAAAGGTCTAAACTACTCAGATACATCTGACTTACTAACAACTAAATAAAAAATCAAAGAACTAGTTATCTAGTTCTTTTTTTGATGCTTTAGACAGATATTGTTATCATTTTTTAACGAAAGCGATTGTTATTTTAACCTGATTATCATTTGAAGCTACTTTTCCTCTTTTTTGATTGTCACAGACTTTGAAAATTATTATCATGAGTAAGGTATCAAAAATATTGAGGAGTGATTATATGAAGGATTCAAAGCAACTTAGATGGTATAACGTAGCCATCATTGCCTTTGTATCTGTTTGGGGACTTGGAAATGTTGTAAATAACTACGCAACACAAGGTTTATCAGTAATCGTGTCATGGATTTTAATTATGGCTCTTTACTTTGTTCCCTATGCTTTAATTGTTGGTCAATTAGGTTCGACTTTTAAAGACAGTACTGGAGGAGTTAGTAGTTGGGTTAAAAATACAACTACCAAAAAAATTGGTTATTTTGCAGCTTGGACTTATTGGGTAGTACATATCCCCTACTTAGCTCAAAAACCTCAAGGGATTTTAATTTCGATTAGTTGGATTTTTAAACAGAATGGAGATTTTATTAATACTGTCAGTGCAACAACTGTAGCCATGATTTGTTTAGTTATTTTCCTATTCTTTTTATGGATTTCATCTAAAGGATTAACAACTCTTAAACGTATCGGTGGTGTCGCAGGAACTGCTATGTTTATTATGTCATTATTATTCATACTTTTAGCTGTATCTGCGCCTGCTATCTCTGATGCAACTTTCGCAACACCTGATATGGGTAATATTAAATCATATTTACCGAAATTTGATTTTGCTTACTTCACAACTATTTCAATGTTAGTATTTGCTGTAGGTGGAGCAGAAAAAATTTCACCTTATGTTAACGAAACAAAAAATGCTTCAAAAGAATTCCCTAAAGGAATGCTTGTGTTAGCTATTATGATTGCAGTTTGTGCGATTTTAGGTTCGTTCTCAATGGGAATGTTATTTGATAGCAACAATATTCCAAATGACTTAATGGCAAATGGTGCTTATGAAGCATTTGGTAAATTAGGTGCTTATTACAAAGTTGGTAACCTTTTTGTTATTATCTATGCAGTAGCTCAAATGTTAGCACAAATTTCAGCTCTAGCTTTCTCAATTGATGCACCATTAAAAATTCTTTTAGCTGACTCAGATAAAGAATTTATTCCAGAAAGCTTCTCTAAAACAAATAGTAAAGGGACTCCTGTTAAAGGGTACATTCTAACTGGGATTTTGGTAAGTATTTTAATTATCGTTCCTGGTTTAGGAATTGAGAACATGAATGAAAACTACAAGTGGTTACTTAACTTAAACTCAATTGTTATGCCACTTCGTTACTTATGGGTATTCTTTGCTTATATGATGATTAATAAAATGCATAAAGATTTTAATTCTGATTATAAATTTATTAAAAATCCTAAAATTGGTTATTTAGTAGGTTTATGGTGTTTCTTATTTACAGCCTTTGCTTGTATTTTAGGAGCTGTTCCTAAGATTCCTTACGCTGATAACCCAAGAGCATTTATTTTCCAATTAATTATGAACATTTTAACACCAATTGTTTTAATTAGTTTAGGACTTATCTTCCCATTCTTCGCAAGAAGAGCTCAAAAAAATAGTTAATTTCTTAAACAGTTTATCTTGATGATAAACTGTTTTTTTTAGGTTGTATAATTTTTGATGTGGATGAAGAAATTCATTCGCATCTATTTTTTTACAAAATAATAGAAACATACGAACTTTCCCGTTAAAATTAAAG